>NZ_JAKJIC010000022.1 GCF_021864535.1 Oryzibacter oryziterrae
GCCAGCCCGACGACAGGGACATCAACCTCGGCCTGGCGACGCCCACACGGCGTCAACCCGGGTCTCATACCAAGTGGCATTGAAAATGACCTTGGTATTCCGTATTCGAATTTCTCATGCCTTTGACGCAAATGAGAAATTCGACTTGTTCTCAATGAGCCAATGCGTCAGCATTCTGGCGAACTGGTCTCAGCTGGATCGGCTGCGATTTCAGAAGATGCCCCTCTGGCCGGATCGCCCCCGACATCTCCGCCCAAGGGGATCAACGGGCTGAAATACCGGAACTTTTTCCTGGCAGAACGGCTTGTCCTTGATCCTTCCACCCGATTTTGGAACTGCCCGATGTCTTTCCCTGTGTTGCAGGCGACCTGGCAGATCGTTGTTTGGGCAAGTCTTCGCAATTGGCGTGCCAGATCCGGCAAAATTCCGTGCATCCGTGGAAATACTCTATCTATTACATACACTTGCCTTGTATTTTGCCTTTACCGTCCTTTAGGGGACCTGGGCGGTTCCTTGAACTTTCGTCGACCACGATCATTTGTGTGGATTTGCGCAACAACGATCCGCTACATTGTCGCGATGTGCGACAACCCGAAACGAAGAGAATACTTCAGGGGAGCGGCCGGAGGACGGTTATGTCGGACGGATTTGAGCGTGGCTTCGTCGGGGCTCGCCGACGCGTTGTTTCCGGGCGGGATGTCCTGCCGGAAAATCTGCCAGGGCCGATCCTGCGTTCCTGGCAGCGCTGCATCAATCAGGGGCTCGATCTGATCGGTCGCCCCAAGTCGGAACCCTTGACGGCTCGCGAGCTGTCGCGTGTCATCGAACGCAATGAGAAGCTTCGCGCAGCCGCGCGCCCCGAGCTCGACGCCTTGCAGGGCGATGCCGATACCACCGGCTGCATTGCCATCCTGACCGACGCACACGGCGTCATCCTCGATGCCGTCGGAAATCCCGAGTTCGCCGATCGCGCCGCCCGCGTTGCGCTCATGCCCGGGGTCGACTGGGCCGAGGGCACCAGCGGCACCAATGCCATTGGCACCGCACTGGCGGAAGGCGCTGCCGTCGCCGTGCAGGGTGCCCAGCATTTCTTCGAACCGCACCGCATGCTCACCTGTTCGGCGGCCCCGATCCGCTCGCCCTATGGCGACCTGATGGGCGTCATCGACATTTCCGGCAATGCGGACGTGCAGCACCTGCACGCCCTTGGCCTCGTGCGCATGGCTGTCGACCAGATCGAGCGTCGCTTCTTCTTCGACGGGACCTTCGCGCCTTATGACGTGGTCCAGATCCACCGCGATCCCGCTCTGCTCGGCACCGCGCGCGAGGGCATCCTGGTGTTCGAGGGCGAGGATCTGATCGCCGCCAACCGGCATGGCCTCCAGCTTCTCGGGCTCGACTGGTCGGACCTGAAGCTCGCCGAACGTCAGTCTCTGTTCGCCGGCAGCCTGTCGCGCCTCGCCGATCGCGGCGAGATCCGCCGGCCCGATGGCACCGTACTGTTCGGGCAGTATAACGCCGCCAAGCGCACCTCCATCCACCTCACCGGCACCGCGCCTCAGCCGCTGCAGCCGGGCCGCGAAGAGCCGATCTTCGACGCCAACACCCAGGCCGCTCTCACCCGCGCCATTCGCCTGCTGTCGTCGGATATCCCCGTGCTGATCCAGGGCGAGACCGGCGCCGGCAAGGAAGTGTTCGCCCGCGCCGCCCATGACAACGGCAGCCGCAAGCGCGAGCCTTTCATCGCCGTCAACTGCGCCGCCCTGCCCGAGTCGCTCATCGAAAGCGAGCTGTTCGGTTACGAGGACGGCGCCTTCACCGGGGCGCGCAAGGGCGGCTACAAGGGACAACTGCGCGCGGCCCATGGCGGCACGCTGTTTCTCGACGAGATCGGCGACATGCCGCTCAGCATGCAGGCGCGCCTGTTGCGCGTGTTGCAGGAGCGCGAGGTCACTCCGCTCGGCGGCACCCGGCCCGTGGCGGTCGATTTCAACCTGATCTGTGCCACCCACCGCGACCTGTCGCAGGCGGTGGAGCGCGGCGAGTTCCGGGCCGACCTCTATTTCCGCATCGCGCAATATACGATCAACCTGCCGCCCCTGCGCAATCTCGCCGATCTGCCGGCGCTGATCGAGAAGCTCTTCCTGCGTCTCGGGGCTGATGCGCAGCGCGTCACGCTTACCCGTGAGACGCTCGGCACGCTGGTCGGCTACACCTGGCCCGGCAACTTCCGGCAGCTGGTCGGCACTTTGAAGGCGCTGATCGCCCTGGCCGATCCTGGCGAGAGCCTGAAGCCCAGCGCCTTGCCCGCCTATCTCGTCAATGCCAGCGAGGAAAGCCGCAAGGCCATGCCGCCGATCGCTATGGCGCTCGACGGCGAAACGCAGCTCAACGATCTGGAGCTCAAGGCCATGCAGTCGGCTGTGGAAGCGGCCAACGGCAACATCTCGCTCGCCGCCAAGCGGCTCGGCATCCATCGCTCGACGCTCTACCGGCGGCTGTTGTCGCGTCCCGAGGATGGGAAATAGGCCGCAGCGGTCGACGCCTCAATCCCGGCCAAGGCCGGGATTGATCAAGACGTCAAAGGCATTTCAGATCCACTTTGTCTCATAGGCTGCGACCTGCTTCAGGCCGGCCATGTCGAGGATCTGCACGCGGTCCTGCTTCTCGATGCTGATCAGCCCGGCCTTCTGCAACTGGCTCAGGTTGCGGCTGACCGTCTCCAGCACCAGCCCCAGCCAGTCGGCCAGATCCGAGCGGGTCAGCGGCAGGCGGAAGCTGATCGGACCATTGCCGTTCAGGGCGCGGGAGCCGGCCAGCAACACGGCAAGGCCAACCATGCCCGAAGCCACCCGCTCAAGCGCGGTCTTGCGACCGAGCAGAACTGCGTGGGTCTGCAGGCGGTCGATGGCCAGGCGCAGCTCGTTGTTGATCCGCGCCTCGGAAAACTCGGCGTCGGGGCCGTGGACGCGGATTTCGCTGGCGGTCAGCGTTTCGGCCGCCACCTCCTGCACCGGCGACATCACCGCACCGAACAGCCGGCCAGGGCCGAGGATATCGACGATCTGACGCCGACCGTCGCGCAGCAGGCGTGACAGCATCACGGCCCCCTGAACGATCTCGAAAGTCGAGCCCACTTCTTCGCTCTGATCGAACAGACGGCTGCGGCCCGGAAGCCTTATGGCAATGCCATCGCTGTGCGGGCTGGAACGGGGCGCTCGTACCGGCAGTGTCAGGACATGGCTATAGGCATGACCCGCTGCCGACCCGGCTGATGACGCCGGTGAAGAATTCTCAAGCATGGAAGTTTCCGTGGATGCTACCGGCATGGAGAACCGGTTCGGACTTCGGACAAGCGTCACGGGTTGACCGCGGCGCACGCTACAGATTGCCTTGCCTCAAGCAATCGGCGGGCCACGTGCGGACGTCCAAGTCCTGTCGAGTGCATCCGGCGCACGAACCTCAGGTGCGAGGGCTTGCGCCAGCTGGATATTGCCGGGAAGCGGCAGAACCGCGGGGCTGCCCACAAGTCCCGGCGCCGCGGTCACAAGGCAAGCGTCGCAGATCGATGATGCGACAGCCCGGCCGCCCGGCGTCCGTGCCGAACCATTGCAGATGACCAAGCCATTGGCATCAATGGTCGATGTCGTGGCAGAGCCGACCTGCTGCGCCGCTTCGCCCAGGACGATCGGCTTGTGCGCCGCGCCCATCATTGCGGACAGGCAGAACAGGACGATGGCAAAGCCGATGCGGATATCGACGGCCTGACGCAAGGACGCAAGCAAACCCGCCGGCTCGCGGCCAGCGCCTGCCCTGCGCAAAGGCGTCCTGCTTGTCGTCATCAGCCTTCCGTTCGTCCGTCAGATTCGTGTGCAGCGCACCATAGCATCTTCAGGCTCTATTGCATGACATCATGATGTCGCAAGTGGTCTTTCGCCGCCTCTTGGTGACATTACGGAGTGGCATCCCCTGTCAGAGGGCTCTTTTCCGCGCGATTTGCACCGAAATCGCCGCGTAGCCCTGCGCAGTTTCGACAGGGTAATCCACCACCTTTGCGTGGCGGCACCCGGATGGTGCCGCCACACTGTTTCAGGCCATCAGTTGGTATGCTCGCCGTGCGCCGGAGCCTTGGCGTCGATGGCTTCCACCGCCCATTCGACGGCCACCTCGCCGGCCTTCTCGAACTTCAGCGTGCCCTTGACCTCGTCGCCCTTCTTGAGCGGCGTCTTGAGCTGCATGAACATGATGTGGAAGGAGCCCGGCTTCAGCGCCACTTCGCCGCCGGCAGGGATCTCAAGGCCATCCTTGAGCTCCTGCATCTTCATCACGTCGCCTTCCATCTTCATCTCGTGCACCTGCACCACGCCGGCAAATTCGGCGGTGCCGCCGATCAGCTTGTCGGGCTCGCTGCCGGTGTTCTTGATCACCAGGAAGCCGCCGGCCGCCTTGGCACCGTCCGGCGTCGCGCGGGTCCAGGGGTGAACCAGCACGAGGGCCCCGGCCTTGACTTCATGGGCGGCAGCCGGCGTCGCGACAGGCGCGACGGCAGTGGCAGCCAGCACCAGCGCCGAGGCGACGACGGCGGAACGGAGAATGCGGGTCATGTTGGAAAGCATGCTGAACTCCTTGTTACAGCTTGAATACGGGCCGACTGTCGGCCCGGGAAATCGGTCAGTTACGTGGATGAGGTGAGGTCGCGGGGCGACCGACACGCGTCGCCGCCCGCGCTTTGGAGCACCCGCCGATCCTGTTGAATCAACATGATCGAAAAGCGGCTGCTCAAACTCTTGAATCTGGAGCGATTTCATGTCGGCCTGACGATTCCGTCAGGTCGGAAGGCGCTCCATGGCGCGTTGAGGGGCATTCAATGCCCTACGCTGGCGATCAGAGGCTTGGCGGTCCGCGCAACGACGGCGGTGCGCCGCGCGTCAACAGCGGCAAGTCGAGACGCGCCTGGCTGAAAGCGACCGCTTCGCCCCGAACAACGGGCGTTGCGGCAACGCTGGCCTTGGGGAGATCGGCGACTGCGCCGCTCTGCAGGCAGCAGATCTGGCAGTCGTGCGAGGCGTCCATGGGCAGTGTGGCGCCGGAAGATTGCGGCGCGTCCAGCATCAGCTTGCAATAGACCGGCACGCCGTTGCCGCTCTCGGCAGCCGAGGCGGTTGCGGCGGACAGTGGCAGCAGGATCTGCAGGACGAGCGCGTAGACAGTCAGAACGCTCATCACGTTCCGCAAGACTAGCCCCCAAAGGTGCCCGGGCCGCAGCCCCGAAGTCCGCATGACTCTCTCCACTCCGGCAAAATCCTTAGCATGGGTGGCAGGATTTGCAAACGCAGGCCGGCCTACCGGATATTACGGACACAGACCAGAAACCCGTTGGGCGGCGCCCGCATTTCCCGGTGCGTTGAGAGGATTGTTCGTATTGGACTTTAGGTGCGGCTCTGTCATATAGGGGCGCCCAATCGTCATTCGGTTTCCAGCGCCGGAGTCAGCTTATGCTCAATGTGTTTCACCCGGTCGGCGACAGGCTCGAATATGCCCCCGATTGCGGTGAAACGCTTCCGAGTTCGGCGGCGCTGTGGATCGACCTCATGACGCCGACCCGCGCCGAGGAGATCGCCATCGAGCGCTTCATCGGTGCCGAGCTGCCGACCCGGGCCGAGATGGAAGAGATCGAGCTGTCGAGCCGGCTCTCCGTCGTCAACGACGTGCTCTATCTCACCGCCGTGCTGCCCTGCCGCTCGGGCGGCAACGACCCGTCGACCACCGCCGTCACTTTCGTGCTGACCGACAAGCATCTGGTCACCGTGCGCTATGACGAGCCCGGCTCGATCCCCATGGCGATCAAGAATGTCACCGACCCCGGCGCCGGCATCACCACCTCGCATGGCGCGCTGCTCACCATTCTGGAAGCGGCCATCGACCGGCTGGCCGACGTGATCGAACAGTCGGGCGCGCGCATCGAGGCGATCGCCCGTCAGGTGTTCGAGGCCGATCCGCGCGGCAACCGCTCCAAGGGCGACCGCTATACCGTGTCGCTCAAGAACATCGGCCGCGAAGGCATGCGGCTCGGCCATTTCCAGGAAAGCCTGATCAGCCTGCAGCGCCTCATCTCCTTCCTCACCGTGAAGATGGACGGCCCGCGCTACGGCAAGGAAGACGTGGCGCGACTGAAGCCGATGACGCGCGACATCACCGCGCTGGCCGACCATTGCCGCGGCCAGGAGGAGCGCATCACCTTCCTGCTCGACGCCACGCTCGGCCTGATCTCGATCCAGCAGAACGACATCATCAAGATCTTCTCGGTGTTGGCCGTGATCTTCATGCCGCCGACGCTGGTGGCCAGCATCTACGGCATGAACTTCGACATCATGCCCGAACTGCACTGGAGCCACGGCTATATCTGGGCCATCGGCGTGATGGTCCTGTCCGCCGTCGGCACCTTCAGCCTGTTCCGCTGGAAGCGCTGGCTGTAGGCCGCCTCACCGGAGCTTCCCGCTTTCGGCGAAGAACTCCTCCGGCCCGTCCACTTCCACGATCCGCTTGCGCTCGATCTTCCAGAAGCGGTTGGCCACCGCCCGCACGAAGCTGCGGTCGTGCGAGACGAACAGGCAGCTGACCTGGTGGGCCAGGAGTTCGCCTTCCAGCGCTTCCTGTCCCTCGATGTCCAGATGGTTGGTGGGCTCGTCCAGCAGGTAGAAGTTGGGGTTGGCGAGCCGCAGGATCAGCATGCCGAGCCGCGCCTTCTGCCCGCCCGACAGGCGGCCTATCGGCTTGCCCTGCATGTCCACGGCGATACCGGCACCAGCCAGCAGCGCCCGCGCCCGCTGATCGCCGCCATCGAAACGGCGTGTCACCGCCTCCATGGGCGTATCGGCGTCGCGAAGGTTTGCCAGCGCCTGATCGGCATGGCCGAGCACCAGCGACGGCGTCGCCTTGATGCCCCCGACGAGCGCGTCCGGCCGGTCGATTGCCGCCTTGACCATGCCCATCAGCCGCGACTTGCCGACGCCGTTGGCCCCGAGCAGCACGATGCGGTCGTCCTGGGCGATGTAGAGCTTGCCGGTGCGCAGCAGCAGTTGCCCGTCGGGCGTCGTCACCTCGGTATTGTCGAGCGTCACCAGCACCTTGGCGTGGGTGCCGCGGTTGGCGAGGCGGATGGCGCCGGCCGAGCGTTCGAGATGCGCCGGCTTGGCCGCGCCTTCCAGACGTTCGGCCCGTTCCTTCAGCTGCTTGGTCTTGACCACCAGGAGATCGCTGCCGGAGTTGATGCCGATATTGTTGAGCTTGGCGGCCTGCCGGCGCAGCTGGTCTGCCGTCTTCATGTCGCGCTCGTAGCGGCGGGCGTCGGCCGCGTCCGTCTCGGCGAGCGCCGCACGCGCCGCCGAATAGCTCAGCGCAAAATCCTGCGACTGCTCGGGGCGCAGGAACAGCGTGCGATTGGTCACCGCATCGAGAAAGGCGCGGTCGTGGCTCGCCATGATCACCGGCACGTCGCGCGGCAGGCCGTTCAGCCAATCTTCCAGCAGCGCGATCTTGCCGAGGTCCAGGTGGTTGGTCGGTTCGTCGAGGATCAACAGGTCCGGGTCGCGCACCCAGACGCGGGCCAGCAGCGCGATGCGTTGCCAGCCGCCGCTCAGCGCCCGCATCGGCCGCTCGCGCATCTCCTCGGGCACCTCGAGCTGTTCCAGCACCACGTCGGCGCGCCAGGCGTCGGTCTCCGCCTCGTCCGCCGGCAGCGCGTCGAGCACGGCGTCGCGGAAGGAGAGGCCGAGCAACGGCTCCGGCACGTTCTGCTCCACATAGCCGACGGTCAGCCCGCGCGCCCGGGTGATCTCGCCGGCGGTCGGGTCGAAAGTTCCGGCGATGCAGCGGAACAGCGTCGATTTCCCCCGCCCGTTGGCAGCGACAACGCCGATGCGGTCGCCGGCGTTGACGGCAAGATTGAGCCCGGAAAACAGCGGCTGCGACAGGGTGACGCCGAGATTGCGGATATTGATGAAAGCCATTTGTCGTCTCTGGTCAGATCCGCAAGACGCAACATCGCGGGCGCTCGGCCTTCGTCGATGCGGGCGTCAGCTGCGGTGCATGGGAAATGGCGATACCGCAGACAGCCTGAAGGCTTGGGCACCGCGAGCCACAAAGGGCAGACCAGGAAGATCCAGCTTGAAGAATTCCGCTTCCGGTCAGCCCTGCAAACGCATCTGCAGGGCCTGGACGGGACCACGTTGCCGGTTGAACCGGAAGAAATTATTGCTCACGTGACCCTCCTTTCTTCTTCGAACAATGGATCGTTCATACAGGCAAAAGCAGGCTCTGGCAACTCGACAGGACCAGACGCCAAGAGCTATAGACTCTCAAAACAACACAAACGTGAGAGACAACGCCTGTTGTCTCTCACGCAATGAACTCAAATTGCCTTGTCCATCAAACCGGCAGCATAGTGAGAATCAAGATCCGGCTCGAACCAAGGACAGCAACGGTTCAAGCGCATATATTGCCGATCGGCGCCCAGCGGCCGGCTGAATGATCCTAAGAATCCCGGCATCTACCAGAAGGCGAACAAATCTGTGCGCCGTCGGCTGCGGAATGCCGGAGGTTGTCGTGAAGCGGCTGTTTAGAAAAACCGGGTGGGTGAACATGAAATCCAGTGCAGTTGTGCACCACTGAGAGGCAAGTATTGACCTGAACTTCTCCTTGAGTTCCTGGTACAAACTCCGAATTTCCTCCGCCTGCTTGAGGTTGGACTTTGCTTGCGCCTCAATCGCGCGCAGGAAGAAGACGATCCACTCCGTCCATTCGTCATGCGCTGATGCATTGCGCATTCGATCGATGTATTCATCCTTATGCTCTTCCAGATAGCCCGACATATAGAAATAAGGCTCGGAAATGGCCCCGCTCTGCCATAGCAACAATGGAATGAGCATCCGGCCAATGCGGCCGTTTCCGTCCTTGAAGGGATGCAAGGCCTCAAACTCGATGTGCGCAAGTGCCGTACGAATAAGTGTCTCGACGGTGTCATCGTTGATGTAGGCAATCCAGCTGTCCAAGCCGTCCTGCAGTTTCTCGGGCGAGATCGGAACGAAAAGCACCTTTCGCCGATTGCGATCGACAAGAAAGTTCTGTTCGGTCTTGAACTCTCCAGGCGCGAGACGGGCTCCACGACCGAAGCGGAGAAGCTCCTGATGCGCGGCCCGTACAAGCCAAAGCGAAACAGGTGCCCCTGCCCGAATACTACTTTGGGCGGCTCGTATTGCCCGCGAATACAGAAACACCTCAATTGTATCGAGACGATGTTCCGTTGCAGAAAACTCGTTGTCTTCTGTATGCTCGGCTTCCAGACGCAGCACCTCGTCAAGGGTACTTACGGTTCCTTCCATGCGAGACGAAATCACGGCTTCCTGATTTCTTACGGGAGCCAACAAAATCTCAGCATTGTGCATGCCCTTCAGCATCTGGTCATATCGAGCCAACGCTGACGCGGCTTGGGCCAGCGGCTTCATGAGCTGACCGAAGTTCAGATTGCTGGGTGGAAAGCGGTCATAGTGATAGTCGACCGCGTCGCTCAGGTCTGGCTCGACAACCGTTATGGACATCGCGCTTGTCTCTCAATGAGAACGCCCAATGAGAGTCAAAGGGCTTTACCTTCAATATGTGAGAGACAAAGGTGCTTGTCTATCAAAAAACAAAAAATATGAAACTCAAGCTCCGCCACGGTCCCCCTCTCCCACAAAGCTGAACCCCGGCGCATATGCGTGCCAGCCGTCAAAGTCGCCCTTGCCGAGCGGGACGCCGGCGGCGCGGGCGATGGCGTAGGTCATGGAGAGGTGGAAGAAGAAGTTCGGCAAGGCATAGCGGGCGATGAAGTCCGTGGCCGCCAGAACCACCTCCGCCTCGCCGGCCCGATCCCGGCAGACATGCGCTTCCTTGCCGGCCAACTCAGACGGTGCCACGCCTTCGAGCCTGTGACGGGCCTCACGCGCTGCCTGGATCAAACCAGACAGCCCCTCGCCCATCTCGATCGGTGCGCCGCAAGCCGGCACCAGCGGCGCGAAGGCACGTTGGGAAAAGCCAATGGCGCAGCGTGCCTGGGTCTCCAGATCGAACATGCCCGGTGCCAAACTGCGCCTGATGAGCACCTGCCGATCCTCACCGGTCAGAGATCCATGCGCATCCAAACAGCTGAGCATGTGCTCAAGCCGCTGAAGATAATGGATAAAGACCGGAACGGTGGTTTCGTGGAAAATGGGCATGCGGCACTCCTGTCCGTTCAGGCTGACATGAGGTGCTGTCGAAGGCTGTCAGGAGAAGTCAGGCCATAGGCGAGTTATCGCGCCCGTCGTCTCGTGTGGGGGCACAAAGCCGTGGATCGACACAAGCGCCTCGCTCTCGTCGCTGCGGAGCACGTCAATGCTGCTGCAAACCCCTCTCCCTGTCCCTCCCCCGCAAGGGGGGAGGGGACGCGGTTGAGACCGAGAGGCTCACTGGATTTCCATCGCCCCGATCAGGACAGGGCAACCCGCACACGAATTTGCAATGACGACACTGTCATCGTTCCCTCCCCCCTTGCGGGGGAGGGACAGGGAGAGGGGTAAACGCCGTCCCCATGCCTATGACCTGAAATTGTCTGGCGCCCGTTCAGCCTTCCTGCGACGGAGGCTGCCCTGTCGAGCACAGCCTCCCACAGGGGATGAAGACCCCGTCACGACAACCGATGCCACCGGCGCGCATTTCGCTCGAAGCGGCGAAAGCCTCCTGAGGCCTCAGCCGCCGAGCTTCACTTTCTGCCGGCCTTTCTCGTCGAAGTTCGCCGGGTCCAGCCAGCGCTCGAAGCGCGCCTTGCGGTCGGGCCATTCGCTGTCGAGAATGGAGAACCAGGCGGTGTCGCGATTGCGGCCGCGATTGATGGCGGCCTGGCGGAAGGTGCCTTCGTAGGTGAAGCCGAAGCGTTCCGCAGCCCGCATGGACGGCGCGTTGAGGGCGTTGCACTTCCACTCGTAACGGCGATAGCCAAGTTCGTCGAACACGCGCCTCATCATCAGATACATGGCCTCGGTGGCCATCACCGTCTTCTGAAGCAGCGGCGACCAGGCGATCCAGCCCACCTCGATCACGCCGCCGGGCGGGTCGATGCGCAGGTAGCTGCAGCTACCTACGGCCTTGCCGGTCGCCTTGTCGATCACCGCATGAAACAGCGGGTCTTCCGAAGCTTCCGACGCGGCAACCCATTTCTCGTAATCGGCCAGCGACGCATAGGGGCCGGAGGTGAGATAGGCCCACATGTTGCCGGTGAGGTCGGTGATGTTGGCGGCATGCAGGTCGGCTGCATGCGCAATTGTCAGCGGCACCACATCGCAGGTGCGCCCGATCATGGGGGTGCGCGGCGGGCGCGGGCGCGGCGTCCAGTTCTCGACGATCGGCCCGACCGGATTGCCGTTTTGATCGTGATCGATGGATGTACCGGACATGCGCTTTCCCCCTTATTTCTTCACCTCGAGCCGGGCTCGTGCGTCCGCATCGCGCCCCAGCGCCTCAAAGACCTTGGTCACGATGCCGCGCGAGTCCAGACCGGCGCGGGCATACATGGTCTCCGGCTTGTCGTGATCCATGTAGCTGTCGGGCAGCACCAGCGAGCGGAAGCGGAAGCCCTTGTCGAAGCGTCCCATGTCGAGCAGCGCCTGCGTCACCTGGCTGCCGAAGCCGCCGATGGAGCCCTCCTCCACCGTCACCATCACCTCGTGGCCGTGGGCAAGGCGGCGCACCAGATCGACGTCGAGCGGCTTGGCGAAGCGCGCGTCGGCCACGGTGGTCGAGAGGCCATAGGTCTCAAGCTCGTCAGCCGCCTTCAGCGCCTCGGCGAGGCGCGTGCCGAAGGAGAGGATCGCCACCTTGGTGCCTTCGCGCAGCACCCGGCCGCGGCCAATCCCCAGAACCGAACCACGCGCAGGCAGTTCCACGCCCATGCCGTCGCCGCGCGGATAGCGGAAGGCGATCGGGCCGTCGTCATATGCGGCGGCGGTGGTCACCATGTGGCGCAGTTCCGCCTCGTCGCCGGCGGCCATCACCACCATGTTGGGCAGGCAGCTCAGATAGGCCACGTCGAAGGAGCCGGCATGGGTCGCCCCATCGGCGCCCACCAGACCGGCGCGGTCGATGGGCAGGCGCACCGGCAGCTTCTGGATCGCCACATCATGCACCACCTGGTCATAGGCGCGCTGCAGGAAGGTGGAGTAGATGGCGCAGAAGGGCTTCAGCCCCTCTGTTGCCATGCCCGCGGCGAAGGTCACCGCATGCTGTTCGGCAATGCCCACGTCAAAGCAGCGGTCGGGATAGGCGTTCGCGAAGATGTCGAGCCCGGTGCCCGCCGGCATCGCGGCGTTGACGGCGACGATGCGTTCGTCGCGCGAGGCCTCATCCACCAGCGTTTCGGCGAAGACGCGCGTATAGCTCGGGGCGTTGGACTTGGGCTTGACCTGGGTGCCCGTCACCACGTCGAAGCGGTTGACGCCGTGATACTTGTCCGGCGCCGCCTCGGCCGGCGGATAGCCCTTGCCCTTCTTGGTCACCACATGCACGAGCACCGGGCCGTCGCTGTCGCGCACATTGCGCAGCACCGGCAACAGATGATCGAGGTTATGACCGTCGATGGGGCCGACGTAGTAGAAGCCCAGCTCCTCGAACAGCGTGCCGCCGGTCCAGAAGCCGCGCGCATATTCCTCGGCGCGCTGCGCCTTCCGGGCGAGACCCTTGGGCAGGTTCTTGGCCAGCTGCTTCATCGCCTCGCGGATGGACAGATAGGTCGGCCCGGACACGAGGCGCGCCAGATAGGCGCTCATGGCCCCCACCGGCGTGGCGATGGACATGTCGTTGTCGTTGAGGATGACCACGAGGCGCGTGTCCATTGCCCCGGCGTTGTTCATCGCCTCATAAGCCATGCCGGCGCTCATGGCGCCATCGCCGATCACCGCCACCACGTGATTGTCGCGCATGGCAATGTCGCGCGCCACCGCCATGCCGAGGCCGGCGGAGATGGACGTGGAGGAATGACCGGCGCCGAAGGGGTCGTATTCGCTTTCCGAGCGCTTGGTGAAGCCCGAGAGACCACCGCCCTGGCGCAGCGTGCGCATGGCCTCGCGACGACCGGTGAGGATCTTGTGCGGATAGGCCTGATGGCCCACATCCCAGATCAACCGGTCCTGCGGCGTGTCGAAGACGGTGTGCAGCGCGATGGTCAGTTCGACCACACCCAGCCCGGCGCCGAGATGGCCGCCGGTGACCGAGACGGCGTCGATCATCTCGATCCGCACCTCTTCGGCCAACTGGCGCAACTCGGCCGGCGACAGCACCTTCAGGTCAGCTGGCGAAGCGATGGTGTCTAGCAGCGGGGTGACCGGACGACTCAATGCAAAACAACCCACAAAAAGAACATTCGAGTGTCCTATCAGGTGATGCCCTTATCTTCAATTCAGAAGGACGGCGGAAGCAAGGCAATGCGGTGAATGGCGTAGGCGCGTTTTGTCCCTGTTTCCGCTTGATTGAATTCGCTCAGCGCCACCGCACCGGAGCGTGGGCGCGCGCGACCGCTCATTGGTAGTCCAGGAGATCGGCAAAGGCCCGCGCCGCGCCATTGAGAGGACCATTGTCGGCGCTGCCGGCATGCGCCACCACCAGCTCCCAGCAGATGGGCGGCTCGGTGATGCCGGCCAGCGAGATCTTCGCCCCCCGCGTCTCGGCGATCGCCTCGGGCAGCAGCGCGATCCCCAGCCCTTCCGCCACCAGATCGACCAGCGTTTCGAGGTCGGTCACCTCGAAGGCGGTGCGTCTGTGTATGCCCGCCAGGGCAAAGGCGAGATCCACCAGCGGGCGCGTGCCCCAGCCACGATCGAAATCGACGAAGGCATGGCGGGCGAGGTCGCGTAGCCTCAGCCCCGCGCGCCCGGCGAGTTCATGGCCGGGCGGCGTCACCACCACCAGATCCTCGCAGGCCACCACACGCGTCACGATGTCATCAGGCGGATCGAGGAGCGGCAGGAAGGCGAGGTCGAGCCGACCCGAGCGCAACTGTTCGATCAGGCTGGCCGCATCGCCCTGGCGCAGGCGCACCTCGATGCCGGGATTGGCGGCGTGATAGCGGGCGATCAGCGCCGGCAGGTCGAGGAAGTTGGGCAGGCTGTGCGCCGTGCCGATGGCGATCGCCCCGGTGGTCAGGCCTTCCACGTCGCTGACCGCCTGCCGGCCCGCCTGGATCACCTGCAACGCCTCGCGTGCCTTCTCCAGGAACACATGCCCGGCCGGCGTCAGCTGCACCGAGCGGGTGCTGCGCACGAAGAGGCGCGATTGCAGCTCATCCTCGAGCGAGCGCACCGAACTCGACAGCGCCGACTGGGCGATGTTGAGCCGCTGCGAGGCGCGGGTGAAGTGCTTCTCCTCGGCCACGGCGACGAAATGCTGGAGGTGACGCAGTTCCATGTTCGCACCAATTCATCTGCAATGCATATAATTCCTATCTCTATATTCTGCTGGACGCATAAACAAGCAAGAGGCATAGTCGCGCCAAAGGGAACGGGCGCTTGCCCGGGCCGACAGTTGTCATGGGAGTCTCGCGATGGAAAACTTCACCTATTACAATCCGACCCGGATCCTCTTCGGTCGCGGTCAGGAGAATGGCGTCGGCGCGGAAGTTGCCAAATACTCCCGCCGCATCCTCCTGCATTTCGGTGGCGGTTCCATCAAGGCGTCCGGCCTCTATGACCGGGTCGTCGCGTCACTGGCCGACGCGGGCGTCGACTGGGTGGAGCTCGGCGGCGTGCTGCCCAACCCGCGCCTTGGTCTGGTGCTGGAAGGCGCGCGCCTGTGCCGCGAACATCACCTCGACTTCATCCTGGCGGTCGGCGGCGGATCGGTGATCGACTCGGCCAAGGCCATCGCCATGGCGGCTGTCGACGACGGCGACGTCTGGGACTTCTTCGCCGGCAAGCGCGACGTCACGCGCGCCCTGCCCGTCGCCACCATCCTGACCATTCCCGCCGCCGGCAGCGAGTCCTCCACCGCCTCGGTGATTACCAAGGAAGACGGCTGGGTCAAGCGCGGCTACAATCACGAACTGCTCTACCCGAAATTCTCCATCCTCAATCCCGAGCTCTGCTTCACCCTGCCCGCCTTCCAGGTGGCTTGCGGCGCGGCCGATATCATGAGCCATCTGATGGAGCGCTATTTCACCAACGTCCGCAACGTCGCCTTCATGGACCGCATGCTCGAGGCGACCATGAAGACGGTGATCGCGCAGGCGCCCAAGGTTCTCGCCAACCCAACCGATTACGACGCCTGGTCGGAGCTGATGTGGGCCGGCACCGTGGCGCACAACAACCTGCTCGACACCGGCCGCATCGGCGACTGGGGCTCGCATGACATCGAGCACGAGATCTCCGGCATCTACGACGTCGCCCATGGCGCCGGCCTTGCCGTGGTGTTCCCGGCCTGGATGAAGCATGTGCTCCACAATGATCTCGACCGCTTCGTGCAGTGGGCCGTCCGCGTATGGAACGTGGAACTCAACGTCTACGACCGCGAAGGCACCGCCCGCGCCGGCATCGCGGCCCTCGAAGCCTTCTTCCACCGCATCGGCCTTGCCACCACGCTCACCACGCTCGGCGTCGGCACCGACCGCATCGACGAGATGGCCGACAAGTGCACCGAGGGCGACAGCCGCATCATCGGCAACTTCGTGCGCCTCGATACCGCCCAGGTGAAGACCATCCTCAAACTGGCGGCGTGATCCCCCTCTGCGATACGCGCCGAATGGCGGCAAAGTCATTTTGCCGCCATTGGCTTATGGGCCTGCCGGATGACTTGCCTTTTTGCAGTTGACCGCCATATGCTGATAGCATTGCTATCACAGGAGTGTTCCGTGGTCGGCAGCCTGCATGTTCGCAATCTCGATGAGGATTTGATCGCCAAGTTGAAACGGCGAGCGGCCAGACATGGCCGGTCGGCGGAAGCCGAACACAGGGCTATCCTCAAGCTGGCCCTCGAAACGGAGTCCGAGCCCTCCTTCGACGATCTTGCCGCCGCGCTGCGGCAACTTACCGTCGGTCGCAAGCAGACCCCCGCGGAGGTCTTGCAGCGTCAGGGGCGGGATGAACGTTGAAGGAAACTCTGGTCATCGACGCCAGCGTCGCGATAAAATGGCTGATTACCGAAGACGGCAGCGAAGATGCAGTCCGCCTGCGTTCGGCTTTTGCTTTTGTGGCTCCGGAACCCATTCTTGCGGAATGCACCAATATTCTGTGGAAGAAAGTGCAGCGGCAAGAACTTGAACTGGATGAGGCAAAGCTCGCATCCGCATTGCTTGCGCGTGCCGGAATTGGTCTTTGTTCCCTGCAAGGACTTTCGACAACGACACTCGATCTCGCCGTGAATCTTGGGCACCCGGCCTATGACTGTGTCTATCTTGCCCTCGCTACCCGTGAGAGATGCCGTTTCGTCACTGCAGATCGGCGCCTTCTGTCTGCCGTCTCACAAAGAGCTCCAATCGAACTTGCCGAACTTTGCCTGTCACTTGAAGATGCCGGACGTCTGGTTCCCTGAGGGATTGACGAGCGCTCCGGATTAGAGCGCTTTCCGACCTGACGGAATCGTCAGGTCGACAAGAAATCGCTCCAAATTCAAGAGTGTGAGCAGCCCCGCAAGATCAGAAGGTCGAGAGATCATGACCGACAGTTCCATCACCGCCGCAGAACTTATCGCTCGCCTGGATCTCGCACCGCATCACGAAGGCGGCTGGTTCCGCCGCACCTGGACCGCGCCCGCCCCCGAGGGCCAGCGCCCGCCGGCCTCCGCCGTCCATTATCTGCTCGAAGCCCACGAAATCAGCCGCTGGCACCGCATCGACGCTGACGAACTCTGGCTCTGGCAAGGCGGTGCGCCGCTTGAGCTGTCGCTCGCCCCCGGCGACAGCGGCCCGGTGACATCAGCCGAACTCGGCCCGCTCTCGCCGCAGGTCCTCGTCCCCGCCCACCACTGGCAGACCGCCCGTCCCCTCGGCGGCTGGACCCTCGTCTCCTGCGTCGTCTCCCCCGCCTTCGACTTTGCGGGGTGGGAGCTGGCGGAGGATGGGTGGGTGCCGGGTTAATCAGGCGCTGCGCGCGGCACCGCTGGACCGAGACTGCCGCGAGCTGCCAGAAGCCCCCACCGCCGTGCAGTCGACATCGGAGGCTCGGTCGAGCAACGTCCAGAGTCCGAGAAAATAGCAGTTAGCGCTCTATATTTATGGTTGCATCTTGAGTAAAAATTTTTATTTTCTTGCCCTGTTGATCATTGGCGTAGCACCAAGGGGATGGTGCTCCGTCGGATCTCGTCTCCGTCAGCTGGAATCCCGCTGACCACAAGGGTCCCATCATGAACCAGATGTTCGATCTACGCACCAACGGCAACATCATCAGTGGATCGGCAAAGAATGATGTTCTGGTCGGCTCGAAATACAACGACATCATCTACGGAAAGGCTGGATATGACGAGCTTTACGGTCAGTTCGGAAATGACGTGCTGATCGGAGGAGCAAGCGGCAAAGATGACAGTGGCGTGGTCGGAGACTATTTGAACGGCGGTCCCGGCACCGACACCGCCAGCTATGTTTCCTCATCCCTTGCCGTGACCGTCGATCTCAACGATTATTCGAAGAACTCCGGCGGCGACGCAGCGGGCGACATTCTCGACAGCATCGAGAACCTGACGGGCTCCCAGAAGGGGGACAGCCTTTACGGTACCGCTTACAGCAACTTCCTCTCCGGCCTCGCCGGCAACGACAAGCTCTTTGGCCGCGAGGGCAACGACTATCTCTCCGTCGGCACGGGTATCGATACGGCGAGTGGTGGCCCGGGCCTCGACATCGTCTCCTACCAGGATGTAGTCGGCCCTGTGACCGTCAACCTCGCCAACGCCGCCGCCAACACCGGCGAGGCCAAGAACGACACCTTCATCTCCATCGAAGGCGTGCGCGGGTCGGTCGGCAATGACACGCTGATCGGCGACAGCGGTGACAACATCCTGCAGGGCTATCGCGGCAACGACAAGCTGAGCGGCGGCGCCGGCGACGACACGCTGCGCGGCGACAGCGGGCGGGACACGCTGACCGGCGGCACCGGCAAGGACAAGTTCGTGTTCGACAGCAACACCGGCGGCGCCGACAAGATCACCGATTTTGCCAGCAGCGTCGACAAGATCGTCTTCACCGTGTCCAAGTTCACGGGCAGCACCTGGGTCAAGGGCACAGCGCTGACCGAGACCGGCGCCTTCGTCAAGAGCGGCTCCCCGTCGCCCGCCAAGGCCGTCACCACCGTGCTCTACGACACCGACAACGGCGTGGTCTCCATCGACATCGACGGCACCGGCCCCCTGCCCCGCCACGATCTGGTCGCCCTGCAACTGGTCGACGGCGCCGCCCCAGCCCTGGTGGCGACAGACTTCGCACTGAACTGACGGGGAGCAGGCAAGGCGGCGCCGGGCTGGTGATCGGCCCGGTGCTCGCCGCTTGGCGAAGCCCGTCTTCGAATTGCCCTCGATCACCGCGGCAACACAAAGCCACAGGAAGGGGCGCATCGCAAAAGCTTCATCGGGCCAATCCGGACTCGCTGAGGCCCTCGCTCCGCAAGGTCCTGTGCTCCGTCGGCCACGACTTCCCAAGCCTCATACCAATTCGCCAGAATGCTGACGCATCGGCTCATTGAGAACAATTCGAATTTCTCATTTACGTCAAAAGCATTAGAAACTCGAATACGGAATACCAAGAGTCATTTTCAATGCCACTTGGTATCACTCGTCCAGCGGCTCCACTCCCGCCGCCTTGCCATCCGCGCCGACGCGGATCTTTTCCACCTTGGCTTCGGCGGCCTTCAGCAGCTTGTCGCAATGGGCACGCAGCGCGTCGCCGCGTTCGTAGATGGTGATGCTTTCCTCAAGCGGAACCGAGCCCTGTTCGAGCCGGCCGACAATACCTTCAAGCTCCTTCAGAGCCTGTTCGAAGGTCAGATCCTTGACACCGGGGGCAGCGGCCATGCTTGAGGTCCTTGAACTTGAGAGTCCGATTCATCTCACGAAATGATTCAAGGCAATGATAGCGGTTCTGAGGCCGCCCCGCCTATCCCCTTGAGAAAAGTTTGGCGTGCCGGGCAGGAGGATGCGCTCGGCCCGCACCGCATGTCCTGAAATGAAAAGGGAGATTCAACCACTTCACAGGCTGAATCAGCCAAGTGAAGAGATGCTGAATATCCCTTTATTTTCTTAAGGATAGAGGCGGGACTTGGACCAGCTTCCCATGCCGTCCGGCTCAAAGCGAATGCGGTCGTGCAGGCGGAACATGCCGTCCTTCCAGAACTCGATCGACTGCGGCGCCACGCGGAAGCCGGACCAGTAGTCGGGCCGGGGGATCTCGCTGATGCCGAACTTGAGTCCATATTCGGCCACCGCCTTCTCAAGTGCAAAGCGGCTTTCAAGCGGGCGCGACTGCTTGGACGCCCAGGCACCGATGCGGCTGCCGCGATCGCGCGAGGCGTAATAGGCGTCCGCCTCTTCCTTGGCTACCGGTGTCACCGTGCCGCGAACACGCACCTGCCGCTTGAGGCTCTTCCAATGGAACAGCAGCGCCGCCTTGCCGGAGGCGAGGATCTCCTGGCCCTTCTGGCTTTCGAAGTTGGTGTAGAAGACGAAGCCTCTGGGGTCATAGGCCTTGAGCAGCACCATCCGGGCGTTGGGCAGGCCGTCGGGGTCCACCGTTGCCACCGTCATGGCGTTGGGGTCGTTGGGCTCGCTGCGCTCGGCGTCCTTGAGCCAGGCGGCAAACAACTTGTAGGGCTCGGACTCCTGGGTGAAGTCGGCTTCGGTCTCGGACATGGCGTCTCGTTCTCCGGCCGGTGCCCCGGCCCCATCTCGGACCGGCACCGTTTGGCTGCTGGATATATCCCCGCCGAGCGCGGGCACAAAGGTACGGTTGGGCCAAAAGGAAAAAAATTGGAAGGAATCGTCCGGGCGTATATGCCTTGTCTGGAACGGATGGTGACCGATCATTACATTAGCGACATAACGGTGACATTGGCGCCGGCCGCACCGAAGGGCCACGCGACGAAAGCGTGACATTCTGGCCGCCGCGTAACAGGACGAATTTGAGAGGATTTGAAGCTCATGCGCGACCCCTATGACGTGCTTGGCGTGCCCAAAAGCGCGGACGAGGCCGCCATCAAAAAGGCCTATCGCAAGCTTGCCAAGCAGTATCATCCGGATACCAACAAGGCCGATCCCAAGTCCAAGGAGAAGTTCGCCGAGGTCAATCAGGCCTATGAAATCGTTGGAGATTCCGCCAAGCGCAAGCAGTTTGACGCCGGCGAGATCGGGGCCGACGGCAAGCCTCGCTTCACCGGTTTCGAGGGCTTTGGCGCCGGTGCAGGCCCACGCGGCGGCTTCCGTCAGGCCGGTGGCGGGCGCGCCACCGATGATATTCTGCACGACATCTTCGGCGACGCCTTCTCGGGATTTGCCGCAGGTGGCGGCACCCGCGGTCGCCAGCGCGGATCCGAGAGCAATTTCAATGGCTTCCAGAATGCCGCCGGCGCGGCCGCCAAGGGGGCGGACGTCATGGTCACCGCCCGGGTGAAGCTTGAGGATATCGTCGGTTCGGGCAAGGTCCGGGTTACCCTGCCCTCCGGTAAATCCTTGGACGCAAAGATACCCTTGGGATTCGAGCCCGGTCAGCAGCTGCGCCTCAAGGGCCAGGGCAGCGACGGAACGCCGCCGGGCGACGCCATCGCCATCCTCATCTACGAAAGTCATCCCCTGTTCCGTCCGGACGGTTATAATCTGCGCCTGGACCTGCCCGTCACGCTCGACGAAGCCGTGCTTGGCGCAAAGGTCCGCGTACCGACGCTGGAAGGAGCCGTGGACATGACCATTCCCGCCGGAATCACAGGTGCACGCGCCTTTCGCCTGCGTGGCAAGGGCTTGCCGGACAAGACCGGTACGCGCGGCGATCTCTACGTCACCGCACGTGTCGTGCTGCCGGACAGCAATGACGCCGGGCTCGAGCAGCTCATGCACCGCTGGCGGGAGATGCGGCCCTACAGCGTGCGCGGCCCGGAATTTGGCTGATGGCCTCGCTGCCGCCCCTGCCCGTTCCACCGGCGCGTGGCCTGAGGCCCGCGCGCTTTCTTGGCGCGCTGGCCGTCATGCTCAACGTCGTTGGTCTGGCTGGGCGGCGGTTTGATCTCGTCAACAGCGACACGCTGGTCGCAACCTTGCTGTTCGCCTTGGCGTTGTCGCTGGTTGCCCTCGGGCTGGCGGCCTTGGGTATGCGCGACATCTGGCGCGACGGGCGACCGGGAGCACAGCATGTCATTCCATCCATCTTTTTGATTTTATTGTCTTTTTTACCGTTCTTTGCGATCATTTCGGCCTATGCGCTGACGCCGGCTCTGGACCGGGTGGCAACCGATCCCACCCTGTTTGCGGACATGGAGACGCCGGCCGTGACGCCGCTCGGAGCCCTGACCTCCCGTCTGCTGGTGCCGGCCAGCCAGACCGACAGCGTGCAGGCAGCCGCCTATCCCGACGTTGTGCCGCAAGCCGTTGATCTCTCGACGGTCGAGGCCTTCGCCGTCGCAAAGGCGGCGGTGGATCAGCTCGGCTGGAAAGTGATCGCAACCACCGAGCCGGCGACGGAGGGGGCCGCCGGGACGATCACCGCAGAGGCCCGATCGCTGGCCTTGGGCTTGCCGAGCAAGCTGCGCATCCGGATTGGTTCCGGCGAAACCGCAACGCGCCTCGACATCGCATCGGCCTCGACCTATCCGATGCCGGACCTCGGCGAAAATGCGCGCAATATCAATCTCTTCCTTGATGCCTACGCGTCTGTGTCACGCCGGTCTGCCCCGCCTTGAGGTCAGGCGAGGCGATAGAGGCTGTCGAGCCGTGGGGCGCCTTCGGTCAGGACCGACCCGCGGGACACCATCCATTCCAGCTGCGCGAACATGGAGAGACCGGCCGCCGCATGCAGCTTTGGATCGGTGTCGGCATAGACCTCGCGGACCATGGCGGCGATGGATCTTGGGCCGTTCCCCAGGGCGCCCCTGATCGCCGCCTCCCGGCCGTAGCGGTGGTCCCTCAGGCCTTCGACATGGCTTTGGGCATTGGCGATGATGTCACCGTGGCCCGGGAGATATGTAACGCACTTGTCACGCAGGAGCCGGTCCAATGACGCCATATAGTCACCCATGGAACCGTCCGGCGGCGCCACGATGCTGGTCGACCAGCCCATGACGTGATCGCCCGAGATCAACCAGTCACTGTCCTCGATCGCAAAGCAAAGATGGTTCTGGGTGTGGCCAGGTGTGGCAATGGTTCGAAGCGTGGTGCCGGCGGTCGTGAAGGTCTCACCATCCGCGAGGACCCGATCCGGCCGGTAGCTCTTGTCGGCCGAAGCGTCCAGACCGGTCACCTCTCCCTCATGCAGGGGGCGGGAGAAGACATGAGGTCCGGCACCGACGATTTCCGCTCCGGTCGCAGACTTCAGGAGCGCCGCAGCAGGGGAATGGTCACGATGGGTGTGGGTGATGAGGATGGTTCGGATCGGGGCCTTGCCGGCAGCCTGAAGCAGTTCGGCGACATGCTGACTGTCCTCCGGCCCGGGATCGACCACGATCAGCTCCGAGGTGCCGATGATCCAGCTGTTGGTCCCCTTGAAGGTGTAAGGGCCGGCATTGCGGGCGGTGAGGCGACGAATGCCCGGCGCAACTTCCACCACCCGACCATGACAGGGATCGAAATTCCGATTGAATTCAAGGGACATGCACCAGCTCCGCCGCTCACCGAAGTGAACGACGGAGCTGTGCGCGGAGTCAACCTTTCATATGCACGACGCTCTTGCTCAGTTGGACGCAAGGTGCGCCGTAGACGCCTTTGCGAAGATCGCCGTGACCGTACGGGCGGCGGACATCTTGATCCTGCAGGTCTTGGAATTACCGCTGCAGGCGCCGCTCCAGCCGGTGAACTTCGAGCTGGCAGACGCGGTTGCCGTCAAGGTGACCGAGGCGTTGGTGACAAAGCGCGCGGCGCAGGCAGTTCCGCAGGAGATCGCCTCCGGTGCCGAGACAACCGCCCCTGTCCCATTGCCGGACTTCTTGACCGTCAGCAACTTACCGCCGCCGATGCCGAAGACGGCGCGCGCAGACTTGTTGGCCGTACCGCTGGCAAGGGTGCAGACCGGATTGGTGCCCGAGCAGGCGCCGCTCCAGTAGAGGAACACCGATCCGTTGTCGGCCGTCGCGGTCAGAGCGATCTTGGCAGTAGACGCAAAGGTGGCCGAGCAAGTCGAACCGCAGTTGATACCGGCCGGCGAACTCTTGACCTTGCCAGCCCCATTGCCGCCCCGAACGACCGTGATCTTCGGCCGATGGTTGAACCTCGCCATGACCGATTTGGAGGCGGTCATGGAGACCGTGCAGGTTCCGGTGCCAGAGCAACCGGCTCCGGACCATCCCGCAAAGTCGGACCCGGCGGCGGCGCTGGCAGTCAGAGACACGCTGGTGCCCGACGCAAAGCTCTTCGAGCAACTGGCCCCGCAGGAAATGCCCGACGGGGTGCTGGTCACCGTGCCGGTCCCGGTTCCGGTCTTGGTCACGGCCAAGGCGAAGCTGAGGTTCGTCCGGGTGAAGGCCGCACTCACCGACTTGGCAGCCGTCATCGACACCACGCAGGTGCTCGTGCCGCTGCAGGCTCCAGACCAACCCGAGAAGGTCGAGCCGGACAATGCCGTCGCCGTCAGGGTCACGGAGGTTCCCGACGAATAGGAGGCGGAGCAGGTGGCGCCGCAGGAAATGCCCGATGGCGCACTGTTAACGGTACCCGAACCGCTCCCGGTCTTGCTCACCGTCAGGGCATAGCTCGGCACAGGCGTGAAGGTTGCGGTCACCGCCTTGGCGCTGTCCAGCGTGACGACGCAAGCCCCGGTTCCGCTGCAGCCACCGGACCAACCGGAGAAGACCGAACCGCTTGTTGCCACGGCCGCCAGGGTGACCTCGGTTCCCTGCATGTAATCGGCAGAGCATGTGCTGCCGCAGGAGATCCCGCTTGGATCACTGGTGACGGTGCCGGAGCCGCTGCCTGCCTTGGCAACGGTCAAGGTGTAGTTGGGCAAGGTCGTGAAAGTGGCGCTGACCGAGTGTGGCTGATCCATTGTCAGCGTACAGGCACCAGTCCCGGTGCAATCGCCCGTCCACTCCTCGAACGTGGAGTTGGCGTCAGCCGTTGCCGTCAAGGTCACGCTGCTGCCGCTGCTGAAAGCAAAGCTGCAGGTTTCACCACAGGAAATCCCGGACAGATCGCTCTCGACCGAACCAGAGCCGGTACCGGACTTGGCAACGGAGAGAGTGAAGGTGGAAGGTTGAGCCGGAACACTGCCGTTGATGTAGTAGCGACCCATGCTGTTGTAGCTGCTGAAACCGGTGTCGTGGAGAACGCCAAAACCGACACCGTCGATCGCAAGATAGTAGGTGCCCGCCGCAACATTTGTCGAAAGATGGGCAAAGCTGTCATCGGACTGCGTGGCCGTGGCCACAACACTTCCGAAGACCGGTGCACCGCCATCGCCTGTCGCAGCATTGTAGAGCGTCGCCCGGACCTTGAGATTGGAGCCGCGCAGGCTCTCGGTCTGGAAACTGTCCAGCCATTCAGGGGTGATTGTCAGGTCGACAGTGCCAGATGTGTCCGCCGTGAAGGTGAAGACGTCAATGTCGCCGGTCTTGCCGATGGTGCCGCGATTGGTCTTGTCCGAGGGCGTATCAGGGGAGGAGACATTGGTGTTCGAGGAGACCGCGCCGGTCGCTGCATCCGACACAAGCGCCGTTGCTCCGCTCGCCACATCAACGTGATCGTCGGTCGCATAGCCCAAGTTATTGGCGATGATCGCCAGATCATCCTGGCCATTGTTGGCGTCGAAATACTCACCTTTGCTCCACTGGGTCACGTTGGAATAGTAGCTGGCTCCCATGATGGGCGCCCAGGACAAGTTGCCGGTACCGTGTCCTTCATAGTAGCCGACAGACGCCGTGCCATCATGGGCCAACCCTTGGTTATGCCCAAACTCGTGCGCCCCGGCCTCCGCCAAGACCTTGGCGTCGAGGACGTAATCCGGTGCGAATCCGTAGCGGGAAAAGACGAAGGCCGGCTGGTAGCGCGAGGCATAGTCGCTCTGTCCCCACACGCCCACATATGCGACACCGCCACACTGACAGCTATAGACACTGTTGCCGGCAGCGTCGACCTGAGGCGTGAACATCACATTGCCGACGACACTGGTGAACGCGGCCGGCGGCTCCGTCGTCACATCGATGTTGAACGGCGCATAGTCTTCCGCAATCAGCTTCCAGACTTCTGCAATGGTGTTCCTTTCGGCCTGCGAGAAGGTCGAGTGGTCGTTGTCCTCGCTATAGGTGAGCATGGTGTTCGAGGCTATGCCGCTTGCCACGTTCCATTGCGTGCCCGTCACGACACCGCCGACAAAGTTCAGATACACGACATTCGGTGCGCCGGGGCGGCTGTGAAGCTTGAACGTATCTCCCGAATTCACCTCGATCACAGACTGATCAACAGTGGGACTACCAAGCTTTTCACGCTTGAGGCGCTTCAGATCAAAGGGCGCGGCCTTTGTGGCCATGGGGTCTTCGTAGAAGGGGGCTCCCTGCTTGTCGACCCGCAGGAACTTGCCGTCCATGACCGGAAAGGCAAAGGTGCTGAGCTTGCGCAGGGCCTTCGTCTGAATCGCTGGTGGCAACACCGCGAGGTCATTCTTCAGCCGGCTTGTCGGCAGCGCGCCCATTGTTACCGGCACGCCGCCACCGAGCATTTTCTGCGGTTGCGCTACCACATGATCGGCGAGAAGCACGCCGGAAAGCAGCGCAAGACAGGCAAAAACACGTTTCATGAAAATCCCCCCAGATAGAATAACTACAGGTCAGAGAACCCACGGCGACCATTCAGGCCACCAGCGGCACCAAGGGGTAGGTATTTCAGGAAGCTCTAAAACTTATTGTCACAACTTCCAGTGTCAAAAATAAACAAAAATCATGCAACATCATCCAGACCCCGGTCAGGAGACTGGACTTACCCCACACCGAACAATGAAACACCGCCCCTATACTCATAGAACACCAACTAACCGTAGAAATCAACAAAAGGGTAAATGTTTTCACGTATGTCGATGGACAGGGTTCCACCGACCTCTGCATGAAGCCGGGCTTGACTGTCGGGGAATGGCGCAACTGTTTTTTCAAGCCGCCCTGTCATAATACGGTCCCAAAGACGCGCGACGTCGTCACCAGTCGCCTTTCCCAGACCGCACCGATTTCCGGACCACGCCCTTGATCAAGACATTCACGCCGATCGCCTCGCTGCTGCTCGGCCTCTCCTTCCTTCTGTGCGGCAGCGGACTGCAGGGCACGCTGGTGCCCTTGCGGGGGCAGGCGGAAGGCTTTTCCGCGCTGATGCTCGGTCTGATCGGGTCGTCCTACTATCTCGGCTTCGTTCTCGGATGCCTGGCCAGCCCGCGCCTCATCCTGCGCGCCGGGCATATCCGCGCCTATGCGACGCTGGTGGCGCTGGCGTCCTCGGTGACGCTGATCCACCCGATGATCATCGACCCCTATGTCTGGACGGCGGCGCGTACGGTGATCGGCTTCTGCCTCGCGGGTATGTACATCATCGTCGAAAGCTGGCTGAACGATCGCGCCACCAACACCACGCGCGGCCTGATCATGAGCGCCTATATCATCGTCAACTACGCGACGCAGACCATCGGGCAGATGATGGTGACGCTGGCGCCGGTGACGAGCTTCAACCTGTTCGCGGCTTCGTCCATGCTGCTGTCCTTCGGCATCATTCCGGTGGCGCTGACGACCTCTGCCCAGCCGGCGCCGGTAGCCATCGTGCAGTTCCGACCGATCCGCCTGTTCCGCGTGGCGCCGGTGGGACTGATGGGCTCCTTTGCCATCGGCGTTGCCAACTCCGGCCTGTGGTCTCTCGGCACGGTGTTCGCCACCGGCCAGGGGCTCGACGCCAACGGCGCCGCCATCTTCATGAGCGCCATCGTGGTCGGTGGCGCGCTGACGCAATGGCCGGTGGGCAAGTTGTCCGATCGTTTCGACCGGCGCGTGGTGCTGGCGGCGGTGATGACCGTCGCCACGGCCGTGGCGTTGGTGCTGGCTTTTGCTCCTCTCGGCTACAAGGCCCTGCTCTGGGTCGGCTTCATCTACGGCTGCGTCGGGCTCACCGGCTATTCGGTGGCGGCGGCGCATGCCTATGACCGGGCCGACAAGAGCGCGCTCGTCGAAATGGCGACCGGCGTGTTGCTGGCCAACGGCGTCGGCTCGGTGATCGGGCCGCTGGTGGCCTCGGCGATGATGGACCGCTTCGGCCCCGGCGCCCTGTTCCTGCACATGGTGATCGTGCAGCTGCTGCTGATCGCCTTCATCGTCTACCGGCTGAAGACGCGCTCGGCGACGCTGCCGGACGACAAGAGCGGCTTCGACGTCTATTCGACGGCACCGATGGGTGGCCCGATCACGCCGAAGACGTCCGCCAAGGACGATCCGCGCCTGCGCCGACCGGTAGCGGAAGCCGAATCCGCCGACGCCGCCGAGTAACGCTGCTTTCCGCTTGCCAAACGCGCCGAACTCCCGGAAAAGGCCGCCATGGCCAAGTCTCGTCTCGATCAATTGCTGGTAACGCGCGCGCTCTGCGACAGCCGGGCGCGGGCTCGCGATGCCGTCCTCCGCGGTCATGTTAGCATCGACGGGCGGGTGGCGCATAAGTCCGGCGAGATGGTGGACGACGGGGCGAGCCTGGTGGTCACCGATCCGGCCGCCGCCTATGTGTCGCGGGCTGCGCTGAAGCTGGTGGCCGGGCTCGACCATTTCGGCTTCGACGTGACCGGCCGCGACTGCCTCGACATCGGCGCCTCCACCGGTGGCTTCTGCCAGGTGCTGCTCGAACGCGGGGCGGCCCGGGTGACCGGCATCGATGTCGGCCATGGGCAGATGCATCCGAAGATCGCCGGCGACACCCGCGTGACCAACATCGAGGGGCTGAATGCCCGCGAGCTCGGGGCCGACGATCTGCCCTATCTGCCGGATGTGATCGTCTCCGACGTGTCGTTCATCTCGCTGACGCTGGCGCTGCCGCCGGCTCTGGTGCTCGCCCGCCGTCCGGCGATCGGCCTGTTTCTGGTGAAACCGCAATTCGAAGCCGGCAAGGAAGCCATCGGCAAGGGCGGCCTCGTCGACGAAGCCACCGGCCGCGCCGCCGCCGAGCGCATCCGCGCCTGGCTCGACGGCCGCGAGGGCTGGCGCGTTCTCGACCTCATCGCCTCGCCGATCCTCGGGGGCGACGGCAATCATGAATATCTGCTGGGAGCACGCCGTGACTGAACTTCAGATCGACCGCCTCGGCCATCTCGGCGACGGCATGGCCCTCCATGACGGCAAGCCGGTGTTCGTGCCCTTCGCGCTGCCGGGCGAAACCGTGACGGTCTCCGGCAGTGGCGAACACCTGACGCTCGAGACGGTTCTCTCGCCCTCGCCCGACCGGATCGCGCCGGCCTGCGGCCATTACGGCATCTGCGGCGGCTGCGTGCTGCAGCATCTGGCACCGGCGCCCTATGCCGCCTTCAAGCGGCAGCTGGTGATCGACGCCCTGGCCGATCGCGGCCTGACGCCCGAGGTGGCGCCGGCGGTGCTGGTGCCGGCGGGAAGCCGGCGCCGGGCCACCTTCGCCGGGCTGATGGCGGGCAGCCGGCCGCTGGTGGGCTTCAACGAGCGCGGCAGCCATCGCCTGGTGACCATCGAAGCCTGCCCGGTGCTGCTGCCGAACCTCATCGATGCGGAACCGGCACTGTTGCAGCTGACCGGTCGCTTCCAGCCGCGCAAGGGCGCCATCGATCTCACCGTCACCGCCACCGACACCGGCTTCGACCTGTCGGTGCGCGGCGTCGCCGCCCGCGACATCGAGCGGCTGCGCTTCGGCCTGATCGAGCTGGCCGCCAGCCATGACCTCGCCCGCCTGTCGGTGATGGGCGAGGTGATCGTCGAGCGCCGGCCGCCGACGGTGAGCATGGACGGCGTCGCCGTCGTGCTGCCGCCGGGCGGCTTCCTGCAGGCAAGCCGCGCCGCCGAGGAGGCCATGGCCGGCCTGGTGGTGGCGGCCGTCGGCAAGGCCAAGCGCGTCGCCGATCTCTTTTCCGGCGTCGGCACCTTCGCGTTGCGCCTCGCCCGCACGGCCGATGTGCTGGCGGTGGAGGGCGACGCCCCGGCCGTTGCCGCACTCGACAAGGCGGCGCGCGGCATGACCGGCCGCCATCGCATCACCGCCGAACGCCGCGACCTCTCCCGCCGCCCGATGGTGGAGAAGGAGCTGGAAAAGATCGACGCCGTGGTGTTCGACCCGCCGCGCGCCGGCGCCCGTGAACAGAGCGAGTGGCTGGCCAAATCGAAAGTGCCGACCGTGGTGGCGGTGAGCTGCAACCCGGCCACGCTGGCCCGCGACCTGCGCATCCTCGTGGACGGCGGCTATGCAATCGAGAGCGTGACGCCGGTGGACCAGTTCCTGTGGTCGAACCACGTGGAGGCGGTGGCGGTGCTGCGGCGGTGAGGGTGGGGTTCAAATGGCAGCGCCTGACCGGACGGTTCAGTCCTCTCTCCAACTCGGCCGGCCTCGCCGTCACTTGCCTGCTCGGCGTTCGGCAAGCCTCAGCCCGGCAAGGGGGAGAGAGCGCGTTGAGCTAAACAAACAGAACCTTTTACCGCCTCCTGACCTCCTCCCTGTTCAGGAGAGGCGACGTACTCGCACGTTAGCCGCCCCCACATCGGTTCTCGTCCGAACCAATCGGAGTTCTCTCCCCCCTTGTGGGGGTGAGGCTTGCCGAACGCCGAGCAGGCAAGTGACTGCGAGGCCGGCCGAGTGGGAGAGAGGGGTATCACTGCTGACGGCCGCGAAGAATTGCGGTGACTGCTTTTCGAATTCACCTCTGGTGCTTGGGAGGCTCGCACGCGCGGTCAGGGTGAATTCGGACAGCTGTCACCAGGCAATTCGGGGTGGGAGTCCAGGCGAGGACGAATTCCCTGGTGACAGCTAGCCCAATTCATTGAAAGACCTGAGAAATACCGCCACGCACGGCGCGTGAATTGAGCAAGCAGTCACCGGAATTCTGCGCCCACAAACACCGTCACCTCCGCGAGGCCTCGACCTCCGGAGCTTTGCTTGCATCAATCTCCCCACAAAGTGCGGGGACGGGAGCGCGGCGGGGCCGCGAATTGGTAAGGTAGGATAGCGGTCGCCCGCGCTCCCGTCCGGTGTGTACGAAGCCTGTCCGGAAGCTCGCGCCCCCGATTTTAAACGGTACGTCTTCAGGGCTGTCCCGGCTTTGGTCAGCGCCTCATGCGAGGCACCTCCCGAACCGCCGTCTGCCGCAACGCCCTGGGGGCGCCCGGGGAAAGACGGTGGCCCATCGGCCGGAGCCGGGCGGTCCCGGTTACGCAAGGACGGGCTGCGTGACTCATCGCCATCAGTGCCGCCTCCGTCGCTCTGGACCCACCCGACACCCCTATCGCCCTCCTGCTTCAGGGCACCCCGTCGTAGTGCGGGGCAGTGGTACCGAGGTCAGGCTCGCCCGGGACTGCCGCCAGTCGGCAGGCGCGGGACCGGTCCCCGGCCAGATGCTCGGTGCTGGATCCTGACACCTCCCCGCCGGCCGCGGATGAGGGGAGTATGGGGCGGGAAGGTGGGAGGGGGATAAGTTTTTTGGGGAGATGGACACAGCGCGGAGTCAACTAGACGCAGCTGCACATGAATGGCTGCATTGCGACCTCGTGTCGGTCTAAATCGCCGTATTAAAGCACTGCTACCAGCAGTCATCGCCGCCGGCAGCCAATTACCCACGTTACCAGCCGTTTGCCCTTGATCCAAAAAAACGAACGTTAGCGCCACCAGTTGCCAAGTTGTTGGGAATCGCCGACCCGGCGAAACATGCGCCAATAGCCAAGATGCATAGCGCAGCATAAACTTCGACGCGAATATCAGCTTGGATTGCTAAGCATTTCTTGTGGCGACGGCGTGAAAATTAAGCAGTATCCCGTAGGTTCGGATTTCTAATTTCGGCTGAGGCCGAAGCGCCAGCACTTATGTTTCTTTCCGGCACTCAATACAGACTGGTTGCAGAGAAAGTCCTCATTTTCAAAAAAACTAGACATTCAACCCTAGGTCACGATCGACCGACTTGGCACGGCTTGAAAATCCCGCGGCACCGCGCCACAATGGTGTTTACGGAGATCGGAAGCGGAAAGCCGGTTCGTCAAGGCTCGCCTTCCGGAATTTTTATAACCGGAACCGCGATGTACGTATCATCACTGTCTATAAAGAATATCCGGGCGATTTCGGACTTCAAGTTCGAGGTCAAAGCTACGGAGTGCGCCGGGTGGCATGTGTTCCTGGGTGATAACGGCTCCGGCAAATCAAGCCTCATCAAATCCTTAGCCATTATTTTCGCGGGCGGATCGAAAGTAAGCGCCTCCCGCCAGATTTGGGAGGACTGGCTATCCCAAGGATGCAACACGGCTGAAATAGCAGTCATTATCAATCGCGACGACTCATTTGATCAGTACGTGTTGAAAGGCCGCCAACCGGGCTCCTTCACCATGCGCGCGACGATCGAGCGTGCACAGAGGGATCCCGCGTCAGGAGCGACCGCAGAAGTGGCGATTTCGTTCAACAGCCAGAACTCGAAGACGGCTGAGCGGACGATCTGGGCCAATGGCAACGGCTGGTTCAGTTCATCCTTTGGCCCATTCCGACGCTTCAGCGGCGGCGACCGTGACTGGGACCGCCTCTTCGTTTCGCCCGAATATCGCCGGATCGCCGCCCACCTTTCGGCATTCGGCGAAGACGTCGCGTTCACCGAAGCCTTGTACTGGCTCCAGCAGCTCAAGGTCAGCTCCCTTGAAAGCCCTTCGAGCAAGAGCGGCCAGATACTCGAAGCCGTGAAAAACTTCGTGAATTCCGCGAGGCTCCTACCCCACGGCAGCCACATCGCCGACATTACGACAAAGGCTGTGACATTGAGGGATGCGGCCGGGGCCACTGTCGTCGTCGATCAAATGAGTGACGGTTACCGTTCGGTTCTGAGCCTCACATTTGAGCTATTGCGCCAGATGTTCCTTTCATTCGGTGACGACATCATGCTCAAGGCGCTCACCGTCAATCCAGGAACTGTGGACGTTCCAGGAGTTGTCGCCATCGATGAGATTGATGCCCACCTGCACCCGACATGGCAGACGCGCATTGGCGACTGGTTCGTGGATCACTTCCCTCGAGTCCAGTTTATCATCACTACCCACAGCCCGCTTATCTGCCGCGCCGCTAAACGCGGCTCGATCTGGCGGCTGCCGACACCAGGCTCAAACGACAGCGCAGTCCGGGTGCAAGGGCAGGAGTTTGATCGCTTGGTGAAAGGCAACATCCTTGAAGCGTATGGAACGGATTACTTCGGGAAGGATGTAGACGTGCCTCAATCGTCCAAGGAAGCGGAGCAGCAGATAGCACGGCTGTCCATGTTGAAGGCGCAGGGGCGCCTCTCTCCCGATCAGGACGAAACACTTAAAAGCTTGCAAGCCGCTCGCCCTACCGTTGCCTCGAAGATCGACTGATGCTCACCATTGCTGTCTGCGAACTCTCCGACCCCGACAAACTGACCCTTGCAGCGCGGCAGGGAGAGATCGATGGCGTGGTCGATTTCGAAGCGCGGGTAGAGTTAGCGAAACAGCTATTCGGCGACAAACCCCGCGCGCTGTTCACAAGGGTTAGAGCGGCGTTGCAGGCCGCCGCCGGAGATTTGGTGAGATGCGGCTATTGTGAAGACTCCTGTGCTGATGAGGTTGAGCACGTCTGGCCGAAAAGCTTTTTCCCCGGTCGCACCTTCGATCATTCGAACTATCTGTTCGTGTGCGGCATCTGCAATCCCGCCAAGAACGACAGGTTCAGCGTCAGGCATGAGGGCAACTGGGTCGACCTGCCCGCTCAAAGGAAGACTCTCGGCTTCGTCGTTCCTCCGAGCTTCGACGCACGCTTCATCGACCCTCTCGCTGAAGCACCGCTCGAACTTCTTTGGCTCGACATCCTGGAAAAGACATTCATGGTAGTGCCTATATTTGATCCTGGCACTTTGGAGCATGACCGCGCCGAGTTCACAATCGACACTCTTCGATTGAACCGGGAGTGCTTGGTGGAAGCACGCAGAAACGCCTACACCGGGTTTCGCGACCGCATCCACCGCTACGTCGATTGCAAGCTGAACGGCGAGGCGCAGTCGCTACTCGACCAGCGACTATTCGAACTGCGGCGTACGCCTCACCAAACCGTTAGAATGGAGATGCGACGCCAGATAGATATCATCGACCAGCCCCATCCTAACATCGCCAACGCCCTCGAAGTATTCGACTAGTCCAGCACGACGAGGCTACAGGAACCCGGTCGAGATCAAAGGAGCTACGCTGGCGATTAATGATCAGGCGGCATCGCGAATTCGCGGACGCTGATCCGCGCGCATATCGCGAATGCGCTTGGCTACCTCGCGGCTGGCTGTACAAATGTTCGGGTGTCTGTACGGAACCGAAAGCTAACGACCACGAGTGCTGGTGTCCGTTTTCATTCGATCTGCCTTGTAAGCAGACATTCAACCAGCGGCCCCTATGCAGCAACTTGGCTAACGCCTCGCTTGAATCTACCCCCCTCCCCCCCCGACACAAAACACCGGAGCAGTCTCCCGCTCCGGTGTCCAATTCTCAATCCTCTAACCCCGTCCCCTGCCCTCAGCCGAGCACGCTTGCGGTCGAGGTGTAGGCCAGGCCCAGAGCGTCGGCGACGGCCTTGTAGGTGAGCTTGCCGGCGTGGACGTTGAGGCCGTTGGCGAGGTGGATGTCGTCCTTCAGCGCGGCCTTCCAGCCCTTGTTGGCCAGCGCCAGGGTGAAGGGCAGCGTGGCGTTGTTGAGGGCGAAGGTGGAGGTGCGGGCGACGCCGCCCGGCATGTTGGCGACGCAATAGTGGACGACGCCGTCGATGATGTAGGTCGGGTTCGAATGGGTGGTGGCCTTGGAGGTTTCCGAGGCGCCGCCCTGGTCGATGGCGACGTCGACGAAGGCCGAGCCCTTCTTCATTTCCGAGATCAGCTTGCGCGAGATCAGCTTGGGAGCGGCAGCGCCCGGCACCAGCACGGTGGAGATGACGAGGTCGGCGTCGGTGACCAGCTGGGCGATGGTTTCGGCGTTGGAATGGGCGGTCTTCACGCGGCTGCCGAAGCTGGCGACGATGCGGCGCAGCGCGTCGAGGCTGCGGTCGACGACGGTGACGTCGGCGCCCATGCCCTGGGCCACCAGCGTGGCATTGGTGCCGGCAACGCCGGCGCCGAGGATGACGACCTTGGCCGGCAGCACGCCCGGCACGCCGCCGAGCAGGATGCCCATGCCGCCATTGGCATTCTCAAGGGCGGCAGCGCCGACCTGCGGGGCCATGCGGCCGGCAACTTCCGACATGGGGGCGAGCAGCGGCAGCATGCCGTTGGCGGCCGTCACGGTCTCGTAGGCGACGCAGGTGGCGCCGGAGGCGAGGAGGTCGCGGGTCTGCTCCGGATCCGGAGCCAGGTGCAGGTAGGTGAAGAGGATCTGGCCTTCGCGCAGCTTCTTGCGCTCGACGGCCTGCGGCTCCTTGACCTTCACGACCATGTCGGCCTTGGCGAAGACTTCGTCGGCGCTGTCAACGATCACGGCGCCAGCGGCGGCATAGGCGGCGTCGTCAACGGCAATGCCGCGGCCGGCATTGGTCTCGACCATCACCTTGTGGCCGGCGGCGACCAGCTCGCGCACCGACGAGGGAACGAGGCCGACGCGGTCTTCGTGATCCTTGATTTCCTTGGGAACGCCAACGAGCATGATTTCAGTCCTCTGGTAAGGGGAGCCGCCGGAGTATCTTCCCCGATCAGCAATACCCCTGAAGCATGCGCCTCTCCCCACGCAATTTCCTGCTGAGTTGGGGCAGACAAGCAGCAAAACTCGATATAAAATGCGAGCCAATCCTATTTTTGTCGCAGGATATTCGACAGATGAAGATCGATGCTGTGGATCGTGCCATCTTGATCACATTGCAGGATGACGCCAAGCTGACCAATGCGGAGCTGTCGGAGCGGGTGCATCTGTCGCCGTCGGCGTGTCTCAGACGGACGAAACTGCTCGAAGAAAGCGGCCTCATCCGCCGCACGGTGGCGATCCTCGATCCGCGCGTCGCCGGCATTCCCGGCACGGCCTATGTGTCAGTGACGCTGGACAGCCAGGGGCGCAAGGCGCTCGACACCTTCGAGGCAGCGGTGCGGGCGGTGCCGGAGATCACCGAATGCTATCTGCTGGCCGGCCAGCACGACTATCTGCTGCGCGTGGTCTATCGCGACGCGGCCGATCTCGAGCGCATCCACACGGACATCCTGACGCCGCTGCCGGGCGTGGTGCGCATCCAGAGCCAGCTGACGCTCAGAACGGTGAAGCGTTCGACCAAGCTGCCGATCTGAAGCCGGCAAAAAGTCCGCGGCATTTCACGCCATGCAAAGATGCAAGTAATTTTCACTATCCTTCAAACAGTCGCGAAAATCTGATCTAAAAAACAGTTGTGAGTCGCTGGGGTGGCTCGAAAGTCAACATTGTTTCGAGATTGGCGCACCGCGGTGCGAGGAGGACAGTTCATGTGTTTCGCTTGTGAATCAGAAGGTTTCAATCGCCGCTCGTTTTTCCGCTTCGCCGGGCTTGGCGTCGTTGCGGCGACGGCCGCTGCCACCACCGCACTGCCGGCCTTTGCGGCCGAGAGCGCGATCTCTCCCGATGAGGCCCTGAAGCGGCTTCAGGACGGCAACGCCAAGTTCGTGGCCGATGCCGACGCCTGCGCCACCAACCTTGCCAAGCGTCGTCAGGATCTGGCCAAGGGGCAGTCGCCCTGGGCCATCGTGCTGACCTGCTCGGACAGCCGCGTGACGCCCGAACTGATCTTCGGCGGCGTGACCCTCGGCGAACTGTTCGTTGCCCGCAACGCCGGCAACGTGCTCGACACGGACGTGCTGGGAACGCTCGAGTATGGCGCAGAGCATCTGCATGCCCCGCTGATCGTGGTGATGGGACACAAGCGCTGCGGCGCCGTGGCTGCCGCCTGCGAAGTGGTGACCAAGGGCACCGAGCTCGAAGGCTCCATCGCCAAGATGATCCAGCCGATCCTGCCGATCGCCATCGCCGCGCAGCATGAAGGCGGCGATCTGGTCGACGTCACCGTGCATGAGAATGCCATCCACGGCGCCAAGCGCGTGGTCGAGGAGAGCCCGATCATCGCCAAGCTGGTGGAAGAGGGCAAGGTGAAGGTGGTGCCGGCCTATTACGATCTCGACAGCGGCGCCGTGCAGTTCCTGAGCTGACGCCAAGACAGGACCGGCCGGGCGCGTTGGCGCACCGGCCGGTCCGCTGCAAGGGGAGACCGCGTCAGGGCTCGATCATCTCGATGGCGGTGATGGTGGCATTGGCCTGGAAGGACGTGATGTAATTGTCCATGCAGAGGCCGCTGTTCGCGTCGGTGAAATCGAGGAAGGCGAAGACTTCGTCGCCGGCACTGATGGAGAAGGAACAATAGGCCTTGACCTTCATCTTGCCCGAACCCGTGACATTGTAGCGATAATTCTGGCAGCCGGTGCCGCCGAAAGTGTTCTTGCCGTCACCAGTGCTGGTGGACAGCACCCAGTTGAGCTTGCTGGCACCGACAGCATATTCCACATTATAGGTCATCCAGACCTTGATCTCGGCCGGGTTCTTGAGGTCGAGCGGCAGGATGACGGCCGCATAATCGGTGCAGCTGGCGCGGCGGGGCCGATAGACGCGAATGCGCGAGAGATTGGTCTTCTTGTAGAAGTCCGTCTTGCTCTCAAGGCTTTGAACACGCTGGGACAGCGTTGCGGCTTCAATATCGCTGCTGCAAGCCGTCGTCGCCAACATCGCGCCTAACGCAAGCTTTGCCACATGAGCTGTCATGATGACCCCAACGCGAAAGTGCCGCGCGACCGCAGGCAGATCTTCTTGGAAGCATGCGGGAACAAAATGAATATTTTCCTCATATTTTCCGGAAAACCTCGAAATGAACAAACTATCCGCAGACCAATACGGTTCGCCAAGATGCAGACGCGTCAACCCGGTAGGGGTATTTCGAGTTTCTCATGTGCATCAGAGGTGTGAGGCATTTCAGTGAAGCTTTAAACTTTGACATTCGTGCGCGAGACCGATGTCTTCGGGGACTCAGATGTCAATGTCGCACCATTTTGAAGAACTTGAGCAGCCGCTTTTCGATCATGTCGTTTCAACATGATCGGCGGGTGCTCCAGGAACCAACGGAAGGCCGCTTGGCCCTACTGATCAATCGCATGGACATGTTCGAGGGAGACAGAAGCGCGTGAGAGGGCGCGCGTGAGTTGGTCGATCTCGGCCTGCTGCTGCCTGATCTCGACACGCTGGCGGTCGAGCTCGACCTGCTGGAGCTGCCACTGCTGCAATAGCACGGGAATGAGTTCCTGATATTGAACAGACTCCGGACGGTTCTCTTCGTCGCGAACCACGAGTTCGGGCATCACCTTTTCGACCTCCTCGGCGATGAGGCCATAGTGGGTGGCGGTGGGCTCGGCCTTGTAGCGGTAGGAGACCGGGCGCAGTTGAGCAAGTTTATCGGCAAGATCGCCAAGCGTGATGATATCGGTCTTGTAGCGCGCCGAGGAGGCGACGACGCCGAGCTGTCCGGCGGAGTTGACGACGACGGAGGCGCCGGACAGGGGGACACCCTTGATGCCGGATATGAAGACCTTGGTCTGTGATTTGCCGATGCGGGTGACATTGCTCTCGCTGGCGCCGGGGTTCCCGATGTAAATGTTGCTGCTGCCGGTCTTGGTGAGCAATCCGGCAGACACGCCGATCGCGATATTGCCGGAACTCTTACCGGTCAGTATCGAGAGCGCCTTGGCGCCGATGGCCACGTTGTTGCTGCCGACCGTGTTCGACCGGAGGGCATAAGCGCCGACAGCGGTTCCGTTGCTGCCGGTGGTGTTGGAAAACAGAGCGGACTGACCGCTGGCGGTGTTGAAGTTGCCCGAAAAGCTGCTGTAGAGAGCCTGATCGCCGAGTGCCGTGTTGTTGTCGCCGGATATGTTGCTGAAAAGAGCCAGACTGCCATAGGCCGAGTTGGAGTTGCCGTCGACACTGTTATAGAGCGCACGGCTGCCGGTTGCCGTATTGTAGTTGCCGACCGTGTTTCTTTGCAGCGACCAGGCGCCGTCAGCGGTATTGTGCCGGCCGCTGGTATTGAAGAAAAGCGCCGAACCGCCCGTGGCCGTGTTGTAGCTGCCGGTCGTGTTGCTGTTCAAGGCCGAACTACCGGAGGCGGTGTTGTAGTTTCCCTTTGAATTCGCATAGAGCGCGGACATACCGATTGCGGTGTTGTAGACGCCTTGCGTGTTTGCATTGAGCGACCAGATGCCGACCGCCGTGTTGTAGTTGGCCGCGTTGTTATAGAGCGAGAAGCTGCCGATCGCCGTATTGCCGAAGCCAGAGAAATCGTGTCCGGCCAGCGCATTCTTACCAGCGGCGACATTGTTGTTGGCGTCGGACGCCGTGGGATTCCACGATTGTGACCACACCGCCTCGGGCCAGACACAAGCCAGGACGACCAGTAACAGGCTTCGGGCGATCATTGATCGGCGATGGCTTGCAACATCGATCCCCGTTTGCATATCGCTTTTCCCTCGTGTGTCAAATCATGCGCGCGGCATCCGCGTGGCTTTCGATGCACGCCACAACCCGAACCGGCGGTCAGTATAATCGGCAAAATCGGCGCCTCGCTACAAGCCTATCTTATCCTCGACCTCCGTCGTCACCCGAATGGGCCATGAGTCCGCGCGCCCCTTGGGGGGGCAGGACGTGACGTCGCGACGCCGACGGCTCTTTACCCGTGGAGATGGCTTAACCTACTCAAACCGCTCGCTGTGCGGCGGCAGCGGAAAGGGCATGGCGCCGTCGCGGCCGGTCTGGGCGCGGTGGCGGAGCTTGTGGTCGGCGAGGACGATGGCCATCATGGCTTCGCCCACCGGCACGGCGCGCAGGCCGACGCACGGGTCGTGGCGGCCCTTGGTGCGGATGTCCACTTCGGCGCCCGTCGAGGAGACCGAGCGACGCTCGGTGAGGATGGACGAGGTGGGCTTGACGGCGAAGCGGGCGACCAGCGGCTGGCCGGAGGAGATGCCGCCGAGGATGCCGCCCGCATGGTTGGAGCCGAACAGGATCGAGCCGTCGTTGCCGAGACGCATCTCGTCGGCGTTTTCCTCGCCGGTCAGCATGGCCGAGGCCATGCCCTCGCCGATCTCGACGCCCTTGACGGCGTTGATCGACATGAGGGCAGAGGCGAGGTCCTGATCGAGCTTGCCGTAGATGGGCGCGCCCCAGCCGGCGGGCACGCCTTCGGCGACAACTTCGATGATGGCGCCGACCGAGGAGCCGGCCTTGCGGATACGGTCGAGATAGGCCTCGAAGCGGGGCACAGCGACGGGATCGGGGCAGAAGAAGGGGTTGTTGTCGACCTCGGACCAATCCCAGTTGGCGCGATCGATCTTTTCCGTGCCGATCTGCACGAGGGCGCCGCGCACCTTGATGGCGTTGCCAAGCACCAGCCGCGCCACGGCACCGCCAGCGACGCGGGCGGCGGTTTCGCGGGCCGACGACCGACCGCCGCCACGGTAATCGCGGATGCCGTATTTCAGATCATAGGCGAGGTCGGCATGGCCGGGACGGTAGCTGTCGCGGATGTCGCCATAGTCCTTGGACCGCTGGTCGGTGTTGCGGATCATCAGGGAAATGGAGGTGCCGGTGGTGAGCGGGCAGCCGGTGCGCTCATCCTCGAAGACGCCGGAGAGGATCTCGACCCGATCTTCTTCCTGGCGCTGCGTGACGAAACGGGACTGGCCGGGCTTGCGCTTGTCGAGAAAGGCCTGGACGAACTCGGGCGTCAGACGCAGGCCGGGCGGACAGCCGTCGACCACACAGCCGAGGGCGGGACCGTGGCTTTCACCCCAGGTGGTGATGCGGAAGAGATGGCCGAAGGAGTTATGCGACATGACGGGGCCCGATATCCAGATTTCCGGGGCTTTCATAGGGCGCAGGAGCGCAAGCGTCAAATGCCCTGTCGATTTGATGTGAGCGACGGCGGGCAAGCTGCTATCAACGGCCCATCCGATCCCTCACGAGCCGCCGGCCTGCCATGACCTCTCCCGACCTGTTCGCCGATCTCCCCGCCGCTTGCGACCGCCGCATCGAGGCGGATTTTGCCCGGCGCTGGAAGGGTCCGGTGGCCGGTGTCGACGAGGTGGGGCGCGGCCCCTGGGCGGGTCCGGTGGTGACGGCGGCGGTGATCCTGACCGACGCACCGCTGCCGGAAGGGCTCAACGATTCCAAGAAGCTGAAGCCGGCGGCGCGCGAAGCGCTGTTCGAGGCCATCTGCCGCGACCATATCGTCGCCGTCGCCAGTGCCTCGGCGCCCCGCATCGACGCCATGAACATTCTGGCCGCCAACCTCTGGGCGATGACGCGCGCCGTGCAGGCGCTTGCGGAGCGCCCGGTGGGCGTGCTGGTGGACGGGCGCGACGTGCCGCCGACGCTGGCGGCACTCGGCATCCGTGGCAGCGCCATCGTCAAGGGCGACGGCAAGGTGGCGGCCATTGCCGCCGCCTCCATCGTGGCCAAGGTGACGCGCGACCGGATGATGGCGGAGATGGCGGCAATCTATCCGGGCTATGGCTTCGAGGGGCATGTGGGCTATGGCACACCGGCGCATGCGCGGGCGCTCCAGGCACTCGGCCCCTGCCCGCTGCATCGCAAGAGCTTCAAACCGATCCGCGCGCTGCTGGACGGCGTAGACAGCCCGTAAACAGTCCCTGCCCGCAATGTCGCCAAGGCCTCTTGCCAAGATCGGGACGGAACGGCAGCATCGCTGCGGGACAGGCGTGGAGAGCAAGACGTGACGATCGAGCGGGATGACCTCGAATATCTCCTCCACCGCATATCGAAGGGCGACCAGCGCGCCTTCGCCCTGCTCTATCGGCTGACATCGGCGAAACTGTTCGGCCTGATCCTTCGTATCTGCAGGGACAGAGGCCTTGCCGAGGATGTGTTGCAGGACACCTGCGTACGCATCTGGCGCAATGCTCCGCTCTACTCGGCACAGAGCGGGCGACCGATCACGTGGATGGCGGCGATTGCCCGGCATGCGGCCATCGACGCCCTGCGCAGCCGGAATGTGCGGGATGCTCGCCTGACCGACGGCGATGACGCGCAACTGGCCGCCGTGCCGGACCTTGTGGGCGGCGCGGTGGATCCCATGGACCGGGAAGCGCTGAGGCGTTGCCTCGGTCAACTGGACGCCGAACAGCGCGACTGCGTGCTGCTTGCCTATCACGAGGGCCTGTCGCGCGAAGAACTGGCCGAGCGGTTCACGCGCCCTGTGGGAACGATCAAGACCTGGCTGCATCGCGCGCTCAACCAACTCAAATCCTGCCTGGGTGCCACATGACCGCGGACGACAACGAACTTCAGGCTGGCGAATATGTGCTCGGCAGTCTCGGACCGGAGGAGCGCCTGACGGCGCAGGAGCGCATCAAGGCCGACCCCGCCTTCGCCGCCGCGGTGCGCCTTTGGGAGGGCCACCTGGCGCCACTGATGGACGATACGCCGCCGGTGGAACCGTCGGCGCGGATCAACGCGCGCATTGCCCAGGAAATTGCCATGGAAGCCGCAGTGCCGCGCGTCAATCCGGCGGAGCGGCTGGCGCCGGAGGCCTATCGCCCTGACGCGGAGATCGTGGACCTGTCGGCGCGTCTTCGCCGCCTGAAGCTGATCACCGCGCTGGCCGGATCGCTGGCCGCCGCCTTTGCGGGCGTCGTGGTCTATGACCGCATGGGCCTATTGATGCGCGCACCGGTGGACGGCCAGCATTACGTGGCCGTGGTCAACCGCGACGCCTCATTACCGGCGCTGATCGTCGACGTGGATACCGGGCTCGGCGAACTGACCGTGCGGCCTGTGGCGACCGAAGCGCCGGCGGCTGACCGCAGCCTCGAGCTCTGGATCATTCCGGCCGGCGGCTCGCCGATTTCCCTGGGCGTGGTGGACACGGCGGCCAAGGCCTATCGCGTGGCCGACAAGACGGGATCGATCCGCTCGACCGGCACCTTTGCCGTAACCGTGGAGCCGAAGGGTGGAGCGCCCGAGGGCATTCCCACGGGGCCGGTGGTCTATTCGGGCAAGCTGGTGAAGGTGACCGACTGAGCCGCGGAGACAACGAAAAGCCCCGGCGCACCGAAGATCGGGCGCCGGGGCTCTTTCATTCAGGTTCCGAAGATCACTTGGGCAGCAGCACCTTGTTGATCACGTGGATCACGCCGTTGGACTGCAGCACGTCGGCGATGGTGACTTCGGCAGCCGCACCGGTTTCATCGATGACGTAGAGGTGCTTGCCCTTCTGCTCGAGCGTGATCGGGTCGCCGGCCACGGTGTCGAGATTGAGCTTGCCGTCCATCTTCTTGATCTTGGCCATGAGGTCTTCCGCCGTCATCTTGCCGGGGATGACGTGATAGGTGAGCACCTTGACCAGCTTGTCCTTGTTCTCGGGCTTCAGCAGCGTGTCGACGGTGCCGGCCGGCAGGGCGGCAAAGGCTTCGTTGGTGGGTGCGAAGACCGTGAAGGGGCCGGCAGAGTTCAGGGTATCGACCAGGCCGGCGGCCTTCACCGCAGCGACCAGCGTGGTGTGATCCTTGGAGTTGACCGCGTTCTCGACAATGGTCTTGGACGGATACATCGGCGCTCCGCCGACCATGACGGTATCCTCGGCCCAGCTGGGCGCGGTGGCGGCACCGATCAGGCTGACGGTGAGAACGGCGGCGGCGGTGGCCTTGGCGATACGAACGAACATGTGTCTCTCCTCGATTTGCTTGCATCCATCGGACGCCAAAACGGCGCCGGCGGTGGATCGTCATGCCCTGTGTGGCTGATCCGATTGCAGTTACGAGAGGCGGTTCGGTCCGGTTTCAGCTGAGGCCGGCGCGCGCGATCACGAGTTCGTTATCGCCGAAAGACAAAAAGGGCCGGCGCAAGGCCAGCCCTTTTCAAAGGAAATATCCAGGACGCGCTCAGTTGAGGCGCGACTTGACTTCGCCGATGCCCTTGGCAACCAGATCGGCAGCCAGATCGCCCTGCACCTTCTGCGTCATCAGCTGACCAGCGGCGGCGACGGCAACGTCGACGGCGATGGTGCGAACTTCGCTGATGGCAGCGGCTTCAGCCTGGGCGATCTTGGCCTCCACCGACTTGGTGCGGCGCTCGATCAGCTCGGCAAGAGCGATCTTGGCGTCTTCGGTCAGGCGCTCGGCCTCGTGCTGGGCGCTGGCGATGATCTCGGCGGCGTCCTTTTCGGCGGCGGCGCGCTTGGCCTGGTATTCGACCAGAAGCGCCTGGGCTTCCTCGCGCAGCTTCTTGGCTTCGGCCAGCTCGTCGGCAACGCGCTCGCCGCGCTTGTCGAGGGCCTTCAGCATCATGCCGAAGACGCCGAGGTAGCCAAGCAGCGCCAGGAAGAGAACCAGACCGACAAAGGCCCATGTGGTGTTGTCGAACATCGCGGGCTCCCTCAGCTCTTGCGCACGGCGGCCACGGCGGCGGCGGCCTCATCGGTGGACACGCCACCGATCAGCGTGGTGACGATCGCCTCGGTGGTCTCGGTGGCGATGGCCGACACATCGGCAAGCGCCTTGGCCTTCACCTCGGCGACGCGGCCTTCGGCAGCCGACAGCTTGGCGGAGAGCTCGGCCTCGGCGGCATGGCGCTTGGCGTCGACTTCCTTGTGCACGGCGGTGCGCGTTTCAAAGGCAATGGCGGACGCCTTGGAACGGGCGTCGGCGAGAGCCTTCTCATAAGCGACGATGGCAGCGTCGGTCTCGGCGCGGGCGGCCTCGGCTGCGCCGACGTCAGCCTTGATGCGCGCAGCGCGGGCTTCGAGAATGCCGCCGATCTGCGGCACGGCCTTCTTGGAGACCAGCTTGTAGAGGACCAGGAAGGCCAGTACGAGCCAGAGGATCTGGGACGGGAAAGTCGACGGCTCGAAAGGCGGGAAGCCGTGATGCTCCTCACCGCCAGCGGCGACATGCGCAGTGGTACCTTCGGTCGCAGGGGCCGGAGCTGCCGCGGTGGCGGCAGGCGCGGCAACAGCCGGAGCTGCGGCCGGAGCAGCAGCTGGTGCCGCAGGCGCGGCGGGCGTTTCTTGTGCGAAGGCTTCGCTGATGAACCAGGTCATCGACGCTCAGGCTCCCAAATCGAGAAATTCATGCAAATCGAACCGGACGCTCAGCGGCAAGGCCGAGGGGAACGCATTTGCGCTTTCTTTCACATCCAGTTCCACCAAAGCGGGGTCCTGATGTGAAAGGAGCGGCGGCTGGAAAGAGCCGCCGCCACACTGTCTACGGCATGATGCCGGGCGGGCCGGAGATCGGCCCAGCGCCAGATCAGACGGCGAACAGCAGCAGAAGGGCGATGAGCAGCGAGAAGATGCCCAGAGCTTCCGTCACGGCGAAGCCGAGGATGAGGCGGCCGAACTGGCCGTCAGCAGCCGACGGGTTGCGCAGGGCGCCCGACAGGAAGTTACCGAAAATGCTGCCAAGGCCGATGGCGGCACCAGCAATACCGATGGTCGAAAGGCCAGCGCCGATGAACTTTGCGGCTTCAGCTTCCATTTTTAAGCTCCTTCAGAATGTCCGGAAAAGTCAGGTGTGTAGGGTTAAACTTCGTCGATCCGTGGTCTCAATGGCCCGGGTGCAGGGCGTCGTTGAGATACATGCAGGTCAGGATCGTGAAGACGTAGGCCTGCAGGAAGGCGACGAGGAATTCGAGACCGGTGAGGGCCACGACCATTGCCAGCGGCAGGAGCGCGCCGAGGAACCCGAAGGCGCCAAGGCTCGACAGGGTCACCACAAAGCCGGCGAAGACCTTGAGGGTGATGTGACCGGCCAGCATGTTCGCAAAGAGACGAACGGAGAGGCTGAGCGGACGAGACAGGAACGAGATGACTTCGATGATCGTCACCAGCGGCACGATGGCGGCCGGCACACCCGACGGCACGAAGAGGCCGAGGAAGTGGGTGCCGTGCTTGTAGAAGCCATAGATCGTGACCGTCAGGATCACCAGCAGCGCCAGGCAGGCGGTGACGATGATGTGGCTGGTGACAGTGAAGAAATAGGGAACCATGCCGAACAGGTTCGCGACCAGCACGAACATGAAGAGCGAGAAGACCAGCGGCAGGAAGCGCATGCCACCCTCGCCGGCCGAACTGCGCAGCGTGCCGGCAACGAACTCATAGGCGATCTCGCCCATGGACTGCAGGCGACCGGGAACCACGGCGCGCGCCGACGTGCCCCAGATCAGGATCAGCGCCGTAACCGCCACCGTCAGCACCATGAACAGGGCCGAATTGGTGAAAGAGACGTCATATCCGCCAACATTGATATCGAGAATATGCTTGATACCAAACTGATGGATGGGATCGGTTCTTACGTCAGCCACCGGGAAAGCCCCCTCGTTTCAACGATCAACAGCAGAAGAATTCAACGCTTGCCATGGCTGTCGCACGATTCGCCAGTCCGGCAACGCCAATTCAGCGCTTATCCTTGTCTTCGGATTGTCCGGAAGATGGAAACCGCTCCGTCACCGCGCCAACCGCCCTCAGGACGTTCAGCGTTCCAGCAGCGAAACCCAACAGCAGAAAGACGATCATCCCCCACGGCTTGGTGCCGAAAACCTGGTCGATCGTATATCCGATCACGAAGCCGACAATCACGCCAGCAACGAACTCGGACCCCATTTTCACGGCCTGGCCGATACCGCCCATGCCGCCCTGGGTCTGCCCCGCTCCCACTTCCGGTGTCTGCTTGAGATCGTCGAGCTTCTCGCGAAGCTTGTCGAGCCGAGCATCCCCCGATCCGATCGGAGGCTTTCCTTCGTTCAAACCTTCAGTTTCGCGGCGTTTATCGTCAGAGGTCATGGTCAAATCTCTCTGCCGACACCGTCGCGACCGGCTGGTCCGATTGTAGGTAGTGCCCCCAAAATTTGGCCGCACCATAGTGATGACACGCATGCCTGTCAAGATTTCCGAAACATATTGCAACCAATTGAAATCACTGGATTTTACCGAACGAAAGGGCCGAGCAGGCTTCCGGAGGCGCCGGATTTGCGCCGGTCATATCGATTTAATTGGCCAAAAGGAGCATCGGGACAAGGACTTGTCCCTTGAGGAAGCTACGGATGGCCGATCTGGAAGACCGGATCAGCTGGCTTCGCGGAAGGATTCGGCCGTTTCCAGATCGACGGAGACAAGCTGGGAGACGCCGCGCTCGGCCATGGTGACGCCGAACAGGCGGTTCATGCGCGCCATGGTGATGGGATTGTGGGTGATGACCACAAAGCGGGTCTCAGTGGTGCGCGACATTTCCTCAAGCAGGTCGCAATAGCGCTCGACATTGGCGTCGTCGAGCGGGGCGTCCACTTCGTCCAGCACGCAGATGGGCGCGGGATTGGTGAGGAAGACGGCGAAGATCAGCGCCATGGCCGTCAGCGCCTGCTCGCCACCGGAGAGCAGCGTCATGGTCTGCGGCTTCTTGCCGGGCGGACGGGCAAGGATTTCGAGACCGGCATCAAGCGGATCCTCGGCGTCGACCAACTGCAGCTCGGCGGTACCGCCACCGAAGAGGTGGACGAACAAGCGCTGGAAATGCGCGTTGACCACGTCAAAGGCGCGCAGCAGGCGCTCGCGTGCCTCGCGATTGAGGTTCTGGATGCCCTGGCGCAGGCGGCGGATGGCCTCGATGAGGTCTTCGCGCTCGTTGACCAGCGTGTCCATGCGGCCTTCCAGTTCGGCCGCCTCTTCCTCCGCCTGGAGGTTGACGCCGCCGAGTTTGTCGCGCTCCTGGCGCAGACGGTCGAGGCGGGCTTCGATGCCGGCAAGCTCGGGCAGCGGCGCGCCCTCCGGCAATTCCGCCAGCTTGCGCAGGGCGAAGACCGGCGCGTCGAAGCGATCTCGGATCTCCTCGGTCAGCTCGTCCAGGCGCTGGCGGGCGGCAGCAAGGCGTTCCTCGGCGCGGACCCGGCCCTCACGGATCGACGACAGGCGCGCCAGCGTTTCGGCGGCGCGGCGATCGGCTTCCATGGACTCCCGTTCGGCGGTCGACAGCCGATCGGCCGCAGCCTTGGAACTGGCTTCGGCGGCGGAAATCGCCTGCATCAGATCGCGGCGGGCGAAGATGATTTCGTCCGGACGGTCAAGCAACTCGGCCCGCTCTTCGGTGACCTGTTCGAGGCGCTCGTCCAACTCGTCGAGGTGAGAGGCGGCGCGCTTGACGCGGTCGGCCCAGCCTTCCTGTTCGCGGGCGATGGCCCCGAGGCGGCGGGCGCGCAACTCGCTGTCGCGCCGGATCATCTCGACCGCGGCGCGGGCTTCGCCGAAACGGGCACGAGCTTCGGCAACGGCAAGGCGAAGGGACTGAACCCGCTCGGCCAGTTCACTGGTGTCGGCCAGATCGGCGAGGCTTTCGGCCGCCGCTTCGGCGGCGAGGCGGCTGTCGTCGAGATCGGCGGCGAGGCGGACGCGCTGGCCTTCCAGCGCACCGCGACGGGCGACCGTATCGGCCATGGCGCGCTCGGCACGGGCCAGGCGATCGCGGGCCTCGCCCAGCAGACGATTGGAGGTCTTCACGGCCTCGCGGGCAGCGCGTTCGGCCGCTTCGCAGGATTTGACCGCGCCTTGAGCGCCGGTCAGCACCTGGCGCCGCTCAGACACGAGCTCGGCGGCTTCCTTGCGCTGGGCGTCGATCTCGGCGAGGCGATTGCGCGATTGCAGACGCTGCGCGGCGGGCGTCGGGGCGTTGGCACCGGCCACATAACCATCCCAGCGCCAGACGTCGCCTTCGAGCGACACCAGCATCTGACCGGGCTTGAGGAGAGGCAGCAGGGCGGCCGCCTTCTCGCGGGTGACGATGCCGATCTGGCGCAACCGGCGCAGGATCAGGTCGGGACCGGTCACATATTTGGAGAGAGCCGGCGCGCCGTCGGGCAAGGGAGCGTCCCCTGCCCCGTCACCCGGTTCGGACCAGTGGGCCGGCGCGCGGGCGTCGAGGGGCGCCTCGATGTCCTCGCCAAGCGCGGCGCCGAGCGCGGTTTCGAAACCCTTCTGCGGATTGAGGCGATCGACCAGCGGCGGGAACAGCTGCGGCTGTTCGAGATTGAGCACCTTGGCCAGCGTGCGCGCCTCGGTGTCGAGACGCTGTAACTCGCGCTCGGCCTCGGTGAGCGGACCGCGGGCCGCGCGCTCCTCGGCCTGGGCGTCCTGCAGGGCGGCTTCCGCGTTTTGGGCGGACTCTTCAGCCTCGAAGAGTACGCCGGTGGCGATCTCCACCTCGTCCTGGGCGCTGGCGATGGCGTCGTTGGCTTCGAGGCGGGCGGCGATGTCGGCCAGTTCGGCGTCGAGCGTGGCAAGGTCACGGGTGAGCCGGTCGGCACGGGCGAGCGCTTCGCGGCTTTCGCGCTCCAGCGACCCGCGGCGGGCAACGGCGGCGGCCTCTTCGGCCGTGGCGGCGTTGAGTTCGCCTTCGAGTTCGGCCACGGCCGCGGCGGCATCCGAGGCAAGATCCTCGGCGGCGGCGCGGCGCTCGTCCTCTTCGGCAGCCTCCGCGGCGAGACCTTCGGCCTCCTCGGCGAGGGCGGCGAGACGTTCGTCGTTTTCGGCGACCAGCTGAGCCTCACGGGCGCGGTCGCGGCTGATCTCCTCGGCGCGGCGCTGCAGTTCGGACAGGCGCTCGCGAACACGGCGCTCCTCGGCCTCGGATTCGGCGAGCGCGATGCGCAGGCGCTGCAGGATGGCCCCGGCTTCCACGGCAGCGTCGCGCAGGGCCGGCAGTTCATGAGCGCGGATCGCCTGGATGCGCGCGGCCTCGGCCTGTTCGGTCTGTGCCTCGGCGACGGCGCCAAGGCCTTCGTTCATCTGGCGATCGGCTTCGGCCAGCTGGTGCGTCACTTCGTCGAGACGCAGCAGGGCGACGATCGCCTCGGAACGGCGGATATCGGTGGAGATGTTGCGATAGCGGGCAGCCTGGCGCGCCTGCTTGCGCAGAACCTCAAGACGCGCCTCGATCTCGCGCAGCACGTCTTCCATGCGCGTGAGGTTGGTTTCGGCGCCCTTCAGCTTCAGTTCGGCATCATGCCGGCGCGAGTGCAGGCCGGAGATGCCAGCCGCCTCTTCCAGGATCATGCGCCGCTGGGTCGGCTTGGCGGCGATCAGCTCTCCGATCTGGCCCTGCTTGACCAGCGCCGGCGAGCGGGCGCCGGTTGACGCGTCGGCAAACAGCAGCTGGATGTCGCGGGCGCGGACGTCCTTGCCATTGATCTTGTAGGTGGAACCGGCCTGCCGTTCGATGCGGCGGGTGATTTCCAGAAGTTCGAGATCGTTGAAGGCGGGTGGCGCGGTGCGCAGGTCGTTGCGCATCACCAGCGTCACCTCGGCGGCATTGCGCGAGGGGCGCTTGCCGGAGCCCGAAAAGATCACGTCGTCCATGCCGGAGGCGCGCATGGCCTTGTAGGAGCTTTCGCCCATGACCCAGCGCAGGGCTTCCACGAGATTGGATTTGCCGCAGCCGTTCGGCCCCACGACCCCGGTGAGGCCGGGCTCGATCACGAATTCGGACAAGTCCACGAAGGACTTGAACCCGTGAATCTTGAGGCGTTCGAACTTCATCGGCGCAAACAGTCCCGCGGTCCTCACACCCTACCGATAGAGTATGAGACTTTGACGAACCACCATATCAAGGCGCAAGGACGGCCAGCGCAAGGGGTTTGCGAATCAGAGGTGTGGATAGAGCCGGTTGTCGACAGGTTTACGCAGTGTTAACGCCGCAGCCTTCACCCGATCGCTCATCCGGCAGGGGGCGGTCGATTGTGGTGGGCTCGTGGGCAGCTTGCGGACCGTGCGCCCGGCGGATCGCCGAGGGCGGGCGGCGGTAGACCTCCTGGAAGACTGCATTGAAGCGACGCAGGCTGTTGAAGCCCGATTTCAGCGCCACTTCGGTAATGGGCAGATCGGTCTCGGTCAGCAACCGCTTGGCGCGCTGGACGCGAGCGGTGCGGGCCACCGCTCCGGGACTGGCGCCGAGATGGCGGGCGAAGAGGCGTGTCAGCTGGCGCGCGCCAATGCCGACGCGGGCAGCCAGTGCCTCGACGGTGGCCGAGGGGCCATCGAGGGCGCCTTCGTCCTTGATCAGGCGGGCAGCGCGTTCGACGGTGGTGACGGTGCCTTTCCAGGCGGGACAGAAGGGCGCGGTCTCCGGACGGCAGCGCAGGCAAGGGCGGTAGCCGGCGAGTTCAGCGGCTGTGGCGCTCGGCAGGAACTCCACATTCTCGCGATGCGGCGGCCGCACCGGGCAGACGCAGCGGCAATAGATGCCCGTCGTCCGCACACAGACGAAGAAGTGTCCGTCATAGGCGGGATCGCGGCTGCGCCAGGCGCTTTCACAGAGTTCGAGGTCGAGCTTCATGGGGCCGGAGTTTACAGGAGCGGACGGGGTTCCAGAAGGATGGAGTCCGTTTCCGGCTAGCGCGGACGGCGGCGATGGGGTGAAATCGGGCTGGAAACGCGGGGCGGGATTGAAGATGCGGACCACGCTTTACACTTATCTGCAGAGCCCGATCGGGCCGTTGCTGCTCGCCGGCGAAGGCGAACGTCTGAGCCATGTGGGCTTTCCGCAAGGCAAAGGCCGGATCGCGCCGCGGGACGACTGGCAGCGCGACGACGGGGCTTTCAGCGAAGCGCGGGCGCAGCTCACGGACTATTTTGGCGGCAAGCGGCGGACCTTCGAGCTGGCGCTTCAGCCGTCGGGCACCGCGTTTCAGCTGGCGGTCTGGCAAGCCCTGAAGGACATCCCCTGGGGTACGACGATCAGCTACGGCGAGCTTGCCCGCAGGATCGGGCGACCGGATGCGAGCCGCGCCGTGGGCGCTGCCAATGGCGCCAACCCCATCCCGATCATCGTGCCCTGCCACCGGGTGATCGGTGCCAACGGCAGCCTGACCGGCTTCGGCGGCGGGATCGAGACCAAGAAGTTCCTGCTGGCGCTGGAAGGAGCTGCGGGCACACAGCCGGACCTGTTCTGAGCCACTGTACGATAGACGTGCGGCAGACGGTCAGCGGCCGATTGCCTTCAACGCGCGGCGCCACACTCACCAGCCCTTCCCATGACATGACAAACGGCGCCGGACTCTCGCCCGGCGCCGTTTGTGTGTTTGCCTCAAGAACTGATCGGATCAGAACCGCTTGGTCAGGCGGACGTTGACCTGCTGATCGCGCACGCCGTCCTTGTCGACGCCGATACCATAGGCCAGGCCGATGCTGAGGTCCTCGCCTACCGAGATGTCGGCGCCCAGCCCCACCGTGCCGAAGTCGGAGGCGCGGTCGGCGCTCGACAGGGCAAAGGTTGCCGATGAACCGACGTAAGACAGGTCGAGCGTCGAAGAGCCTGCGAAGTCATGACCGTATTCGAGGCTCAGATAGGGATCCACGCGTCCCCAGTCCGCGGCCACAGACCAGGCCAGCTTGACGCCGACATAGCCCGTCAGCGTGTCCACGGTCTGGCTGCCATAGGTCAACTCTTCGCCGCTGGAGCCGGTCTCGGACGCGCTGCCCAGCCAGGCCCGCGACGCCGACAGGCGACCATAGGGCGTGATCTTCAGCACGTCGGAGGCCTGCCAGTCGTAGCCGGCGGTCAAGGACCCGAACAGCAGGTCGCCGTCGCGGCTCGCCGAGACGATGTCGCCCGTCGACGTCACGAAACGATCGCTGTCGAGGGTCAGGCGGCTATAGCCGAACAGTCCATCGACGAACAGCTTGGGGACCGGCTGCCAGCTGCCGTAGGCGAAGGCTGACAGGCCCTTGGTGTCCACATCCGATCCGTTGTTGCTGACGTCGGTATGGTCACGGTTGAAGCCAACGCCGGCACCGATGATCACCTCCGGCGAGACCCGCCAGTCGACACCCGCCGACAGAGCCACCGACACATAGTCGAGGGCATGGGCGTCGCTGGGAATCGGAGCCGAGCCGAAGTCGACCGAACCTCCGGTCCACACGGCAGCCCGACCGTCAGCGATGGTCGAACAGCCTTCCGTGGTCTGCGTCGCCGCATCCGCCTTGTTCGACGTGGCCCGGTCGAGGCTCGCCCCGGCGGCCGTTTCTGTCTTGTCGGCCTTGGGTTCAGTGGTCTCGCCGCCGCTCACACCAGCACCGAAGCTGTTGGTCAGGCAGTTGGACCCATGAAGGCTCGACAGATGCTGGTTGACGTTGCTGGTCTGCGTGGACGCAACACGACGGGCCGCGTCGACTTCAGCATTGACGATGCCGATCACCTCCGGATCCTTGGACGGATCCGGCTTGGCGCCGATCTTGAGGGAAATGGTCTTGGTGGCGCTGGCCGACAGGCTGTCTGTCACCTTCATCCTGAAGGAGTAGTTTCCAGCCGTCGTCGGCGTACCGGAGAGAAGCCCGGACCGCGACAGGCTCAGACCCGCCGGGAAGGAACTCCGCGCAACAAGGGTGAAGGCGTAAGGCGCCGTGCCGCCGGATGCCGTGAACTGCAGCGAGTAATGCGAGCCCACGTTGGCGTCCGGCACCGTACCTGTCGCCGTCGTCACGGCGATCGTCGCCATGACCCTGAGCGAGACCTTGGCCGATGCGCTGCGAGCCCCGGTAACGGTGTTGACGGCATGGTAGAGGAAGCTGTCCGCTCCGGAGTAGCCTGCATCCGGTACATAGGTTACCGAGCAATCGGCATTGACGGTCAGCGTACCGTGCGCAGGCTGGGTGTCGATGACGACGCAGACGTTCACACCGGTCACCAGCGCAATGCTTGCGCCGGAGCCGTCTGACGGATTGTCGACATCGACGGTTTCGGGCGGGGCCGTCGGTACGTCGGAAGCGATGGAAACCGTATAGGTCTTCGAACCAGTCGCGTCATCCGCATCGGTGGCCGTCACGGTGAAGGTGGAGTCCCCAGCCTCAGTCGGCGTGCCGGACAGCACGCCCGCCGGCGACAGGGTCAGCCCTGCCGGAAGGGAACCAGAAGTCTTGGCAAACGCGTAAGGCGAGGTGCCGCCGGATGCCGCCAGCGCTGCCGCATAGGCAGTGCCAACCGTTCCGTCGCTGAGGCTTGATGGCGACAGCGAGATCACGACGTGTTCGGCAGTCACCGTGACAGTGACCGTCGCCGTCGACGAGGTGCCATGGTTGTTGCCGGCGGTGTAGGTGAAGCTATCGGTTCCGGAGAAGCCCGGGTTCGGTGTGTAGGTGATTGCCCTGCCACCTGGGGTGCGGCGCTCCGACGTCACAGAATCGCCAACCACAGTTGCACTGCCGTGGCTGGGATCAGTGGCAACCCGAACCCAATAATAGGTGCCCGCTATGTCGAGGGGAACCGGATTGTCAACCGAGTTCTTGGCCACCGTAGCCGACACATTCGACACAACGGGGACATCGCCGCGAGTGACCGAGATGGTGTATTCCTGGCTTGCGGTAAACTCCTGAGCATCGGTGACTGTCACCGTGAAGGTGAAGTTACCCGTGGAAGACGGCACGCCCGCGATGCTTCCATCGGACCGCAGAATGAGGCCATCCGGCAGCGCCCCGCCGTCCGCGAGCGCAAACGAGTAGGGTGCCGTTCCACCGCCCGCGGTCAGCTGCGCAGAATAATAGTCGCCGACCATCCCGCCATCGAGCGAAGAGGGAGACAGTGTCAGCGTCGGCGCTGTCACAGTGACCGCCACCGTTGCGGTGGACGATGTGCCGTAGTCGTTGGTGGCCGTGTAGGTGAAGCTATCCGAACCGGCATAGCCGACCGTTGGCGTATAGGTGATCGTGGTGCCTGAAGCGGAGGCGGTACCATGGCTCGCAGCAGAGAACACATCGACCGATGTGTAAGTCCCGGAGATGTCGAGCGCGATTGTATTGCTTGTGGAGTTCGCGTCAACCACCGCATGAACAGCGGAAACACTGGGGGATCCGTCGGCGATGTTTACCGAATAGTTCTGCGTGCCCGTTGCGCCATAGCTATCCGTGGCTGCAACTGTGAAGCTGTAATCGCCCTCTGATGATGGCGTGCCCGACAGCCTGCCGCCTGAGGACAAGGACATTCCCGCAGGCAACGTGCCGACGCTCACTTCATACGTATACGGCGACGTGCCGCGGGAGGCCGAGATGTCCTGGGCATAGGCAACACCCTCGGTGCCGTCCAGCAATGTCGTCGGACTAAGTACCAGGGTTGGCGCCGAAACCGTGATGCTCACTGTGGCCGCTGCCGAGGAGCCGACGTCGTTTACCGCAGTATAGGTGAAACTGTCCGATCCCGAGTAACCGGCGGTCGGTGTGTAGGTAATTGCTGTGCCCGAAGCGACCGCCACCCCGTGAGATGGATCGCTTGCAACCGTCACCGACGTGGGCGAACCGGTCATGGAAAGTGTGATGTTGTTGTCGGTCGAATTCGCATCGACAGTCGCAGTCACCGACGACGCCGTCGGGGTAGCTGGACCAATGGTCAGCGTGAAATCTTGAGAACTCGTGGTGTGGTCCATCCTGTTGGTCCACGTTATGGTGAATGCATAGGTGCCATCAGTCGACGGAATCCCTTCAAGATCGGAAAACCAATAGTCAGAAAATAAAATTATCCCTGGGGGCAGTGATCCTGAGGTAACGCTGGATACGCAGTCGAAATAATGACCTGCACAGTAAGAGCCGATTGTAGCAACATAAAACTGCCCCACTGTACCGGCAGGGAGATCAACTGCTTCAGCATTGGCAGGCGATGCCATTACGGGCAAAATCAACGCCCATATTACGGCTGCGAGACGGACAAGCCGGCCGACCGAAGCCGCCATCAACCTGATCAGGGATACCGCCCCCCACAGGCACCGCACCACACTTCCAGAAGAATGCATCTGAGCCCCCACTCCGCGCCATCAAGCTGACAAGATTCTACAAGTACCCCGAGAATCACCCAGCAAGGCAGAAGTAGCAAAGATTTTGATATCCTCCTAGCCGAATTACCCCCCTACGCAACTCTTTAGATCTATGAAAATAGTTTGCGATGACACAAAATATGCTGTTTTCATATATGATACTCTACAGTAGTTCCATCAAAAAATTAAGATTTATTATTGTATGCAATGCATTTTTTAAGTATTTACTTAACTTTTCTCAATGTTTCTAAACATATACAGGGAACTACCCGCAACCCATCTCTGCACATCCGAATAAAATTCAACCCACCCACAACTTGCAATGGTCTATCAAAATATATTTTGACTACACGTCACGTCTTTTGGTGTCGGAAGACCAGTCCAAATGGCGCGATCAATGTCGACCCGAAGAGATCTCCAGCTTTGGAAAAACGTGGCTATCGACCCGTTCTTGCCAAGAACTGACGGCAGAAGCTCTGGAATCAAGTCATATTTACCAAGTTCGACCAAGCAATCGGGCATCACTTGCAATCAGGCAGGCTGCGCGCATAGCAACAACACAGCTTAAGCATTAAACATTGTGCATTATTTTCATCATCATATAATAAAAATCTCTGGGAAAGGCGAAATATTTCCCGCCCCTCCGGAGGGTATTTTCACCTATACTTCAGCGGTCTATAACTTTACCTAAGACTATATAACATGTAATTTTCCGCATATGTGATAACTCCAAACCCCACTGAACGCCCTCTCTTCATCCAGCTTTCTCGCGACTTCATGTTCTGTATTGACGTGATTTCCGACGATCCACGCAAATAATCTCTGCAAGGCGGAGGTCAGCCCGTCTCAGCGGTGTCGGTCTTTCCGAAACAACCAGGCAAAGGCGCGCATCCATGAAGGCCGCTAGATTTCTGTGAATTGTTGACTTGTCTCCGGGGTGATCGCAGATGGAACGGCAGCGCGCGCCGCAATCGGTACGACCGCCGGCTCGCTTGTCCGCAGCACACCGAGCCCGTCGCGTTTGCGATGTCGAGGACACGTTGGGTCGGTTCATCGAACCGTCAGGGCTGTGGCTAAAACCACATGGCGAAGCACAACAAGACAACGGCACTGAAGGGGCGAACGGGCGCCTTCAGTGCCGAGCAGGTTCTAACGCATTCGTGCTATATTGGAACAGGCCAACGATCGCAAAGCCTTACAGCAGCGGATCGATGATCTTGGCCAACTCGTCCGGCGTCAGCTCGCCCGAATGCTTGACGCCGTTGATGAAGAAGGTGGGGGTGGCGTCGACGCCGAAGACGTCAGCACCCTTCTGGCGGACGGCGTTGATGCCGTCGAGCAGCTTCTGGTCCGTGAGCGTGGCCTCGAAGGTGGCGGGCGAATAGCCGAATTGCTTGGAGATGTCGCGCAGGGCGGTAACGGGATCATTGACGAAGGCCCAGTCAGCCTGGGTCTTGAAGAGGTAGTCCACCACCTCGAAGAACTTGCCGCCGGGGGCGTTGCGCGCCAGCATGAAGCCGGCCGCGGCCAGCGGATCCAGCGGGAAATCGCGCATCACGTAGAAGACCTTGCCGGTGTCGACGTATTTTTCCTTGAACACCGGGAAGGTGGTGGCGGCGAAGCGGGCGCAGTGCGAGCAGGTCATCGACAGATATTCGACGACGGTGACCTTGGCCTGAGCGTTGCCAAGGGTCATTTCCGGCAGCGGACCCGGCTTCATGAGCTCGGCGACATCAACCGTCTTTTCCTGGGCCAACGCGGCGCTGCCGAATGTGGCAACAGCAGGTAGCGCGACGGCGGCGGTCTCAATGAAGCGGCGGCGGGTAAGCATCGGGCGTCCTTCTTCTGTCTCGGGTCTCATGGACTTGCGGGCGGCAGGTTATGGCAACTGCAAGCGATTGGCAAAGAGTATAAAACCATTGTGGCAAAGCTAGATGTACGGCGGCTGAATGCCACGGGGGCAAGGCTCGCGGCGGTCAGTTTTTTGTGATCGGCTTGCGCTTGCCGGCCACGGCGCGGCCGAGGCGCTCGACGGCGGCGCGCAACCCCTCGTCCTCGATACCGGCGGCAGCGGCGGAGATCCGCGCTTCGGCCTCACGGGTGACGGGGCCGAGGGTCGGCCGCGGGCGCCGATCGAGGCGGGTGGGCGGCACCTGCAGCAGCTTGATGCGACCGACGAGGCGATAGCCGAAGAAGGTGTTGATGCGCTCGATGATCTGCGGCGTCTCGTGGCTGAAGCGCAGGGCTGCAGCGCCCGAGCAGCGTACGGTGAGATCGGCCGGCTGATGTTCTTCCTCGGTGATGAGCCCCGCGGGCCGGCGCGGCCAGGACAGCTTGTCGGGCGCGGTGCTCTCGCCATAGGTGGGGCCAACGATATCGGGCCAGTGGGCGATCAGATCCAGCGTGGCAAAGCCGCGCCGGCGGCAGGCCGCACTGAGCGGGCCGGCGATGATATCGGCGAGAGGCCGCGGCCCCTTGAAGACAAATTGTGGTTTTCCCTGATCGGACATGCCTGCTACACAGCGCGAGACCCCGAGCCGCCGAGCGGCTCCTTGCTTTTTCGGATTATCTCACATGACGGCAGTGTCCGCCACCGTGCTGCTCGCCTGGTATGACCGCAATGCCCGCCGCCTGCCCTGGCGCGTGCCGCCCGAGGACAGGGCGCTGGGCGTGCTTGCCGATCCCTATCGGGTGTGGCTGTCAGAGGTGATGCTGCAGCAGACTACCGTTGCGGCGGTGAAATCCTATTTCTCGACCTTCGTTCAGCGCTGGCCGACGGTGGGCGATCTTGCCGCTGCCGACCGGGATGCGGTGATGGCCGCCTGGGCGGGGCTTGGCTATTACTCGCGCGCCCGCAATCTGAAGGCCTGTGCCGAAGTGGTGGCGGGCGAGCATGGCGGGCAGTTTCCGAGCACGGCGGAGGGGCTGACCAAGCTGCCGGGCATCGGACCCTATACGGCGGCGGCGATCGCGGCCATCGCCTTCGACGAGCCGGCGACCGTGGTGGACGGCAATGTGGAGCGGGTGATCAGCCGGCTCTACCGGATCGAAACGCCCCTGCCCGCCGGCAAGACGGATATCAGGGCTCGGGCGGCTGAGCTCACGCCCCCCTTGCGACCGGGCGATTACGCGCAGGCGGTGATGGATCTCGGCGCGACCATCTGCACACCGCGCAAGCCGGCCTGCTCGCTCTGCCCGTGGACGGATGGCTGTGCGGCGCGCAAGAGCGGCACGCAGGAGGACTATCCGCGCAAAGCGGCCAAGGCCGAGCGTCCGACGCGACGGGGCTTTGCCTATGTGGTGCGACGGCCGGATGGGGCGCTACTGGCGCGGCGGCGGCCGGACAAGGGATTGCTCGGCGGCATGCTGGAGGTACCGGGGACGACATGGGGGGAAGAGATGCCGGCGGCCAGCCCTCCCCTGCCCGGCGCCTGGCGTCCATGCGGGACCGTGGAACACACCTTCACGCATTTTCACCTGGAACTCAGCGTGATGGCGCTGAAGCTGGACCACCTCGCGGAGGCGCCGGAGGGTTGCTTCTGGATCGCCGCGAAGGAGGTTGCAGACGAGGCCTTCCCATCGGTGATGCGCAAGGTGCTGAAGCTGGCTTGAAGGGTGGGCATGGCGTAAGCGCCATGTGCAAAGACGCCGGGATCAGAGGTAGTATATCTCCCGGATAGTAGAATTTACCAATTTTAAAGGATTCGGCCTGCGGGGCGGCTTATTGCTTGCAGTTCGTCAACATTGTGCGAAAATATGCGGGTTCTGGCGAGACGCTGAAACTGATTGTCGCTGCAAAAACAGTTTCCGTTTTCAAACATAAACCCTCCGTCACCGGAGGGTTTTCTTTTTGTCGAAACGCACCAGCAAGGCGATCAGGTGCCAGCGCCAAACTCGGCGCGTATGCGGGCACGCAGGTCATCGATCGAAACGAGACCGCGTCCGGTGTCCACGTGCCAGTAGGTCCAGCCGTTGCAGGCTTCGAGCCCCTGGACATGCGCTCCCATGCGATGGATGGAGCCGGAGGCGGAGCCTACGGCGACCGAGCCATCGGCCCGCACGGTGGCCACGTGACGGCGCTTGGCGTCACAGAGCCGCGCGCCCGGCGCGATCAATCCGGCTTCGAGGAGCGAACCGAAGGGAATTCGCGGTTCAGCCCGCTTGGGCGTGACGATCGATAGACCGTCGTCCGGGGCTCGTTCGACGGCGTCGATGCGCGCGCGGGCGTGATCGGCATAGGTTCTCTCTCTCTCGATGCCAACGTAGTGGCGACCAAGGCGCTTGGCGACGGCGGCCGAGGTGCCCGTTCCCAGGAAGGGATCGAGCATGACGTCGCCGGGCTTGCTCGACGACATCAGCACGCGCCAGAGCAGCGCTTCGGGCTTCTGCGTCGGATGCAGCTTGTCGCCGCCCTCGTCCTTCAGGCGTTCGCCGCCGGTGCAGATGGGCAGCAGCCAGTCCGAGCGCATCTGCAGGTCGTCATTGAAGGCCTTCATGGCCTCGTAATTGAAGGTGATGCCCTTGGCTTCCTTGTCGCGCGAGGCCCAGATCAGGGTCTCGTGTGCATTGGTGAAGCGCTTGCCCTTGAAGTTGGGCATGGGATTGGCCTTGCGCCAGATGATGTCATTCAGCACCCAGAAGCCCAGGTCCTGCATGATCGTCCCCACGCGGAAGATGTTGTGGTAGGACCCGATGACCCAGATGGTGCCAGTGGGCTTCAGCACGCGCCGGCAGGCGAGCAGCCAGGCGCGGGTGAAGGCATCATAGGCCTCAAAGCTCTCGAACTGGTCCCAATCGTCGTCGACCGCATCCACCCGCGACTGGTCGGGGCGCGTAAGGTCGCCCCCAAGCTGCAGGTTGTAGGGCGGATCGGCAAAGATGATATCGACCGAATGCTTCGGAAGCTTTTCGAGCTGGGAAACGCAGTCGCCGACGAAGACCTTGTCGATCCAGTCGGCGCCAGTGTCGGAGGATGATTGTCCGGCAGGGGTGTGGAGAGAAACCACGGACGACCCGAGCGCCGTCCGTCGACGCGAAACACTCATGGCAACTCCCACTCCGACGCAAAACTCAACAGGTGGGGTCTCAACGCCCCTGCCATGAGCGCAGTATGGGAGTGGTCGGTAAATTCGCAGTTAAGGCTAACGACGCTAATTTTCCATTGAAATTCAATTCTTTATTAACCATAAACCGGGGGAGACAATTGCGCCCGTCGGGCAAGAGCCGAGGGCAACAGGCTTGCTTACAAGGCCCGATCAAAACATTGCAGATTCTGCAGGAAAGCTCGATATTCTCTGCCGCCAGAGCCTGCTGTCCCAGAGGACGGACCCGGCTTGTCGCCGCCCTTCGTGCTGTCGTCGAAACAGAACCTGTCCGTCCGCGGCGCAGTGATTAACGGGATAGCGACTAAGCCGGCGTCCTGCCAAGGCAACAACCATTGCTCGCAACGCGCTTGTTGGAGACTTCTGGAAACATGCATATCGCCCCGCTTCTCAATGCGCCACTCCAGATCGAGTGGCACGCAATCGCCGCCCTCGTTGCCTTGGGGCTTGGAATCTTCCAGTTGGCCGGACCAAAGGGCCGGACGGCGCATCGGGTGGTCGGCTGGTTGTGGGTGCTGCTGATGCTGTCGGTGGCGATATCCTCGCTGTTCATTCATGAGATCAGGTTGATCGGCCCGTTCAGCCCGATCCACCTGCTGTCCATCCTGACGATTGTGTCGGTGCCGCTGGCGGTCCTGCATGCCCGGCGCCATGACATCAGCCGCCACCGCCGACAAATGCAGATCCTGTTCTACATCGCCCTGATCGGAGCGGGGCTGTTCACGCTGCTACCGGGCCGCCTGATGGGAGAGGTGGTGTTCGGCTTTCCAAGCTCGCTGTCACAGGCGGCCGGGTCGGCGACCATCGCCGCAGATGCGCCAGACTGCTGCAAGACGACAGCGCCTCAGCCTTAGGAGCTTCAGAACAGACTGAGCTGGACGCCACCGTTGCCGGGCTTCAGGAACAGTTCCGTGGTCAACTTGGCGCGCGCCTTGTTCATGCCGAGCCGCTTGGCGGCCAGCTCGAAGCGGCGACCGATCTGCCAGGCATAGGGGCCGGTGCCACGCATGCGCTTGCCCCACTCGGCATCGTAATCCTTGCCGCCACGCATGGAGCGCAACACGTTCATGACGTGGCGATAGCGGTCCGGCAGCTCGCGCAGCAGGAAGTCGCGAAAGATCTCCGACACTTCGAGCGGCAGGCGGAGGAGGATATAGCCTGCCTCGCGCGCACCGAAGGTATGGGCCGCTTCCAGGATGCGCTCGATCTCGCTATCGGTGACCGCAGGCACCACGGGCGCCACCATCACACCGACGGGTATGCCGGCCTCCGTCAATTGCTGGATGGCAGCCAGCCGCCGCGTCGGCGTCGACGCGCGCGGTTCCATGGCGCGCGCAATGCGTCGATCCAGCGTGGTCACGGAGATGGCGACCTTGGCCAGGCCCTTGGCGGCCATGGGCGCGAGAATGTCGATGTCACGGGTGATGAGCGCGGATTTGGTGACGATGGCCACCGGATGATTGGTGCGCGCCAGCACTTCCAATATGGAACGGGTGATGCGCTGCTCGCGCTCGATGGGCTGATAGGGATCGGTGTTGGTGCCGATGGCAATGGTCTTCGGCTGATAGGAAGGCGCGCCCAACTCTCGCTCGAGCAGCTCCGCCGCATTGGGCTTGACGAACAGACGCGCCTCGAAATCGAGGCCCGGCGACAGGCCCATGTAGGCGTGGGTCGGCCTTGCAAAGCAATAGACGCAACCATGCTCGCACCCGCGATAGGGGTTGATCGACCGGTCAAAGGACAGGTCCGGGCTGTCGTTGCGGGTGATGATGGTGCGCGCCTTCTCGACCTGGATCGTGGTCTTGAAGGGCGGAAGTTCGTCGGCACTGTCCCAGCCATCGTCGAACACCGACCGCGACAGCGGCTCGAAGCGACCCGACGGATTGATGCCGGCGCCGCGACCGCGCCGACGGTCTGCCGCAACAGCGTCTTCCGCCTTAAGCGGCAGGCAGGACGGCTCGGATGGGAGGGCGGAGTGCGCTTGCGTGTTCATGCTTTGATCTTAGCAAATCGAGAGAACAAGGCAAGAACATTCTCAAGTTCACGATGATCGAGGTTCCACCTCGGAGGTGCTTCCGGCAAATGGCGCGACCTTCTGCTGACCGCGCTCGGCAGCCATCAGCCGGCAGATGAGGAAATCCCTGCAGAAACCTGCACATAATCAAGGCGCGAGCCGGCCAAGAAACGTCTCGCGCTGGCGACAAAAAGCCGTTATGTCCCAATCATGCTTTCGGTTGTCATTCCCACTCTCAACAGCGAAGAAGCCCTGGCGCGGACGCTCTCGGTGCTGGTACCGGCGGCAGCCGACGGCATCGTGCGCGAAGTCGTCGTGGTGGATGGCGGATCGACCGATTCCACTGTGTTGGTGGCTGAGGGCACTGGCTGCCAGTTGGTGGCCTCGGCCGGTCCGGTCGGCGAGCGGATGCGCGCAGGGGCAGAGGTGGCCACGCGGGGCGACTGGTTGATGTTCCTGATGCCCGGCGTGTTGTTTGACGGCGACTGGTTTGCCGATTTTCGCACCCTGATGGAACGCATCGACCGTGCGGGCAAGGGACTGCATGCGGTCTGCTTTACCTATGATACCGATGACTTCGGTGCTGCAGCCAAACTGAGCGCATCCGTCGCGCGCTTCAAGCGGCGACTGACGGGCATCCCGCGCGCCGAACAAGGCCTGATCGTGCCGAGTGCGCTCTATCGGCAGGCGGGCGGCATCGGCAACGGACAGCCGGATCTTGCGTCCCTCTGCCGGCGGATCGGACGGCGGCGGATCGTTGACTTGCGCGTCACGGCCAGCCGCGTCATCCACGACGACCAATCACACTGAACCTCTGCGCGCCGATTTTCGGAGCCGCGCACACAAGATTTCCATCCGCTCAATCGTTTAGGCGGTGCCCGCCCCTCGTTCCTTTCCGGTCTGCCTGTGTTATGACGGCGGAAATCAAGGAAAACGAGGAAGCTAAATGTCCGAGGAAAAGCGACTGGCCGGCTCCGAGCTTGAGGAGGCCGCTCTCTTCTATCACCGTGAGCCTCGCCCCGGTAAACTTGAGATCCGCGCCACCAAGCTCCTTGGCAACCAGCGCGACCTGGCACTGGCCTATTCGCCCGGCGTCGCTGCGCCCTGCCTTGCCATCGCCGCCAATCCGGAAAAGGCGGCTGACTATACCGCGCGCCAGAATCTGGTGGCCGTGGTGTCCAACGGCACCGCCGTGCTCGGCCTCGGCAACATCGGGCCGCTGGCCTCGAAGCCGGTGATGGAGGGCAAGGCCGTCCTGTTCAAGAAGTTCGCCGGCATCGATGTGTTCGACATCGAGATCGACGCCACGACCGTCGAGCGGGTGGTCGACGTGGTGTCGGCGCTGGAGCCCACCTTCGGCGGCATCAATCTCGAGGACATCAAGGCACCGGAATGCTTCGAGGTGGAAGCGCAGCTGCGCGCCAAGATGAACATTCCGGTGTTCCATGACGACCAGCATGGCACGGCGATCATTGTCGCCGCGGCGGTGTCCAACGCCATGGAGCTGGCGGGCAAGCCGCTCGACAGCATCAAGGTGGTGGCGTCGGGCGCGGGCGCCGCGGCGCTTGCCTGCCTCAACTTGCTGGTTTCACTCGGCGTGCGTCGCGACAACATCACCGTCTGCGACATCGAAGGCGTGGTCTACAAGGGCCGTGAGGTTCTCATGGACCGCTGGAAGTCGGTCTATGCGCAGGACACCGATGCCCGCCATCTCGGCGAGGTGATCGAGGGGGCGGACGTGTTCCTCGGCCTGTCGGCCGCCGGCGTGCTGAAGCCGGAGATGGTGCAGCGCATGGGCTCGGCGCCCCTGATCCTGGCGCTGGCCAATCCCAATCCGGAGATCACGCCGGAAGAAGCTGCGGCGGCGCGGCCGGACGCGATCATCTGCACAGGACGGTCTGACTATCCCAACCAGGTCAACAACGTTCTCTGCTTCCCCTATATCTTCCGCGGCGCGCTGGATGTGGGCGCCACGACGATCAACGAAGAGATGAAGCTGGCGGCGGTGCGCGCCATCGCGCAGCTCGCCAAGGAAGAGCCGGCGGAGATCGCCGCCCGCGCCTATGGTGGATCGCATGTGACCTTCGGGCCGCGCTATCTCATCCCCTCTCCCTTCGACAACCGTCTGATCCTGCGCATCGCCCCGGCCGTGGCGCGAGCGGCGATGGAGACGGGCGTCGCCCGTCGTCCGATCGCCGACTTCGAGGCCTATCACGACACGCTGTCGCGCTTCGTGTTCCGTTCGGGCCTCGTAATGAAGCCGGTGATCGCCGCCGCCAAGGAAGCGCAACGGCGCATTGTTTATGCCGACGGCGAAGACGAGCGCGTGCTGCGGGCCGCGCAGGTGGTGCTGGAAGATGGGCTGGGGACGCCGATCCTGATCGGTCGCCCGCAGGTGATCGAGGCGCGCTGCCTTCGCTATGGCCTGAAGATCCTGCCGGGTAACGACTTCGACGTGATCAATCCCGACGATGATCCGCGCTACAAGGATTATGTGGAGCTGTACCTGGATCGCGCAGGCCGCAAGGGTGTGACGCCGGATGCCGCGCGCAACACCGTGCGCACCAATCCGACCGTCATCGCCGCGCTGGCGGTGCAGCGGGGCGATGCCGACGCCATGCTGGCCGGTCTTGAAGGCCGCTTCATTCGCCACGTGGAACATATCCGCGACATCATCGGCACGGCACCGGGCGTGAACAACCTCTTTGCCCTGTCGCTGTTGATCTCCAACCGCGGTCCGCTGTTCTTCACCGACACTTATGTGACGCCGGATCCGACGCCGGACGAGCTGGCGGCCATGACCATGCTGGCGGCGGAGGAGATCCGGCGCTTCGGCATCACGCCGCGTGCGGCACTGCTCTCGGCCTCGAACTTCGGGTCACGCGAGGGCGTCTCCGGGGCCAAGCTGCGGGCGGCGCTGGCCATCCTGCGCGAAAAGGCGCCGGAGCTGGAAGTGGACGGCGAAATGCATGGCGACGCCGCGCTGTCGCTGATGGATCGCGCCAAGGTGATGCCCAAGTCGACGCTGAAAAGCGAGGCCAACCTGCTGGTGTTCCCCAATCTTGACGCCGCCAACATCACGCTGTCGGTGCTGAAGATCGCAACGGACTCGCTGCATGTGGGCCCGATCCTGCTGGGTGGCGCCAAGTCGGCGCACGTGATTACGCCGTCTGTGACTTCACGCGGCATCGTCAACATGAGCGCCTTCTCTCTGGCTTCGAGCGTCTGACAGCACGAAGCACTCTGACGGCCTTGAGGCCAGCCAGGAATTTATAGTGTGTAGTCCGCCG
>NZ_JAKJIC010000023.1 GCF_021864535.1 Oryzibacter oryziterrae
GGAGGGGGATCACCCGGCCTGCACAAGCGGATCGAACCTATGGGCGAGGATCTGAAACACGCATCCGCGCGGAAGGCCGGGGAAACCGTCCCGGCCGAGCGTCAGCGATCCCTTGCACCGCGCCAGGGGGCAGCGCCCCCAAGCAACCCGCCCGGCACGAGCGAAAGCGAGCGCCGGGAAGGATGACCGGATCAGGATGTACAAAGCCGTAGAACCTGAAAGCCGAGCATCCTGATCGCCGTCTTTCCTCATGAACACGACGAAGCGCCCCGCCCGACGGCGGGGCGCGGTTGCGATCGTCAGTCGGTGACGATCCTGCCGGATTGGCGGGCGCGCTGAGTGTACCAGCTCAGGGGATGCTTAGCCCTGAAGTGGAGGTCACGCTCGACCGGAAGCCGAAGCCGTCCGCGAACCGTGCGGATTTCGGCAAGGCTGACATAGCCGAGCTCGGGTTCGCCAAGGCCGAGATCGCAGAGGCCGAACAGACGGTCGGGGTCTTCGGGATCGGCTTCGGTGAGAAGCCAGGTGGCGCCGGCGTCCGGTGTGAAGAACTTGACGACGGGACGCGGATCGATGTCCTCGCCGGCGGCGCTACGGGCGCCATTGGCGAGAAGACGGGCATAGAGTTCGTCGGTGATGAGCGCTGCGGCCATGTTGGCCTCCCTTCGATGTCACCCTCCGATCGAGGGCGAGGAGGCGTTCGGCCGGCGCAATCGAGCGGCGCGGTCAGACCCTACACGGTCTGGTGCGGGCCGGGCTTGACCGCGTCGCGGCGGCGGCCAGCGTTACCGAAGCTTGTCGAGAGGGGAAGATCGAAGGCCACAGGCAGCGGACACTCGAAGAAACGACAAACCCGGACCTCCGGTAGCGAGAGTCGTGGATTCGCCCGCGCTCACCTTCCGTTTCTTTCGCGATGGCCGCCGATTTCCGCATGCCCACATCTGGGATCTTCAATACGCAGGCAGTACGCGTCACCTTGGCCGTAGTCATTCCACGGCGATCGAGGGCGATCGACATGAAACGCGAACATACGATTTCTCAAGAAGACCGGACCTTGGCCTCCGACACTGCGCAGCCATCCGCCGTCGAGCTCGTCGAGAGCAGCCCCAGGCGGTTTCATCCGCCCGCCGATCTGTTCAAGCGTGTGATCCGCCGCCCGGAGCTTCGCAAGATTGTGCCGCTCGCCGACACGACGATCTACGAGATGGAACAGCGCGGCGAGTTCCCAAAGCGCTTCTTTCTGACGCCACGCTGCGTAGTGTGGGATTTGGCCGAGGTCGAGATCTGGCTCGACGAACGGCGCCACGCATCGGAGACAGACTCGTTGCGCAAAGCACCGGCGCCGGATGTTCGTCAACGCCGCACCCGACCGGTCAAGCCCCAAATTTAGCTTGGATGAACGGAACTACATTTTCCTGCCGGTCATTCGAAAGGAGTGGTCAGCCAGATCGACGTTCAGCTGGCGCCAGAATGGGCCTTGGTCGGCACTTTGATAGCGGACGTTTGGCTTTGCGCCCCATATTGGTCGTTTGAACACATCGCCGGCTATCCCGAAAGCTGCCGTTCGACTGGACAGCCGAATTGTGGATTCTATCCGCCTTTGTCGGCTTAGCGACTCCACTTCCCGGAACGGTTTGGTCCAGGCCTTGTTCAGTTGGGCTTTTCGGCACTGATGGTTTCGACCTTGGCTGAGGGGTTCCTAACGGGGCGCTTCTACAATACACTCCGAGCGCAAGTCGCGTGAGCGACAACTAATTCCCGGGGCGGTATAGATTCGGCCGGTGCAAACAAGAATGACCGAACCTATCTGTCGATAATGCTATACTACGTCAAGGGAGGGCGAGAACCGCCTAAATTGCCCGTGAAATATCTCTCGCGGCCGACGCTCCGACTGCATACCCTCGGCGATGCCGGCGTCCATCCGGAAATATCCACGCGCGGCGTGACACGTCGCCGGTCGGCGTCTTAGCGGTAACCTCCCATGCTCCAGTTCGACGGTCGTTGGCGATATGACAGTCCAGGTCCGATAGAACCCGGCGTCGAGGATGCTTTTCTTGCCCTCGTCAATCGGATTGCCGGCCAAGCATCGCGGAAATCCGTGCTCGAGCATTTCAAATCACGGTTCGCTGCTGCGGCCAACATCCAATACTGGCCGAGTAGCAACGAGCGGTTCGCGGCCGAGGATCTCGCTACCGCCATGTCCGAAGCAGCGATGAACGCGCCTTTATTCATCGAAGCGTTCTGGCTCGGCTGTGAGGAACTCCGGCTCCGTCATCCCGAAATGGTGTTACCCGACGCGGGCCGGATCAATCGCATCCTAACCGACACAAACGCTGGCTATCAGCTCGATCCGCCCATGCTGATTGCCACCCGTGTGCATATCCCCATCTCGGTTCCGACCCCGCCCCCATCACTGGATGTGCAGGCTCGTTCGATCATCGAGCAGGCGCTGCAGGTCTCAGAACGTGCCCTGGCCGAGGGGAGCGGCCGACAGGCCGTCCAGGAAGTCTTGTGGCTCCTAGAAACCATCTCCACTGCATTTCGCAGTCCTGAGGTGTTGGACGGCACCATTCAGGGACGCTACTTCAACAAAATCATCGGTGAGTTGCGCTTGCGCGGTCGCGGGCATCAGGAACAAATCCTGCAATGGATGATGACATTGCATGGATACCTGTCCTCCCCCACCGGCGGCGGCGTGCGCCATGGCGTCGACCTCAAGGAAGGCCTCGCCCTCGGAATTGAAGAGGCGCGTCTCTACTGCAATCTCATCCGGAGCTACCTAACATTTCTCATGGCGGAACATGAGCGGCTGACTAGGTGCACCGCATGACCGTCTATATGACGAAGACGTGGGGATTTGGATCGCCATCCGGGCCACTTCAATTCAGCCAGCGCGGGTGGCGGGACCGGGCCCGAGGCCTCCTCCGGCCAGACGACCTCGTGGTGATCGTCGGCACGATGGGTGATGAAACCCATGACGACGAGCGGGGCATGATCCTCGGTCTCATGGAGCCGACCACGACGATCGTCAGTTCGCTCGATTACGACCTCGCCCGTGGTCCACGCGATTTCGATGATGCTGGCAACTACCGCTGGCCATTCGGGCTGGAGCTCCTGCGTGCCTGGCGGTTCCTCGAGCCACGGACCTCCTTGTCTGCGATCTCGTCACGGCGCTTCAGCATGGATTCCGCCCAGGGAATCGTACCGCTGCTCGCAGATGAGGCCGAGGCTATCCTGCTCTTGCCCAGAGAGCCAGTCGCGCTGCTCCGGCCCGCTCGGACCGAGGCGCGGATCGCTGGACTAGAGGCAGCTCGCAGGCGAGGCGCACCGCCACCAACGACCACGCGCACCGGCATCATGCATATGCGGAGGGCACCAGCCTTCACCTACGCCATGATGATCGAAGGCGCTTCACCCCCTTCGTTCAAGATTGGCTGGGCGTTTGACTGGAGGCAGCGGGAGCGCGATTTCAACCAGGTAGCCATGCCCGAGCTCGGTGGCGTTCGATATCGCACGATCCTTCACGAACTGTGGGATACTGCCATGGATGCTTTTCGCATGGAGCAGGCGCTCCTCCGCCATTTCGACGCTCTCCGGCATGCGCGCAATCAGGAGGTGGTATCCGCGGTCGCGGCGGACAAGATCCAGAAGTCGTGGATCGACTACCTTTCGAACCACAGAAGGCGGAGCACTCGGGGAGGAAAAGGCACATGAAGAATCCATCCCCCATGGTCAGCAAGAGCACCAGGTTTCCCTTCCAGGTTGCTGTTTCCTGTTGGGTTGACCTGCTCGGCTATGGCGAGATGATTTCCGCCTCCGGGTTCAATCCACTGCACGCCGAAGCGCGCGATGCCCTCGCTCGCATCAGGACTTTTCATCGTATCGTCGCCGAGCACAGCGCGAGATACTTTCCTACATTGGTGATGAATGATGGGGCGGTCGCCTATCGTGATCTCTCCCTGCGAGCGCGCTCACCTACTCACGATTTTCTCGTGCGGGCGTGGAAGATGTTCGAGGCGGTCCGGAACGAGGACATGAAGAGTGGCCATCCAGGACCGCGGATGGTCTTGGCCTGCGGGTTTCGCATGCTGGGACGGCGTGCCGGCCTGGACGCGTCTCGCGACCACTTCAAATCAATCGTCGATCGGTTGCAGAGGGGCGATATCGGCGCCGAGCAAGCGGTACGCGAGGCGGCATCGATGCGGCCGCGCTTTGATATCGTCCCTCAACTGCAAGCGAACTTCGCCTTCACAAAAGCCTATGTCGCCGAGCAAACCGGGACGAAGGGCAAGCTTCCTGGTCCCGCATTCTACGTGGACATGGCGATATTCGGCGACGACCGTCCGCAATGGATTGATCTCGGCCCTGACATTGACTGGGCACACCCCAAGCTGAACTTGCACGCGGTGTTCGCCGAGGTCCGTGGCATGCAGGATGGGCGACATCCGAGCGGTGGCCCGACCGATATTCGCGATGGCCTTGCCGTTGCGCAGACGCTCGCCAATGACCCAGATGTCCTTTTGGCGCTACGCGCTGCGGAAAAACGGTAAAGATCGCCTGTGGGCGGCCCGCTCCCCATCCACAGCTGGACTAAACAGATCTGCATCCGTTAACCCCATGTGATCGCCGCTTTCGTGGCCCAACGCGCCGCAGCAGTGCTTGAGCCGGGATGCGCTTCCGCTTGGACAGAATGCATTCCGTAGCGTCATAGCGCGTGATCCGCCGGCCCTGACAGGGTATTCGAGAGTCGTAGTGTTCCGGAGAGGCGACAACCGTGCCGCATTACGTTTTCGAATCCGATGATGGTGGCAACATCGTCCGAATCCTAAAGGACGACCAGCCGCACGACCAATCGGTGCATCTGGAGCAGCTATACTCGATCGTTACAATCTACTTCCGGCTCGCATCCGAGCATCTCGCGCGGATGGCGTCGCTCCAGGAGTGTAACGCCAGGCGGTGTGCCGGTCTGCAGTCGTTCCTGATGGGCCTCACGGGACTAGAGGCGTTCACTAATACATTCTTCCAACTACGCGCGCAGGAGCTAGGGAGCGAGGAGATGATCGCACGAATCGCGAAGACCCACGGTTCGCTCTCGCGGAAGATATCCGACCTAGTCGCGATGACGCCGGACGGCCCGCTCGTCGATCAGGAAGCGCTTGTCAAGAGGATCTTCGAGCTCTCCCAATTGCGACACGAGATCATGCATCCCCGCTGGACCCCGTCAGCGCTGACCATCGCCGGACAGGTACCGGTCAACATTATGGGTCTAGTCGAGAACCGCCAGGCGATGTTCGAGGACGAGACGCTGTGCCGGGAGGCCCTTCTCTGGTGCCTGCTAGCCGTCGCGCGGATAGGTGAGGCTCGTGGCCACCAGGAACTGAGCGGTTTCATGTTTCACTGGACCGGGAACTATGGCCTGACCCTGGGTATGATCACTTCACAACTCGGCATTCCCTAATGGGCCTATCGCCCCACCTACCGTCGCCCTGAAAAACCAAAACGCTTATGTCCGCTTTATCCATCGGCGATCCAAAAGCTGCCAATCCGCAAACTGGCCTCTTCCCGGACGTACCAGTCTAGCTGAGGAAATGCCAAAAAAGTCCGGCGCTTCGAGCTTTGCCCGATTCTCAATTGCCTCCCATAAACACCATCGACGGTGGCAACAGCGTCGGCACTCGCTTCACTCCGTTCACCCAGGCATCGACCATGTCGGCCCATTCCTGGAGCATATGCCGGCGCTGCAGTTCGTATTCGGCCTTGTTGTAGACGCCGCGTGACGAGCGCCCGTCCTCGTGGGCGAGGCATTTCTCGATCCAGTCGCTGTTGAAGCCCATCTCGTTCAAGAGCGTTGAGCCCGTCCGGCGCAGATCGTGGACCGTGAACGGCTCCAGCGGCAGTCCCTCCTTCTTCGCTCGCCCTGCGACGGCTGTGGTCACACGATTGAAGGTGGCGCGCGACATGGGGGCGTCGGCGTCGTAGCGGGACGGCAGCAGGTAGCGCGAGTTGCCGGCGCAGGTCTTGAGCGCAATCAGGATGTCGAGCGATTGTTGCGACAGGTAGACGTTGTGCGCCTTCGACCGCTTCATGCGCTCCTTCGGAATGGTCCAGACGGCGTTCTCGAAATCGACTTCGTCCCAGATGGCGTCCTGCAGTTCACTCTTGCGCACCATGGTGAGCAGGATCAGACGCAAGCCAAGACGGATCGTCGGCAGGGTCGGCACGTGCTCGATCTGCTGCAGCATGATCTTGAGCTCGGCCGGCGACAGCGCCCGGTCCTTCGGTTGGAAGGTGGCGATCGAGGCCGGCCCGACCTCGTCAGCCGGGTTCGGCACCTTCTCCCCATGCAGGATGGCGAAGGCGAAGATCTGTTTGACGATGTCGCGGGCGTGGATGGCGGTCGCGGGGGCGCCGCGCTCCTTCACCTTGGCGCAGAGTTGGCGCAGATCATCCGGCGTCACCTCGGTCAGAAGGCGGTTCTTCCAGGCTGGGAGAATGTCGCGATCGAGGATGGCCTTGCGCATCGAGCGGGTGCTTTCCGCCATGCGCGCTTCCTTGATCCATAAGGCGCTCACCGCACCGAAGCTGCGCTCCATGGCCTTGCGTCGCTTGTCGCGCTGTTTCTCGTGGGCCGGAGAAAGTCCCTCCGCCACCAGCTTGCGGGCAGTGATGCAGCGCTCGCGAGCCTCGGCGAGCGTGAGGCCATCGGCGCCATAGCGGCCGATCGTCAGCGTCTCCCGGCGACCGTTCAGACGGTAGTCGTATCGGAAGGTGATTTGGCCTGTCGTGGCGACGGAAACGTACATACCGTCACGGTCGGCTACCTTGTATAATTTATCCTTTGGTTTCAGCCTCTTGATGGCCATGTCTGTAAGCATTTGGACGGCCTCGTTGACGATCGAAAACGCCTTTTCGAGCCTCAATTTTACCGTCAAATCCGATACCGTCAATCAACGCGAATAATCGTTATAAAACAGCATTTTAACTTGCATTTCCGTGGGCTGCTTCCGTTTTCGGCCTGACGGTAGGGCAGAAATCCGGCCGACGGCGAAAAACGCATACCGTCGTGCGCACCGTCAGAGCCCATCGCTTCAAGGCGATAGGCTCTGATAGTGATCGATTGACTTTTTGTTTGATTTCAGCTAGTTATGACGATGTGGCGATAGTTCGCGAAACGCCGCGAACCACATCATTTCATTCCCACTCGATGGTTCCCGGCGGCTTCGACGTCACGTCGTAGACCACGCGGTTGACGCCCTTTACCTCGTTGATGATGCGCGTGGCCGCGCGGCCGAGGAAGTTCATGTCGAAGGGGAAGAAGTCGGCGGTCATGCCGTCCACCGACGTGACGGCACGCAGGGCCAGCACGCGGTCATAGGTGCGGCCGTCGCCCATCACACCAACGGTCTGGACGGGGAGCAGCACCGAGAAGGCCTGCCAGATCTGATCATAGAGGCCCGCCTTGCGGATCTCGTCGAGATAGATGGCGTCGGCCTTGCGCAGGATGTCGAGCTTCTCGCGGGTCACGCAGCCCGGCAGACGGATGGCAAGGCCGGGGCCGGGGAAGGGATGGCGACCGATGAAGCTGTCGGGCAGGCCGAGTTCGCGACCGAGCGCGCGCACTTCGTCCTTGAAGAGTTCGCGCAGGGGCTCCACCAGCTTCATGTTCATGCGATCAGGCAGACCGCCCACATTGTGATGGCTCTTGATGGTGACCGACGGGCCACCCGAGAAGCTGACGCTCTCGATCACGTCCGGGTAGAGCGTACCCTGGGCGAGGAAGGTCGGCGCGCCCTTGCCATCGGCGGCAATCTTCTTGGCTTCGGCCTCGAACACCTCGATGAACAGACGACCGATGGTCTTGCGCTTCTTTTCCGGATCGGCTTCGCCCTCGAGCTGACTGATGAAAAGATCAGACGCATCAACGTGAACCAGCGGAATGTTGAAGTGATCGCGGAACATCCCGACCACCTGCTCGCTCTCGCCCTGGCGCATCAGGCCATGATCCACATAGACACAGGTGAGCTGGTCGCCGATCGCCTCGTGGATCAACACGGCTGCTACCGAAGAGTCGACGCCGCCCGACAGGGCGCAGAGAACGCGCTCCTTGCCGACCTGCTCGCGGATCTTGGCGATCATTTCCTGGCGGTAGGCCGCCATGGTCCAGTCGGACTTGAGGCCGACGATCTTGTGCACGAAATTGGCAATCAGCTTGCCGCCGTCGGGCGTGTGCACCACTTCCGGGTGGAACATGGTGGTGTAATAGCGCTTCTGTTCGTTGACGCAGATGGCGAAGGGCGCATTTTCGGAAACGCCAATCACCTCGAAGCCTTCGGGCGCCTGCGTGACGCGATCGCCATGGCTCATCCACACCGGATAGCGCTGGCCGACTTCCCAGATGCCCTCGAACAGTGGCGAGGCCTTCAGGATCTCTACGTCGGCGCGACCGAACTCGGCGGCATGGCCACCTTCCACCGTTCCGCCAAGCTGCACCGACAGCGTCTGCTGGCCGTAGCAGATGGCGAGGATGGGCACGCCGCTGTCAAATGCCGCCTGCGGGGCACGGGGGCTGCCCTCGCGCGTGACCGAGTCCGGACCGCCGGAGAAGATGATGCCCTTGGGCTGCAGCTTCTCGAAGGCCACCGCCGCCGACTGGTAGGGGTGGATCTCGCAGTAGACACCTGTCTCGCGGACGCGACGGGCAATGAGCTGCGTGACCTGACTGCCGAAATCGATGATCAGGAGGCTATCGTGGGCGGGCTTTGTCATGGGGACTCTCTTTCCGGAGTGGGCCAGAAGGATCAAGCGGTTCCGTTAAGGCAGGTAAGGCCCGAGGACAAGGGGGCAGGGCGCATTTGTTGGCCAAGACAGCTTCGAAACCAACGTTTTTCCTGTGTCGGAGCTCTGTACAGCATGGCAACCAAAAGAAAATGGCCGGGTTGCCCCGGCCATCTCCTCGACAATAGTCGTTCTACGATCAATCGTAGAGAACGGCGGCGATCTTCGGATCGTCGATGTTGGTCTTGTCGTACCAGTAGAAGCCGGTGTCGATGATCTTCGGCAGCTTCTCGCCCTTCAGCGCGCCAACGGCGGCCTTGACGGTCTCGTAGCCGATGCCAACCGGGTTCTGCGTGATGGCGCCAGCTTCGACACCATTGCGGATGGCTTCCTTCTGCACCTTGCCGGAGTCGTAGCCGATGATCGTCACGCCCTTGACGCCGAGTTCGGTCACGGCGTTGATCGTGCCGATGATCGAGCCTTCGTTGGTCGCGAAGATGCCCTTGATGTCCGGATTGGCGGTCAGGATCGCCTTGGCGACTTCCGTCGACTTCAGCTGGTCGCCGTCGCCGTACTGAACGGTCACGACTTCGATGTTCGGGTGCTTTTCCTTGATGCGGTTCAGGAAGCCGTCGCGACGGTCAACACCGGTGCGCGAGGTCTGGTCGTGGGCAACCACGGCGACCTTGCCGGCATCACCGATCAGCTCGGCCATCTTGTCGGCGGCGAGGCCGGCAGCGGCGACGTTGTCGGTCGTCGCGGTGGCGAGCGGGATGTCGCTGTCGACGCCGGAGTCGAAGGCGATCACGGGGATCTTGGCGTCGGCGGCCTGCTGCAGCAGCGGGATGGCGGCCTGGCTGTCCAGAGCGGCGAAGCCGATGGCGGCCGGCTTGTTGGCGAGAGCGGCAGCGAGCATGTCGATCTGCTTGTCGACCATGGTCTCGTTGTCAGGGCCTTCGAACGTGATCTTGACGTTGAAGTCCTTGGCAGCCTGCTCGGCGCCGGCCTTGACGGCCTGCCAGAACTGGTGCTGGAAGCCCTTGGAGATCAGCGGAATATAGAGCTGATCTTCAGCATGAGCGAGCGGAGCAAGGGCAACCATGGCCGTGGCGGCAACAGCACCCAGCAGCGTACGACGTGACAACATTCTATTCCTCCATTCATGTTGTACGAGAACTTGTAACTCTTCCCATTCCTCTTGGACGTCCGGTCCTCCCGGGATCAGACTTCCTTCTTGCGAACCATGTCCGCATACACGGCCATGATGATGATGGCGCCGGTCACGACGGTCTGCCATTCCTGCGCAACCGAAAGGACGCGCAATCCGTTGGTCAGAACCGCCATGATGAGAGCGCCAATCAGGGTGCCGATGATGGTACCCCGGCCTCCCGAAAGCGACGTGCCGCCGATAACCACAGCAGCGATAGCCTCGAGTTCGTAGCCCTGGCCGAGAGCCGGCTGGGCGGAGTTCAGACGAGATGCGATGAGGATGCCGGCGATGCCGCAAATGGCGCCCGACACCGTATAGATCGCGACCTTCCAGCTTCCCGTGTTCACACCGGACAGACGCACGGCTTCTTCGTTGGAGCCGAGCGCGAAGGTATAGCGACCGAGCACCGTACGACCAAGAACATAGGAAGCGGCACCGGCGACGATGAACAGGATCAACACACCATTCGGGATCGGCAGGAAGGGCAGGATATTACCGATCAGCGAACCGCGCGAGATCTGGTCAAACCCGGGGGTGCCGTTGAAATAGATGGGCTTGGTACCGGAGATGACCAGCGACAGACCCTTGAGGATCAGCATCATGCCGAGTGTGGCGATGAAGGGCGGGATCTTCATGCGGGCAATGAACGATCCCGAGCAGAAGCCGCAAAGCGCACCGGTGGCGATGGCACCGAGCACGCCGAGCGGCAGCGGCATGCCGCCATAGGTCAGGATCACGCCGGCGATCACAGCCGTGAAGGTCATCATGGTACCCACCGACAGGTCGATGCCGCCGGTGATGATCACGATCGTGGCCGCGACGGCGAGCACGCCGTTCACCGAAGTCGCCTGCAGAATGGCGATCATGTTCGACATCTGCATGAAGTTCGGCGAAGCCACCGAGAAGACCACCAACAGGACGATCAAGCTGGCGAAGGCGAGCAGTCGCTGGTGAGCCCCGGACGCCGCAAGACGGCTCATGAGGCTCGGTTGGGACGAAGCTTGGGTCGCGGCGTTCACGAGTGTGCTCCCGATACATGCATTGCAGATTCACGCTGCGTAGCGAGTTTCATGATTTCTTCCTGAGTTGTGCTGGCGCCGCCAGGCAGAATGCCGGTGAGGCGTCCTTCGCACATGACGGCGATGCGATGGCTCAGCCGCATGACCTCGGGAAGTTCGGACGAGATGAGGATGACCGCGTGACCGAGTGCGGTCAGATCCTCGAGAAGCTTGTAGATTTCAGACTTGGCACCCACGTCGATGCCGCGGGTCGGCTCGTCGAAGATCAGCACATCGCAGTTGCGCAGCAGCCATTTGGCGATGACCACCTTCTGCTGATTGCCACCCGACAGCAGGCGCACGGTCTGTACGTCCGAGGGCGTGCGAATGCCGAGCTGGCTGATGTAATCCTTGGCAACCGTCTCCATGGCCGGCTCGTTCAGCACACCGAACTTGCTGGTGAACTTCTTGAGCGTTGCCATGGCCACGTTTGCGCGGACAGTCATGCCTGTCGCCAGGCCGTATTGCTTGCGGTCTTCCGACAGATAGCCGATGCCCGCCTCCACCGCGTCCTTTGGGGATCGGATGTTGCGAACCTTGCCGAAGACGCGGATCTCGCCCGCTTCGATCGGATCCGCCCCGAAGATGGCGCGTGCCACTTCCGTGCGTCCTGCCCCCATCAAGCCGGCAAAGCCGAGGATCTCGCCCTTGCGGACCGAGAAGCTCACGTCGCGGATTTCGCGACCGCGCTTGAGGCCGGTGACCTCCAGAGCCACTTCATTGGCCGAAGTGTCGGGAACGTCGAGCGGCTTTTCGTTCACTTCGCGGCCGACCATCATGGCGATGATGCGGCTGACAGGCGTTTCGGCGGCCGGCACGGTGTCCACATACTCACCGTCGCGCATCACGGTGACGCGGTCGGCAATGCGCTTCAGCTCATCCATCTTGTGACTGATGTAGATGATGCCGACGCCGTCCGCCTTCAGCTGCCGGATGATCGTGAAGAGTTCGGCGATCTCGGTGTCGTTCAAGGCGGCGGTCGGCTCATCCATGATGAGGATGCGTGAATGGAAGGATAGCGCCTTGGCGATCTCCACCATCTGCTGCTTGGCGATCGTCAGCGTACCGACGACCGTCTTCGGATCGAGCGAAAGGTTCATCGATGCAAAGATCTCGGCAGCCTGCTTGTTGAGCTGCTTTTCGTCAATGCGACCTAACTTGAGCCGAGGCTCGCGACCGATGAAGATGTTCTGGGCAGCGGTCAGGTGGTTCATCAGCATCAGTTCCTGATGGATGATGCCGATACCCAGAGCCTGAGCGGAACGCGGTCCGTCGAGCTTCACCGATTTGCCGAAGATTTTGACCTCGCCGCCATCGGGGTGATAGATGCCCGACAGAACCTTCATCAAGGTCGACTTGCCGGCGCCATTTTCCCCCATGAGGGCGTGCACTTCGCCAGCGCGCAGATCGAAACTCACGTTCTTCAAGGCGTGGATGCCCGGAAAACGCTTATCGATTCCGATCATTTCAACGATTTGGTTCATGCCGCAGCCCTCCCAAGCCGCTGCTCATATGCTTGTCTTCTCAACTCGACAGCCAGATTGGCGTGCCGGCGCTTTCAAGTCCCACAAGAACGTCAGTGCCAGCGGCGAAAACAGTTCAGGCCAATTGCCTCCGCAAGCGCGTCAGCGCCTGCCTGAACTTGCCGATGTCTCCTCGGCGGAGAAGTCTCCGCTTTCCTCCAAAACCGCGGTTTCCGCGGCCTCTCCCATTATTGAATTCAAGATGAATTATTTCCTGGGAGAGTCAATACGAGCCAGTGCTAACACCTCTACGATTTTGTACTGCCACGCGAAACTTGGGTAGGCGAGTAGTTCGACAGATCCTAGGTAACCGCTCAATTTACACAAACGCAAGAGTAAAATTTTCAAAACGGATCAGTACTTATCACGTTTAATCACGTATGGGTCGAATAATGAGAAAATATGAGAAGAAATGGGAATTTTTGCGAGATCTAGGTTTCTTGTGAGGCTGGACACTTTTGCCGTGCCGATCAGTACTGAAGCGACTGCTGGGTGGTGCAGCGGGAACTGAATTGCCGGGTGAGCGAGGGTCAATCCGACACTGCGAGCGACCGCTTCCATGCCGGACACCTTCCACATCACTTCCGGACTTGCCGGCTCGTAATTGAAGTGCGCGCCGGGTACGGCGCCAGTTGCCAGGATGCCGGAGTTGAACACGCCGCCGATCACCAGCGAAGTCTGTTGCTCCTCGCAGAGAGGCAGCAGTTCCGCCTCTGCCGAGCGGTCGAGCAGCGAGTAGCGCCCTGCCAGCAGGATGCAGTCAATCGGTGCACGCTTCATGACGTCCACGCAGACTTGCACTTCGTTGACGCCGAGACCGTAGGCACTGATGGTGCCCTCCGACTTCAACTGTTCCAGCGCCTTGAGGCCACTGTCCATCAGCGCCTTGAAGTGGACGGCATTGCCTTCCACGCCATGGGTAAAGGTGCCGATGTCATGCACATAGACGATGTCGATGCGGTTGAGGCCGAGGCGATTGTAGCTCGCCTCCACCGAACGCATGATGCCATCGTAGGAATAGTCGTGGGTGACGCCAAAGGGCAGGGGATCGACGAAGGAGTGATCCGGCACCTTGTCATGCGGAACGGGGTTCAGGATGCGACCGACCTTGGTGGAGATGACCCAGGCATCGGGCTCCTGTTGACGCAGGAAGTCGCCCAGCCGTCGTTCCGCCAGCCCAAAGCCGTAGAAGGGAGCCGTATCGAAAAAGCGGATGCCGTGGTCCCAGGCGGAGTCCATCACCGACATGGCATCTTCATACGAGCAGGCCTCATAGAGGCCGCCGATGGATGCACAGCCGAAGCTGTACTCGCTGACCGCCAGATCCGTCTTGCCGATCTTGCGCTTGATCACAGTCCCGTCCCTCCCAGGTCACACGCTCCGGCATCCGTCCATCGCCGGTCATCTACTGTCTGCTCGTCCACCCGATGTCAGTCGGTCCCTTTCCTCAGAGGACCGCCCCCAGGTGCCACGGCACAAACTCATTGTCGCCGTAGCCGAATTCTTCGCTCTTGCTCTTCTTGCCCGACGCCGTGGCGATGATCAGTTCGAAGATCGTGCGCCCCATTTCCTCGATGGTCGCGCCGCCGGTGGCAATCACGCCGCAGTCCAGATCCATGTCCTCAGGCATCGACGCATAAAGCGCCGAGTTGCTGGTCAGTTTCAGCGACGGCACCGGTCGGCAGCCGAAGCAGGAACCGCGTCCGGTGGTGAAAGCGATCACATTGGCGCCACCGGCGACCTGACCGGTCGCCGACACAGGGTCATAGCCGGGGGTATCCATGAACACGAAGCCGCGCTCGGTCACTCGCTCAGAGTAGCCGTAGACCGCGTTCAGCGGCGTCTGGCCGCCTTTGGCCGCAGCGCCAAGCGACTTCTCGAGGATCGTCGTCAGGCCGCCGCGCTTGTTGCCCGGCGAGGGGTTGTTATCGAGCGAGGCGCCATGCATCGCCGTATAGCTTTCCCACCACTTGATCAGATCGTCGAGACGCGCGGCCACGTCCGGCGACTTGGCCCGGCTCATCAGCAGATGCTCGGCGCCATAGATTTCCGAGGTCTCCGACAGGATGCCCGTCGCGCCGACACCGGCGAGCAGGTCGACTGCGGCGCCCAGCGCCGGGTTGGCCGTGATGCCCGAGAAGCCGTCGGAACCACCGCATTGCAGGCCCACCATGATTTCACTGATGGAGATCGGCTCGCGCTTGGCCTTGCCAACTTCTGTCGCGATCTCAGCCAGCACGCCGAGGGCGCGCTCAACCGCCTTGCGGGAGCCGCCAGCGTCCTGAATGTTGAAGTGCCGCTTGGTATCGGAAGCGCCCGACTGACCGTAGAGGGTAAGCTGATTCACTTCGCAGCCAAGGCCCACCATCAGTACGCCGCCGAAGTTGGCATGCCTGGCGTAGCCGGCGATCGTGCGGTGCAGATACTTCATGCCGTCGCCGGTCGAGCTCATGCCGCAGCCCTGGTCGTGCACGATCGGCACGAAGCCGTCGATGCCCGGGAACTTCGGCAGCAGTTCGCGATTGGCCGCATCGGCAATCGCCCGGCATACCGTCGTCGAGCAGTTCACAGAGGCGATGACACCGACATAATTGCGCGTCGCGGCACGACCGTCGGCTCGGCGATAGCCGTCGAACGTACGACCGATGTCGCTAGCTGCCGGGAGCAGGGGGCGCATGGTGGCTTCGGCGGACAGGCGGCCGTTTTCGAACACCAGATTATGCGAGTGGACGTGTTCACCGGCGGCGATGGCGACGCTGGCCGCGCCGATCACCTGGCCGTATTTCACCACGGGATCGTCCTTGGCAATGTTGACCAGCGCGACCTTGTGCCCGGGGTCCACAACCCCGACAGCCACGGCGCCACCGGGCAGCTCGTAGCCGGGCTCGATCTTGCTGACGGCAACCGCCACATTGTCGTTTGGCGAAAGCCGGATCACCCGCCGCTCACTCATCTTTGCCTTCCATCCCCGTGGACTTACCGTCCGCATTCCTCCTGTCTTTTATCGACAATAGACAAATGCCCGTCAATGGGTTTATTTTGCATTTCGGTGCAAAAAGTGATGATGAGGGTGTCCGCGCCTCGCCTCCCTGCTAGACCAGGGCGCGGGAATGGCGGCAATTATCTCGTGGAGTCAACTGGATGGCCAGGCAGAGCAATGTGTTCAAGCAAGCCTACAACCGGGCGCTCGCGCTGGCCGTCCCGGGGGAACACCTTGCGTCGGAACCAGAACTCTGCCAGCACCTCGGCGTGAGCCGAACCACGGTGCGCGCCGTCTTGTCGCGAATGGCCGACGTCGGGATCATTTCCTGGGACAAGCGGACCAAGGAAGTTCTTCGGGCACCGACGCCGGATGACCAGTTCCCGGATGACGAGACGGAAGACCTCTCCGACGTCATCGAACAGGCCTTCATGCGCCGGATCGTTCAGCAGGACGCGCAGCCGGGCATGCAGATCAACGAGTTGGAACTGGCGCGAGAAGTCGGTACCGGCACGACCAGCGTTCGCGAATTTCTGATCCGCTTCAGCCGCTTTGGCCTGATCGAGAAGCGCCGAAACAGTCACTGGGTGCTGCGCGGCTTCACCCGTCAGTTTGCGCTCGAGGTCATGGATGTGCGCGAAATGTTCGAGCTGCGCTCCGCCGCCGCCTTCGCCAACCTGCCGAAGGATGATCCGGCCTGGCAGAAACTGGCGCAGTTCGAGGCCGAACACCGATCCATGCTGGCCGACGAAAGAGGCCATCCGGAGCGCTTCTCTGCACTCGACGAGAACTTCCACCTGCTGATCCAGGCCGCCGCCGGAAATCGCTTCATCCGCGACTTCTACGACGTGATCGCCGTGATCTTCCACTACCACTATCGCTGGAACAAGACCGAGACCGACAGCCGCAATCGGCGCGCACTCGAAGAGCATCTCGCCTATATCGAGGCGCTAAAGAGCCACGACCTCAAGCGTGTCGCCGAGGCTTGCCAGACTCATATGAATTCGGCCCGGCAGACCTTGCTGCAGTCAATTTCCTTCGAGGATTGATCGACGGCTCCGAGGCCCGCGACCTTATTGCGTGCAGGCCGTCACCGGCAGGGCCTCGAACTGGCCGATATCGCCCTTGAGGACGAAATCACCATAGTCGAGCTTCATCTTGGTGGAGACGCCATTCTCCCACAGATCGAAGGAAATCGAGTAGTCGGGCGTCAGGTCGCCGGTTTCTGTGGAGTTGAAATAGGAGACGGTCACCGGCCAGCGGCGCATGTTGCCGATGGGGGCTTCATTCGGGTCGGGCGGCGTCTTGCGCTCGTCGCCTATGATGGTGGACGTCTTGTAGACATGGGTGCCGCCGTCCGAGCCGTCATAGACTTCGAGGTTGAGCACCTTCTCGCCCTTTTCCGCGGCATCGATGATCTTGAGGAGATGCGCCGTCGGGAAGGTGGCTTCCTTGACGATCTTCAGATCCTGCTTTTCCGGCAGGTTGAGCGACACTGCCACCGTGTCGTCCTGCCGCTCGGCCGAGCCTTTGACGTCTTCGGTCAGTACTTGATTCGTGTAAGTCTGCGACAGGAACTGGAAATCCTTGTCGTCGGTGCTCTCGTGATTGGAGGTGCGCAGATCCGTGATGGTCGAACCATTGGAGGCGTCTTGCGTCTCGATGACGAAGCGGAAGTTGACCGTATAGCCTTCGCAAGTCGACCCGGTGAACTCGTAGACCATGCGGCCCTTCATGTTCACGGCGCCATCGGCAATCTGCTTGTCGGTGTCGAGGGCAAGGTCATAGACCGCGCGGTGCGGTGCCAGCGTGATGGCATAGGCCTGCTGGCCAGCCGCGGCTGTCAGAAGCATGGATATGGCAGCAGCTCTGACTATCGAAGACATGAAGCGAACATCCTCCCGGCGGCACACCATTGCCCAAGCTTCGTTAACGGACAATTGCGGCGAAATAACCGCCTATCACGTTGCCGGCGCTCGCGAAAGCAATCCTTGGACGCTTTGCGTCAGACAGCAGGGACAAAGGCGACCACATTATTGCACAAGGTGCCGGGATGGGTCACAAGTGGAGCCGATTTTCTTGGGTTCAGGAGTTCCCGAATGCACGGTACCGTCGAAGACAAGCTCGCCAACCTCGGTCTGTCCCTGCCGGAGGCTAACGCTCCCGTCGCAAATTATGTGCCGACCGTAATGACCGGCAACCTGCTCTTCGTCTCCGGGCAGATCTCCAAGCTGGCAAGCGGCGAACAGGTGTTGGGCAAGCTCGGCGCCGATCTCGACGTGGCCGCCGGCCAGAAGGCCGCCGAACTCTGCGCCCTCAACATCCTGGCGCAGGCCAAGGCCGCCCTCGGCGATTTCGCCCGCATCCAGCGCGTGGTGCGTCTCAACGCCTTCATCAACTCGACGCTAGAGTTTGTCGATCACCCCATGGTGGTCAACGGCGCCTCCAACCTGTTCGGCAACGTGCTGGGCGACAAGGGCAAGCACACGCGCACCTCGGTTGGCGTGGCCGGACTGCCTTTGGGTGTCGCCGTGGAAATCGATGCGATCATTGAAGTGGCCTGAACGAGATGAGTGACCTTGCCTGGTTGACTGCCCGCCCCATTGCCCACCGGGGCTTCCACGATATCGCCGCCGGGCGCGTCGAAAACACCATGAGCGCCTTTGCACTTGCGACCGAACGACGATTCAACTTCGAGCTGGATGTTCACCTGTCGGCTGACGGGCATGTGGTGGTGCACCATGATCATGAGCTCGGGCGGCTCAACCACGGCCAGGGCAATGTGGCCGAAATGACGTTGAAGCAGCTGCAGGCGGTGCCGTTCAAGAACACGACGGACCGCATCTGCCCGCTGCAAGACGTTCTGGACATGGTTGCCGGGCGAACCGGCATCGTCATTGAAATCAAGAGCAACTTCGCAGAGCGGGAAACCGAGATCGTCCGCAAGGTGGCGACGGCGCTCCACGACTACAAGGGGCCGGTGGTCGTGAAGTCCTTTGACACCCGGATGATCGAGGATCTGGCCGAGATTGCGCCTTCGATCCCTCGTGGCATTGTCGCCGACGACGCGGCCAATCCCGCCGATTATCACGGCTTCAGCCATCTGGATCAGGCGAGCCTGGCTGGCCTGAGCGGGATCCATCACAGCAAGCTGCAGTTTGTCAGCTATTGGGTGAAACTGCTTCCCAACGAGATCAGTCGCCGGGTGCGTGAGGACTGGAAGCTGCCGCTGATCAGCTGGACTGTCCGGACCCCGGAAGATCGGGCCCGCGTGGCGGAACACGCGGACCAGATGATTTTCGAAGGCTTCGACCCCGAAGCCTGACGGACACGACGATCAGGCGAGGGCGACGCGGAGCTTGGCGGCATTGGCCGCAAGGATCGCGCCGTCCGCCATGCCGCCCTCATGCGGCCGCATGGGCACGCCCTCGTAGCGCGGCACCACATGGAAATGCAGATGGAACACCGTCTGCCCCGCCGGCGCTTCGTTGAACTGCATGATGACGGCACCATCGGCCTCGAAGGCTTTCACCGCCGCCTTGGCGATCTTCTGGACGACGGGCATAAGGTCGGTGAGTTGCTCGACGCTGGCGTCGAGCAGATTGCGTGCCGGCGTCTTGGGGACAACAAGGCAATGCCCGTTTGATTGCGGCATCACATCCATGAACGCCAGGATCTTGTCGTCCTCGTAGACCTTGTGACTCGGAATCTCGCCGCGCAGGATCTTGGCGAAGATGTTGTTGGGATCATAGGCGGCGGTCATGGCGCGACTCCAGACGAAAGGAACTGCGCGCAAACTGCCGCAAGCCGACCATAGAGGTCAATCGTCCTGAAGGAGATCGCCGCGCCGGAACGGCCCCTGGGCCGCAAAGGCATCCGCTGTCTCAAGGACGGCCAGTCGCTCCTGCTCGAGATAATGGGCCACCGCGCGGCGGAACTTGGCGTCGGGCAGGTAGTGCGCCGACCGAGTGGTGACCGGCAGATAGCCGCGCGCCAGCTTGTGTTCGCCCTGCGCGCCGGCCTCGACGATGGCCAGCTTGCGGTGAATGGCGAAATCGATGGCCTGGTGGTAGCAGACCTCGAAATGCAGGAAGGGATGGTCCTCGATGCAGCCCCAGTTGCGGCCATAGAGGCGATCCGAGCCGATGAAGTTGAGAGCGCCGGCGATGTAGCGTCCCTCGCGCTTGGCCATCACCAGAAGGATGCGCTCCGACATCGCGTCCGAGACTTGCGAGAAGAAGGTGCGATTGAGATAGGGGCGCCCCCATTTGCGGCTGCCGGTGTCCATGTAGAAGGCAAAGAAGGCGTCCCAGTGGGCCTCGGTGAGATCCGAGCCGGTGACCCACTCGATCTCGATGCCGGGGGCAAGGGCATCGCGCCGCTCCCGTTTCAGGGCCTTGCGCTTGCGCGATGCCAGCTCGCCGAGAAATTGGTCGTAACTGTCGTAGCCCTTGTTTTCGAAATGGAATTGCTGGTCCAGCCGCAGCAGGAAGCCTTCCGTTTGCAAGGTGTCGACGTCGGTCTCATTGGCGAAGGTGACATGCGCCGAAGACAGCGACAGGTGGTCGGCGACCATGGCGATCCCGCGACCAAGCGCAGCGCGCGCCTCGCCGTCCGCGGTCAGGAGGCGAGGGCCTGTCGCCGGCGTGAAGGGAACCGAGACCTGGAGCTTGGGATAGTAGCTGCCGCCCATGCGCTCATAGGCGTCCGCCCAGCTGTGGTCGAAAACATATTCACCGAAGCTGTGCCCCTTGAGATAGGCCGGGACGACACCGGCGGTCGCGCCCGTTCCGTCCTCAAGCACGAGATGATGCGGCAGCCAGCCGGCCTTGGACGAGACGCAGCCCGAGCTCTCGCAGACCCGGAGAAAATCGTGGCTTGTGAAGGGATTGAAGGCCGCGACGTCCGTGCCTTCCTTGGGCGAAATCCGCCCGTGGTCAGCCACTTGCCAACCGGGATTTGCGAGGCTGTCCCAAATGTGTTTGGGCACCCGACCGATGCCATCGACCGTCTGTAGCCTGTAGGATTCTGTCATCGCGCGGGAGACTCCCATGAAGCCCTGTCCCAGCCTAAGTGAGTTTGCTTGGCATGCAAGACAATCATGGCATTGTGATATTTGGTTGGCTTCAATTGCGACAACAACCAACACATTCATTTTTAACGGAATTTCACTAATGTTTTTTCATCCGGGAGTTGGGATCGGAGGCAGGCTTGGTAAGGCGGAGCACCCAAGGTGACGAAGAGATGCGGCAACTGCTTGCGCAGCTTCGAAACCCGACTCTTACAGTTGGAGATGGTCGCGCCAATGTTCGCAGGCCGTGCAAATGGCCGGCCATCCTGCACAGGATGGCGCAGAATCTTGCCTGTGTGGTGGAAGACATCAGCGTTGGTGGCTGCCGCATCCGGGTGTCATCAAACCGGGTGGATGTTGGGGAATCGGTGACCGTTGACATTCCATCGCAGCAGATGGTGCTGGACGGGATGATTGTCTGGAAGCGGCACGGGGAAGCCGGAATCCAGTTCGGCTATAGCGAAGCAAGCTATTTGAAAAGATGAGGAAAAGGACGATTTTGCAAAATTTGCAAAAACTGTCGTGTTTCATCTTTGTTACAACACGATGTTAATAATGCAAGGATAACATAGCGCAAACTGCATGGAGGGTCTTGAATGCCCAATTCCAGCAACTGCGCAGACATGAATGATATCATCCGCCAACTCAAACATCCGCATTTGCGGGTTGAAGACGGGCGGAAGCACCAGAGAGCGGATTGCCGTTGGCCGGCAACGCTCAATCGTCAGACCACCGCCATCAAATGCTGCGTCGAGAACATCAGTGTCGGCGGCTGCAAGATCCGCATCGGCACAAATGGTCTCGGGGTCGGCGATCGTGTCCAGGTGAACATTCCCGACCAGCAGATGGTTCTGACGGGCATGATCGTCTGGCTCCGTCAGCACGAGGCTGGCGTCAGCTTCCTTTACGCGAACTGTTGACCTGAGAAGTGGTTTCCTTTTAAGTTATTGTAAAATAATGCTATTTTCCGTAGACGTCCTTCGGGTCAAACAGCCTGTCTCCACCGACATCCTCAACGCGAACGTCCCCGGACGCTGCATCCTGTCCCAACGGAATGCGCCGGTAGAAGCAGGATAGGCGGCCGGTGTGGCAGGTGGCGCCGTGACCTTCGACACGCACGCGCATGACGACCGCGTCCTGATCGCAATCGGTCAGGAGCTCGACGACCTTCTGCACGTTCCCCGAGGTCGCCCCCTTGTGCCACAGCTCGGATCGCGACCGGCTCCAATACCAGCCTTCGCCAGTCTTGATGGTGAGCGCGAGGCTCTCCGCATTCATGTGGCCGACCATCAGCACTTCGCCGGTGTCGGCGTCCAGAGTGACACAAGTGATGTTGCCGTCGGCGCCAAAACGCGGCGTCAACACGGCGCCGGCCTCAAGTTCCGACTTTCCACCTGCCTTAGGGAACAACACCTTGGACTCACACATCACTCTTGCTCACTTCTGACCGCGGATCAGCATCATGAACCGCGCCTGTTCCGAAGGATCTTCCTGGAAGCAACCGGTGAAGCGCGCGGTGACCGTGGAGACACCCGGCTTCTGCACGCCGCGCATGGTCATGCACATGTGCTCCGCCTCGATCAGCACCGCCACACCGCGCGGCTTCAGCACTTTCTCGATCGCATTCGAGATCTGTGCCGTCATTGCTTCCTGCGTCTGCAGACGTCGAGCATACATTTCGACGATCCGCGCCAGCTTCGAAAGTCCAACCACACCCTCCGTCGGATAATACGCGATATGCGCATTGCCGATGAAAGGTACCATGTGGTGCTCGCAGTGGGAGTAAAATGGAATTTCCCGCACGAGGATGAACTCTTCATAGCCGGCGACATCGGTGAAGATGCGCTCAAGCACTTGTTCTGCCGTGTCTTTATAGCCGGAGAACAGCTCGCCATAAGCCTTGGCGACGCGCTTTGGGGTGTCCAGCAAACCCTCGCGGGACGGGTCGTCGCCGGCATAGGCGATCAGGGTCCGCACCGCTGCTTCCGCTTCCTCGCGGCTGGGGCGGTGGACTGTGGTGAGCGGCTGGTCGACACCTGTCGGGGCGGAAGAGGCCGGAACGTCGGTCATTTGGTGTCCTTCCCAGCAATTCGGTCGGTCTTGCAGTCCGACGCAACGCCTATGGCGATTGTTTGGAACCTCGCCTATATACTCGCTTCCGGCGGAGGTCAAAGCTGACAGCAGGGAAATCCGCCAGTTGCGACAACAGCTTCACATATGCGCGGCGAAGTCATGATCGACGAAATCTACAACGCCAAAATTCTCGAGTTCGCCGGCAACATTTCGCGGATCGGGCGACTTGCCGAACCCGATGCCACGGCCAAGGCCCATTCCCGCCTGTGCGGATCGACGATCATCGTCGACCTCAAGGTGGAAGGTAATCGTGTCGTTGATTTTGCTCATGACGTGAAGGCTTGCGCGCTCGGGCAGGCGTCAGCCTCAGTCATGGCAAGATGTGTCGTGGGCGCGACGGCAGAAGAACTTCGAGAAGTTCGCGAGATCATGCTGAAGATGCTGAAGGAAGGCGGAGAGCCGCCGACTGGACGCTTCGAAGACATGAAATATCTTCAGCCCGTCAAGGATTACAAGGCGCGTCACGCCTCGACCATGCTGACGTTTGACGCCGTTGTCGACTGTCTCAACCAGATCGAAGCCCGCCAGGCCGGCTGAAACCGGGCAAGGGCAGGCCAGAGGGCAGGGGATAAAACGCGCCATGTGCATCCACTGCGGCCTTGGCTTGAATGTCACGAAAATGTCGCCCAAGCCCTCGTTCAGGGCGGCGCCAATGTCGCGGTTACGTCGCCTGTCGGTGCGATATGTCGCACACCTGCTGATCCGCGGTTATCAACTCACATTATCCCCGTTCATCGGCCGCCAATGCCGCTATCTGCCGACCTGCTCGGAGTATACCGACACGGCCATCCAGCGCTTCGGCTTCTGGGCCGGCGGCTGGATGGGGCTCGCCCGAATCTTGCGATGCAATCCCTGGGGCAGCTCGGGCTTCGATCCCGTGCGCGACCAGCTCGATCCGGCCTATCGCTGGTGGCGCCCCTGGAGGGGAGCCAGGTGGACTGGTCGGCACATGACGAGCCGCAACCGGTTAGGCGGCTGACGCTTCCTCTTCCACATGACGCCCGGACACTTCGGCGCCCGCATTCCGGTCGAGCCGGGTGTAGAGCGGGATCGACATCAGGCCGATGACGGCGAGCACGGCGAAAGCCGGCAGGAAGTCGGAGGCGACCAGGGTCGGGTCGGCGCGTTGGCTGCGGGTCCATTCGAGAGCGCCGGCCGCGACCGCCACGCCAAGGGCGACCGAGATCTGCTGGATCACCGAGGTGAGGCTGGTGCCCTGGCTCATGCGCTTCTGGTCCAGATCGGCATAGGCGAGACCGTTGAGCGCGGTGAACTGCAGCGAGCGGAAGAAGCCGCCGACCAGCAGGATGCCGAACATCACCAGTGGCAGGGTCTCCTTGGTGAAGGTCAGGATCATCAGCATGAAGGTGGTGGTGATGATCGTGTTGAAGATCAGTACGCTGCGGAAGCCGAAGGCCTTGAGGATGCGCGGTGCGGTGAACTTCATGGTCATGGCGCCTGCAGCGGCCGAGAAGGTCAGCATGCCGCTCTGGAACGGCGTCATGCCGAAGCCGATCTGCAGCAGCAGCGGCAGCAGGAAGGGAATGGCGCCGACGCCGATGCGGAACAGGATGCCGGCAAAGACCGAGATGCGGAAGGTGTCGATCTCGAACAGGCGCAGGTCGATGAGCGGCCCCTCGACCTTGCGGGCATGCACCACATAGCCGATCAGCGAGGCAAAGCCGCCGAAGATCATGGTGAGGATCAGCCAGTGCGGCAACAGGCCGATGCCGCTGGCCGCGATGCCGAAGACGAAGCCGGCGAGGCCGACGCTGGACAGCATGAAGCCGACCGTATCGAGCGGGCGCAGATTCTCTTCGCGATAGTTGGTGATGAAGATGCTGACCAGCACCAACCCGAGGATGCTGATGGGAACGTTGATCCAGAAGATCCAGCGCCACTGGAAATAGGTGGTGATGAAGCCGCCCACCGGCGGCCCCAGCACCGGGCCGATCAGGCCGGGCACCGTGAGCCAGGAGAGGGCGCGCAGATAGTCCGACTTGACGATGGAGCGCAGGAGGACCAGCCGGCCGACCGGCACCATCATGGCGCCGCCCGCGCCCTGGATGATGCGGGCGGCGACGAACCCCTCGAGCGTCGACGACAGACCGCACAGGATGGACCCGCCGACGAATACCACAATGGCCAGCCGGAACACCGTGCGCGAGCCGAAGCGATCGGCCACCCAGCCGGAGATCGGCGTGAACACCGCGATCGAGATGAGATAGCTGGTGAAGGCCAGCTTCAGCGAGATCGGATCCACCGCCAGATCACGGGCGATTTCCGGCAGCGAGGTCGAGACGACCGAACTGTCGAGGTTCTCCATGAACAGGGCGCAGGCGACGATGAGGGGAATGAGCATGATGGCGGGAATGGGGTTCTGAGAGGCAAGCGAGGCAGAGCGAGCTACTGCCGTCCGACATTGTCGGCGACGGTGTTGTCGGCCCCGTAATCGCGTATTGCCTCCGTCGGCGAAGCGCCAACGAAAACATTACCGGTCACGGAGTTTTTATGAGCGTCGTCGTCGGGGGGGAGGGCGGCTGTGAGGACGGAACCGGTCGATATACAATAGCTGCGGAAGCCAAAGTTGTAGCCCGTACGCGAGCCGAGCCAGATACCGGGCTTGTCGGGGGTCATAGGCGACTTATAGAGGAAGGTATTGCCATTGAACGCGTTGTTCTGCGGAGCTTGCTGGCGAATGACGCCACCTTCTCCACAATTGCGGTAGACGAAGATGCCCCCCTTCTTCGGGTCGACAAAGCTGTTGTCGCTGATCTCGTTCTTGGCCGAGGCATCGACGGCGATATACTCGCGAGTGGTACGGCCATTGAACTCGTTGTCGAGGATGCGGTTGTGAGCTGTCTCCGCATCAAGGTAGATCATCGTGCTGTTTGACATGCCGCCAAATCGGGACTGGGTTACGCTGACCTGCGTGGCGCCAGGCGATAGATAAAGTGGAATGTGCCCGGTCGCCTGAAAATCAATGTGGACGAACTGAATTTGTGAAGGCGCCGCGGCTTGGGTGCGTTCTGTGTGTCCAGGCTCCCGCGAGGACGCTTTGAGCAACTCGCCCTGGCCGTTCGCTCCCAAGCCGGATACGCGCGCCGAACCCAAAAGACGGCAATCCCGGATGGTGATCTTGGATGGGCGATTCTGCGACATCTCCATCCAATCCTTGCCGATTGCCTGGATGGTGATCATTGTCTTGTTCTTGTTTACGTCGGTCGCAGTGCCGTCGATTGTCGCTCCATTGCACTTAAAATCTATGCCGCTGGCAGCAGCTCCCTCGAAGCGAAGTTGCTTGGTGATTACGTCGTCACGCTTCAAGACCGGAGAGCATGTAACCTGCACACTCGGACTGTCAGCGGTGGCTTGAGCCAGGAGTTCTGCCGTTTGTTCCGCCGAGCAGGTCGGCGCTGTCTGGGCGGCGGCAGGTGAACTTGTCGCGAAACAGACCAGGCCAGCGGAAAGCGCGAGGGCGGCGGTGGTGCAAGATGAACCGATCAAACCTGACATAGGGGATACTTCCTGAAGGCAAGGTGGAGGCGAGCTGACTTCGAACGATAGCTCGAAGGTATTGAATGCTCTGTGAAATCTCGAATGCCCGGCAGTTGCGGCCAAACTTGGTTTTGACTGTGGCAAGGCTGTGCCGCGCGATCGTGTTTTCGTGAGCGAAGTTCAAGATTGCGTGGCACGCATGACTGTTCACCACTTGGCGAAATGAAACGACAGTATCATTGCCATTTGTCCATCAAACCGGTAGGGTATCCAGTGTTTCGGCAATGACGCCGGAACACAAGTTCTCGGGGCGGGGTGCAATTCCCCACCGGCGGTGATGGCGGTTCGTCCGCATGAGCCCGCGAGCGCCTTCAGGGCACTGTCCTGAAGGGTCAGCAGATTCGGTGACAATCCGAAGCCGACGGTATAGTCCGGATGGAAGAGAACGGGTTTTGAGGCTTTTGGCCGTCGACGCGAGGGATGACCTTGTGGAGACGGTTGTCGTCTTTTTCCCGATCGCCCTGATTCCGTTTGGCTCCTTTTTGCAAGGAACAGAAACATGAATCAGAGCCCGAACACCCGCATGTCTCCCTTGGTTGGAGCGGGTTTCATGGTATCGGCCGGTCTTGCCTTTGCCGTGATCAATGTGCTGACCCAGTGGGTCGCGCAGAGCTACAGCGTCTCCTCGACTGCGCTTGCCTTCTGGCAATATGGCCTGTCGCTGGTCTTCTTCGTTCCCTCCCTGATCAAGCTCGGTGCCGGCGCCTTCAAGACGTCGCATCCGATCCTGCATGTGGTCCGCGTGGTGCTGGCCACGCTCGGCGTACAGTTCTTCGTGGCGGCCCTGACCCATGGCGTGCCCATCTGGCAGGTGATCGCCATCGACATGACCTCGCCCTTCATGGTGATCCTGGGCGCGCGTCTGTTCCTGGGTGAGCACATCGGCTTCAACCGTGCGGTTGCTACCGCCGTTGGCTTCGTCGGCGGCATGCTGATCCTGGCCCCCTGGTCCGACGCCTTCTCGGTCTACAGCCTGCTGCCGCTCGGCGCCGCGCTGATGTGGGCGGGATCGTCGATCCAGACCCGCCAGCTCGCCACCATCGAGCGGCCGGAATCGGTGACGGTCTACCTGCTGGCGCTGCTGACGCCGATCAACGCCGTGTTCCTGCTGGCCGACACCGGCTTCTCGCCGACCGCGGCCTTCGTGATCCCGACCGGTCCGGCGCTCTATGGCATCCTGGTGCTGGCGGCCCTGACGGCGGCGGCGCAGTATTTCCTGACGCTGGCCTATTCGCGCGCCGACGCGTCCTACCTGCAGCCCTTCGATCACGTGCGCCTGCCGCTGGGCGTGGTCGCCGGCTACCTGGTGTTCGGCTACGCGCCGGGCGGTTTCCTGTGGGTGGGCGCTGCGCTGATCATCGGTGCTTCGCTCTACCTCCTGAAGGCGGAAACCGGCAGTGCCAACAGCGGCCTTGCCGCCGCCGAGTGAACGCCAATGCTGGAGCGCTTTCCGACCTGACGGAATCATCAGGTCGACTGGAAAGCGCTCCAGCTTCGATAGCCTGAACAGCTGCCTTTCGGTCATGTTGTTTCAACATGATCGACTGAGGCTCTCGTCTCCACCCCGGATATCCACGTCCGGAGTGGTGCGATTTGGGGGCGGACCCTTCCAATGACACGGCAATCGTGCCAAATGTCGCACGAGAAGCCCTAAACGGGCAGCAGTGCGCATAGGTTCAGGATCATGTCGGTCGTCAAATCCATCCAGAACGCCATCCCCCCGATTCATCCGGAGGGACACAAGTTCATCGCGATTTTTGCCGCGGCAACGCTGATCCTCGGCTGGCTGTTCGCGCCTCTGTTCTGGATCGGCCTGATCCTGACCGTGTGGTGCGCGCTGTTCTTCCGCGACCCGGTGCGCGTGACGGCGGTGACGCCCAATCTGGTGATCTCGCCGGCCGACGGTCGCATTTCCTCGGTGGGGCAGGCCGTGCCGCCCAAGGAACTCGGCCTCGGCGACGAACCGCGCCTCAGGATCTGCGTCTTCATGAACGTGTTTGACGTGCACGTGAACCGCGTGCCGGTGACGGGCAAGATCACCCGCATCGCCTACAAGCCCGGCAAGTTCCTCAATGCCGAACTCGACAAGGCCAGTGAGGACAACGAGCGCAACGGCATCGTCATCGAGCGGCAGGACGGTCGTACCGTCGGCGTCGTGCAGATCGCCGGCCTGATCGCCCGCCGCATCTTGTCCTTCACCCGCGAAGGCGAGAGCCTGACGGTCGGCGACCGCTTCGGCCTGATCCGCTTCGGTTCGCGCGTCGACGTCTACCTGCCGCAGGGCGCTACGGCGCTGATCGCCGAGGGTGCCCGTGCGATCGCCGGCGAAACCGTGCTGGCCGACATCGACGGCGAGACCAAGACGCCCTTCGTGCGCGTGTCGTGAGGGCGGAACGGTCATGGCCAGCCTGTTTCCTCCTGTTGATCCGGAGCAAGGACTAAACCCCAACCGCAAGGGCAAGCGTCGCCCGATCCCGCTCCGGATGATCATCCCGAACATGGTGACGCTCTTGTCGCTATGCGCGGGCCTGACCGCCATCCGCATGACCTTCGAAGAGCGCTATGAGATCGCCATCTACGCGATCTTCGCGGCGGCCATCCTCGACAGCCTCGATGGACGCATCGCGCGCTATCTGCGCTCCACCTCGAAATTCGGTGCCGAGCTGGATTCGCTCAGCGACTTCCTGAGCTTCGGCTGCGCGCCGCCGATCCTGCTCTATGGCTGGAACCTCCACTCCATCAAGTCCTTCGGCTGGCTGGCGGTCATCGTCTTCGCCATCGCCGGTGCCCTGCGCCTGGCGCGCTTCAACGTGATGCTGAACGAGGAAAAGCCGTCCTGGCAGGCGAATTTCTTCGTCGGCATGCCCATCCCCGCCGGCGCGCTGGTGGTGCTGCTGCCGATCTATCTGGACCAGATCGGCATCACCGTGCCGCCGCAGCTGGCGCCGCTCGTGGTGGTCTATGTCATCGTCATCGCCGCGCTGATGGTCAGCAGGGTGCCGACCTTCTCCGGCAAGAAGCTCGGCCGCATCCGCCGCGAATATGTGCTGCCGCTGATGCTGGCCGTGGTGCTGTTCTTCGCGCTGCTGGCGAGCTTCCCCTTCGAGATGCTGGCGGCAATCAGCGTGGCCTATCTCGCCTACATCCCCTTCGGTTGGCGGGCCTGGAATCGCCTGGCACGCGCCCATGGCGATCTGGGACAGGAGCTGTCGCTCGACGTGACGGTGCCCGACGAGGATGAAACGGGTCCGGCCGACAAGTCCTGATACCCCTCGTATTAACTGCAATTGTCGTTCTCGACGGAATGGGTGGCGGTCGCGCAGGCGTCCGCCAGATTGCATTTGCCTTGGCGGCGCGAATGCGCTCAACATGGCACTGGCTGGTATGCATTTTCGAGGTGAAGCGACATGGCAGATCAGAACTATCCGCGCGACATGATTGGCTATGGCCGGACGCCGCCGGACGCCGTGTGGCCCGAGGGGGCCAACATCGCGGTGCAGTTCGTGGTGAATTATGAAGAGGGCGGCGAGAACAACATATTGCACGGCGACGCCGCTTCGGAAGCCTTCCTGTCGGAAATCGTCGGTGCCCAGCCCTGGCCGGGGCAGCGCCACTGGAACATGGAAAGCATCTACGAATACGGCTCGCGCGCCGGCTTCTGGCGTCTGTGGCGCCTGTTCACCAGCCGCAACGTGCCGGTGACCGTCTATGGCGTGGCGACCGCGCTGGCGCGGAACCCGGACGTCGTCGCGGCCATGAAGGAAGCCGACTGGGAAATCGCCAGTCACGGTCTCAAGTGGATCGAGTACAAGGACTATTCCAAGGAAGACGAGCGGGCGCACATGATGGAGGCGATCCGCATCCATGAAGAGGTGACCGGCTCGCGTCCGCTCGGCTGGTATACCGGCCGCGCCTCCATGTATTCGACCGAACTGGCGGTGGAGGAGGGCGGCTTCCTCTATTCCTCGGACTCCTATGCCGACGATCTGCCCTACTGGATCAAGGGGCCGAACGGCCCGCATCTGATCATCCCCTATACCCTCGACAGCAATGACATGCGCTTTGCCACGCCGCAGGGGTTCAATTCCGGCGATCAGTTCTTTTCCTATCTGAAAGACGCTTTCGATGTTCTCTATGAAGAGGGCCGAAACGGCAGTCCCAAGATGCTGAACGTCGGTCTGCATTGCCGCCTGGTGGGGCGCCCGGGGCGCGTGGCAGCGCTTCAGCGCTTTGTGGATTACGTCCTGTCGCATGAAAAGGTGTGGACGCCCCGGCGTATCGACATTGCCTGGCACTGGATGTCGCAGCATCGCCCCGAAGACTGAGCCAGTCAAAGTATAGATGACAGTTGAAAATATTGCATAGTTCTGCAGGCAACCGGGGATGTAGCCTGCTTGAACGGATAGATCACAAACTTTGAGCTTGCGAAGAATAATTTCCGCGCTAGCTTGAGCCATCGAAATACGAGCGGTGTTCCAGGGGATGCGAAACGCATTGGGCGCCGGTCGATAACAAGGAGAAACAAAGTATGTCCTTCCATTTCGTTCTTCGTGCTTCGGCAGCCGCCATGCTGGCGGGAACGATGCTGGCCGCGGCAGCCATGCCGTCCATGGCCGAAAGCGTGATCTATCGTGGCAACGGCGGTGAGCCGAAGTCGCTCGATCCTGCCCACACGTCGATCGACATCGAGGAGTTCATCCTCAAGGACTACCTGGAAGGTCTGACCGTCTATGATCCGACCGGCAAGCTGATCCCCGGCGCCGCCGAGAGCTGGACCATTTCGCCCGACGGCACCGTCTACACCTTCAAGATCCGCGAAACCGCCAAGTGGTCCGACGGCTCGCCGGTGACTGCCGACGACTTCGTCTTCTCGTTCCAGCGCGTCGAGAGCCCGAAGGAAGCGGCCGAATACGCCACGATCCTCTATCCGATCAAGAATGCCGAAGCCATCAACGGCGGCAAGGCCGACCCGTCGACGCTCGGCATCAAGGCCGTCGATGCCAAGACGCTGGAAATCACCCTCGAACGTCCGACCCCCTATTTCCTGCAGCTGCTGGCCCACCAGACCGCCCTGCCGGTCTCCAAGGCCGCCGTCACCAAGTTCGGCGCCGACTGGGTCAAGCCGGGCAACATCGTCGGCAACGGTGCCTATGTGGTCACCGAGAACGTCGCCAACGATCACCTGACGTCCGAGAAGAACAAGTACTACTGGGACGCCTCCAACGTTAAGATCGACAAGGTCGTCTACAACCCGTCCGAAGATGCGGCCACCACGATCCGCATGTTCGAAGCCGGTGAACTCGACACGGTCTACAACTTCCCGGCCGACCAGACGGACTTCCTGAAGGGCAAGTTCTCCGACCAGGTGCACATCAACCAGGCGCTGGCCACCTATTACTACGTCTTCGACACCCGCCATGCGCCCTTCGATGACGTGCGCGTCCGCAAGGCCCTGTCGATGGCCGTCGATCGCGACTTCCTCGCCGACAAGATCTACGCCAAGGCCCAGCTTCCGGCCTACAGCCTGGTGCCGCCGGGCATCGTCGGCTACACCGCCTCGCTCCCGGACTTCGCCGGCAAGGACCAGCTCGACCGTGAGGACGAAGCCAAGGCCCTGCTGAAGGAAGCCGGTTACGGTGAAGGCGGCAAGCCGCTCAAGATCGACATCCGCTTCAACACCAACGAAAACCACAAGAAGGTCGCCACCGCTGTGGCCGACATGTGGAAGTCGCTGGGCGCCGAGGTCACCATCCAGAACCTCGACGTGAAGTCGCACTACGCCTACCTGACTGAAGGCGGTTCCTTCGACGTCGCCCGCGCCGGCTGGGTTGCCGACTATGCCGACGCCGAGAACTTCCTGAACCTGCTCGTCTCCACCAACACCTCGTTCAACTATGGTCACTGGAAGAACGAGAAGTTCGACGAGCTGATGGCTGCTTCCTACAAGGAATTCGACGCTGCCAAGCGCCAGAAGATCCTCTCGGACGCCGAGGCCTTCGTGTCCGCCGAGCAGCCGGTTGCCCCGTTCATGGGCAGCGCCAACCTGTGGCTGGTCTCCAGCAAGGTGAAGGGCTGGACGGACAACGCGGTCAACCAGCACCTGACCCGCTTCCTCAGCAAGGACTGATCCTGGCTGACCCAAGGTCCTGACGACCACCTGCGAAAATGCCACTCCTCGTGCCCTGCGGCACGGGGAGTGTGCTTATAGACGCATGGGGTCGAGGGGCCTTCGAGCTCTGCAATTTTCGAAAAATTCCTGCATTTTTTCGAGATAACTTGAGCTTGATCAGAGAGTTCTCCCCCGGATCGATGAAAGATGAGGCAAGACCGCAACGCGGGTTGCCTTGCTGCACATGCAGCGCGCCAAGGAGACTCTTCGTGGCAAGCAACTTGCTCGCGATTGACGGTCGCCCCGGAGATCACTGATGTTCCGATTTGCCTTCAGGCGCTTTCTCAGCGCCGTCCCGACGCTTTTCATCGTCGTGACGCTATCCTTCTTCATGATGCGGATCGCCCCCGGCGGCCCGTTCCATCTGGAACGCCCGCTGCCGCCGCAGGTGTTCGAAAACCTCAACCGCGCCTTCTTCCTCGATCAGCCGCTGATCGTGCAATATGGCCACTATCTGTGGAACCTGATGCACGGCGACTTCGGCCCGAGCTTCATCTATCGCGACTTCACGGTCGCCGAACTGATCGGTAACAGCCTGCCTTACTCCATGACCCTCGGGTTCTGGGCGCTGCTGATCGGCGTGGGCGGCGGCGTGTTCGTCGGTTCGCTCGCCGCGCTGAAGCAGAACAGCCTGATCGACTACATGGTGATGAGTGTTGCCAACATCGGCATCACCGTGCCGAACTTCGTGTTTGCGCCCCTGATGTCGCTGGTCTTCGCGGTTGTTCTCGGCTGGCTGCCGGCCGGTGGCTGGGATGACGGCGGCTTCCGCAATCTCGTCCTGCCGGTGATCTCGCTGGCGCTGCCGCAGTTCGCCGTCTTCGCCCGCATCACCCGCGGTTCGATGATCGAAACGTTGCGCGCCGACCATATCCGCACCGCCCGTGCCTATGGCCTGCCGTCGCGCACCATCGTGATCGTCCACGCCCTGCGCGCCGCACTGATGCCGGTGATCAGCTATCTCGGCCCGACGGCCGCCGGTGTTCTCACCGGTTCGGTGGTGGTGGAAACCGTGTTCAGCCTGCCTGGCGTCGGCCGCTACTTCGTGCTCGGCGCGCTCAACCGCGACTATACGCTGGTGATGGGCACCGTGGTGCTGATCTCGATCTTCATCATTGTTTTCAATCTCATCGTCGACCTTCTTTACGCGGTGCTTGATCCGAGGGTTCGTTATGAGTGAGCAGAAGTCGTCCCCCGTGACGCAAGCGCCGGTTCAGGGGCTCAGCCTCTGGATGATGGCCCGCAGGCGTTTCCTGCGCAACAAGGCCGCCATGTTCAGCCTGTTCGTGCTGATCGCTGTCGCGGTCTTCAGCTTTGGCGGTACCTGGGTTTACCCGCACGCCTATGACCAGATCTTCGACTCTTACGTGGCCATTCCGCCGTCCCTGGAGCCCTATCCCAAGGAAGACACCCTGCACCAGGTGATGCAGGACGCTGCCGAGCACGGACACGTGTCCTTGGCAGATTTCTCGGTGACGGGCAGCACCTACACGGCCAAGGTGACCTCGGACAAGGCGATCGATCCGCGCGTGACGCGCTATCTCGACCGGCCCGACGAGTTCGATGGCGCCGCCATCAAGGAGACGCTGGACGGCGGCAACTCGGCCATCGTCACCGGCACGGTCAATCGCCAGTATTTCCCCTTTGGAACCGACCGCAACGGCCGCGATCTGATGCCTCGCATCATGGTCGGCGGGCAGGTGTCGATCACCGTGGGCATCCTGGCGACTCTGGTGTCACTGGTGATCGGCGTGGTCTACGGCGCGGTGTCCGGCTATATCGGCGGACGCACCGACAATGTGATGATGCGCTTCGTCGAGATCCTCTACTCGCTGCCCTTCATGTTCTTCGTGATCATGCTGGTAGTGTTCTTCGGACGCCATTTCGTGCTGATCTTCGTGGCGATCGGCGCGATCCAGTGGCTGGACATGGCGCGTATCGTCCGCGGACAGACGCTGTCGCTGAAGCGGCGCGAGTTCGTCGAGGCGGCCCACGCCATGGGCCTCTCCAACTGGCAGATCATCAAGCGCCACGTGATCCCCAACACGATCGGCCCCGTTGTGGTGTTCGTGACGGTGCTGGTGCCGCAGGTGATCCTGCTGGAGAGCTTCCTCTCCTTCCTCGGCCTTGGCGTGCAGGAGCCCATGACCTCCTGGGGTACGCTGATCGCGGAGGGCACCACGGGCATGCAATTCGTGCCCTGGCTGCTGATCTATCCGTCCATCTTCTTTGTGGTGACCCTGTTCGCGCTCAACTTCGTCGGCGACGGCTTGCGTGACGCCCTGGACCCGAAGGATCGCTGACATGACGGACAATCTTCTCGAAATCAAAGGCCTGCACGTCCGCTTCGGCACCCCGATCGGCGACGTGCACGCGGTCAAGGGCATCGAGCTCAGTGTCGCCAAGGGCGAGACCCTGGCGATCGTCGGCGAGTCCGGTTCCGGCAAGAGCCAGACCATGATGGCGATGATGGGCCTGTTGGCGTCCAATGGTCGCGTCGAGGGTTCGGCCCGCTTCCAGGGGCAGGAACTCGTCGGCCTGCCGCTCAAGGCGCTGAACCAGGTGCGCGGCAACAAGATCGCCATGATCTTCCAGGAGCCGATGACCTCGCTCGATCCGCTCTACAAGATCGGCAAGCAGCTGGCAGAACCGATGATGTATCATCGCGGCCTGTCGGCGGCCGAAGCGCGCAAGAAGGCGATCGAGCTTCTGGAACTGGTGCAGATCCCCGATCCGACGCGGCGGGTGGATTCCTACCCTTACGAACTGTCGGGCGGCCAGCGCCAGCGCGTGATGATCGCCATGGCGCTCGCCAACGATCCGGAACTGCTGATCGCCGACGAACCGACCACCGCGCTCGACGTGACGATCCAGGCGCAGATCCTGGAACTGCTCGCCGATCTCAAGAAGCGCATCGGCCTCGCCATCATCTTCATCAGTCACGACCTCAACATCGTCCGCCGCTTCTCCGACCGCGTGGCAGTGATGCGGCTCGGCGAAGTGGTGGAGACGGGCAAGGTGGGCGAGGTGTTCGACAACCCGCAGCACCCCTATACCCAGATGCTGCTGGCCTCCGAGCCCACCGGCCGCAAGGCTCCGGTGCCGGACACGGCGCCGATCCTGCTCGAGGGCTCGAACGTCAACGTCGTCTTCCGCATGGGCGGCGGCTTCCTCGGCAGCAAGCCGTCGGAAATCCACGCCGTCAACCAGGTGCAGATCCGTCTGCGCGAGGGACAGACGATCGGCATCGTGGGCGAGTCGGGATCCGGCAAGTCGACCCTCGGCCGCGCGCTGCTGCGCCTCAACCATGGCACGGGACGCATCCGCTTCGAGGATGCCGACATCTCCCAGGCAAGCCGCGAGGCCATGCGCGAACACCGCCGGCACTTGCAGCTGGTGTTCCAGGACCCGTTCGGTTCGCTGAGCCCGCGCATGACCGCTGGCGAGATCGTCACCGAAGGTCTTCTGGTGCACGAGCCGCAGCTGACCAAGGCTGACCGCGACGCGCGCGCCGTGCAGGCCTTCGAAGAGGTGGGCCTCGATCCCAACATGCGCAACCGCTATCCGCACGAGTTCTCGGGCGGCCAGCGTCAGCGCATCGCCATTGCCCGCGCCATCATCCTCAAGCCCAAGGTGGTGGTGCTGGACGAGCCGACGTCGGCGCTCGATCGCTCCGTGCAGAAGCAGATCGTGGAACTGCTGCGCAGCCTGCAGCGAGCCCATGGCCTGAGCTATCTGTTCATCAGCCACGACCTGTCCGTGGTCCGCGCCCTGTCGGACTACATCATCGTGATGAAGAGCGGAAAGATCGTGGAAGAGGGCTCGACGGAGCAGATCTTCGACGCCCCGGCCATGGACTATACGCGCGAGCTGATGGCAGCTGCCTTCGGCCATTGATCAGGCAAAACAGGCCCGTCCGGACACGGGCGGGCCTGCATCTGGACATTGTGGGAATAAAGCAGAGATAGCACTTGAAATTGCCGGCTTGAGGCGGTTCAAGAGAAGGGCATGGCACGTAGGTGAGGCGTGAACATGCCGTTCTGGACCGGTGATGACCGACAAACATTTCGTGTTCCTGCAGGGCATGCCGTCGCCCTTTTTCAGCCGGATCGCCCGCGAGTTGGCGGCGCGCGGCTGCCGCGTGACCGGCGTCAATCTCTGTTTCGGCGACTGGTGGTTCTGGCGCGGCGGGCCGGCAGTGAATTACCGGGGTTCGGAGGCCGGCTGGCCTGAGTTCATCGGCAATCTGTTCGCGCGGGAAGGGGTGACCGATCTCGTTCTGCTGGGCGAGCAGCGCTCCTATCACAAGGCGGCCATCACCGAGGCCAAGGCGCGCGGCGTGCGCGTGACCGTGACCGATTTCGGCTATTTGAGGCCCGACTGGATCACGCTCGAACGCGACGGCATGGGCGGCAACTCGCTGTTTCCAAGGGATATCGCCGCCATTCGTGCCTTCGGCGCGATGGCCGGGCCGGTGGACGCCGTGCGGCGCTACACCGACAGTTTCTGGACCATGGCGCGCGGCGACATGATCTACAGCTTCGGCAATGTGGCAGCGGCTTGGCTCTATCCGGGCTATCGCCGGCCGGACAAGCGGGCCAATCCCTTCATCTATTTCCCCGCCATGGGGCTGCGGCTTCTGGGGGAAGGGCGCCGCAATCAACAGGCGGCGGCCGATTTCGCCCGGTTTGCGGCGCGGGGCGTGCCCTATTACCTGTTTCCGCTGCAACTGCAGCATGACTTCCAGATCGTCGCCTATTCCGATTTCGACGGCCTCGAGCCCGCCATTCGTGAAGTGCTGACCTCCTTCGCCCAGGACGCGCCTGTCGATACGCATCTGATCGTCAAGCCGCATCCCTGGGACCCCGGGCTGAACAACTGGCGGCGCGTGACGGCCCGCATTGCGACAGAGCTCGGCATCGGAGAGCGCGTGCACTACATCGACGGCGGCAGCCTCGACGACATGGTCGGCGGCAGCCGCGGCATGGTGACGGTGAACAGCACCTCCGGCCTGCGGGCGCTCGAGCTCGGCAAACCGCTGAAGGTGCTGGGCCGGGCGCTGTTCGACATCGACGGCCTGACCTATCAGGGAGATCTTGATCGCTTCTGGACCGAGGCTGAACCTGCCGCCGCGGGCGATGTGGCCGCCTTCATGCGGGCTGTCGCCGCAATGATACAGATTCGTGGCGTATATTTCAGCGAGCCGGGGTTGACTGCGGCCGTTCAAGCCGCCACCGATCGTCTCCACCGCCGGGCGGTGGGAATACTACATATTGACTGATTCTGTTGCGGCGACGGCCAGACACGGGGGCTGGGACGTTTGCGAAGCACATTGTGAGGTTGGATGAAGTCCGTCGTTTACAATTCGATTGCCGAGGTGCCGAAGGAGGCGTGGGACAAGCTGGCGTCCCGCCTTTCGATCACCCAGACCTATGATTTCTGGACCATCGTGGAACTGGCGGAGCTCAACGACTTCGACCACCGCTACGCCATCTTCTACGATGCGCACGACGAGCCGCAGATGGCCGTCGCCTTCTATTCCATCACCACGGACATTGCGATCTTCGCGCCGGCGCCGCTGCGCCTGTTGCTGAGCGGCATCCGCAAGTTCTGGCCGGAGTTCCTCAAGGCCAAGATGCTGGAATGCGGCACGCCCATCACGCTCACCAGCCCGGCCCTGATGACGGCCGAGGGCGTTGAGATCGGCACGGCGGTCGACAATGTGGTGAACCTGCTGATGCAGATCGGCAAGAAGGAGAAGCACTTCATCATCGTGGTGCGCGACTTCGAGCCCAATGCCGTTGACTACGAGCCGCATTTCGCGCGCAACCGCTTCCATCTGGTCGACAGCCTGCCCAACATGTGCATGCCGATCCGCTGGAAGACGCGCGAGGGCTATGTGAAGGCGATGAAGAGCTACTATCGTAGCAAGGTCGTCAAGCACATGAAGCGCAACGAGGAGGCCAAGGTGCGCCACGAAGTCGTCGACGACTTCGCCGTATTGGCCGATACGCTCTGCGCCCAGTGGATGGTGGTGCACAACCAGGCCGACGAGTTCCAGCGCGAGGTGCTGTCGCCGAAGTTCTATCGCGAGTTCTCCGAAAAGCTCGGCGACAAGTCCAAGGTGATCCTGTTCTATCGCGACGAATGGCTGGTGGGCCACGCCCTGCTGCTGGTCGACGGCGACATGCTGCGCTGGCTGTATTTCGGGCGCGAGGAAGCGGTCAACGACAGCCTCTACATCTATGTCGGCCAGGCGGTGATCGAGACGGCCATCAAGCTCGGCGTCAAGAAGCTGGAAATGGGCCTGACCACCTATCAGGTGAAGCTGGACATGGGCGCCGAGATCACCCCGATCAAGCTGGCGCTCCGGGCTCCGTCGCCGTCCATCAACCGTTTCGTCGGCAAGGTCTATCCGTGGATGAACCGACCGCCGAAGCTGAAGCCGCGCGACGTGTTCCGCGTTGCCGATCCCAACCCGAAGAAAAATGGCGCGCCGAAGAAGCCGGTTGACCCCAACGCGCCGCAGAAGCCGCCCAAGCCGAAGGCCCCGCCTCAGGCTCCGGTGGCCAAGGCCGAGGCAGAAAAATGAGCGTGCGACGCTGGGCGCTGGTGACGGGAGCCACCGGCTTTGTCGGAGGGCATCTGGCCCGCCGCCTTCTGGACGACGGCTGGTCGGTGCGGCTGCTGGTGCGCGATGCCCGTCGTCTCGACGAAGACCTGGCCTTTCGGACGCAGGTGGTGCCGGGCGATCTCATGGATCGCGGCAGCCTCAATCGCGCGGTGGCAGGTGTCGACGTGGTGTTCCACTGCGCCGCCAATGTGGCGACCTGGGGCGTCTGGGCCGATTATGCCGACGTCAACATCACCGGAACCGAAAAGCTGCTGGCAGCCATCAGCGCCGAGACCCCACATCTGCTGCGTCTGGTCCATCTGTCGACCGTGGACGTCTACGGCTATCCGGACTCGCCGGCCGACGAGACCCGCGAGCTATCGAACGCCGGCTTCGGCTATGGCGAGAGCAAGCGGCTCGGCGAGGCGGCGGTGCGGCAGTGGGCTGAGACGTCGGGCATTCCGACGGTGATCCTCAGGCCCTGCAACATCATCGGCCCCGGCTCGCAATTCATCGAGCGGATCGGCAAGGAACTGCAATCGGGCCTGATGATCACCATCGGCGGCGGCCGCGCGCATGCCGGGCTGCTGCACGTGGGCAATCTCATAGACCGGATGCTCTGGGCGGCGGAAGCGCCGGTCGCCGTCGGCAGGACCTACAACGTGCGCAATGCCGAGGACATGACCTGGGCCGAGTTCCTGAGACAGTTCAAGGCCGCCATCAAGGGCAGGGGGATGGTGCTGCCGCTCTCCTACGGCCTCGCCGAGACCGCAGCGCGCGGCTTCGAGGCGGTGCACCGGGTGATCGCGCCGCGGCACGAACCGCTGCTGCACCGGCTGATCGTCCGCATGTTCGGCAAGACCTGCGGCCATAGCCCGGAGCGAATCCTGGCCGATAGCGGGATGGCGGACAGGGTGGGGCTCACGGAGTCGATCGCGCAATCGGCGAAGTGGTATTTGGGGCGAGGGTGACAACCCCGCTCTTTGGAGCGCTATTGCCGACGCCTCTTGTCCGCACCACCGGACACCTTCTCCCCCAAGGGGAGAAGGGGTGTGCCGTCACCTCACCGCGTCACCAGCTGCTTCAGCACGGACCCCGCCTCGCGGATCTTATCGAGCTCTTCCTTGGTGATGCGGATGGCTTCGTCGATCTGGGCGAAGCTGTGGTCCGAGGTGATGAAGAAGCGCAGGCGGGCGGCTTTTTCGGGGACGGCGGGGTAGATGATCGGCAGGGCGTTGAGGCCGCGCTTGAAGACGCGATCGGCGAGGACGGCGGCTTGCGGGCTGTCGCCGACGATCACGGGCACCACGGCATAGCCGCGTGAGAAGCCGGTATCGAGCCCGGCGGCGCGCGCGGTGTCGACGAAATGCTGGCCGTTCTCGCGCAGCTTGGCGACGCGCCAGGGCTCGTCCTTCAGGATCTTCAGCGAGGCGAGACCGGCGGCGGCGAGCGGCGCCGACAGGCCGACGGAATAGACGAAGCCGCCAGCCTTGACCTTGAGATAGTCGACCAGTGCGGCGCTGCCGCAGATATAGCCACCGCAGCCCGACAGGGTCTTGGACAGCGTGCCCATCCAGATTTCCACATGGCTGGGATCGACGGCGAAATGCTCGCCGATGCCGGTGCCCCTGTCGCCGAGCACGCCGAGGGAATGGGCCTCGTCGACCATCAGCCAGGCGTCATGCTTGGACTTCACCTCGATGAAGCGCGGCAGATCGGGGAAATCGCCATCCATCGAATAGAGGCCCTCGACGGCGATCAGCACCTGGCGATACTGGCCGCGCACCTTGGTGAGGAGATCGTCGACCGCCTGCCAGTCATTGTGCGGGAACGTGAGACGTGCCGCACCGGACAGGCGCGCGCCTTCGGCGATGGAGTTGTGGATCAGGGCATCGATGAGGATAAGGTCCTTGGGACCGAGCAGCGTGCCGATGGTGGAGACATTGGTGGCGTGGCCACTGACGAAGACCACCGCGCTCTCGGTGCCATAGGTTTCCGCGAGCGCCTGCTCGAAGGCGCGATGGATGTCGCGCTCGCCGGCCACAAGGCGACTGGCTGAGACGGAGGTGCCGTAGCGATCGACAGCATCCTTGGCAGCCTGCTGCACGCGCGGATCACCGTTGAGGCCGAGATAGTTGTAGGACGCGAAGTTGAGATAGCTCTGGCCGTCGATGGATGTGGTGGCGCCGGCCAGACCGTCGTGGGCGCGGAAGAAGGGGTTGTCGATCCCCATCATCTGCGCGGCAGCGCGCTGCATGCGCAGCTGCTTGTACTCCTCAAGCTGCGAGAAGTCGAAAGACGTCACAGCCTTGGCGCGCGTCGCCGCCACTGGCGGCGGCGCGTCGGGCCGCGCCTTGCGGTTCTTGCTCGCTTCCCGCAGACCGGCGATCAGGGCATCCTTTGCCGCGCCGGAAACACCACCATAGCCACGCTTTTGATCGGTCATCAGAGCAGTCTTTTCAGATTGTCGGCGTTTTCTTCAATGGTGCCTACAAACGCAGCCACGTCCTCGTCCATCTCGCCGTCAAGATGGCGGGCGGCGACGAGCTCTCCGGCTTCCGAAGCCGAGCTGCTGTCGTTGCCATGCGCCTTTTCGACGATGCGGCGGGCGATGTCGGCGAGCGAGCCGCCGTTGGCCAGCGACAGGATCGGGATCTCGACGCCCAGCTTCTGTTCGGCCGCCATCCGGAGTTCGACCGCCATCAGCGAGTCCATGCCGATATCGACCAGCGGACGCGCCGGATCGATCTCGTCGGCCGGCAGGCGCAGGATGCGGGCGATTTCGCCGGCCAGGAGGTCGCTGACCACCTTGACTGCGGGGCCGTGCTCCAGCTCCTTGATCTTCTGCAGAAGCTCACCGTCTTCCATGGCTTCGCTGCCATGGTCGCCGGCGCGACCGATCACCTCGGAGGCGAGCGGCGTGTTGAGCAGCGTCAATTCGCGGCGCGCCGTCGCCCAGTCGATGCGGGCATAGGCGACGACCGGCTGTTCGGCCCCGCTGTCGAGCACCAGGCCGAGGCCCTCGAGCGCGGCCTTGGCAGTGAGCGACTGCTTGCCCATGCGCGTCGACAGCACGGCGTTGACCGCCATGTTGCGGGCAAGATAGCCGGCGTCGGCGATCGCGCCCCAGGCAACGGCGACAGCCGGCAGACCGGCCGCGCGACGGGCGCGGGCAAGGCCTTCCAGATAGGCGTTGGCCGCCACATAGGACGCCTGGCCGGGGTTGCCGATCAGCGTGGTGGCCGACGAATAGAGCACGAACAGGTCGAGATCGAAGCCGCGGGTCAGGCGGTCGAGGATCTCGGCACCCGTGACCTTGGGTGCCATGACCTTGCGGATGCGCTCGTCGTCGAGGTTCATGAACAGCGCGTCGTCGATCACCATGGCCGTATGCAGCACGCCCTTGAGCGGCGGCATGGTCGAACGGATGGTCGACAACAGGCCGGCGACGGCCTTCTCGTCGGTGAGATCGGTGGCCGACAGCACCACCTCGGCACCCGCCGCGCGCATGGCCTCGATGACCGGCGCGGAGGCTTCCGTGGCAGCGCCCGAGCGGCTGGCCAGCACCAGATGACGCGCGCCGCGCTCGACGAGGAAGCGCGCCGTCTCGGCGCCGAAGCCGCCCAGACCGCCGGCCACCAGATAGGTGGCATCGGCGTGGACGGTGACCGGCTTGCCGCCGGCCCGGTTCTCGACGGACGGCGGGCGGACCAGGATCTTGCCGGTGTGGCCCGACGCCTGCATCAGGCGGAAGGCGTCGGTGATCTGGTCGGCCTCGAACATGCGGAAGGGCAGTGGCGTGAAGACGCCGCCCTCGAAACCGTCCACCAGATCGCGGAACAGGCGCTCGGTCAGCTTCGGACGGTGGGTCAGCAGCTGGTCGGCGTCGACGCCGAAATAGGAGAGGTTCTGGCGGAAGGGCCTGAGCGCGATGCGCGAGTTGGCGTAATAGTCGCGCTTGCCCAGCTCGACGAAGCGGCCGAAGGGCTTGAGGCACTCGATCGAGCGCTCCATGGCCTCGCCGAACAGCGAGTTGAGCACCACATCGACGCCCTGGCCGCCGGTCAGCTCCATCACCTTGTCGGCGAAGACCAGCGAACGGGAGTCGAGCACGTCATGGGCGCCGAGCATGCGGAGCAGAGCCCGCTTGTCCGGCGAACCGGCCGTGGCGATGACACGCGCACCGCGCGACAGGGCGATCTGCAAGGCAGCAAGACCGACGCCGCCGGCACCGCCGTGGATCAGGATGGTCTCGCCTTCATCGAGGCGCGCCAGCTCCACGAGAGCGTAATAGGCGGTGAGGAAGGTCACCGGAATGGTGGCAGCGGCCTCGATGTCCACATTGGCCGGCAGCGGCGCCAGCGCCTTTTCAGCCACTGTCACATGGGTGGCAAAGCAGGCGGGCGCGAAGGCGATGACACGGTCGCCGGGGCCGAAGCGCTTGGCATCCGGGCCGACGCGGGTGATCACGCCCGAGCATTCCATGCCGAGCGTGGCGCCGGCGAAGCCGTCTTCCAGCGCTTCTTCCGGCAGCAGGCCGAGCGCCCACATGACGTCGCGGAAATTGAGGCCGGCGGCGGCCACTTCGATCTCCACCTGATCGCCGGTGAGCGCCGGGCTTTCGACCGTGTGCCAGCGCAGACCGTCGAGCGACCCCTGCCGCTCGATGCGGAGCGTGCGATAGGTGGGACCGTCGGTGCCACATTCGATGGCGCGATCGATGAGCGACGGGCCGACCATGTGACGCAGCGCGGCGCGACCACGGGCGTCGACGATGATTTCCCGCTCGGCCGGCGGCGCGTCGAGGAGATCGGCCAGGCGCTCCGCGCCTTCCGAGGGCTCGAAGGCGACGGCGAGGTCGACCATGCGGGTTTCAATGCCGGGATATTCGTTGATCACCACGCGGCCAAGGCCCCAGACGCCGGTCTCGACCGGACGGATGGTGCGGGAGCCGTCGGCGCCGGAGCCGCCGGGCGCCACGATCCAGAGGCGAGCCGGGGGCGTCATGGCGCCGTTGAACACGGCATGCAGGGCCATGACGCGGTCATGCAGGGCTTCCAGCGGGCTCCCGCCTTCGGGGGCGGTGACGGCCGGCTGGAAGACCACGTCCTTGATGTCGCCGCTCTTGAGGAGGGCGGCCAGATCGGCGTCCGTTCCGGCGTCGATGGCCTCCACCAGCATGCGGCCGGCGGTGTTGCGGTGAACACTGGCAACGCGCACGGCGCGATTGCGGCGGGCGAGCACGGCGGCAAGCGCGTCGGCGGTGCGGCGGTTGCCACGGTCCCCGTCGATGAGGATCAGCACCGGATCGGCGGCAGTGGCCGGCAGCGCGGCGGCACGCTGCGGCGCCTTGGCGATGAGGATGGCGGCACGCGCGGCGTCGGAGTTGAGCGAGGTGGCCTCGACAGCCTCAAAGCCGGCCGCGGTGAGGGCGGCAACATGCCCCTCGGTACCCTTGCGGGTTCCGACCGGGTATTCAGGCGCGATGCTGCCGGTCCACCAGGACACGGACTGGCCGTAGACCAGATCGGCGAGCAGCGTGGCGTCGGGCTCGACACCGACCATCAGGCCACCGTCGGCCAGCAACTGGCGGAGGCGCCCGAGCGTCTCGGAGGCCCGTGGCTGCGAGCCGAGCGCGACGGTCAGCGCCACATCGAAGCTGCGGTCGCCGGACGTCGCCAGTTCGTCGAAACTCGACACGGTGAGGCCGTTCTGATCGGCGATCGCCATGCGGGCAAGATCAAGACGGCTGTGATCGCTGTCGGCGATGACGACGGAGGTGACGGTGGGCAGCTTGATCGCCTTGCGGGCGATGGCAACGGCCTCGGCCCCAACGATCAGCATGCGCAGCGGCCGGTCGCAGCTCCATTGCTCCGCAAGATCGGTGGCCAGGCGCGAAACGGCGTCATGCAGCGGCGCGGCAGAGGGTGCGGCACCTTCGAGATGGGCCTGAAGCGCGGCCGGCAGCACATGGTCGCTGTCGGACAGCAGCCCCTCGGCAAAGCGCTTGCCGAGCGCGGAGGTGAGGCGCACCAGCGACATGGCTTCGGCGATGCGATCGGGCTGGGTCGCCACCAACGTGGCGATCACGGTATCGGCGGCCGGGTAGGGCGCGTCCTCGGCGAGGGTGATCCCCTCGTCGTCACGCGTCAGGGCGCCGTCTTCCTCAAGCGCTTCGACTGCGCGATAGAACAGCGGCAGGGCCGACAGATCGACACGCTTGCCATTGACGGCCGCTTCGAAGGTCAGGCGACCATCGGGGTCGGCGATGCGGCGCAAGGTCTCGAAGATCACCGCGCGGGCGCCGGCGTCGATCAGCAGGCTGGCTTCGTCGGCATCGGGCGCCTCGCTGGCACCAACGCCCAGATCGGTGAGATGCGCAACGGCCTTCGACCAGACGGCCGGGAACTCCACCACGTCGCCGGCTTCGGCGAGACGGATGGTGCGGGTGGTGAAGGTGAGCTCGTCGGGATCGGCGGCGCGGCTGAGATGCACCGCCTTGAAGCGGACGCCCTCGGCCCGGGCGATGACCCGGCCATCGGCGGCGGTCAGCGTGAAGCTGGCCTCCACCGATCGCGGCGACGCCTTGGTGATATCGACCAGCGCAAAGGCCGCGGTCTCGCCGTCGGCGAAGACGCGCAACTCGTCGATGCGGATCGGCAGGAAGGCGGTGCCCGGTTCGGCATTCATCGTGCGCGTGATCAGCAGGAACAGCCCGTGGAAGCTGGCGTCCAGCAACGTCGGATGCAGCACCATCCTGGCGTCGCCGACCACATCGGCCTGGTCCGCCGACAACTGGACGAGGAGCGAACGCTCGCCGGTCGGCACAACGGAGGTCGCGCGCTGGAAGGCCGGGCCATAATGCAGGCCGAAGCTGCGGGTCAGCTCGTAGAGAGCGCTCGCCGCCATGGGCTCGCCGGTGGGGGCGGGGAGGGTGACAACCGGAACGTCCTGGCTCGGCGGAACACCGACGCGGGCGCGGACGTGCAGATTGAACGCCGCCGCGGCAAGGCGCGTGCGGCTCGACACATCAATGATGTCGCTGGCAGCGTCGAGCTCCGTACGGATCTCGGCCATCTCGCCGTCTTCGAGCACCAGCGGGCGCAGGATGTCGAGGTCGCGCAGTTCGAGCGGGCCACGCGTATGGCGCTTGCGCGCCGCGCTCAGCAGCAGCTCGACGAAGCCGGCGGCCGGGAACACGGTGGACAGCTCGACCTTGTGATCGGCCAGCCAGGGCACGATCACCGCGTCCACATGGGAGAACCACGGGCCGGTGCCGTGCAAACGCTGGTAGCCGAGCAGCTGATGATCAGGGCCGAGACCGTAGACGTCGGTCGACTCGGGCGATTCCTCAATGCGGAAGGGCTGGTTCTGCCAGGGGTAGAGCGGCAGCCCGTCGGGCAGGCTGAGCCGCTGGCCGAAGAAGCGCTCGTCGTCCACATGCGCGCCATGGGCGATGGCGCGGGCGGTGATCATGCCGAACAGGTCGGATCCCTCGCTGTCGCTCTGTTCGAGCGAGGTGAGGCAGGCTCCGGTGCGGTTCACGCCTGCGATGCTGTCGACCACATAGTTCTTGAGAACGGCATTCGGGCCGATCTCGATGAACACGCGCGCACCGGCGTCGGCCATGGCTTCGACAGCCTGACGGAACAGCACAGGGTTGCGAACGTTCAGCCACCAGTATTCGGCGTTGAGATCCACACCGGTGGCCCGAAGGCCCGTGACCGTGGAGTAGAACGGAAGATCGGTGGTCCGCGGGCGCAAGGTGGCCAGCGCGTCGATCAGGTTCTTGTGGATCGGCTCGATCAGGTCGCTATGGAAGGGGTAGGCGAGATTGAGCTTGCGCGCCGCCCAGCGGCGCTTCTTCATGGCGCGCGCGAAGTCGGCAACCGCCTCGTTGGTGCCCGACATGGTGACCGAGCGCGGGCTGTTGTCGGCCGCAAGCACCAGTCCCTTGAAGTCCGGCTCGTCGATGACCTTGGCAACCTCGGCCGCCGACACCTGCAGCGCGGCCATGCCGCCAAGGTCGCGCGTGACCTCCTGCTGCGTCGAACGCACGTGGATGAGGAAGACGGCCGCTTCCAGCGACAGGGCGCCACTGGCCCAGGCGGCTGCAACTTCGCCAACGGAGTGACCGGCGACCATGTCCGGCGACAGACCGCGCGCCTTCAGGCTGTCGGTGATCGCCACCTGGATGGCGAACAGGAGCGGCTGGGCGATCTCGGTGCGGTCGATCTCGGACGGCAGATCCTGCGAGAACAGCTGCGTCGCCAGCGACCAGCCGGAAATGCGCATGAACAGCCGCGAGACATTGTCGAAGCTGCTGCGGAAGGTGGCGTCGCTCTTGTAGGCGACCTGGCCCATGCCGGCCCACTGCGAGCCGTTGCCCGAATAGACGAAGGCCACCTGGGCATTGCGCCCGGCGGCACGACCGGCGACGAAACTGTCGGCCTTGGCCTTCGACAGGAAGGCTTCCAGCGAAGCGGACAGCTCTTCCGGCGTCGAACCGAGGGCCACAAGGCGATGGTCGAGGCGATCGCGGCGATGGGCGGCGGCGTTGGTCAGCCGTGCAGCTTCGGCGACATCGGCCGCGGCAAGCTTGCCCTTGAAGTCCTGCGCCACAACCTGCAGCGCTTCCGGGCTCTGGGCCGAAACGATGAGCGGCACGACCTTCTGCGGCGCCTTGGGGCGCGGCACTTCGTGCGGAGCCGGCTCGCGGATCACCGCATGCGCATTGGCGCCGCCGAAGCCGAAGGAGTTGATGCCCACGTGCAACGGACGACCGATGTCGTGCAGCGCACGGGCTTCGGTGACCACTTCGATGTTGAGGCCGTCGAAGTCGATGTCCGGGTTGGGCGTGTTGAAATGCAGCGAGGCGGGAATGCGGCGCTTTTCGAGCGTCAGCTGCGCCTTGAGCATGCCGGCGAGGCCGGAGGCCGCCTCGAGATGGCCGATGTTGGTCTTGACCGAGCCGATCGGCAGACGCTCGGCACGCTGGCGGCCAAGGATGGTACCCAGCGCCTGCGCTTCCGCCGGATCGCCGACGCGCGTGCCGGTGCCATGCGCTTCCACATAGGCGAGGGCGCGCGGATCGATCTCGAAGCGATCGTAGACATGACGGAGCAGGGCAGCCTGCTGCTCACTGGAGGGCAGCGACAGGCCGACGGTGCGACCGTCGGAATTGATGCCGGAGCCGACGATCACGCCGCGGATGGGGTCTCCGGCGGCAATGGCGGCATCGAGGCGCTTCAGCACGAAGGCGACGGCACCTTCCGATCGCACATAACCGTCACCATCGGCGTCAAAGGCACGGCAGAGGCCGGTCGGCGACAGCATCGAAGCGCGCGAGAAACCGACAAAGGCAAAGGGCGACAGCAGCATGTTGACGCCACCGACCACGGCCGTGTCGATGCGGCCGGAGCGCATGGCCTCCAGCGCTTCATGCAGGGCGACGATGGACGACGAACAGGCGGTGTCGACGGTGAAGCTCGGGCCCTTCAGGTCGAAGACATAGGAAATGCGGTTGGAGACGATCGACAGCGTGTTGCCGGTCATCAACTGGATGTCGGTCGAAGCGGGGTCGGTGATGAAGCGGTTGGAATAGTCGACGCTGGCGGCACCCACGTAGACGCCGGTTTCGGAACCCGCGAGAGACGAGGCAGGAATGCCGGCGTGCTCAAAGGCTTCCCAGACCACCTGCAACAGAATGCGCTGCTGCGGATCGATCTGCAGCGCTTCGCGCGGCGAAATGCCGAAGAACATGGGGTCGAACCCCCAGGGATCGTCGATCTGGCCGGCGCGCCACGTATAGCTCTTGCCAACCATCTTGCGGTCCGGATGGCCAAGCCGGTTCTTGGCCCAGCGGTTATCCTGAACCTCGGACACCACACAACGACTCGCGTCGAGAACAGACCAGAACGTCTCCGGGTTTTCAGCCTGAGGCAATCGGCAGGAATATCCGACAATCGCAATGGCTTCTTTCGCACTCGACATTAAATCCGAACCTCTATCTCTTCATCGATTGTTCGGCGGAGATGAGCCTACATCTCTAGTTCGCTGCCCCCCGAAAGACGAACCGACCGAACACTGCAAATCCTGGCACTTTTGATCAGCAATACACAATGATGCCAACTGGGCATCGCCATGACATCTCGCACGGATTTCCCAATCGGGCAATATGTCGCTGCAACTCTGCCTGTACCGTCACCGGTTGTCGGTGCATTAAAACCGCAAGTTCGGCATCAACTTATTTACGGTCCGAATTCGCCGCACTTGCCTGCACTTCCTTGACGTCGGTGAAGCGGACCTTCGTCCATTTGTCGCGAATGTAGTTGAAGGCGTAGCCCGAAGTTGCAAGCAGGACCGGATCGCCATCCACATCTTCTGCGAGTGAGCTTCGGTTGCCGTTGATGAACTCGGCAACATCGGTCTTCTCGCCGCCGAGCCAGCGCGCCATGTTGTATTGGCTCGCCTCGAAGCCGACGTCGAGCCCGTATTCCTGTTCCAGCCGGTTCTGCAGCACGTCGAGCTGCAGCGCGCCGACAAACCCCACCAGCGCCGGCGAACCATCGACCGGGCGGAACACCTGAACGACGCCTTCTTCCGCCAGCTCCTGCAGGGCCTGCTTCAGTTTCTTCGCCTTCATGGCATCTTCAAGGCGAACGCGGCGCAGGATTTCCGGCGCGAAGCTCGGTACGCCGACGAAGGTGATATCCTCACCCTCTGTGAGCGTGTCGCCGATGCGCAGCGTGCCGTGGTTGGGAATGCCCACCACGTCGCCCGCCCAGGCTTCGTCGGCGATCTGCCGTTCCTGCGCAAAGAAGAACTGCGGCGCATGCAGGCCCATGGTCTTGGCGGTGCGCACATGGCGCACCTTCATGCCGCGCGTGAGCTTGCCCGAGCACAGGCGGATGAAGGCGATGCGGTCGCGGTGGTTGGGATCCATGTTCGCCTGGATCTTGAACACGAAGGCGCTCATCTTCGATTCGTCGGCCTTGACCACGCGGCCGTTGGCAGCTTGGTCGCGCGGCGGCGGGGCATACTTTGCCAGGCCGTCCAGCAGATCCTTGATGCCAAAGTTGCGTAGCGCCGAGCCCCAGTAGACCGGCGTGAGATGGCCTTCGCGGAAGGACGCAAGGTCGAAGGGATTGGTGCCATCGACCGCCAGCTCGATGCCTTCGCGCAGGTCGGTGAGATAGCGGGTCTCCAGCATGGCATCGAGCGCGCTGTCGTCGATCTCGTCGGAATGGTCGTCCGACTTCTCGTTCATCAGCCGCGTCATGCGCGTCTTGAGATCATAGGTGCCGATGAAGTCCTTGCCGGAGCCGACCGGCCAGGTCATCGGTGCGGTGTCGAGCGCCAGCGTCTTCTCGATCTCGTCGAGCACCTCGAAGGGATCACGCGATTCGCGGTCCAGCTTGTTGATGAAGGTGACGATGGGAATGTCGCGCATGCGGCAGACTTCGAAGAGTTTGCGCGTGCGGTCCTCGATGCCCTTGGCCGCGTCGATCACCATGATGGCGCTGTCGACGGCGGTCAGCGTGCGATAGGTGTCTTCGGAGAAGTCCTCGTGGCCTGGCGTGTCCAGGAGGTTGAAGACATTGCCGCCATATTCGAAGGTCATCACCGAGGTGACGACGGAAATGCCGCGATCGCGTTCGATCTTCATCCAGTCCGATCGGGTGCGGCGGTTTTCGCCGCGGGCACGTACCTGACCGGCAAGCTGGATGGCTCCGCCGAACAGCAGCAGCTTTTCCGTCAGCGTGGTCTTGCCGGCGTCCGGGTGGGAGATGATGGCGAAGGTACGCCGCCGCTCGATTTCATGGGCAAGCCGGGCTTCCGGAGTTGAAGGCTGAAGGGTCACGTCGTTCATTTTGCTGCTGTCTCGATGGGCCGCCCGAAAAAGTGCGCCAAACCACCAACAACGCCGCCGTTTGTCAACCTCCAGCCGGACGGGAAGAGGGCAATTCTTCAGGATTCTGCCGCAGCCGGCCTGTCCGCGCCGATGAAGTCGTGCACGTCGCGCGTATCGAGCAGTTCATTGAGTTCGCGCACGACCTCCGGTGTGAGGCGCGTGGCCAGGACATCCTTGGCCATGTCGACTCGCCAGACGAGGTCGCGCAGCACCATGGCGGTGGACCGGGTGAAGCCCGACGGATCGCCAGCTTCGCCCACCAGCCGTTCGGCCAGGGATATGAGCGCCGAATCGCGCGTCACCAGCAATCCGTCCGGTCCGGCCGCCTGAACCGAGGCAAGCAGCAGCCGGACGAGGCGCAGGATCACCTGCCCATCCACAGTGGCGGACCAAGTCAGACTGAGCGGCGGAAGGGCCTCCGCCGCGGCTTTCGCGGACATTTCGTGCTCTGGCTTTTTGGCTTTGCGGTGCAGGATCGCCGAATGATGTTTTGGGCCGGTCGAGCAGGCTCGGAACCGGTTATTGGCGCGATCGATCGACGGCCATATTGGCACGCTGGTTGGTAAGTTGCAGCGGCGGCTTGCGATTTCTGCCGTGCACCGGTGAAGCATACGTTAACCGACCTGTCAGAAATGGCGAGGCTCGACAATGATCGCAAGGCCTTGGCCGGTCACCTCCCGTGGACCCCGCTGTGGAAAATGTCCGGACGGTCAAAAAAATGGGATCGATGACGCAAGGGCGTTGACAGGCCAATCCCGATCGGGTACCAGACACCCGCAGCCGACGAAGCAACGCTTCACCGGCAGCACCCGATACCGACGGGATCCTGCTGGGGGATAATTTAACGGTAGAATAGCGGACTCTGACTCCGTTCGTCTTGGTTCGAATCCAGGTCCCCCAGCCACTTCATTTCTCTACGCTTTTTCCGTTTTCGTGGTGGAACATTTCGGGCCGGTCGGGCGGATCGGTCGGGAAACTTTGTTCTCGCTTCGAGCTTCCGGATGGCCGATTCAGCAAGAGCGGGATCACGGCTGAGGTAGTGCGCATCGAGGATCGAGCGCACATCGCGAAGCGAATGACCGGTTAGTGTTGCAATCTCCGCTTCGGTGCATTCTGCTTTGGCGAGCTGTGTCACTGCCGTTCCTCTGAGATCGTGAAACGTCAGTCCGACAATACCCGCCTTGTCGCAAGCCTTGGCCCAAGAGGCGCGGAAGCCGGCCTCGGTCCATGGCTAGCCATACGAGTTCACAAGGATAGGCGAGGGCGCGCGTACGCGGATCGGGTCCAGCATCGCCTTGAGCGCTGCAGCAACGGGGATGACCACGCGCACACCTGTCTTGCTCTGCCTGAGGCGGATTTTCTCGCCGTCGTAGGCAAGCCGCGAGAGCTTGAGCAGGTCGCCCTGTCGCTGTCCGGTCCAAAGCGCCAGCATGAGCGGAAGGTGCAAATGGGGCGCGCTGACTTCAGGAAGGCGGCCTCATCGTTGTCCGTCCAAACACGGTCGTTGGATCCGCCCTGTAGAGGCGTCCAGCCTTCGAACACGGGTTGACCGTCACCAGTCCACGCCCCTCGGCCCATGATAGGATTCGAGCGAAGACGGACCACGTGTAATCGGCTTGGCGACATTCTTGAAAAGCATGACGTCTGACGCTCTGGTGAAAGAGCGCAGCACCTGACCTGCCCCCCCCGGCTGCTCAGGTACAGTTGTTGAAAACAGGCGCGTTGGGATCCAATTTTCACAGGAAAGAAGGATCTAAAACTTGCAACCTGAGATGTGGAAAACACGTTAAAGTTAATGACAGAGACCTATCGCTCGTATTGAATGTCTTGTGGAGGCAAACATGCTCCACGCTCATTCTTCATCGAACCCCGACAAATCGGACTGGCAGAGTCTGCAGGACCATAGCCTTGCTGTGGCGTCGCTGGCGATGCGATTTGGTTCGGTGATGGGGCTGTCGCCAGCCGGTTGGCTGGCCGGTCTGCTGCACGATATCGGCAAATACGATCCTGCGTTTCAGAAGCGCTTGGAAGGTTCGAAGGAGCAGGTGGAGCACTCGATTGCCGGCGCTACGCTGGTGCTGCTCAAGGTCTTGGCGCCGCGCGACAGGGTGATTGCCGAGCTGATCGCGCACGCCATCGCCGGGCATCATGCGGGATTGCCGGACAGGTCCGGCGATCCATCTTCGCTTGATGAACGCGTCGTCAACTGCGATCTTGCGAAGCTGGATCCCCAATGGCTGGAGGATCTGCGACCCGAGTTTGCCGACATTGGCCAGTCCGGCCCCATGAAGGGCGCCAAGGCGCATCTCGGCTTCCGGCTCGCCTTTCTCGGCCGCATGATCTTCTCCTGCCTCGTCGACGCGGACTACAAGGACACCGAAGCCTATTACAACAAGATCGAGGGCAAGGTGGCCGATCGCGCCTGGAAGTCGCTCACCGATTTGCTCCCGGCGCTTACCGCGGTGCTCGATCGCGATCTTGCGGCCAAGGCGGCCGAGGGCGGCGACGGCCCGGTCAACCGGCTGCGTCAGCGCGTGCTGGATCATGTCCGCAGACAAGCCGGCGAGGCGTCCGGGCTCTTCACCCTGACGGTACCGACCGGTGGCGGCAAGACACTGACCTCGCTCGCCTTCGCGCTCGACCACGCGCGCGCCCATGGCAAGACGCGCATCATCTACGCCATTCCCTTTACCTCGGTGATCGACCAGACGGCGGGCATCTTCAAGGATCTCTTCGGGGAAGAGGTGGCGCTGGAACACCATTCGGCCATCGACGATGAGAAAATCCGGAACAGGTCGAGCCGCGACAAGCTGAAGCTGGCCATGGAGGACTGGGCGGCGCCCATCGTGGTGACGACGACGGTGCAGCTCTTCGAGAGCCTGTTCTCGGCACGGCCGTCGCGCTGCCGCAAGCTGCACAATATCGCGAACTCGGTCATCATACTCGACGAAGCACAGACCCTGCCGCGCAGCCTGCTCATTCCGATTCTGCGGGCGATCGAGGAACTGGCGGCCAACTATTGCTGCACGGTGGTTTTGTGCACTGCCACACAGCCGGCAGTGGCGGCCCGCGAGAATTTCCCTGGCTTGCCAGGGCCGATCCGCGAACTAGCGCCCGACCCGGCCGGATTGGCGACGGAGCTCAAGCGCACCCGCCTCGACTTCGCCGGCACGATGGACAACGGAGCGCTGGTCGACAGCTTGCGGCCCCTGGAGCAGGCGCTCGTGATCGTCAACAGCCGCGCCCATGCGCTGGATCTCTACAAGGCCGCGCGCGAGGCGGACCTTCAAGGTGTCATCCATCTGACGACGCGGCAATATGCGGCGGACCGCAAGCGCATTCTGGACGACGTTCGGGCGCGCCTGAAGGACGGACGACCCTGCCGGCTTGTGGCCACATCCTTGGTCGAGGCCGGGGTCGACGTCGATTTTCCGCGCGTATTCCGGGCCGAGGCCGGGCTGGACCAGATCTCCCAGGCGGCGGGGCGCTGCAACCGCGAGGGGCGGCGCGATGCTGAGACCAGTTTCGTCACCGTGTTCAAGCCGGAGGGCTACACGACCCCGCGGGAAATCGCCGGACTGATCGGCGATTTCGAGCGCATCCGCGGCAAGCACAGCGATCTGTTTCAGCCGGCGGCCATCGAGGAGTATTTCAGCGAGGTGTTCTGGCGGCTAGGAACGCAGGGGCTGGATGCCCAGAAAATTCTGCCCAAGCTGCAGTTCGATCTGGCGACGGGGCGGAGCGACTTTGCCTATCGCACGGTGGGCGAAGCCTTTCGCATGATCGAAAGCGGCCTCCTGCCGGTGATCGTGCAAGGCGACGACACGGCGCGGAAGGCTGTGGAGGATCTGTTCAATTCCGACATTCCCTCGGGTGTTCTTGCCCGCCGGCTGCAGACCTATGTGGTGCAGGTGCCGCCCAAGGCGCGCGCCGAACTGATGGCAGCCGGCCATGTGGTGCTGAAGGCCGAGAAGGAGCGCGGCGATCAGTTTGCCGTGTTGGTCAACGGGGATCTTTACCACTCGGAAACCGGGCTCATCTGGGAAGACGGGCCGAGCCTCTCGGCGGACCAGACTTTTATTTGATTGGGATGGAGGCGTTTCATGCCCTATGGCATCCGATTGCAGGTTTCAGGTGCGCGGGCCTGTTTCACCCGGCCCGAGATGAAGGTGGAGCGCGTCTCCTATGACGTGATGACGCCGTCGGCCGCACGCGGCATTCTGGAGGCGATCCACTGGAAGCCGGCGATCCGCTGGATCGTCGACGAGATCCATGTGTTGAAGCCGATCCGCTTCCAGTCGATCCGCCGCAACGAGGTGGGCCATAAGGCGCCGGCCGGCAAGATCAAGCAGGCCATGAACCGGGGCGACCTCGGCGATCTTCAGATACTGGTCGATGAGGACCGCCAGCAGCGCGCCGCCACCGTGCTGGTGGACGTTGCCTATGTCATCGTCGCCCATTTCGAGATGACCGCGAAGGCGGGGCCGGAGGATAACGAGGGCAAGCACCTCGACACATTCAACCGGCGAGCCGAACGCGGCCAGTGCTTCCACCAACCTTGCCTGGGGACACGGGAGTTCGACGCGCGGTTTGAGCTTCTCGCCCCCGAAGCGCCCCTGCCCATGGCGACCCCGAGCGATCGGACACCCGGTCTGGGCTTCGGCCAGCCGCGCGATCTCGGCTTCATGCTGTTCGACATCGATCACGCCGCACCCGGCCGCCCGTCGCTGTTCTTCCGCGCCGCGCTGAAGGACGGGGTGATGACGGTGCCGCATCCCGAGGCAAAGGAGGTGCTGCGATGAGCATTCTCGCGTCCCTCGTGCGCGCCTACGATCGGCTGCCCGACGCACCGCCGTTCGGGTTTTCGTCGGAAAAAATCGGCTTTGTGATCTCGCTCAACGAGGACGGGACACCGGCGGGCAAGCCGACAGACCTCCGCGCCGAGGATAAGAAACGGACGCCGGTGCAGATGTTCGTGCCGGCGGCCATCAAGCGCACGGTGGGTATCGCGCCCAACTTCCTGTGGGACAAGACGTCCTATGTCCTTGGGATTACGGCAGGCGAGGGCAAGCGTACTGCCGATGAGCATGCCGCGTTCGTGAAGCGACATATGGAAGATCTGGCCGCCGTCGACGACTCCGGCCTCAAGGTCCTCATTCAGTTCCTTTCAGCATGGACGCCGGAGCGATTTGCCGAGTTGGAGTGGCCGGAGGAGATGAAGGACCAGAATGTGGTCTTCTGTCTTGAAGCGGAGCGGAAAAGCAACGTCCGCCTGCACGACCGCCCCGCAGCCAAGGCGCTCTGGGCCCGGCTTTCGGCGGCCGGCGACAAGACGGAAGCCATCTGTCTGGTGTCGGGCGAACGGGGACCGGTGGCCCGATTGCATCCGGCGATCAAGGGCGTCTGGGGCGCGCAATCCTCCGGCGCCTCCATCGTCTCGTTCAATCTCGACGCCTTCACCTCCTACGGCCACGAGCAGGGCGACAATGCGCCCGTGTCGGAGATGGCGGCGGCGGCCTACACCACCGCGCTGAACACCTTCCTGCGCCGCGACAGCGGCCACAGCATCCAGATCGGCGATGCCTCCACGGTGTTCTGGGCGGATGCGAGCGAGGCGGAGAAAGTTGCTGCCGCCGAAGGCCTGTTCGCAGGCTTTTGGGACGATGACGAGGAGGGCGGGGCGGAGCCGGCACCGGGCGCCTCCGATGGTATCCACACAACTGCGATCCGCGGCAAGCTCGAACAGATCCGGGAGGGCGTGCCCCTGAAACACGTGGAGCCCGAGCTTGCAGAGGGGGTGCGCTTCTTCGTGCTCGGCCTGGCCCCCAACGCGGCCCGGCTCTCCATACGCTTCTATTTCGAGGATGACTTCGGGGCGATCACAGAGAACTACCAGCGTTATCTGGCCGACATGCGGATTGAGCCGCCACCACGCGGCGGCCGACCGGCACTGTGGAAATATCTTGCCGAGACGGCGGTGCTCGGCAAACGCGAGAATGTGCCGCCCAATCTGGCCGGAGAGTGGATGCGCGCCATCCTCACCGGTAGCCGCTACCCACAAACCCTGCTCGCCACAGTGCTGATGCGCCTTCGTGCCGACAAGGACGTGAACGGGCTGCGTGTGGGGATTCTGAAGGCGCTGCTCATTCGAAATCTGAACAGGGAGGATACGCCCGTGGCCCTCAAGCCAGATTATCCCAGCAAAGGCTATCAGCTCGGACGGCTTTTCGCCGTCTATGAGCGCATCCAGTCCGACGCCCTCGGCGGCAAGGTCAACGCCACCATCAAGGACAAGTTCTACGGCTCGGCATCTGCCCAGCCACGCAAGGTGTTCGGACTTCTGGAAAAGAACTCGGCCAACCACCTGTCCAAACTCGGCAAACAGAAGCCGGGGCTGAAGGTGAACCACGAGAAGCTTGTCGGCGACATCCTCGGTCGAATGGACCCTGGAGAGGATCCCTTTCCGACCGCCTTTTCCGCCGAGGATCAGGCCCTGTTCGGCCTCGGCTATCACCATCAGCGCAGTGAATTCTTCAAGTCCACCAAGGACACCCATTCCGAGGAGACCGCCCAATGACCGCTCTCGCCAATCGCTATGACTTCGTGCTCCTGTTCGAGGTGACGCGGGGCAATCCCAACGGCGACCCGGACGCCGGCAACATGCCGCGCATCGATCCGGAGACCAATTACGGCCTCGTCTCGGATGTCAGCCTGAAGCGCAAGATCCGCAACTTCGTCGAAATGGCCCATGCCGGGGAAGAGGGCAGGCACATCTATGTGCAGGAGGGTTCCATCCTCAACGAAAAGCACCGCGAAGCCTACAAGGCGTTGCGCCCCGGCGATACCAAGGTGGAGAAAGACGCCAAGCTCAATCCCAAGGACGATGCAGAGGCGAGAAAGCTCACCGACTTCATGTGCCGCAACTTCTTCGACGTGCGGACCTTCGGAGCGGTGATGTCGACCGGCATCAACTGCGGCCAGGTGCGCGGCCCGGTGCAGATGGCTTTCGCCCAGTCGATCGAACCCATCGTGCCGCAGGAAATCTCCATCACCCGCATGGCGGCTACCAATGAGGCCGAGAAGAAGCAGAAGGCCGAGGGCGACGACAGTTCGGACCGTACCGACAACCGCACCATGGGCCGCAAGCACATCGTGCCCTACGGTCTCTACCGCGCCCATGGCTTCATCTCGGCCAAACTGGCGGAGCGCACCGGTTTCAGTGAAGCCGATCTCGACCTGCTGCTGACCGCACTGGAGAGCATGTTCGAGCACGATCATTCTGCCGCCCGCGGCGAGATGGCCAGCCGCAAGCTCATCGTCTTCAAGCACGACACCGCGCTCGGCAAGGCGCCGGCACACAAGCTCTTCGATCTCGTCCAGGTCGGGCGCAATATCGACGGCGCGTTCCGTGCCGTGGATGACCCCGGCATCGGCAACGCCGCCCCCGCGCGCAAGTTCTCCGACTATCTCGTCGAGATCGACCGCGCCAGTCTTCCCGACGGCGTCGAGATCATCGAGCGTCTGTGATGGACGGGCAGGGTGCCACTTCCATCGCTTCCCAGGAGCCGGGGAGTGAGCCCATCCCGCTCTCCGCTCTGCAACACGCGGTCTATTGTCTGCGGCAGGCGGCGCTGATCCATCTGGAGCGTCTTTGGGAGGAGAACCGTTTCACGGCGGAGGGGCACGTGCTGCATGTGGTCGCCGACAAGCCCGGTAGCCGCCGTGCGCGCGGCGTGCGCCGGGTGACCGGTCTTGCGCTCGGTGCGCCGCGGCTCGGGCTTGCCGGCGTTGCCGATCTCGTCGAGTTCCGCCAGGAGGCCGATGGCGAGACCGCCTTTCCGGTGGAATACAAGCGTGGCAAGCCCAAGCTCCACCGCGCCGACGAGGTGCAGCTTTGCGCACAAGCGCTCTGCCTCGAGGAGATGACCGGCCGGCCGGTCTCCGCCGGCGCGCTCTTCTACGCCGAGACCAAGCGCCGCGTCGAGGTGCCCTTCGACGACGAGCTGCGCCGGCTGACGCTTCAGGTCGTCTCCGAACTGGCGGAAGTCTTCCGCACCCGAAGCACGCCGCCGCCAACTGTCCACCGCAGCCGCTGTCGCGCGTGTTCGCTCATCGATCTTTGCAAGCCGGATCTTGCCGGACGCGACGTGCGCGGCTGGCGTCGCCGCATGGTCGATCGGCTGATTGCCGAGGCGCTCCCATGAAGAAGCTGCTCAACACGGTCTATGTGACGACCGAAGGCGCCTCCCTGCGCAAGGACGGCGAAAACCTGGTGGCCGAGGTGGAGGGGGCCGAGCGCGCCCGCGTACCGCTGCACATGCTGGCGTCGCTGGTTGTCTTCGGGCCGATCTTCGTCTCGCCGGCCCTGATCGGCGCCTGCGCCGGCGGCGGCATCACCATCGTGCTGCTCGACCGGGCCGGCCGCTTCCAGGCGCGCATCGAAGGCCCAGTGAGCGGCAACGTGCTCTTGCGTCGGGCGCAATATCGCGCTTCCGACACCCCGGAAGAGATCGTCCGCTCCTTCCTCGTCGGCAAGGTTGCCAACCAGCGTGCCGTGCTTCAGCGGGCGTTTCGCGATTACGGCGAGGACTATTCCATTGCCGAGAAGGCTGCGCTGGAAGGCGCTGTGGATCGCCTCGGACGCATTCTCGCGCGCATCGAGCGACTTGACGATACGCTCGACACCTTGCGGGGCTCGGAAGGGGAGGCGGCGCAGATCTACTTCTCGGTTTTCGACCTGTTGATCCGCAGCCCCGACGCCGAGCTTCGCTGGAGCGGTCGCTCGCGGCGCCCGCCGCTCGACGCCATCAACGCGCTCCTGTCGTTTCTCTATGCCTTGCTCACCCACGATTGCCGCGCCGCAGCGGAGGCCGTGGGTCTCGATCCGGCGGTCGGCTTTCTGCACCGCGACCGCCCGGGCCGTCCGTCGCTGGCCCTCGACCTGATGGAGGAACTGCGCCCCGTGCTGGCCGATCGGCTGGCGCTGTCGCTCGTCAATCGCCGCCAACTGCGTGCCGGCGACTTCGTGACCGAGGACAGCGGAGCCGTCCGGTTGACCGACGAGGCGCGCAAGACGGTGCTGGCGGCCTGGCAGGACCGCAAGAAGGACGAACGCCAGCATCCTTTCCTCGACGAAAAGGCTCCCCTCGGCCTCGTGCCCTATCTGCAGGCGCAAATGCTCGCCCGCCATCTGCGCGGAGACATCGATGCCTATCCGCCCTGGTTCTGGAAATAGGAGGCTTGGTTGCTCGTATTGGTGACCTACGATGTCAACACCATCGAGGACGGCGGCAAGGGGCGTTTACGTCGCGTTGCCAAGGCTTGCCGCGACTACGGCCAGCGCGTACAGTTTTCCGTCTTCGAGATCGAGGTCGATCCGGCGCAATGGGTGCGACTGAAAGCGGAGTTGGAAAGCATCATTGACCCCAAGCACGACAGTTTGCGCTTCTATCACCTGGGTGCCAATGGCCAGCGCAAGGTGGAACACGTGGGCGCCAAGCCTGCCACCGACCTTGGCGGCACGCTGATCGTTTAGGATCGCGCTGAGAGCGGTGCATCACTTGAGCCGGCGTGCCTCGGTTTGGGACAGGCGCGGCTGCGCCTGCCAAGGGCCTCCGAAGGCTGTCAAAGGGTCTCATTTTCGCCCTCAGCAATCCACCGCAACATCCGGTGCGAACCCCAAGCGTGTCGTCGTTTCCCGGCAGGTTCGCGCAGGTTCTAGTTCATTGACATCGTGAACGTTTTTCCCGAAGCGCTGCCGAGCGGCATGGCGCGGTTGGCGCATCGACAGCGCTTTCGCGCCCGGAACGGGGTTTTCTTCCTCGCATCAAGACGATAGTGAAAGACTGTCGCCCCTCACGCAGGGGCGTGGATCGAAACGTGTATCAGGTCGTCCACACGCGCCTCACCCTCGGTCGCCCCTCACGCAGGGGCGTGGATCGAAACTCCGCCGATGACCCAGCCCGATACGACCGCGTGGTCGCCCCTCACGCAGGGGCGTGGATCGAAACACGGATAACGCTACGGCTGTGCTCGCTGATGCAGAGTCGCCCCTCACGCAGGGGCGTGGATCGAAACTGTGCCTGGCTGCGATTGCTGACGGTGATCGCGCCGTCGCCCCTCACGCAGGGGCGTGGATCGAAACGTCGAATGGCTGATGGGATGGTCTCCCGGGTGGACGTCGCCCCTCACGCAGGGGCGTGGATCGAAACCATGGATCAGACCCTAGGCCAGCGCTTGATAGAGCGTCGCCCCTCACGCAGGGGCGTGGATCGAAACCTGCTCAACAAGATTGATGGGCGGCTCACCCGCAGTCGCCCCTCACGCAGGGGCGTGGATCGAAACAAGCCGCTCCGGACCATCCGATGCGGTCTTGCTGGTCGCCCCTCACGCAGGGGCGTGGATCGAAACTCGACGGGCGACCCCGATGCGGTTTCGGCGCTCGGGTCGCCCCTCACGCAGGGGCGTGGATCGAAACAACGCGGCCTGCATCGCCGCCTGATAGGACTTTGTCGCCCCTCACGCAGGGGCGTGGATCGAAACATGCTGACGAAGTCCGCTGACGCCGACGTCTGGGTCGCCCCTCACGCAGGGGCGTGGATCGAAACCCACCGGCGCCGGCGCATGTCCGGGCGCTTGCGAGTCGCCCCTCACGCAGGGGCGTGGATCGAAACAACTGATCAGCGGCGATAAATCGAGACCTCCACGCGTCGCCCCTCACGCAGGGGCGTGGATCGAAACCCCGACCGTGTGAATTTGTCCGACCTGACCGCCAAGGTCGCCCCTCACGCAGGGGCGTGGATCGAAACTCGTGCTCGACGGCAATGCGGCGGGCGCATCGTAGTCGCCCCTCACGCAGGGGCGTGGATCGAAACTTGGCCCCCTGGCGGTGACGCCGCATTGGTCCCGTCGCCCCTCACGCAGGGGCGTGGATCGAAACGTCAATCTTGCTCTGCCAGTCGGCGCGCTCCTGCCGTCGCCCCTCACGCAGGGGCGTGGATCGAAACCCCCCTCCGCCGCAGATTGCCCTTGTCGTCGAACTGTCGCCCCTCACGCAGGGGCGTGGATCGAAACTTCGGCGCCCGTGCCGAGGTAGGCGAGGCGGCCGGTCGCCCCTCACGCAGGGGCGTGGATCGAAACCACATGCCTGTGATTGAGTTGCCGATGATCGTAATGTCGCCCCTCACGCAGGGGCGTGGATCGAAACAGCAGGATCGCATAGGGCTTGGCGTTGACCTTGAGCGTCGCCCCTCACGCAGGGGCGTGGATCGAAACAAATGTGCGCGATCGGAAGCGCCAGCGATCCGGCCCGTCGCCCCTCACGCAGGGGCGTGGATCGAAACTCCTGCGACGAAGCCAAGCTGGAGCGGCACGGCAAGTCGCCCCTCACGCAGGGGCGTGGAT
>NZ_JAKJIC010000024.1 GCF_021864535.1 Oryzibacter oryziterrae
GTTCCCGAGAACGGGAACAAGCGGCCGGGGCACACAATTTTCTCTGAGCTCGAGCCGACCGCAATGACGATGGCCTCCGATGCGAGGACACGATGACGGCGCCTGATCCCGGCAGCCGCCCCGGAGCACCTAGCTGAAGATCCCGAGCGCGCTTCTTCGCAATTGCGCCCCCCGCCGCAAGCTGCTAGCCCAGATGCATCCGTCATCAAAGCCTGGTACGAAACATGTCTGCTCCCGCTCCGGTCCGCGCCTCCGCTCTCGCCTTCGTCACGGGGCTTGCGTCCATTCTGGCGGCCTGGGGCTTCCAGATCTTCGGCGGCTACATTCCCTGCAAGCTCTGCCTGATCGAGCGCATCCCCTATTATACCGGCCTGCCGGTGTTGCTGCTGGGCCTGCTGCTTGCAAGCCGCGCCCCGCTGGTGGCCCGCGGCCTCTATGTGATCGCCGGCCTGCTCTTCTTCGCCGGCGTCGCCGTCGGCAGCTATCACGCCGGTGCCGAATGGAACCTCTGGGCCGGCCCCAGCGACTGCGGCGGCACCCAGGTGACGGTGACCGACGCGTCCAACCTGCTGGCCGCCATGCAGCACACCCGCATCGTCTCCTGCACGGAAGCCACCTTCCGCCTGTTCGGCATCTTCTCCTTCGCTGGGCTCAACGTGCTGGCCTCCGGCTTCGTCGGCCTCCTCGCCTTCCGTGCCGCCACCACAAGCCGCGACGCCCTGATCTGAGATCCTTGCGCAAAAGTGTCGCACCGCATTTGCTGATTCCTGCGATAAAACAAGACGCTAATCGGCTCGCTCCGCAGAGGGGCCGCGCCTTGTGAAAACACGCGGAGATCGGACATGCACGCCCCCTGGCCCCTGGCGCTTGCCGCCACGCTGATGATCGCCAACGCTGTCGTGGCCAGTCCCTTGCCACGTCCGCCGCTGCCCCATCTCGCCCCGATCGAGGTCCAGGCAACCACGCCGGCGCCGGCGGCTCCAACCTTCGTCACCACGGGCACTATCGAGATCGGCTCGCCCTGGTCCCGCGCCACGCCCCCCGGACAGCATATCGGCGCGGTCTATCTGGTGATCCGCAACCTTGCGAACAGCTCGGTCCGCCTCACCGGCGCCAGCAGCCCGGTCGCCGGCGCCATGGCCATCCGCAACATGCAGCTCGTCAACGGCTACATGCAGCTGGAACCCGTGCCCGACGGCGTCGAGATCGGCCCGAAAAGTGAAGTCGAATTCGGCCCCGGCGGCTTGCATCTGATGCTGGTTGGGCTCAAAAAGCTCCTGAGGACCGGGGACGCCTTTCCGGTCACGCTCAACTTCGCCGACGGAACGGCGGTCGATGTGACGGCCGTGGTCTGGGACGTCGGCATGGTCCGGACAACGACAAAATGACAACGGTCAAGGTGGTGCGCTGGGTTACCTGGGGGCTGATCGCCGCTCTCGCAATCGCAACGGCATGGATCATCTACCAGAGCCGCGCCGGCGGCGACACCGCTGTCAGCCAGTCCATCGGCGGTCCCTTCACCCTTGTCGGCATGGACGGCAAGACCGTCACCGAAAAGGATTTCGCAGGCCGGCCGCATGGCATCTTCTTCGGCTACACCCATTGCCCCGACGTCTGCCCAACCACCCTGTCGGAGTTCTCGGTCCTCTCCGAAAAGCTCGGCCCGGACGCCCAGAAGTTCGACCTGGTATTCGTCACCGTCGATCCCTCGCGTGACACGCCCGAGGTGCTGAAAAGCTACCTCTCCTCCTTCCCCGAGAAGGTCTACGGCCTCTCCGGCAGCGAAGAGCAGATCGCCGACATCGTCGCCAAGTTCCGCGTCTACCGCAACAAGGTGCCCGGCGAAAATGGCGAATACACCATGGACCATACCGCCTCGGTCTTCCTCTTCGATGCCGCCGGCGCCTTCAAGGGCACCATCGCCTATACCGAACCCGAGGATGACGCGCTGGCCAAGCTCAAGCGCCTGATCTCGGGCTGATCAGCCCCCCGTGAGGACGCGGGTCAGACCGACAGGCTTAGACCAATTGCTTACCGCAGCCCCCAGCTTTTTGCGCTAGATGTCTTCCGAGGGTTGCCATTTCCACATGACGGCGGCCCGAAGACGAAGCGCACCCCTCAAAAAAGCATCGGTGTGTGATTCCGATCAAAGCGCGCGCCCTCGGAAACAGGCAGGAACAGGGTCATGAACCGGACTTCGGCACGCTTCATCACCTATGGCGGCAGCGCGGTGATCGTCGCTGCTGCGGTGGCTGCCGTCCTGCTCAATCTCGGGCTGGGCGACGAGGTCTATGCGGCAAGGATCGTGTCCGGTCTCATCGGGTGTCTGTGATGGCCTTTCGCTTCGTCAAACCTCACGAACCGCAGCCGCGCACCGCGCGGTCCGACATGCTGGCGTCCCTGGCCCTGCCCGGCCTGGTGATTGCCTTCGGCATTGCGGTTTCCCTTGGCGTGAGCGGCGGCTTCGGCGCCCTGGCCGATCTCTGTCTTTCCATGGTGCGTTGACTATGACCGAAGGTGATCGTCACCTTGACCTGCGCGGCCTTCTCTGCCCGCTTCCCGTGCTGAAATCGCGCAAGGCCCTGCGCGACATGGTGCCCGGCGCCTGCCTGACCGTCGACGCCACCGACGAGATGACCGTGATCGACATCCCGCATTTCTGTCGCGAGGACGGCCATCTCCTCGAGGAACAGCACCAGCTCGACGGCGGCATCCTGCGCTTCGTCATCCGCAAGGGCTGAACTGCAGCCCTGCCTCAAAATGCAAAACGCCCGCCGCAAGGCGAGCGTTTCAGATCTGTCGTCATGCGCCTGCGATCAGCGCGTCGGCACCGGCGTGGCGCCGCGATAGTCGTAGAAGCCGCGCTGCGTCTTGCGACCGAGCCAACCGGCTTCAACATACTTCACCAGCAGCGGACAGGGCCGATACTTGCTGTCGGCCAGCCCGTCATGCAGCACCTGCATGATCGACAGGCAGGTGTCCAGACCGATGAAATCGGCGAGCTGCAGCGGGCCCATCGGGTGATTGGCGCCGAGCTTCATCGCCGTGTCGATGGCGTCCACCGAGCCGACGCCCTCATAGAGCGTGTAGATCGCCTCGTTGATCATCGGCAGCAGGATGCGGTTGACCATGAAGGCCGGGAAGTCTTCCGACACCGCAATGGTCTTGCCCAGCTTGGCAACGAACACCTTGGCCGCGTCGAAGGTCTCGTCCTCGGTGGCAATGCCGCGCACCAGTTCGACCAGCTGCATCACCGGCACCGGATTCATGAAATGAATGCCGATGAAACGCTCGGGACGGTCGGTCGACGCCGCAAGCCGGGTGATGGAGATCGACGAGGTGTTGGTGCCCACCATGGCCGACGGCTTCAGCGACGGGCAGAGCTGGGTCAGGATCTTGCGCTTGACCGTCTCGTTCTCGGTCGCCGCCTCGATCACCAGGTCCGTATCGGAGAACCCGTCCATGTCGACCACCGGGCGAATGCGCTTCAGCGCCTCGTCCCGCTGTTCTTCCGTGATCTTCTTGCTGCCGACCTGACGGCTGAGATTGCCGTTGACCGTGGCAAGGCCGGCCTCGATCCGCTCGCGCGAGACGTCGTGCAGCCCGACCTCAAATCCCGCCAGGGCGCAGACATGGGCAATGCCAGCCCCCATCTGCCCGGCTCCGACGACACCGATCGACCTGATCTCGACCATACTTTCCTCGATCTTCCCGAAATGAAATGCGGTGACACGTTTCGTACCACCGCATTCTATCTCACCCAAGAGCTTTCGTCAGCTCCGGCACGATTTCAAAGAGATCGCCGACGAGACCATAGTCGGCCACCTGGAAGATCGGCGCCTCCTCGTCCTTGTTGATGGCGACGATCACCTTGGAATCCTTCATACCGGCGAGATGCTGGATCGCACCGGAAATGCCGAGCGCCACATAAAGTTCGGGCGCCACCACCTTGCCGGTCTGGCCCACCTGCCAGTCGTTCGGGGCATAGCCCGCGTCGACGGCAGCACGGCTCGCACCCACCGCAGCCCCGAGCTTGTCGGCCAGCGGCAGCACCACTTCCTGGAACTTTTCCGCCGAGCCCATGGCACGGCCGCCCGAGACGATGATCTTGGCGGCGGTCAGCTCCGGACGATCGGAGGCCGACAGATGATCGGCGACGAAGCTCGAGAGACCCGGGTCGGCCGCAGCCGGCACCGCCTCGATGGCCGCCGAACCGCCCGTGCCTGTCGCCTTGAACGAGGCCGTGCGCACGGTGACGAGCTTCTTGGCATCCGTCGACTTCACCGTCTGGATGGCATTGCCGGCGTAGATCGGCCGCTCGAAGGTATCGGCAGCAACGACACCGATGATGTCGGAGATCTGCATCACGTCGAGCAGGGCCGCCGCGCGCGGCAGGGCATTCTTGAACACCGAGGTCGACGGCGCCAGGATGGCGTCATAGCCCGGGGCCAGCGCCACGATCAGCGCCGCCAGCGGCTCGGCAAGGCTGTGGCCGAGCGCGTCGCTCTCGGCGGTCAGCACCTTGGCAACGCCGGAGAGCTTGGCCGCCTCGGCCGCAACGCCGGCAACGCCCTGGCCGGCAACAAGCACATGCACGTCGGCACCGATGGCAATGGCCGCCGTCAGGGCCTTGGCGGTGACGTCCTTGAGAACGCCCTTGTCATGTTCGGCAAGAAGAAGAGTGGTCATGATGGCTGTCCTTCCGTCCGATCAGAGCACGCCGGCTTCGGTCTTGAGCTTGGAAATGAGTTCGGCAGCCGAGGCGACCTTGACGCCGCTGGTACGCCCCTTGGGCTCGGCGGTCTTCAGCACCTGAAGGCGCGGCGCAACATCGACGCCGAAATCCTCGGGCGTCTTGATGTCGAGCGGCTTCTTCTTGGCCTTCATGATGTTGGGCAGCGAGGCATAACGCGGCTCGTTGAGGCGCAGGTCGGCGGTGACGATGGCCGGCGTCTTCAGCGTGATGGTCTGCAGACCGCCGTCCACTTCGCGCGTCACTTCCAGCGAACCGTCGCCGACGGTGATCTTCGAAGCGAAGGTGCCCTGGGCCCAGCCGAGCAGGGCCGCCAGCATCTGGCCGGTCTGGTTGCAGTCGTCGTCGATCGCCTGCTTGCCGAGGATCACGAGGCCCGGAGCCTCCGCCGCCACGACGCCCTTGATGAGCTTGGCCACCGCCAGCGGCTCCACCGTGGCGTCGGTCTGGATCAGGATGCCGCGGTCGGCGCCCATGGCCAGCGCCGTGCGCAGGGTTTCCTGCGCCTGGGACGGCCCGATCGACACGGCGATCACCTCGGACGCCTTGCCCGCTTCCTTGAGCCGCAGCGCCTCTTCGACGGCGATCTCGTCGAACGGGTTCATCGACATCTTCACATTGGCAAGCTCGACGCCCGAACCATCCGCCTTGACGCGGATCTTCACGTTGTAGTCCACAACCCTCTTGACGGGCACAAGGATCTTCATGGGGTCCAATCTCCAAACAGCCGCCTGCTGCACCAGCCCTTTTCGGAAGGACATCCGCATTTCCACAGCAGCATTTCGGGCGCAGACCCTAAAGACAGGGGCCGCCGCCGTCAACGCACACGGAAGTCGAATTCCTCACCCGGAAAGCCGGCTCAGACGGGATCGGTCGGCGGCACCACCCGGTCGAACAGCGCCACGCCGGAACGGCGCAAAACCAGGATGAGCAAGGCACCGGCAGCCATGCCGCCAACATGATCCCACCAGGCGATTCCATCGTCTTTCGAAAATACAAGATAGTAGAATTGCGACATCGCCCAGAGCAGCAGCGGCCATAGCGCGGGGATCTTCAGCGGCAGCCGCCCGAAGGCCAGCACCCACAGCCGGGTATGCGGATGCAGGATCAGATAGGCCGCGATCACCCCGGCCACCGCCCCCGACGCACCGATCAGCGTCACATCGGACGATGGCGCCACCAGCGCATAGACGAGGCCGCCGGCAATCGCCGACAGGAGATAGAAGGCAAGATAGCGCAAGTGCCCCACGGCATCCTCGATATTGTCGCCGAACACCCACAAAAACAGCATGTTGCCGCCCAGATGCAGCCAGTCCGCATGCAGGAAGGCATAGGTGACGAGCGACGCCCAGGCCGGCACCAGCGCATAATCCTGCGACGATGGCCCGTGGAGGAGATCGACCGGCACCAAGCCGGCGCCCAGCACGATCCGGTCGTAATCGGCATAGACAAGCCCGCTCTCGAACAGCACGAACACCAGAACATTGAGCGCGATCAGCAGCCAGTTCACATAAGGGCGCCGGATGTGTTCAAGCGGATTGCGGTCATAGAGGGGAAGGAACATGGAAAGCTCTGAATGCTGACAGGGGCCGGGCGCCTGAGATCATGCGCTCCGTCCTGCAGGTTTGTCATGGGAAGCGGCCCGAGCGCAAGCGACGGGCTCGCCGCGAGCCGGCGCGCTGCCCCGCGCAAAAAGAGCCGGTCCGCCGCCCGAACTCGCCCATTCCCCTCTCCCCCCTTTCGTGCTATGGCCGCGCCATCCTTTCCCCCGGAGAACTCCCATGGCTGGCCATCCCGATCGCGTCGCTCCCAAGCGGGCGCTTTTGTCCGTTTCCGACAAGACAGGTCTCATCGAATTCGCCCGCGCCCTCACCGACCGCGGTGTGACGGTGCTGACCACCGGCGGCTCGAAGAAGCTCCTGTCGGACGCCGGCATCCCCGTGACGGAAGTGGCCGACGTCACCGGCTTCCCCGAGATCATGGACGGCCGCGTCAAGACCCTGCACCCCAAGGTGCACGGCGGCCTGCTCGCCGTCCGCCATGAGGCAAGCCATGTCAAGGCCATGGCCGACCACGGCATCGAGCCGATCGACATCCTCGTCGTCAACCTCTACCCCTTCGAGGCCACCGTCGCCCGTGGCGCCGACTATGACGAGACCATCGAGAATATCGACATCGGCGGCCCCGCCATGATCCGCGCCGCCGCCAAGAACCACGCCTATCTCACCGTGGTCGTCGAGCCGGCGGACTATGAGAAGGTACTCTCCGAGATCGATCAGGGCGGCGTCACCTTCGCAACCCGCAAGACGCTGGCCGCCAAGGCCTATGCCCGCACCGGCGCCTATGACGCCGCCATTTCCAACTGGTTTGCCGGCGTGCTCGGCGGCGAGACCGGCGACTTCGTGGCCTTCGGCGGCAAGCTCGCCCAGGAAATGCGCTATGGCGAGAACCCGCATCAGTGGGCGCGCTTCTACCGCACCATGGAGAGCCGTCCGGGCGTCTCCACCGCCACGCAGCTGCAGGGCAAGGTCTTGTCCTACAACAACATCAACGACACGGACGCCGCCTTCGAACTCGTGGCCGAGTTCGGCTCGGCCACGCCGGCCGTCGCCATCATCAAGCACGCCAACCCCTGCGGCGTGGCGCTCGGCAAGACCCTGCTCGAAGCCTATGAGAAGGCGCTGCTGTGCGATCCCGTCTCGGCCTTCGGCGGCATCGTCGCGCTCAACCAGACGCTGGACGCCGAAACGGCGAAGAAGATCGTCGAGATCTTCACCGAGGTGATCATCGCCCCGAGCGCCACCGACGAGGCCATTGCCATCGTCGGCGCCAAGAAGAACCTGCGCCTGCTGGTCACCGGCGGCCTGCCCGACCCCAAGGCGCCCGGCCTCTCCACCAAGACGGTGGCCGGCGGCCTGCTGGTGCAGTCGCGCGACAATGGCGTGGTCACCGAGGCGGACCTCAAGGTGGTCACCAAGCGCCAGCCGACTGCGCAGGAGATGGCCGACATGCTGCTCGCCTTCAAGGTGGCCAAGCACGTCAAGTCCAACGCCATCGTCTATGTGAAGGACGGGGCCACCGCCGGCATCGGCGCCGGTCAGATGAACCGGCGCGATTCCGCCCGCATCGCCGCCATCCGCGCCGCCGAGGCGGCTGAAGGCGCCGGCCTGCCCGGCTCGCTTGCCACCGGGTCCGTCGTGGCCTCCGACGCCTTCTTCCCCTTCGCCGACGGGCTTGAGGAAGCCATCGCCGCCGGTGCCACCGCCGCCATCCAGCCGGGCGGCTCCATGCGCGACGACGAGGTGATCGCCGCCGCCGACAAGGCCGGCATCGCCATGGTCTTCACCGGCATGCGCCACTTCCGCCATTGAGATCGACGCTATACCCCGGAAAGCCCTTGGCTTTCCGGGGCTGACCCAGGCAGCAACACCAGGCCCGAACAGCATACAAGAAAGATGAATCTGGATTGCGAATGATTTTCATTTTCATTCTCAATGTAAATCTTGAGATGAACTGATTGACGTCGATAATATATGCAAGAGACATCAAGATCATCTCGACACCGTTTCGACAGGTTGAATCGGACATAGCTCGTGTCGCCGGAGCACCGGCTTCATAACAGGAGCTAATCCAATGAAATATTCTCTGCTCGCCGTCGCTTTTGCGACCCTCATGGTTCCGTCCGTCGCCTTTGCCGAGGACGAGCCGACCTGCACCGACAAGCCCCAGGCCGAGTGGCTGACCAAGGACGCCGTCAAGGCCAAGGCCGAGGCTGCCGGTTACCACGACATCAAGCAGGTCAAGATCGAGGGCTCCTGCTACGAGATCTACGGCTTCGACAAGGACGGCAAGAAGGCCGAGGTTGTCTTCAACCCGATCACCGGTGAAGAAGGCGACAACGAGGCCGCCAACTGATCATGGCCGACAGTTTCGCGCGCGGGGCCGACGCCCCGCCGCGGACGGTCCGGGTCTGGGATCCGGTCGTCCGCCTCTTTCACTGGACCGTGGTCACGGCCTGCCTGCTCAACCTCTTCATCCTGCGCCCCGGCAAGACCTATCATCGCTATGTCGGCTATGTCGTGATCGCCGCGCTGGTGATCCGCATCGTCTGGGGCTTTGTCGGCACGCATTATGCGCGCTTCAGCGAGTTCTTCCCCACCCCGGGACGTCTCCTGCCCTATCTGCGCGATCTCCTGAAGGGTCAGGAGCCGCGCCACCTCGGTCACAATCCGGCCGCCGCCGTCATGATGTTCGCCCTCATGGTGTTGCTGGCCGGCACGGCCGGGACCGGCTGGATGTCCACCCTCGACGCATTCTGGGGAGAAGAATGGCTTGAGGAGTTGCATGAGGCCTTCGCCAACGCCATCATGGTCCTTGCCTTTGTGCATGCTGCGGCCGCCATCGTCGAGAGCTGGCGACAGCGCGAAAACCTTGTCTGGTCCATGGTGACGGGCAGAAAGCGGGTCTGATGCGACTCCTCCTGGTGGAAGACAGCCCCCGCCTTGTCGAGCTTCTCGGCGAGGCGGTGCGTGAGGCCGGATGGCGGCTGGACGCGGTGAGCACCATTGCGGACGCCGACGCGGCCATTGCCGGCAACGAGCATGACCTGATCCTCCTCGATCTCGGCCTGCCCGATGGCGACGGCCTCGATCTCGTCCGCGCCATGCGCCGCGCCGGCCGCGCCACGCCCGTCCTGATCATGACGGCGCGCGGCACGGTCGACGAACGCATTGCCGGCCTCGACGCCGGGGCCGACGACTATCTGGTCAAGCCCTTCCATCACAAGGAGTTCCTGGCGCGCTGCCGCGCCATGCTCCGCCGCAACGTCGTCACCGCCCAGCCGGTTCTGACCGTCGGCAAGCTCAGCTACGACCCGGCCACCGCCGTGCTCGCCTGCGAGGGCGAGGCCATCGCGCTGCCGCCGCGCGAACGCGCGCTCAGCGAGTTGCTGATCCGCGAGGCCGGACGCGTCGTGCCCAAGCGCAAGCTGGAAACCGCACTGTCGGAATTCGGCGAGGAACTGTCGTCCAACGCGCTGGAGCTTGCCGTCTCGCGCCTGCGCAAGAAACTCGACGGGCTCGACACCGGCACGGAGATCGCCACCGTTCGCGGCATCGGCTACATCCTGCGCGTGCTCGCCTGATGCCGTCCCGCCGCCGGAAGCCGGCCTCCCTCATTGCCCTCGTCAGCGGCCGCATCCTCACCTTCGCCGTGCTGGCCATGGCCATCCAGTTCGTGGTGGTCTTCTCCGAATACTGGTTCAACGAGACCGAGCTTGGCCGCATCATGATCGAGCGGGAGGCTGAGGCGATTGCCGCCTCGGTGCAACTCGCCCCGTCCGGCGCCGTCGAGATCGACCTCAAGGGGCAGGCGCTCGCCCGTTATGGCGACGGCGACAACGATGACGGCGACGCCATCCGGCCTGCCTCCGGCGACACGGCCGACGCCGCCCCCGGTGGCGACAGCGATCTGGTTGCCGGCACCTATGTGCGCATCCGCACCGCAGATGGCCGCGTGCTCTACACCAACTGTTCGGAGGAGTGCCGCGAGCATTTCCTCCCCGTGGAACTCGACCCGCCCGACTTCTGGCAGAGCCTCATCGCCCCCGGCAAGCCGCTCAGTGTCAGCGGCGGCCGCACTTTCCTGATCGGCGGCCAGAAGATTCTCATCGAGGTCGCCATCCTGCACGATCCCAGCAACTTCATCCGCGAGATCCTGCTGCACGAGATGTTCGATCACATGCTGGTGCCCATGAGCCTGATGCTCGCGCTGGTCATCGGCGCCACCACCATCTCCATCCGCAAGGCGCTGCGCCCGGTCGCCGCCGCAGCGGAAGCGGCAGACGCCATCAATCCCTCCTCGCCCACGGCCATCACGGCCGCCCCCGGCATGCCGCGCGAGATCGCCTTCTTCGTCGAGGCGATCAACCGCCTGCTGCAGCGCTCCTCGGAACTCTTCAAGGCCCAGCGCGTCTTCGCCGCCGCCATCGCCCACGAGATCCGCACGCCGGTCGCCATCGTCAAGCTGGAGCTCGAGCGCATCGAGGACCCGCGCGCGCGCCGGGCCGAGGCCGACCTCGATCGCCTCATGCATATCCTCGAGCAGCTCACCGCGCTCGCCAAGCTGGACATGATCGACGCCGGCGCCTTCGAGACCGTCGAACTCAACGCCCTCACCGAGGAAGCGGTCGCCGAAATGGTGCCTTTCGTGCTCGACCGGTCCAAGTCCATCGCCTTCCAGCAAGGCCCGACGGTGAATGTCAAGCTCGTGCCGTCCCTGATCCAGAATGTTGTCCGGAACCTGATAGAAAACGCCGTCAGGCACACGCCGGATGGTACGGAGATCACGGTCTCCGTCGGCCCCGGCGCTGTCCTGGTCGTCGCCGACAACGGTCCCGGCATGGCAGACGGGGCCGACCTCGAAATCGACAGTGGCCGCATCAAGAAAGCCGGCGGTCTGGGCATGGGGCTCAGGATCGTCGAGCGCATCACCGAAATTCACGATGCGCAGTTGACAGTGACCTCGGAGACGGGCCAAGGCACAACGGTCAGCCTGCGCTTCCCTTGAGCGCTTGTCGATCAGGTTGGTTCAACATGATCGGCGGGTGCTCCACAGATCAGGAAATCCATCCATGTTCCAGTCCACCGGCAACCGCCGCAAGTTTTCCGAACTGAGCGAACAGGAAATCCTGGCGCTCGCCATTTCCAGCGAGGAAGACGACGCGCGCATCTACGCCAGCTATGCCGATCAGTTGCGCAAGGACTACCCGGCCACCGCTGCCATGTTCGACGAGATGGTGCAGGACGAAAACGGCCATCGCCGCTTTCTCATCGCCGAGCACGAGCGCCTGTTCGGACCGACCATTCCGCTGATCCGCCGCGAGCATGTGGCCGGCTTCTATGCCCGCCAGCCGGTCTGGCTGATCCAGAACCTCGGCGTCGAGCGCATCCGCCAGGAAGCCTCGCGCATGGAATCGGCCGCCTACAAGTTCTACAAGGAAGCCGCCGGCCGCTTCACCGACGCCGGCGCCCGCCGCCTGCTGGGCGATCTCGCCGAGCAGGAACGCCATCACATGATGAATGCCGAGGCGGCGGAAGAGCAGCATCTGACGCCCGACAAGGTCAACGAGGAAGCGGAAGAAGCCCGCCGCCAGTTCATCCTCACCTATGTGCAGCCCGGTCTTGCCGGCCTGATGGATGGCTCGGTCTCCACCCTCGCGCCCATCTTCGCCACCGCCTTTGCCACGCAGAACTCCTGGACCACCTTCCAGGTGGCGCTCGCCGCCTCCGTCGGCGCCGGCATTTCCATGGGCTTCACCGAAGCCGCCCATGACGACGGCGTCATCTCGGGGCGCGGTTCGCCCATCAAGCGCGGCCTAGCCTCCGGCATCATGACGGCGCTCGGCGGCCTTGGCCATGCCCTGCCCTATCTGGTGCCGAACTTCTGGACGGCCACCGCCATTGCGCTGGTGATCGTCTTCGTCGAACTCTGGGCCATCGCCGGCATCCAGAACCGCTATATGGAAACGCCCTTCCTGAAGGCCGTGCTGCAGGTGGTGCTCGGCGGCGCGCTGGTGCTGGCTGCCGGCATCCTGATCGGCGGCGGCTGACGGTCCCCAGCGTCTTTCCAGTTCAAGCCAAAGCGGCCGCGCAGAGTGACATCTGCGCGGCCGTTGTCCTTGTCAGGCGAGATCGGCCACCAGCCCGGCGGCCACGGTCAGGCGGGCCACCGTCGGTCCGGCCGCCAGCAGTTCGTCAAGCCCCAGCCGCGCGCGCTGCACGGCGCCCGCATGAAGGTCGAGCCAGACTTCGGCACCACCGGCTTCGACCGCCTTGACCGCCAGAGCGCGCCGGCTGCGCGACAGGCTGCGGCGGACGAGATCCATGGCCCGCGCCTCCACCGGATCATTGGTGCGGAAGCGCCGCACGGCCCGATCGAAGGCCTGCAGACCCAGCGCCTCGTCGATGGCCGCCACCACCGGCACCACCGCCTCGATCGGCCAACCGCTCTCGCCGGCCGCAAGGATCGTGTCGAGGCTGGAGAGTTCGAGCGGCAGTGCCAGAAGGCGCTGTGCCAGATCGAGCGGCAGCCCCCTGGCCGCCAGCGTCGACCCGTCCGGTCCGCCCGTGGCGCCCAGGACCTTGCGATAGGCGGTGAGCCCGTCGGCAAGCCGATCGGCCGTGACGCCATTGCGCAAGATCCAGAGCACGGCATCGCCAAGGAAGTCCTGCAGCGCCGCATAGAGATCGAGCTGCAGCGAACCGTCCACCTTGCCGTCGAGCGCGTCGAGGCCGGCTTCAAGGTCGCCCACGTTGAACAGATGCATCGCCGCCAGATAGGCCCGCGCGATCTCCGCCACCGTCGCCCCGGTCTGTCCCTGCAGCCGGCTGACGAAGGCCGGACCGCCGCGGTTGATCATGCCGTTGGCAAGGCCGGTGGCGATGATTTCGCGCTTCAGGCGATGATTGCGAATGTCCTCGGCAAACCCCTCGCGCATGTCCGCCGGGAAATAGGCGAGCAGCGCGCCTTCAAGGCTCGGCATGTCGGGCACGTCCGAGGCGATCAGGTCGTCGAACAGCACGATCTTGGCATAGGCCATCAGCACGCCGATCTCGCCGCGGCTGAGCGCTTCGCCGGCCGCCATGCGCCGGGCCAGCGACACCTCGTCGGGCAGGAACTCCACCTTGCGGTCGAGTTTGCCACGCACTTCCAGCGTCCGCATCAGCTCGGCGAGCCCCGGCGTCGCCGGCGCCCCCGCATGATGGGTGACCGACACCGCCAGCGTCTGGCGATAGTTGTTGCTCAGCACCAGTCGCGCCACCTCCGGCGTCATCGCCGCCAGCAGGCTGTTGCGCTCGGCGATCGGCAAGCGACCGGCCCGCACGGCGCGACCGAGGGCAATCTTGATGTTGACCTCCACGTCGGACGAGTTGACGCCGGCCGAATTGTCCACGGCGTCGGAGTTGCAGCGCCCGCCGGCCAGCCCGTAGGCAATGCGCGCCTTCTGCGTCACCCCGAGATTGGCGCCCTCGCCGATCACCTTGGCGCGCAGATCCGTGGCGTTGACGCGGATGGCGTCATTGGCCCGGTCGCCCACCTCGGCGTCGCTCTCGTCGGCCGCCTTCACATAGGTGCCGATGCCGCCGAACCAGAGCAGGTCCACCTCGGCCTTGAGGATCGCCGTCATCACCTCCTGCGGCGTGGCGTGATCGGCCGTCAGGCCCAACAGCGCCTGCACCTCCGACGACAGCGGAATGCTCTTGAGCTGGCGCGAGAACACGCCGCCACCGGCCGAGATGCGGCTGCGGTCATAGTCGGCCCAGCTGGAGCGCGCCAGCCCGAACAGCCGCTGCCGCTCGGCAAAGGACAGCACCAGATCAGGATTGGGATCGAGGAAGATGTCGCGATGGTCGAAGGCCGCCTGAAGCTTGATCGCCGGCGACAGCAGCATGCCGTTGCCGAACACGTCGCCCGACATGTCGCCCACACCGGCCACGGTGAACGGTGTCGACTGGATATCGACATTCATCTCGCGGAAATGCCGCTTCACCGCTTCCCAGGCGCCACGGGCGGTGATGCCCATCTTCTTGTGGTCGTAACCGACCGACCCGCCGGAGGCGAAGGCGTCCGACAGCCAGAAACCATGCGCGTCGGCAAGCCCGTTGGCGGTATCGGAGAAGGTGGCCGTGCCCTTGTCGGCCGCCACCACCAGATAGGGATCGTCGCCGTCATGGCGCACCGTATGGACGGGCGGGATGATGGCGTCGCCGACGATATTGTCGGTGAGGTCGAGCAGCGTGTTGACGAACAGCTTGTAGGCCTCGGTGCCCTCGCGGAACACCTCATCGCGGCTGCCGCCCACGGGCAGGAACTTCGGCACGAAGCCACCCTTGGCACCCACCGGCACGATCACCGCATTCTTGACCTGCTGCGCCTTGACGAGGCCCAGCACCTCGGTGCGGAAATCCTGCGGCCGGTCCGACCAGCGCAAGCCTCCGCGCGCCACCTTGCCGAAGCGCAGGTGCACGCCTTCCACCCGCGGGCAATGCAGGAAGATCTCCGCAAACGGCCGCGGTTCCGGCAATCCCTCGATTTCACGCGGATCGAACTTGATGGCGATCACCGGATGGGCCGCCCCGTCCTTGCCGATCTGGAAGAAGGTGGTGCGCGTCGCCGCCTCGATCAGGTTGCGGATGCGGCGGATGATCCGGTCGTCGTCGAGGCTCGGCACGTTTTCGAGCGCCGCCGCGATATCCGCGGCGATGGCCGCCTCGGCCGCCGCGCGGTTCCCCTCGAAATGCGGGATGAACCGGGTATGGAACAGATCCACCAGACGCGCCGCCAGGCCGGCGTTGCGCACCAGCGCCTCGGCGATATAGCTCTGGTCATAGGAGACGCGGATCTGCTGCAGATAGCGCGACAGGGTGCGCAGCAGCGCGATTTCGCGCCAGCCGAGCCCGGCGGCGATGGTCAGGCTGTTCAGCCGGTCGCTCTCGCACTGCTTCAGCCACACCGCCATGTACATGGCCGTCAGCCGCCCTTCCTGCGCCGCCAGATCCACCGGCTGCCCGTCGGCCCGCTCGATCGCCATGTCGTGCAGCACGATGTGCGCGTCGCCGCGGACGATCTCGAAGGTCTTTTCCTCCACCACCGAGAAGCCCATGGCCTCGAGGATGGGCACGCGCTGCGACAGCGGCACCGAACCGCCGGTCTGGAAATGCCTCAGCGTGATCATCGGCCCGGCCGTCTCGCTGCGCAGCGCAATCGCCGTCTGCCGTCCCGCCACGAAATGTTCGAGCGTCACCAGGTCGTCGATCGCCACGGCCGGCGCGTAGGTGTCCTTGTAGGCCGGCGGGAAGGCATTGCCATAGGTCTCGATCAGCACGCGGCCTCGGGCCGGACCGAACTTGGCGCGGCAGGCTTCCTGGAAGGCATCGGCCCAGGTGTGCGTGATCGCGGTCACCGCCGCTTCGAGGTCCACCTGCGAGGGGTTCGGCGTCACGCCCTCGTCGCGGCCGATGATGTAATGCACGCGCGCCAGCGGCCCTTCCGGGAAGGCCGGATAGACGGCGGAAACACGGCCCTCGTAGACATCCTTGAGATAGGCGCCGATGCGCGTCTGCACATGGGTGTTGAAGCGGTCGCGCGGCACATAGACCAGCACCGAGACGAAGCGGTTGAACTTCTCGCGCCGCGCCAGCACGCGGATGCGCGGCCGTTCGATCAGTTCGAGGATCGAGCGGGTAAACTCCTGCAGCGTCTCGATGTCGATCTGGAACAACTCGTCGCGCGAATAGCTTTCGAGGATATTGTGCAGCGCCTTGCCCGAATGGCTCTCGGGATCGAAGCCGGCCCGCTCCATCACCTGCGCCACCTTGCGCCGGAGGTACGGGATCGAGCGGGTCGAGCGCGTATAGGCCGACGAAGTGAACAGACCCAACAGGCGCAGCTCGCTGACCAGCGTACCCTCGTCGTCGTAATGCTTGACGCCGACATAATCCATGTAGGCGTGCCGATGCACGCGGGCCTTCACATTGGCCTTGGCGACGATCAGCGGCTCGGGCCGCAGCATGAACTCGCGCACCTCAGGCGTCACCTGCACCAGTTCGCGCCCGCGCCGCAGCACCCGCACGTCGGGGTCGCGCAGCAGGCCGAGGCCCGTGCCCGGCTTCACCGCGATCTGGTCGTCGTCCGACCCTGTGGCCAGCGCCACGTCATATTCGCGCAGGCCGAGGAAGGTGAAGTTGTTGTCGGCCAGCCAGGTCAGAAACTCGATGGCCTCGGCAATCTCTTCCACCGGCAGCGGCGGCGGATTGGTGCGATACTCGGCGATCACCTGCTTGAGGCGGGCATTCATTTCCGGCCAGTCGTCGACCGAGGCGCGCACGTCGGCCAGCACCAGGTCGAGCCGCGTTTCGATCTGCGCCGCCGCGATCGGATCGGGCAGGCGCGTCACATGCACATGGATGAAGCTCTCCCGCGTCGCGTCCGGATCGTCCTCGTCGGTGATCGCCAGCAGCCGGCCGGTCATGCCGCGCGCCACCGAGAGAATGGGATGCACCATCAGCCGCACTTCAAGCCCGGCGTCGGTCAGCTCCTGCATCACCGAATCGACCAGGAAGGGCATGTTGTCGTTGATCACCTCGATCACCGTCACCGCCCGTCGCCCGTCGCCCTCTTCATCCCAGGGCGGGTTGAAGATGCGGATGCTGTGAATGCCCGGCACGCGCAGCGCCAGCGAACTCAACCCGCTCTCGGCAAAGGCCAGCAGTTCGACGGCCGTATAGGTCACGAGGTCTTCGGCTGCCCCTCGCGCGAACAGCAGTTTGACGAAGCGTACGAGGTCGGGATTGTTCCGCTTGGCGGCCAATGCAGTCGCCTCCGCCAGAAGGGCGTCCTTCATTTCATCCTGAGCTCGCTTCATCTGTCCCTCCGCTGCGGCCCCTCCGGGTCCCCCGCGACGGGGACATTTTCCGGAAGACCTGAGCCGGCTTTGCCGGTTCTCTGTGGTCGGTCCGCAACTGGCGTCCCGATGGTCCTGTCCTGATCCGCACGATCTTTCCGCCGAACTCATGCTTGCTCGGCGTGTCATCGAGCAGGTGCTATTCGCAAATTATGATCATCGCGCGGCAGTAAGCTTGGAACATTTTGAGGCCATCTGTCGTTTTGTGGATTCTACCATCAGTAAATCCATGCATATGACCAAGGCAAATGTGTTCCCTTTGCCGGTTATGTTTTGCACGCGGCAGCGCTTGTTGCCACTGCTAAAGTCTTCTGGGTCATCGCGAAACGGCATAAGTCGAAACACGCATGAGCAATGCGCTTTTTGCGTAAATCCCGCCATCGACACCTTTGCCTGCCCCCCGGAAAAGCAAAAGGGGCGCAGCTCGTCCGAGCCCGCCCCTTCCTTCACCATCGGATCCTGTGCGTTCAGGCCGCTTCCGGCGTGTCCTTGCCGACGATGCGGACGATGTCGGCCATGATGTCGGTCAGCTGGAAATCCTTGGGGGTGTAAACAGCCGCAACACCGAGCTGCCGCAGCGTCATCCCATCCTCGGCCGGGATGATGCCGCCCACCACCAGCGGCACGTGGCCGAGCCCGGCGTCGCGCAGTCGCGCCATCACCTCGCGCACCAGCGGCACATGGCTGCCGGAGAGGATGGAAAGGCCGATCACATGCACCTTCTCCGCCCGCGCCTTGTCGACGATCTCGGCCGGCGTCGAGCGGATGCCGTCATAGACAACCACCATGCCGCAATCGGCCGCGCGCACGGCGATCTGTTCGGCGCCGTTGGAATGGCCGTCCAGCCCCGGCTTGCCCACCAGGAACTTGAGCGGCACCCCCAGACGGCGCGACAAGGCCGCCACCGCCGCCCGCACGCTCTCGATCTCGCCGGCCGAGGCCGAGGCTTCCCCGGCAACGCCCGTCGGCGCGCGATATTGTCCGAACACCTCGCGCAGCACCGCGCCCCATTCGCCGGTGGTGACACCCGCCTTGGCGGCGGCGATCGACGGCTCCATGATGTTGGTGCCCGCGCGTGCCGCCTGCCGCAGGGCCTCGAGCGCCGCGTCCACCGCCGACGGATCGCGCTTGGCCCGCCAGGCCTTGATGGCGGCGATCGCCTCGGGTTCCACATGCTCGGGCACGGTCAGGATGGCGCTTTCGCCCGTGGACAGCGGCGACGGCTCGCTCTCGGTGAAGCTGTTGACGCCCACAACGGTCTGCTTGCCGCCCTCGATGGCGGCCAGGCGCCGCGTGTTGCTCTCGACGAGCGCCCGTTTCATGTAGCCGCTCTCGATGGCCGCCACCGCGCCGCCCATGGCGTCGATGCGCGCAAGCTCCGCCCGCGCCTCGGCCTTCAGCGCCTCCACCTTGCCCGTCATCACCGTCGAGCCGTCGAAGATGTCCTCATGCTCGAGAAGATCGGTCTCCAGCGCCATGATCTGCTGCATTCTGAGCGACCATTGCTGGTCCCACGGGCGCGGCAGGCCCAGCGCCTCGTTCCAGGCCGGAAGCTGCACGGCGCGGGCGCGGGCGTTCTTCGACAGCACCACCGCCAGCATCTCGATCAGGATGCGGCTGACGTTGTTTTCCGGCTGCTGTTCGGTCAGCCCCAGCGAGTTCACCTGCACGCCATAACGGAAGCGCCGCGCCTTGGCGTCGTCGACGCCATAGCGATCGCGCAACAGCTCGTCCCACAGCTCGGTGAAGGCGCGCATCTTGGCGATCTCGGTGATGAAGCGCAGCCCCGCGTTGACGAAGAAGGAGATCCGCCCCACCGCCGCCGGGAATTCCGCCGCCGGCACCGCCCCCGACGCCTTCATGCGGTCGAGAATGGTGGTCGCTGTTGCCAGCGCAAAGGCCAGTTCTTGCACCGGCGTCGCACCGGCTTCCTGCAGATGGTAGGAACAGACATTCATCGGGTTCCATTTCGGCAGGTTTGTATAGGTCCAGGCGATGATGTCGGTGGTCAGCCGGATCGACGGTTCGGGCGCGAACACATAGGTGCCGCGGCTGAGATATTCCTTGATGATGTCATTCTGCGTCGTGCCGTTGAGCTTGGCCCGGTCGGCGCCCTGCTCGTCGGCCACCGCCACATAGAGCGCCAGCAGCCAGGCCGCCGTGGCGTTGATGGTCATCGACGTGTTCATGCGCTCGAGCGGGATATCGTGGAACAGCGCCCGCATGTCGCCGATATGGCTGATCGGCACGCCCACCTTGCCCACCTCGCCGCGCGCCAGCACGTCATCGGGGTCGTAGCCCGTCTGCGTCGGCAGGTCGAAGGCCACCGACAGACCCGTCTGGCCCTTGGCGAGATTGCTGCGATAGAGCGCATTGGAGGCCGCCGCGGTGGAGTGTCCCGCATAGGTGCGGATGATCCACGGCTGGTCGCGCTTCACCTCTTTGCTCGCCTTCTCCTCGGCCATCACCGTCCCCCACAATGCAATCGTTTTAGATTCAACGGTAACTATGGGCGGGAAACGCTGCCCTGAGAAGTCGTCCAATGGTCGCGTGCTGCACTGCAGCGATACGTCTTTCGTCTAAGTGCAGATGAGACTTAAGGTCGCACAATTCTTGAAGAAAGCCGCGACTTTGCAAGCAAATACAGCAGCAGGCAAGACGAGCCTCCCGCAGCCCAAGGCGACGCCAAGCTCTCCTTCATCAAAGGTCTTATTGGTGCGCTGCAGCTACGGGCAAATAATTAGGTCCATCCCAAGCCGGCGCTGAACCGGCCGCAACAAAGACCCGAGGACACGCCATGCCCGTCGCCGAGATCAAGACCCCGGACCCGGTCCTGAAGGATCTCTACGCCGTCGGAGAAATCCCGCCGCTCGGCCATGTTCCCGAGAAGATGTGGGCCTGGGCCATCCGCCGCGAACGGCACGGACCGCCCGAGAGCGCCATGCAGCTCGAGGTGGTCCCCACCTGGAAGCTCGACAGTCACGACGTGCTCGTGCTCGTCATGGCCGCCGGCGTCAACTACAACGGCGTCTGGGCCGCGCTCGGCAAGCCCGTTTCGCCCTTCGACGGCCACAAGCAGGACTACCACATCGCCGGGTCCGACGCCGCGGGCATCGTCTGGGCGGTGGGCTCCAAGGTCACGCGCTGGAAGGTCGGCGACGAGGTGGTCATCCACTGCAATCAGGATGACGGCGACGACGAGGAATGCAATGGCGGCGATCCCATGCTGTCGCCTTCGCAGCGCATCTGGGGCTACGAGACCAACGACGGCTCCTTCGCCCAGTTCGCCCGCGTGCAGGCGCGCCAGTTGCTGCCGCGGCCGACCCATCTGACCTGGGAGGAAAGCGCCTCCTACGTGCTGACGCTCGCCACCGCCTATCGCATGCTGTTCGGCCATTCGCCGCATCAGCTGAGGCCCGGCCAGAATGTGCTGGTCTGGGGCGCGTCCGGCGGCCTCGGCGTCTTCGCCATCCAGCTCTGCGCCGCCGCCGGCGCCAATGCCATCGGCGTCATTTCCGACGAGAGCAAGCGCGACTATGTCATGAGCCTCGGCGCCAAGGGCGTCATCAATCGCAAGGAGTTCAATTGCTGGGGCCAGTTGCCCAAGGTCGGCTCGCCCGAGCATGACGAGTGGACCAAGGAAGCGCGCAAGTTCGGCAAGGCCATCTGGGATATTCTCGGCAAGGGCGTCAACGTCGACATGGTCTTCGAGCATCCCGGCGAAGCCACCTTCCCGGTCTCGACGCTGGTGGTCAAGCGCGGCGGCATGGTGGTCTTCTGCGCCGGCACCTCCGGCTTCAACATCACCTTCGACGCCCGCTATGTCTGGATGCACCAGAAGCGCATCCAGGGCTCGCATTTCGCTCACCTGAAGCAGGCCGCCGCCGCCAACGCCTTCGTGGTCGGCCGCCGCGTCGATCCTTGCATGTCCGAGGTCTTCGCCTGGGACCAGATCCCGCTCGCCCACATGAAGATGCTGAACAACCAGCACGCCCCCGGCAACATGGCCGTGCTGGTCAACGCCCCGAAAACCGGTCTCCGGAGCCTTGAAGACGTGCTGGAAGCCTCGGGCGGCTGATCCCGGCCGCTGGCCCGTCCGATCCCGCAAGCAAAAGGGCCGGTGGATCGCTCCACCGGCCCTTGGTCATTTCCGGAACAGAGGCGACCGATCAGACGCCTTCTTCATCGTCGAGTTCGTCCTCGAACTGGTCGATGTCCACCAGGAACATGATCGAGGCGCCGTCTTCGTCGAACTCCTCGTCCAGATCTTCCTCTTCTTCGATCTCGTCGATTTCCGAGAAGATCTCGGCTTCGTCCTCGGTGGCCGCGCGCACCACCAGCTCGGACTTGCCGTCCCAGACGGGCTTGCCGTCCACGGTGAATTCCTTGATGTCTTCCTTGAAGTCTTCACCGAGGAAGATGTCGCGGGCTTCGTCCTCGTCGGCGTCGGTGGTGGCAATCGCCACGCCATTGATCACGAGCGTAAACATTGTGGGGACTCCTCCGCGTCATGCGGTGTCTTGGGCACGCCGCCGGAATGGCGGGTGCCTCTGAAGGAAAGCCATCGTCCGCCGCGACGCGAAAGTCAATCCGCCGCAGCCGCTTCCTGCGTCTTCTGGCCGGCGTGATCCACGCCGAACTCCGCCATGATCGCCGCATTGACCGTGGCGCCCATCAGCAGGATCACCGCGATCAGGTAGAGAAACACGATGGCCGTCATCACGCCGGCAAGGCCCGCGTAGGTCGAGGCATAGTTGGCGAAGTCGGCCAGATAGAGCGAGAAGCCGTAGGCGCCGCCGATCCAGGCCATCAGCGTCAGCGCGATGCCCGGCAGCACGTCTGTGAGGCGCCGCCGCCCCGCCGGAAGCCACAGGTGGCCGACCAGCAGCCCGACGCTCGCCACCACCGCCGTCACCCCATAGCGCGTGAGATCGAGCCAACCGCCAAAGGCCGACAGGCGCGGCAGGAAATGCACCGTCGTCGACCAGATCACCGGCATCAGGATCACCAGGAAGGCGAGCGTCAGCAGCACCACGGTGCCCACCAGCACGAAGGCCATGCTTTCAAGCCGCAGGAAGATGAAGTTGCGGTTCTCCGTCGTGCCGTAAGCGCGGTTGAGGCCGACCCGCAGCGCCTCGACGCCGGACGAGGCGAACCAGATCGCCAGCGCGACGCCGATGGTCAGAATGTCGCGCCGCGGCACCAACAGCACATTCTGCACTTCGCGGGCAATCGGGGCAGCGATCGCCTGGGGAATGCTGTCGAACAGGATCTTCACCACCGTCTGCGACAGCTCGCTCAAGTCGAAAAAGGCGGCCACGGCGGTCAGGAAGATCAGGAAGGGGAACAGCGCCATCAGCGACGACAACGCCACATGCGAGGCGATCGCCCAGCCGTCCGTGCTGTTGAACAGCAGCACCGCCCGGTAGGCGATTGCGTAAAGGCGTCGCAGCCAACCCAAGCCGTATCTCCCACATTGGGCGGAAATCCCGCAAAACCGACCAAAGTCTGAGGCCTTTTCGGGCCATTTCCCCCGCACCCTTACCAAAGATGCATTGAGGGAACGCCCCCCTTCCGGTCATTTTGCACTGCAAGACAGACCGGGCGGCAGGCGACCCTCAACGTGGGCCCCGCGCGGAAAATTGCAAGGGCGAATGAACCGTCCGGAGGAGGAAACCCATGAGCGCCGTCACGCCGCTTGAGCAAGACAAGTCCGTACTCGACCGCCTCGCTGACGCTTTGCCGCCGGTCGAGGCCCTTTTCGGCACCGCCGTCGCCGTCGTCCGCGCCATGGTCACCGTCGACGGCAAGGTGTCCTCTGCCCTCGTCGACACCGAGCAGCGGGCGACGCACGGTCTCGCCTGGCTCGCCACCTATGTGGAGGCGCTGCGCCAGCTGAAATCCTATGGCGAGCGCCTCACCGCCACGGGCCAGTATGGCGAGACCGAGGAGCTGCTGGTCGAGATCGGCGCCGGCGAGTACCTCGCCCAGATCTTCGGCGGCATCCCCATGAACCAGGGCGAGATCATCCGCCCCGCCCAGCTCGGCCTCACGGAGGCCGACCTTTCCCATGCCCGCACCTTAGCGGCCGAAAGCCTGATCGCCTCCGGCACCTCCCCCGCTCCGCGGGCTCGCCTCGTCGCCCTCTTCCGCGACAAGACCGAGGCGGAGATCGTTGGCGCCTCCGGTCTCGACGAGACGCTGGAAGCCTTCCGCGCCGAAATGCGTCGCTTTGCCGAAACGGAAGTGCTGCCGCATGCCCATGAGTGGCATCTGGCCAACGCCTATATCCCCATGGAGGTGATCGACAAGCTCGCCGAACTCGGCGTCTTCGGCCTCACCATCCCCGAAGATTTCGGCGGCCTCGGCCTCGGCAAGGAGAGCATGTGCGTGGTCTCCGAGGAGCTGAGCCGCGCCTATATCGGTGTCGGCTCGCTCGGCACCCGCTCCGAGATCGCCGCCGAGCTGATCCTGTGCGGCGGCACCGACGCGCAGAAGGCCGAGTGGCTGCCCAAGATCGCTTCCGGTGAAGTGCTGCCCACCGCCGTCTTCACCGAACCCAACACCGGCTCCGACCTCGGCTCGCTGCGCACCCGCGCCGTGCGTGACGGCGACGTCTACCGCATCACCGGCAACAAGACCTGGATCACCCATCCTGTCCGTGCCGACGTCATGACCGTGCTGACCCGCACCAACCCCGACGAACCCGGCTATCGCGGCCTGTCCATGTTCCTCGCGCCCAAGCCGCGCGGCACCGACGAGACCCCCTTCCCCGCCAAGGGCATGAGCGGCGGCGAGATCGAGGTGCTCGGCTATCGCGGCATGAAGGAATATGAGATCGCCTTCGACGGCTTCGAGGTTCCCGCCCAGAACCTGCTCGGCGGCGTCGAGGGCCAGGGCTTCAAGCAGCTGATGCAGACCTTCGAAAGCGCCCGCATCCAGACCGCCGCCCGCGCCACCGGCGTCGCCCAGTCGGCCTTCGACATCGGCCTCAAATATGCCCTGGAACGCGTCCAGTTCGGCAAGCAGCTGATCGACTTTCCCCGCGTCGCCGACAAGCTGGCGATGATGGCCGTCGAGATCAACGTCGCCCGCCAGCTCACCTACTTCTCCGCCCGACAGAAGGACGAAGGCAAGCGCTGCGATCTCGAAGCCGGCATGGCCAAGCTGATCGGCGCCCGCATCGCCTGGGCCGCCGCCGACAACGCCTTGCAGATCCATGGCGGCAATGGCTTTGCCCTCGAATACCAGATCAGTCGCGTCCTCTGCGACGCCCGTATTCTCAATATTTTCGAGGGCGCCGGCGAAATACAGGCGCAGGTTATTGCAAGGCGACTGCTTGATGGAAAGTGAGGTTTCCGGTTTGCCGGCTATGCTTTGGACCGGCTGACGCTATACGATTTATTTACAATGGCAGTCTATGCAAAAATTAGCATGCTCCGCACTTATGCGCAGCAAGCTATCCCGCCTGATGAAAAGGGGCACGCATGGACCTCCAGTCACGTAGACCGGCAAGACGCCTGATGAACAAGATCCTGTTGGCGGCCATGGTTGTGGTCGCCATTTGTTTCGCAGGATTTTCCTGGATCATCGACATGCGGCGCAGTGGCGAAGTGGAGGCCCAGGTCGGCGACGACATGGTGTCGACCGGTCGCCTTGCAGCCGACGGCATCTCCAGCTGGCTGACTGGGCGCCTTCTGCTGACGCAGGCGGTGGCTGAAAATGTCGCCCATGCCCCCACGGACCCGGCCGCCGCACTCAGCCAGGACATTCTCGCCCGGGAGTTCCAGTATACCTATTACGGCGACGAGACCGGGGCCTTCACCATCTGGCCCAAGACCGACATGCCCGCCGGCTATGATCCGCGCAAGCGCCCCTGGTACCAGGACGTCGCCAAGGCCAATGACGCCGTGCTGACCGCGCCCTATGTCGACGCTTCCACCGGCGGCCTCGTCATCACCGCTGCCATCCCTGTCAAGACCGGCGGCAAGCTCGCCGGTGTCGTCGGCAGCGACTTCACCCTGAAGGCCGTTGTCGACAAGATCGGCAGCATCGACTTCGGCGGCAAGGGCAACGCCTTCCTGGTGAGCGACGACGGCACCATCCTCGTCCACGGCGACACCTCCCTGGTCGGCAAGAAGATCGGCGAAGTCTATGACGGCGCCGGGGTTCCCGTCGCAGGCAAGGCACCGGTGCAGGTCTCGCTTCAGGGCGCCAGCCGCCTGTTGACCTTCGTGCCCGTCGAAGGCCTGCCGTCGGCAAAGTGGTTCCTCGCCCTTTCGGTCGATCGTGCCATGGCCTTCGCTCCGTTGACCGAGTTCCGCTACATCGCCATCGCCACCACGCTGCTGGTCGCCATCGTGATGATCGCCCTCCTGGCGCAGATGATCATGATGGTGGTGGCCCGTCCCATCACCGCCATGACGCAGGTGATGAACATTCTGGCCGACGGCAAGCATGACGTCACCGTGCCGCACCTCGATCGTCAGGACGAGATCGGCGCCATGGCAAATGCCGTCGAGGTCTTCCGCCACAACATCATCGCCCGCGAGCGACTGGAGCGGAGCCAGGAAGCGGAGGTGATCAGCCGCAACCGTCGCGTCGCCGAAGTCGACCGCCTGGTCGCCGACTTCGACCGCGAGATCTCCTCGGTGCTCAGCACCGTCCAGCAGTCGTCCCAGCAGATGGAAACCACGGCGCGGGCCCTGACCTCCACGGCCGACACCGGCACGACCAACGCCGGAAGTGCCGCCGCGGCGGCCGAACAGGCCTCCGCCAATGTGCGCTCGGTCGCAGCCACCTGCGAGGAGCTCGCCGCGTCCATCAACGAAATCGCCGGCCGGGTCGACGCCTCGCGCGCCACTGCCGAACGCGCGGCCAGCCAGGCCGAGCAGACCGATGGAACCGTGTTGCAGCTCGTCTCCACCACCGATCGCATCGGCCAGATCGTCAGCCTGATCTCGGCCATCGCCGAGCAGACCAACCTGCTGGCCCTCAACGCCACCATCGAGGCGGCGCGGGCCGGTGAAGCGGGCAAGGGCTTTGCGGTCGTGGCAACCGAAGTCAAGTCGCTGGCAACCCAGACGGCCAGGGCGACCGAGGAAATCTCCGTGCAGATTGCCGCCATGAAGACGGTGTCGGACGCGGCCGTTGCCGCCATCCGCAGCATCGGCGGCGTCATCGGCGAGATCAACGGCGTCTCGGCCGAAATTGCCTCGGCGATGGTACAGCAGGGCGCCGCCACGCGAGAGATCGCCGCCAATGTCCAGCAGGCAGCCGTCGGCACCCAGGATGTGTCGGACAATGTGGCCCGGCTGAACTCGGGCGCCGTGACCACCGGCAGCAACGCCAGCAAGGTGCTGGACGCAGCCTCGCATCTCTCCGCCGAGGCGAGCTCGCTCCGCAGCCGGGTCGAGCACTTCCTGCAGGCCATTCGCGCCGCCTGACCTGCCCCCAGCCGTTCCGCGACCGCGCCCAAACCGCAGTCAGCGGCTCGGAGCCCGCGCGGCAAGGTCAGACCTGACGAAATAAATCGGGCGCCCTTTCGGGGCGCCCGCAGCCATTTTGGGGACTTGGCTGAAAAATCAGCTGGCCTTGAGGGCGCTGAAGAACACGTCGTCGGTGATCACCGGCTCCACCTTGCGGCGACGGCCGAACAGGTGGGTGAATCCGAGACCCGGCAGCGAGACGGACTGGGCAAGGACCTTGCGGTTGAAACGGGTCGGTTCGATGATCATGTTCATTTGTCGAGCCGCTCCTGCGGCGAAATTGAGCTTGTTGCTCATATATAGGGCAAATCAGGACCGTTGAGATCCAGTTTTCTGCGCATGTGCGCCCCGCAGCGCACGCATGGCTCAAGGGATTAGCTTCGCAAATCCGTTAAGAGCATGGTGAAATATGCAGAGCGTTCAGGTGATTCGCGTTCATGTGCTTGAGCGCCTCGCCCATCGTCGTCATTCCCCCAGCGCCGCGCCTTCGCAGAAAGCCACCCCCATGTCCGTGACCCGCACCGAGCTCGACCGCCTCTTTGCCATGGCCGGGGAGGCCGCCGAGGTCGAGATCATGCCGCGCTTTGCCAACCTCAGCCCGGCAGACGTCAAGGTGAAGGCCCATGCCACCGACTTCGTCACCGTCGCCGACGAGGCCGCCGAGCGCCTCATCGAGCGCCGCGCCCGCGAGGCCTTCGGCCCGGACGTCTTCTTCCTCGGCGAAGAGATCATGGAGCGCGATCCCTCGCTGATCACCCGCCTTGCCGGAGCCGAACGCGCCATCGTCGTCGATCCCATCGACGGCACCTTCAACTATGCCAATGGCGTCCCCGCCTTCGCGGTGATCATCGCCGTAGTCGAAAAGGGTGAAGTAGCCGCCGGCCTCATCTACGACCCCGTGCGCAAGGACGCCGCCTGCGCCATCGCCGGCCAGGGCGCCTTCATGCAGGGCGGCGGTCGCCCCGAGGTCGCGCTGCACGTGGCCGCCCCGGCGCCGCTCTCGGACATGCACGGCTGCTCGTCCTGGGCCTATGCCGCCGAGCCGCTGCGCAGCCGCCTCGCCGCCGGCCTCGTCAAGACCTGGGGCGCCTCCAACTACCGCTGCGGCGGCCAGGAAATGCGCCTGCTCACCTCCGGCGCCATCCACTTCTGCCAGTACAACAAGCTCTCCCCCTGGGATCACGCAGCCGGCTGGCTGATCCACAAGGAAGCCGGCGGCTACTCCGCCCGCCTCGACGGCACCCCCTACCAGCCCCACCTGCGCGACGGCGGCATCCTCATGACCCCCGACAAGGCCAGCTGGGACGCGATGATGGCGGCGGTCGGGAGCTGACCCGCGTCTATCGTCGCCCCGGCGCGGCGAGGTGGCGCGTGGCAAGCGCGAAGAGTTCGGCCTGCGAGGCGACGCCCAGCTTGGCATAGGCATGCCGCCTGTGCACTTTCACGGTTCCCTCCGCCGATCCCAGTTGCTTGGCAATGGCTGGCGTCGAGGAGCCGTTGAGAATGAGCTGGACGACCTCCGTCTCGCGCGCACTCAACACCCCCGCACCGAAATCACTCAGCCGCGTCGCCAGCGTGTCTGCCGGTTGCCGCTCTGCGTCCGCCGTGCCGCTGCCCCAGTGACGCCGGACCGCCGCCGAGACAACCGCAAAGACAGACCTGAGGCCGACAATGTCGTCCGCGCTGAACCGGGGACTGCGCCCGCCGCGCGCCAGCGACAGGATGATCCACGTCTCGCCGTCGTCATGGACCAGCAGACCAATTTCATCGATCAGCCGAATGCGCCGATAGAAGGTCTGATAATACTCGGACCTGAAGAAGCCGGGCGGCGCCAGATCACTGAGGCGCCAGGGACCGGGCTCCACATTGTTGCGGCACGCCAGATAGAACGGATCCAGCATATAGGGGCCGCTCTCATAGAAGCTCGTCTGCACCGCCGCCTGCAACTCGCTGAGATCGTGAAACAGGGTGCGGGGCCGGGCGGAAGCCCGGTAGGTCGTGACAATCAGCGAGTCGAAGGCGCACAGGCCTTGCAGCACGGACCGCAAGGCGGCGGGAAAGGCATCGGTCAGCAGCGTGGCGATGAGCCGCTCGGCCATGGCTGCCGGAATCTGCCCCTCTTCGGGCGGCCGCATCGAAGTCTCCTCGGTGATATACCCCTATGGGAGTATGCCATGAGCGGATTTTCGATACCAACGGTTTCGGGCAGCATCGCCGTCAATGCCAAGAGCAGCCGCTTGTCGATCTGACGTTCCATCGGATCGGACGGCGCTCCAGGGGGATCTGCCCATGACCGACGCTCTCGACCTCACGCCCAAGCTCGGCGACCTCGCCTTCACCCGTGTCTCCGATCGAGGCTCCCTGATGGAGCCCACCTTTGCCGGAGCGCTGAGCTTCATGCGTCGCCGCTACACGCGTGATCTCAACGGCGTCGACGTCGCCGTGATGGGCGTGCCGCTCGATCTCGCCACCACCGGCCGCCCGGGCACGCGCTTCGGACCGCGTGGCATTCGCGCCGCCTCCGCCCACATCGCCTGGTCGTCGCCCTGGCCTTGGGACTTTGATCCCTACGAGGAACTGGCCGTAGTCGACTATGGCGACTGCGTGTTCGATCCCGGTCGCCAGCAGACCATTCCCGCCGCGATCACGGATGCGGCCCGCACCGTGCTGCAATCGGGCGCCGCACTGCTGTCGCTCGGCGGCGATCATTTCGTCACCTATCCGCTCCTGAAGGCGCATGCCGAGAAGCACGGCCGCCTGCGCCTCGTCCATTTCGACGCCCATTCGGACACCTGGGCCGACGAAGGCGACCGCATCGACCACGGCACCATGCTCTGGTACGCCACCCGCGACGGCTTGGTCGACCCCGCCCATTCCGTCCAGATCGGCATTCGCACGCACAATCCCGATACGCTCGGCTTTTCCGTCCTCGACGCGCGCGACGTCCATCGCTCCGGCCCGGATGTCATCGCCGACCGCGTGCGCGCCATTGTCGGCGACGAGCCTTGCTACATCACCTTCGACATCGATTGCCTTGACCCGTCTGCCGCCCCCGGCACGGGCACGCCCGTAGTCGGTGGCCTCTCCACCTGGCAGGCCCAGGAAATCCTGCGCGGGCTCGCCGGCATCAACGTGGTCGGCATGGACGTCGTCGAAGTGTCGCCCCCCTTCGACACCGCCGAGATCACTGCCCTTGCCGCCGCCACGATCGCCAACGACCTCATCGCCCTGCACGCCATTGCCCGCCGCAAGGCCAGATGACCGGAGACTTTGCCATGAAGCCCTTGCTTGCCCGCATGCTCGCCACCGTCTGCGTCCTGTGCGCCGGACCGGTTCACGCCGAAACGCTCAACATCTACAACTGGGCCGACTATTTCGGCGAAAAGACCGTCGACGACTTCAAGGCAGAGACCGGCGTCGGCGTCACGCTCGACTATTTCGACTCCAACGAAACTCTGGAAACCAAGATGCTGACCGGCGGCAGCGGCTACGACCTGGTCTTCCCGGCCACGTCCAACGCCCAGCGGGAGTTTGCCGCCGGCGCACTGGCCCCGATCGACCCCACACGCCTCAAGAATTACGGTAATCTCGATCCGGCCATCCTGAAGGCGCTCGACGCCGTGCCCGGTGGCCGGCAGATGGGCGTGCCCTATACCTGGGGCACCATCGGCATCGCCTATAACGTCGACAAGGTGAAGCAACGGCTCGGCGTCGATCACCTCGACAGCCTCGACGTCTTCTTCAAGCCGGAGACCGCCGCCAAACTTTCGGACTGCGGCATGGTCATGCTGGATTCCCCGCTGGAGATCTCCGCCGTCACCCTCAACTATCTCGGCGCCGCCCCCTATGGCGAGGACAAGGACGCCCTCGCCAAGGCGGAAACCCTGCTGGAAGCCACGACCAAGTCACTGCGTTATTTCAACAATCAGCGCGCCACCAACGATCTGGCCAGCGGCGACATCTGCGCCGCCCTGATCTATAGCGGCGACGCCTGGATCGCCAAATCGCGCGCCGAGGAAGCGCATAACGGCGTCGTCATCGACTATGCCATACCGCGCGAGGGCACGCTGATGTGGGTCGACCTGATGGCAATCCCGGCCGATGCGCCCCATGCCGATCAGGCCTACCGCTTCATCGACTACATGCTGCGCCCCGAGGTCATGGCCGGCGTGACCGATTTCGTCGGTTTTGCCAACGCCAATGCCGCAGCCACGCCCCAGGTCGACCCGGCCATCACCGGCAACCCTGCCCTCTACCCCGACCCGACCACCATGGCCCACCTGTTCCCGGACAAATCGGTCGACGCCGGGCTCTTGCGCGAACGCACGCGCATGTGGACGAAGGTGAAGACGGGCATGTGAGCCCCGTTCGGAACAAAAAAGCCCGCCCGCGATCCCTCGCAGGCGGGCATTTCATTTTTCACCGAGCCAGAGCCTCAGGCGGCGAACACCACCAGCAGGTCCTTGGCGTCGATCTGCGCGCCGGCGCTCACCACCACTTCGGCGATGGTGCCGTCGCGTTCGGCGTGGATCGAGGTTTCCATCTTCATGGCCTCGATGGAGAGCAGCACGTCGCCCGCCTTCACCGCCTGGCCTTCCTTCACCGCCAGCGTCGAGACGACGCCCGGCATCGGGGCGGCCACATGGTTGGGGTTGGCCTCATCGGCCTTGCGGCGCACATGCTTGGCGGTCGCGGCCACCGAGCGGTTCGGCACGCGCACCATGCGCGGCTGGCCGTTCAGCTCGAAGAACACGCGCACCATGCCCTCGTCGTCCACCTCGCCGATGGCCTGGCAGATCAGCACAAGCGACTTACCCTTTTCGAGCTCGATGGACAGTTCATCGCCCGGCTGCATGCCGTAGAAATAGACCGGCGTCGGCAGCACCGAGGTGGGGCCATAGGTATCCTGCGTCTTGGCAAAATCGAGGAACACCTTGGGATACATGAGGTAAGCGGCAAGTTCGAGATCGTCGACCGGATGGCCGAGCTTGCTCGAAAGCGCAGCCCGCTCCGCGTCGAGATCGACGGAGGGGATCAGCGAACCGGGGCGCACCACAACCGGCTCTTCGCCCTTGAGGATCTTCTTCTGCAGCTCCGCCGGCCAGCCTCCCGGCGGCTGGCCGAGGTCGCCGTGGAACATCTGCACCACGCTCTCGGGGAAGGACACGTCCTTGCCCGGATCCAGCACGTCAGCCGGAGTGAGGCCCGACGACACCATGACCAGCGCCATGTCGCCGACCACCTTGGACGACGGCGTCACCTTGACGATGTCGCCGAACATCTTGTTCACGTCGGCATACATCTGCGCCACTTCGTGCCAGCGCGTCTCAAGGCCGAGCGAACGGGCCTGTTCCTTGAGATTGGTAAACTGGCCGCCGGGCATCTCGTGCAGATAGACTTCCGAGGCCGGCCCCTTGAGATCGCTCTCGAAGGCCGCATAGGAGTTGCGCACCGCTTCCCAGTAGAAGGAAATGCGGCGGATGGCCTGCTGGTCGAGCCCGGTTGCCCGCGGCCCGCCTTCCAGCGCCGCCACGATCGAGCCGAGACAGGGCTGCGAGGTGTTGCCCGAGAAGGCGTCCATGGCTGCATCCACAGCATCGACGCCTTCTTCGGCCGCCACCAGCACCGAAGCTGCGGCAATTCCGGACGTGTCATGCGTGTGGAAATGCAGCGGCAGGTCGGTGGATTCGCGCAGCGCCTTGAACAGCACCCGCGCGGCCGCCGGCTTCAGCAGGCCCGCCATGTCCTTGATGCCGATGATGTGCGCGCCGGCCCGTTCGAGTTCCTTGGCCAGACTCACATAATACTTGAGGTCATACTTGGCGCGGTTCGGGTCGAGAATGTCGCCCGTGTAGCAGATCGCCGCCTCGCACACCTTGCCCGAATCGAGCACGGCGTCGAGCGACACGCGCATGTTCTCCACCCAGTTCAGGCAGTCGAACACGCGGAACACGTCGACGCCCGCATCCGCCGCCTGCTTGACGAAGAAGCGCACGACATTGTCGGCGTAATTCTTGTAGCCGACGCCGTTGGAGCCGCGCAGCAGCATCTGCAGCAGGATGTTCGGTGCCTTGTCGCGCACCTTGGCCAGACGCTCCCACGGATCTTCCGTCAGGAAGCGCATGGCCACGTCAAAGGTGGCGCCGCCCCAGCATTCCAGGCTGAACAGCCCCGGCAGCGAGCGGGCATAGGCCTCGGCGATCGAGGCGATGTCATGGGTGCGCATGCGTGTCGCCAGCAGCGACTGATGGCCGTCACGCATGGTGGTGTCGGTGATCAGCACCCGCTTCTGCTCGCGCATCCACTTGGCAAGCGCTTCCGGCCCGCGCGACTTCAACAGGTCGCGCGTGCCCGGCTGCACGCCGGCGTCGAAGAAGGGCACCACCGGGCCGTGACCCAGCACAGGCTTCGGCCGCTTGCGCGTCTCCGGATGACCGTTGACGGTGACGTCGGCCACATAGGTGAGCAGCTTGGTCGCCCGGTCGCGCCGCTTGACCGTCGAGAACAGCTCCGGCGTCTCGTCGATGAAGCGCGTGGTATAGCGGTTCGACTGGAACTTCGGATGGGTGATGATGCTTTCGAGGAAGGTGAGATTGGTCGCCACGCCGCGGATGCGGAACTCGCGCAGCGCCCGCATCATGCGCACGATCGCCTCTTCGGCCGACGGCGCCCAGGCGGTCACCTTCTCCAGCAGCGGGTCGTAATAGCGCGTGATCACCGCGCCGGCATAGGCCGTGCCGCCGTCGAGGCGGATGCCGAAGCCGGTCGCGCCGCGATAGGCGGTGATGCGGCCATAGTCCGGAATGAAATTCTGCTCCGGATCCTCGGTGGTGATGCGGCACTGCAGCGCGTGGCCGTTGAGCTTGATCGCCTCCTGCGCCGGCACGCCCGACTCCGGCGTGCCGATGGCCGCGCCTTCGAGGATGTGGATCTGCGCCTTGACGATGTCGATGCCGGTCACTTCCTCGGTGACGGTATGCTCCACCTGGATGCGCGGGTTCACTTCGATGAAGTAGAACTGGCCGGTATCCGAATCCATCAGGAACTCGACCGTGCCGGCGCCATAGTAATTGGTCGCCTTGGCGATCCTCACGCCATAGCCGGTGATCTCGGCGCGCTGCTCCTCGGTGAGATAGGGCGCAGGGGCGCGCTCGACCACCTTCTGATGGCGGCGCTGCACCGAGCAGTCGCGCTCGAACAGGTGGACGACATTGCCGTGCTTGTCGCCCAGCACCTGCACTTCCACGTGACGGGCCCGTTCCACGAGCTTTTCGAGATAGACCTCGTCCTTGCCGAAGGCCGCCTTGGCCTCGCGCTTGGCGGTCACCACTTCCTTCAGCAGTGTCGCCTCGTCGCGGATCACGCGCATGCCGCGCCCGCCGCCGCCCCAGGAGGCCTTCAGCATCACCGGATAGCCGATGCGCTTGGCCTCGGCCTTCACGGTTTCCATGTCGTCGGGCAGCGGGTCGGTCGCCGGCATCACCGGCACGCCGGCTTCGATGGCGAGATTGCGCGCTGCCACCTTGTTGCCGAGCTGGCGCATGGTGTCGGGCGACGGGCCGATGAAGGTGATGCCGGCGTCGGCGCAGGCCTCGGCAAATTCCGGGCTCTCCGACAGCAGGCCGTAGCCCGGATGGATGGCGTCCACCTTGGCTTCCTTGGCCACCCGCAGGATCTCGGCGATCGACAGATAGGCCTCGATCGGGCCCATGCCCTTGCCGATCTGATAGGCTTCGTCCGCTTTAAATCGATGTAGTGCGAGTTTGTCTTCCTCGGCGAACACGGCGACTGTCTTCAGCCCCAGTTCGTTGGCCGCACGGAACACGCGGATCGCGATTTCGGAACGATTAGCGACGAGTAACTTTTTGATCGCCACGCCTTTACCCCCTGTGGTGGGAACCCTCTGCCCATTCCTCTAGCAGGCTCACATGCGCCTGTCAGCGTTCGCCTCGGCAAAGCGGCTCGATTGCGCTCGGGGGACAGCGCTTCCGACCCCTAGCCGAAAACGCAGCTCCCGGCACCGCGCCGCTTCGTCACATCCTGCAAATCTGGCGGATTTGCAGCGCTTTCTCAACACTGTCTTGAAGCGACTTGCAAGGGGTCCATGAGTCGCAGGAATGGGTTATGCGACTTGTGCATAGGTGATTTCCCACAAGTGCATGGCGTAAAGTCACAAAGTCCGGACCCAAGTGTCCGAAGCCGCCTCAACAACGCAAAAGGCGCGCCCCCGAGAGGACGCGCCTTTCCAAACTCACAGGCGGTCGCAGCGCTCACTGCGCGGCGACGGACCCAAGCGAAGCCAGCGGCTTGCGCTTCAGCGCTTCGAGAAGATGCGGCGTTGCGATCAGCGTCGCCCGCTCCTTGGAATCGAGGAAGGACACGGCCTCCTCCACCGATTCCGCCTCGTTCACCTTGGCTGCCACCAGCGCCGACACCGGGTCGACACGGCCGCGCGGACGCGGTGCCATGTGGTCGACGATGGCAAGATGCTGCACATTCCAGGCCGGATCGGCCACCAGCGTCACGATATCGGGCGCCTCGCTGAGGATCGCCTCATAGGCCGGACGAACCTCTTCCATGCGTTCGCGGATCTGCGGCGTCGTCTTCTCTTCCGGCGTGCGCAGCAGGCCCAGCCGCTTGATGAAGCGACCGACGACCATCGACCCCGTCAGGCCGGAAATCGGCACCGCCAGCAGCATGCCGATCAGTGCCGGCGACAACCAGGCGAGCAGCACCCAGCTGTCTGCATAGGCGGCTGCCGTCATCGCCATGCCGATCAGCACATGCCAGCGATGGCGCGCCACCAGTTCCTTGAGCGGCAACCCGCCGTCGTCGCGCCGCTGCGGCTTCCAGCCGGCATCGCGCCGCATCAGGATCTCGCTCACCGCGCCGGTCTGGATCAGCATCATGATCGGCGCGATCAGGGCCGACACGAAGGCCTCGAAGACGAAGCTCAGGATCAGCCCCAGCACCCCGCCGGACGCCCGCCGCTGCTCGCGATCGAACAGGAAGGCGATCAGCCCGAGCACCTTGGGCACGAACAGCACCGACATGGTCAGCCCGAACAGCGCGAGCGCGCGCTCGGCGTCGATGCGCGGCCAGGATGGGAACAGCTGGAACTCGTCCTTGAAATATTCGGGGCGAATGTAATGGGCCTGCAGAGTCAGGGCAAAACCGGCCAGGATCAGCAGCAGCCAGAGCGGCGAGGCCAGGTAGGACATGATGCCGGTCAGGATGTGCATGCGCGAGATCCAGTGCAGGCCCTTGGCCCCGATCACCTTCACATGCTGCAGATTGCCCTGGCACCAGCGCCGGTCGCGGATGGCGAGGTCGACCAGCGACGGCGGGCTTTCCTCGAAGGACCCATTGAGATCGTCGGCGATGATCACGTTCCAGCCAGCCCGCCGAATCAGCGCCGCCTCGACGAAGTCGTGGCTCATGATATGGCCGCCGAAGGGCGCCTTGCCTGGCAGCTCCGGCAAACCGGCGCATTCGAGGAAGGCCGCGCGCCGGATGATGGCGTTGTGGCCCCAGAAGTTGCCTTCCTTCTGCACCCACCAGCTCAGCCCGGTGCCCACCACCGGCCCGTAGACGCGGCCGGCGAACTGCTGCAGCCGCGCCACGATGGTGGTGCCGTTGACGAGCTGGGGAATGGTCTGGATCAGGCCGGCATCCGGATCGGCTTCCATGCGCCGCGCCAGCTCGACGATCGTGTGACCGTCCATCAGGCTGTCGGCGTCGAGCACCAGGAGGTGATCATAGGCGCTCGCCCAGCGGCGGCAGAAGTCGGCCACATTGCCCGCCTTCTTGGCCGTGTTGTTGCGGCGGCGGCGATAATAGATGCGCGTGGTGCGCCCGAGACGACGGCGCGCCAGCAGCAGAGCGGTCTCTTCCTGCAGCACCACTTCCGGGTCGGTGGTGTCGGCCAGCACGAACCAGTCGAAGGCATGGCTCTGCCCCAGCGACTCCACGTCGCGCGCCATGGCCTCGATAGAGGCGAAGACGCGGGATGGGTCCTCGTTATAGGTCGGCATCAGCATGGCCGTGCGCTTGGTCAGGCGCGTGCTGGCCACCGGCTTGGCCGGCCGGAAATGCCGCGTCACGATCGTCAGGAAGCCGAACACCGAGGCCACCGACGACAGGGCAATCCAGGCGAAGGTGATGGTGAACAACACCAGCACCACCCACTCGATCGGTGTCACGTCGCCGAGCGCCAGCACCGAGTACATTTCATTGAAGGCATAGCCGAGCAACAGCGCCGTCCCGCCCAGCACGGCCAAGCGCCGCAGCCAGCTCGACCGGCTCGATCGGTTCACCAGCTTGCGGCGGCTCTTGCGGTCGAAACGCGACAGGTTCTGCGGCGGCATCTCGCCGGGGGTCTCCGACGGCATGCCCGCAATCAGTTCGCCCCCGTGCAGCAGTTTGTTGATCACGCCGTCCATCTAAAGACCCAGGTTTCCGCGTTTTCCCCTGCAGCAAAGGCAAGAGCCGCATTGATCTCGATGAGGTTCTCGTTGCCCGGATCGAGTTCGAAGCTCAGCCTCAGCCCACCGGTCTGCGGATTGTCGCCGATCACCACGTTGCTGACCGTGCCCTTGGACGATTGCACCGTGGCCTTGGGCGCCCCGAGCTTGGCCCGATCGACGCCCTCGTAGAACATGTAGTCGACCACGAACAGCCGCACAGGCGACGGACCGCCGACGCCGGCGCGCCCGGAGCGCGTCGCCGCCACATAGGCAATGCCGTCGGCAATGGCCGGATCGCCACCCCAGGACATGCGATAGGCGAAGAAGAATTCCGAACCGGCGGGGATCTTGTCCTTCGGCGCCCAGTAGGCGACGATATTGTCATGGATTTCCGAAACCGTCGGGATCTCCACCAGCGTCACCGCGCCGGCGCCCCAGTCGCCCACCGGTTCGATCCACAGGCTCGGCCGCTTCTCGTAACCGGCTTCCAGATCCTCGAAGGACGTGAAGTTGCGCGAGCGCTGAATCAGGCCGAAGCCGCGCGGGCTGCGATCCTGGAAGGCAGAGACCTGCAGTTCCTTCGGATTGGCCAGCGGCCGCCACAGCCGGTCGCCATGGCCGGTCATCATCAGCAAGCCGTCCGAATCATGCACTTCCGGCCGGAAGTCGTCGATCTCGGTGCGACCGTTGCTGGAGAAATAGAACATCGACGTGCCCGGCGCGAGGCCCACCTTGTCGAGGTCGGCACGCGGGAACAGCTGCGCCTCCACGTCGATCTGGGTCGTCTCGCCCGGACGCACGGTGAAGCGATAGGCACCGGCCGTCGAGGGGCTGTCGAGCAGCGCATTGACCACGCAGGTGTCGGAGCCGGCCACGGGCGTCTCCACCCAGAAGGCCCGGAAGATCGGAAATTCCTCGCCTTCGGCGTCGGCCGTCTTCAGCGCCAGACCGCGCGCCGACAGGCCGTAGACCTGGCCCTTGCCGAGCGAACGGAAGTAGCTGGCGCCCTGGAACACCATGACTTCGTCGAAATAGTCGGGCCGGTTGATCGGCGCATGCAGGCGGAAGCCCGAGAAACCGATATCATCGGTCGGAATCGGCTGCGGCACCAGCGGGCCATAGGAGAACAGGTTGGGGTTATAGGCGAGATGCGTCGCCTGCCCGTTCTCGACGATGGCAATCTCGACCGGCTCGCGGAAATAGGAGCCGCGGTGGAAGAGCTGCATCTGATAGGGCAGCCCCTTGTCGGCCCAGACGCTCAGCTCCGGCTTGAAGCGGATGTCGCGATACTGGTCGTAGCTCAGATTGTCGAGGATCTGCGGCATCGAGGCGTCGGGCGCCTCGTAGGCCTTCTTGGCCAGGGCCCGTGCCAGATCCGCCACGGTCGAGCGCGTGAATGGGCCCGAGAGAGCGAAATGCGCCTGCGTGTCCGCCAGTGCTGCCGGTGCGACACCGGTCGCGGCAACGACGGCCCCCACGGCCTTCAGCGCCCCCTTCAAAAATCCGCGGCGATCAAAATCCCGGTTTCCGAAAATCGCGTCCACAGTTGCTCCACTCGAAATCGCGGCTATGCCTCAAGCAAGTCAGGCTATTGCCAAACTATGCCCAGAAAAAGATGAACGACCCTTTTCAGGACGAAAACTCTACTGGGTTTCCCGTTGGCCCATATGCGGCAGGCCGCGATCCAGAGCACCTTGGGAGGTCCCCTCACCTCCTGCGCTCCGCACCGTCTGCAAGCCGTCCGAACCTGTCTCGCTCAGCATGCCCTTTGGATATCAGACCCGTACCATTGTGCAAGGCAACATGCGCAGCCGAAACGATTATTTATTCGGCCTCTGCTGGTTTTCCCGTATCCGGCTCACCCCAATCCGGCGCCGCTTCGATGAGTTCGACACCCTCCGCACGGCATAGCCCACGCACTCCTTCACTTGGGCAACGATCGGTCACGAACACGTCCACCTGGGCCACCGATCCGATGCGCACCGGCGCCGTTCGATCGAACTTGGTCTGGTCGGCCACAAGGATCACGCGGCGGGCATTGGCGATGATCGCCTGCGCCACCTTCACCTCGCGATAGTCATAGTCCAGCAGCGAGCCGTCCTCGTCGATCGCCGACGTGCCGACGATGGCAAAGTCCACCTTGAACTGCCGGATGAAATCCACCGCCGCCTCGCCGACGATGCCGCCGTCCGACCGGCGCACCACCCCACCGGCAATCACCACCTCGATTTGCGGATAGGCCCGCATCACATTGGCAACATTGATGTTGTTGGTGATCACCATCAGCCCGGTGTGCTGCAGCAGCGCCTGCGCCACCGCTTCGGTGGTGGTGCCGATGTTGATGAACAGCGAGGAATCATTGGGCACCAGATTGGCCGCCGCCTGTCCGATCTGCATCTTCTCTGACGAGGCAATCTGCCGGCGGGCGTCATAGCCCACGTTCTCCGTCGACGAGGCCAGCACCGCGCCGCCATGCACGCGGGCAAGCAGGCGCCGATCGCACAGCTCGTTGAGATCCTTGCGAATGGTCTGCGGTGTCACCACGAACCGGGCCGCGAGGTCCTCGACCGTGACGCGACCGACCTGCTTGGCGAGATCCAGGATCGATTGTTGCCGGGCAATCAGCATGTCCTCAAGCCACCCCTTGCGCACCGCCGCGGCCTGAACCCGTCGGGACCGACGGGCGCGCGGGCGATGAAGCCGGCGGCCTTCCGTCCGGCCATTTCCGCCGAAAGCAACCTGACCCACCGGTAGGGCCTATATAGCATCGGGGACCCGAGGGCGTCAGTCAGGAAAACCCGATTTTTTTCAGGGACATTCGCCAGCAGGAGAGACGACAGGCCGGCCGGAGCTCCGCAGCAGCCGGAAGCCCCATCCGCGCTGGAAGCATGCGAAGAACACCATCTTAACCTGAATTCCAGGTAAACATTAAATATAAAATTCTCCATGATCCGTATGATGAACTATTTACACAAATATTTCGCAGAGTACACTATGGTAAAAATAGTATTTAATTCGGCTTTTTAATGTTTTCCCAACGTTTCTACGCTATCTACTGCTCCTACAAACAAGCGCACCGCACAAGGCAGGCCTGTCGAGGGTCGAGCCATGTGACGCAGCGCAGCTCCAGGGAAACACACGTTCGAAAGAGAGGCAGACAATGACGGCAGATATTCGCGAGCTGATTTCCAAGCACGGCAACCTTTCGGTCGACGTCGCCACGCTGGCCGATGAGGCCGATCTCTACGCCGCGGGCCTTTCGTCCTTCGCGTCGGTGCAGCTGATGCTGTCCATCGAGGACGCCTTCGACATCGAATTTCCGGACCGCATGCTGAACCGTCGCTCCTTTGCGTCGATCGCGGCCATTCAGGCCTGCGTCGATGAACTCACCGCCGACAGGAAGGCCGCCTGATCATGAACGCCATGGGCTCCTTCACCGCGAACCGCCTGGCCGACCGCGTCCGTCGCGTCGCCGCCATCGCCGCGCAGTATACCAACCAGGTCGACGCCGAGAACCGCGTGCCCCGCGAGGCCGTCGAAGCCTTGAAGATCGAGAAGCTGCTGTCGGTCATGGTGCCGGTGGAGCTGGGTGGCGAGGGCGCCACCACCGCCGAGATCGCCGACGCCTGCGCCATCCTCGGCACGGCCTGCGGCTCGTCGGCCATGATCTTCGCCATGCACCAGATCAAGATGTCGAGCCTCGTCGAACACGGCATGGGCTCGGAGTGGCATCGCGATCTCATGGCCCGCATCTGCGCCGAACAGCTGGTCATGGGCTCGGCCACCACCGAGGCCGGCATCGGCGGCAACCTCAGAAACTCCATCTGCCATGTCGAGGTCACCGGCGATCGCTTCAAGCTCGACAAGGCGGCGAGCTGCATCTCCTACGCCGAGATCTCCGACGCCATCATGGTCACCTCGCGCGCCCACAAGGACGCAGCCCCCACCGACCAGGTGATGACCGTCGTCATGAAGGACCAGTACAGCCTCGAGCGCACCCATGAATGGAACGTGCTCGGCATGCGCGGCACCCGCTCGGAAGGCTTCATGTTCCGCTCCGAGGGCGACGCCTGCCAGATCCTGCCGCAGCCCTTCGCCGAAATCGCCGCCGAGTCCATGCTGGCCCAGGCCCATATCCTCTGGGGCGCCCTGTGGTGGGGTATTGCCGCCGACGCCTGTGCCCGCGCCCAGAGCTTCATCCGCAGCGAAGCCCGCCGCAATCCCGGCCAGACGCCTGTCGGCGCGCCGCATCTGGTCAAGGCCCTCGGCCACCTGCAGATGATCAAGTCCAACCTGCTGGTCGCCATCGACCAGTATGAGATGGCCAAGCGCGACCACGACTATCTGCAGTCGGTCGGCTATGGCGTCGCCATCAACCTCCTGAAGGTCACCACGTCGGAGACCATTCTCGAGATCATCAACGAATGCATGAACGTCTGCGGCCTGCCCGGCTATCGCATGGATACGCCCTACAGCCTCGGCCGCCATCTGCGTGACGCCCATTCGGCGCAGCTGATGATCTCCAATGATCGCGTGAAGCTCAATGTCGCCGGCATGCTGGCGATGACCAAGCCCGACACCAGCCTCCTGGGGTGAGACCGATGGATCAACAGGCCAGCCTTCTCGACAAGCTGTTCGCAACCGGTCTCCTGGTGGAGACCGGCGTTCAGGGCCTCTACGGCCGCTCGGGCGTCTTCGAGGACGTCATCGCCCGCTTCGATGCTCTGGTGAGCCGCCTCGGCGCCTTCCAGAAGGCGGAAGTGCTGCGCTTCCCGCCCGCCATGCCGCGCGCCTGGTTCGAACGCTCGGGCTATCTCAAGAGCTTCCCGAACCTCGCCGGCACGGTTCACGCCTTCTGCGGCAACGACCAGGACCACGCGGCCCTGCTCGAATGCGTCGCCGCGGGGGACGACTGGACCGGCGGCCAGAAGGCCACCGACATCGTCCTGACACCGGCCGCCTGCTATCCGCTCTATCCGGTGATCGCCCGTCGTGGGGCCCTGCCCGAGGGCGGCGTCACCTTCGACCTGCAGTCCTATTGCTTCCGCCGCGAGCCCTCCAGCGAGCCGACGCGCCAGCAGCTGTTCCGCATGCGCGAATATGTCCGCTCCGGCACGCCCGAGCAGGTTCAGGCCTTCCGCGAGGAATGGATGGATCTCGGCCAGAAGCTCATCGCCATGGTCGGCCTGCCCTTCACCGTCGACGTGGCCAACGATCCCTTCTTCGGCCGCGCCGGGCGCATGATGAAGATGACGCAGCGCGAGCAGGCCCTGAAGTTCGAGCTTCTCGTGCCGGTCAACTCGGAAGAGAACCCCACCGCCTGCCTGTCCTTCAACTATCACCAGGACCATTTCGGCAAGACCTGGGGCATCGAAACCGCCGACGGTGCCGTGGCCCACACCGCTTGCGTCGGCTTCGGCCTCGAACGGGTGGCGCTGGCGCTGTTCCGTCACCACGGCCTCGACGTCACCGAATGGCCGGCACCGGTTCGCGAGGCGCTTTGGGGGACTGAATGAGCGCGCTGGCAACTTCGTCTCCTCCGGCAGGCGGCCACACGGCCGTCTTTCCTGCCCTCGACCCCGCGAGCTACCGGCCGCATCCCCTGCATGCCGCCGAGCGCGCCTGGCCGGAGACCAATTGCTCCGTCGATCTGTGGATCGAGATGATCGCCTGCCTCGGTGCCCCGCCCGAGGCAGCCTTCGGCTTCACCCTGACCCAGGATTTCGAAGGCGATCAGTTCACCTTCTTCAAGATCCCACCCGAGGATCTCGAGCATCTCTACGGCCTGCGCCTCGCCGAACTTGCCATCTTCGACGATCCCGAGCTGCATCTGGCCGAACAGGTGGCGCGCGGTCGCCTCTGCCTGATCGAACTCGACAGCTTCTTCCTGCCCGACACGCGCGGCGTCGCCTATGGCCTCGAGCACGGCAAGACCACGGTTGGCGTCAACCGCATCGATCTCACCGCCCGTCGCCTCGACTATTTCCACAACGCCGGCTACTTCACCCTCGAAGGCGCCGATTTCGACGGTCTGTTCCAGATCGGCCGTCGCGCGCCGGACGCGCCCTTCCTGCCCTATACCGAATTCGTCAAGCTGCCCGAGCGTATCGACACCTCCGCCCTCGCGGACAAGGCGGCGGCGCTGCTCGCTCGCCATCTCGCCCGCGTGCCCGTCGCCAACCCGGTCACGGCCTTTGCCCAGCGCTTCGCCGCCCAGGCCGCCGGTCTCTATGAGCGCCCGGCCTTCTTCCACAAATACGCCTTCAATACGCTCCGCCAACTCGGCGCCAACTTCCTGCTGCTCTCGGACCACCTGGACTGGCTGGAAGCCCAGGGCAAGGGCGAATTTGCCGCCGAACGCGACGCCGCCTTCGCCATCTCCGAGACCGCGAAGATCGTGCAGTTCCAGCTCGCCCGCGCCGTCGCCCGCCGCAAGGCCGACAGCCTGCCGCCCATGATGACGCCGGCCGCGGAAAGCTGGGACAAGCTCATCGCCGGCCTGACCTCCAAGCTCGGCTGACACCAGCAACAAGCCCGCATCGAAGGCGCGGCCGCGGCTCATGCTGCGGCCATGTTGCGCAGCAAAGAGTCATGCTGAACAGGAGTCACGGCATCGTGAGTCCAACTGGAAGACACTCGCATTGAGAGAATCTCCCCAGCCAGACTCGCGTGGCGACAGTCCGGTCCGGGATCGACGCGCGCGCTGTCGCGCCCTATGCTCGGCCCATGACCATCCGAATCCTCGTCAGCGCCTGCCTGCTCGGCCAGCCCGTCCGCTATGACGGCAACGCCCGTCTCACCGGTCACGCCATTCTCGCCCGCTGGCAGGCGGAAGGCCGTGTGGTCGCCGCCTGCCCCGAAGGCTTGGGCGGCCTGCTCACCCCGCGTCCCAGCGCCGAGATCGAACGCGCCCAAAGCGGCGATGATGTGCTCGACGGGCGCGCCCGCGTGTTCGACGCCCTCGGCGACGACGTCACCACCGCCTTCATTGCCGGCGCCCGCGCCACCCTCGATCTCGCGCTTGCCACCGGCTGCACCCACGCGCTCCTCACCGAGCGCAGCCCCTCCTGCGGCAGCGCCACGATCTACGACGGCAGCTTCTCCGGCCTCCGCCACCCCGGCAACGGTGTCACCACCGCGCTGCTCGCCCGTCACGGCATCACCGTCTTCGGCGACGACCGCATCGAAGAGCTGGACGCCCTACTCCTCGCGCAATCTTGAACGCCGGGGCCAAACCCGCCCGCGCATTTCCCCTGACGCCCGCAGCCGAGACGGCCTAACATCCGGCCCAACGTCCATGCGCGCCACGCGCCGCCAGCCGGAGCTCCCCCATGTCCACCCGCATCGAAACCGACACCTTCGGCCCCATCGAGGTCGACGCCTCCGTCTACTGGGGCGCCCAGACCGAGCGCTCGCGCGGTAACTTCAAGATCGGCTGGGAGAGACAGCCTCTCGCCGTCATCCACGCGCTCGGCCTCATCAAGCGGGCGGCGGCAGAGACCAACCACGCCCTCGGCCTTCTCGACGACCGCCTGACCGCCGCAATCGTCGAGGCCGCCCAGGAGGTGGCCGACGGCAAGCTCGACGCCCATTTCCCGCTGGTGGTCTGGCAGACCGGTTCGGGCACCCAGACCAACATGAACGCCAACGAGGTCATCTCCAATCGCGCCATCGAGCGCCTCGGCGGGGTGCTCGGCTCCAAGCAGCCGGTGCACCCCAACGACCACGTCAACATGAGCCAGTCGTCCAACGACACCTATCCCACCGCCATGCATCTCGCCGGCGCCATCGCCACAAGCCGCAGCCTCCTGCCCGCGCTCGCCCATCTGCGCGACGCGCTCCGCGTCAAGGTCGCCGCCTGGTCGGACATCATCAAGATCGGCCGCACCCACACCCAGGACGCCACGCCCCTCACGCTTGGCCAGGAGTTCTCCGGCTACGCCCAGCAGGTGGACAACGGCATCGCCCGCATCGAGATGACCCTGCCCCTGCTGATGCAGCTCGCCCAGGGCGGCACCGCCGTGGGCACCGGCCTCAACGCCCCCAAGGGCTTTGCCGAGGCGATCGCCGCCCGCCTCGCCGAGCTGACCGGCCTGCCCTTCACCTCGGCCCCCAACAAGTTTGAAGCCCTCGCCGCCCACGACGCCATGGTGATGACCCACGGCGCCCTCAACACCGTGGCCGCCAGCCTGTTCAAGATCGCCAACGACATCCGCCTGCTCGGCTCCGGTCCCCGCTCGGGCCTCGGCGAACTCGCCCTGCCGGAGAACGAGCCCGGTTCGTCGATCATGCCCGGCAAGGTCAACCCGACGCAGTGCGAAGCGCTCACCATGGTCTGCTGCCAGGTCTTCGGCAATCACGCCGCGCTCACCTTCGCCGGCAGCCAGGGCCATTTCGAACTCAACGTCTACAATCCCGTCATGGCCTATAACTTCCTGCAATCGGTCCAGCTGTTGACCGACGCCGTCCGCTCCTTCACCGACCATTGCGTCACCGGCATCGAACCGCGCCGCGCCAACATCCAGGCCGCGCTCGACCGCTCGCTGATGCTGGTCACCGCGCTTGCGCCCAAGGTGGGCTACGACATCGCCGCCAGGATCGCCAAGGCGGCCCACGCCAACGGCACCACCCTGCGCGAGGAGGCAATTGCCGGCGGTTACGTCACCGCCGAGGAGTTCGACAGCTTGGTCCGCCCGGAGAAAATGCTCGGACCGAGCTGAAAGCCGGGCCGTCAGCGCCAGTGTCCCAAGCAAAGCCAACGCCTCCAAATGGCAGGCCCGACGACGGCCGGTGACTGTTTCCGCGTGAGCGGTAACCGTCACCTATTCGCCTGCCGCAAACCCACGCGGCCTGTACGGTTCCCCTACGCAAGGTGACAGTTGCGCCGGCTTCGCCGTCGAAACAGTCACCGGCATTCATTGCACCAAGCCCGCTCCGCTCACCCTCCCCCCTTCCGCTTGTCATGGTCCGCGAAGGCGGACCATCCACGCAGTCATGGCGAACAAGCCCGAAGGTCCGGATCCCCACGCGAGCCGCCACACTTTGCCGGTCCGGCCCAGAGAACGCGCCTCCGTTAACCCGACTTTCCACTCCCTCCGTTATCCTCGCGCCAGTTCTTCCTCCGGACCCAGCGCGCATGACTTCCGCCCTCGATCTCTCCTGGCACCTTGTCGTCACCGAAGCCGGGCGCTTTGCCCTGCCCTCCGAAGTGTCGGGAGACCGCCTGCCCGCCTCCGCCCCCGGCACCGCGGCGGGCGCCCTGGCCGAAGCAGGCCTCTGGTCGCCCGGCACGCCGTTGAAGCTCCACGACAAGGACGTCTGGTATCGCGCGACGGTGCCGGCGACCGGCCGCTTCACGCTCGATCTTGCCGGCCTTGCCACCATCGCCGAGGTCTACCTGGGCGACACCTGCCTGCTGACGAGCCGCAATGCCTACCGGCGTCACCGCCTGCCGCTCGACCTTGCCGCCGGCGACAGCCTGTCGATCGCCTTCCGCGCCCTCGCCCCGCATCTTCAGGTGAAGGGGCCGCGCGCCCGCTGGCGCGTGCCCATGATCCCCGAGCAAGGCCTCCGCCTCGTCCGCACGCCGCTCATCGGCCACATGCCCGGCTGGACCCCGCCCGTCGACATCGTCGGTCCCTTCCGCGCCTGCACCCTCTTGCCCCAGGCACCCTTCGAGATCGTAAGCTGCACCACGCGCATGGACGGCAGCACCGGCCACGTCCAAATAGTTATCCGGCTTATAAATGACGAAGCAGCCACCTTCCACTGCGGCAAATTCAAGGAAAAACTCGCGCAAAACGGCGATATTTATTCGGCTAATATTTCGATTCCCGACGCACCCCTGTGGTGGCCGCATACCCACGGCCCCCAGCCGCTTCTGCCCCTCGCACTGACCGTCGGCGACACACGCATTGATATAGGTCACGCGGGGTTTCGCACAATCGAAAGCAATTCCGAATCCGGCTTTGGATTAACCGTCAACGGCGAAGCCGTCTTCTGTCGCGGCGCCGTCTGGACTGAAGCTGACCCGATCGGCCTCGGCGCGAGCCGTGCCGTCTACGAGCCTTTCCTCGTCAAGGCGCGTGAGGCCGGCATGAACATGATCCGCGTCGGCGGCACCATGATCCCGCCCGGCCGCGCCTTCTACGAAGTCTGCGACGAGCTTGGCCTGATGGTCTGGCAGGAGTTCCCCTTCGCCAACTTCGACTATCCCATCGCCGATCCCGATTTCCGCGCCGAGGTCGAGGCCGAGAGTGCTGACCTCTTGTCGACGATCGGCACCGCCCCGTCGCTCACCGTGCTCTGCGGCGGCTCGGAGGCCGCCCAGCAGGCCGCCATGATGGGCCTGCCCTCCGATCGCTGGCCCGGCCCGCTCTATGACGAGGTACTGCCTGCGATCGCCGCCCGCCATCGGCCCGACGTCCCCTATGTGCCCAACTCCCCCAGCGGCGGGCCGCTGCCCTTCCTGCCCAATGCCGGCGTCGGCCACTATTATGGCGTCGGCGCCTACAAGCGCCCGCTGGAGGACGCCCGCCGCGCCGCCGTCGGCTTTGCCGCCGAATGCCTTGCCTTCTCCAACATCCCCGAGGCCGACCACCTCGACCGGCATCTGCCCGGCGTGCCACCGCACGATCCGCGCTGGAAGGCTACCGTCCCGCGCGACCTCTCGGCCTCCTGGGATTTCGAGGATGTGCGCGAGCATTACCTGCGGGAGGTCTTCAAGGTCGACCCCGACCGCCTGCGCCGGGAGAACCTCGCCCTCTGGCTCGACCTCGGCCGCCTCGTCACGGGCCACGTCATGGCCGAGACTTTCGCCGAGTGGCGCCGGGCCGCCGCCCCCACTCAGGGCGCGCTCGTCTGGACACTGATGGACCTCGCCCCCGGTGCCGGCTGGGGCCTGATCGACAGCGACGGCACGCCGAAGCCCGCCTGGCATCTTGTCAGGCGCGCGCTGCAGCCGGTCCAGGTGCTGCTCACCGACGAGGGCACCAACGGCCTCTCGGTCCACCTCATCAACGAGACCGCCGACGCCATCGCCGCCAGGCTCGAACTCCTCTGCCTGAAGGATGGACGCACCCCGATCATCCGCCGCAGCCACGAGATCGAGCTCGCCCCGCGCTCCAATGTCGAACGCTCCGCCTATGACCTGATCGGCGCCTTCTTCGACATCACCTATGCCTATCGCTTCGGTCCGCCGGGCCACGACGTCACGGTTGTCAGACTGGTCGACGCCACCACCGGCACACCTCTCTCCGAGGCCTTCCACCATCCGCTCGGACTCGATCACAACCGCCTTCAACCGGACGTTCGCGTCACCTGCGACATCGGCGAGGTCTGCGACATGTACACCGAGGTCGTGTTACATGCAGATGCCTATGTCCCCTGGGTCCACGCGACATTTCCGCGACATTCCTGCCGGCACAACTGGCTGCCGCTTGTCCCCGGCCACCCGCACAGGCTGCGCCTTGAGGGCACCGGCCCGGTCAGCGGCACGATCGCGCTGCCCGGCGGCCGCATCCTCGCAACCCTCGGCGGCTGACGGCGCGTATCAGCCGTCCCGCAGCGTCAGCCACAGGCCCGCGTGATCCACATCCCCATGATTTTCATAGGTTTTCCGGAAGAGATCCAGCGCCAGCCGCGTGAACGGGTCGCTCGCCCCGGCAGCCTCGGCGACGCGCGCCGCATTCTCCAGATCCTTGATCTGTAACGATGTTCTGCCGCCGGGCACGAAATCGCGGTCCGTCATGCGCTCTCCGTGCAGGTCGAGGATCCGGCTCTCGGCAAACCCACCCCTCAGCGCCGCCCGCACCGCCTTCGGGTCCGCCCCCGCCTTTTCCGCCATCACCAGCGCCTCGGCCACCGCCCCGATGGTGATGCCGACGATCATCTGGTTGGCAAGCTTGGCCACCTGCCCGGCCCCGCTCGGCCCCACCAGAAGCGGCCGCCCCATCAGCTCGAGCACCGGCTTAACCCGTTCGAACACCTCGGCTTTTCCGCCCGCCATGATCGCCAGCGTCGCAGCTTCCGCCCCCTTGGTGCCACCGGAAACCGGCGCATCCAGATGCTCGATCCCGAGCGCCTCCAGCCGCACCGCGTGTGCGCGCGCCTCCTCTGGGGCAATCGAGCTCATGTCGATCACCATCGCCCCCGCCTTCATGGCAGCGGCGGCGCCCTGGTCGAACAGCACCTCGGCCACCGTCTCGCCCCTGGACAGCATGGTGATCACCACATCGGCGCCCGCAACGGCCTCCGCCGGTGTCATCGCCACTCGGGCACCCAGCTCCTTGAACGGCAAGGCCTTGTCGGGACTGCGATTCCACACCGTCACCCGATGCCCGGCGGAGATCAGATGCGGCGCCTGCCGCGACCCCATCAGCCCCATTCCCAGAAAGGCGATGCTCGTCTTGTCAGCCTCGATTGCCATGTTCGCACTCAATATTCGTGTTCGTAATAGACGCCCACCTTCGACTCGGCCTGCGTCGCTTCCGCCTTGGCCTTGAGGTCGTTGGTGATGTCGAGATTGACCGCCACACCGCTCTGGCCGTTGCCACCGGCGGTGACGCCAAGATAAACCTTTTCAGTGATATAGCGCCCGGCCTTCACCGCCGCATTGCCGTTCTTGTCGGTGGTCACGTCGAGATCGTCGAGCCCGATGGAACTGCGCAGGCGGTCGAGCAAGCCGTTGTCGCGGCCCCCGCCGGCCAATTGCGCCACCGCCGTCGCCAGCAGCCCGATCTGCACCGGCGACAGCTCCGACATCGACCGCTTGAACAGGAAACGCGCCAGAATCTCGTCCTGCGGCAGCTCCGGCGAGGAACTCAGCACGATCTGCGGGTCCGACGCCCGGCCCGTCACGGAGGCGGTAACCGAAATCTGGTCGGACTCGGTTGTCGCCGAGAAGTCGATGGACGGGTCGAGATCGCCGGTCAGCGTCACGCTGCCGCGGTCAAATGTGATGCGCTGGCCGATCACGTCCACCCGTCCACGGATCAGGTTGAAACTGCCGATCGGCTGGACATTATCGAGCGTTCCCAGCACCTTGAGCGAACCACCCAGCTCGGCATCGATGCCGCGTCCGCGCACGAACAGCCGTGCCGGCGCCCGGATCTCAAGGTTCAGCCCCACGCTGCCGGAGACGCTGCCGCCCTTCTTGGGCGCCGCCGCCACGATCCGCTCCAGCGTCCGTTTGACGTTGGGCGGCGGGAGCCGATGCTTGACGTCGAGGATGTTGGCGCTGGCGCCCATGCCCTCGGGAATGGTGATCTCCGCCCGCGCCACGTCGATGCCGCCGGCGACGGCAAGACCGCCTGTCACCGATCCCTTGATGGAAATATCCCCACCGACCGTGGCCGTGATAATCTTGCCGTCAGTCACCTTGGTCTTGCCGAAGGTGACGTTGAGATCAACCGGCAGGCCGGCATTGGGATCAAGACCGATCGAACCCTTGAGCCCCACCTGCCCGCCACCATTGAGCACGGCGCTGAAGCTGTCGACAACGGCCGCCTTCGGCGTCAGGTTCAGGCGCAAGGCGATGCCGGTCAGCCGGTTGGTGCTCTGGGGATCGACAAGGCTGCCGTCCGCCACCTGTACCGAGCCGCCAAAGCGGGGGTCGGCAAGCGAACCGCTGACGAGAATGTCTGCCGTCGCCGTCCCCTGAACGCGAGCGCCGCGGACCGCCAGCAGACGATTGCCCAGCGCCAGGGGGATCGTTGCCTTGGCTTTCACGTCGAGACCAGCCCCCGACAACGGCACCCGGCCTGCGGCGTCAACGGACAGCCCGGGATCGCCGGAAACCTTAAGCGATTGGAAATCAACGGTATTATTGGCATATTGCCCCTTGGCCGCCACCGTGAAGGGGGCAAGACCCGCCTGGACGGCCTGGCTCGCCGACACCCCTCGCAGCGTCACGGCAAAGCGGGTCGCCTGCAAAGTTCCCTCCGCCGTCGCCTCAACCGAGGCCACCTTGACGCCACCGGAACTGACCGCCTCCGCCGTGCCCTTGCCGGTCACCGCGGCTGCGCCGAACAGGTCGGAGATCTCCGCCGAAAGGGTCGCCGCGCCGACGCTGCTGCCCTCCACGCGCAGGCCACTCGCCTTGACGGCGACCTCTGCCGCCTGCTGTCCGCCAACAGAGGTCAGCCCCACAGTGCCCTTCACCGCCCCATGCGCCTCCACCAGCGCCAGCGGCGCCAGAGCGGCAATGTCGGGCGAATCCATGGCCAGTTGCCCGTCCATCAGCCTCGCGGGCGACAGCCGGACATCGCCTGAAATCCTGGTCTTTCCCGCCGAAAGCTTCAACCCGGAAAAGCTCCGGCTGCCATCCTCCCCGCTGCCGAGGCTCGCCGCCACTTGCAGCGGGACCTTGTCCAACGCCCCACCGCCGGAAAGACGTCCGTCGAGCTTCGCCCCGTCGAGTTGCCCGTCAAAGGCGATCTTGAGCGGCTTGAGATCATGCCCCCTGAGCCGCAGCCCGGGCGAGGAAAGATCGGCGGTCACGTCAAACGGGGCACCGCTGCCGCCGAGATGCACCCGCGCGGCGAGCGGGCCGGAGGCTTCGTCCAACATCTTGTTGAGATTGTGGATTTCAGCGCTCGCCGTAACATCGGTCACTGCCTTGGCCTGCTGTCCGTCTAGGGTCAGCGAGAAGGCCTCACCGCCGAGCGTGACACCGTCGAACAGCACCCCGCCCGTATCCCGGCGCACGCGCCCGGCCACCGACACCACACCCGCCAGCAGCCGATCCGCCGCGGCAGCGCCAAGGGTCACATCCGTCGCCTTGCCGTCGAGCACCAGATCGAAAGCGCCGGTCATCGGCGTGAGACCGCCGGTCGTCGACAGCGACAACGCCCCGGACAGCGGCCGCCCCGCAAGACCCGACGCCGGGCGCAAGTCCGCCATTTCGATCTGCTGCTTGCCGGAGATCATGCCACCGGTCACTTCACCCGAGAAGCGCGCCGCCGCCGTCGGCGTGCTCAGTTCTGCAAGGTCGATGACAAGTGGATGGCCCCCGCTCCAGTTGCCGGCCGCCTTGAAGGCTGCTTCCCCACCGACGGCCTTCGCCAGATCCGGGTCGCCCGGCTGCAGGCCTTGGGTCGCGCCGGCCAGATCGAAGGTCACATGCCGGTCAGCAGCCCGATCCAGCGCCTCGGCGACACCGCCGCCGCGCAAGGTCACGCGGTCCGCCTTGCCGGCGGATGTCACCAGTGTATCGGCGTCAAGGTCCAGCGACCAACGCCCGCCCTGGCCGAACACCAGTGCAAACCGGGCGCCGCCCAGCCCGGTCGTCGAGGAGGCCCCGCCAATCGGCAGGAAGCTGCCGTCCTTGCCAAGCTTCCCCTTGAGATCAAGCGCCGTCGGAAACCCGTCTGCCGCCAACTGGGCGGACCCGTCGAGGCTCAACACCGGCGCGGCCAGCGTCAGCCGATCGATGGCAATCCGCCCGTCGCCGCCATAGCGCCCGTCGAGATCGAAATGCCCATCGCCGGCGAGATAAAGCGCATAATCGGGCTGCACCAGCGGGCTGAGATCGCCATTCATCTGGCTCGCAAAGCGATAGCCGTCACCATCGGCAGAGATCGTGGTCTTGCCCGAAAGCAGTCTGCGGCTGTCGCTGTCGAAGGCCACATCCGCGGAAAAATCGCTGAGCGGCCCCGTTCCCTTCACCGTCAGGTCCAGTGCCGGTCGCTCAGGGATGCCGAGCACGCCCGAGAGCATGCCGCCCTTCGGCTCGTGCAACCCGAAGTCGAGGTCAAGCGTCTTGGTGCCGCCGTCGAAATTCGCCTTGACCGCCAGCTTGGCCGGCTGGCCGTCAATGCGTTCAATGGCAAGATTGGAGGTGAGCGATCCACCGGACAGCGACAGCGCACCTTCCACGGTCAGCAGCGCGTCCTCGCCCATCACCGGAGCGGACAGAGCCACTTCACCGATCCGCAGCTTGCCGATCTCCACGGCCACCGGCAACTCCGGCACCGAGAAGCCTTCGCTCGCCGCCGGCGTCACCGTGTCGGCCGGCAGAGGCTTGCGGATCACCTCGAGGCGATCGGCCTCCAGCGTATCGACACTGAGCGTCCCCGTCAGCAGTGCCGTCCGGCTCCACTTGAGATGGGCGCCGAGGATCCGCAGCCAGACACCCTGCCGGTCGGCAATGGTGATCTCCGGCAGCGTCACGTCGGAGGAAAGCGCGCCATCGATCGCACTGATCGCAATCTTGCGATCGGGCGTCGAGAGCTTCTCCTCGACCCAGTTCAGAAAGGCTCCCTTCTCGGCACTGACAGTGTCATCGGCCAGGACAGGACCGACCGAGACCACACCGAGGAGACACAGGACGGCGACGAACGCGCCAACAATCAACTTCCGCACGTTCGCCTCCTCAGAAGCTCTGGCCGAGACCGGCATAGATGGCAAAGGACGGGTCTCCCGACCCGGGATCGAGCGGCACGGCCATGTCGAGACGCACGGGTCCGAGACCGGTGTAATAGCGGATACCCGCACCGACACCGATCTTCACGCCGTCGTCAAAGTCCGGGTAGCTTGACGCAAAGGCGTTGCCGGCATCGGCGAAGATCACGGCACCGAAGCTGTCGGTCAGCTTGGCCCTGAGCTCGACCGACCCGTCGACATAGGACAGGCCGCCCACCACCTTGCCGCCGCTGGTAGGGCCAAGATTGCGATAGGAATAGCCCCGCACCGACGAACCGCCGCCGGCGTAGAACAGGCGACCGTTCGGCATTTCGCTGGACGGCGCCCCGACCAGCGAACCAACGCCGAGACGGCCGGCCAGCACGAAGTCGCCGCTCGCGTCCATCGCCCAATAGCCCGTCGCCTTGGCCTCCGAGATCAGGCCCGTGTTGCCGAAGGAGAACTCCTGGAACGGCGTCAGCGCCAGTTGCGCCGTGAAGCCCTCGTGCGGGTCGGTCTTGCTGTCGCGGCTGTCATAGGCGAGCGTTGCCGGCAATCCCGCAAACAGGAACTTGTCGGTCCCCTCGGGGTCGCTGTCGCGCGACGCAGTGACGTCAACCCCGACGGTGCCGCTCAGATACTCGTCAAACGCATGCGCCAAGCCGAGCTTGGCCGTCACAGCGGTCTCGGTATAGCTGTCGTAGACGCTGCGGTTGGCCGACAGGCCTGCAGTCAGATCCGTGAACGGCGTGAAGATGCCCGGCTTGCTGAAATCAGCCGAAACGGCATAGGTGAAGTCGCCCACATTGGTGCCGTCGATGCCCGATATCTCACCCGACAGCTTCAGCTGCTCGGCATGGCCGAACAGGTTGCGATGCTGCCAGTAGCCCTCAAGGCCGGCGCCGTCCAGGGTCGAGTAGGTGACGCCACCGCCGAACACATGGAGCGGCCGCTCCGCCACATTCAACGTCAGGGGCAACTGACCGTTGGGGTCGAGTGTCTTGGCTTCCTCGATGCGCTGGCTGGAGAACACGCCGAGACGGCGCAGGTTCTTCTCGCCACGCGCAATGACGGCGGGATCGTAGCGCTGCCCCGGCTGGATGCCGGTCATCCACGCCACATAGGCCGGGTCCATCGCGCTGGTACCAGTCACCGCCACGCCGCCGAAACGCGCGAGCGGGCCGGGATCGACCTTGATGCTGACATCGAGCGTGTTGCGGTCATGATTGGCCACCGTGTCGCGGCTGAGGATCGCCGCAAGCGGATGTCCTTGCCGCCGCCACGCGTCGATCAGCGCCTTCTCGCTGTCGACAACAGCACCTGCCCGTGCCGGCTGGCCGGACACAAGCCCGAGCCCTGTGGGCGTCGCAAGGGGACGATCGTCAGGCAGAGCGGGCGCCTGCCCGTCCACATGCACGTCGCCGAAATGAAACTCCGGGCCGGGATCCACCGTGATCTTCACAGCCACCGGGTTGGACAGCACAGCATCGGGCGCAATCCCGTCGGGATCCTTGCCGCCAACCGTAATGTCCACCGCCCCGCCATAATGGCCTTCGCGATAGAGAGCCGCGGTGATGCGGCCATATTCGGCGGCGACCTGAGAGAGAAAGGCCGCAGTCGACGGAGGCGGCCGATCTTCGCGTGCTGTCCACAAGGCCGAGGCGGCCTCGACGGCATCGCGCAAGGCGGAATCCGGCGAGGCCACGGAAACGTCGACCGTGTAGCGCTGGGCATCGGGTGACACGTCCGCCGCGGCATCCGGAGCAGCCTCGAAGAAGCGGTGCACGAAGACCTCAAAGGCAAGGGCCGGCTGCGCCGCAAAGGGCACACCGACGAGAACCGCCATCAGGGCCAGGCTTGCGCCGGGGCGCCGCTCTCCACAGTTACGCATAACTCACTCTGCCTTGCACGCGCCCCATCCCCCGTCACAAATCTAACTCAAATCGCAAGGCTCCGAAACAAGAGACACAGCTTTCCGGCCATTGCAGGCAAAACCATACGTTCACACCCCTTAAAGGCATGCATCTTATGTTCAATATGAGTATCCTGACGCCGTCCTCTCTTGATTGAAGTTCCAATGTCCGCACCTGCCGCGTTGTTTCAACCTCTTGCTTTTGACGGAATTGCGGCCAGCTACCACCCGGCGGCTGGCAATGTTGCCGTTCTTCTGGTGGGAAGTTGCGGTTACGAGCAGTTCTGCATGGCGCGCAGCTGGCGGCAGTTTGGCGAGCGACTGGCCGCCGCGGGCTTCCCGACGCTGCGCTATGACCATCCCGGCCAGGGCGACAGCCTGGATCCGCAGCCCCTGACCCTTGAGCATTGGAACACGGCCCTGATCGCCGCGGCTCATCAACTGATGCGCCATTCGGGTGCCGGCCGGCTTGTTCTGATCGGTCACGGCATCGGCGCCACGCTGGCGCTCGACAACCTGCCCCATCTGCACGGTGTCGCCGGCCTGGTGGCCATGGCACCCGTGGTGCAAGGGCGCGTGTGGCTGCGCGAGCTTGCCGCCTGGTCGGCGATGATCGGGGGCGCCTCGGAAGGCGAACTCTCCGTCGGTGGCTTTACCCTGCCCGAAGACCTCGCCATCGGCCTGCGCAGCCTCGATATCAGAGACAGTCGTCCGCTCGTCCCCTTCAACCTCATGGTGGCCCGAGAGGCGCGCCCGGACGACGCAGCGCTGGCACAAGCCTTTGCCAAGACCATACCCTTTGAGGGCTACGAGGGCGTGACGCGCGACCCCACGGGCAATCAGGCACCTTTTGAAACCTACGACGCCGTCATCGCGGAACTGAAAGCCGCCTTCCCGCAACCGGAGCCGGCTGAAACCGGCCCGCGCATGCTGCCGCCCGCCGTGCTCTCGGCTGCCGAGTTCCGCGAGACGGCCGTACGCTTCGGCGCCAACGACCAGCTCTACGGCATTCTGGTCGAGCCGTTGCGCCCCAGGAGCCGCCTTCTCACCGTCTTCGTGCCGGCCGGACGGGATCCGCATATCGGCTGGTCCCGCATCGCCGTCGATCACGCGCGGCGCCTGGCCCAGGCCGGATATCCCTCTTTCCGTTTCGACGTGTCAGGCAATGGTGAATCACTGTTGCGCGCCGGTCAGGACGGCCGTGAACTGCTCTACGCGTCTGACAACAGCGACGATACAGCCACCGCCCTCGGCTGGCTCAAGCGCCACGGCTATGACCACACGCTTCTGATCGGTCGCTGCAGCGGCGGCTACGTCGCCTTGCATACCGCTGCGATGCGTGCCGAGGTCAAGGCGCTGATCATGGTCAACGTGCTGCGCATCATCTGGGACCCCACCGAAACCGTGGAGCTCGCCCTCAACGCCGACGTTCGTCCCCTTGCCCTGCAAAACCGGGGTTTCACCGACGGCAACAAGCTGAAAAAATTCCTGTCCGGTGAAATCGATCGCAAGGCGGCACTGTGCAAGGCCGTGAGACTGATATGGCGCAAGATGCCCGCCTGGCCCTGGAGCGGTGCCCAGCGTCGGCTCCGCCAGGGGCGAGCGCTGTTCCACGCGCTCTCTGAACGGCAGGCCAATGTCACCTTCGTCTCAGCCGAAGAGGACGGCAGCCTCGACCGCTTCGCCGAGCTGTTCGGCCCCGAAGGCAAGCAGCTGTCGGCCTATCCCGGATTGAGTTTCGAGCGCCTGATTGGCTCCGATCACAACCTCAATCAACAGGCCGCCCGTGACACGCTCTTCGCAATCCTGATGGATCGTCTGGTCAAGACCGAGACTGCAGCTTCTTCCAGCGCTTGATCAGACGCTCCCGCTTGAGGCGCGAGAGACGGTCGATCCAGAAGACCCCGTCGAGCTGGTCGATCTCGTGCTGCAGCACCGCCGCCGGCCAGCCTTCCAGCACCTCTTCGCCCGACGCACCATCCGCGTGCTGGTAGCTCACGCGGATCCGCTCAGGCCGCTCGACGGTCTCCGTCACGCCCGGCAACGACACGCTCCCCTCTTCATGCACGGCAGTGGCCACCGACGCGTCCTCGACGCGCGGATTGACGTAAACCGTAACTGGCAGCTCCGGCGACAGCCGCACCACAACGACGCGCAAGAGAACCCCGAGATGGGGAGCGGCGAGCCCGATGGCCGGCGCCTCATCAAGGGCGCGGCTCAACTGGCCGATCAGCCGGCCGAGGTCATCCCCGAAATCCGTCACAGCGGACGCGGCCGTCGACAACACCGGCGAGGGGTAACGCACGATCTCAATGGCGGACATCTGGATCCCTTCATCGGACAGCAACCGAAATCTTTTCGGACCGACCTGTCTTCCTGTGGCCATGCTAAACAATCGGTTACGCGGGATTCAGTCAGAAAGTTGAGACACGTAAACCGAGATCTGACGCCTTTTAGCAAAATGCGAGTCAGATCTTAACCGGCAGATCGGCCAATTTCCGTGCTTTCCGCAAAAGTCTCCCAATCCAGCGGAAACCAATCCTAACAAAGTCTGAATCGCCCCGGAAAACTGGTAAACACAAGCCTATTTTGATCATGTAAATTGCATTGACGACAGGAACCGCGTCTTCAAGCGCCCTTGCTACAACGGCGACACGGAGAAACTGCGGAGTTTAGTCAAATGAAATCCATCCTGTTCAGCACCGTTCTTGCCGTTGCAGTGACACTCGGCGCTTCCAACGCCAATGCCTTCAACATGCACGTTCCCAAGGCCATGGTCGTCGCCGCCATCGAGGGGTCGGCTGTGGTTGACACCCGTCCCACAGGCTCGCTCCAGGCCTTCACCATCCTCAAGGTCGCCGGCGACTATGCCAGCTTCCTGCGCCAGCAAGTGATCCACGTGATGGCCCCCAGCAATTTCGCCGCCATCGGCCTCGCCATCGAGAAGGTCGTCGGCCAGAACCACGTCGACAGCGCCTTCACCATCGCGATCTGATTTCGGACTCCACGGTTTCTCTTGCCGCGCCGAATGAGCCCGTCACCGCCAACGCGGTGGCGGGCTTTTCCTTGTGGCCCTTTGCACTTGCCTTGCCGGGACGAGGTGTCTACCGTCCACGGCAAACATCGACCCGCAGAGGCAAGCATGCATTTCATCGTCAGTTGCACCGACAAGCCCGACCACATGGCCGTCCGCCTTGAGAACCGCCCTGCTCATGTGGAGTTCCTGAAGGCCAACGCCAGTTCCATTCCGGTTGCCGGTCCCTATATTTCCATCGACGGCACTGCCATGCTCGGCTCCATGCTGATCATTGAGGCCGAAAGCGTCGAGGCGGTCGAAGCCATCCTGGCTCAGGACCCCTATGCCAAGGCGGGCCTGTTCGAAGCCGTTTCCATCAAGCCGTGGAAATGGGTCATCGGCGCCCCGCAAGCCTGATCCCTCCGCCTTCGCGAGCCCAGCTCACCCGAGCGAAGAGCGAGGCAGCCCGAATGGGCCGGAAGACAAACCCACGCGAGCCCTGCTCGCACGAGCGAAGAGCGAGGCGGCCCGAATGGGCCGGAAGACAAACCCACGCGAGCCCAGCTCGCCCGAGCGAAGAGCGAGGCGGCCCGAATGGGCCGGAAGACAAACCCACGCGAGCCCAGCTCGCCCGAGCGAAGAGCGAGGCGGCCCGAATGGGCCG
>NZ_JAKJIC010000025.1 GCF_021864535.1 Oryzibacter oryziterrae
GGGCCGCAGGGTCTCAAGGGCGATACCGGCGCGGCTGGACCGCAGGGCCTCAAGGGCGACACCGGCGCGACCGGGCCGCAGGGCCTCAAGGGCGACACCGGCGCGACCGGACCGCAGGGTCTCAAGGGCGACACCGGCGCGACCGGACCGCAGGGCCTCAAGGGCGACACCGGCGCGACCGGACCGCAGGGCCTCAAGGGCGACACCGGCGCGACCGGGCCGCAGGGTCTCAAGGGCGACACCGGCGCGACCGGACCGCAGGGGCCGACCGGCGCGACCGGGGCACAAGGTCCGGCGGGGGCAACCGGAGCGCAGGGACCGAAGGGTGATGCCGGGGCAACCGGCGCAACCGGGGCAACCGGCCCGCAAGGCCCCGCCGGATCGGGCGGAGTCTCGATAGTGGTCAAAAGCCTGCCGGCTTTCTGCGAGCACTATATGGTGATGGCCTACGATGCCCAGGGCAATCCGCTGTCCCTGTGCATCACCACACCCTGACACCCGATCATCATGTCAAAGGGCAAAGGGACAATCTACGCATCCGCTTTGCCCTGAACCTCAAAACCGCACCCTCGTTTCGGGATCCGACACATGTCACGCATGATCATGGCCGCGCTGCTGGCGGCTTCCACGGCCCTGCCCTCAACGGCGTACGCTAGCGAGACGCCGCATCTCGGTGAGGTGGCGACCTTTGCCTTCAATTACTGCCCCCAAGGCTGGGCGCCCACAAACGGGATGCTGCTGTCCATTCAACAGAACCAGGCTCTCTTCTCACTCCTGGGGACAAAATTCGGCGGCAACGGCGTCAACAGTTTTGCCTTGCCCAAGTATAGTGTGATCAGCGCACCGACGAACAGCGCTCCCGGACAGTTGATGACCGTCTGCATTGCATTGCAAGGGATTTACCCTGCGCAACAATGACGACAAAGCCGGCTGGCCTTGCGGCCAACCGGCTTTTTCTGCGCTTGGAGAGGCGATCGATCAGAGACGATAGAGGATCTGATCGGTCCAGAAGCGTTCGAGCCGCTGCAGCGACTTGTTGAGCGCCTTGAAATCGTCGCGGTTGATGCCGCCAACGGTCTCGATCGAGATGATGTGGCGATTGTAGAGCTTCTCGACGATGTCGGCCACGGCCTGCCCCTTGTCGGTGAGCTTCACGCGGACCGAACGGCGGTCCATGCGGGAACGCTGGTGATGGATATAGCCCATCTCGACCAGCTTCTTGAGATTGTAGGAAACGTTGGAGCCGAGGTAATAGCCGCGGGTGCGCAGCTCGCCGGCGGTCAGTTCGCTACCACCGATGTTGAACAGCAGCAGGGCCTGGACGGCGTTGACGTCGGTGCGGCCGGTACGATCGAACTCGTCCTTGATCACATCCAGAAGGCGGCGATGCAGACGCTCGACGAGGCGCAGCGCTTCAAGATAAAGCGGCTGCAGGCCCTGTTCGTCGTCCTGCTCGGTTGCGTATAGGTCGAAGGCGCGCTTCGCGTTGGCCATGGTAGACTGCCTCTCTGTCACATCATTTTTTGTACGGCTCTTTGTCCGTATTGATGGTGACTGTAGCCGACAGCCTTGAAAATCAGCTTAAGGGGCAGGCTGAATATTGTTTTAACAGCAATCTCGACATTTGACGCAGCAGGCGACCGATCCGCGCAATAACGGATGGCCAAGATGTCTTGGAATCCGGGCATTCATCGGCAAATCTGGCAAATTAGACTCAGTTTGCTAGCAGACGAACGGAAGCGAATCTGGACCTTGCGAAGAATTCGTCAATTTTATCGAATAAGACTCTGTTGACTCTCACTGACGATCGCGAGCGCGTTCATACAGATAGGTGAGAGCGGCGTAGAGGACGACGCTGCCGATGTGAAAGGCCATGACAGTGTAGTTCCGGCCGAACTGGGCGGCGAAGGCGCCGTAGAGCGCCGTCTCGGTCAGAGCGCTGATCATCCAGACGACGGTGCCCCAGGAAGCGAGCAGCCACAGGCCGACGGCGGCGACGAGATCGGCAACAGAAAAGAACAGCGTGGCGACGATCACCGGTGACGGCTGGGAGAGAAAATCGCCGCCATCAAGGCTGATGCCGAGGATGGTGGCCCAGCGGGCGAGGCCCGAGAACAGGAATACCACCGAGAGAACGCGCACGTAGACGACAAGGACAAGGCGCGCGTCAAAGCGGGCCCGGCCGATACCGGGGTTCTTCATGGGTCCGTTGGCAGATCCGCTCATGGCGCCGTTCCCGTTCGCATCCGACGCGAGGGGCGCGTCACGCCCATCGAATAGAGCATCGCCGCAGTGCGATCAATTCTCATCTCCAATGGTGGAGCGCTCGCGGACAGCGTGCTAAGAGGCTTCATCCTCAATCCCGTCCCCCACACCTTGAGTCTGCCATGAACGACAAGCGCGCCGCCTCTCATGCCCCCCTCCCCGACATGCGGGACATTCTCGGCGGCAAGCGGATGCGACGGTTGCGGCAATCGGACTGGTCGCGCCGGCTGGTGCAGGAGAATGCGGTAACGGTCAACGACCTGATCTGGCCGATCTTCGTCATCGACGGCGAGAAGACCCGCACGCCGATTGCCTCCATGCCCGGCGTCGAGCGGGTGACCGTCGACGAGGCGGTGAAGGATGCGCAGGAAGCGGCCAAGCTGGGCATTCCCGTGATCGCGCTGTTTCCCTATACCGATCCGAACTTGCGCGATCCGGACGGCTCCGAGGCGCTGTCGCCGGACAATCTGGTCTGCCGTGCCCTGCGCGCCCTCAAGGAAGCGGTGCCGGAGATCGGTCTGATGACCGACGTGGCACTCGACCCCTATACGAGCCACGGGCATGACGGGCTGCTGGACGGCGACACCATTCTCAACGACCAGACGGTGGCCGTGCTGTGCCAGCAGTCGGTCAATCAGGCGCGTGCCGGCGCCGACATCATCGGCCCCTCCGACATGATGGACGGCCGCGTGGGCGCCATCCGTCAGGCGCTCGACGCGGAAGGCTTCGAGCATGTGCAGATCATGGCCTATTCGGCCAAGTATGCGTCGGCCTTCTACGGCCCGTTCCGCGACGCCATCGGCACCAACAAGACGCTGCGCGGCGACAAGCGGACCTATCAGATGGATCCGGCCAACACCGACGAGGCGATCCAGGAAGCCGCCCTCGACATCGCCGAAGGGGCCGACAGCATCATGGTGAAGCCGGGCATGCCCTATCTCGACGTTGTGCGGCGCCTGAAGGACGAGTTCGGCGTGCCGACCTTCGCCTATCAGGTGTCGGGCGAATACGCGATGATCAAGGCCGCCGAGCTCAACGGCTGGCTGGACGGCGAGCGGGCGATGATGGAGAGCCTGCTGGCCTTCAAGCGCGCCGGCGCCGACGGCATTCTCACCTATTTCGCGCCGGCGGTGGCGCGCAAGCTCAGGGGATGAGGCAGGCCTACCGCATGCGCGCCCTGGTCCGCCTTGTCCTGACACTGGGATGCCTGCTGGCCGGCGCGGTGTTGCTGGCCGGCTGTTCATCGGTCGACCCCGGTCAGGCCGATCTCTGCCGGCAGATGCTGCCGGCACTGGAACCGGACGGGATGGTGCGCGTGCTCTCCATACAAGGAGAAGCTCAGCTCGCCCATGTGATCCGCGTCGCGTATCAGGTGGAGGAACCGGGCGACATGCCGCGCGGGGGGCTGTTGCGCTGCGCCTTCGGCGGCGGGTCCTTCGACGAGGACCGGATGAAGATCACCGGCATCGAGCAGGATGGCCAGCGCATTGGCGATGCACGGCAGTTCTTCCTCGAGCGCTTCTGGCTGGGCAAGCCCGACGCCATGCGCGAGGGCGAGGCCCGCCTTCTGGGCAAGATGAGCTTCGACCCGATCCTGCCCTTCAAGGTCTCGAGCGACACCGGCTATTTCGTGCAGCAGATGATCAATGCGCTGCCGGTGGGCGCCTTTTATGCCTTCCTGGCGGTGGCCTATGCACTGGTTTACGGCCTCGTGGGCCGGATCAACCTCAGCTTCGGGCAGCTCGCTGTCGCCGGCGCCTATGGCGCGGTGGCGATGACGGCGCTGGTGGGCAATGCGCTGACCGCGCTCTCCTCGCAAGGGGTTATGCTGGCGGCGCTGATCACGCTGGCAGCGGCGACGCTCTATGGTGCGGTGATCGGCGAGGTGACGGGGCGCGCGGTGTTCCTGCCACTGATGCGCGCGGGCAGCCGCAGCTTCCTGATCGCCAGCATCGGCCTCGGCATCGTGATGGCCGAAGTGGTGCACCTGGTGGCCGGGGCGCGGGTGAAATGGGCGCAGGTGATCCTCGACAATCCCATCGCCGTCATTGGCGGCGGCTTTGAGGTGACGATCACGGTGATGCGCGTCTTTGAGGTGGTGGGCGCCGTGGTGGTGCTGGGCGGCCTGATGGTGGCCATGCGCCGATCGGACTTCGGCCGGCGCTGGCGGGCGATCGCCGACGATCGGCAGATGGCACGCCTGCTGGGCATCGACGTCGACAGCGAGACGCTGGCAACGATTGCGCTCGCCTCCGCCCTCGCCGCGTTGGGCGGGGCGATGATGGCGCTGCATTATGGCGAAGCGAGCTATGAGGTGGGTCTCGCCTTTGGCCTCAAGGCGCTGGTGGCCGCCGTGCTGGGTGGCATCGGCTCGCTGCCGGGGGCGGCGCTGGGCGGCCTCATCATCGGCATCACGGAAACGCTGTGGTCGGCCTATCTTCCCAACGACCAGCGCGAGATTGCGATCTATGCCGTGCTGATCTTGGTGCTCATCTTCAAGCCCAGCGGGCTGTTCGGCATCAGCGACGACGGGCGCAGCTTGCCGGACCGTTCAGAGGTATAAATTAAGGTGAGGGTGAAAGGGCGCAAAACCATTTCCCTTTCAACCTACCTTGCAGCAACGCATTCCATCGAGCCGCATTTCTGTGGGATAATCTTCGTCGTCCTCAGGGCCCCGCTCTGCAATGATCACAGATAGAATTCAAACGGGAGGTTTGTCATGACCGATCATACGCCTGGCTTTTCCACGCTCGCCATTCATGCCGGCGCCGCGCCCGACCCGACCACGGGCGCGCGTGTGACGCCGATCTACCAGACCGCCTCCTATGTGTTCGAGGACGTGGATCACGCCGCCAAGCTGTTCGGTCTCGAAGCCTTCGGCAACATCTACACCCGCATCAACAACCCGACGCAGAGCGTGCTTGAAGAACGCGTCGCGGCGCTGGAAGGCGGCACGGCGGCGCTGGCCGTCGCCTCTGGCCATGCGGCGCAGCTGCTGGTGTTCCACACGCTGCTGCAGCCGGGTGACGAGTTCATCGCCTCGCGCAAGCTCTATGGCGGCTCGATCAACCAGTTCACCAACTCGTTCAAGAACTTCGGCTGGAACGTTGTCTGGGCCGATCCGGCTGACATCTCGAGCTTCGAGAAGGCCGTGAGCCCGCGCACCAAGGCGATCTTCATCGAGTCCATCGCCAATCCGGGCGGCATCGTCACCGACATCGCCGCCATCGCGCAGGTGGCCAAGCGCGCCGGCGTGCCGCTGATCGTCGACAACACGCTGGCCTCGCCCTATCTGGTGAAGCCGATCGAGCATGGCGCCGACATCGTCGTGCATTCGGCCACCAAGTTCCTCGGTGGCCATGGCAACTCGGTGGGCGGTGTGATCGTCGACGGCGGGTCGTTCGACTGGTCGCGCGAGGGCCGCTATCCGATGCTGAGCGAGCCGCGGCCGGAATATAACGGCGTAGTGCTGCACAAGACCTTCGGCAACTTCGCCTTCGCCATCGCCTGCCGCGTGCTCGGCCTGCGTGACCTTGGCCCGGCGATCTCGCCGTTCAACGCCTTCCTGATCCTGACGGGCATCGAGACGCTGCCGCTGCGCATGCAGCGCCATTCGGACAATGCCAAGGCCGTGGCCGAGTTCCTCTCCAACCACCCGAAGGTGGCCTGGGTGTCCTATGCCGGCCTGCCGGGCGACCGCTATCACACGCTGCAGGAGAAATATGCGCCCAAGGGCGCCGGTGCGGTGTTCACTTTCGGCCTCAAGGGCGGCTATGACGCGGGCATCGCGCTGGTGAAGAATGTGGAGCTGTTCAGCCATCTCGCCAACGTGGGCGACACGCGCTCGCTGATCATCCACCCGGCCTCGACGACGCACCGGCAGCTCACCGACGCCCAGAAGTCGGCCGCCGGCGCCGGTCCGGACGTGGTGCGCCTGTCGGTCGGCATCGAGGACGTGGCCGACATCATCGCCGACCTCACCCAGGCGCTTGACCAGATCGACTGAGGCAGGTGGAAAGGCCCGTCTCCGGGCTTTTTCGGCGCGGGGATGCGTGCTATATATCAGGAGTGGAGCGGGCAGCGCCAACCGCCCGCTCCGTTTATCATGCCTTGAAGCTTAGGCGGATCGTTATTGACCAGCGATCCGCCGTCTTCGAGAGCATGACTTCCAGCTTCCACGGTTTGAACCGCATCGTCTGGACTCCCTTATCGAGAGCGAGGCTGTCGCCACAGCCGTGGAAGCCCATTTTCCACGGTCGTGCTGCTGGCATGGCACTGCTGCTTCCGATCCTGATTTGTTCACCATCCAATAAGTTGCAAGCGCCGTCAATCCGCGGATTGCGCGGCTTGAAATCCATTTCCTCAGGTTGAGATTGTTCAGTCCTCGGCGACCGTGCGGCGGGCGTGGACGGTGGCGGCGGTGAGGGCCAGGACGGCGACCAGCTGGTGGGCGAGCGCGAGCGGCAGCGGGACCACCAGCAGCAGCGTGGTGATGCCGAGCAGCGCCTGGAAGCCGACGATGCCCATGAGGATGGCCGCGCGGCGGCGGACCAGCGGATCGACGCTGTGGCGGGCGACGAAGAGATGGTAGGCCGTCAGCGCCAGCACCACATAGGCGCCGAGGCGATGGACGAACTGCACGGTGGCGACATTCTCGAAGAAGTTGGTCCAGAGCGGCGACTGCGTGAGCAGGTCCGGCGGGATGAGCCCACCGTCCATCAGCGGCCAGGTGTTGTAGGTGAGGCCGGCGTTGAGGCCAGCGACCAGGCCACCCAGGAAGATCTGCACGAGGATGGCGGCCACAACGATGCGCGCGCTGCGACTGACGTCGCGCGGCTCGAAGTAGGCTGAGCGGCAGGCACGATAGCCTTCGGCGGTCCAGACGGTGGCCACCAGGATGAAGGAGGCGAGCGTCAGGTGCGTGGCGAGGCGATACTGGCTGACGTCGGTGCGATCGACGAGGCCGCTGGCCACCATCCACCAACCAACGGCCCCTTGCAGTCCGCCGAGCAGGAAAAGGACGCCGATGCCGCGATAGTTGTCGCGGTGGATATGCTTGGTGGCGACGAAGGCGAGAAACGGCACGAGAAAGACGAAGCCGATGAGGCGGCCCAGCAGGCGATGGCTCCATTCCCACCAGAAGATGAACTGGAAGTCGGACAGCGACATGCCCTTGTTGATCTCCCGATACTCGGGGATCTGCTGGTACTTGAGGAATTCCTCGTTCCACTCCGCCTCATTGAGCGGCGGGATGACGCCGTGGATCGGCTTCCATTCGGTGATCGACAGGCCGGACTGGGTGAGGCGCGTGGCGCCGCCGACCAACACCATGGCGATGATCATGACCGCAACGATCCAGAGCCACGCCCAGAGCGCCCTGTCCCGATCCGGATTGGAAATCGGGGGATACACCGGCGCCTTGCGAGGTACGATCTTGGTCATGGACAATCCCGGTACGGACTTTTCATCGATGAGCATGTAGCATAGCGACAGATCGGGTCAAATGTGCGAATGGTTTAGAGACCGGTCCAGAGTGTGTTCAGGAAGCCACAGTGTCGCCTCGCCTCAAGAAATTCATCGGAACTCTCATTCTGTTTGCGTTCCTGCCCTTCTACACGCTGACGGCCATGGTGTTTGCCGTGGCGCTGCTACCCGGCCAGAATTTCTGGCTGCAGGCCCTTTATTATGCGGTGGCCGGCCTCCTGTGGGTGTTACCGGCCGGAGTGGTCGTCACATGGATGTATCGCGCACCCAAGCGATGACGGGACAGATCTCGATCTCGGACGATCTCGGCGCCTTGCGGGATGCCTGGCGGCAGCTCGAACGGACGAACAGCACGCCTTTCCAGAGCTTTGCCTTCGTTGGTGCCTGGTTTCGCCACATCGGCCTGCCGCGCGGCCAAAAGCCGCTGGTGGTGGTGTTTGGGCCAGTGGAGGCACCGCGGTTCCTGCTGCCGCTGACGATCGGCAAGATGGGGCCCTTGCGCGTGGCCGCCTTTCCCGGGGGCTGTTTTGCGACGCAGAACGTCGGGGTCGGCGCCCCGCCGGCAGACGCCCTGCCCCTGCTGACAGCGGCGCTGGCAGCGCAAGGCATCGACCTGCTGCTGTTTGCCGACCAGCCCGTCGCGATCGGCGGAGAGAGCAATCCCCTTGTCGCCCACAACGCCCGCCTAGCGCCGCATCCCGCCTTTGCGGCTGATCTCGACGGCGACTTCGCGGCGCTGATTACGCGGCATGGCGGCGGGCGCAAGCGGCACCGATTGCGCACCAAGCTCAAGGCCTATGGCGAGGGAACGGCCGAACCGGTCGCGATAGAAGATCCGGCTGGGGTGCAGGCCAGCCTCGACGTGTTCTTCTGCCAGAAGGCACAGCGCTTTGCCGAGCGAGGGCTACCGGACGTGTTCGCGCCGCCGCAGGTGCGGCAGATGTTCAAGGACATTGCCGAAGTGCTTGAAGTTCATACGCTCTGCATCTCGGGCCGGGTGGCGGCCGTGCTGGTGCTGGGCAAGGCAGGGTCGACACGGCACCTGTTGATGAGCAGCTTCGACCCGATCTTCAGCAAGGCCAGTCCGGGCGAGAGCCTGTTGCATCTGGTGCTGGAGCGATGCGGTGAGCAGGGCGTCACCACGGTGGATTTCGGCCCGGGAGCCGAGCGCTACAAGACCGGCTGGGCCGACCGGACAGTGCCGCTCATGGAGAGCACGATCGGCTTGACGCTGAAGGGGCGCGTTGCCGCAAGCCTCTATCGCAGCTGGCGCCGGCTGCGAGCGACGCTGGCCGCGAGCAAGAGGCTGCGCGCGGCGATCCATCGGCTTCGCAGGCGCAGCACCTCAGGCGACAGCGCCGACTGAGGTGCTCTCCGGCGGAACCGCGATGGAGACGTCGGCGAGACCGTGCTTGAGCAGGATGTCGCGCGCGGTGGCGATCTCGGTATCCTGCTCGTCGCCCACCAGCACCACATGATCGGCAAGCGCGATGAAGGTGGTGATCACCGCATCCGAGCGCATGGGCCCGAGATCCAGCAGAACGAGATCATAGGTGCGGGCGAGCGCGTCGAGCATGGTGCCGACGCCGTCGCGATCGGACAGCGCTTCGTCCAGCGGCGACAGGCCGGCGGCGATCTCATGGGCGCGGGTGACCGGATTGCGGCGGATGATCTCGGCGAAATCGGCGTCGCCCATCAGCAGGTCGGACAGGCCCGGCAGGGCGGCGTGGCCCTCGACGGTGTCGGTCTCGATCACGACGACATGGGCGCCCTCCCCGGCGGCGCGGCGCGACAGGGCGTCGATGGTGCGGCGGCCGGCGGTGAGGTCGGAGAAGCCGACGACGGCGACGCGGACGCGGCCTTCCGACAACAGCAGCCCATGCAGACCGGCCACGGAGAGGAAGTCGGGATAGGACGCGGCGCGGGCCGGATCAGTGGCGGCAGCGGTGAGCGAGCCGACACGGGCGCGAAAACGGCGAACGCGTGGATCGAGCGTTTCATCATTGGTCGGCGCGGGCGGCGCGATGATTGCGATCGGTTCGGGTTGCGGCTTGGGCAGATCGGCGGACTGCGGCAGCGGTTCGACGGAGGCGGCGGGCTCGTCCTCGGCGTCATAGTGCGGCTTGCGCAGCGGCACCAAGGCGCGACCGGACGTGAATTCGGCGGTGATCACCCAGGCGACCGACAGCAGGAAGGCGGCCAGCGTGGCGACGATGCCCATGGGAATGACGCGCGGGAACACCGGTTCCGCCGGCACCATGGCGCTGGCGATGACGCGGGCGTCCGCCGGCGTGGCATCGGCATTCTGGCGGGCGAGCGCGGTGCGATAGCGCGCCATCAGGTCTTCGAGCAGGCCGCGCTGCGAGGCGGCGTCGCGTTCGAGGGCGCGGAGCTGCACTTCGCTCTCGCCATCAGCCGACGAAGCGGCCTTCAGTTGGTCGAGGCTGGTGGTGAGGGCGGTGATGCGGCTGCCGGCGACCTTGGCGTCATTGGTGAGACTGGCGAGGATGCGGCCGGCTTCGGCCTTCTCCTGGCTCATGATATCGCCGATCTGCGACTCCACCGCCTTCACCTGCGGGTGGGCGGGCAGCAGGGTAACGGACAGTTCGGACAGGCGCGAGCGCAGGGCGATCTCGCGGCTGCGCAGCGAGCGGAAGGTGTCGGACGTCAGCACGTCGCTGGCGGCGTCGAGACTGGACCCGCTTTTCAGCACGCCGGCGAGCAGCTGCGCCTTCGACTGGGCGGAGGCCTGATCGTTGCGCGCGGCGGCCATGGCGTTGGTGAGATCGGAGATTTGCTGGCGGGTCGGGGATGCATTGTTCTCTCCGACGATCAGGTCGGAGCCCGAGCGGTATTTCTCGACGGCGGCCTCTGCATCCTGCACCTTGGCCTGAAGGCGGGTGACCTCCTCGCCGAGCCACTTGGTCTGATCGGCGCCGGCGCTGCGCTTGGCCTCGCCCTGCAGCGTCATGTATTCGGCGACGATGGCATTGGCGACATCGGCCGCCAGCCCGCGATCGCGGGCGGTGAAATGCACGGTGATGACGCGCGAGCCATCGACGCGGAACACCTCGAGATGTTCCATGAAGGTGTCGATCATCCGCTCTTCGGGCGAGGCGCGCGAAGGATCGGCGTTGATGCCGAGCATGACCGCCACGCGGATCAGCGGATTGGTGAGCGCGCCGTTGAACTCGGAACTGTCCTGCAGGTGGAAGCGCGCAGCAACGCGGCGGGCAAGATCACGGGACGTGAGGAGCTGGACCTGGCTGGCGACCGATTCCTGGTCGAGCAAGGTCTGGTCGGTGGCGTCGGGCTGGGAGGACTGGGTGATGCCGACTTCCCGCCGCTCGATGAGGATCTTGGTCTCAGCCTGGAAGCTTGGCGGGATCAGCGACAGGCCGACGAACGCCACCACGGCGGTGAGGCCGGTGACTGCGACGATCCGCAGACGGCGACGCCAGAGCGCGGCCAGAATCCCCTTGAGATCCAGCGCGATATCGTCGTCGGGATGGGCGTGGTCAGCGGACATACTCGATACTCGACCTTTGCGCACCCACCGACCGGGTTGAACCAACCTGATCGACAAGCGGTTGCTCAAACTTTTGTCTCTGGAGCGATTTCGTCTCGAACTGACTTTGGTCAGATCGGAAAGCGCTCCAGCATTCCGGCCAGGCAGGCGCCGGCCCCAAGTTTTCCTGGCGGGGCAAACCCATACGGTAAACCGTTTGCCTGTCGCGGCGTCCGCGGCCAGCTTCACGGCGGCATCCGAACAGCGGAGTGCCGACGGAAAACGGCGCAGAGCTGCACAAATCCAGTTTCTTCTGCGTAATTCTTGAGGCTATTATGGTAACCACGGAGTTAAATTGGCTCAACAATCGCCGGCGCGCCAGTTCTTTTGATCCCGCCTATTAATAAACTGTCAATATTGGTAAACAGGCGTTTTCATTTCATTAACCATGAGCCCTTACCATGACGCGCGTCTGTCCAAGAGGTCTCATGGTATGGCCAACATGCACCGTCGCACTTTTCTCGTCATGGCTCTTGCTGGCCTGAGCGGATGCGTCTCCACGCGCCCGGCTCCGAAAGCAGACCCTGCCATGCCGACGGGGCTCGATGGTCCCTATCGCCTCGACAGCGGCGACAAGCTGCGCGTGACCGTGTTCGAGCAGGCCTCGCTCAGCAACACCTACAGCGTCGATCAAGCCGGCTATATCTCCTTCCCGCTGATCGGAAACGTGCCGGCGCGCGGACTGACGACGCAGGAACTGGCGGGGTCGATCGCCAAGGGGCTGCGAGCCGGATATCTGCGCAATCCCGACGTTTCGGTGGAGGTGGACACCTACCGCCCGTTCTTCATCATGGGTGAAGTACGCAATCCCGGCCAGTATACCTATGTGAACGGGCTGACCGCGCAGACGGCCATCGCGATTGCCGGCGGCTTCACGGCGCGGGCCAGCGAAGGCTCGGTGCAAATCACACGGCAGATCAACGGTCAGGTCTATACCGGAGCCATCCCGCTCACCGCACCCGTGCGGCCGGGCGACGTGATCCGCGTGGGGCAGCGCCTGTTCTGAACGGCGTCGAAAATGCCTGCGGCGGGACGCCTTGAATGACGTCCCAAAGATGAAAATGAATTTGCTCAAATAGATCGCTTTTCCTTCATGATCCGGAAAGCCTAAGACGCGTTTACCCAAGGGCTTAACGAAAATAAGATTGGTCCAAGCCGATAGTGCCCCCTGAAAAAACAACGCGCCGGACACCGGTGCGGACGGCGTTCGATCCTCGCAAACCGGACGTCGACAACAGGGAAGCGAAGAAATGTCGGATACGGGCAAACTCCGGATCGTACATATCGTGCGCTCGCCGATCGGCGGCATCTTTCGGCATATCGTTGATCTTGCGGAAGGGCAGATCGCAGCTGGCCATGATGTGGGCGTGATCTGCGACTCGCTGACGGGCGACGCCATGTCGGCGCGCTGGATCGCGCGTCTTTCACCGCAATTGAGCCTGGGACTGCATCGTGTGCCGATGCTGCGCACGCCCGGCCCGCAGGACATGCTGGCAGTGTGGAACCTTGCCCGCCTGATCCGCAAACTGTCACCCGACGTACTGCACGGCCACGGCGCCAAGGGCGGCGTGTTCGCCCGGGTGATCGGCAGCTGGCTCGGCTTTGTGGGCAAGCGCCCCTTGCGCATCTACTGCCCGCATGGCGGCAGCCTGCATTACGATCCGAAGTCGGCGCAGGGCCGCATCCAGTTCATGATCGAGCGCCTGCTGGCGCGGGTGACGGACGGCTTCATCTTCGTGTCCAATTACGAGGAGCGCACCTTCCGCACCAAGGTCACGGTGCCGCTGAAGCCGGTTCGGCGCGTGTTCAACGGCCTGAAGCCGGAAGAGTTCGAGCTGCTGGAACCGTCGGAATATGCAGCGGATCTGGTGCATGTGGGCATGCTGCGCAAGCTCAAGGGCACACAGGTGCTGATCGAAGCCCTGAAGCGGCTGGCCGAGCGCGAGAACCTGCGTCCGACGCTGCGCATCATCGGTGCCGGCGAAGATCGCCATGCCTTCGAGGCGCAAGTTGTCGAAGCCGGTCTGTCATCGCAGGTGCACTTCTTCGAGCCGATGCCGATCCGCGATGCGCTGGCGCAGGGACGGATCCTGGTGGTGCCGAGCCTTGCCGAGTCCATGCCCTATGTGGTGATCGAGGCGAGTGCGGCGGGGATGCCGGTGGTGGCGACACGCGTCGGCGGCATCGGCGAGATCTTCGGCGACCTGTCGGACCATCTGGTGCCGCCTGACAATCCGGCGGCCCTTGCCGCCAAGATCGGCTCGACGCTGCGAGCCGAAGCTGAGGCGCGCGAGCGGGCTCTGGCGATCCGGGAGGCGATTGCGGAAGACTTCTCGGCGGACCACATGGTCGCCAGCACGCTCGAGTTCTACGGCGATCTGATGACGCCGCGGCGTGCGCGCCGTGTCGAAGCTGCGGACACAACACAGCCGCAGGGCAAGCCTGCGCGCGGACGCACCCTCCCCCTTTCGCACTGACATTTCAGGACACGCCCCCATGGCCCTTCAGGAAACGTCACCCGACTTCGGGGTTCCGGCTGCCACGCCCCCCGCCTCCACCACAAGCGCGACGCCGCGCGGCGATCGAGCAAAGAGTGTAGCCAAGGCCTTTTCCGAGGCAACGATTGCGCCCTCGCTGGTCAGCGGCAGCGCGGCGGCCTTCGAGTTTGCCGCCCTGACTGCGGTTGGCGTTCTGATGGAGCGCCTTTGGGCCGCGCCGGCCTCTCTCGGCGACTATCTTCCCACGGTGGGGGCATCGCTGCTCGCCGTACTGACCGCGCAGGTGCTCGGCGCCAACGAGGTGCCGATGCTGCGCCGGCATGCGCATCGTCTCGGCCGGTTGCTGGGCGTCTGGGCCGCCGTGTTCAGCCTGTGCGCAGTGGTGATGATTGTGGGCGATTTGACGCCTGCGCTCGCACGCAGCTGGTACCCGGTGTGGTTCCTGAGCGGGTTCGTGACGCTGATCTTCGCCGCGGCCGTCTCGGCCACGGCCGTGCGCAACCTGACGCGGGCCGGGCGCCTGCAGAAGCGGGCCGTTATCGTCGGTGGCGGCCCCCTGGCGGAGAGCCTGATCAACGCGCTGGAAACCTCCGGCGGCAATGAGCTCAAGGTGCTGGGCATCTTCGACGACCGCAACGACGACCGCAGCCCGGAGAGCCAGCAAGGCTTCCCCAAGCTCGGAAATGTCAACGAACTCGTGGATTTCGCGCGCGTGGCCTCGGTGGACATGGTGATCGTGTCGCTGCCGCAGACCGCCGAGGTGCGCATCCTCCAGCTTCTCAAGAAGCTTTGGGTGCTGCCGCTGGACATTCGGCTGGCGGCGCACTCGAGCAAGCTGCGCCTGCGTCCGCGCTCCTATTCCTATGTGGGACGCGTGCCCTTCCTCGACCTGTTCGATCGGCCGATCGCCGGCTGGGACTCGGTGGTCAAGCGCGTGTTCGACGTGACCATCGCCTCGCTGGCCATCGTTGCCCTGTCGCCGGTGCTGCTGGGAACGGCGATCGCCGTGCGCCTGTCCTCGCCGGGGCCGATCCTGTTCCGGCAGAAGCGCTATGGCTTCAACAATGAAGTCATCTCGGTGATGAAGTTCCGCTCGATGTATAATGACAAGGCCGACTATGCGGCGTCCAAGGTGGTGACCAAGGGCGATCCGCGCGTGACGCCGGTGGGGCGCTTCATCCGCAAGACCTCGCTCGACGAGCTGCCGCAGCTTTTCAATGTGCTCAAGGGCGACCTGTCGCTGGTGGGACCGCGGCCGCATGCGGTCAACGCCCATACCGAACAGCGCCTTTGGGAAGAAGTGGTCGACGGCTATTTCGCCCGCCACAAGGTCAAGCCGGGCGTGACCGGCTGGGCGCAGATCAACGGCTGGCGCGGCGAAGTGGATACGCCGGACAAGATCCAGGCGCGCGTGGAGCATGACCTGCACTATATCGAGAACTGGTCGGTGCTGTTCGACCTCTACATCCTGATGCTGACGCCGATCCGCATCCTCAATCAGGAAAACGCGTACTGATACCATTTCGCCCAGGATGCATATGCATCGGCTCAATGACGAAATCTCGAACTTCTCAATTGCGTCAGAGGCGTGAGACGTTCGAAAGCGGAACACCAAGTGTCATTTCAACCACTCTTGGTGCAAGGTGCCCAGATGACGCTGGCAGTGGAGCCTATGCAGAGCCGTGGTGGCCTGGTCTCGCTTGCGAGGCTGGGCCGCGCCGTTCTGGCGCTGTCGGTGTTCCTCGGCGGCTTCGTGGTGTTCGAGCCGGCGCCTTACGAACTGTTTCTCGTGGCGGTGATCCCCCTGTGGTTTCTGGGCGGGCTGAAGATCCCGTCTTCGGTGGGGCCGCTGTTCGTGCTGCTGATCGTCTACATGTGCGGCGGTCTGCTCTCGACGACGCAAACCGGCGCGCCGCGCTTTGTCGACGCGTTGGTCTACATGGGCGTTTCGCTGTTCCTCTCTCTGTCGGCCGTATGGTATGCGGCGCTGATCTCGGAGGACGTGACGCGGGTGCGCCTGGTGGAGCGCGCCTATATGGCGGCGGCGCTGGTGTCGGCCCTGGTGGGCATCACCAGCTATTTCCATCTTCTGCCGGATTCCGATCTGTTCCTGCTCTATGACCGGGCTCGCGGCACCTTCCAGGACCCCAATGTCTTCGGCCCCTATCTGCTGCTGCCGACGCTTGTGCTGGCGCGGCGGCTGATGACGCGACCGGTGCTGACGCAGCCGGGCAATCTCTTGCTGCTGGCGATCTTGACACTGGCGCTGTTCCTGTCCTTTTCGCGCGGCGCCTGGGGCATGACCGCGCTGGCGCTGATCATCCTGGCGATGACGGTGGCGGCAACGGCGAGGACCAATCGGCAACGGCTGGTGCTGGTGGGCATGGTGGTGGCGGGACTGGTGTTCATCGTGGTGCTGCTCGGTATCGCAGCCTCGATCCCGTCGGTCCACGACATGCTGCTGCAGCGGGCCAAGCTGGTGCAGGACTATGACGGCAAGACCGGCGCCGAGCTCGGCCGCTTTGCCCGTCACTGGGTGGGCTTCATGATGGCGACCGAAAGACCGCTGGGCATCGGCCCCTGGGAGTTCGACCGCCTGTTCATCGAGGCGACACACAACACCTATCTGAAGGCCCTGATGGAATATGGATGGCTGGGTTTTGCAGCCTATGTGACGTTGATCATCTGGACCGCGCGCAAGGCTGGACGAATGATGTTGCAGCGCAACGATAGTTGTATAGATTTTTCACAATGTGTGGCGGCAGCCTTCTTCGCCCATGTAGCAGTCGGATGGATCATTGATACCGATCACTGGCGGCATTTCTACATGATCGTCGGACTGATCTGGGGGCTGGAATCGCAAAAAAAGGCCCGGCTCAAAGGGCCGGGCCAGTTGCAGGACCAGCGCAAACAAGTTCGCGCCGTTTCACCCGTTTTCCGCGCCGAGTGAACCCTGATCAAAACTAGTATGATTATTGATCAAAAATTTTAGCCGAAAGCAAGCTCCAGTCGCATCATGACGAGTGGAAATAAGCATTAGTTTTCAGTTTTTGGGATGGGCAAATGTGCCGAGCGGCTCAGGAAAGTGCCCATTTTGGCGGAAATTAATATATACCAATATGCATCGTTTAGCTTTATAAGCCTTGCAGCCCAACCGGTGTATCACCTAATTGAACACTATAGCTTGCATCGAGCTTGCCAGCGCCATACGGGATGTGAAGAACATGCAGCCCTTCGAGCAGGAACAAACGACACTAACAAAGTCTGCTTTTGATGACCCCTCGATCCTGAGCGGACAGTTCTGGGGCGAGTTGCGCGTCTTCCTTGCGGTCGCCAAGGCCAAGTCTTTCAACAAGGCCGCCGACATTCTGAACACCAGCCATCCCACCGTGTCGCGCCAGGTCAAGCGGCTGCAGGACATGATGGGCTCGCAGCTGTTCGTTCCGACCAAGAGCGGCGTGCGCCTGACGCCGAAGGGCGAAGAGCTGGCCCGTTCGCTGATCAATCTCGACCAGTCGCTGTTCTCGCTGACCAACGACCTCAAGGCCGAGTCGCGCGACACCGAGGGGCTGGTGCGCATTTCGATCACGGACGGCCTGAACACAGCCTTCCTGACGCCGAACCTGCCCTCGTTCACGTCCAACTATCCGCGCATCCAGATGTCGCTGAAGGCGCCGCAGAACGTCAACAGCCTGAGGGAAAACCAGACCGACATCATGATCGGCTTCTCGGTTCCCACGGCTGCCGACGTATCCTACAAGCAGCTCGGCTACCTGCACTTCATTCCCGTGGCTTCCCGCGAGTATGTGCGCCAGAACGGACTGCCCTCGCGCGCCAACATCCACCAGCATTTCTTCGTCCACTCGGAATATTACACCGCCAAGACGGGCCTGTGGGATCGCTGGCACAACATCATCCACCTGGGGCAGATCGTGCATCTGTGCGAGAACCCGGTGTCCTACGCGATGATGACGAAGGCCGGTGTCGGCATCGGCCTGCTCGCCAGCTACACGACGCTGGACCCGCAGCTGATCCCGCTGGATCTCGACATCCACGTGGCGGTGCCGATCTATGCGATTGCGCTGGCTGAGCGGCTGCAGGCGCGCCCGGTGCGCATCACCTATGACTGGCTGTGCGACATGCTGTCGACGCAGAACCCGTGGCTGGCGCGCGAGATGGTGCTCGGCATCCTGCCGAACGATTATGACCTCGGGTTCCGCCTGACGTTCAACATCTGAGCCCATCGGCGACACAGCTTGCGCCTCGCGGCGCCCTGCAAGCCGCCTGAAATCGACAAGGCCGGCCCGACGGGAACGTCCGGCCGGCTTTGTCATTCCGGTTCGCAGGATGCTGACGCATCGGCTCGTTGACGATCTTGGGTGGTTTCGCGCTGGCTGCGGAGGCGGATCGCCAGCAGCCGATACAACCGAAACCTGAGACTAAAGGCTGCCAAGCCAGCTTGAGAGCTCCGGAGCAACCGTCACCCGATCGGCTGCCTCCTCCGCCACACGCTGATAGAACTCCGCCATCTGCGTCAGCTGGGCAACCAGTGCCGGGCTCACCTCGTCGCTGTCGGTATCCAGGAGGCGTTGCAGCGCCTGCTGGTGGATGACGCCGGTGTCGCGGACCATGGCGACGAATGAGCGTTCCTCGGCCGGATCGAACTGCAGAAAGGAAGCCATCGCGCCGCCTACTGCCTGTTGTCGAGTTCGAAGACGGACGGCACGTCCCACTGGCCCTCGACGCGGAAGAGCACGGTGGCATCGGTCTCTTCCGAAATCATGTTCTCCGGCGGCACCAGCTCGCGCACGAGTTCCACATAGGGCTCGGCGTGACCGGCGAACTGGACCGGCTGCTTGTCGACCTGCTTGAAGCCGAGCAGCATGCGCCACAGGCGCGCATATTGCGGCATGGCGTGGGTGAGCACGCGGGTATAGCCCTTGCGGGCAATGTGATCGAAGGCGAACTCGGCGGCGGCCTTGATGGTGCGCGGATCGCGATACTCGGGACGGAAGCAGGTGCGTTCCATCTTGGCGAAGTCCTTGAACCAGCGGATGCGGACAGTGCCGGCCGGCTCGTCGTTCACGTAGCAAAGAACGTGAGTGGCCTGGTAGTCGTTGCCGTCGAAGGCCTGAGTCGCCTTGACGCCATGCTCTTCCATGAAGCCGATGGCGCGAATGGCATAGGTGTGCAGCAGCTGTTCGTATGAAGTTACAATTTCCGTGCGTATGGAGTTGTGGCTACGCGCTGGCTTGTCGGACTTGATCGACATGATGCGGCTCCTTTGTTTACCGTCCCTGCTGCAAGGATGAAATACCGCTTTGAGGCCAATCGGAATGGTGCGAAAATTGGAACCGTTGTACAGCATCGTTGAAGCGGAGAGATCATGCGGGTTGGCGATACGGCTATTCTGAAGCGTCTGGAATCCATCGCCCTCGATGCCGCCGTCGATCATGGTGCCGATTTCAACCGTGTGGTTGAGGCCATGCGGCAAGCAGTTGCAGCCATGCCCGCAGACGAGCGCCAATCGCTGGAAGACACGATCGCCATCCTGACGGATGAACGCTTCAGCCCGGCCCAATCAAGCCGCATGCTCAAGCCCTGAGGCGCAGAGGCCACGCCACGAAGCACCCAAGCGCATCGGCCAAGCGCCTGACGGCGCTTCCGCTACAATCGATCTTCAGAGAGAATTGGATGGTCGGGCAGAGAGGATTTGAACCTCCGACCCCGTGTCCCCCAGACACGTGCGCTAACCAGGCTGCGCTACTGCCCGTCCAACAAAGCGTCCGGTGCCTGTTCGTCCGGACGGGAGGGGTTTAGCCGGTTCGTCGGCCCCCGACAAGAGCTAATTTCGCAAAAACGCATTCACCGCCAAAGCCCGCGTCATGTGCGTGGCGGCGCTGTGGAAATGTTCGCCGGCATCACCGGGTCTGGTCGAGCAGGCGCTTGCACTCGAGCAGTTCGAACAGGGTGGACTGCAGGCGGCGAATGTCTTCGCGCGACAGAGCCCCCGTCGCCGACGCGTGGGTGGCACCGTGGTCGGACGAAGAGCCGCCACGGAAGCGATCCATGAACTTGAAGCCGCCGCGGGCGGGCGCGCCCTCGGGCAGAATGCCGGCGGGAAGCACGTCTTCCTCGACGGGCTGGGCCTGGGTCGCCTTGGCGACGGCGGCGGCCATGAAGGGCGCTGGCGCCGGACGGTCGACACGCGGCTCCAGAGGACGTGCAGAGACGCGTGGCGCCATGGGCGGCTCTGGCGGCGGTGCATAGGCCTCATCGGCCTCACCGGCGTCATCAGCGGCAAGCGACGGCTCGACATCGCTGCCCTCATCCTCATCCATGTCGGCGGCCGTGGGACGATCGAGCGGGATTGGGGCGCCGGGATTGTGCCAGATGTCCATGACGAAGCGGACACCCTGCTCTTTCAGAATCCGCTGCACACCCTTGATGGTGTAACCTTCGCCATAGAGGAGATACTGGATACCGCGCAGCAACTCGACGTCGTCGGGACGATAATATCGCCGCCCGCCGCCGCGCTTCATCGGACGAATCTGGGTGAACTTGGTCTCCCAAAAACGGAGAACGTGCTGCGGCAGATCGAGATCTTCCGCAACCTCGCTGATTGTTCTGAAAGCGTCCGATGCCTTTTCCACTCTGAAGGCCTGTCACTCAAATTCAGGCGCCAAAACGCCAAATCAAATCGCTCCGCGCACTATAGCGTCGAGCGAGAGGCAATTCCAAGCATCAGATTTGTGCTGCATTGCCTCAGGGAATACCATCTCGGGAAATCGCAGAAAACTGCAGTCCGTCGCGAGTGTGCGACGGCCCTGCAGCTCACTGCAGTTCCAGACAAGACAGCACGAAATCAGCAAGGCGGCGAGACGATCAGACGTCGTCTTCCATTTCGCCCTCGCCACCATTGATCTGGTGCTTGAGGACGTTGCTGGGCTTGAACACCAGCACGCGGCGCGGAAGGATGGGGACTTCCTCACCGGTCTTCGGATTACGGCCCACGCGCTCGGTCTTCGAACGGACCGAGAAGGTGCCGAAGGACGACAGCTTCACGGTCTCGCCGGTGACGAGGCAATCGGCAATCTCACGCAGGACCGATTCGACCAGTTCGGCCGACTCGCTCCGAGACAGCCCGACGTTCTGATAGACGGCCTCGCACAGATCGGCGCGGGTGACGGTTTTGCTCCCCATGGATCGCAAGCTCCCGTTTTCCATCAACCGAAGATAGACTCCGGTCGAGGCACATACATTGACGTTGGTCTCAGACGGTAGAGCCTGACGCAAGTCCGGTCAACCGATTTTTCAGCGCAAGTCTTTCCAAACACAGCACAAACGTCTGCATCCTACCAACGGACGACGATGGCACCCCAGGTGAAGCCGCCGCCCATGGCTTCCAGCAGCACGATGTCGCCGCGCTTGACGCGCCCATCACGCACCGCAAGGTCGAGAGCCAGCGGGATCGAGGCGGCCGAGGTGTTCCCGTGCTGATCGACGGTGACCACTACCTTGTCAGGGGCAATGCCGAGCTTCTTGGCGGAACCGTCGATGATGCGGCGGTTCGCCTGGTGAGGAATGAACCAGTCGATCGATTCGCCGGTGAATCCGGTGGCCTCGAAGGCGGACTGGATGACGTCGGTCACGGCGCCGACGGCAAACTTGAACACTTCCTGGCCCTGCATGCGCAGATGGCCAGCGGTCTGGGTGCTCGACACGCCGCCATCGACGAAGAGCTTCTCCTTGTGGCGACCGTCGGAGCGCAGATGCACGGAGAGCACACCGCGATCGTCGGTGGTGCCAGCCCCCTCTTCGACGCCGAGCACGACGGCACCGGCACCGTCGCCGAACAGGACGCAGGTGGTGCGGTCCTTCCAGTCGAGGATGCGCGAGAAGGTTTCGGCGCCGATCACCAGCGCCTTCTTGGCCAGACCGGCCTTCAGCATGCTGTCGGCGGTGCCGAGCGCAAAGACGAAGCCGGAGCAGACCGCCTGCACATCGAAGGCAACGCCCTTGACGATGCCGAGGCGGTTCTGAACTTCGACGGCGGTGGCCGGGAAGGTGTTGTCCGGCGTGGAGGTGCCGAGGACGATCAGGTCGATTTCGGAGGCGTCGACGCCGGCGCTTTCAAGAGCCCGCTGGGCGGCACGCGTGGCCAGATCGGAGGTGAACTGCCCGTCGGCGGCGATGTGGCGCTGGCGGATGCCGGTGCGCTGCACGATCCACTCGTCGGAGGTATCGACGAAGGTGGCGAGTTCGTCGTTGGTGACGGCCCTGTCCGGCAGATAGCTGCCCGTTCCAAGAATAACGCTGCGGATCACGCCCGGTCTTCCTTCTCGCTGTCCACCGGGCCACTCGCCTGACGCTCGCGGTAATAGTGGGCCAGATCTGTTTGAATCTTGCTGATCAAATTGTTTCGCGCCATGTCATAGCCGAGATCGAGGGCGCTTGCGAAGCCCAAAGCGTCGGTTCCGCCGTGGCTCTTGATGACAATGCCGTTGAGGCCGAGGAAAACAGCACCGTTGTGCTTGTTCGGGTCCATCTTGTCGCGCAGACGCTTGAAGGCGGACCGCGCGAACAGATAGCCGATGCGGGCCATCATGGTGCGACCCATGGCGGCCTTGAGAAAGGCGGCGAGCTGCTTGGCGGTGCCCTCGGCGGCCTTGAGCGCGATGTTGCCCGAGAAGCCCTCGGTGACGATCACATCCACATAGCCTTGGCCGATGCCGTCGCCTTCAACGAAGCCCGCGTATTCGAGGGACGGAAGGTCGGCATCGCGCAGCAGCTGGCCGGCGGTGCGGACTTCCTCGTTGCCCTTGACCTCTTCGACGCCGATGTTGAGCAGCCCGACGGTGACCTTGTCCTTCTGGAACAGGGCACGGGCCATGGCACCCCCCATCAGGGCGAAATCGAAGAGCTGCTGGGCGTCGGCGCCGATGGTGGCGCCCATGTCGAGCACCACCGACTCGGACCGCGTGGTCGGCCAGATGGCGGCGAGTGCCGGACGCTCGATGTCGGCCATCATGCGCAGGCAGAATTTGGACATGGCCATCAGGGCACCGGTGTTGCCAGCGGAGACGGCAACATGGGCCTCGCCGCGCTTGACCGCTTCGATGGAGCGCCACATGGACGATTTGCCGCGCCCGTGGCGCAGGGCCTGCGACGGCTTCTCATCCATGCCGATGGTGACGTCGCAATGATGGAAATTGGAGACGGCCTTGAGCGCCGGATATTTCTCGAGCTCCGGCAGGGCATGCGCCTGATCGCCGTAGAGTTCGAAGCGCAGATCGGGACGGCGCTTGAGTTCCATGTCGGCGCCGGCCAGCGTGACAGAGGGACCGAAATCTCCTCCCATCACGTCAATGGATATGATCGTAGGCTGCGCCATGATACCTCGGAAAGCGATCGGCAGACGGGATACGCCGCGGCCGGAATTTATCCATTCCCCCGCGGGATACAACAGCTAATCTGATGCTGTGGGAAACGGGCGAAATTGTGCGAGGCAACGGGAAATCCATGGCCTCGCAACGTTTTTTCCTACTTGTCCTTCAACGTGGACAAGGCGGCGAAGGGCGACGCAGGCGCGTCGTTGGAGCCATCATCCTCGATGAAGGGCTCGAACTCCACACCGGGCAGACGCGGATAGGGATCAAGGCCGACGGCGACGAATTCGGTGGCGAAGATGCCGAGATCGATGGTGGAGCCTTCGATGGGCTCGGAGGGGTCCTCGACATCGAGCAGAACCTCGACCTCGTCGGACACGGCCTCGATCTCCTCGGGCGGCAGGAAGGTCAGTTCGACCACTTCGCGGATGCGCTCGGCAACGGGATCGAGCGTGACGACGCAGGCCTGCTCGACTTCAGCCTCCACGGTGCCGACAAGCTTGTAGCCGGTGCGGCGCCAGGGCGTGAGAGTGAACTCGGCGTGGACGCGGGCGACGGTGAGGATATCCAGCGCCTCGGCGATGGCCGCGCACTCCGCCTCGGTGGCGTCGAGCGTCACGGTCGTGCCCTTGGGCTGGACACGGTCCCAGGCGAAGGGGCGCGAAAAGGGAATGGGGAGGCTCGGTTCGGTATGGTCGGTCATGAAAGCTGCGAATTCCGGAAGTCGGGCCCATCAGAGATGGGTTCTGCAAGAGCGGCGGACAATACGTCACCGGCAAGGATTGCCGCAAGCGGCGCGGCGGCAAGATTGGCATGCAGCCGCTGCACATGACGAGCAAGACGTTCGGCGGCCGCTTCGGAACCGGCGCCGTCCCAGACGTTGCGATTGAGCACGGTGGCCAGAGACGCCGGATCGGCCGCCGACAGGGCGGCGGTGTAGGCGGTGAGGCGGCCGTAGAAGGATTTGGCGACGTGACCCATGCGGCGCATCAGCGACTTGTCGGAGATGCCGTGTTCGCGCAGGACCACTTCCATCTCGCCGAAGAAGCGCTCGGACAATCGCTGGGCGACCTTGCGACCCTCCCCGCCGCCAGCCGTCAACCGGTCGACAACGAGACCGACGTGCAGCATCAGGAGCTCGAGCCGGCCCTCGACGGTATCGGGAACGCCGTCCGGGCCGTAAAGCCAGGCCGCCCGCGAAAGCGCGGTGACGGCAGCGTAGAGATGCTCCGCCGGATCGGGCCGCCTGCGACGCAGAAAACCGAAAACCATAGATTTGCCACCAAGGAGAGGAATGAAGGATCATCGGCCCTGACAAAGGGCGAACATTCCGGTGTGCATTGACGAATTGACGTTGCTTCGTCACCTATCGCAGGATAACCAAGTTGCCAAGTGTATTGGTTGGGAGGCTCAAGTGAAGTTTTGCCGGAGTGAACGCCCGTTGAGCACGAAATTCATTGCGAACGCCCTGGTGGTTACCCTTCTTGCCGCGACCGGACTCACGGCTTGCGGTACCCCGCCGATCCAGCATGGCTATGTGATGTCGGAAGACGCGCTGGCGCAGGTGCCGGTGGGCTCGTCGCGCGAACAGGTGGCGCTGGTGCTCGGCTCGCCCTCGACCACGTCGACCGTCGGTGGCGAGAGCACCTATTACTACATCTCCCAGACCATCGACGAGAACCCGCTGACGGGGCGTTCAATCACCGACCAGAAGGTGATGGCCGTCTATTTCGACGACAAGGGCCTGGTCAAGCAGATCGCCAACTACGGCCTGAAGGACGGCAAGGTATTCGACTTCATCCAGCGCAAGACGCGCACCGGTGGCGCCGATCTCAACCTGATCAGCCAGATCCTCGCCGGCGTCGGCAACGGCAATCCGCTGGCGCCGCACTGATCGCAGGCGCAAGCGACGAAAAGACAAACCCCGCGACGGTCGCCCGGCGCGGGTTTTTTGTTTGGGCCGTCGGCGATCAGGTGCGCCGGGCGAACATGGTGGAGGTGTAGAGCGCCAGCGCGCCCCAGATGCAGCCGAAGGCGATCATCTTGCCGGCGTTGATCGGTTCGCCAAAGACGAAGATGGCGATCAGGAAGATCATCGACGGGGCGATGTATTGCATGAGGCCGATGGTGCTGAGGCGCAGCAGACGCGCGCCGAGGCCGAACAGGATCAGCGGCACGGCGGTGACGAGGCCGGCGGCCATCAGCAGCCAGGTGTCCGTGGTGACGCCGGTGGCCGGGCTCCAGAAGTGGCTGTCGCCGGTGGCCAGCGTGTAGACGACATAGGCAAGCGCCGGCGGCGTCAGCACCAGGATCTCAAGGAGAAAGCCTTCGGTGCCGCCGATGGACAGCGTCTTCTTGAAATAGCCGTAGGCGGCAAAGCTCAGCGCCAGCACCAGCGATACCCAGGGCAGGCCGCCGCTCACATAGGTCATGATGGCAACGCCGACGACGGCCAGAGCGACAGCGACGCCCTGCACCGGCGTGAAGCGCTCGCGCAGCACGAAGATGCCGACGAGGATGTTGACGATGGGGTTGATGTAATAGCCAAGCGCCGTTTCAAGCGCCCTGCCCGCGGCAATGGCCCAGACATACGTGAGCCAGTTGACCGAGATCAGCGCCGCGGTGAGCGCTCCGAGAGCGAGGACGCGGGGATTGCGGGCTGCGGCGAGCACGCTGCCAAGCTTGCCCTGCCCCCAGAGAACTGCCGCCCCCACGGGCAGAGACCAGACGATGCGCTGGGCCACAACTTCAAGGGCCGGCACGTGCGCCACCGCCTTCATGTAGAAAGGCAGGAAGCCCCACATGAGATAGGCCGAGAGCGCAAAGACAAAGCCCTGCATGCCCTTGGCGTTGCCGGGCGTCGGGGTGGCGGTCGGGATGGGCGTGGTGCTGGACATGATGCCGATTTGACTTGAGAGGTGACGGTTGGGAACAACCGCGGGACGCGGTGGCCCGCATGGCGTCACCATGGGAGCGGCCGCCACACCGGCGCCACCCGAAAAGCAGATCGGCGGCCGGACAAGTCCGACCGCCGATCCATGAGTCGTTACTGAAGATCAGCTTATCAGCCGTGGGCAAGAACCGCCAGAAGCAGCAGGGCCACGATGTTGGTGATCTTGATGGCCGGGTTGACGGCCGGGCCGGCGGTGTCCTTGTAGGGATCGCCGACGGTGTCGCCGGTCACCGAAGCCTTGTGGGCGTCGGAACCCTTGAAGTGCTTGACGCCGTCCTTGTCGACGAAACCGTCTTCAAAGCTCTTCTTGGCGTTGTCCCAGGCGCCACCACCCGAGGTCATCGAGATGGCAACGAACAGGCCGTTGACGATCACGCCGAGCAGCGAGGCACCGAGAGCGGCGAAGGCGTTGGCCTTGGAGCCCGAAGCCAGCAGCACACCGAAGTAGACGACGAGCGGCGACAGAACCGGCAGCAGCGAGGGGACGATCATCTCGCGGATGGCGGCCTTGGTCAGCATGTCGACGGCACGACCGTAGTCGGGCTTGTCGGTGCCCTGCATGATGCCCGGCTTTTCCTTGAACTGGCGACGGACTTCTTCCACCACCGAGCCGGCTGCACGACCGACCGCGGTCATGGCGATACCGCCGAACAGGTAGGGGATGAGGCCGCCGAAGATCAGGCCGGCAACGACATAGGGGTTGGACAGCGACAGGTCGATCTCGCCGATACCCTGGAAATAGGGCACGCCGCTTTCGACGAAGTGCTTGATGTCGTTGGTGTAGGCAGCGAACAGCACCAGGGCGCCGAGGCCAGCCGAACCGATGGCATAGCCCTTGGTCACGGCCTTGGTGGTGTTGCCGACCGCGTCCAGCGCATCGGTGGTGTGACGCACGTCCTTGGGCAGGCCGGCCATTTCGGCGATGCCGCCGGCATTGTCGGTGACCGGGCCGAAGGCGTCGAGGGCGACGATCATGCCGGCGAGGCCGAGCATGGTCGAAACCGCGATGGCCGTGCCGTAGAGGCCGCCGAGCTGGTAGGTGGCGATGATGCCGGCGACGATCACGAGGGCCGGCAGAGCCGTCGATTCCAAGGATACCGCGAGGCCCTGGATGACGTTGGTGCCGTGACCGGTGACGGACGCCTGGGCGATCGACACCACGGGACGCTTGCCCGTGCCGGTGTAATATTCGGTGATCCAGACGATCAGGCCGGTGACGACCAGACCGAGGATGCCGCAGATGAACAGCTTGGTGCCGGTGACGGCAACGCCGTTGACCACGAGCACTTCACCCCAGCCGATGGTCAGCGAGGTGGCGCCGCCGAGGCCGATGATGGAGAGCAGAGTGGTTGCCCACAGGCCCTTGTAGAGGGCGCCCATGATCGAGTTGTTGGCGCCGAGCTTCACGAAGAAGGTGCCGATGATCGAGGTGATGATGCAGGTACCGCAGATCATCAGCGGGTAGAGCATCGCCTGCGACAGCAGCGGAGACGCGGCAAAGAAGATCGAGCCGAGCACCATGGTGGCGACCACGGTCACCGCATAGGTCTCGAACAGGTCGGCCGCCATGCCGGCGCAGTCGCCGACGTTGTCGCCCACGTTGTCGGCGATGGTGGCGGGATTGCGTGGATCATCTTCGGGAATGCCGGCTTCGACCTTGCCCACCAGATCGGCACCCACATCCGCGCCCTTGGTGAAGATGCCGCCGCCGAGACGGGCGAAGATGGAGATCAGCGAGGCACCGAAGCCGAGGGCGACGAGCGCATCGATGACCGTGCGATCGCTCGGACCGTAGCCCAAGCCGATCGTGAGGATGGCGTAGTAGACGGCGACGCCGAGCAGCGCCAGACCCGCCACGAACATGCCGGTGACGGCACCGGACTTGAAGGCGATGTCAAGACCGCCGGCCAGCGACTGCATGGCAGCAGCGGCGGTGCGGACGTTGGCGCGGACCGACACGTTCATGCCGATGAAGCCGGCCATGCCCGAAAGAATGGCGCCAACCGCGAAGCCAACGGCGACCAGCCAGCCCAGCAGCACGCCGACCAGCACGAAGATCACCACACCGACAGCGCCGATGGTGATGTACTGACGACGCAAATAGGCCTGCGCGCCCTCGCGCACGTAGCCCGAAATCTCCTGCATGCGCGCGGTACCCGCGTCGGATGCCATCACGGAGCGGATTGCCCATACGCCATAGGCGATGGACAGCAATCCGCAGACGATTACCACATATAGAGCGTTCATATTCCCTCCGCTAAACCATGCCGGTGATGTCCGACCCTGGCGCCTCGTGCCGAAAACGGAGCAGATAGACCGCTGACAGCCGGTCTTGCCGCATCCGCTTTGGGGAGCGACTCTCTTCTATTCTGCCAACACCCGTAGCATCGGAATCGGGTGGTAGCCCGTCCTGTTGTCATTGGCGAGAGCCGGACTACCGTATAGTCTCGGAATGGGACGTCAAGGGCGTGGATTCACCCATGGGAACGTTCCCATGGTGCATCGCAGCGTAAGGATATGTTAGCCTTTTGCCACAGCGCGGCGACGGGCGACCGCATCGGCGGAAATCAGCATCAGGCAAACGCCAACCACGGGAAACACAACGAGATTCACGGTTTGCCAGCCATCGGCCACCAGGATCTTGCCCGAGGAATAGGATGCCAGCGCCACCAGCCCGAACAGGATGAAATCGTTGACAGCCTGAACACGGAAGGACTCCTCGGGGCGATAGACTTCGGCAACCATGGACGTTGCAGCAACAAATCCGAAGTTCCAGCCGACGCCAAGGAGAATCAGCGCGCCCCAGAAGTGATAAAGCTCGGTGCCCGTCAGCGCGATGGTGGCGCAGAGGGCGATCAGCAACAGACCCGCGACAGCGACCACTTCCTTGCCCAGCCGCGCGATGACGGAGCCGGTGAAGAAGCTCGGCGCAAACATGGCAATGACGTGCCACTGGATGGCCAGCTGCGCGTCGGACTGGCTGTGATTGTGACCGATCATGGCAAGCGGCGAGGCGGTCATCACCAGCGTCATCAGCGCATAGGACGCGACGGCGGTGACCAGCGCGACGACGAAGCGGCGCTGGGTGATGATGGCGGCGAGCGGCCGGCCCGCGCTCTGTCGCAGGGCGGGCGACGGCGGCGGCACGCGCAAGAGCGACAGGATGGCGGCGGTCACCAGCAGCAGGGCGGACAGCGCGACGAAGGGGCCGGCGAAGGCCGCGCCGGAGATTGCCTCGCGCGTGTAGATGACGATCTGGGGGCCGAGCACGCCAGTGACGACACCGCCGACCATCACCCAGGAGATGGCCTTGGCCTTGAAGGCCGGTTCGGAGGCGTCGGCGGCGGCAAAGCGGTATTGCTGGCCGAAGGCGCTGGCGACGCCGAGCAGGAAGTTGCCGAGCGAAAGCAGCCAGAAGGACTGCAGCATGATGGCGGCGGCAACGCCGGCGGCGCAGGCCGCGCCCATCAAGGCACCGCCGACAAAGCCGGCGCGACGACCGACTCGGCGCATGAGCAGGGCCGCCGGTATGGAGGCGAGTGCCGAGCCGAGAATGAAGGCGGTGACCGGCAGCGTTGCCAGATACTGACGCTCTGCCGGCAGCAATGACGCGCCGATCAGGCCGCCCGAGCCGATGGCGATGACGCCGATGGAGCCGCCGATGGCGGTGGCAACCGCCAGCAGCAACGCCGTGCGGCGCGCCTCCGGCAAGGGCAGATGAGCTGAGGTCACGGTGACGGGCCGCCGGTCAGAAGGTGTATTTGGCGATGACGAAACCGCCGACGATGGCCACGAGAACGCCCATCATCACCCATTCAAGGCGCTTCTCGATGAAATCACGCACCGGCTCGCCGAACATGCGCAGCAAGGCCGCCTCGACGAAGAAGCGGAAGCCGCGGGTGATGGCGCAGAGCAGGATGAACAGCGGGAAATTGAAGGCGGCAAAGCCCGAGGCGATGGTGACCAGCTTGAAGGGGATGGGAGTCAGGCCCTTGATCAGGATGATCCAGACGCCGTAGTCGGCGAAGGTGGCGCGGAAGCTGTCCATCTTCTGGCCGTAGCCGTAGAGCTGGATCAGCCACAGGCCGACACTGTCATAGAGCCAGAGACCGATGAAATAGCCCAGGATGCCACCGGCCACCGAGGCAAGCGTGCAGACCAGGGCATAGAGGAAGGCACGATCGCGGCGGGCGAGCACCATGGGGACCAGGATGACGTCGGGCGGGATCGGGAAGAAGGAGCTTTCTGCAAAGGACACCAGCGCCAACCACCAAAGGGCACGCGGACTGGCGGCAAGCGACATGGTCCATGCGTAAAGCTTGCGAAACATGAATTCGGGCTCCAGTTCATGCCAACGCGCCAGAATGCTTGCGCATCGGCTCATCGAGGACAGTTCGAAGTTTCATCAGCCTCAATGGCATGAGAAGTTCGAAAGCGGAATACCGAGAGCCATTTTCAATGACGCGCGGCACCAATCGCCAATCAAACCGCTGGTCCAGCGACGGCTGTCCCTGACAGAGGACGACAAGCGCTAGCGAAGCAAAGGCCACAAGACAAGGCGAAAGATGAGGCGACCAAAGGCAACGGGGCGGCCACTGCTGTGACCGCCCCGTGATGGTTTGCGTGATTTGATCTCAGAAGGCGACTTTCAGGCCGAGGCGCCCGACATAGGACCGGGACTTGTCGCTGCCGAGGGTGCCCTCGACGCTGCCGTAGACACCGATGTTGCTGGTGAGCTGGCTGTCGAAGCCGACGCCCAGCGTTGCGCTCAGCACGTTCTTGTCGGACCGGTCGGTGATGGAGAAATCGCTGCCATCAAGGCTGGCCTTGAGGACCGAGTTGCCGACATATTGCGTGTCGCTCACCGCGCCGGTCAGCGTCAGCTGGGTGCGCAGGCCTTCTTCGGTCATCAGGGTATAGGCGAGGTCCACCTGCGCCCTGCCCTCTAGGGCATGCGACTGGCGGGCATCATAGGTGAGGTTCTGCATCGAACCGGTTTCGCTGTAGCCGTCGTAGAAGGCCCCGGTATAACGGCCCTTCAGGCTCGGCGTCAGCGTCCAGGTGTCGTTGAGGGCGATGGCGCGGCTGATGGCGACTTCGGGCGACAGGTAGATGCCCGTGAAGTCGCCCGTCGCCACTTCGGTACCGGCGTTGATCGAGCGATCGCTGGTGTTCCAGATGGCACCGAGGGTCAGCGCGGCGTTGAGGTCGAAGCCGTCGATGCGAGTGGAGCCATAGCTGCCAACGAAGCCGGTGTCGCCGGAGATCGAGGAAGCCCCGCCCTTGACGTTGCTGGTAATGTGACCGGCGCCTCCGAACAGGCCCAGGCGGTAGCCGTCGAACTGGTGGTCGACGCCGCTGATGAGACCGATGTAGCTGGAATCATTGGCCGGATCTGTGTTGCTGGCCGACTGGTCACGACCGCCGCCAAAGGCGCGGATCCAGAACAGGTTGCCGGCGGCATCGACGGCAAGGCCATCGCCAAGGGAGGCCACGGCGTTGGCGGCGGCGGTCTGCTTGCCCGTCTCGCCATAGGCGAGTGCGTTGGTGGAGGCCGACGGTGTGACCGTGGGACGGGCGACATCCAGCGAAAGGATGCTGCCGATCACCAGCGACGTCGACGCCGTGTACTGATTGCCGATCTGCGACGCCGACGGCAACTCGACCACATTGATGCTGCCGGTGGTGTCGGGGTGGTTGAGGACCACGGTCTGCGAGCCGTCGTGGAGCGTGATGGCATTTTCGGCATCGAGATATTCGGACGCGGCAATGTGATAGCTGCCGCCGCCGAAAGTCGTCGTGTTGCCGGTGGTGTTGTTGAAGTCGACCAGGCCGCCGAAGGTCGTCGACTGCGAGATGTTGAGGGTGTTGCCGCCCTGATTGTACAGGATCGCCGCGGTGCCGCCGGAGATGTGGCCGCTGGACGACAGCACGTTGCCGGACGAGTTGAAGACGATGCCATAGGTGGTGCCGTCAATGGTGCCGGTGTTGGTGATCGTGCTGGCGGCATCACTGACAGACAGACCGGTCGAGCCGGAAATGTCGCCCGAGTTGACGATGGTGGAACCGCCAAGCCCACTGATGTCCGCGCCGATTCCCGACGTCGCAGAGATCGTACCGGCGTTCAGCAAGGTAACCGGATCATGGCTGCCACCCAATACGACGCCCGACGCCCCGGAGATCGTGCCGTGGTTATCGAGCGAAACGCCATTGCTTATCACCGTCGCCTCAAAGGCTGCCCCGGTGGTGGCAGAGATGGTGCCGAAATTGGATGCGACCACTGAATCATGAGCGCCCAGGACCACGCCCGAAGCACCCGATATTGTCCCGGAGTTGCCAAAAGTCAGGTCGCCGTCGCTGGCCGCAGCGGTGAACCCGGTTCCGCTCGTCGCCGAAATGGTGCCACTGTTGGCAACGGACGCCGAGTCGATGCCGGACAGAAGCACGCCATCAAGTCCGGAGATTTCGCCCGCATTCTTGAGGATTGCGTCGCCGCCGTTTCCAGCAATGTAAGCACCGACCCCCGAAGTTGCCGTGATGCTGCCGACGTTGGTCACCGACGCGGACCCGTTGCCATCCAGAGAAATGCCCGAAGCGCCAACGATGTCGCCCGAGTTGCCGAACGCGATATCCCCGGCCACATGCGCCGCATCCACGGCGGTTCCGGTTGTCGCCGTAATGGTCCCGGTATTGGTCGCAGAGACATTGCCGCTGCTGTCCAGATGCACGCCAGAGGCACCGCGGATTTCGCCAGAGTTCTCGAAGGAGATATCACCGCTCACCGCTTGTATACTGACGGCAGTTCCCGTTGTGGCCGCGATGGTGCCCGTGTTGGCGACCAATGCCGAGCCAGAGGCGGCCAAAACCACGCCAGATGCACCGGAAATGTCGCCGGAGTTGCCGAACGACACGCTCCCGGAACTTGCCACCGCGTTGACGCCGGTTCCCGTTGTGGCCGTGACGGAGCCTTCATTGACAATCTCGACGTCCCCACCCGTCGCGTTCGCGCCAATGCCGCTTGCGCCCTGAACGTCGCCCTGGTTCAGGATTTCGATGTCGCCATCGGTGGTCATGGTATCGATGCCCATGGCCTCCTGCGAATGGATCGAACCACCGGTGGCATTGATGACCTGGACGTCGCCCTCGGTCAGCGACCAGGCCTGCACGCCGATCCCCGCATAGGACGACAGGGACAGGGTGGGGTCGGAACCGGCTTCGACCGTACCGCTGTTGACAATGGAGACGTCTCCGCCTGCCCAGCCCTGCAATCCGATACTGTCGTTTGAGGTCACCGAGCCCGTGTTCCGGATCGTCACGTCACTGGTGTCGGACCAGCCGATGATGCCTTGCATGGCATGCGAGAGGATCGTGCCGTTGTTCACGATCTCCAGCGTGTCATTGTAATTGATGCCGCGGATACCGGGGCGGAAGGCGTCCACGGTACCGTTGTTCTCGATGTAGACGCTACCGGCGCCAGGGGTCGACGAGCCGTTCTCGCCGTAGAGCCCGGCATCGTTGTTGCTGTTGCTCGACGTGGTGGTGACCGACCCATTGTTGACGAGGTGCACCGCGCCGCCGTTGGTAACAAGCGTGATCGCCGCACCTGTGTCGGTGTGAACCGTTGCGCCGCTGGTGAGCGAGAGATCGCCGGAGGTGTCGTTGCGGAACCAGATGCCGCCGAAGCCGCCGCCCGTCGCGGTAATGTTCACGCCGGAACCGATCTGAGCGGTGAGGTCGTGATTGGCAGCGTTGGTCTGCGAATAGACCCCGCTATAGCCGTTGTTGTAGATCGTCGAGTTGCCGACGATGTTCAGGAACTGGGTCGTGGCGCCAACCGACGGGTCCGACGTGGACATTTCGATGAACTTCGCGTCGGCGTCAGTGACGGTCAGCGTACTGGTGCCGGCGCCGGTCAGATATTGGACCACGTCTTCCGCGTCGGACTCGCAACGGGTGACGGTCGGCGTGGCGGTGCCGGAGAAATCGCAGGACGCCATGGCAAGACTGGACGATGCGGCGACAAGCGCAAACATGGAAGACGCGGTCATCAGCAGGCGCTGACGGGTCGTAATTGAAAGACGCTTGTTCACTTTGCCTCACCCCCAAATAGCCTGATCCACGCGGCACCAGACGTAAGGGGCAAGTGAAGCCCAGTAGAACCCACGCCGCAACAGCACGTATTGCGAGCAGAATTATCAGAGTCTCCCTGAGCGCGACTGATGCGAGAAGTGCAACAACCTTTACAGGTAGAACCGGCATCGAGAAACAAGCCAAGAAAAAACAACGCCATTGAAAATGGTTTTAATTCAACAAATTAATAAAATACATCGACTACCACCCATTGCCTACCCTTGATTTTTCGTGGCATCACTCACTCAACGATTGATTGCTAACATGCATGAATTTATATTCGCTACAATTTGTTAACGCGCAGCGTTGCGTCCGTGTCACAGTTCCGCCCGCCACGGCATCGAGTTATCCACAGCAGAGGCCTCAAATGATGCGGTGACGGCGCGCGTTGACGGCACGTGTTGAGGATTCGCTTCGGCTAAATGCCGGAGTTCATCCAGCCATCGCAAAGGGTGCCGATCAGTCCGGGGACGGCAATGACATCTGGAGTCAGGTGAGGATCGGCAGTGCCAGGCTGCCATCGCAGCGTCTGCCGCAGAAGCTCAGAAATGGCGATAGGAGCCGGTGCCGAGGTCGGGGATGGGGCGGAGGTCGGAGAAGACCTCGATGCCCTTGCCGCTCACCGCGCGGCCGATGACAGTGGCTTCGACGCCGGCTGCGTGGCAGGCGGATCGGAAGGCATCGACGGCGGACGGCGGGAGGCTGAGGGCGAGTTCGTAGTCGTCGCCGCCGGTGAGCGCGGTGACCATCAGCGCCGGGTCGGCAGCGACGGCAGCCTGGGCGGCTGCGGAGAGCGGCACGTGATCGGCGTTGATCTCCAGCGCGACGCCGGAGGCGGCGGCCATCTTGGCAAGGTCGCCGACGAGACCGTCGGAGATGTCCATGCCACCGTGAGCGAGGCGGCAGACGGCGTCCGCGACAGCGTTGCGCGGGCGCGGCAGGAGATAGCGATCGAGGAGGTGGGCGCGGTGAGCGTCGGCGAGGCCGAGGCGATCGGCCAGCGTCGGGTCAAGGCGCAGCTGCAGGCCGAGCGCGGCATCGCCGATGCTGCCGGTGACGACGATGACGTCGCCGGGCATTGCGCCACCGCGGCGGACCATGCCGCCGCGCGGAACCTCGCCGATGGCGGTGACGCAGAGCGTCAGGCCATCGCCGGAGCGGACGGTGTCGCCGCCGAGCAGCGAGATGCCATAGGTGGTCTGGTCGGCACCGAGACCGGCACCGAGCGCGTCAATCTCGGCGACGGAGAAGTTTCTTGGCAGGCCGAGCGCCAGCAGGTAACCGACGGGGCGCGCGCCCTTGGCGGCAAGATCGGAGAGGTTGACGCGCAGCCCCTTCTGGGCAACGGCATTCCACGGGTCGTCGGGGAAGAAATGCACGCCACTGACGATGGCGTCCTTGGTGAACACCAGATCGAAGCCGGGCTTGGGCGTGTAGACGGCCGCGTCGTCGAGCAGACCGAAGGTGCCCTCCCCGGCCAGCGGCGCGAAGACGCGAGCGATCAGTTCGAACTCGCCGATGCGCGCGCCGCCCTCAGCCATGTCAGGCGCTCCGCTTGGGGAACTCGTCGGGCCGGTTCTCGTGGGCGATGCGGTCGAGCACGCCATTGACGAGGCGAGGCTCGTCGTCGCCGAAGAAGGCGCGGGCAATGTCGATATATTCGGAGATGATCACCTTGCCCGGCACGTCGCCGCGCTTGAGCAGCTCATAGGTGCCGCAGCGCAGGATGGCGCGCAGCGTGGCGTCGACGCGCTTGAGCGGCCAATCCTCGACGAGCGCTGTGTGGACCATGGGATCGACGGTGCGCTGCTCGGCAACAACGCCGGCGACGATGTCGCGGAACCAGCCGGCGTCAGCCTGGCGGTATTCGAAGCCGTCGATCTCCTTGCCGAGGCGATAGGCCTCGAACTCCTGCACGACGGCGAGCATGTCGCCACCGCCGATTTCGAGCTGATAGAGCGCCTGCACGGCGGCCAAACGAGCGGCTCCCCGCTGATTGGCCGGACGCGGCTCCGGCCGCTCACCCGATCGGATTTCGCTCATCTTCCTGTCACTCCAAGGAGCGGCGGTTCGCTGACCGGCCGCTGCCGATCACGCCGCGCACCGCTCGCGGACGGACCACGGGCTGGAAACAGGGAGGATACGGACTTCAAATAGCTGTGGCGGGGGAAAAATCACGGAACGCCCGATTTGTCCAGCGCAAAAGGGGAATGGCTGGGTGGCGACAAGGACTACAAGGTAAACAGCAGCGCCAAACAGAAGGTTGGTGTCGATAATTCGCGATGTGCTCTGATCACGGACTTTGCAAATCAATCGAGCTGTGAGCATGGTCGGCACGTTCTGGAGACAAACCGCCGTGATCGCCGACTTTCTGCTCAACTCCTTCGCCACCATGCTCGTGACCATCGATCCGATCGGGCTGGCGCCGATCTTTCTGGCGGTGACGCGGGGGGCGGATCCGAAGATCCGGCGGATCATTGCGGTGCGCGCGTCGATCATTGCGGCGCTGATCCTGATTGCCTTTGCCTTCATCGGCTCGGGCATCCTGTCGTTCCTGGGGATCTCGCTGCCGGCCTTCCGCATCGCGGGCGGCTTGCTGCTGTTCTGGATCGCCTTCGAGATGGTGTTCGAGAAGCGGGAGCGGCGCAAGCAGGCCTCGGCCGAACAGGCGCTCGGCCATGACAAGGTGGACGCGGCTGCGGCGCCGCGCCAGCATGGGCCTTCCAATGACGACTATCGCAGCCTCGCGGTGTTCCCGCTGGCCATTCCGCTGATTGCCGGACCAGGCGCCATTTCGGCGACCATCCTGATCGGATCGCAGACACGCGGCGTTGCCGATCAGGCGGCGCTGGTGGGCCTGCTGCTCGGCATGACGCTGCTGTGCTTCATGGTGTTCATTGCCGCCGACAAGCTCGACCGCTTTCTGGGCGAGACGGGCCGCACGGTGCTGACCCGCCTTCTCGGCGTGCTGCTGGCCGCCCTCGCCGTCCAGTTCGTGGCGGACGGCGCCAAGGCGATCTTCATGTGAGGATCAAGGCGGACGGCGGCGTCTGGCCGCCGACCTCAGCCCATCGTCACTTCTTGGCGAAGCAGGCGGCGATGCCGGCCTTGATGGCCTTCTCCTGATCGCCCGTCAGCTTGGAGCGACTGGGCTGCTCGAAGGCGTCGCCTTCCATGCTTTCAAGCGCCGCCTTCTGGGCGCACTGGCACTTGTTGATCATGGAGTTGCGATCGATGCCGTCCACCCGGTACTGGGTGAAGACGCAATAATCGAGGAACTTGCGGGACAGATTTTCCCGCGTGATCGTTTCGGCAAAGGCGCTGGAACAGAAAACATTGCTCACAGCCGCGCCGGCCACCAGCGCAGCAACGAGACCCTTGGAAATCCGCATTTCAAACACCATCAACATCTGTGACGGCGCGCGCCGCGCGCGCCCTCAGGCACGCCTTTTTCCTTAATTGAGGCGATCGTGCGATTGCAACAGGATTGCCGCCGCAGGAGTCCTTATCCACGACATCAGCGCATGGCACTCAGGCCTTGCGCAGCCAGACCTTCGAATCATGGAAGGCTGCACCACCGTAAGGTGCGACCTGATCCGCCCCGACCAGCGTGTTGATTCCCACCCCACCCTCATGGGCGGCCAGCGACCAGATGCCCTCGGCGATGACAACGCCGGGCTGGACGCCGTCGAAGATCTGCGCCGTCAGACGCACGGTGCCGCGCATGTTGCCGATCTCGACGAGGTCGCCGGTGGCGATACCGAGACGGCCGGCAGCGTCGGGATGAACCTTGAGCGTGGGCCGGCTTTCCTTCTGCAGCGACGTCGGGGTCTCGACGAAGGTGGTGTTGAGGAAGTTGCGCGCCGGCGGCGTGACGAGACGGAAGGGATGGGCCTCGTCGGCCTCCTCGATCACCGGCCAGAAATCCGGCAGGCGGGGCATGGCGTCCCACGGGCCGAGGCGCTTCTGGCCGTCGCCGTAGACGGAGCCCCAATCGGGCTTGAAGCGGAACTTGCCGTCCGGCCAGCCAAAGCCGTTGACGAAATGGGCTTCGTCAAAGTCGGGCTGGCAGTCGAGGAAGTGCTTTTCCTCAAGCTCGGCCAGGGTGCCCCAGCCGGAGTTGCGCAGCAGCCAGTCGATATGCTCGCGCGGGGTCATGTCGAAGCCGGGGTGTCTGGCACCGAGGCGGCGGGCGAGCTCGGATATCACCCAGTGATTCTCGCGCGCCTCGCCGGGCGCTTCGACCAGCTTGGGGCCGAACAGGATGCTCTGCTGGCCGCCGCCCTTGTAGATGTCGTCATGCTCGAGGAACATGGTGGCCGGCAGCACAAGATCCGCCATGCGGGCGGTGTCGGTCATGAACTGCTCGTGCACGGCGACGAAGAGATCCTCGCGGGCAAAGCCCTGGCGGATGCGCGTCTGATCGGGCTGGACGGCGACCGGGTTGGTGTTCTGGATCAGCATGGCCTTGACCGGAGGGCCGCCGGCCAGCGCCGCCGGGTCGCCGGTCAGGAAGGCGGCCATGTCGGTCTGGACGAGTTCACGCGTGCCGGGATCGACCATGTCGAGGCCTTCGATCATGGTCTTGTTGAAATGGTAGATGGCGCCGTTGTTGTGAAAGGCGCCCGCCCCTTCGCGCTGCCACAGGCCGAGCACGGTGGCGATCGACGTGGCCGCATGCATGGAGGCGGCGCCATTGCGCGAGCGGGTGAAGCCGTATCCCAGACGGAAGTAGGTGCGCGGTGTGGCGCCGACCAGACGGGCGAAGGCCTCGATCTGATCGACGGACAGGCCGGTGATGGCCGCAGCCCAGGCGGGATCGCGGCTCTTCACATGGGCTTCGAGCTCCTCGGGGGCGTCGGCAAAGCGGGCCATGAAGGCGCGGTCGGCATAGCCGTCGCGGAAGGCCACGTGCATGACGGCACAGGCGAGCGCAGCGTCGGTGCCCGGTCGGATGACGAGGCCGAGATCGGCCTGGCGGACGGTTTCGGTCTGGTAGACGTCGACAGCGACGATCTTGGCGCCGCGCGTCTTGCGGGCCTTGATGGCGTGCGTCATCACGTTGACCTGGGTGACGACGGCATTGGTGCCCCAAATCACCACGCAATCAGACAGGGCGATCTCGCGCGGATCAGGACCGCTGAGCTTGCCGGTGCCGGCGAGCCAGCCGGTCCAGGCGGGATTGACACAGATGGTGCCGAACTCCCGCGAGTATTTCATCTCGTGGCGCAGGCGGTTGATGCCGTCGCGCTGCACCTGCCCCATGGTGCCGGCGTAGAAGCAGGGGTAGACGCTCTCGGAACCGTAGGCGGCGGTGGCCTCGGTGAAGGCGCCGGCGATGCGATCGAGCGCCTCGGTCCAGGAAATCTCGCGGAACTGGCCCGAACCCTTGGGGCCGGTGCGCAGCAGCGGCTTGGTCAGCCGGTCCTTGTGCGAGACGCGCTCGGCATAGCGGGCGACCTTGGCGCAGATGACGCCGGCGGTATAGCGATTGTCGGCAGTGCCATGCAGACGCCCGATGCTGCCATCGGCCTTGATCTCGACATCGAGCGCGCAGGTCGACGGGCAATCATGGGGACAGGCGGACTTTCCGATTCTGGGCACAGCGACGTTCATGGTGACAATCCGGATAGATGCATGAGCGCGGCAACATAAGCGGAAAGAGGCATCAAGTCCCATTCAAAATGGTCATCGGACCGATCGGGTCTGTCTATGAGCCTGCGGCTTGGGCCGTCATGCGGAAGCCGGCACCGATGATCAGGGCGATCGCCACGAAGGCGATCCATTGCGGCAGGGTCCACAGCGAACCGAAGCGGGAGAGATTGTAGGTGAGGAAGAGGCCGGCATAGGCGAGGAACTGGAAGGCGGCACCGGCGGCGGCCATGCGCCAATCGGCGGACAAGGCCGCGGCGGCGAGCAGCAAGGCATTGATCAGCATGACGACGGTGACGCCGTGCCAGACGACCGCGGCGACGGCGAGGACGCGTGGATCAAGACCGGTTGCCTGGATGGGCACATCGATCTCGGGGCCACCGAAAAAGACGTGGACGCCGGTGAGCCCGACAGTGAGGACGGATGCAGACAGAAACCACCAGTTCATGATCAATCTCCCTTTCCATACGCATGCGTATGGTCGAAAAGAGGTGTATTCAGTTGGGATGAGCGAGTCAATACGGAGCCGTATGGTGGGAGACGAGACGACTGGCAGCCTGACCCCTGAGAGCTGGATCATGGCCGGCTTCCGCGCACTTGCGGCGGGGGGGCCGGCAGCGATCAAGGTGGAGGCCCTGGCGCGCGAAATCGGCGCGACAAAGGGATCGTTCTACTGGCATTTCAAGGATGCGGCGGCGCTCAAGGGCGCCATGCTCGCGGCCTGGAAGCAGGCGGCAACCGAAGAAGTGATCGCGGCGACGGCGCAGCAGGACGATGCGGAAAGCCGCCTGATGGCGCTGATGGCCATGGCTGCAGCCGAGCCAGGTCCGCAATGGGCTGGGCGTCTGGCGGAGCCGGCCATCCGGGATTGGGCGCGTTATGAGCCTGCCGTGAAGGCGTTCGTGGAGACGATCGACCGGCAGCGCGAAGCCTATGTGGCGCAGCTGTTCCAGGAACTTGGGGCCGATGAGGCGCGGGCCAGAACCCTCGGCGCCCTGCTCTATGCCGCTTATGTGGGGCGCTCGCACATGGACCGCCTGGCAGGAGAAGCCGGCGCTGAACTCGCCGACTTCGCAGGGGCACTGATCAAGTCAGTGCAAGCTGGCCTCAGCCCGCAGACTGGGCAGCTTCCTTGAACTCGCGATAGGCGGTGGCGGCGTGCGAGGCGTACATGACCGAGGGGCCGGCGCCCATGTAGATGGCCATCCCGAGGGTTTCCATGACTTCCTCGTCGGTGGCACCCTGCGCGACGGCGGCCTTGGCGTGGAAGGCGATGCAGTCGTCGCAGCGGATGGCGACGCCGATGGCCAGGGCAATGAGTTCCTTGGTCTTGGTGTCGAGCGCCTTGGTGGCCAGAGCCGACGCCGCCATGGACGAGAAGGCCTTCATGACGTCAGGAGCACCGGCACGGACGTCCTTCAGCTCACCGGAAATGTATCTGGCGGTTTCGGCCCATTCCTTGATCATCTACATATCTCCTTATATTAGTATGTTCTTATATTTTAGACGCAGAGCTGCAGCTTGTCCACCCGTAGATTCACGGGGCCACAGGCCCCTGTGGAAAGGGTTGGTTGGCGATACCGCCGCCGAGCGAACGAGAGACTGGTGGGCAACACGCCCTGCCGGAGAGGAGGCGGGCAAGCAGGGTTTGGAGGCAGACGCTGCGTGCGGGGCAATCGCTGGAGAGGGCGTGTGGCGAACCTGTCATTTCCACCTAGGGGAATTGGTCCTTCAGCCAAGCAGGTTGCGCGTTCCACCTCCGTTTGTACCTAGTTTCCCAGATCAAGCGAGGAACTCGCGCCTGTGCGGCATGCACTCATGAAGCAAGTTCAAATCAATCATTGAAGACCGCTGTCATAAGTTCAAGGACTAGCAACGTCCGGGAGGCGACCGTCCTGCCTCAGCCATCGGGAATCAACTATTGCTCAGTGAACCCTTACATTCGTGCAAGTTGCAGGTGTCTTTGCATCTTAAATGACCTCTCCGCCGGAAATTGATGCAATGTAAACATGCTAATTCTTTCAGGCATTAATCGCCCATTAAGTTCAGGGCGGGCAATTGTGGTGATGTCGAAACTGAAGGAATCGTCATGACCGTCGGCACCAGCGTCGCTACCAGGGCTGGAAAAGGCTTGGTAAATTTCTCTATCCGGGCAAAAGTGACGTCCTTGTCGGTCGTCTGGTTGGTTGGCCTGGCTGCAGCCTCTGTCGTCTCGACGCAAGCCATTCGGTCGATAACAAATCTGGACGCCGTCACCAGCAAGGTCTCGGACCTGTCGCTCCGCGCGGAGTCCTCGCAGAGCCTGGCCAACAAGCTCAAGGCCACCGAGTGGGTCTACATGATCAAGCCGACCGCTGACGGAGAAGGTCAGGTCAGGGCGCTGATCAGCTCGCTTGGCAGCGAAGTCGACGGACTGATGGCACAAGCCAACGACCTTGGCGTCGCCGCGGAACAGGCGAGCAAGCTGAAAGGCATCGTGGAGACTGTCGACAAGGAGTTCGGCAAGCTCGCAGACCTGCAGAAGCAGATCGGCCTTGCTGCGGACCAGGGAGCCATCGGCACCATGGAAGCGGCCTTCCAGGCGTTCCGCACCAACTTCAACAAGGTGTCCAAGAGCGGGCAGAACCCGGACACCGTGCGCGCGGCGCAAGCGCTGGCACAGATCAATCAGGCGCGCGCCGAGTTCATGCTGAAGACCGACGACGTGAGCCGTGGCGCCTTCAGCGCCGGTGTCGGTCGCTTCCAGCGGGAACTGGCGAAGGCTGCAAATGTACCCGAAGACGTCAAGGCTTCGCTGCTCAAGGATCTCGACGCCTATGCGCAGGCCTTTGCCGCCTATGACACGCTGAAGACGGCCTGGCTGCCGGTGGCCGATCAGGCGACGCTTGCCTTCGACCTGGCCGAGCCGCTGACATCGCAGATCCGCGAGCAGGCCAAGAGCCTCCGCGACAGCACGAAGGAAGAAGCCAAGGCAGGTGCCGGGCGCGAGGGACTGATCGCGCTGCTGACATGCTTGCTGACCGCCCTGCTGGGCGTCGGGCTGAGCTGGCGCATCGGTCGCTCGATCACCCTGCCGCTCAACCGCATCCGCAGCACCATGGAAGCGCTGTCGCGCGGCCAGACGGCGGTGGTCAGCGACACCGATCGCGGGGACGAGATCGGCGCCATGGCGCGGACACTGACCATCTTCCAGGACAACGAGATGGAGAAGGCGCGGCTCGAAGGCGCACAGCGTGACGATATCGAGCAGCGGATGAGCCGCCAGCGGGCATTCGAAGAGGCGGTGGCCGATTTCCGCCGGCAGGTGACGCAGCTGACCGGCACGGTGTCCAGCACGATGCACGAGATGTCGACCACGGCGTCGGACCTGCTCGACGCGACCGAGTTGAGCCGCAGCCAGGCGGAAGGCGCTTCATACGCCTCCACCGGCGCGTCGGACAAGGTTGCGGTGGTGTCGGGCGCCTCGGAAGAGCTGGCGCATTCGATCGCCGAGATCGCCGGCCATGTCCAGCATACGACCCATGTGATTTCGGAAGCGACCGAGGGCGCCCGTCGGACCAACGACCAGGTGGCGGCGCTGGCGGAAGCAGCAAGCCGCGTCGGCCAGGTGGTGACCATGATCCGCGCCATCGCCGAACAGACCAATCTTCTGGCCCTCAACGCCACCATCGAGGCGGCGCGTGCGGGTGAAGCGGGCCGCGGCTTTGCCGTGGTGGCCGCCGAAGTGAAGGGCTTGTCGGACCAGACCTCGCGCGCCACCGAGCAGATTGCCGCGCAGATCACCGAAATGCAGAACTCGACGGCCGATGCCGTCGCCTCGATCGGCGCGATCGCGCAGACGATGGAACAGGTGAACAAGGCGACGCTCGGCATTGCCTCGGCGGTTGAGGAACAGGAAGCCTCGACCTCGGAGATCAGCCGCAGCGTGTCGGAGGCGGCCACGAACACCTCGATCGTGTCGCAGAACATGTCGCAGGTGGTGGAAACCGTGCTGAGCACCTCGCGCTCGGCGCAGCGGATGGAGCAGGCTTCTTCGGAAGTGATCCACCAGACCCGCGAGCTCGAGCAGGCGATCGAGGCCTTCCTGCGCCGCGTGGCGGCCTGATCCCAACCAGCAATTTGAACACGCAAGGCCGGTAAATCCCACGGGGTTTGCCGGCCTTGTCGTTTTCGGGTTCAGGCCTTCATGAGGTCCTTGATCGGAACCGTCTCGATGTCCTGGCGCGTGACCTTGCGCCCCATCTCGAGAAGCTTCTTGGCGCCGGCATAGGCGACGGGGAAGTTCAGGGCGTCGACCGCGATCATGACGCCGGCGCGGAAATACCAGACCGCATGGCTTCCCTCACGCGGTCCGGCCTGCTGCAGCACCTCGTCATAGCCCTGGAACAGGCCCGCGCTCTGCAGCTTGGCGTCGAACTGGTCGGACCAGAACCAGGGGACGGGCGCATAGGGGGCGCCCTGCCCCATGACATGGGCGGCTGCGGCCTCGGCCTGGTCGATGGCGTTCTGCACGGACTCGAGACGCAGGCGGCGATCACCAAGCGGGAAGGACGCGCAGTCGCCGAAGGCATAGATGTCGGGATCGGAGGTCTGGGCAAAGGCGTTGACGGCGATGCCGTTGTCGACGGCAAGGCCGGCGTCGCGCGCCAGCTCGTCACCGGGGAAGACGCCGATGCCGAGCACGACGAGGTCGGCGGGGATGAGCCGTCCGTCGGAGAGCTGGACGCCGGTGAGCTTACCGTCATGGCCGTGCAGGCGGACCGGATAGGTCTTCTCCAGCACCGCGACACCGCGGGAGACATGCAGCGCGCGAACGAGTGCGGCGGTTTCCGGCGCCGCAACGCGGCTCAGGATGTTGGCCGATCGATGCAGGACCGTCACCTCGAGGCCGGCCATGCGGGCAACGGCTGCCGCTTCCAGGCCGACATAGCCGCCGCCGATGGCAACGAGGCGACGGCCGGGGCGGAACTCGCCCATCAGCGCATCGGCATCCGCCTTGGAGCGCATGGGATAGACACCGGCGAGATCGCCGCCCTCACTGGCCGGCCAGGGGCGCGGTGCGGAGCCGGTGGCGAGCGCCAGCGTCGCATAGGGCAACAGCGTGCCGTCGGAGAGCTTGAGCTGGCGATCAAGGCGGTCGACGGCGAGCACGCGGGTGCCGGTACGGACGGTCACGGCGTTCGCTTCGTACCAGCTCTCCGGGCGCAGCAGCAGGCGGTCGAAGGTCATCTCGCCGGTGAGGTATTTCTTGGAGAGCGGTGGCCGCTGGTAGGGCAGCACCGGCTCATCACCGACAAGGGTGATCGGTCGCGCGCAGCCGAGCGCCCGCAGTCTGGCTGCAAAGGCAACAGCGGCCTGCCCTGCCCCGACGACGACGATGCTTTCGCTTTCCGGCATGCTCTCACTCCACATTGGTCGCCCTGAGGTAAAGCCTCGGAACGGCCGGTGCAACACCAGTCGTTCCGATGGCTCGCGATCAGGTGGTGATCCGTCGGGCCAGGGTGACGATGACCTCAAGGGCGGTTTCCATGTCGGCGCGCGTCATGTCGAAGGAGCCAGCCTGGAAGCGAAGCGCGATGGCCCCGTTGACGCGGGTCTGGGTCAGATAGATGCGCCCGTCGTCGTTGATCGCTTGCAGGAGCGTCAGATTGTGGGCGTTGACGTCCGCGTCGGCTCGGTGACGGAAGGAGAACAGGGACAGCACCGGCTGGGTCACCAGCTCAAAGTCCGGCTCGGCGGCGAGCCGGGCGGCGAGTTCCTGCGCCCAGGCCACATGGTTGCGGATGATGGTGCGCAGACCGTCGAGACCGTGGTGACGCAGCAGGAACCAGAGCTTCAGAGCGCGGAACTTGCGACCGAGAGGCACCGACCATTCGGAGTAGTTGATGAGGCCGTCATGGCCGTGGGTCTTCAAGTATTCGGGGTGGATGGCCAGAGTGCGCACCTGATCGGCGGGCGTCTTCAGGAACTGGACGGAACAGTCGAATTGCGCACCGAGCCATTTGTGCGGGTTGAAGACGATGCTGTCCGCCTTGTCGATGCCCTCCCAGAGGCCGCGGAACTCGTGGCAGATCATGGCCGATCCGGCCCAGGCGGCGTCCACGTGCAGCGTCAGGCCATGGGCGTGGGCGACATCGGCGACGGCGCCGATGGGATCGCAGGCCCCGACGGAGGTGCCGCCGACACAGGCGATCACGCCAGCGGGGATCAAGCCGGCGGCCCGGTCGGTTCGGATGGCGGCGTCGAGCGCAGAAGGATCCATGCCCTTCAGCGAGCCTTGGGTGGGAATGCGCACCAGATTGGACGCCCCGATGCCGGCGATCCAGAGGGCGCGATCGATGGAGGTGTGCACTTCGGCCGTGGCGTAGATGCGCACGGCCGCATGGGCGGCGAGGCCGTCTGTGTTGCCTCTCCAGGACAGGGCCCGCTCGCGCATGGTCAGTACGGCGGCCAGAGTGGCGGTGGACGCGCTATCGTGGATGACGCCGGCGAAATCCGGAATCAGACCGAGGGCCTGTCGCAGCCAGTCAACGACGCGCGTCTCCATTTCGGTGGCGGCCGGCGATGTCTGCCACAACATGCATTGGGCGGCGATGGCGGTGACGAGATAGTCCGCGATCACCGATACGGGCGCGGCATTGGCGGGGAAGTAGGCGAAGAAGCGCGGATGCTGCCAATGGGTGAGACCGGGCGGGACGATGCGCTCGAAATCGGCGAAGATCGTCTCCATGCTCTCGCCCTGCTCCGGCGGCGCGTCGGCCAGCTGGCGAAAGATGTCGCCGGGCTGGGTCTGGGCGCGGACCGGTTGATCGCGCAGATTGGCGCGGTAGTCAGCGCCCCAGTCGGCAACCTTGTGCGACCAGAGCCGGAAATCTTCGCTATCCATGGGAATGCCTCCATCCCTCCTCAAGGTGAGTCCCTGTCGATCCTATCCGATCGAGAGGCGAAAGAGGGAAGTTGGCGACGGGAAAGTTGGCGCTACAATATTGAAACGCCTTGCCAAGGTTGAAACTCATGCCGGAGGAATACACATTCAATAATTACAATGAAAACAATTTATTATCTAAAATCTATATGATGCGCTCTACGCATGATGCGAAAGGCTGAATGCCCATTGTTTCTATGCCATAAACAGTCTGTGCAGCTACTCCCGTCTTCCCCGGCGCAGCGAAGGCAATTAGCAATGTACGTTTGACAATGAGTTCTGGATGATCCGGATGAGCAAGGCAGTTGTTACTTATCTTTTCGACCCTCTCTGTGGCTGGTGCTACGGTGCAGCGCCGACAATCGCCCGATTGGCAGAGAGCGGGGTCGACCTGGAGGTCTTGCCGACCGGTCTCTTCTCGGGGCGCGGCGCGCGACCGTTCGATCGGTCGTTCACCAGCCATGTATGGGCGGCGGATTCGCGGATCGCCCAGATGAGCGGGCAGATCTTCAGCGAAGCCTATCGCGAGAATGTTCTCGGCGTATCCGGCGGCTGGCTGAATTCGGAGGCGGCGACCCTCGGCGTGGTCGCGGCCGGTCTCAACGATCCGATGCAACGGCTCGCAGCTCTCAAGGTGCTGCAGGAAGGCCGATATGTGCACGGACGGGACAATGTCACCGCCAAGGGCGTGGCCTCGATCCTGGAAGATGCCGGATACATGGAAGCCGCGGCCCTGGTGCGGGCGCCGACGCAGGCCGTTCTCGATGCGCGCGATGAGATCGTCGGGCAAGGCGAAGCGCTGTTCAACAAGCTGCACGGTAATGGCGTTCCGGCGCTTGCGGTGACGCGCAACGGCGTGCCGCAGCTCCTTTCGGCCAATGCGCTGTTCGGTGGCTTCGAACGCCTGCTGAGCGCCATTGGCGCCGCCGCCTGAGATCCTTTCAAGAGCGAATGCGACCGACTGATGCCATGAAAAAAGGCGCCCCTTCCGGAGCGCCTTTTTCTTTTCATCCCAACGAAGGGGCTGCGGTCATTCGCCAGCGATGGCGTATTGCACCGGCTCCTTGCCGTCGCGTTCCTTCTTGAGGTTCTCGGCGACGAGGAAGGCGAGCTCAAGGGCCTGATCGGCATTGAGACGCGGGTCACAGTGGGTGTGATAGCGATCCGACAGCTGCTCGCCCGAGATGGCAACGGCGCCGCCGGTGCATTCGGTAACGTCGCGGCCGGTCATTTCCACATGGATGCCACCCGCATGGGTGCCTTCGGCGCGGTGCACCTCGAAGAAGGCTTCCACTTCCTTGAGGATGCGGTCGAAGGGCCGGGTCTTGTAGCTGTTGAGCGTGATGGTGTTGCCATGCATCGGGTCGCAAGACCAGACGACGGAACGCCCTTCCCGCTTCACCGCACGCACGAGAGCCGGCAGGTGGTCGCCCACCTTGTCGGCGCCGAAGCGGGCGATGAGGGTGAGACGGCCGGGCTCGTTGGTCGGGTTCAGCGTGTCAATCAGGCGGATCAGTTCGTCCGGAGCAAGGCTCGGGCCGCACTTGAGGCCGATCGGGTTCTTGACGCCACGGCAGAACTCGATGTGCGCATGGTCGGGCTGGCGGGTGCGATCGCCGATCCAGATCATGTGGCCGGAGGTGGCGTACCAGTCGCCCGACGTGGAGTCGACGCGGGTCAGCGCCTGCTCGTAGCCGAGCAGAAGGGCCTCATGGCTGGTGTAGAAATCGGTGGTGCGCATGTCCGGCACGCTGTCCGGCGAGATGCCGCAGGCGCGCATGAAGGCCAGCGCTTCCGAGATACGATCGGCCAGCATCTGATAGCGGCTGCCCTGGGGCGAGCCATTGACGAAGCCGAGCATCCACTGATGCACGTTGTCGAGATTGGCATAGCCGCCCTGAGCGAAGGCGCGCAGCAGGTTGAGGGTCGCCGCCGACTGGCGATAGGCCATCTCCTGGCGCTTCGGATCGGGGATGCGGGCCTCGGCAGTGAACTCGGTGCCGTTGACGATGTCGCCACGGTAAGCCGGCAGTTCGATGCCGTTGATGGTCTCGGTCGGCTTGGAACGCGGCTTGGCGAACTGGCCGGCAATGCGGCCGACCTTCACCACGGGCTGAGCCGCGGCATAGGTGAGCACGACCGCCATCTGCAGGAAGACGCGGAAAAAGTCGCGAATGTTGTCAGCGCCATGCTCGGCAAAGCTCTCGGCGCAATCGCCGCCCTGCAGCAGGAAGGCTTCGCCAGCAGCGACCTTGGCCAGCTGCTTCTTGAGCTTGCGGGCTTCGCCGGCAAACACCAGCGGCGGATAGGTGGCGAGACGGCCTTCGACAGCGGCGAGCTCCGCCATATCGGGATAGTCGGGGACCTGCTGGATCGGCAGGGCCCGCCAGGAATCTGGCTTCCAGGGGGTAGGCATGACGCGACTCTTCTTGCTTTTCAGAAACAGGACGATGCGGCCACAAGGACCGGTCGCCTGGCTCCAGCCTCCAAAACTCGGGGGTTATACATAATGCTTCGCCAAGGCGCCACCTACAATCGGACTAGGTGGCGGCTTTTCGGCGAAAACAGGCCGCTCAGATCAACGCTAAACGCCGCAGCTCCTGGCGCATGCCCTCGGGAATGTCATTGCCATGCTCGGCACGACGAATGTCGGGCGGAGCATCCTTGGCATCGAGATAGCGCCAGCCCTGGAAGGCGCGACGCGGCTGGTATTCCGTGCGGTGCAGCACAGGCTCGAGCACGATGTCGCACCGCTCGATGCCGTCGGCGCCCTTCACGGGACGCAGGTCCATAATGCGCTGACGAGCCTGAACGACGCCCTTGATCACCCAGTAGAGCGAGCCGCCGTTGAGGATCTCGTCGACCCGTTTGGGAAACATGCGCGTGGTATGAGCCGGCTGGTAGGGCACGCCTTGGCTGGCGTGCGCCAGCTCCTCCTCGCGGAACCAGCGATCCAGTTCCTCGAAGGTTTCAACGCCGACACAGAGCTTGATGATATGCAGGGCCATGGGGTGATCCGCAGTTGTTCCCGGGCTGTTAATCTCTCGTTAACATATTGGAAGAAAAGAGAAATTTGCAACAGCACAAAGATCGGCAGACAGGATTTCGACAGGTAGATGTTCTAAGGTGAGATCGGCAGAGAAAGTGCCTGCCAACGCGCCAGGAGGCCAACTTGAATATTTCTTCCATCAGCTCGTCGTCAATGTCGGCGGTTCGCCCGACCCAGTCCGCCAGTGAGGCGACCGAAGGTTCGGGCCCGGACAAGGACGGCGACTCGGACGACGTCGGCGCTGCCGCCTCGTCTTCGGCCAAGGCTCCCGCCCCGCAGGGCATGGGTCAGCTGCTCGACATGACGGCCTGACCGCCGCGTCAACACACGATTTCATCGCGCGCATCCATTCGCCCCTGGATGCGCGCGATTGCTTTTTGGGGCCTTGCGCTATTGCGCCGGCACCAGATCCTCGGCCTTCTGGCCACGATCGATGATGCCGAGATCGTCATCGGCCTTGACGCGTGCCAGACGCTCTTCCGCCTCGGCGGCCTCGCGTTGGCGGTTCCACATAGTGGCGTAGAGACCGCCGCGGGCGATCAGGTCCGAATGCGAGCCGCGCTCGGCAATCTGCCCCTTTTCCAGCACGATGATCTCGTCGGCATTGACGACCGTGGACAGGCGGTGCGCGATTACCAGTGTGGTGCGGCCCTCGGCGACGCGATCAAGCTCGGCCTGGATCTCGCGCTCGGTGTTGGTGTCGAGGGCGGAGGTGGCCTCGTCGAGGATCAGGATCGGCGGGGCCTTCAGAATGGTGCGGGCAATGGCGACGCGCTGCTTCTCACCGCCGGAGAGCTTGAGGCCACGTTCCCCGACCTGCGTCTCGAAGCCCTGCGGCAAAGTCTCGATGAAGTGACCGATGCGCGCCTGCCGGGCGGCTTCCCGAACCTCCTCGGTGGAGGCGGAGGGGCGACCATAGCGGATGTTGTAGAAGATGGTGTCGTTGAACAGCACGGTATCCTGCGGCACCATGCCGATGGCAGCGCGCAGGGACTCCTGCGTCACCTCGCGCACATCCTGCCCATCGACCAGCACCCGGCCGCCGGTGACGTCGTAGAAGCGGTACATCAGGCGCGACAGGGTGGACTTGCCGGCGCCGGACGGGCCGACGATAGCGACCGTCTTGCCGGCGGGAATGTCGAAGGACACGCCCTTGAGGATCTGACGATCCGGATCATAGGCGAAGTGCACATCCTCGAAGCGAACGGCGCCGCCGGTGACGGCGATCTCCTTGGCGTCCGGCGCGTCGACGATCTCGGCGGGCTGGTCGAGGAGGTCGAACATCTGTTCGAGATCGGCGATGCCCTGACGGATTTCGCGGTAGATCATGCCGATGAAGTTTAGCGGGATCGACAGCTGGATCAGGAGCGCGTTGATGAGCACGAAGTCGCCGAGCGTGCGCGTCCCGGCCGTCACATCATGGGCAGCCATGGCCATGCAGATGGACATGCCCACCGTGAAGATCAGGGCCTGCCCCATGTTCAGCCAGGCGAGCGAGGTGCCGGTTTCGGTGGCGGCCTTCTCGTAGCGGGCCATGGCGGCATCATAGCGCTCGGCTTCCATCCGCTCGTTGCCGAAATACTTGACCGTCTCGAAGTTCAAGAGGCTGTCGATGGCCTTGGTGGAGGCGTCGGTATCGCTTTCGTTCATGCGGCGGCGGATCGAGATGCGCCGGTCTGAGTAGCGCACCGAGAACCAGATGTAGAGCCAGATTGTGACGGAGATTACCGCGAGATACAGCAGGCCGAAGTTGAAGGCGATGACGGCGGCGGAGAGGACGAACTCCAGCAGCGTGGGCAGACCGCTCAGGATGGTGAAGCGGACGATGTTCTCGATGCCCTTGACGCCACGGTCGATGACGCGGCTGAGGCCGCCGGTGCGGCGCTGCAGGTGAAAGCGCAGGGACAGGGCGTGCATGTGCACGAAGGTGCGATGAGCCAGACGGCGCACGGCATGCTGGGCGACCGAGGCGAACAGGGCGTCGCGCAGATTGTTGAAGCCATTGAGCAGCAGACGGCCGATGCCATAGACGACCACAAGGAACACCGGCCAGGACATCAGCAGCGTCGTAGTGGTCTGACCGCCGGCGCCCTTGGTCAGCGCGTCGGTGGACCAGGCGAACAGGTAGGGCACGAGCACCGTGATCACCTTGGCGAACACCAGCGACACCAGCGCCAGAATCACCTGCAGCTTCAGGTCCGATCGGCCAGCCGGCCACATGTAGGGCCACAGTTGCGCGATGGTGGACATCAGAGTGGCGTCGGCGTCCAGGCGTTTGGACGCGGCCGGCTTCTTGGCCTCGGACATGAGCGTTTCCAGACGTTCTTATCGAGTGGCCGCAGCACGGACACGCCACTCAGTTCTGCAAAGGAAAACCGCCCGGCGACCTATCGGTGCCGGGCGGTCAGGAATTAATCGCTATGGGACGGCCCCGCAAGCTTCATCGCGGGCAATCCTTCGTGAACGCCAGTTTCACTGGCCAACGGGCTGCCAGGACGCGTCTCCCTTGGGGATGACGAAGACCTGGCCCGGATAGATCAGGTCCGGGTCGCGGATCTGGTCAGTGTTGGCCTGATAGATGGTCGAATAGCGGATGCCGTGACCATAGAGACGCTTGGCAATCATCCAGAGATTGTCACCCTTGCGGATGATCAGCGTCTTGGGCTGGGCGGCATCGGCTTCGCCGGTGGTGCCGGAGCCAGCCTGGGCCGTACCGGAACCGGAGGCATCGGTCGGCGCCGGAACAGCGGCGTCAGCATAGTCGAAGGGCACTTCCGAACGGGCGAGCACCTTGCCATCGACGTCGATCTCGTCGGCGCGGACGAGATGCTTGCCGGGCTGCAGGACGATTTCGCCTTCATAGAGCCAGCGGCCCTTGTCCACCTTGGCGTCGCCGACAACCTTGTCGTCGATGTAGAGGCGGACGGTGCCATTGGCATCGCCCGAACCGGCGGCGTAGAGCTTCTTGCCGTTCTCATATTCGACGGCGTCGATCTTCACCGTGCCGGTTGCCGTAGCGGCGGGCGTAGCAGGCGTAGCGGTGGCAGGCGCGGCAGCAGCCGGAGCGGCTTCTACCGCGGGAGCGGCAGTAGCCGGAGCCGCCGGCGTCGTTGCGGCGGGAGCCGCAGCAGCGGGAGTTGCCGGCGTGGCGGCAGCTGCGGGCTGAGCCGGGGTCGTCGCCGGCTGGGCGGGAGCCGCCGGCTGGGCCGGGGTGGCAGCGGCAGGCTGGGCCGGAGCCGCGGCGTCAGCAGC
>NZ_JAKJIC010000026.1 GCF_021864535.1 Oryzibacter oryziterrae
TAGAGCGCCAAATGAATTGCGCCCCGTGTCCCTCGAACGCGGCGTGTCGCGCCATGCGGAAGGCTCCTGCCTCGTCAAGTTCGGCGAGACCCATGTGCTGGTGACCGCGTCGGTGGACGAAAAGGTGCCGCCGTGGCTGCGTGGCGGTGGCAAGGGCTGGGTCACCGCCGAATATGGCATGCTGCCGCGCGCCACCGGCGAGCGCATGAAGCGCGAAGCGGCGGCCGGCAAGCAGTCGGGTCGCACCCAGGAAATCCAGCGTCTCATCGGCCGCTCCATGCGCGCCGTCGTCGACCTGATCGCGCTCGGCGAGCGGCAGATCACCATCGACTGCGACGTGATCCAGGCCGATGGCGGCACCCGCACCGCCTCGATCACCGGCGCTTACGTTGCGCTTTATGATGCCATCGAGTGGATGCGCAAGCGCAACCTGATCCCCGCCGGCGCCAAGGTGCTGCGCGATCAGGTGGCCGCCATCTCCTGCGGCATCTACGAGGGCACGCCGGTGCTCGACCTCGACTACCCCGAGGATTCCTCCGCCGAGACCGACGCCAATTTCGTCATGACCGGCACTGGCGGCATCGTCGAGATCCAGGGTACGGCTGAAGGCAAGCCCTTTTCGGAAGACGAACTTGCCCAGCTGATGACGCTCGCCAAGGGCGGCATTGCGCAGCTCATTGAACTGCAGAAGAAGACCATCGCGGGGTGAGCATGACCGAACAGCGTCGCATCGACGGCAAGCGCCTGATCATCGCCAGCCACAACAAGGGCAAGATCCGCGAGATGCATTTCCTGCTCGGCGGCCTTGCGATCGAACTGGTGACGGCCGGCGAACTCGGCCTGCCCGAACCGGTGGAAGACGGCACCACCTTCGTCGAGAACGCCCGCATCAAGGCGCTGGCCGCGGCCCGCGCCTCGGGCGAAGTGGCGCTGTCGGACGATTCCGGGCTTTGCGTCGACGCACTCGACGGTCGCCCCGGTGTCTACACCGCCGACTGGGCCGGTCCGAACCGCGATTGGTCCATGGCCATGCGCCTCGTCGAGGAAGAGCTGTTCAAGGTTGGCGCCTCAAAGCCCGAGCAGCGGCAGGCCAGGTTCGTCTCGCTGCTCTGCCTCGCCTGGCCCGACGGCCACACCCAGGAATATCTCGGCGAACGGCAGGGCACGCTGGTCTGGCCGCCGCGCTCGGGTCCGATCGCCTATGGCTATGATCCGGTGTTCGTGCCCGACGGCGAGGACCGCACCTTCGGCGAGATGACAGCCGAGGAAAAGCACGGCTCGATCTGGCAGGCTCCGGGGCCGCTGTCGCACCGGGCCCGTTCGGTCAAGGCCCTGGTCGAGGGCGCCTTCCCCGTGGGTATTCGCCCATGATCGCACGCGGGGACGACCTTCTGGCCCGCATCGAACCGCGCCCGACAGGCACGCCGGACATCGGTTTCGGCGTCTATGTCCATTGGCCCTTCTGTGCGCAGAAATGCCCCTATTGCGACTTCAACAGCCACGTGCGCCACGGCGGCGTCGATGAGGCGGCTTTCCTTGCTGCCATCCGCAAGGAGCTGGCCGCCAATGCCCGCCTGACGCCGGGCCGCACCGTCACTTCGGTGTTCTTCGGCGGCGGCACGCCGTCGCTGATGGCGCCGGGCACGGTCGGTGCGGTGCTGGAGGCCATTGCCGGTCACTGGGCGGTGGCTGATGACGCCGAGATCACGCTCGAAGCCAATCCCTCTTCCGTGGAAGCGTCGCGCTTTCGCGGCTATCGCGACGCCGGCGTCAACCGCGTGTCGCTTGGCGTGCAGGCACTCAACGATCCCGACCTCAAGTTCCTCGGCCGGCTGCACGACGTCGATCAGGCGCTGGGTGCGGTGAAACTGGCCCGCGACACCTTCCCGCGCCTGTCCTTCGACCTCATCTACGCCCGTCCCGGGCAGAGCGTCGAGGCGTGGAGCGCCGAACTCCGGCAGGCCATCGGCTATGCCGCCGATCATCTGTCGCTCTACCAGCTGACCATCGAGCCGGACACCGCCTTCGCCCGCCTGCACGAGGCCGGCAAGCTGATCGTGCCCGACGCCGACGAGGCGGCCGCGCTCTATGAGGCGACGCAGGAGATCACCGCGGCAGCCGGCCTGCCGGCCTACGAGATCTCCAATCACGCCGCGCCGGGCGCCGAGAGCCAGCATAACCTCCTCTATTGGCGCTATGGCGAGTATATCGGTGTCGGTGCCGGCGCCCATGGGCGCATCGTGCTCGGCCCGAAGGGCGAGCGGCTGGCCACCGTCACCGAGCGCAATCCGGAGACCTGGGCGGCCCGGGCGGTGGAAAACGGCAATGCGGTGATCGAGGTGGAATCCATCTTCGGCGAGACCGCCGGCGACGAAATGCTGCTGATGGGCCTGCGCCTTACCGAGGGCATCGACATTGCCCGCTATCAGGCCATTGCCGGCCGCCGCTTTGATGAAAAGCGCATCGCCGACCTTCTGCACCACGGCATGATCGAAGTGCTGCCCAGCGGCCGCATCCGCACCACCCCCTCCGGCGCCTTCGTGCTGGATGCGGTGGTTGCCGATCTGGCGGCCTGACGGACGCGCTTTTCCCGAACAAGCAAAAACGGCCGCCGGACATCATCCGGCGGCCGTTTGCATTTCAAGGTATCAGCCTCGCCAAGCCGATCAGTTCGGCTGGCTCTGCTGCTGCTGGGCCTGCTGCAGGCGCACCATATACTGCTGATAGAGCTGCACGAAATCGATGGGATCGATCATCAGCGGCGGGAAGCCGCCGCGCAGCGCCGCATCGGCCACCACCTGGCGGGCGAAGGGGAAGAGCAGGCGCGGGCATTCGATGTTGACGAAGGGATGCAGGTGCTGCTGCGGCACGTTCTGCACCGTGAACAGGCCGCCGTAGAGCAGCTCGATGTTGAACACCACGTCATCGCCCGACTTGGCGCTGACGTCGATGCGCAGATCCACCTCGAACTCCGAACCGGAGCGCTGACGCGAGCTGACGTTGACGCCAACGGCGATCTGCGGACCGCTCTCGCGCGGGCGCAGGCTTTCGGGCGCCTTGGGGTTCTCGAAGGACAGATCCTTGACATACTGGGCGATGACGCTGATCGCCGGCTGCAGCTGGGCGCCTTCGTTTTCGGGCTCTACGGAACTCATGTGCTACTCCTCCGGTCGGCGCTCGAGACGTCCGGCCAGGACCCTCTTGCACGACGCATTTCTCAGGCAAATGAAAGCGTTAAATTGGCGGTTTCCCGCAATCGGACCGGCAGCAGCGCTAACAGGCTTGCCCAGCAAGTTCAAGCCTGTCGCTCTACGAGCCCTTGTTTTCTTCGGCTCCGCCCTTGGGCAGCGAGGTCCACGGAGAGTTCGGGTCCTGCGGTCCGCTCTGGCCGCGCTCGGTATACTCGTCGGCGTCGAGATCGACCACGCCGGGCTCGCTCTTCCGCGTCGTCCAGGTGGCCGAATGGCCGGTGGTGGTCAGCGTCATGCCGCCGAGCGCCAGACGGATCAGCAACTTGCGCAGGGGCGAGAACAGCAGCAGCAAGGCCATGATGTCGCTGATGAAGCCGGGCAGGATCAGGAGCAAGCCGGCGAGCGCCACGGCGAAGCCCTCGAGCATGCTGTCGGCGGGCATGCGCCCCGCATTGAGCTCGGTCTGGATGCGCCGCATCAGGCTGAGCCCCTGCAGGCGAAGGAGCGCAAGGCCGCCAAAGCCGGCCAACAACACGAGACCGATGGTGTTGATGACGCCAACCTTGCCGCCGACCCAGGCGAAGACCGCGATTTCGGCAAGCGGCCAGAGGATCAGGAGGAGAGGCAGGAACCGCCAGGCACGCATGTGATTTCCTTTCGAGGCCGACGGCCATGGACCGGAGGCTGCAGGTGCCATGCCTTGACGCACGCGCCGCAACACCGTCCGATGGCAAGATAGTCCCGGCACGGACATATTCAAGTAAGTGTAGGCCTTTGCCAGGGCATTGCACCCTTTTCGAGCCTTTCGGCGCGCGGGGGCTCTTCCCCGCCAGCCGCATCCGGGGCGGGGCAGTATCGGTAACATCAATTCACGACAGCATCTTTCAAGCGCTTCCTCTTGCCCTTACATAGGGGATGGAATTGGGTTAGGAACGAACCCTGATCTTCGCTGCCAGCCTGCGCAAGCCACGCCCGTCATCGGCGCAAGGCGCCGTCGGGCATCCGGTTGGAGGCCTGCGGTCGGCAGGGTGGTGCAAGCATCAGGTTTCGGCATTTGAACCGGGATATCGCGCGGATGAATAGCTTCATGGATTTTACCAGCCTGATCTTCCTGGTGGTTGCCATCGTCATTTTCTGGCGGCTGCGCAGCGTGCTCGGCACGCGCACGGGGCGTGAAAAGCCTCCTGTGGATCCCTTCGTCACCAAGGCGCCGCAACCGGCCCCCGAACCCGGCGACAACGTCATCACCCTGCCCTCGCGGACGGGCCGCAGTGATCCGGCGGGCGTGCAGACCGATGAGCGCCTCGAACAGGTCGCTCCGGCCGGCACCGCGCTCAACGCGGCGCTGCGCAGCGTCATGGCTGCCGATCGCAGCTTCGACGTGGACAGCTTCCTGACCGGCGCGCGCGCTGCCTATGAGATGATCGTCACGGCCTTTGCCTCCGGCGACCGCGAGGCGCTGCGCAATCTTCTTTCCCGCGAAGTCTTCGACGGTTTTTCCGGCGCCATCGGCGAACGCGAACGCCGGCGCGAGACCATGGACTTCACCTTTGTCGGCGTCGACAAGGCCGACATCACCGAAGCATCCGTCACCGGCGGCACGGTTCAGGTGGCTGTCCGCTTCTCCTCGCAGCTGATTTCCGTGACCAAGGCCGCCGACGGCTCCGTCGTTGATGGCGATCCCTTGAAAGTGTCCACGGTCAACGATCTGTGGACCTTTGCGCGCGAAGTCCGCAGCGCCGATCCCAACTGGAAGCTCGTCGCCACGGAAGGGGAAAGCTGAGCGATCGTGTCCGAGCCAGCCATTGCCGAACTGGTGCCCGTAGACTTTGCCGATCTTGAAGGGTGGGCGGCCGATGATCATCGAGCCGCCTTTGCTGCATTCCGCCTGTCGGCGGCGCGCATCGTCGACAAGCCTCCGAAGACGAAGCCTCTCGGCCCCGAGGGCACCCATCTCGTGGCGGCGGCGAAAGCTGCTCTCCTGGCGGGCGAGACCCTGACGGCGGCAGACGCGCGCGTCTTCTTCGAGACGCATTTTCAGCCGCACCGCGTCATTCCGGCCGAAGGCTCCGGCTTCGTCACCGCCTATTTCGAACCCGAGGTAGACGGCGCCCTTGAGGCGAGCGCGGCCTTCCCGGTGCCGCTCTACGGTCGGCCGGCCGATCTTGTGGAACTCGGCCCGGACGACGACCGGTCAGGGCTCGATCCGGTGCTGACCTGGGCACGCCGCCTTCCGGACGGCGGGATCGCTGAGTATCCCGACCGTGGGGCCATCATGGACGGCGCCATCGCCGGCAGCGTGCCGGTGCTCGCCTATGTGGCCAATTGGGTCGAGGCGCTGTTCATTCACGTCCAGGGCTCGGCCCGCATCCGCGTGTCGGGCGGTGGCGTGCGCCGGCTGACCTTCACCGCCAAGTCCGGCCATCCCTATTTCCCGGTGGCGCGCGTCATGGTCGAGCGCGGCCTATGCAAGCCGGCAGAGGCGACGGCGGACGTGATGAAAGCCTGGCTTCTCGGCCTCTCGCCCGACGAAGCCCGCGCCGTGATCGGCCGCAACCGCTCCTTCATCTTCTTTCGCGAGGCGCTGGTACCCGATCCGGCCCTCGGCCCCATCGCCGCGGCCGACGTGCCGCTGTCGCCCGGCCGCTCGCTGGCGGTGGACCGTCATCTCGTCACCTTCCATGTGCCCATCTTCGTCGAAGCCGACATCGACGCGCCGGTCGGCGCCTTCCGCCGCCTGATGATTGCCCAGGACACCGGCTCGGCCATCCTCGGTCCGGCCCGCGGCGACATCTTCTTCGGTACCGGTGAGGCCGCCTGGCATCTGGCGGCGCGCGTGCGCCATCCGGCCCGCTTCACGCAACTGGTGCCGCGGGAGCCGAAGTCGTGAGCCGGCGGCGCGGCCGACACCTCAATGAGGAAGAAGAGGCGCTGTGGGGTGCCGTGAAGCGGACCGTCGTGCCGCTGCGCACCCATGTGCCGATGGAAGCGCCGGCGCCCGAGGTCACCCCCGCCAAACCGGAGAAGCCAGCAGCCCGGCGCCCGGTGGCGCTTGCCCCCTATACGCCGCCCGGTCCGCCGCCGAAGCCGGCCGTTCCCGTCCTGCATCCGCTCGGACGCCGGGACCGGCAGCAGGTGGTGCGGGGCCGCCGCGACATCGACGGTCGGCTCGATCTGCACGGCTATCGTCAGGACGAAGCGCATGCCCGTCTCGCCGGCTTTCTCGGCCACGCCCAGGCCATGAGCTGGAGCCTGGTGCTGGTGATCACCGGCAAGGGCATGGGAGGCAGCGGCTTTGCCGAGTTGCACGAGCCCGAACGTGGCGTGCTGCGGCGCGTCGTGCCGCTGTGGCTGAGCCTGCCGGAATTCCGCCGTTTCGTGCTCGGTTTCGAGGATGCGCATCTGGTACATGGCGGTGGCGGGGCGCTCTATGTGCGCATCCGCAAGAGGAAGGCGCCATGACCCCCTTCGGTGCCCGCCTGCGCCAATTGCGCGACCAGCGCGGCATGACCATGAAGGCTATGGCAGCGGACATCGGCGTGTCGCCGGCTTATCTGTCGGCGCTGGAACACGGCCGCCGCGGTCGTCCGACCTGGATGCTGCTCCAGCGCATCATCGGCTGCCTCAACATCATCTGGGATGAGGCTGAGGAGCTTGAACGTCTGGCCGACCTGTCGCATCCGCGCATCGTGATCGATACCGAGGGTCTCGATCCGGCCGCCACCGAGCTGGCCAACATCCTCAGCCAGCGCATCCGCGATCTGGACGCCAAGACCATCGGCGAGATTCTCGTCCTGTTGACCCCGCGCAAGAAATAAGGCGCGACCCCTCAGAGCATGCTCGGCAGCACCCGGTCCGGCGGACGGTGACCGTCCATGAAGGTCTTGATGTTGACGATCACCTTCTCGCCCATGTCGATGCGCCCCTCGACGGTCGCCGAGCCCATGTGGGGCAGCAGCAGCACCCGATCGCATTTGACGAGCTTGGGATTGACCGCCGGCTCGTGCTCGAACACGTCGAGCCCGGCCCCGCCCAGTTCGCCGGCCAGCAGCATGCGCGTCAGCGCGTTCTCGTCGACGATCTCGCCGCGCGCCGTGTTGACCAGATAGGCGTCCTTCTTCATCAGCTTGAGTCGGCGGGCCGACAGGAGATGATAGGTGCCCGGCGTATGCGGACAATGGATCGACACCACGTCCATGCGCGCCAGCATCTGGTCGAGACTTTCCCAATAGGTGGCGTCCAGATGCTCTTCCAGCTCCGCCGACAGGCGCTTGCGATTGTGATAGTGGATCGACATGCCGAAGGCGCGGGCGCGCCGCGCAACCGCCTGGCCAATCCGGCCCATGCCGATGATGCCGAGCCGCTTGCCGCTGATCCGGTGGCCGAGCATCCAGGTCGGCGACCAGCCGCGCCAGGCGTCTCCCTCGATCACCTTGATGCCCTCGGCCACGCGCCGCGGCACGGCGAGGATCAGTGCCATGGTCATGTCGGCGGTGTCCTCGGTCAGGACGCCCGGCGTGTTGGTCACGGTGATGCCGCGCTGCGTCGCCGTGTCCACGTCGATATTGTCGACGCCATTGCCGAAGTTGGCGATCAGCTTGAGATTGGGCCCGGCCTGCGACAGCACGGCGGTATCGATTCGATCGGTGACCGTGGGCACCAGCACATCGGCGTGGCGCACGGCCTCCACCAGCTCGGCCTGCGTCATCGGCTGGTCTTCAGCGCTGAGACGAGCGTCGAACAGCTCGCGCATGCGCGTTTCGACGGCTTCGGGCAATTTGCGGGTCACCACCACCAGCGGCTTCTTGCGGGCCATGTTTCCTCGCCTTTCTTGTCTTGCGGTGCCTTCCGCTCGCAACAGTCTTCGCCAAGCCGAAGGTGCCGTCAATCCACCAGAGGGCGGCATTGCGGTACACTGCGTCGCAGCCCGGACGCGTCCGACTGTTGACGAAGCTGGCGCCTTGGATGACAAGGGGGAAACGGACCGTCGTTCCAGCGCCTCGCCTTCGAGGTGGTGGTAGCAGAGCGAGGGTCAAACACAACAGAGCAAAAAGACGAGTGGTTCCGGCGCGGCCGGGCAAGAGGAAAGTCGCAGACCATGCGGAAGGCCAAGTATGCGTATCGGGCGGCAGGGCTCTGCCTTCTCATGGGACTGGCCGGCGGCGCCTTCGCCCAGGACGTGAAGCTCGGCCCGAGCGGCCAGCCCATTCCGCGCTTCGTCAGCCTGAAGTCGGATTCGGTCAACGTTCGTCAGGGGCCGAGCCGCGATCAGGCCGTCGTCTGGCGCTATGTGCGCTCCGGCATGCCCGTTGAAATCACCCAGGAGTTCGAGAACTGGCGCCGCATCCGCGACGTGGAAGGGGCGGAAGGCTGGGTGTTTCACAGCCTGCTCTCCGGCACGCGCACGGCGCTGGTGGCACCGTGGGATACCAAGAAGACGCCCATCGACATCCATTCGAGCGCCGATGACGGCAGCCGCGTTACCGCCCATCTCGAACCGGGCGTGCAGGGCCGCGTCAACAAGTGCGACGGCTCCTGGTGCCAGCTGTCGGGCGACGGCTTCTCAGGCTGGATCCACCAGCAGCAGCTCTGGGGCGTCTATCCGGACGAGAAGTTCTGATCTTCCTGGCCCTGCGCCGGATCGGTAAGCGATCCGCGCCAGGTCCTTGCCCGCCGTCAGGTCGGCGGCGTACCGTTCTCCGCCAGCACTTCGCCGGCGAGATAAAGTGAGCCGCAGATCAGGATGCGCGGCGCGATCGGCCCGCTCCAGGTCTGGCGCAGATGGCCGAGCGCTTCGCCGACGCTGTCGCAGGCCATGGCCGCGAGGCCTGCGCCCTTCGCAGCTCCCGCCAGCGTCTGCGCCGGCCAGGCGGCGTCGGAGTTGCGGATCGGCACCGCATAGACCCGCCGGGCCAGACCGCCGAAGGCCTCGAAGAAGCCTTCAGGATCCTTGCTGGTGAGCATGCCACTGATCAACACCAGCGGCCGGGCGACGCGTTCCTCAAGATCGGCCATGGCCGAGGCGATCACCTTGCCGGCGTCGGGGTTATGCCCGCCATCCAGCCAGATTTCCGAGCCTTCCGGCGCCATTGCGTGGATGATGCCCTGGGTCAGCCGCTGCAGGCGCGCCGGCCATTCCACCGATTCCATGCCCCGTTCGATGGCGGCCGGGGCAACCGCAAGACCACAGGCGCGCAAGGCGGCGATCGCCGTGCCGGCATTGGCGATCTGGTGGCTGCCCGGCAACCGCGGTCGCGGCAGGTCGATGAGGCCATCGCCGTCCTGAAACACCAGCCGGCCATTCTCCTCGAAACTCGTCCAGTCCTGCCCGCCGATGTGCAGCGTGCCGGCGCGCGTACGCTGCGCCGCCGCCTCGATCACGGCCCGAACGCTGTCCGGGTTGGGGCCGAGCACCACGGGCCGACCGCGCTTGATGATGCCCGCCTTCTCGAAGGCGATCTTCTCGACCGTATCGCCGAGGAAGGCCTGATGATCGAGCGAAATCGATGTGATCACCGATACCAGCGGGTTGTCGATCACATTGGTGGAATCGAACCGACCTCCCAGCCCCACTTCGAGGAGCACCACATCGGCCGGCTGCTCGGCAAACAGCAGGAAACCCGCCGCCGTCAGGAGCTCGAAGAGCGTGATCGGCTGGTCGCCATTGGCCGTCTCCGTGCGCTCGAGCGCATGGGTCAGCGCCTCGTCCGAGACGAAGCTCGACCGGCCTGGTGCGTCGGCCAGGCGGAAGCGCTCGTTGAAGCGGACGAGATGCGGCGACGTGTCGGTGTGGACGCGATAGCCCGAGGCCTCGAGCATGGCGCGCAGAAAGGCGACCGTCGAGCCCTTGCCATTGGTTCCGGCCACATGGATGACCGGCGCAATCTGCTTCTGCGGGTCGCCAAGCGCCGACAGGAGCCGCCCGATGCGGTCGAGCGTCAGGTCGAAGCCCTTGGGCCACCGTTGCGACAGGCGGTTGATGATCTCGATCGATCCGTTCATCGTGTCAGGCTATCCCCGAGATTGGCGTGTCCGGCTGGTCAGTCCTTGAGGCTTGCCTCTGGGGGAGAGGCAAGCGCGGCCGGATCCTATCGACATGACGCATCAAATACCATCGGTCGAAGGCGCGCAGCCTCGACCGGTGGTTCCGAGGCCGACCGCTGCGGTCAGCGCAGGGCAACGGCCTGCGACGGCGCGTCCGTTGCGGGCAGCAGCAGGCGGACGAGACGCGCAATGGTCGAGCGAAGTTCCTTGCGGTGGACAACCATGTCCACCATGCCGTGATCGAACAGATACTCGGCCCGCTGGAAGCCCTCGGGCAGCTTCTCGCGAATGGTCTGCTCGATGACGCGCGGTCCGGCAAAGCCGATCAGGGCACCCGGCTCGGCAATGTGGATGTCGCCCAGCATGGCATAGGAGGCGGTCACGCCGCCGAGCGTCGGGTTGGTCAGCACCACGATATAGGGCAGCCCGGCAGCCCGCAGCATTTCCACGGCAACCGTGGTGCGCGGCATCTGCATCAGCGACAGGATACCTTCCTGCATGCGTGCGCCGCCAGAGGCGGTGAACATGACGAAGGGCGCCTTGCGGCTCACAGCTTCTTCCATGCCGCGCACGATCGCCTCACCGGCGGCCATGCCAAGCGAGCCGCCCATGAAGTCGAAATCCTGGACAGCGGCGACCAGCGGCTGCGTCTCGATGCGGCCGGCACCGACGATCACCGCGTCATCATGGCCGGTCTTGGCGCGGGAATCGCGCAGGCGGTCCACATAGCGCTTCTCGTCACGGAACTTCAGAGGGTCCTGCAGCACAGACGGCGTCTGGATCGCGTCATAGATGCCGTCGTCGAACAGCATCTTCAACCGCGCTTCCGCCGGCATGCGCATGTGATAGCCCGAATTGGGGATGACCCACTGGTTGGCTTCGAGATCGCGATGGAACACCATCTCGCCGGTTTCGGGGCACTTGACCCACAGATTTTCCGGAACGTCGCGCTTGGCGGACCAAAGCGAGCGGATTTTCGGGCGGACGACGTTGTTGATCCAGTTCACTGGGCTGATGACCTTGAATGGGCGGCGCCGGTCGAGCCGGTCCGTGCCGCGCGTTCTGGGGACGAAGCGACCGGGCAGGGGGTGAAATCACCGCTCCGCGCCAGCGAGCCTCACTCTTGTTGGCGCTCTCATAGCACAGGCTTGCCCCGCTGCGAAACCCGTTCGGATCCGCACACGCGTCTTTCCCTGTTTTCAGGCATTTTCCGCGACGTCGGTCATCAGATCGAGATAGGCCTCCGCCCGGCTCTTCACTGAAAAGTCGAGCGCCCGCGCCATCCGTGGGGCCGTCTGGCCGGGATCGGCAAGGCAGGCATCCAGCGCCGCAGCGAAGGCGGCCTCGTCCCCATGCGCGGTCAGGATGCCAAGCCCCGGCCGGTCGAGGATTTCGCGCGGGCCACCGCAATTGGTGGCCACCACCGGCAACCCGTGCGCCAGCGCTTCCACCACGGTGAGCCCGAAGGCTTCGACCCTGGAGGGCAGGGCGAACACCTTGGCGCTGGCATACCAGGGCCAAGGCTTCTCCTGATAGCCGGCAAATTCGACGCGCGGGCGGATTCCCACCCGGTCGACTTCCGCTTCGATCTGCGCCCGCTCGTCGCCTTCGCCCAGGATGACAAGGCGGGCATCGGGGGTTTTCAGGAGGGCAAAGGCACGGACGAGAAAGGGCAGGTCCTTCATCGGCGTCAGGCGCGACGCGGCCAGGACGATCGGCGGGCGGGCTGCAAGCGTCGCGTCGCTCACCTCGATCGGCGGCACGGCGACCGGATTGAGGATGGTCGCGATCCGGTCGGCGCGGCCACCATGGCGTCGCACCACTTCACGGGTGAGATCCTCGGAGACGGCAACGGTGCGCCCGGCGAGGCGAGTCAGCAGCGGCGCCAGCGTAAAGCTGAGGCGGCTCAGGCGCTTGGGTTCGTTCTCGGCATATCCGTGGTAGGAAATGATGGCCCGCCGCCGCCGTCCGGCCAGCAGGGCAGCCACCACATGCTTGATGTTGCTGGCCCCCAGCGCGGAAATGGAGACGTCCGGTCTCTCCCTGAGCAGGAGGCGCATCAACGCCAGGATCGCGGTGAAATGGCCGCTGCCAAGCTCGATGACGGGAATGGAGCCGGCGAGCATGCCGATATTGGCGGACGCCTTGTAGTCCACGGCGAAGAGAACCTCATGCCCCATCTGGGCAAGCGCCGTCGCCATCAGCGCCCAGACGCGCTCCGCACCGCCCCCTGCAAGTGCGTGGATATAGAAGACGATCTTCAGCTTCTTGACGACCATTTCGGTTCCGCGTTCGGGGCCCCTGTCCATCTTTGATAATGTACATTTCTTTACGGCGATTGAATGGATCGCAGCCTTCTGCGCCATTCACTTGCCTGCCGCTAAAAACGAAAATAATTTTATATTTGAATAGTTTGACTGCTGCGGAAATAATGGCGAGATAGCCAACCGCACGGAAAAAATTTCAATGTCAGTCGCTCGCAACGCCGCCGCTCAGATCGCTGCCACCGGCAGTGACGAGACCGACCTGATCCAGACCGCGATCGACCGGTTGTCGGCGGCGGGCGGTGGCCGGCTTCAACTCGAGGCCGGACGCCATGTCTGCGCCGGTCTGAGGCTCGCCGACGGCGTTGACCTTCATCTTGCCGAGGGCGCCGTTCTGGCGCCGGTTCCCGACTATGCCGCCTACGCCGCCAACACCGTTGGCGTGATCGCGGAAGACTCCGACCGGGCGATGATTGTCGCCAAGGGTGCGCGCAACATCGCCATTTCAGGCGCCGGCCGTATCGAGGCTGGCGGGGCGGCCTTTGCCATCGCCGACGATGCCGCCATGGGCACCTTCGTTCCCGCCGCCCGCCGCCCGCGCGTGGCCGTGTTCGAGGATTGTGCCGGCGTCGCGATCGCCGATGTCACGGTGTCCCGCTCGCCCATGTGGACCTGGCACATGGTCGCCTGCAACGGCGTGGCGGTGCGCAACATCGTCGTCGACAATGATCGCCGCATGCCCAATACCGACGGCTTCGTGGTCGACAGCTGCTCGGACGTGCTGATCGAGGACGCCAGGATTGATACCGCCGACGACGGCATCGTGCTGAAAACCAGCAAGCTTGCCAATGGCATAGGCGCCATGCGCGACGTTCGCGTGCGCCGCGTTTCCGTGTCGAGCCAGAGCTGTGCCCTGAAGATCGGCACGGAAACCTTCGGCGACATCGAGGACATCGTGTTCGAGGATTGCGTGATCCGCGACAGCAACCGCGCCCTCGGCCTGTTCTCCCGCGACGGCGGACGGCTCGCCCGGGTGCGCTTCTCGCGCATTTCCGTGGACTGCCACGAGACTCTCGACGGCTTCTGGGGCTCGGGCGAAGCCTTGACGGTCAACATTGTCGATCGCCGCCCCGACAGCCGGCCGGCCGGCGCCATCACCGACCTTGTGGTCGAGGACGTGACGGGGTCCATGGAAGGCGCGATCAATCTCATTGCCGCCGCACCCGCCGGCATCAGCACCATTCGCCTCTCCCGCATCGACCTCCGCCAGCGCCCGGGGCGGCTCGGCACCGGGCGCACCTATGATCTGAGGCCGACGCCGGCCGATCTCGCGCCGTCGCCGGATGCGGCCGGCAGAGCCAATGCCTGGGTCAGGGGCGCCGATGGCAAGGTGGTCGGCCTGACCGCCTATCCCAACGGGATGCCCGGTGTTTATGCCAAGTCCATCAAGGATTTGACGATGGACGACGTCAAGATCAGCCGGCCGCACCCGCTCCCCGCCGACTGGAACAAGGCCATCAAGGTCATCGAGGCCTGATCGCCATTGACCTCGCTGGGCGGATCGGTTCTCCTGTCGGTTCATACCCAGAGTTCCGGAGAGCCGCCCATGTCAGACGCCATCATCGAACGCCGCCGCATCGAAGCCGAGCTGCTGCGTCAGGTCTATGAGGCGGTCCGGGAAAGCCATGGCGAGGAGACGGCCGTCGACGTGGTCGATCGCGCCGTGCGCAAGGCTGCCGTGGCCCAGGGCGCCCGCTTCCGCGCCGAGCTCGGCCGCGAGCCGGATCTCAAGGATTTCAAGGACATCCTGCGTTTCTGGACCGCCAATGACGCCCTGACCATCGACGTCGAGGTGGCCGAGGCCGATCAGCTGGACTTCAACGTCACCCGCTGCCGCTATGCCGAAATGTATCGCGACATGGGCCTCGGCGCGCTGGGTGCGGTGCTGTCCTGCAACCGCGACGACGAATTCTGCAAGGGCTATAGCGGCCGCATGAAGCTCACGCGCACCCAGACCATCATGGGCGGGGCGAGCCACTGCGACTTCCGCTATCGCCTTGAAGATTAAGCCTTATCCGAACAAGGACCTGAGGCCGTCCCGGCTCGCCGGACAGACGCCGCGTTCGGTGATGAACGAGGTGACCAGCCGGGCCGGCGTGACGTCGAAGGCTGGATTGCCGAGCGGCGTTGCCTCAGGCGAGATGCGCACGGCGGCCAGGGCGCCGTCGTCCGTCCGACCCCAGACATGGGAGACTTCCCGGCCCGACCGCTCTTCGATCGGGATGTCGGCGCCGCGCTCCACCGACCAGTCGATGGTGGGCGAGGGCAGGGCCACATGGAAGGGCACGCCATTGTCGGCCGCTGCCAAGGCCTTGAGATACGTACCGATTTTGTTGGCGACGTCGCCATTGGCGGTGACGCGGTCGGTGCCGACGATCACCATGTCCACCTCGCCCTGCTGCATCAGATGACCGCCGGCATTGTCGGCGATCAGGGTGTGGGGAACGCCGTGGCCGGCGAGTTCCCAGGCAGTCAACGAGGCGCCCTGATTGCGCGGCCGCGTCTCGTCGACCCATACATGCAGGTCGATGCCGGCGTCGAAGGCCTGGTAGATCGGCGAGGTGGCGGTGCCCCAGTCGACGGTGGCGAGCCAGCCGGCGTTGCAATGGGTGAGGATGTTGACGCGCTTGCCACCCTTGGCTTCGGCGAGCTTGCGGATCAGCGGCAGGCCGTTTTCGCCAATGCGGCGGTTGATCTCCACGTCCTCGTCGGCGATTTCGGCGGCGCGGGCATAGGCGGCGTCGCGGCGGGCGGATGGGGCCAGCGGCTGAAGGCGCTGGCGCAAATCATTGAGCGCCCACAACAGGTTGATCGCCGTCGGCCGGGTACGGGCAAGGCGGCTGTAGGCCGCCTCCAGCGCCGCATCCGACGGGTCCGAGGCCATGGCGATGGCAAGACCATAGGCGGCGGTAGCCCCGATCAACGGCGCGCCGCGGATCCACATGTCGGTGATGGCGAGCGCCACCTCATCAAGGCTACCGAGCCGGACCACACGGAATTCATGCGGCAGCCAGCGCTGGTCGATGACGAAGACGCCGGCACTGTCCGGGTCGGGCCTGATGCTGCGATAGGGCGTGCCGGCAACCTTCATGGGTATCCTCTCGATCGGTTCTGACAGTCAATAGGAGCCCGCCAACGGCAATGAGACAGGGCCGGCGCCAACGTCGCGTTCAAGTCGCTCCGGCCCCGGAAAAGGCGGTGTCGAAAGTCACGCTTATGTCGCCGATGTCGCGGGCGGGGACAAAGCCCCCGTCAGACGTCGAGATTGGCGACCGACAGGGCGTTGGCCTGGATGAATTCGCGCCGCGGCTCCACCTCGTCGCCCATCAGGCGCTCGAAGATGTCGTCGGCCTCGACCGCCTCGGCCACCTTGACCTGCAACAGCGAGCGGGCATTGGGATCGAGCGTGGTCTCCCACAGCTGCTCGGCGTTCATTTCGCCGAGGCCCTTGTAGCGCTGCATGGAGATGCCCTTGCGTCCCACCGCGAAGACCGCGTCGAGCAGGCTGCTCGGACCGCGCACCTGCGTCTCCACGTCCTTGCGGCGCAGCACCGCCGGCTTGCCGTAGATCTCCTGCAGATGCAGGGCATGGCCATCGAGCTTGCGCGCGTCGGCCGAGGAGAGCAGGGCCGTGTCGATGGTGGTCGTCTCGGTGACGCCGCGCACCACGCGGCGGAATACCAGCGAACCGTCCTCGTTGGCTTCGCCCACCCAGCCCTTCTCGAAATCGTCGGCGAGAATGTCGAGGCGGCGGGCCACATATTCGGCGGCCGCGTGGGCCTTCGTGCGGTCGGTCAGAATGTCGGCGTTGAGCGCGCCGGCGATCGCCGCCTGCTCGACCACCGAGCGGTCATAGCGGTGATGCAGGCCATCGAGCAGGCTGCGGATCGAACGAGCCCGGTTGGCAACCGAGCGCAGGTCGACGCCGGCCCGCTCCTCGCCCGTGGCAAGGCGCAGCACGGCCTCTTCGAGACCCTGATCGATGAGATAATCCTCAAGAGCCGCCTGGTCCTTGAGATACTGTTCCGACTTGCCCTTGGTCACTTTGTAGAGCGGCGGCTGGGCAATGTAGATGTGACCGTTCTCGATCAGCTGCGGCATCTGCCGGAAGAAGAAGGTGAGCAGCAGCGTACGGATATGGGCGCCGTCGACGTCGGCGTCGGTCATGATGATGATCTTGTGATAGCGCAGCTTGCCCACATCGAACTCGTCGGCCCCGATGGAGGTGCCGAGCGCGGTGATCAGCGTGCCGATTTCCGCCGACGACAACATCTTGTCGAAGCGCGCGCGCTCCACGTTGAGGATCTTGCCGCGCAGCGGCAGCACGGCCTGGAACTCGCGATTGCGACCCTGCTTGGCGGAGCCACCGGCCGAGTCACCCTCGACGAGGAAGAGTTCGGTGTTGGCGGGATCGCGATCCTGGCATTCGGCGAGCTTGCCGGGCAGCGAGGCCATGTCGAGCGCGCCCTTGCGGCGGGTGAGCTCGCGCGCCTTGCGGGCGGCTTCGCGGGCGGCGGCAGCTTCCACCACCTTGCCGACCACCACCTTGGCTTCCTGCGGATGCTCCTCGAACCAGGTGCCGAAGGCGCCGTTGAGCGCGCCTTCCACCACGGGACGCACTTCCGAACTGACCAGCTTGTCCTTGGTCTGCGAGGAGAATTTCGGATCGGGAACCTTGACCGAGAGAACGCAGGTGAGGCCCTCGCGGCAGTCGTCGCCGGTCAGCGTCACCTTTTCCTTCTTGGAAATGCCGGAGGCGTCGGCATAGCCGGTGATCTGGCGCGTCAGCGCGGCGCGGAAGCCGGCCAGATGGGTGCCGCCGTCACGCTGCGGGATGTTGTTGGTGAAGCACAGGACATTCTCGTGATAGCTGTCGTTCCACCACAGCGCCGCTTCCACCGTGATGCCGTCCCTCTCGGTGATCACATAGATGGGCTTGGAGATGGCCGGCTTCTTGGAGCGGTCAAGATAGCGCACGAAGGCTTCGAGGCCGCCCTCATAGTGCAGTTCCTCGACGCGTGGTTCGACGCCACGGGCGTCTTCCAGGATGATGCGGACGCCGGAGTTGAGGAAGGCCAGCTCGCGCAGGCGGCGTTCCAGCGTCGCGAAATCGAAGTCGGTGATGCCCTTGAAGGTCTCGAAGCTCGGGTGGAAGGTGACTTCCGTGCCCTTCTCGCCGGGCGCCTCGCCGATCACCTTCAGTGGCGCGTCGGCGACACCATGGGTGAAGCTCATCTCGTGCACGAGGCCGTTGCGCCAGATCTTCAGCTTCAGCCACACCGACAGGGCGTTCACCACCGACACGCCCACGCCATGCAGACCGCCGGAGACCTTGTAGCTGTTCTGGTCGAATTTGCCGCCGGCATGCAGCTGCGTCATGATGACTTCAGCGGCCGAGACGCCTTCTTCCTTGTGGATGTCCGTGGGGATGCCGCGGCCATTGTCGCGCACCGAGCAGGAGCCGTCGGCGTTGAGGCGCACCTGGACGAAATTGGCGTGACCGGCCAGCGCTTCGTCGATGGCGTTGTCCACCACCTCGTAGACCATGTGATGCAGACCGGAGCCGTCGTCGGTGTCACCGATATACATGCCCGGGCGCTTGCGCACCGCATCCAGTCCTTTCAGAACCTTGATGGATTCCGCGCCATATTCTTCTGCGCCGGACGGGATGTCATCTGCCATGAGTGTCTTCGCTTTTCTGACGATAGGTGGTTCCAGTCATAGAGACTGTGGAGATGCGGTTCAATGACTGTGCGGCAAGCTTTAAAATACAAATGAATTCATGGGCTTGACGTGTGGAAAGATGGCTCGTGCCGCCCCCCTTGCACTCTTGTCTGGCAAAAGGGCGACAACAAGGCGAATCACTGGCGCCGCCGCCGGCAAGATTGCGCCGATCCGCGGGCCGTGCGGCGGCGCAAGTCTTTGAATCCGAAGTCGTCGCGGGTTGGCCAAATCCACGATTTCGGCGGCGATGGCCCTAGGTAAAATCAGGGGTGAACAGGCGGTCGTCGCCGGCGATCCCGAGGAGCGCGGCGCTGTCCCTGAGCGGGGCAAACGGCCGCGCGTCGGTGCCGGTCATGAAGGTCTGGCCGCCGAGACCGTCGAGGAGATCGAACAGCGCGTGCCGGCGCGCCTCGTCGAGATGGGCGGTCACCTCGTCGAGCAGCAGGAGCGGCTTCTGGCCGACCAGTTCCGCCACCAGCGCCGCCTGGGCCAGCACGAGGCCGATCAGCAGCGCCTTCTGCTCGCCGGTGGAACAGAGCGCCGCCGGCATGTCCTTGACGCCATGGCGCACGGCAAGATCGCTGCGATGCGGGCCGGTGAGCGTGCGTCCGGCGGCGCGATCGCGCGAGCGGCTGGCGCCGAGATCGACACGGTACCAGTCTTCCACATCCGAGGCCGGCCCGGTGCGCAGCGCGTCGTCGATGCTGCCCTCAAGTGACAGCCGCACGGGCGGGAAGGGACTCTGATGGCCCTGGCGAGCCACCAGGCGGCTCAGGCAATCCACCGCCTCGCGCCGGGCCGCGGCAATGGCAATGCCCGTCTCGGCGATCTGCTGCTCGATGGCGTCGAGCCAGGCCGGATCGGCGTTGCGATCTTCCAGCAGGCGATTGCGCGAGGTGAGCGCCGTCTCGAAGGTGGCAACGCGCCGGCCATGGCCGGGATCGAGCGTCAGTACCATGCGGTCGAGAAAACGCCGTCGCTCGCCGGCCGACCCGGTGAACAGCCCGTCCATGGCGGGAATGAGCCAGATGAGGCGTACATGGTCCGACAGGCCCTCGCTGCCCTTCTGCGGCTCGCCGTTGATGCGCACCTGCCTCAGATGCCCGTCCGGCTCGATGCCCGTGCCGATGCGCGTCTCGCCAAAGGGGCCGCCGTCGAGATCGGCGGAGACGGCAAAGCCGCCGCCGCCGCCGTGGCGCGCAAGTTCGGCCAGCGTCGCCCGGCGAAAGCCGCGTCCGGGTGCGAGCAGGGAAATGGCTTCGAGAATGTTGGTCTTGCCGACGCCATTGTCGCCGATGAACACAGCCGAGCGGCCGCCGAAATCCAGCGTCAGGGCTGCGTGATTGCGAAAATCGGTGAGGCGAAGGCGCGTGAGTGCCACGCGCGCGGCCGGGTCGTCAGACATCATGAAGGCGCTCCGGATCGACCGACGGCCGCCGTCGGCGACGGCACCATCGGTGCGTCGGCTCAGACGCGCATCGGCATCAGCACATAGAGCGTGTCGCCGTCGCCGGAGTCCTGCACCAGCGTCGGCGAACCGGAGTCGGCGAGGCGGAACACGGCGGTCTCCGACGTGAGTTGCGAGGTGATGTCGAGGAGATAGCGGGCGTTGAAGCCGATTTCGAGCGGCTCCTGGTCATACTCGACCATCACCTCTTCGGTGGCCGAACCGGAATCGGGATTGACCACGGTCAGCACCATCTTGCCGTCGGAGAGCGCCAGCTTCACGGCACGGCCGCGCTCGGAGGAAATGGTCGACACGCGGTCGACCGCCTCGGCGAACTCGGCCTTGTCCACCTTCAGTTCCTTGTCATTGCCTTGCGGAATGACGCGGCTGTAGTCGGGGAAGGTGCCATCGATCAGCTTGGAGGTGAGCACCACGTCGCCGACGGACATGCGGATCTTGGCATCCGACAGCTCGACGGTGACTTCGGCCTTCGGGTCTTCGAGAAGGCGCTGGATCTCACCCACGGTCTTGCGCGGCACGATGATGCCCGGCATGCCCTGCGAGCCCGCCGGTGCCGCCACGTCGGCGCGCGCCAGGCGGTGGCCGTCGGTGGCGACGGCGCGGAACAGCGGGCCGTTCGGGCCATCGACCGTGTGCAGGAAGATGCCGTTCAGATAATAGCGGATCTCCTCATTGGAGATGGCGAACTGGGTGCGGTCGATCAGCATCTTGAGCTGACCGGCTTCCAGCTTGAAGGAATGGCTGAGGTCGCCGACGGTGATGTCGGGGAAATCGCTTTCGGGCAGCATCTGCAGCGAGAAGCGCGAGCGGCCCGAGGAAATCGACAGCGTCGCGCCGTCGGTGGAGGCTTCCAGCGACACCTGCGCGCCATCCGGCAGCTTGCGCACGATGTCGTAGAACATGTGCGCCGGCACCGTGGTGGCGCCCGGCCGTTCGACCACCGCCGGCACGCTTTCCTGCGCCTCGAGGTCAAGGTCGGTCGCCTTCAGGCGGAGCGAGCCGCCGTCGGTGCGCATCAGCACGTTGGACAGGATCGGAATGGTGTTTCGCCGTTCAACGACCCGATGCACATGGGCGAGGGAGGAGAGAAGATGTGACCGCTCCAGCGTAACGCGCATCGAATAAACCCGTTTGTCCCGGAAGACGGAGAGACGGCCGGGCGATCGCGCCGCAGCGGGACCAGTCTCCGCGTTCCTGCATGCCTTTTTTGTCCCCGCGCCATCAGGCAGCGGGACAGGCACATTACGGCAACCCACAATTTGTGCAAGGGACCACGCGGAGGATCAGACCAATTCGCCCAAAAAAATGCGGAGCCCCTGATCACAGGGGCTCCGCATCTCCAATCAGACTGGCGAATGTCTCAGGCTTCAAGCATGCGCTTGAGGACCTCGATCTCCTGCATCAGCGCGTCGTCGGTGCCGAGCAGCTCCTCGACCTTGCGCACCGCATGCAGCACCGTGGTGTGATCGCGACCGCCGAAGCGCCGGCCGATTTCCGGCAGCGAGCGCAGCGTCAGCGCCTTGGCCAGATACATGGCGATCTGGCGCGGCCAGACGATGGTCCGGGTGCGGCGCGAGGACAGGAGGTCCTGCTTGGACACGTTGAAATGCTTGGACACCACGCGCTGGATGTCCTCGATCTTGACGCGACGCGTTTCGGAGACGCGGATCAGATCCTTGAGCGAGGTTTCGGCCATGCCCAGCGACAGCGGCAGGCCGGTCAGCTGGTTGTGGCCGGCGAGGCGAGTGACGGCGCCTTCGATGTCGCGGCCCGACGTTGTCACGTTGCGCGCGATGAAGTCGATCACGTCCTCAGGCACCGAGAAGGTGGGCATCTGCTGCTGCGTGATGGCGATGCGGCGTTCGACGATGGCCCGGCGCAGGGCGGAATCGGGCGCGCCGATCTCGATGAGCAGGCCGCCGGACAGACGCGAGCGCACCCGCTCGTCCAGCGCTTCCAGCTCCACCGGCGGACGGTCGGCGGCAACGACGACCTGACGGGCGCCGTCGATCAGCGAGTTCACCGTATGGCAGAATTCCTGCTGGATCTGCTTGCCATGCAGGAACTGCATGTCGTCGATCACCAGGAGGTCGATGGTGCGCAGCGCTTCCTTGAAGGCGATCGCCGACTGGTTCTGCAGCGACTGCACGAAGCGATACATGAAATGCTCGGCGGTGAGATAGAGCACCTTGAGGCCGGGATGATCGGCACGGATGCGGTGTGTGATCGCCTGCAGCAGATGGGTCTTGCCCTGGCCGACGGCCGCATGCACGAACAGCGGATTGAACTTGACGCCGCCGCCATTGGGGCCGTCCGCCACCTGGCGGGCCGCGGCAAGCGCGAGGCGGTTCGAGGCGCCCTCGACGAAGTTGTCGAAGGTGTAGCGCGGGTCGAGCGGCGAGGAGATGTCGTCAAACAGGGCGGCAGCAGCATCCTGCGTGCGGGCGGCGGCATTCGTCACCGGCGTGTCGCGCTTGACCGGGGCAGCGGTCTGCGGACGGGCGGCCGGGACGGCCTGCGGGCGCTCGGCGCCATTGAAACGGGCGGGCGCTTCCACCTTGGCGCGGACGGCGCTGCGCACGGTCACTTCCACCTTGCGGAAGGAGGCGCCCTCGCTCTGCCACAGATGGGTCAGCTTGTCGCGATAATGGGTGGAGATCCAGGTCTTGAGGAAGCGGCTGGGAACAGACAGCACCACGGTGCCGTTTTCCATCTGCTCCACGTTCATGCCGGCGAACCAGCAGGAGAAGACTTCATCACCGAGGTCGGCCTTGAGACGCCCACGCACCCGCGCCCACGCGTCCACTTGCGGCCCAGCCTCTGTGCCGATCTTCTCGATGCCCGCTTCAAACATTCTTGGCCCCTTTCAATTTGCCCCTCGAAACGCTGCCGCTCAGCACGCTTCGATCTTGAACCCATTTCCAATCCGGAGTTGACCGTTCAACCGTTGGCTGATCAGCCCTTTCTTCCGCTCCGATGACACCGGAGCCTCCGTCCGCCCCCCCCGTTGTCCGCCTGATGCACCCCTCCCCGAAGGTATTTCAGAGGACGAAAGCTCCCTTCAGCATCGGGCCGCCGCCCGAGCCGTCGCACACGCCATCACCCACTTTAGAAACTCAGCTCTGGATCCAGGGCAGACCGGCGGCCTTCCAGCCTCCGACCCCGCCCCGATGCCGCTCAGGATCGAGCGGTCCCTCAAAGCCTTCCGCCACATTGAAGGCGGCCGTATGCCCGTCCGACGTTGCCGCGATGGCCGCCGACTTGCTGCGCGCTCCCGACCGGCAGATGAAATACACCGCCGCGTCCTTGCCGAGACCACGCTCCGCCAACCCGTCGGCCAGCTCGGCAAGAAACTTGCCGTTCTGGTTCATGGTCGGAAAGGACTGCCATTCGATCAGCAGCACGCGCTTGCTCAGCGAGCTGAGATCGGGGATGCCGACGAAATTCCATTCGGCAACCGTCCTCACGTCGACAAGCACGGCATTGGGGTCGGCACTGAGCGCCTTCCACACCGTCTCGACATCAAGGTCGCCGGAATATTCGAGACCATTGGTCAATCTAGCAACTCCATCTCAACAATCAGCATTACACTTGCGTTGACTGTCGACTGGTGTGGTAAAACAAACAATTCTCGTGGCGCTCTTCGCGCACGATCATTGAAAATCTTCCCGGATGATTTAGGAGCTGTGGCACGAATAACATTATTGCAATGTATTCCGTGACCTAGCCCTTCTTTCGTCTGGTGTCCGATCAGATTTTGTCTGGCCGGTCCCGATTGAAGCGACCATACACAGACGAAATTTGTGGAGCAAGATCGGAATCTTCCGAAGCGATTAACAGCATTTTAACGATGACATCGTTGTTCCGCTTCGACCCCGGAAGGGTGTGGAGAACGCTTTGGGATTCCTCTCTTTTCGGATTCCGATCGCCTGTTGTCCCCTCGGACTGAGGCGAAATCGCGGCACGAAAAGCTTAGCCGCATTTCGGTTTCCGACGACCCCGGATCTGTCCCGGCAAAGACGACGTATGTCTAAGCCATTGAGATCACTGAGTGAATTTTGACAGGCCCAAGAAGCTCCCAAAGCGGAATACCATAGCTTGACAAGCCGGCGAAAATGAAAAAGCCCGGCGCGAGGCCGGGCATAATTCATCGATTCGCCACAATGTGACAAAGCCGCGAAAGCGTCTCAGGCAGAGAGCTTCTTCACGCGGGCGGCAAGGCGAGACACCTTGCGCGAGGCAGTGTTCTTGTGAACGATGCCCTTGATCGAAGCACGCATCAGCTCCGACTCGGTGACCAGGAAGGCCGCCTTGGCAGCAGCAGCGTCGCCCGAAGCAATCGCTTCCTCGACCTTGCGAACGTAGGACCGCATGCGGCTGCGGCGAGCCTTGTTGACCTCAGCGCGAGCCGCAATCTTGCGGGTCGCCTTCTTGGCCGACGGCGTATTGGCCATAACGAAACTTCCTTGCACCCGGCCGAGCCGGATCTTGTGTTGAACCCTTAGAACGGTGTGGGCCGCTTGAACCCGGCTGCACACAGCGGCAAAAATACCGCCGGCGGCCAAAAGGCTTCAGCCACCGTTGTTGGTGGGGGCTTATAGACGCAGATTGAGCCGGCGTCAACGCCCGTTACGCCTGACATCGCGCACAAAAGAAGGTCGAGCGCCCCGACTGGGTCTGCCGCACGACGGTGCCGCCGCACCCCGGGCGCGGACAGTCGCATCCCTCGCGGTCATAGACCTTGAAGCTGTGCTGGAAATAGCCAAGCGAGCCATCGGTGCGCATGTGGTCGCGCAAGGTGGAGCCGCCCGCCTCGATCGCCTCGGCGATCACCTCGCACACCGCTGCCGCCAGCCTCGCGCATTCGGCGCTGCCGAGGCTTGCAGCGGTCCGCAAGGGGCTGATGGCCGACCGATGCAAGGCCTCGCAGACATATATATTGCCCAGACCCGCCACCACGCTCTGGTCGAGCAGCACCGTCTTGATCGGCGATTTCCGCCCGGCAAAGGCCTCCTCCAGCAAGCCGCCGCTGAAGGCGTTGGAGATCGGCTCCGGCCCGAGCCCGGCAAGGCGCGGGTGACTGGCCTCCCCGGAGCTTGCAAAGAGATCCATGAAGCCGAAGCGGCGCGGATCGTTGTAGATCACCTCGAGGCCCGAGGTGAGGTGGATGCGCACGTGATCATGGGCGCTGTCGCGCGAGCGGGCCATGGCAAAGGCCCCAGGGGCAAAGGCGCCGGACGGTTCGGCACCGGCCACGCGGAAGGAGCCGGACATGCCCAGATGGGCCAGCAGCACGAAGCCGTCGTCGAGATCGGCGAGGAGATATTTCGAGCGCCGGCGCAGTGCGGTGACCGTTCGGCCCGTCAGGCGCGCGGCAAAATCGGTCGGAAAGGCAAAGCGCAGGTCCGGCCGGCCGAGATCGACGGACGCGATCACCGCCTGCTCGAGCACGGGCATGAGGCCCCGCCTGACGGTCTCTACCTCCGGCAACTCCGGCATGACGTCTCCCTGATCGCTGAAGGACGGGCCGCTTCCGGGCGGCATCCCGGACCGGCGGATCAAATCGCAATGCAACATAGCGTCCCGTCCGGACTTCGGCTATGGTCGCGCCAAATAATGAGGCAGCAATCTTCGGCAGGTTCCCATGAGTGAGGTCAACTCCACTTCCTTCGGCTTCCGCGAGGTCGATCCCGGCGCCAAGCAGGGGTTGGTCAACGACGTCTTCCATCGCGTGGCCAACCGCTATGACGTGATGAATGACGTGATGTCGGGCGGGCTGCATCGCCTCTGGAAGGACGCCATGGTCTCCCGCCTGGCGCCGCCGCGCTCGGGCCGCCGCCCCTTCAAGGTGCTCGACATGGCCGGTGGCACCGGCGACATCGCTTTCCGCATCCACGATCGTTCCGCCGGCCACGCGGAAATCACGGTGGCCGACATCAACGGCTCCATGCTGGAAGTCGGTCGCGACCGGGCCGAGAAGCGCGGCCTCAAGGGGCTGACCTTCACCGAAGCCAACGCCGAGGAACTGCCCTGGGAGGCCTCGACCTTCGACGCCTATACCATCGCCTTCGGCATTCGCAACGTGCCGCGCATCGAGGTGGCCCTCAAGGAAGCCTATCGCGTGCTGAAGCCGGGCGGGCGCTTCTTCTGCCTCGAATTTTCCGCCGTCGATACGCCCTTTGTCGACAAGGTCTATGACCTCTATTCCTTCCATCTGGTGCCGGTCATGGGGCGTCTGGTGGCCAAGGACGAGGACAGCTACCGCTATCTCGTCGAATCCATCCGCCGCTTCCCCAATCAGGAGCGCTTCAAGGCGATGATCGAGGCTGCCGGCTTCTCGCGCGTCACCTATACCAACATGACCATGGGCGTCGTGGCGCTGCATGTGGGCGTGAAGATCTGATGTTCCTCGTCGACCTGGCCCGTCTCGCGCGTGCCGCCTATGTGCTGGCGCGCGAGGGCGTGGCAACCGTGCTGCCCTTCCCCGAGCCGCGGCCACTCGGCCTCAGGATTGCGCTTGTCTTCGCCGCCCTCATCCAGCGGCGCGGCACCGCCGTATCGGGGGCCGAACGCCTGACGGCGGCGGTCAACCGGCTCGGCCCGTCCTATGTGAAGCTCGGCCAGTTCCTGGCAACCCGTCCCGACGTGGTCGGCCGCTCCATGGCCGATGACCTGACGGCGCTGCAGGACAATCTGCCGGCCTTCGGCCTCGACGGCGCCAAGGCCGCCATCCGCCTCAGCTTCGGCGTCGAACCGGATCGGGTCTATACCGCGCTGAGCGAACCCATCGCGGCGGCCTCCATCGCCCAGGTGCACAAGGGCAAGGTGCGCGATCGCGGCGATGACCGCGAGCGCGCCGTCGCCGTCAAGGTGTTGCGGCCCGGCGTCGAACGCCGCTTTGCCTCCGACCTCGGCGGCTTCTATCTCGCCGCCCGCCTGATCGAGCGGCTGCACAAGGCGTCGCGGCGGCTGAAGCCGCTCGCCGTCGTCGACACGCTGGCCCGCTCGGTGTCGCTGGAGATGGACTTCCGCCTCGAGGCCGCCGCCCTGTCGGAAATGGCGGAGAATACCCGCGACGATCCCGGCTTCCGCGTGCCCTCGGTGGACTGGGAGCGCTCTTCGCGCACCGTCCTGACCATGGAGTGGATCGACGGCCGCAAGCTGTCCGACGTCGAGGGCATTCGGGCGGACGGCCATGACATGAAGGCGCTGGCCGCGACGCTGATCCAGTCCTTCCTGCGCCACGCCATCCGCGACGGCTTCTTCCACGCCGACATGCACCAGGGCAACCTGTTCGTCGACGCGGAGGGGCGCATCGTCGCCGTCGATTTCGGCATCATGGGGCGGCTTGGCGCCGAGGAACGCCGCTTCCTGGCCGAGATCCTCTACGGCTTCATCACGCGCGACTATCGCCGCGTTGCCCGGGTGCATTTCGAAGCCGGCTATGTGCCGCCCGACCAGGACATGGAGACCTTCGCCCAGGCGCTGCGCGCCGTCGGCGAACCGTTGCAGGGCCACAAGGCCTCGGAAATCTCCATGGCGCGCCTGCTCACCCAGCTGTTCGAGGTGACCGAGCTGTTCCAGATGGAAACCCGGCCCGAGCTGATCATGCTGCAGAAGACCATGGTGGTGGTCGAAGGCGTCGCCCGTTCGCTCGATCCGGAGCTCGACATGTGGAAGAGCGCCGAGCCGGTGGTCACCGAATGGGTGGCCCGCAATCTGGGGCCGATCGGTCAGGCCCAGAGGCTGTTCGGCCATCTTGGCGCCATTGCGGCCCTTGGCGCGCGCCTGCCGGCGCTGGCCGACGACTTCAGCCGCCTTGCCGCCAGCCTCACGGCGCCGCCGCCGCGTCGCCATTGGCCGCCCCTGCTGGCCGCCCCGCTCTGGATCATCGCGCTGGCGCTGGTCTGGATCGCCGTCCATGTGATTTGAGCGCAGGCCTCGATCTGGAGCGCCTGTCGATCTGACGGAATCGCCTGATCGACAAGCGGCTGCTCCAGCGAGGCTGCGCGCAAGCAGATTTCAAGCCCGGGGAATGGGCGCCGCCCGGCGCCGGGTCAGCCCGCCGCCGGTGGCGCGATCGTGCCGCGCAGCGTCAGCCGGCAACCGAGTTCCACGCGGAACGCCGGCATGGCCGGATCATTGGCGAGGAGCCGCTGCTCGATGAGACGCAGGGCGGTCGGTCCCAGCTGTTCCACGGGCACATGGATCGTGGTCAGCGGCGGCTGGGACAGCTCGCCCAGCAGCGTGTCGTCAAAGCCCATCACCGAGACGTCCTGCGGCACGCGGATGCCATGGCGGGCGAGCGCCCGGAGCACGCCGAGCGCCAGATTGTCGGCGGCGCAGAACACGGCGGTGGCGCCGCCAAGGCCGACGCCGGAGGCGACCAGGCGATCGATGGCCGCCTCGGCATGCTCGGGCTCGAAACTCGGAACCTCGAGAATGCGCGGCTCGCCAATGCCCTCCACGCCGCGCAAGGCATCGCGGAAACCGTCGACGCGCCGGCGAATGGTGGCCCGGCCCGGCCAGGTCATGTGCAGGATGTTGCGATGGCCGAGCGACAGAAGATGCTCGACGGCGAGGCGCGCGCCATAGCGGTTGGCCGGCAGGACGGTGTCCACCGACATGGTCGGGTCTTCGCCGTTGATCACCACCACGGGAACGCCGATGTCGGAGAACTGCTTGAGCGCCTCCGGCCGGTCGTCGCTCATCAGGACGACGCCACGGGCGCCCTCGGTGCGCACGGCCTCGCGCACGGCGGCCGTATCGATTTCATTGGTCTCGCTGACGCTGGCGACGACGCGGATCGAGCGACGGTCGCATTCGCGGCGAAGGCCATTGAGGATGCCGAAGGTGAACAGGTTGGTGTCCACCTCGCGGGCTGCATCGCGCGGCATCGCCAGCACGATCACGCTCAATGTCGCGATCGAGGCCTTGATGCGCCGCTGATCCAGATAACCCATACGACGGGCGATCTCGATGATCCGATCGCGCACCTCACGGCTGATGGGCGCCGTCCCGTTGAGGGCGTGCGAAACCGTGCTGACTGCCACGCCAGCCTCTCGCGCTATGTCGCGTACGCCAACCTTCATTGGTAAAGAATCCACTTCCTCGATACCGGCCACACACAACGTCACCGATCGAAGAGCTTGAAAAGCCTGTCGGTGCTGTATGTCGACATTTTGTCCGCCTAAACCAGGCGATCTTACAAAAATGTAAATCTAGTCACACCAATTTGCGCGAAAACTCAAGACGTCAGGTTATGTGCTTGCAAGATTTTCTGTTGAGCGCGCGCGGTCGAGCAAAATTATCGCTCAAAGTGGCAATGTGCAATAACAGAAAAAATATTTTTATTTAACAATCGGATGGAAGCCGCAGCCCCGCAAAATCCGGATTGACAGTCGCCGAAAATCCGCGACATATTGCGCCGGACAAGACGGAGGGCGATGAATCGCTGTCTTGTCAGGGCGGAAAAAACAACAAAAATATTTTTATGGACTGGGAAATGAACGCGCTGGGCACTCTCTGTCAGGAGCATTTGGGCGTTGGCGCGGCTGTCACCGCTTGGCAAGTTTCCCCGCTTGAGGCGTCGCCCTTTGCTGGAATTGCCCGTCCGGCTGAAGATCGTGTTGGTTACCGTTTCATCAACGGATTTGTCGATGTCGGCAATCTGCCCTGTCGCGAAGCCTTCTGGGCAACCATGCAGGGACGGCCGGTCGCGCTGCGAACGGACTGGAGCGACGTCATGGCGCACCTGCCCGGTGCCAATCGTCGCGTTGAGTTCTCCACCTTCCGCCATACGCCGACCCATCTGGCGCGCTGGGCGCGGGCAACCTTCGATGCCGACGTGTCCGGGGTCCGCGCCTTCCGCCTGTCCACCTGCGGCGGTGTCCGCATCTGGGTCGATGGCGTCGAAGAGGTGCGCTTCGAGCCCTTCCAGCGCAATGTGGAATCAAGCCTCGATATCGCGCTGCCGCTGAAGGCCGGCGCGAACGAGGTGGTCGTCTTCATGGAGGAGATGGCCGAGCGCGACACCAACTGGTTCTTCGAACTGGTGCTGACGGGCGGTGCGCCCTTCGACGTCTTTCTGCCCATCGTCAGCGATCGTCGCGTGATGGCCGACCTGCAGGCGCTCGCCGCCTCGGTGCGCCCGGCCGAGGACGTGTTCACGCTGAAGGCCGCCGAACTCCTGTTCGAGACGGGGCCGAGCGTGCCGGTGGACGTCGAGGTCGTCGTCCGCAGCCATGGCCATGACCGGGCCGCGCTCCTGAAGCGCAAGCTGGTTCTCGCTCCCGGCGCCCGCAGCCTTGCCTTCGCCGAGCCGGGCAGCGTGGCCGACGGCTATCACGGCCTCGAACTCACCTTTTCCGCCGGTGGCCTCGACGTCGCCAGAGCCATCGACGCGGGCTTCCTGTCGTCGCTGGTGCCCGAGCGGGAAGGCGGCACGCTCGCCGAGCGCAAGGCGACCGCGCAGATCTTCATGGCCGATCACGGCGCGCCGCGCGCCGGCCGCCTGCTTGCCATGCTGGAGACCGGCCGGATTGACGCGGTCGCCTTCGAGGACATCCTTACCGACACGCTTGCGGCCATCAACAGCCGTGAGGACTGCTCCGACTTCGTGATGGTGCCGCTGCTCTGGCTGTGGCGGGCGCATGCCGAGCGGCTGTCGCCGGCTGACGCCGATCGCACCCGCTCCGCGATCCTGGGCTATCGCTACTGGGTCGACGAGCCCGGCAACGACGCCATGTGGTTCTGGAGCGAGAATCACGTGCTCTGTTTCCACGTGTCGCAATATCTCGCGGGCCGATTCCTGCCCGACGAGACCTTCTCCTGCTCGGGCCGCCTCGGCGCCGAACAGAGCGACCTGGCCCGCGTCCGCCTGCATCGCTGGTTCGACGCAGTAGAAGCGCACGGCTTCGTCGAATGGAACTCGGCCGCCTATTATCCCATCGATTTCATCGGCCTGCTGGCGGTTGCCGAATGGGCGGAGCCCGACCTCGCCGGTCGCGCCACGCGCCTGCTCGACGGCCTGTTCCGCATGATCGCACTGCATACGCTCGGCGGCGTGCCGGCGGGATCGCAGGGCCGCGCCTATGACAAGGAACTGCGCGCCGGCCCGCTGACCGAACTCGCCCCCTTCGCCCGCGTCGCCTTCGGCACCGGCTGGCTGAACAACGGCGTCGCCGCCCTGCCCATGTTCTGCGCCGGCGCCTATGTGCCGCCCGAAGACGCCCTGGCCTTTGCCGACCTCGAGCCCGGTCGCGCCGTCGAGGCGCGCTATGTGCAGGGGCTCGATCATTTCGCCCGCCTCGTCGTCTACAAGACGGCCGCCGCCCAGCTGTCGACCGTGGTCGACCACGGCACCGGCACCAGGGGGCACCAGCAGCATGTGATGGACATCCGCCTCGTCGGCCATCCCATGGCGCGCCTGTGGGTCAACCATCCCGGCGAAGACGATCCCTTCGGCACCCAGCGCCCCTCCTATTGGGCCGGCAACGGCATCCTGCCGCGCGCCGCGCAATGTCTCGACGTGACGCTGCTGGTCTTTGACGTGGCCGGTGCCCGCGTGCCCTGGACGCACGCCTATTTCGGCCGCGACGGCCTCGACGAGATCCGCCTGCAGGACGGCTGGCTGTTCGTCCGCTCCGCCGACGGCTATGGCGCATTGCATGCCGCCAACGGTCTCACCGAGGTTACCGAGGGGCCGATGGCCGGCCGCGAGCTGCGCTCGCCGGGCATGGTCAACGGCTGGGTCGCCGTGGTCGGCGACGGGCGCACCCCGGCCGATTTCGACGCCTTCATCCGCGAGGTCTCGGCGGCGACGGTCACCTTCGACGCCGACCGTCGCCGCCTGACGCTCAGGAACACTGCCGGACATACGCTCTGCCTCGACCATGCCGACGGACTGTCCGTCGACGGCGAGCCGCGTCCCTTCGTCCATTTCGATCCGGCACCGGCCGTCACCTATGACAGCGCCCGGACCGTCGCCACCACTCGCCGACCCATGTTCAGCCGCACCAGGAAGGATCTGCCGTGATGAGCCACCGCAGCGAAGACATCGCCGAAGCCCTCGACCGGGTAGCGCTCGGAATGTGCCGGCTGAAGGGCATTCACGACGTCGGCGGCACCGACGGCGAGGTGCGCATCCAGTTCGACGAATGGGACTGGGAGGTCGGCGTCGGTCTCTACGGCCTGTTCCGTCAGGCCGTGCAGCGCCAGGACAAGGCGACCTTTGCCGCCCTGGAAGCCTGGTATGACTGGCAGATCGGCCGCGGCCTGCCGCCGCGCCAGATCAACTCCACCGCCCCCATGCTGCCGCTGGTCATGCTGCTTGACCATGTGGATCGCCCCGACTTCCGGGCGCTGGTCTGCGACTGGGCCCAGTGGCTGGTCACGTCCCTGCCCAAGACCGAGGACGGCGGCTTCCAGCATGTGGTCAAGGAGCGCCTGAACGAGGGCGAGTTGTGGGACGACACCCTGTTCATGGCCTGCCTGTTTCTTGCCCGCGCCGGCAAGATCACCGGGCGCCGCGACTGGGTCGACGAGGCGGTCTACCAGTTCCTGCTGCACGCCCGCTATCTGTCCAATCCGGCGACGGGCCTGTGGTATCACGGCTGGACCTTCCTTGGCCGGCACAATTTCGCCCGCGCCTTCTGGGCGCGCGGCAATGCCTGGATCACCGTGGCGATCCCCGAACTGCTCGATCTCGTTCCCGAGATCGCCGGCGCCGATCGCCGTTTCCTGATCTCGGTGCTGACCTCGCAGGTTGCGGCGCTGAAGCGCCTGCAGCGCGACGACGGCATGTGGACCACGCTGCTCGATGATCCCGCCTCGCCGATCGAGGCTTCGGCGACCGCCGGATTTGCCTATGGCATCCTGCGCGGCATCGATGCCGGCGTGCTGTCGCCCGACGATCGCCATCACGCCGACCGGGCGCTCGCGGCCGTTCTGGCCCGCATCGATCCCGACGGCATCGTGCTGGATGTCTCGGACGGCACGCCCATGGGCCATGACCTCGATTTCTACCGCCGCATCGGCAACGTGGCCGCCCCCTACGGGCAGGCCCTGGTGATCCTGCTACTCGCCGAAGTGTTGCGTGGTCTTGGTCGGAAGGTGACATCCGCGGTGGCATGATCGGGGGATCATGCCACCTGTGATGAAAAACTTTTCTTATTGCTTTTTTTTGAGTTGAGAGATCATATAGCCAGGAATTGAGGATAAAGCTCGGTATATCAGGATTTTTTCTAGAAAAATTTTCATGAAATCCTCCTGTAGATCTGAAATTCTACCGAGTCATGAAATATTTTTTATTGATATTGGACGGCGGTTCGAGTGAGGAAATCTCGACCTGTGGCTGTCCGAGGGTGAGGAAAGCGGGGGTGTCTTCACGAGGGGGCATCGCCGGGAGAAACGCGGGGATCCCGCCGGGAGACCCTTTTGGAGGAACAGGTCATGTCGAGAATTGGCATTCTGAAAACCGCCCTGATCGCGCTTGCCGCGACGACGGCTCTGCCGGTCGTTGCCTATGCGTTCCAGGAAGCTCCGATGCTTGCGGACGAAGTGAAGGCCGGCAAGTTGCCGCCGGTTGACCAGCGTCTGCCCAAGAATCCGCCCGTGCTGGCTGGCGAGACCGTCGGCACCTATGGTGGCACCTGGCACCGCGCCTACAAGGGTCCTGGCGACCGTTGGGGTCCGACCAAGCTGATCGAAGAGCGCGTCGTCAAGTTCCAGCAGGACAAGGACGGCAAGCTGAGCCTGATGCCCGGCTATATCGAGAATTACTCGGTGAACGCCGACGCGACCGAATTCACCTTCACGCTGCTGGACGGCCTCAAGTGGTCGGACGGTGTGCCGGTGACCACCGACGACGTGAAGTTCTGGTATGAGGACGTGTTCACCAATCCGGACGTGGTGCCGACCATCGACACCATCTACGCGCCGGGCGGCAAGCACCTCGAAGTCGAGATCGTCGACGCGCGCACCTTCAAGGTCAAGTTCGCGACCCCCTATATCTACTTCCTGGACATCCTGGCCAAGGACTCCACCGGCGAGCCGAGCCTCGACCGCGCGTCCTTCATCATGCCGGCCCACTATCTCAAGAACTTCCTGCCCAAGTATTCCAAGGCCGAGGACCTGGACAAGGTCGTTGCCGCCAAGGGCGTGAAGAAGTGGCAGGACCTGTGGGGCTCCAAGGGCCCGATCACGGCCTGGAACCAGAATCCGGACCTGCCGGTGATCACCGCCTACAAGATCACCGTGCCGCCGCCGGCCGACGTCATGGTCATGGAGCGCAACCCCTACTACTGGCGCGTCGACAGCGCCGGCAACCAGCTGCCCTATATCGATCACATCGAGCACAAGCTGTTCGACAATCCCGAGACGTTCAACCTGATGATCGTCCAGGGCCAGATCGACATGCAGCAGCGCTATGTCCAGACCGGCGACTTCACCTTCCTCAAGGAAAACGAGGAGAAGGGTGGCTACAAGGTTCTGAAGTGGGTCAACGCCGAGACGTGGTCGATCGTTCCGAACTACAACGTCAAGGATGCCGGCATCGCCAAGCTCCTCGGCGACATCAAGATCCGCGAAGCGCTCTCGATCGGCATCGATCGCGACACCATCAACGAGCTCGGCTTTGCCGGTCTCGGCGAGGGGCGCCAGGCCGCTCCGGTGACCGGTTCGCCCTATTTCAATGCGGACCTCGAAAAGCACTGGGCCGAGTATGACGCCGACAAGGCCAACAAGCTGCTCGACGAAGCCGGCCTCGACAAGAAGGACGCCGACGGCTTCCGCCTCGGTCCGGACGGCAAGCGCGTGACCTTCGTGGTCGAATATGCCGAAAACGGCATGGCCAACGTGCTCGAGCTGATCCGTACCAACTGGAAGGACATCGGCATCGAACTGCAGCCGCGTCTCATCGACCGCACCGCCTTCGATGCGAACCGCGACAACAACGACTTCGTGATGCAGTTCACCAGCTTCGACCGCCTGTCGGACGTTCCGTCCGACCCGCGCCTGATGCTCGGCAACGACGGCTTCGCCCAGCAGTATTACGTCTGGTACCAGACCCATGGCGAAAAGGGCATCGAGCCGCCGAAGGACGACGCGATCCGCACCTCCTGGGCTGACTGGGAAAAGGCCTCGACTGCTGCGACCCGTGAGGCGGCCGACGCGGCCACCAACGACATGATCGCCAACTTCGTCAACAACGGCTGGGTGATCGGCGTTGTCGGCGAGACGCCGGCGCTCGCGGTGGTGTCGGCCAAGGTCCACAATGTGCGTGACGGTCTCACCAATGACGACGTGACGCGCGGCGAAGGCCTCGCCTATCCGGCGCAGATCTGGATGGACCAGAAGTAACAACAGGTCGCGGGCGGCGGCCGAACAGGGCCGCCGCCCCGATTCCCGGCCGATTTCAAGACAATAACAACACCGGGAGGATGACCGATGGTCGGCTTCATCATCAGACGCATTGCCTGGGCGATTCCGACCCTGGCTTTCGTCTCCTTCATCGCCTTCTTCATCATTCAGCTTCCGCCGGGCGACTATGTCACCGCCTATGCGGCGCAGCTCAAGCACAGCGGCGAGTATCTCTCGCCCGATCAGGAAGAGCTGCTGCGCCAGCAATTCGGCCTCGATCAGCCGATTTTCATCCAGTATCTCGACTGGATCGGCAACATTCTCCTGCACGGGGATTTCGGCCGCTCGCTGGAATGGAACGCCAACGTGTCCGATCTCATCTGGGATCGCCTCGGGCTGACGCTGGCCATCTCCACCTTGTCGATGATCTTCACCTGGGCGATCGCCATTCCCATCGGCGTCTACTCGGCCACGCGGCAGTATTCCTTCTTCGACTATGTCTTCACCATCTTCGGCTTCGTCGGCAAGGGCATTCCCGAGTTCATGCTGGCGCTGGTGCTGATGTGGCTGGGCTTTGTCTATTTCAACTTCGACGTCGGCGGCCTGTTCTCGGCTGAGTATGCGACGGCCCCCTGGTCCTATGACCGGGTGATCGACATGCTCAAGCATCTGTGGGTGCCGGTCGTCGTGCTGGCCACCGGGGGCGCCGCCGGTCTCATCCGCGTCATGCGCGCCAACATGCTGGACGAAATGGGCAAGCCCTATGTGGAGACCGCCTATGCCCAGGGTCTCAGCGAACGGCAGGTGATCTGGCACTATCCGGTCCGCGTGGCGCTGAACCCCTTCATCTCCACGGTCGGCTGGGCCCTGCCGGCGCTGTTCTCCGGCGACATCATCGCCGCCGTGGTGCTGAACCTGCCGACCACCGGCCCGCTGCTGCTGAAGGCCCTGCAGATGCAGGACATGTATCTGGCCGGCAGCTTCATCCTCATCCTGAGCGTGTTCACCGTTGTCGGCACGCTTCTCTCCGACATCCTGCTTGCGTGGTCCGACCCGCGCATCCGCTACGGTTGATCCCCATGAGCACCCTTGCATCGACCGCGCCCGAGGACGTCAGACAGGAAGAGCGGCTTTACACCGCCAAGCCCTGGACGCTGATCTGGTGGCGCTTCCGCAAGCACAAGCTGGCCGTGGCCTCGCTTGTCCTTCTGATCCTGTCCTACAGCGGCGCCCTCTTCGCCGACTTCGTCTCGCCCTATCGCCCCTTCGACATCGAGAAGCTGCAGACTTTCGTGCCGCCGCAAAGCGTGCACCTGTTCAGCGCCAACGGCTTCGAAGGCCCCTTCGTCTACGGCCTGAAGCGCTCGCGCGATCCGGATACGGCCCGCGTGATCTATGCCACCGACGAGACCAGGATCATCCCGGTGCGCTTCTTCGTCGAAGGCCCCGAATATGATTTCCTCGGCCTGATCCCGACCAAGCTGCACCTGTTCGGCCTCGACGATCCCAAGCAGAAGCTCAACCTTCTGGGCACCGACGCCCTTGGCCGCGACCTGTTCACCCGCCTCATGTACGGCGCGCGAGTGACGCTGTCGGCCGGCCTCGTCGGCGTCAGCTTCTCCTTCCTGCTCGGCCTCGGTCTCGGCGCCATCTCCGGTTATTACGGCGGCATGCTGGACACCTCGATCCAGCGGTTGATGGAGTTCATCCGCTCGATCCCGACCATCCCCTTGTGGATGGGCCTTGCTGCCGCCGTGCCTATCGCCTGGGATCCGCTCTATGTCTACGTGCTGATCACGGTGATCCTCTCGCTGATCGGCTGGACCTATCTGGCGCGCGTGGTGCGCGGGCGCTTCCTTGCCTTGCGCAACGAGGATTACGTGATGGCGGCCCGCCTGTCGGGGGCTTCCGAATTCCGCATCATCACCAAGCACATGCTGCCGGCGATGACCTCCTACATCATCGCCGCCCTGACGCTGGCCGTGCCCGAGATGATCCTCGGCGAGACGGCGCTGAGCTTCCTCGGCCTCGGCCTCCGGCCGCCGGTCGTCAGCTGGGGCGTGCTGCTGCAGGACGCGCAAAACCTTCGTTCCATCGCGCTCGCTCCCTGGCTGCTGCTGCCGGGCGTGGCCGTGGTCATCATCGTTCTGGCCTTCAATTTCCTTGGCGACGGCCTCAGAGACGCGGCGGATCCCTATGGCCGGTGAAACCCTCCCTCCCATGCCGCCCGAGCGGCTCATCGAACTCAACGACGTCGCGGTGCATTTTTCCCTGCGCGAAGGTCTGGTGCGCGCCGTCAACGGCGTCTCCTACCACGTGAACAAGGGCGAGGTGCTCGGGGTCGTCGGCGAAAGCGGATCGGGCAAGTCGGTGACGGTGCGCTCCATCATGCGCCTGCAGCCGAAGACGGCCCTCGACGCCGGCGGCGCCATCCGCTTCCGCCTGCCCGACGGCTCGGTGACCGAACTCAACCGTCTGCCGCGCGACGGACGCGAGATCCGCTCCATCCGTGGCCGCCACATCGGCATGGTGTTCCAGGAGCCGATGACGGCGCTGTCGCCGGTGCACAGCATCGGCACCCAGATCGCCCGCACCTACCAGCTGCACACCGGCGCCAGCAAGGAAGCGGCCCGCAACCGTGCCATCGATCTGCTGGCCCGCGTGCAGATGCCGCGCCCCAGGGAAATGGTCGACGTCTACCCCCATCAGCTCTCCGGCGGCATGCGCCAGCGGGCGATGATCGCGCTGGCGCTGACCTGCGAGCCGTCGCTGCTGATCGCCGACGAGCCGACCACGGCCCTCGACGTGACGACGGAAGCGCAGATCCTCGACCTGTTGCGCTCGCTGCAGGCCGAGTTCGGCATGGCCATCATCTTCATCACCCATAATTTCGGCGTGGTCGCCGACATCGCCGACCGCGTGGCGGTGATGTATCTCGGCCGCGTCGCCGAGACGGGCACGGTGGACCAGATCTTCTACCATCCCAAGCACCCCTATACCCGGGCGCTGCTGCAATCGATCCCGCGCCTCGGCCAGAAGCGCGTGCATCGGCTGAAGACCATTCCGGGCATGGTGCCCGATCCCTTCAACATCCCCGCGGGTTGCGTCTTCCATCCGCGCTGCGAGCACGCCGTTGCCGGTCGCTGCGACGTGGCCGAGCCCGCTTCCCGGACCTTTGACGGTGGCCAGATCGCCCGCTGCCACCTCGCCGACAGCCTGCCGGAGCTCGTGTCATGACAGCCCTCGCCGACGACACCCTCATCTCCGTCAGGGGCCTCAAGAAACACTTCCCGATCCAGAAAGGCTGGTTGCAGCGCGTGGTCGGCCATGTGAAGGCCGTCGACGACGTCTCCTTCGACATCAAGCGCGGCGAGACCTTCGGCCTCGTCGGTGAGTCCGGCTCGGGCAAGTCCACCGTCGCTCGCCTGATCCTGCGCGCTTACACGCTGACCGCCGGCGAAATCCTGTTCCGCCAGCCGGATGGATCGAACCTCGACATCTCCACGCTCAGGGAAGCCGAACTCCGGCCGATCCGCGAGCAGATGCAGATGATCTTCCAGGATCCCTATTCCTCGCTCAACCCGCGCATGACGCTGCTCGACCTGATCGGCGAGCCGCTGATCATCCACGGCCGCGGCAGCCAGGGCGAGATCCGCGACCGGGTGCAGGAACTGCTGACGCTGGTGGGCCTGAGGCCCGAATATGTGTCGCGCTATCCGCACGCCTTCTCCGGCGGCCAGCGCCAGCGCATCGGCATTGCCCGCGCGCTTGCCCTCAACCCGAGCTTCATCGCCGCCGACGAAGCGGTGTCGGCGCTCGACGTGTCGGTGGCCGCGCAGAACATCAACCTCCTGCAGGACCTGCAGGAAAAGTTCGGCCTGACCTATCTGTTCATCACTCACGATCTGTCCATGGTGGAGCATATCTCCAACCGGATCGGCGTGATGTATGTCGGTCGTCTCGTCGAGGTGGCGCCGACCGAGGCCTTGTTTGCCAAGCCCTTGCATCCCTATACGGAAGCGCTGCTGTCGGCCGTGCCCGAGCCCGATCCGCGCGCCCGCCACGCCCGCAAGCGCGTGGCGCTCAAGGGCGAGATCGCCGATCCGGCCAACGCGCCGTCGGGTTGCGCCTTCCACCCGCGCTGCGCCTATGCCACCGACCGCTGCAAGGCCGAGGTGCCGGAGCTGCGCGACATGGGGCAGGGACGCAAGGTGCGCTGTCACCACGCCGACGGTCTGTCGCTGACCGGTGTGATCCCGGCATGAACGGCCTGCCCGTGGAGACCCGGGCGGGAGCCGACGGCGACATTGCCGTCCGCCACCGCCCGCTGCTGCGCCTCGACGACCGCGAGCCCTTCCGGCCGCTCGTCTTCGGCTGGGCGGTCTATCACGGCCCGGCCCGGTCGCTGTCCTCGAAGTTCGAGATCCGTCCGCAGGCAGCCTATGTGGCCGAATATGCGGTCTGGTACGACTGGGACATCCAGCATCTCTACGATCTCGAGCATGTCTGGGTGCATGCCGAGGCCGACGGTACGGTGGTCGCCGTCGAGGCTTCGCAGCACGGACAGCGCCTCGCCATGCGCCGCGCCGACGGCAGCCTGCCGCTCGAGGGCATGCGCCCCCTGCTGGTGAGCGAACCCGGCAAGCATGCCCACTGGCCCGAGCCAGACGCGCTGATCGCCGCCTCGCGCCGGATCGAGGGCCAATGCGGCCGCGACGGCGCCGGCCTTGAGGGCGTGCACCTCGGCAATCGCTTCGCCGAAGCCGGCCGCTTTTCCGCGAGCCGCTTCGACGCCCGCCTGGCCCGCCTGTTCCTGAAGCGGCGGGCGTTCCAGCCGGCCTTCAGCTTCTCCGACAGCTCTGACCGGCACGCGCCGCGCCTCGTTGCCTGGGGCGAACTCGACGCCTGGATACCGGCCCGCGTCACCGATCTCATCGCCGGCCTGCCGACAAGCGTGCCCCATCTTGCCGCCCTCTTCCTCGATTGCGGCGACACGCTTGTCGATGAAGGCAGCGAGGTGAAGTTCGAGGACACCGAAGTGGTGACGGCGGCCGAGCTCATTCCGGCGGCCCGCTGGTGTCTCGACCGCCTGGTCCTGGACGGTCATCGTCTTGCCCTGGTCGCCGACGGTCCGCGCGCCACCTTCGAGAATGTGCTGAAGCCGCGCGGCCTGTGGGATCATTTCAGCGCCCACGCCATTTCCGAGGATGTGGGTGTGCACAAGCCCGACCCTCGTATTTTTGCGAGGGCAATTACGGACCTCGGCCTTGATTGCATTGATCGAGGTCTGATAGCCATGGTTGGCAACAATCTGGCGCGGGATATTGCCGGTGCCAATCGTCTCGGCCTGATCAGCATCTTCATGGGCTGGTCGCGCCGTCGCAGCCATCAACCGGCGGACGATTGGGAATGTCCCGACCATACCATCTACGCCCTGTCCGACCTGCCGCGCCTCATCGAGCAGATCGAACTCAACCTCCAGGCTTGAAACATGAACCGACTAGCCAAGATCGACCGTCTGCTCCAGGTGCTGTCGGAGCGGATCTTCACGCCGCTCGGCGAGTTCGTTCCCCTGATCTACAAGTCGGCACCCGAAGATGACCGGCCGAAGGTTCTGGCCGAGACCCGGGGTGACTGGGCGCCAGTGGTCAAGGATCTCGTCTGGAGCGGTCCGGACGTCTACACCTGGTTCGCCGGGACGGCGGTGATCCCCGAGGCGGCGCGCGGCCAGCGCGTCTTCGCCCGCGTCATCGCCGAGTTCGCCTATCCCATGGGCCGCAGCCTGCCGCAGTGCCTCGTTCGGGTGAACGGCAAGCTGCATCAGGGCGTCGACGGCTTCCACCAGGAATTCCACCTGATGGACAATGCCGTGCCCGGCACCGCCTTCGAACTGCTGATCGAAGCGGGCTGCGTGCATGACGGCCGCCGCCTGATGGGCTTCGAGATCGAGCTGATGGTCAACGATACTCTGGCCGAGAAGATCTATTACGATCTGAAGGTGCCGACCGACGTGGCGCGTCTCCTCAAAGACGACGACGCCCGCAAGCATCTGATCCTCAACCGCGTCGACGAGGCGCTGAAGCGCGTCGACCTGCGCGCCGGCAACCCCGAGCGCTTCGCCGCCTCGCTCCAGGCGGCCGAAAAGCTTGCGGACGAGATCTATGCCGCCGCCGATTTCACGGGCATGCCGGAGATCGTCGCCACCGGCCACACCCATATCGACATCGCCTGGCTCTGGCGCGTCAAGGAAACCCGGCAGAAGGGCGCCCGCTCCTTCTCCACCGTGCTGGCGCTGATGGAGCAATATCCCGACTATCGCTTCATGTATAACCAGTGCGTGCTGTTCGATTACATCGCGCAGGACTATCCGGAGCTGACGGGCCGCATCAAGGACAAGGTCAAGACGGGCGAGTTCGAGATCGAGGGCGCGCTCTGGCTGGAGCCGGACGTCAACGTCACCGGCGGTGAAGCGCTGGCCCGCCACATTCTCTACGGCGTCCGCTATCACGAGCGCGAGTTCAAGGTGACGCCGCATGTGGTGTGGCTGCCGGACACCTTCGGCTATTCCGCCGCCCTGCCGCAAATGATGCGGCTCGCCGATCTCGACGTCTTCGTCACCCACAAGCTGTCGTGGAACGACACCAATCGCATGCCCTACGAGAAGTTCCACTGGCAGGGCATCGACGGCAGCAAGGTGCCGGCCTATTTCCTGACCACGCAGAACTATACCTACGACGGCATCAACACCACCTATAACCCGGACGTGGCGCCGCGCTACATCATGGGCGCCTACAAGCGCTTCAGCCAGAAGCCGATCGAGGGCGAGCTGTTCATGGTCTACGGCCATGGCGACGGCGGTGGCGGCCCGACCCGCGGCATGCTGGAAAATATCCGCCGCATGGAACGCGGCATTCCCGGCTGCCCCAAGGTGCGCCACGAGCATATGCGTCCCTTCCTGGAACGCCTCGTCAACGCCATGAAGGCCGACCCCGAGGCCTATCCGACCTGGGTGGGCGAACTCTATCTCGAACTGCATCGCGGCACGCTGACCTCCGTGGCCAAGAACAAGGCCAACAACCGTCAGGCCGAGATCGCGCTGCGCGAGCTTGAAGCGCTCGCAACGCTGGCCCTCGTGGACGGCAGCTTCGACTATCCGGCGGAACGCCTGTGGCAGCTGTGGAAGATCGCCCTGCTCAACCAGTTCCACGACATCCTGCCCGGCTCCTCCATCGGCCCCGTCTATGACGACAGCGACGTGGACTACGCCGCCTTCTTCGCCGCTGCCGCCGCCCTGCGGGACGAGTTGGCCGGTCGCCTGACCGCCGGCGAGGCGGACCATTTCGTGCTGAACGTGCTCGGCCGCAAGCGCACCGGCTTCGTCACCCTGCCCGAGGGCAAGACGCTGGTGGACGGCGGCAAGGCCGTGGCGAGCCAGACCATTCATCGCGCCGACGGCCGGATCGAGGCCATCGCGCCGCTCGCCGCCGTGCCGGCCAGTGGTGGTCGTGCCGTGGCGCTGAGTGGGGCCGCGGCCACGGCTGCCGACGTGGGACCGGTCGCCGGCTCGACCCATCACCTTGAAAACGCCCTTCTTCGCGCCGAGTTCAACGCGCTCGGCCAGATCACCTCGCTGGTGGACAAGCGCACCGGCCGTCAGGCTCTGCCGCTCGGCCGTCAGGCCAATCGCCTCGTGGCCTATCGCGACATTCCCATGGACTGGGAAGCCTGGGACATCGACGACTATTTCGAGGAAGTGTCCTGGCCGATCGAGGACCTGCGGTCGCTCGAACTAGTGGAAGCCGGTCCCTATCGCGCCGCCATCCGCGCCGAATATGCCTATGAGTCTTCCAAGATTGTGCAGGTGATCAGCCTTGAGGCGGGTGCCGCGCGCCTCGACATCGACACCTTCGTCGACTGGCAGGAGCGGCGCACGCTGCTGAAGGCCGAGTTCCCGGTGGACGTCAACTCCGACGAGGTGCGCTCGGAAATCCAGTTCGGCCACGTCAAGCGCTCGATCGCCAAGAACACCTCCTGGGATCGCGCCCGCTTTGAATGCTCCATGCAGCGCTGGGTCGACATTTCCGAACCCGACTTCGGCGTCGCACTGCTGAACGACTGCAAATACGGCTATGACGCGCGCGATCGCATGATCCGCCTGACGCTGCTGCGTTCGCCCATCTATCCCTGGCCCAAGGCCGACGAGGGCGAGCACCGTTTCCGCTATGCCGTCTTCCTGCACCACGGCACCGCCGAGGCCGTGCCGGACGAGGCGGAAGCCTTCAACCTGCCGCTGCGCCTGATCGCCGGCAGCGGTGCGGCAACCGCGGCGCCGAGCCGCAGCCTGTTCGAGATCGACGGCCACGGCGTTACCGTCGAGGCGGTGAAGAAGGCTGAAGACAATGACGGGCTGATCGTCCGTCTTTGGGAAACGCGCGGCCGACGGACCGAGGTCGATCTGGTGCTGGCCGACTTCGTCGTCTCTGCCGACGAGGTCAACCTGCTCGAGCGCGACATCCGGCCGTGTTTCGTCGATGACGGTCGCGTGGCCCTGAGCTTCTCGCCCTTCGAGATCCGCACCCTGCGGCTCAACCGCCGTTGAGGCGGCGGGGGCGTCAGCGCCTGCGGCCTCCGGGCCGCCGGCGCGCCCCCAGGAGCATCAGCAGGATCGCCGGCACGCCGATCACCGCAAAGGCCGGCCAACCGATGATCGGCGCGACCAGGCCCGTCCAGCTGTCGGCGCCGATACGGGCTTGCAGGAAGCTGCGGGCGGCGGCGAACGAGGCGCTGTCGAGCGCCGTCCAGCTGTCCTCGAGCGAGGTGAACACCAGGTCGTTGGCGGCGATCGATCGGATGCCGTCGGCAATCAGTGCAACGATGGCAACGGCAAACAGCGCAAGGCCCGTGGTCCGGACCAGGAAGGCGATCATCGTCGGGTCTCCGATAGGCTCGTCCCTGCCTTGGTAGGGCAGGCCTTGCGCCCTGTCCAGTGAGCCGAACCGCTGCGATCTTGCAGATGCGACCCGCTTTTGCCAATTGTGGCGTTTTCCTTGATGGACAACCCCGCTATCATATGCCGGAAAATGAGAGAATCAGCTGGATAGCCGCAGCTGGTCTCGCACGCCTCTGCAGTCGGTGAGGCAACGGGTGGGCCTTCAGGGGCTGTCCGGGAACCGAAGGCAGACGGCTGGACCGATTGGGAGTTGTGAAGATGCGCATGAAACTGGTGTTGAGCCTTGTCCCGGCCGTTCTGATGGCAGCTTGCGGAACCTATTCGGCGCCGCCTCCGATGATCCAGCCGCTGCCGGCGGCGCCCACCAGCCCCGTGGCCTCGCAGACCCTGCCGCCGCCGATCACCATGCCCACCGACCAGATGGCAGCCGCCGACGCCGCCACCGGTGCGGGCGCTGCCGCCGCCATGCCGTCGGCCGCCACCGCGACGGAAGTTCGCAAGACCGATCTCATCGGCGGCTGGACGCTGGCGTCGGCCGGCGAAACCTGCCAGCTCTCCATGAACCTGACCACCTGGACCGGCGGTTACCGCGCCTCGACGCGCGGCTGCGCCTCGGACGAGCTGAAGTCCATCGGCGCCTGGGACCTCAACGGCAAGGAAGTGCTGCTGAAGGACGCCTCCGGCGCCGTCGTCGCGCGCCTGCTCGCCTCCGCGCCCACCCGCTTCTCCGGTCAGACCGACGTCAGCAAGCGCGGCGTCCAGTTCTTCCGCGGTTGAAGCCCGGCGCATGAAAGACGGACGGCCGTCGCGGGCGCAGACGGATTTTCGCGCCGATCTGCCCCGCGGACGCGGGGTCACCGATTGCTATGACCAGAAGGTGGCGGCGGGCGAGATTTCGCCCGACCCCGCCCAGCGGCTCGTTGCCGTCGAACTCGACCATGTGCTGCACGGCCTGGAAGAGGAAAAGCTCGCCGCCAAGGGCTCGGCTCTTGGCTGGCTGTTCGGCCGCAAGAAGCCGGCCGGAAATGCCCCCCGCGGTCTCTATGTCTGGGGCGGTGTCGGGCGCGGCAAGACCATGCTGATGGATCTGTTCTTCGAGCTCGCCTGCGAACCGCGCAAGCGCCGCCAGCATTTCCATGCCTTCATGGCCTCGACCCATGACCGCGTGGCCCGCGCCCGCAAGGCCATGGCCGCCGGCGACAGCCGCGATCCCATCGAGATCGTCGCCGCCGAGCTCGGCGCCGAGGTCAAGCTTCTCTGCTTCGACGAATTCTCGGTGACCGACATCGCCGACGCCATGCTGCTCGGCCGGCTGTTCTCCAGGCTGTTCGCGTTGGGCGTGGTGCTGGTGACCACCTCCAACGTGGTGCCCGACAATCTCTATCGCGACGGCCTCAACCGGGGCAGCTTCCTGCCCTTCCTCGGCGAACTGAAGGCGCGCTGCAAGGTGATCCATCTCGGCTCGGACACCGACTACCGCCTCGACAAGCTCGGCACGCACGAGGTCTATCTCTCCCCGCTCGGCCGCGACACGGCCGTCGCCTTCGATCGCCTGTGGGAGCGCCTGACCGGCGCCGAGCACGCCGCCCCGCTCGACCTCTCCATCAAGGGGCGGACGCTGCACGTACCCCATGTGGCCGGCGGCCATGCCCGCTTCACCTTCGACGACCTCTGCGCCCGCCCGCTCGGCGCGGCCGACTATCGCCTGCTGGCCGAGCGCTTCCACACCATCTTCGTCGAGAATGTGCCGGTGCTCGTCTACGAGCGGCGCAACGAGACCAAGCGCTTCATCACGCTGATCGACGTGCTCTATGACGAGGGCATCAAGCTGGTGCTGTCGGCGGCGGCCGAGCCCAACCACCTCTACCGCGCCGACCATGGCACCGAGGCCTTCGAGTTCGACCGCACCGCCTCGCGCCTGACCGAGATGCGTTCGGAAGTCTGGCGCACCAACCCGCCGCGCCGGGCCGACGACGCCTCTGTCAATGCCGGGTAAACCCCTTCAGGTCCTTGCCTTACGCAAACGTAAGTAAGTAAGAAGTCTGGGGCAAAACGAACACGAAAACCTCCTCTTTTTCTCAAAAATTCGCCATTAGCCTTCAGTTTGGCTTGCGTGTTTGCAGTAGTCATTGTATTGCGGGCCGACTGATGTCAGTCTAATTGACCTTTACGTAAACGGAAGGCATATAACAATGGCGCGGAAAAAGATCGCACTGGTGGGCGCTGGCCAGATTGGCGGCACCCTGGCTCACCTGGCCAGCCTGAAGGAACTTGGCGACGTCGTCCTGTTTGACATCGCGGAAGGAACGCCTCAGGGCAAGGCCCTGGATCTTGCCGAATCGTCGCCCGTCGACGGCTTCAATGCCAAGCTCGCGGGGACCAACTCTTACGAAGCCCTTGAAGGCTCCGACGTCGTGATCGTCACTGCCGGCGTGCCCCGCAAGCCGGGCATGAGCCGCGACGACCTCCTCGGCATCAACCTCAAGGTCATGGAACAGGTCGGCGCCGGCATCGCCAAATATGCCCCCACCGCCTTCGTGATCTGCATCACCAACCCGCTCGACGCCATGGTCTGGGCCCTGCAGAAGTTCTCGGGTCTGCCCAAGTCGCATGTGGTCGGCATGGCCGGCGTGCTCGACAGCGCCCGCTTCCGCTATTTCCTCTCCGAGGAATTCAACGTCTCGGTGGAAGACGTCACCGCCTTCGTGCTCGGTGGCCACGGCGACACCATGGTGCCGCTGCCGCGCTATTCGACCGTTGCCGGCATTCCGCTGCCCGACCTCGTCAAGCTCGGCTGGACCACCCAGGAAAAGCTCGACAAGATCATCCAGCGCACCCGCGACGGCGGCGCCGAGATCGTCGGCCTGCTGAAGACCGGTTCGGCCTTCTACGCTCCGGCTGCTTCGGCCATCGTCATGGCCGAGTCTTATCTCAAGGACCAGAAGCGCGTGCTGCCCTGCGCCGCCTATCTCAACGGTGAATATGGCGTCGAAGACATGTATGTCGGCGTACCCACCATCATCGGCGCCGGCGGCATCGAGAAGGTCATCGAGATCGAGCTCAAGGGCGATGAGAAGGCCGGCTTCGAGAAGTCGGTTGGCGCAGTCAAGGGTCTCGTCGACGCTTGCAAGACGATTGCTCCGTCTCTGGCCTGATACGAAGAAGGCCACAAGCCTCCTTCTTTAGTATAACCGCCTCGCCCTGGACTGGCATAAATACGGATAGTTCAGGTCAAAGCGGCAAAAAATTGGATCGGCGTGCGAAAAACTACTTAGTTTTCGCGCGCCGCTCTCGTAACCACTCTCCCCTTATTCGAGGACGCCGGATGAACATCCACGAATACCAGGCCAAGGCCCTGCTCAAAGGCTTCGGTGCCCCCGTTGCTGCAGGTGTGCCCATCTTCACCGCCGATGAAGCCGAGGCTGCCGCCAAGTCGCTTCCCGGCCCGCTCTGGGTCGTCAAGAGCCAGATCCATGCCGGCGGTCGCGGCAAGGGCAAGTTCAAGGAAGCCTCCGCCGGCGAAAAGGGCGGTGTTCGTCTGGCCAAGTCCATCGAAGAGGTGAAGCAGTTCGCTTCCCAGATGCTCGGTGCGACGCTGGTGACCAAGCAGACCGGCCCGGCCGGCAAGCAGGTCAACCGCCTCTACATCGAGGGTGGCGCCGACATCGATCGCGAGCTCTACTGCTCGCTGCTGGTCGACCGCTCGGTCGGCAAGGTGGCCTTCGTGGTGTCCACCGAAGGCGGCATGGATATCGAGACGGTGGCCCATGACACCCCTGAAAAGATCATCACCGTGGCGATCGACCCCATCAGCCGCGTGACCGCCGCCGACGTGGCCAAGATCTGCGCCGCGCTGAAGCTCGAAGGCGCTGCCGCCGAAGACGCCGCCAGCCTGTTCCCGGCGCTCTACACCGCCTTCACCGAGAAGGACATGAGCCTGCTCGAAGTGAACCCGCTGATCGTTATGAAGGACGGCCACCTGCGCGTCCTCGACGCCAAGGTCTCCTTCGACGGCAACTCGCTGTTCCGCCACAAGGACGTGCAGGCCCTGCGCGACCTGACGGAAGAGGACGAGAAGGAAATCGAGGCCTCCAAGTTCGACCTCGCCTATGTGGCGCTGGACGGCAACATCGGCTGCATGGTCAACGGCGCCGGTCTTGCCATGGCCACCATGGACATCATCAAGCTCTATGGCGCCGAGCCGGCCAACTTCCTCGACGTGGGCGGTGGCGCCTCCAAGGAAAAGGTCACGGCCGCCTTCAAGATCATCACCGCCGATCCGGCCGTGAAGGGCATCCTGGTCAACATCTTCGGCGGCATCATGCGCTGCGACGTCATCGCCGAGGGCGTGCTGGCGGCCGTGCGTGACGTGGGCCTCAAGGTGCCGCTGGTGGTGCGCCTCGAAGGCACCAACGTGGCGCTCGGCAAGAAGATCATCAACGAGAGCGGGCTCAACGTGATCTCCGCCGATGATCTCGACGATGCCGCCCAGAAGATCGTGGCCGCGGTTAAGGGGAACTGAGAACGATGTCCATTCTCGTCAACAAGGATACCAAGGTCATCGTCCAGGGCCTCACCGGCAAGACGGGTACCTTCCACACCGAACAGGCGCTCGCCTATTACGGCACCAAGATGGTCGCCGGCGTGCATCCCGCCAAGGGCGGCGAGACCTGGACCTCGGGCGTCGACGGCGCCGCCAGCCTGCCGATCTTCGCCTCCGTCGGCGAAGCCAAGGAGGCCACCGGCGCCAATGCTTCGGTGATCTACGTGCCACCGGCCGGTGCCGGCGCCGCCATCATCGAGGCCATCGACGCCGAGATCCCCTTCATCGTCTGCATCACCGAGGGCATCCCGGTGCAGGACATGGTCAAGGTCAAGGCCCGTCTCGACAAGTCCAAGTCGCGCCTGCTCGGCCCCAACTGCCCCGGCGTGCTGACGCCGGAAGAGTGCAAGATCGGCATCATGCCGGGCTCCATCTTCAAGAAGGGCTCGGTGGGCATCGTCTCGCGCTCGGGCACGCTGACCTATGAGGCGGTGTTCCAGACCTCCAACGAAGGCCTCGGCCAGACCACGGCCGTCGGCATCGGCGGTGACCCGGTCAAGGGCACCGAGTTCATCGACATGCTCGAGATGTTCCTCGCCGACGAAGCGACACAATCGATCATCATGATCGGTGAGATCGGTGGTTCGGCCGAGGAAGACGCGGCGCAGTTCATCAAGGACGAAGCCAAGCGCGGTCGCAAGAAGCCCATGGTCGGCTTCATCGCCGGCCGCACGGCGCCTCCGGGACGCACCATGGGCCACGCCGGCGCCGTGATCTCCGGCGGCAAGGGTGGAGCCGAGGACAAGATCGCCGCCATGGAAGCGGCGGGCATCCGCGTGTCTCCCTCGCCGGCCAAGCTCGGCAAGACGCTGGTGGAAGTCCTCAAGGGCTGAGGCAGCAGTTTCAACGAGCCGATGCGTCAGCATCCTGGCGAGTTGGTACCAGAACAAGAATGATGGAGCCGCGGGGTATTCCCTCCGCGGCTTTTCCCCCCGGATAGGCGCGGGACGACAAGCGCCGATACCTGAGGACGGGGCCCGACGGTCCCGATGCGGTCATGGCACGACAGGACGAAAACGAAGCATTCGCCCGCTCTTCCTTCCTCTACGGCGGCAACGCCAAGTATATCGAGGAGATCGAGGCCAAGTATCTCAAGGATCCCAAGTCAGTGGATCCGGAATGGGCGGCCTTCTTCGGCGACCTTTCCGAAGCGACCCATGACGTGGGCGAGAAACGCGGCGCCTCCTGGGCCCGGCCTGACTGGCCGCCCAAGCCGACGGGCGACTGGGTGTCCGCCCTCGACGGCGACTGGAGCGAGACCGCCAAGAAGGTCGAGAAGAAGATCGAAGCCAAGGCGGCGCCCGCCGGTGGCATCTCCGAGGCTCAGCTGCGCCAGGCGACCCTCGATTCGGTCCGTGCCATCATGATGATCCGCGCCTATCGCATGCGCGGCCACCTGCACGCCAACCTCGATCCGCTGGATATCGCCAAGAAGCAGGATCACGAGGAGCTGCATCCCTCGTCCTACGGCTTCACCGAAGCCGACATGGACCGTCCGATCTTCATCGATCACGTGCTCGGGCTCGAATTCGCCACCGTGCGGCAGATGATCGAGATCCTGCGCCGCACCTATTGCTCGACGCTGGGCGTCGAGTTCATGCACATCTCGAGCCCCGAGGAAAAGAGCTGGATCCAGGCCCGCATCGAAGGCCCGGACAAGCACATCGAGTTCACCCGCGAGGGCAAGCGCGCCATCCTCAAGAAGCTGATCGAGGCCGAAGGCTTCGAGAAGTTCCTCGACGTCAAGTTCACCGGCACCAAGCGCTTCGGCCTCGACGGCGGCGAGTCGCTGATCCCGGCGCTCGAGCAGATCATCAAGCGCGGCGGCAATCTCGGCGTCAAGGAAGTCGTCGTCGGCATGGCCCACCGCGGCCGCCTCAACGTGCTGACCCAGGTGATGGGCAAGCCGCACCGTGCGCTGTTCCACGAGTTCAAGGGCGGCTCCTACGCCCCCGACGACGTGGAAGGCTCCGGTGACGTCAAGTATCACCTCGGCGCGTCCTCGGACCGCGAGTTCGACGGCAACAAGGTGCACCTGAGCCTTACGCCGAACCCCTCGCATCTGGAAATCGTCAATCCGGTGGTGCTGGGCAAGGCCCGCGCCAAGCAGGACCAGACCGCCACGGTCTGGGAAGGCGACATCATTCCGCTCTCCGAGCGCGTGAAGGTGCTGCCGCTGCTGATCCACGGTGACGCCGCCTTCGCCGGCCAGGGCGTGGTGGCCGAGTGCCTCGGCCTGTCGGGCCTGCGCGGTCACCGCACCGGCGGTTCGGTGCATTTCATCATCAACAACCAGATCGGCTTCACCACCAACCCGCATTTCTCGCGCTCCTCGCCCTATCCGTCGGACGTGGCGAAGATGGTCGAGGCGCCGATCTTCCACTGCAACGGCGACGATCCCGAAGCCGTGGTCTTCGCCACGAAGATCGCCACCGAATACCGGCAGAAGTTCCACAAGCCTGTTGTCGTGGACATGATCTGCTATCGCCGCTTCGGTCACAACGAAGGCGACGAGCCGGCGTTCACCCAGCCGATGATGTACAAGAAGATCCGCAGCCACGATTCGACGCTGCAGATCTATTCCAGGAAGCTGACCGGCGAAGGCGTGGTGACGGCCGATGAGGTTGCCGCCTGGCAGGCCGAGTTCCGCTCCAAGCTCGACACCGAGTTCGAGGCGGGCCAGGCCTACAAGCCCAACAAGGCCGACTGGCTCGACGGCGCCTGGGCCGGCCTCAAGGTGGCCGACAGCTTCGACGAACAGCGTCGCGGCCAGTCGGGCGTCAACCTCGACATGCTGCGCGAGATCGGCCTCAAGCTGAACACCGTTCCGCCGACGCTCAACGTGCACCGCACGATCCAGCGCTTCCTCGACGCCCGCAAGAAGGCGATCGAGACGGGCGAGGGCATCGACTGGGCGCTGGCCGAGGCGCTGGCCTTCGGCTCGCTGGTGGTCGGCGGTCACAAGATCCGCCTGTCGGGTCAGGACTGCGAACGCGGCACCTTCTCCCAGCGTCACACCGTGCTCTACGATCAGGAGACCGAGGCGCGCTATATCCCGCTCGCCAACCTGTCGCCCGATCAGGCGCCCTATGAAGTGATCAACTCCATGCTGTCCGAAGAGGCGGTGCTGGGCTTCGAATATGGCTACTCGCTGGCCCGTCCGAACGCGCTCACTCTCTGGGAAGCGCAGTTCGGCGACTTTGCCAACGGCGCGCAGGTGGTGTTCGACCAGTTCATCTCCGGCGGCGAGCGCAAGTGGCTGCGCATGTCCGGCCTCGTCTGCCTCTTGCCGCATGGCTATGAGGGCCAGGGTCCGGAGCATTCCTCCGGTCGCCTCGAGCGCTGGCTGCAGCTGTGCGCCGAAGACAACATGCAGGTCGCCAACTGCACCACCCCGTCCAACTATTTCCACATCCTGCGCCGTCAGCTGACCCGCGACTTCCGCAAGCCGCTGATCCTGATGACGCCGAAGTCGCTGCTGCGCCATAAGCGTGCGGTGTCCAAGCTGGAGGAAATGGGCGCCGACACCTCGTTCCATCGCCTGCTCTGGGACAATGCTCAGTCGGACCCGGAGACGGTGACGGTCAAGCTGAAGCCGGACGCGGAGATCCGCCGCGTCGTGCTCTGCACGGGCAAGGTCTACTACGACCTCCTGGAGGAACGCGAGAAGCGCGGCGTCGACGACATCTACCTGTTGCGCGTCGAGCAGCTCTATCCCTTCCCGGCCAAGGCCCTGGTGGCCGAGCTCAGCCGCTTCCCCAAGGCGGAGTTCGTCTGGTGCCAGGAAGAGCCCAAGAACATGGGTGCCTGGACCTTCATCGACCCGTATCTGGAATGGGTGCTCAAGCAGATCGGCGCCAAGGTGCCGCGTGCCCGCTATGCCGGCCGTGCGCCGGCGGCGGCGACCGCCACCGGCCTGATGTCCAAGCACCTGGCCCAGCTTGCCGCCTTCCTCGACGAAGCGCTCGGCGACTGATCCCGGCAACCGAACCTGACACAAGTGGCGGGAGCTCAAGCCTCCCGCCTTTCCCCCGACACGATATTTCAGACGAAAGACGAGACGATCATGGCGACGGAAATTCGCGTTCCGACCCTCGGCGAATCGGTGACGGAAGCCACCATCGGACGCTGGTTCAAGAAGCCCGGCGAGGCCGTGAAGGCCGACGAGCCGGTGGTGGAGCTCGAGACCGACAAGGTCACCATCGAAGTGCCGGCCCCGGTTGACGGCGTGCTGGCCGAAGTTCTGGTCAATCCCGGCGAGACCGTCGGCGTCGGCGCGCTGCTCGGCTCGCTGGCCGCCGCCGGCGGCGCCGTTGCCGC
>NZ_JAKJIC010000027.1 GCF_021864535.1 Oryzibacter oryziterrae
ACCATCCACGCAGTCATTGCAAAAATGTCCGAAGGTCCTTGCCAGCGATAAGATTGACCCAAACCCTATCGACGCAGCATAGTCCATCACCACAACACCAAAAATGCCATCTACATCTTTGTTTTGACTGCGTGGATGGTCCGCCTTCGCGGACCATGACATCTGGGTCAGTTGGTGTCTGGCAAAGGCATGTGGCTCATTGTCGTGAGGTCTGCGTTTTCCGCTTTCGAAATTCTCATGCCCGGATGCCATGAGAAGTTGGGAACATCTTGCCTGAGCCGATGCGTCAGCATCCTGGGCGAAATGGCTTCAGAGGGGTTTATAGGGCCCTCAGGCCCGCCGAAGCGCCTCCTGCACCGCCTGCGGCGCCCGATCGATGACCAGGAGATAGGCGCGCGTCGGCCCCTCTGGCTGGCGTGCGCTTTCTCATACCGGCGCGCCCCTCTCGTCCGGGATGCGGCCTCCAAGCCACCCTCCATCTGGCGAGACATCGGCTCCGCCCCATCGCTTCAAGCCCACATTTTGCAAGAAAGGTGGCCTCAAGGGGCCGCTCCACCGGCTCCGCCTTGCCCCTCGTGCGAATAGCGCACACTTGTGCGCTCGCCTTGTCCCAAGGTGTGAGCTCTTCTGTTCGCGGCCACCGACCGGGTCAAGCCCTTTGCAGGCTTGCGATTTCCTGTGCCGGCGGCTGCGGCGCCTCCGGATCGCAAACCGGCATTTGGTATACAATGCCACCCCGAAACACCGCCTTCAGCCCCCACCTGCGGCCAATAGTCCGCCTCGAAGCCTTGCCGGCCCGGCATTCCTGTATACACTCACCCCCAGTCGCATTCTGGGAGGAAATGCCGATGACCGCACACAGCTTTCCCTTGAACACCTGGTACGCCGCCGCCTGGACCCATGAGGTCGGCGCCAAGCTCACCCCGCGCAAGATCTGCGGCACGTCGATCGTGCTCTATCGCCAGCAGGGTGGCACCGTCGCCGCGCTGGAGGATGCCTGCTGGCATCGCCTCTTGCCGCTGTCGCTCGGCTTTCTGCGCGGCGACGAGGTGGTCTGCGGCTATCACGGCCTCGTCTTCAATCCGGAAGGGCGCTGCACCTTCATGCCGGCGCAGAAGACCATCAACCCTTCGGCCTGCGTCCGCGCCTATCCGGTGGTCGAAAGGCATCGTCTCATCTGGATCTGGCCGGGCGATCCGGCGCTGGCCGATCCCGCGACGATCCCCGACTTCCACCACAATGACGGCACCGACTGGGTCGGCACCGGCGGCACGCGCTATGGCCTCAAGTGCAACTATCGCCTCGTCGTCGACAATCTGATGGATCTCACCCACGAGTCCTATGTGCATGCCGGCTCCATCGGCGACGACAACATCACCGCCGCCCCCTTCGACGTCACCCATACCGACCGCACCGTCACGCTCACCCGCTGGATGATCGGCATCGAGCCGCCGCCCTTCTGGAAGAAGCTGCTCGGCAAGCCCGGCGTTCATGTGGACCGCTGGCAGATCGTCACCTTGCAGGCGCCATCCACCATCGTCGGCGATGTGGGCGTGGCCGTCACCGGCACCGGCGCGCCGGACGGCGACCGCAGCCAGGGCGTCAACGGCGCCTTTCTCGCCGCGATCACGCCGGAGACCGAGACGTCCTGCCATTATTTCTGGAACTTCGTGCGCAACTTCGACAAGGAAAACGAGGAGCTGTCGCAGGCGCTCAACAAGGGCCATGTCAACGACGGCAAGGGCGTCTACGACCAGGACTTCTTCGTCCTCGAAGCGCAGCAGCGGGCCATCGACGAGCATCCGCGCATGCCCTTCTACAATCTCAACATCGACGCCGGCGTGCTCTGGGCGCACCGCATGATCGACCAGATGATCGCCCGCGAAGCCACGACCACGTCCGCCGCTGCCGAGTAAGCCCCCATGCAAAGCCATCTCGACTGGCGCGACGCGCGCCTTCTCTCCACCGTCGACCTCAGCGCCGACGTGCGGCTGTTCGCCATCGAACCATCCGCCGATTTCCGCCCGCCGACGCCGGGCAGCCACATCCAGGTGCTGGTCAGCATCGGCGACCGGCAGGAAAGCCGCTGCTACTCCACCGTCGGCCCCTCAAGTGACGGCGTCTATCGCATCGCGGTGAAGCGGCTCGCCACCTCGCGCGGCGGCTCGGCCTTCATGTGGACGCTCGAAGCGGGCTCCACCTTGCGCATCGCCCTGCCGCGCAATCATTTCGAGCTCAAGCGCAACCGGCCGGCCTATCTCCTGCTCGCCGGCGGCATCGGCATCACGCCCATCCATTCCATGGCTCTGGCGCTGGCCGGGGCGGGCGCCGATTTCCGCATGCTCTACGCCGCCCGCTCCGCCGCCGATCACGTGCTGGCCGACGAGACGCGGGCCGTGATCGGCGACCGCCTCGCCACCTTCGCCGACGACCACGGCGAGCGCGTCGACCTCGACGCGGAGATCGCCGCCCTGCCGCAGGGGGGCGAGTTCTACGTCTGCGGCCCCATCGGCCTGATGGACGCCGCCCGCCAGGCCTGGGCCCGCGCCGGTCGGCCGGCGACCCAGGTCAGGATGGAGACCTTCGGCAACTCCGGCCGCCTGGTCACCGCGCCCTTCGAGGTGGCGATCCCCCGGCTCGACCGGGCGATCACCGTCGACGCCACCGAGACGCTGCTCGAAGCGCTGGAACGGTCGGGCGTGGCCATGATATCCGATTGCCGCAAGGGCGAGTGCGGCCTGTGCGCCCTGCCGATCCTTGACGCTGACGGCGAGGTCGATCACCGTGACGTCTTCTTCTCCGACGAGGAAAAGGCGGAAGGGGCGCGCCTGTGCACCTGCGTGTCGCGCTTCTCCGGCAGCCGCCTCGTTCTCGACACGCCTGACCGGATCGCCCCATGAGTTCCCCTGCCGCCGCCCGTGGCGAGAAAGCCGCCTCGCAGACCCTGAAGGCCGTTCTGAAACTGCGCGACCTCATCGTCTCGGGCGAGCTGGCCCCGGGCGAGCGGGTGCCGGAGCTGCAGATGGTCGAGCGGTTGGACGTGTCGCGCACGCCGGTGCGCGCCGCCCTGATGCGGCTCGAACAGGAAAATCTCGTCGAGGCGCTGCCCGGCGGCGGCTATGCGGTGCGCCGCCTGTCCGAGCCGGATATCCTCGTCTCCATCGAGATGCGCGGCACGCTTGAAGGTCTCGCCGGGCGCCTCGCCGCCGAACGCGGCGTCAGCGCTGCCCATCTGGCGGAAGCCGGCGAGATCCTCGACGGCATCGACCGGATCGTCCGCCCCCTCGATCTCGACATCGATCTTGCGCTCTACGTCGACCTCAACGCCGGCTTCCACGCGCTGATCGCCGAGATGGCCGGCAGCCCGGCACTGACGCTGGAGATCGAGCGTGTCGCCGCCATGCCCTTCGCCTCGCCGAGCGCGCTGGTGCCGCTCGAAGCCGGCTCGCCGGCCACCCATCACGTCCTGACCATCGCCCAGGAACAGCACCGCACCGCGCTCGAAGCCATTGCCGCCCGCGAGGGCAGCCGCGCCGAAGCCATCCTCCGCGAACACGCCCGCAACGCCCAGCGCAACCTCCGCCGCGCCCTCGCCAGCGGCCGCCAGCTCATGGAGCTGGCCGGCGGACGGGGGCGGTGAGGGGCCTCACGCTGAGCGCAGGGACCGCACGAAGTCGTTTACGCTCTGTTGCAGGTGGTTCGAATTGTCCTGCAGCGAGGTGGAGAGCGACATCAGCTGCGTCGCCGCCGCGCCGGTCACTTCGGCGGCCGAGCCGACGCCGACGATGTTCGAGGTGACGTCGGTGGTGCCTGTGGCGGCGCGCTGGGTATTCTGGGCGATCTCGCCCGTCGCCGCGCCCTGCTGTTCCACGGCGCCGGCGATGGAGTTGGTCACCTCGCGGATCGTGTTGATCGTGTTGACGATGCGCGAGATGCTGTCCACGGTCACCGTGGTGGCGTGTTGCATGTCGCCGATCTTGGCGCCGATCTCGTCGGTGGCGCGGGCGGTCTGGGCGGCCAGCTGCTTGACCTCGCTGGCGACCACCGCAAAGCCCCGGCCGGCCTCACCGGCGCGCGCCGCTTCAATGGTGGCGTTGAGGGCCAGCAGGTTGGTCTGTTCGGCGATGGCGCGGATCAGCACCACCACCTGGCCGATGGACTGTGCCGACGACGACAGCGCCTGGATGTTCTGCGTCGAACGGGCCGCTTCCTCGGCGGCCTCCTGGGCGATGCCGGCCGAATGGCTCACCTGCGTGTTGATTTCCCGGACGCTGGCGGACAGCTCCTCGGCGCCTGCCGCCACGGTCTGCACATTGGTGGCCGCCTCTTCCGCCGCACCGGAGACCGCCTGCGCCTGGCGCGAGGTCTCCTCGGCGGTCGCCGACAGATGCCGGGCCGCCGTCGCCACTTCGCTGGACGAGGCCACGAACTGCCGGCCCAGGGCCTGCATGTCCTCGGCAAAGCGGTCGGCGATGGCGTTGCGGCTGCGCAGCCGTTCGGCTTCCAGCGCCTCGGCCTCGGCCTGGCGCATCCGTGCCGCCTCGGCGTCGGCCAGTTCGGCCCGGAAGCGTTCGAGCACGCGGGCCATGGCGCCGAGTTCGTCCTTGCGCTCGACGTCCGGGATGGCCGACTGCAGGTCGCCCCCCGACATGGTCTCCATGCGCCGGCTCACCCGGTCCACCGGGCGCGTCACCGAGCCGACCACGAGATAGGCAACGCCTGTCGCGGCCAGCAGGGCGAGCAGCCCGACGCCGAGCATGGCCGTCTGGACTTGCGCGGCCAGGCTCTGCAAGGCCTCGCCGGCCGCATCCGCCTCGCGCTTCTGAACGTCAGCAAGGCTGGCGCTGGCCTCGCCGATTTGGTCCACCAGGCCGTCGATCTCCTCGTCGATGGCGCGAAGCGCCGGCGTCAGCTCCTGCGAGGCCTGCAACTGCGGCAGCAGCTTGTCCCGATAGGCCCGCTTCAGTTGCTCGAAGGTGGCGACGATGGTTTCCACGGTCGCCTTTTCCTCGCCGGACACGGCCGAGGCGCGCACTGCCACGATGTCCTTTTCGGCGGCACTGACCGCGTCGGCCCATTCGGTTGCGGAGGCGGCGAGATTGCGATTGATCTCCGCCGATCCGACGATGTTGCCGAGCTCGGCGCCGACGGTCACCAGATCCTTTGCCACCTCGAGATTGTCATGCGCCGCGTCGGCAGCCTCAGACAGCGCCTCGATCTGCTCCGTGGCGAAATAGCCTTGGCCGATGACGATGGCGAGCCCCAGGAGGGGCACTGCAACACTTGCGGCAAGTCTGCGGGCTACGGTCCAAATCATGAGGGGCTCCCAACGCTGCGCCGATGCGGTTGCGGGGTGGACAAGACTCACTGCCCTTCCACCGCAGGATGATCCCGGCCGCGAACTGCAAAGTGTTGCGCTGACCGATTTGCTTCAGGACCCAATGACGGTTCAAAGCGCCGAAGAGCGGTATCCCGTTACGCACAAATCACTTGAATATATGTGCGTTAAAATTCTGTAAAATCTGGCCGAACTTGAACAAGTTCGATAAAATCGGATAGAAGAAAGGATTATTATTATTGCATATGTGCAGTATGCCCTGTTCAGTTCGAAATATTTTTACGCCTTGTAGGTATATTCAAGATATAAGATTTGTGTGTCTGTACATGCATTTCGCAGGCACCATAAACTATATCATCACGCTCAAGAATTCAGATGCGGCGATTTGCGCAGCATGTTTGCCGTGACAGTACAGCCCGAGACATCGCGGAAGCAGCCTCAGAATTCCCCGCGCGCGATGCGCCGCAGCGGCGCGAACAGCCCGTCGTAGACGCCGTCTCCCAGCGCGGCGGCGATGCGGTCCTCGTTGCGCGCAGCGATGGAGCGCAGGCGCTCCACCAGTGCCACACCGGTGTCGGTCAGATGCAGGCACTGGCTGCGGCGGTCGGTGGCCGACGGGCGCCGGAGCATCAGGCCGCGCCGTTCCAGTTCGCTGACCATGGCCACGAAGTTGGTCTTCTTGATGTCGAGCGCGGCGGCCACGCGGCCTTGCGCCACGCCGGGATTGCGGCTGACGATCATCAGCGTCGAATATTGCGCCGGCTTGATGTCCTCGGCGGCAAAGTCGGCAAAGAAGCGGCGGAAGATCATCAGCTGGGCGCGCCGCAGCACATAGCCGATCTCCTGCCCGAGCGGCCCGATGTCGATATCATCGCCGGTCGCCCCGTGGATCTCCGTCTCCTCGTCCCCCGCTTCCATCCGCCCCTCTCCGCGTCCATCCCCTCTTGTCCCGAAATTCCCGCGCCTCGGCAAGGGGGACGATGACGGGAAGGTCCGGGGAGACCGGCGACCGATGCGCCCCGTCCATCCTACCGCCCCCAAGATCTGACCGGAACCGCCAGCGCCTCCCCCCGTCCCTTTATCGCCCCGGTGCACCGGCGGGCCTTGAAGGTCAGGGGGCGCGTCCCCATCCTTGGCACGGGCACAAGGACCCAAGGAGGCTCACATGCCGCAGGACGGCTCGAAATTCTGGAACTGGATGGCCCGCCGCTATGCCGCCAACCCCATCAGCGACACCGCCGGTTATCAGCGCACGCTCGATCTGATCGCCGGCCATCTCGGCCCGGAGAGCCGGGTCTATGAGTTCGGCTGCGGCCCCGGCACCACGGCGCTCCGCCTGGCGCCCGACACGGCAAGCTATTTCGCCGTCGACTATGCCGAGCGCATGATCACCATTGCCGAGGAGCGGGCCGCCGCCGCGCCGCCCTGTCCGAGCCTGCGCTTTGCCGTCGGGCATGCGCAAGCGAGCGGACTGGCGCCGGCGTCGGTGGATGTCGCCATCGGCTTCAACATCCTGCACCTGCTGCCCGACCGGCCCGCGCTCCATGCGGAAATGCTGCGCATCCTGAAGCCGGGCGGCCTTCTCATCACCAAGACGCCCTGCCTGGCCGAGGCAACCCCGCTTCTCCGCCTGGTGCTGCCGGTCATGCGCACGCTCGGCTTCGCCCCGCCGGCCGCCTTCTTCACGGCAGCGGAGCTTGCCGCCGAACAGCGCGCCGCCGGCTTCGAGATCGTCCAGGAGCTCCGCCACGGCAGCAAGACGCCCGACCGCCGCATCGTCCTGGTCGCCCGCAAGTCGGCGTGAGGAGAGGCCGCACAGGCGCGCGAGACAGGGGCCGGGTCACCCGCGTTCGGGAAACAGCCCCGGCATCCAGCTCGCCGCACAGGCCGAGGGGATAGCCAAATGCAGGGGGCTCTTGGGCGTTTGCGACGTCAGCACCCCCTGGCGCAGCAGCTCGGACGTCACACGTCTTGCCTGCCGATCGCCCAGCCCGAGCAGGCCGGCGACCTCGCTGCGCGGCAACGTCCGCTCCCATGTCCGGTTCTCTTGTAGGTGAAACATAGCTATTTCAAAAGGATAGGTCCACCTGTTTCAAGTGCACGTCCGGCTGGATGTCCGCTTGCCCGTCCGGTTCCTGTCGCTCTTCCCGCTTACGTATTTTCCTTGACATGATAATAGTTATATTACATAACCATTTTCATCGACGGTGGGAGGAGAGACGCTGTCGATACCGGAGGACGCGGAGGGGCCGTCGCCGCACGGCTCGCCCGGATGCCTTTCCCTTGTCAGCCTTTCCGGACGGCACCCACCCCGTCCCATAGCGAGGATGTGTCATGCCCTCAGCCGCATTGCCGGAGACGCTTGAGGTCACGCGCGACGAGGCCGTCGCGATCCTGAAGCTCAACCGCCCCGAAAAGCGCAACGCGCTTGATGACGACACCATCGAGGGCATCCGCGCCTTCTTTGCCGGGCTCGGCCCGGACGTGCGCGCGGTGGTGGTCCACGGTGCCGGGGCCCATTTCTGCGCCGGTCTCGACCTCGGCGAGATCTCCGGCGCCCCGGACATCCTGCGCTCGATCCGCCATTCGCGCATGTGGCACAAGGCCTTCGACGAGATCCAGTATGCGCCGGTGCCGGTGTTTGCCGCCCTGCATGGCGCCGTGGTCGGCGGCGGGCTGGAGCTGGCGGCCGCCACCCATGTGCGCATCGCCGAAAGCTCGGCCTATTATGCGCTGCCCGAGGGCCAGCGTGGCATCTTCGTCGGCGGCGGCGGCTCGGTTCGCGTGCCGCGTCTCGTCGGCGTGCCGCTGATGCAGGACATGATGCTGACCGGCCGCACCATTTCCGCCCGCGACGGGCTGATGTTCGGCTTCAGCCAATATGTGGTGGACGACGGCGCCGCCCTGCCCAAGGCGATGGAGCTCGCCCACAAGGCCGCCGGCAATGCGCCGGCCACCAATTTCGCCGTACTGCACGCCCTGCCGCGCATCGCCGAAATGGGCCCGGAGGAGGGCCTGTTCACCGAATCGCTGATGGCCGCCATTGCCGACACCCACCCCGACGCCCAGGAACGGCTCCGCGCCTTCCTCGAAAAGCGCGCCGCCAAGGTGACGCATCGCGAGTAGGGGGGAAGCCCAGACGCGGTCGGACAACTACCCCAACGCCGTCATGGTCCGCGAAGGCGGACCATCCACGCAGTCACAAGCAAGGAAGTTGACGGCCATATTGATCGGCAGAGGGGCAGGAACGCGAAAGTTACGGAATAGTCCTGAAAGACGATCACATTCGAAATCAAAATCAAATGTCATCTCCTTCAGTCGGCATCAAAGGCATATGCACTGACCTTCGGACTCTTGTTCCTTTGACTGCATGGATGGTCCGCCTCCGCGGACCATGACGGCGCCGGGAGTTGGTCGCCAAGGCGGAGTTGAAACGTCATTGTTCTTGGGAGGGAACGCATGACACCAGATTTTCACGACGTGGACCTCGGCCAGTTCGATGCCGCCATGGAGCACCGCGCCGACGGCTCGATCATCGTGCGGCCGCGCCAGGATCTCGGGCCCTATGGCCGCGCCGTCACCGATCGGCTCGACGTGTGGGCGGAACGGACGCCCGACGCCACCTTCCTGGCCCAGCGCGTCAAGCTGCAGGGCGGCTTCGGCGACTGGCGCCGGGTCAGCTATGGTCAGACGCGGGCGCTGGTGCGCCGTCTCGCCTCGGCGCTTCTCCGGCGCGGTCTCGGCCCGGACCGGCCGCTGGCCATCCTCTCGGGCAACGAGATCGAGCACGGGCTGCTCGGCCTCGCCGCCATGTATGCCGGCATTCCCTATGCGCCGATTTCGCCCGCCTATACGCTGGTGGCCACCGATTTCGAGAAGATCCGCTCGATCATCGAGCGCCTCACCCCCGGCCTCGTCTACGGCTCCGACCTCTCGGCGCATGCCGCCGGCATCCTCGATGCCGTGCCGGCCGACGTGGAGCTTGTGGGCCGTGAGGGCACGGTTGCCGGTCGGACTGCCACGCTCTGGGACGATCTGATCGCCGAGCCCGAGGACGCCGCCGCCGTCGACGCGGCCAATGCCGCCATCGGCAGCGCCACCATCGCCAAGATCCTGTTCACCTCCGGCTCCACCGGCAAGCCCAAGGGCGTCATCAACACCCATGGCATGATGTGCGCCAACATGAAGATGATCGCCCATCACTGGTTCCCCTTCGTGCTGGAACGGCCGCAGGTGCTGATCGACTGGCTGCCCTGGAACCACACCTTCGGCGGCAACAAGAATTTCGGCCTGGTGCTCTACACCGGCGGTTCGCTCTATATCGACGACGGCAAGCCGACCCCGCGCGGCATCCTGGAAACCGTGCGCAATCTGCGCGACGTGTCCCCCACGCTCTATTTCAACGTCCCAAAGGGCTTTGAAGAGATCATCCCCTATCTGCGCGCCGATCCGGAGCTGCGGAAGACCTTCTTCAAGGATCTGAGGATCACCTTCTATGCCGGCGCCAGCCTGCCCAGGCACATCTCCGACGATCTCGACGCGCTGGCCGTGGAGACCACCGGCAAGCGCTATCTGATGGTCTCCGGCCTCGGTGCCACCGAGACGGCGCCATCGGCCATGGGCGCCAACAAGCGCCTTGCCCGTCCCGGCCAGCTCGGCCTGCCCATGCCCGGCACCGCGTTGAAGCTGGTGCCCACCGCCGGCAAGCTCGAGATCCGCGTCTCCGGCCCCAATGTCATGCCCGGCTATTGGCGCGATCCGGAACAGACCGCCAAGTCCTTCGACGAGGAGGGCTTCTACAAGCTGGGCGACGCGGTGAAATTCGTCGACGAGGCCGACGTCAACGCCGGCTTCGTGTTCGACGGCCGCATCTCCGAGGACTTCAAGCTGATGACCGGCACCTGGGTCAGCGTCGGGCCGCTCCGGGCGAAGATCGTCGCCGCCTTCGCCCCGCTGGTGAAGGACGCCGTCATTGCCGGTCATGACCGCGAGCGCGTCACCGCCCTCTTGCTGCCCGACATGGCCGCCTGCCGGGCCTTGCTGCCGCGCGAGGCTGCGGGCCTCAGCGACGCGGCGGTGCTGGCCGACTTCATCGTCCACAACGCCTTCGCCGCCCGTCTCGCCCATCTCGCCACCGAGAGCACCGGCTCGTCCAACCGCGTCGAGCGCATCGTGCTCCTGGCCGAGCCGCCGTCCATCGACGCCAACGAGATCACCGACAAGGGCTCGATCAACCAGCGCGCCGTTCTGGCCCGTCGGGCGCATCTGGTCGAGGCGCTCTATGCGACCAACCCGCCGCCCGAGGTGATCACGCTGTGAGCCTTGTGACACCCGTTCCGAAAGTGCGACATTGGCGCCTGCCCTGATCGCGGTCGATGCGACATAACCGTGACATGTGAGGACGCCCTGAAGGAGGGCCTGATGAACCCGCAGGATCTCATTGCCATCGACATGCACACCCACGCCGAGGTGTCCTGCCGGCAGGAACCCGACCCCTTCTGGACGCCCTTCGAAGAGGCGGCCGGCAAGTATTTCAAGACCGGCAAGCGCCCGACCATTCAGGAAACCATCGATTACTATCGGGAACGGCGCATCGGCTTTGTGATGTTCACCGTCGACAGCGAGTTCGAGATCGGTAACAGACGGATACATAACGAGGAAATCGCCCAGGCGGCGCGCGACAATGCCGACATCATGGTCGCCTTCGCCTCCATCGATCCGCACAAGGGCATGCTCGGCGCCCGCGAGGCGCGGGCCCTGATCGAGGACGGCGTGGTCAGGGGCTTCAAGTTCCATCCCACCTGCCAGGGCTTCTATCCCAACGATCGTCTGGCCTACAAACTCTATGAAGTCATTGCAGAATATCGTTTGCCGGCCATCTTCCACACCGGCCATTCCGGCATCGGAACCGGCATGCGCGGCGGCGGCGGACTGCGGCTCAAGTATTCGCAACCCATCCATCTCGACGATGTGGCCGTCGATTTCCCCGACATGACCATCATCCTCGCCCATCCCTCCTGGCCCTGGACCGACGAAGCCCTGTCGATCGCCCTGCACAAGCCCAATGTTTTCATAGACTTGTCCGGCTGGCTGCCAAAGTATTTCCCGCCCCAGGTGATCACCTATGCCAACGGTCCCCTGCGCAGGAAGATGCTGTTCGGCTCCGACTTCCCGCTGATCACACCGGAGAAATGGATAGATCAATTCCGCGAGGCCGGCTTCAAGGACGAGGTCCACGACCTGATCCTCAAGCAGAATGCCATGGGAATACTTGGACTGAAGTGAGTATGGTCGCGTCAAGTCTTCACGCGTTGCTACCCCCCTCTCCAACTCTCCCCCTCAAGGGGGGAGAGGGTTGGACAGGTGCTTCCGGCCATAGCCTTCGGCGTTGATTGTTTCTGTATTGAACCAATCGGCACTCTCTCCCCCCTTGAGGGGGAGAGTTGGAGAGGGGGGTACCCCGCCTTAAACCCCACACCACACAAGAGGCCCAACCCATGGATATCAAAGACAAATCCGTCATTGTGACAGGCGGCGGTTCGGGTCTTGGCGCGGCGACGGCGTTGCGGTTGGCCAAAGCCGGCGCCAGGGTCGGCGTGTTCGATCGCAATCCGGAAGCCGCCCGCGCCATCGCGGAAGCGACCGGCGGTCTTGCCCTTGTCGGCGATGTCGCGGACGAGGCGAGCGCCACCCAAGCCCTTGAAAAGGCTCGCGATCATCATGGTCCGCTGCGCGCACTCGTCAACTGTGCCGGTATCGGTACGGCCAAGCGGGTGGTCGGTCGCGACGGTCCGATGCCCCTTGCCGATTTCGAGCGGGTCATCCGCGTCAACCTGATCGGCACCTTCAACATGATCCGCCTCGCCGGCGCGGCCATGTCGACCGCCGAACCGCTCGAAGACGGCGAGCGCGGAGTGATCGTCTCCACCGCCTCGGTCGCCGCCTTCGAGGGGCAGATCGGTCAGGCCGCCTATGCCGCCTCCAAGGGCGGGATTGCCGCGCTGACACTGCCGATCGCCCGCGAGTTTGCCGGCTTCGGCGTGCGCGTCGCCACCATCGCGCCGGGTCTGTTCCTGACGCCACTTCTGGCCGAACTACCTGAAGAGGCACAACAAAATCTCGCCGCCGCCATTCCGTTCCCCAAGCGTCTCGGCCATGCCGACGAGTTCGCCGCGCTGGTCGCCCACATCCTGGACAACCGCTATCTCAACGGCGAGATCATCCGCCTCGACGGCGCCCTGCGCATGGCACCACGCTGATCGGCGGATGCTCTAGTGGAGCAACTTTGACATTTGAGTCCCGGATGACATCGGCCTCGCGCTCAAATGTCAAAGTCTAAAGCTCCACTAGAAACAGAGACTTGCTAGTGGTTCTCATGATTCTGACATTTGCTCGACGGGTGGTATCAGGCGGATGCAAATGTCAGAATCGAACCACTAGCGCTGTCGGCTGTGCTATAGCACCTGACGAAGCAGACATCCGCCATCGCGGATGCGCGCGCTAGGCAAGGGAACCGCTGGCAATCGTGACCGATCTTTCCGTCGAGGCCGAACTGATCGCCGTGCTGGTGGCCGTGGCCGATGGCGTGCCGAAGGTGATGACGCTCGACCGCGGCCGCCTGTTGCCCGCCGGCCCGCTGGAACGGCGCCATCCCTCGCTGCAGGCGGGGCTCGGCGAACGGGTCAGCGAACAGACGGGGTTGCGGCCGGGCTATCTCGAACAGCTCTATACCTTCGCCGACCGCGACCGGCCCGGCAATGGCCCGGACCGGCAGATCATCTCCATCGCCTACCTGGGCTTGACCCGCAGCGAGGGTGGGCTCGGCGGACATCCCGGCGCGTCGGCCTGGGCCGACTGGTACGCCTATTTTCCCTGGGAAGATCACCGCCAGGGGCCGCCGCCGGTGCTCGATCTCGTCGCCGGTCGCCTTGCGGTCTGGGCCGGGCGGGCCGGCAGCGTCGCGCTCGGCGAACAGCGCCGCCGCCGCGTGGCGCTCGCCTTCGGCCGCGACGGCCTGCCCTGGAAGGACGAGCTGGTGCTGCAGCGCTACGAGCTGCTGTTCGAAGCCGGTCTCGTCTCCGAAGCCGGCGCCGGCGCCGACGGGCTCGGTCGGCCCATGACCGGCGACCACCGTCGCATTCTGGCCACCGGCATCGCCCGCTTGCGCTCGAAGATACGCTATCGTCCTGTGGTGTTTGAACTTTTGCCGCCCGCCTTCACACTGCTGCAGCTGCAGCGTACGGTGGAGGCGCTGGCCGGCGTCGGTCTGCACAAGCAGAATTTCCGCCGCCTCATCGAGACGCAGGAACTGGTCGAGGAGACCGGCGACAGCGAAGTCTCGGGCGCCGGCCGTCCCGCCAAGCTCTTCCGCTTCCGCCATGCCGTCCTTGAAGAGCATCCCGACGCCGGCAACAAGCTACCCGTCCGCACCCCGGGCTAGCGCAGGCGAGGGCACGTCATGTCCTTGAGGCAATGGATGAATTTGACACTGCCTCACGAAGCCGAAAGCCCTGCGCCCCAAGACAGGCGGCTCAGGAACTCAGCGCCTCGAACAATCGCGCGACGGCTTCCGCACCCGGATCCGCATGACCGGTCAGCTTTTCAGCGTTCACATAGGCGGCGCGACCTGCCTTGGCGACCTTCAGGGTTGCCGTGTGATCAGCGCCCTTGCGGGCGGCACCGGCCGCGGCGGCGAGCCCCTGGTCGAGAACGGCCAGCGCCGGGTGAAGGGCGTCGATCATGGTCCGGTCGCCCGGCCGGGCCCCGCCGATTTCCTGCATGCGGGTCAGGCCGGCCACCAGCGCATCGCGCATGGACAACCCGCTCGAGGCCGCATCGCCCGCCGCCGCGAAGAAGATCGCCAGCAGCACGCCCGACGATCCGCCCATGGTCTGGCTGAACTCCAGGCCGATGGCCCGGTAAAGCTGGGTATGGTCGGCCAGCGGCAGATGGTCCAGCGCGCCGATCAGGGCCTTTGCCGCGCCGGCCAGCGTCGAGCCCGTATCGCCGTCGCCCGACTTGGCATCCAGGGCATTGAGTTCCGACTCCAGCGAAATCATGATGTTGCAGCACTTGGCGAGAAAATCGCGCGTCGCCTGATGGTGCGACGGGATCGGGCGGATCGGCGTCAGGCCGTCGGGGAGCGCCAGGGTGACGGTGGGTTTGACCGGATGGCAGCCGGGCCAGGCCGACAGGGCGACATCGCTGCACAGCGATGCCGTGTCCTCGGCCGTCAGCGGGCAGATCGACACGGAAGCGCCGCGCATGTCCAGCGAGGTCATCATGGCGGCGGGACCGACGATATACTTGATCTTCTTGCCGAGCTCCGAGCGCAGCAGCTCGAAGGCCAGCACGGACATTTCGAGCACCGACGCACCGCCGAGATTGTTGAGCAGCGCCACATAGTCGCGATCCCCGGCCTGGGTCGCCAGCTTGTCGATCATCGCCGCCATCGCCTGCTCGGCGTTGATGAAGTCGATCTGCTCGACGCCGGGCTCGCCGTGAATGCCGAGGCCAAGTTCGGCCCGACCGGGGGCGATGCGGCTTTCCTTGATCGAGCCGGGCACCGTGCAGGTATCGAGCGACATGCCGATCGACCGGGTGCCGGCGATGATCCTTTCGGCCGCCTGCGTCACCGTTGCGAGATCGCAGCCCTTTTCCGCGAGATCACCGGCGACCTTGTGCACGAACAGCGTGCCGGCGAGACCGCGCGACTGCGGCAGATCGGGCAAGGCGATGTCGTCGTCGACGATGACCATGTTCACCTTGAGGCCGAAAGCGCGCGCCCGTTCAGCGGCGAGGCCGAAGTTCAGCCGGTCGCCGGTGTAGTTCTTCACCACCAGCAGACAGCCCGCCGGGCCGGTCACCGCCAGAATGCCGGCGAGGACCGCGTCGACCGACGGCGAGGCGAAGACGTCGCCGCAGACTGCCGCCGTCAGCATGCCCGGCCCGACAAAGCCGGCATGAGCCGGCTCGTGTCCCGAACCGCCGCCGGACACGATGGCAACGCGGCTCTTGTCCCAATCGGCGCGCAGCACGACGCGGATATGCGGAAAGCCGTCGAGCCTGACCAGACGCCCGCCGGAGGCCATCACGGTGCCGTCGATCGCCTCGGTGACAATGTTTTCACGCTTGTTCATGAATTGCGTCATGGTGTCCTCCCGGAGCAAATTCCGCTCAGTCCTATGGATCTGAATGATGCGAATGGGCTCGAAGTCTTGTGTTTGTCTTTCACCAACAGGGTGATGCGATCGGCCTGAGACCTAGTGCCCTGCTTCACCTAAACTGACGTTCGGCAGGGCACTCGTTTTTTGTGGTGCGGCGCCTTTTTCATCTAATTTGGAGGCCTGAATGCCTCCAAATTAGATGAAGCGCAGCACTAGACCATGCGGGCTCCGTCGGCGTCGAAATAGAAGGGTCGGTGCGGCTCGATCTTCACGATGTCCCCCGTGCGCAGCGGCGTGTGGGCATCGATCACCGTGGTCAGGTCATGCGCCTTGAACGCCAGATGCAGGCGCGTCTGGTCGCCCAGGCGTTCGACCCGCTTGACCAGGGCGTCCTGGCCTTCCCCTTGACGGATCTGCTCGGGGCGCATGCCGATATAGACGGCGCCATGCGGGGCCGGACCGAACAGATCGGCCGGCAGGATGTTGATGTGCGGCTGGCCGAGGCGTCCGGCGGCATAGATGCTGACAGGCTGTTCATAGATCTCGCGCGGCGTGCCGAACTGCACCAGCCGGCCGTGGTCGAGCACGCCGACATGGGTGGCCATGGTCATCGCCTCGATCTGGTCGTGGGTGACATAGAGGAAGGTGGCGCCGAGATTGGCCTGGATGTTTTTCAGCTCGATCCTGAGATCGGCGCGCAGCTTGGCGTCCAGCGACGACAGGGGCTCGTCCATCAGATAGACCGAGGGACTGCGCACCAGCGCGCGGCCGATGGAGACCCGCTGCATTTCGCCCCCCGACAGGGCCGTCGCCTTGTTGTCGAGCTTGTGGCTGATCTGCAGGATCTCCGCCACCTCGGCCACCTTGGCGGCGATGGCTTCCTTCGGTGTGCGCAGCAGCGGCGACTTGAGGGGAAACTCCATGTTCTGGCGCACCGTCAGATGCGGATAGAGCGAATATTGCTGGAACACCATCGCGACATTGCGCTGTGCCGGCGGCAGTCCCTTCATGGCCTGTCCGGCAATGAAGACCTCGCCGGCATCGGGCTGGTCCAATCCCGAGACCATGCGCAGCAGCGTGGTCTTGCCCGCGCCGGTCGGCCCCAGCAGCACAACGAAGGCGCCGTCCGGCACCGTCAGGTCGACGTCGGCAAGGGCAACCTGCGGACCGAAAGACTTGGAAACGCCTTGCAAGATGATCTCAGCCATGGGTCAGGACCTTCTGGTTTGCGGTGGAGATCAAGGCATGGCCCGTGTCGGAAAACAGCGAGATCGAACGGGTGTCGAAGCGCAGGCCCACGGTCTCGCCCACATGCGCCGCCCGGTCCGAACCGATGCGAACCTTGACCTGCCCGAGGGCCGTCTCCAGCGTGACGATCTGCGTGGTGCCCAGATATTCCACCGCCAGAATGCGGCCGCGATAGCCGGCATCGTCGGAGAAATGGACGTGCTCTGGCCGCACGCCCAGAGTCAGCGTTCCGTCGCCGCCGCTGATCATCTTGGGGATGGCCACCGGCACTCCGGCGAGCGTGACCGAGGTGGCGCCATTGCCGACCATGCCCTCGAAGGGCAGCAGGTTCATGGCCGGCGAGCCGATGAAGCGCGCCACGAACAGCGTGGCGGGCCAGTCGTAGATGTCCTGCGGCCGCCCGAACTGCTCGACGACGCCGTGGTTCATCACCACGATCTTGTCGCCCATCTGCATGGCCTCGAGCTGGTCGTGCGTCACATAGACGGTCGTGGCGTTCATCCGGTCGTGCAGAGCACGCAGCTCCTGCGCCATGCGCTCGCGGAACTCCGCGTCGAGCGCACCCAGCGGCTCGTCCATGAGAAAGCAGGCGGGATCGCGCACCACGGCCCGACCGAGCGCCACGCGCTGGCGGTCGCCGCCGGACAATCCGCCGACCGGCTTGTCCAGCAAGGCGGTGATGCCCAGGATCTCGGCCACCTCGGCCACCTTGGCGCGCACCTGATCGCGGGGCATGCCCTGGCTGACCAGCGGATAGGAGATGTTCTTGCGCACGTTCATGTGCGGATAAAGGGCAAACATCTGGAAGACGAAGGCAATGTCGCGCTTGGACGCCGGCTTCTGGCTGACCTCGGTACCGTTGATGAAGATCTCCCCGGACGTGGGCAGTTCCAGCCCGGCGATCATGCGCAATGTCGTGGTCTTGCCGCAGCCGGACGGGCCCAGCAGCATGAAGAACTCGCCGTCTTCAATGGTGAAGCTGGACGACTGGACGGCAGTGAAGGCGCCAAATTCCTTGCGTAGGTTCTTGATGACGATCTGTGCCATCGTTCACTCCGGAAAGTGGCTGACGATGATGAACAGGACCGTTCCCACCAGCGTCACGAGGAAGGAATAGGTGAACAGCACCAAGGCCAGGGGCTGCATCAGCATCACCACGCCGGCGGCGATCAGGATGGTGGCCACCATCTCCCAGGGACCGCGGCGCAATCGCATAAGCCCACGGATGAAATTGCTCATTTGCGGACAGCTCCGAATGTGATGCCGCGCAGCAGGTGTTTGCGGAGCAGGATGGTGAAGACCATGATCGGCAGCAGGAACAGCGTCGCGCCGGCGGCCACGGCCGGCCAGTCCTTGCCGCCGGCGCCGATGATGGTCGGAATGAACGGCGGGGCGGTCTGCGCGGTGCCCGAGGTCAGCAGCACCGCAAAGGCATATTCGTTCCAGGCGAAGATCAGGCAGAAGATCGCCGTCGACGCGATGCCGGTGGCGGCCTGCGGCAGCACCACCTTGTAGAAGGCCTGAAAGCGCGTGTAGCCGTCGATCAGGGCCGCTTCTTCATATTCGATCGGGATTTCGTCGATGAACCCCTTCAGCAGCCACACCGACAGCGACAGGTTCACGGCCGTGTAGAGCAGGATCATGCCGAGATGCGTGTCGCTCAATCCCAGTTCCCGGTACATCAGGAAGATCGGAATGGCGACGGCGATGGGCGGCATCATCCGCGTGGACAGGATGAAGAACAGCAGGTCGTCCTTGAGCGGCACCTTGAAGCGGCTGAAGGCATAGGCGGCGATGGTGCCGAGGAACACCGACAGGAAGGTGGAGCCAAAGCCGATGATCACCGAGTTCATGAAGCGCTCGCCGTAGCGCGAGGGGCCGGTGATGACCATGTCATATTGGCGCACGATCGCGTCATACCAGGTGGTCGGCGGACCGAGGGCGGCCAGATCTTCCGGCGTCACCCGGCTGCGCGAGGTGAACAGGTTGACATAGCCCTCCAGCGACGGAGTGAACACCACCTTGGGGGGATAGGCGATGGCGTCGGCGGGCGTCTTGAAGCCGGTGGCGATGATCCAGACCAGCGGCAGCAAGGTCAGCAGCGCGTAACCGACAACCAGAATTCCGGCGATCCACTTCTGGCGGCTTGAAGGTTCGGTGATCGAGTAACTCATCTGTCTTTCACCTTGTTGAGCGCCTTCACGTAGATCGAGGCGAGGCCGAAAACGGTCACGAACAGGATCACCGCATAGGCGGAGGCAAAGCCGGTCCGCCATTTCTCGAAGGCTTCGCGCTTGAGGTCGATCGACGTCAGCTGCGTGGTGGCACCGGGGCCGCCGCCCGTCAGCTGCACCACCAGGTCGAACATCTTGAAATTCTCGATGCCGCGGAACAGCACGGCCAGCATCAGGAAGGGCAGGGCCATCGGCAAGGTGATGGTCCAGAACTGCCGCCATTTGCTGGCGCGATCGCATTCGGCCGCTTCGTAGATGCTGGGCGGAATGGACCTCAGACCCGCCAGACAGATCAGCATCACGAAAGGCGTCCACATCCAGGTGTCGACGATGATGATGGCCCAGGGCGCCAGCGAAACCTCGCCGATCATGGAAAAGCTGGCGGGGTCTGCGCCGGTCAGGAAGGCAACGAAGTAATTGAACAGCCCGATTTGCGGCTGGTACAGGAAGGTCCAGAAATTGCCGACAACCGCCGGCGACAGCATCATCGGCAGCACGATCAGCGTGGTCCACAGATCGTTGCCGCGGAACTTCTTGTTGATGAGATAGGCGAGCGCAAAGCCGATCAGCACCTGCAGCACAATCGTCCAGATCAGGAAATGCGCCGTGGCCTGCAAGGACGCCCAGGTGTCCGGATTGGTCAGGATCTTGCGGTAATTTTCGATGCCGACGAACTCGACCGGATTGTTGGGCCGGTTGGTGCGGAAGTTGGTGAGACTCAGGCGGATCGTCCAGTTCAGCGGAAAGATGTTCACCGCCAGCAGCAGCAATATGGTCGGCGTCACGAACAGCCAGGCGATTGTCCGGTCGGAGACGCCCCGCAGCCGGCGTGCAAGGGCTGGAGGTGTCGCTGCCGCGACACGCTGGGCAAGATCATCGTGCATGATACAGCTTTCCTGGAGCGACAGATCATCGGCACCGGAAAGGTCCGGCGCGCATGAGCCTCACGGAAAGGCCACCCGCGGCAGGCGCGGCGGGTGGCACGAGGGTCAGTATTTGCCTTCTTCCTCGAAGGTCGCATGCCAATCGGCCACCAGACCGTCGAGGGCTTCCTTGGCCGTGCCGTGGCCGGCCACCACATAGTCATGGAACCACTTCTGCGAGGACTGCAGCAGCGTTGCGTAGCTGGGTTCGGCCCAGAAATCCTTCACGATCGCCATGGAGTCGAGGAAGGTCTGCGCATAGGGCTGGCTGGTGGCAAAGCCGGGATCTTCCACCACGGCCCGCAGGGCCGAATAGCCGCCCAGTTTCCACCACTTGGCCTGGACGGACGGCTGGGCGAACCACTTGATGTAGGTCAGCGCCGCGTCCTTGTTGTCCGAGGCGGCGACAACCGAAATGCCCTGTCCGCCGAGCTGGGCGAACTTGTCGCCGTTGGGACCTGCCGGATTGGCAAAGTAGCCGGTGCGGTCGCCGCCGACATTGGCGTCGGTGTTGAAGCCGGGCCAGGTGAAGGCGAAGTTCATCTGCAGGGCGACCTGTCCGGACTTGAAGGCGTCGACACCCTCGCCCATGTAGCCGTTCGACGATCCGGGCGGCACGCAGCAGTCGTAGAGCGACTTGTAGAACTCGAGCCCCTTGACGGCGTTGTCCGAGTTCACGAAGCCTTCCATATCGTAGGGCTTGTCCGGGTTCTCATACTTGAAGCCGTAGCTGTAGAGAACGTCCATCACGCCCATGGTGATGCCTTCCGAGCCGCGCTCGGTGTAAATCGACGCGCCGTAGACCTTCTTGCCGTCGATGTCGCGGTTCTGGAAGAACTCGGCAATCTGCTTCAGCTCGTCGAAGGTCTTCGGCACGGCCAGCGCGCGGCCGTATTTGGCCTTGAACTCGGCCTGCAGTTCCGGACGATTGAACCAGTCCTTGCGATAGGTCCAGCCGACCACGTCGCCGAAGGCGGGCAAGGCCCAGTAGTTGGGCGTGTTCTTGGGCCATTCGGCATAGCCGACCACCGTCGCCGGAATGAAGTCGTCCATCTTGATGCCATTGGCATCAAAGAAGTCGTTGAGCTTGATATACTGGCCGTTTTCCGCAGCGCCGCCGATCCACTGGCTGTCGCCGATCATCAGGTCGCACAATTTGCCGCCCGAATTGAGCTCGTTCAGCATGCGGTCGGCAAAGCTGGTCCAGGGCACGAATTCGAAATGCATGGTGTTGCCCGACTGGGCTTCATATTCCTTGCTGAGTTCAACCAGCGCATTGGCCGGATCCCAGGCTGCCCAACACAGCGTCAGGTCCGTCGCCCGTGCCGCACTGGTGCCCATGGCAATGCTTGCCATTGCGGCAAGCATTGCTGGCGTCAACAACTGTTTCGCGTTCATGTGGTTGGTCCTCCCGAATGCAAGGGGCAGCCTCCTCGCCACCACACTTACGGGAAACACCATATGTGAGGTACGTGCCTCAAGGCAAGCAAAATTTTAGGTACGTACCTCAAGTCTATTGCGTTCGCCGATTTTTTGAATGAAAAGAACAGTATGAGCAAAGCTGGAGGTCAGATGCGACCGACAACACGGGATCTCGCGGCAGAGGCGGGCGTCAGTCTCGCGACGGTGGACAGGGTGCTGAACGATCGGCCCGGCGTGCGCCAGGATACGATCGACAAGGTCAACCAAGCCATTGAAAAGCTGGGATTCATTCGAAATGTGGTCGCAGCGAACCTGGCGCGCGGGAAAAGCTATCGCTTCCTGTTTCTGCTGCCGCGCACCGGCGACGAATTCCTGGCCGGGTTGGTCGCCTGCATCGGCGAGGCCAACCAGATCTTCGCGGCGGAGATGATCCAGGCGGATGTGATGCACATTCACCAGAATGATCCGCACCAGATCGCCAACCTGCTCGGCTCGCTCGATCCGCAACAGGTGGACGGGGTCGCGATCATGGCGCCGGAGTCGCCCCAGGTTCGCGACGCCAAGGCCCGCCTGATCGAGAAGGGCATCGACACCGTCAGCTTCATCGCCGGGCAGATCACCAGCGACCATGACGACTTTGTCGGCATCGACAACCACGCGGCAGGCGCCACGGCGGGCCGGCTGATGGGGCGCTTTCTCGGCCGGACGGCGGGCACGATCCTGATCATTGCCGAGACCATGCTCGCACGCGACAGCCTGGAGCGGCGACTGGGCTTCGATGAAATCATCAATGCCGATTATCCGCATCTGCGGGTACTGCCGTCCCTGGAAACCTATGGCGATCCGGAGCGCACGGCGCGGATCATCAGCAACGGCCTCCTCAGCCAGCCGGCCATTGCCGGCGTCTATATCGTCAGTTCCGAGGCGCGCGTTCCCCTCGAGGTGGTCACCGAGGTGTTTGCCAGGGACAAGCCGGTGATCATCGCCCATGAGCGCACGCCCTTCACCGAGGCCGCCTTGCGCTCCAATCAGGTTGACGCCCTGATCACCCAGGATCCCGGCCATCTCGTGCGCAGCGCGATGCGCATCCTGCGCGCCCGCCGCGACCGCCGCGAAATTCTCGCGTCGCAGGAAAAGATCCGCATCGAAGTCCTTATCAAGGAAAACCTGTAAGCGCCTTCGACTGCGACAGACCGGAGGCCTGCGCGCGCCGGTCGGCGCGCCAGGGGGAGTGTGACATTCCTAAATTGCCGGACTGGGACATTCCAACTTTGCGCCTATATTCGTACTTCGCATAATAAGTGTTATGGAATTTCACAGGGCTAGCTGGACCGAGCTTGACCCTGTCGCCGCGGCGCTGGTCGTCAACTCTCCAGCACGTCGAGACCGATGTCCAGCACCGGAGCGCTGTGGGTGATCCAGCCGACGGAAATGAGGTCGACGCCGCTTGCGGCGATGGCCGGCGCCGTGTCGGGCGTCACCCGACCGGAGGCTTCGGCCAGTGCGCGGCCATCGATGCGGCGCACCGCCTCGGCGAGCTGCGCCGGCCCCATGTTGTCGAGCAGCACGGCGTCGACGCCGGCGGCCAGCGCTTCGTCAAGCTGATCGAGCCGATCCACCTCGCATTCGATCTTCACCATGTGCCCCACATGCGCCTTGGCCCGCGCGATCGCTTCAGTCACCGACCCCGCGGCGGCAACGTGATTGTCCTTGATCAGCACGGCATCATCGAGACCGAAACGGTGGTTGGCGCCGCCGCCAGCGCGCACGGCGTATTTCTCCAGCGCTCTCAGGCCCGGCGTCGTCTTGCGCGTGCAGACGATGGCCGCCCTGGTGCCCTTGACCGACGCGACGATGGCCGCCGTCACCGAGGCGATCCCGGAGAGATGGCCAAGAAAGTTGAGCGCCGTCCGCTCGCCGCCGAGCAAGCCGCGCGTCGGGCCGGACAGGCGGGCGATGACGGTGCCGGGGGCCAGCGCCTCGCCGTCCCTCAGAAGCGGCGTGATCGCGATGACCGGATCGACCAGGCGAAAGGCCATCGCCGCCACCTCAATCCCGGCCAGCACGCCGACCTGCCGCGATATGAGCGCCAGCTCGCTGACGTGGTCGGCCGGGATCACCGCCGCCGAGGTAACATCCCCCGCCTGCCCGAAATCTTCCATCAGGGCGGTGCGGACGATGGGTTCATAGAGAAAGGCAGGCAGCGGCGCGAGGGAGGACATGGGTCAAGGCTTTCGGGTTGAAGTGGTGGGCGTGTTGTTGGGAGGCCTATTGTCTTTTAATTTCCGTGGCTTACCCCTGCCCCCCGCAGGGGGGGGGATTCAGGGCGGAACCGGCACGCCAGAGCTTGCGCCCAGGGCGATTGGCACGCTTTCACACCAAGCGCCCCCTTGCCGGTCGATCACCGCCCTCCCCGCTATCGTCCCCTCCCCCCTTGTGGGGGAGGGACAGGGAGAGGGGTGAACCACAGACCGGACAAGCAATCGGCTTGCGGGGCTGGGAGAGCTATGGATCGAGCGAAAAACTTTTGTTTTCAGTTGCTTACCCCTCTCTCCAACTCTCCCCCACAAGGGGGGAGAGAGTGCCGATTGGATCCGTAAAGAACGCGGGTACGGGGGGACTCGCGGATGGCAACACCAGGCTCTCCCTTTCCCTGCAGCACGAATGTTGGTGGCAGCACCAGGTTAGTCACGTCGAGCCCGGCCAGGAGATCCGCGAGTGTCGAAACTCGTGGCGGGGCGATTGCCCCCTCATCGCCATCCACCCGGCAATGCGCGCCGACGCTTTGCCGGCGGCGGAGTGCCGCCGTGGCAATCATCAACCCCACCAGTGCCGGATCGGCGGCAGCTCCCTCGCCGAAGGCGAGCGGAGCGAGGGCGGCGATGGCGGAGGCCAGCCCGTCACCGTTGCGCAGCAGGCCGAGGGCGGCGGAGACGATCGGGCGGACCGGACCGGCGTCGGCGCGTGGCGGCAGGGGACCGACCGGCGGCATCCGCAAGGGAAGCGTTTGCGCGTCCCGGAGATCCTCGGCGACCGCGAGCGCCATGGCCGCCGCCTCCAGGAGCGAGTTGCTGGCGAGCCGGTTGGCGCCATGCAGCCCGGTGCAGGCGACTTCCCCGATAGCATGCAGGCCCTCGATCGAGGTGCGTCCGCGGACGTCGGTGGCGACGCCGCCCATGTGATAATGCGCCGCCGGCCGCACCGGGATCAGATCGCGGGCGGGATCGAGCCCGGCGCGGGCAAGTTCGGCGGCGATGGTGGGAAAGCGCGTCGCAAAACGGGGGCCGAGCGCCGCGCGGGCGTCGAGAAACACCCTGCCCTGAGCCGCGCCGGCGGCAGCGATGGCGCGGGCCACCACATCACGCGGGGCGAGATCGCCGCCGGGCACACCTGCCATCAGCGGCCGGCCGGTCTCGTCGACCAGGACGGCGCCCTCCCCTCGCACCGCTTCCGAGATGAGCGGCAGCGGGCTGCCCGTCCCGTCCAGCGCGGTCGGGTGAAACTGCACGAACTCCATGTCGGCCATCACCGCGCCGGCGCGGGCGGCGAGTGCCAGACCGGCGCCGAAGTTGCCCGGCGGATTGGTGCCATGGGCGAAGAGCCCGCCGACGCCGCCGCTTGCCAGCACCACATGGGCGGCCGGCAGCACCAGCGCGGCGGCACCGGCGGCGCAGAGCAGGCCGGCAACCCGCCCGTCCTCGACGATCAGCCGCCGCGCCTCGACGCCCTCGATCACCGTGATCGACGGCGTGCGGCGCACGGCGGCGACCAGCGCCCGGGCGATCACCGCACCGGTGGCGTCGCCGCCCGCATGCAGGATGCGGCGACGGCCATGCGCCGCTTCGAGGCCGCGGGCGAACTCGCCGTCGTCAGCGCGGTCGAACACCACGCCATGGCCGATCAGCGCCGCCACCACGTCCGGCGCGCGCGCGAGGATGGCCCGCGCCGCCGGCGCGTCCACCAGCCCGGCGCCGGCGGCCAGCGTGTCGCTGAGATGATCCTCGACACTGTCGTCCGGCCCGATCGCCGCAGCCAGCCCGCCTTGTGCCAGTGCCGTGGAGGCCTCCGCACCGAGTCCGGCGCGCGTCACCAGCAGCACCGGCCGCGGCGCCATTTCCAGTGCCGCGAGCATGCCGGCAAGGCCGGCGCCGACGATCACCGGCCGGTCGGCTGGAGCGCTCTCCGACCTGACGGAACCGTCAGGTCGACAGAAAAGCGCTCCAGATTCAAGAGTTTGAGCAGCCGCTTTTCGATCATGTTGGGTCAACATGATCGGCGGATGCTCCAGAGCGCTTTCCGACCTGGCGGAACCATCAGGTCGACTGGAAAGCGCGCCAGATTCAAGAGTTTGAGCGAGCGGCGCCGTCATAGCGCCAGCATCCGTTCGATCGACCGCCGCGCCGGGACGGCGATCGCCGGGTCAACGGTCACCTCGTGCCGGTCCTCCTCCAGCGCGGCGCGGATGGCCTTCAGCGTGATGCGCTTCATGTGCGGGCAGAGATTGCAGGGACGGACGAAATCGGTGTCCGGATGCAGCAGGGCGACATTGTCGCTCATGGAACATTCGGTCAAAAGCACGACGCGCGCGGGCTTGTGGGCCGCCACATAGTTGGCCATCACCGCCGTCGACCCCGAGAGATCGGCTACAGCCACCACCTCCGGCGGGCATTCGGGATGGGCGAGCACGGTGACGCCGGGATAGGTCTCGCGCAACTCGGCGATGTCGGCCGGCGTGAAGCGCTCGTGCACCTCGCAATGGCCGTTCCAGGCGATGATCTCCACATGGGTCTCGCGCGCCACATTGCGAGCGAGATACTCGTCCGGGAGCATCAGCACGCGGGGCACGCCGAGGCTTTCCACCACCGCGCGGGCGTTGCCGGAGGTGCAGCAGATATCCGACACCGCCTTCACCGCGGCGGAGGTGTTGACATAGGTGACGACGGGCACGCCGGGATGGGCGGCCTTCAGCGCCAGCACGTCTTCCGGCGTGATCGAGGAGGCCAGCGAACAGCCGGCCTCGAGGTCGGGCATCAGCACGCGCCGGCGCGGGTTCAGCAGCTTCACCGTCTCGGCCATGAAATGCACGCCGGCCATGACGATCACCTCCGCCTCCAGCCCGGCGGCGACGCGAGCGAGATGCAGGCTGTCGCCCACCACGTCGGCGACGCCGTGGAAGATCTCCGGCGTCTGGTAGTTATGGGCCAGAACCACCGCCTTGCGCCGCCGCTTCAGCTCGGCAATGGCGGCAATCTCCGGCTCGAACAGCGCCCAATCGGGCGGCGGCAGCAGATCACGCAGACGGTCGAGGGCATGCGGTTCGATGGCCATTATTATGCTCACATTGAGTATTTAATGTGAGTCGCAATATAATCATTATGAGTATAAAAGCAATATGAGAATACGGCAGGCGGATGTCCGCCCGCCCGAACCCTGGATCAACTCCATCCATCCAATTGTATTTAAACGTCTTTCAGCCAGAGCCGAACCCGCCGGCGCCCTCGTGCGAGAGCGCCGAGGGGCGCCTTTGCCCCTTACTGCGCCTTGTTCAGCGCCAGATGCGGACCAGTGTTCTGGTCCACCACTTCGGGTTTGGTCACGTCGACCGGCTTGTCCCAGCCGGCCCCGAGAGCCTTGGCCAGCGCCACATAGTCGGTGGCGATGTTGGTCCGGCTGACGATCAGCGCGTCCTCGGCCGAATAGAGCGAACGTTCGGCGTCGAGCACGTCGAGGAAGGAAGACGCACCGGTCTGGTAGAGGGTGCGCGACAGCTCGGCAGCCTGGCGATAGCGCGAGGCGGCCTCGTCGAGCTTGGCCATCTGCAGCCGCTGCTGGGTGACGGCCACGAGCGCGTTCTCAACATCCTCCAGCGCGCCGAGCACCGACGCCTTGAAGGCGATGAAGCTGACGTCGCGGTTGGCGGCAGCCACGTCGACAGCGGCGGCGAGCTGGCCGCCGTTGAAGATCGGCACGGTGAGCGTCGGCCCGAAGGCCCAGCCGATGGCGGTGGACTTGCCCATGTCGCCGATCCTGGTGGCCGACGACGAGATGGAGCCGGTGAGCGAGATGGAGGGATAGCGTTGGGCTTCCGCCTGACCGATCAGCGCGGTCGACTGGGCGAGGCGACGCTCGGCGGCCCGCACATCCGGACGGTTGGCCAGCACGTCGGCGGGAATGCCGATCGGCAGGCCACGGCGCGGCAGCGGGATCGCGCCGCCACGGTTCATCTCGGCGATCAGCGCCTCGGGCTCGCGTCCCAGCAGGATGCCGAGCCGGTGCACCGCCTGCGAATAGGCCAGGCGATAGGCGGGAATGTTGGCTTCCGTGCTGGCGGCGATGGCGTCCGCCTTGGCCACATCGACGGCCGAAGCCGTGCCGGCGTCGAGCTTGGCCTTGGTCAGCGCTGCGGTCTGGCGCTGCGAGGCGGCGGTGCGGCTGGCGAGCGCGATGCGCGCCTGATAGCCGCGCGCCTCGATATAGTTGGTGGCCACATCGCCGATCAGGGTCAGCAGTGTCGAATAGAGATCATCCTCGGCCGCCTCGGCGCTATGGGTAGCCGCTTCGACGCCGCGACGATTGCCACCGAAGAGGTCGAGTTCCCAGCTGGCGTCAAAACCGGCCTGGAACATGTTGTCCACGTTGCCCTTGCTGCGGAGGCGCTGGGCGCTGTCGGACGTGCTGAGCGTCGGCTCCAGCGTGCCGCCGGTCTTGACCAGCGTGGCGCGTGCGGCGCGAATGTTGGCCTTGGCCTTGGCGACATCGAGATTGCCGGCGACGGCCTCGTCGACCAGGCGGTTGAGCGTCTTGTCGCCGAGCTTCTCCCACCAGCGCGCCAGTTCCGGCGCCGTGGCCGACTGGCTCGACTTCGGCGCATTGGACCAATGGCCGGGGAGTTGAAACTGCGGCGTCGCATAGTCCGGTCCGACCGCGCAGCCTGCCAGCAGCAGCGTTGCGAGCAGGCTCGCAGGAACCGGCAACCGAGCAAAACGAGACACCATTTCCCACTCCAGATCAGCTGAAAGGCCTGGCCAAAAAGAGGGCTCCGGAATCGGACGCGCCCGGCCATTTACCTGTTGTTAACCCTATCGAAGCCAAGCGCTCTGCAGAAGCGTCCGCCGGCGGTCATGCACAGCGGAAACCCGAGGAAAGCGCGGCGCCGTGGCCTCACGGCCACGGCCATTGTCATTGCTTACTTCTCGCCCTGCCCCGCCTCGGCAACCACCGGTGCTGACGGCGTGCCCGGTGCGGCGATCTTGCCCTTGAAGATGCGACGCACGGCCACGAACAGCAGCGGGATGAAGAAGATGCCGAGGATGGTGGCGGCGATCATGCCGCCCATCACACCGATACCGATCGAGTTCTGCGCGCCCGAACCGGCACCCGAGGCGATGGCCAGCGGCAGCACGCCGAGGATGAAGGCGAGCGAGGTCATGATGATGGGCCGGAGACGCTGGCGCGCGGCGTCCAGCGTCGCATCGATCAGGCCCCTGCCCTTGCGCTGGCCCTCGATGGCGAACTCCACGATCAGGATCGCGTTCTTGGCGGCAAGGCCGATGGTGGTGAGCAGACCGACCTTGAAGTAGATGTCGTTGGTCTGCCCCAGATAGGTTGCCGCCACCAAGGCACCGAACACGCCGATCGGCACCGACAGCAGCACCGCAAACGGGATCGACCAGCTCTCGTAAAGCGCCGCCAGCGCCAGGAACACCACCAGGATGGAGATGGCATAGAGCGCCATGGCCTGGTTGCCCGACAGGCGCTCCTGCGCCGACAGGCCTGTCCACTCATGGGCGAAGCCCGGCGGCAACTGGCTCACCATCTGGTCGACGGCGGTCATGGCGGCACCCGAGGAGACGCCCGGTGCGGCCGCTCCCTGGATTTCCATGGCCGGCAGGCCGTTGTAGCGTTCCAGACGCGGCGACCCATAGGTCCAGCGTCCCGTGGCAAAGGCCGAGAAGGGCACCATGTCGCCGCTTTCGTTGCGCACCTGCCAGCGGTCGAGATCCTCCGGCTGCATGCGGAACTGCGCATCGGCCTGCATGTAGACCTTCTTCACGCGACCACGATCGATGAAGTCGTTGACATAGGACCCGCCCCAGGCCGCCGACAGCGTCTGGTCGATGCTGGCAAGCGGAATGCCAAGCGCAGTGGCCTTCTCCTCGTCGATGGAGACGGCAAATTGCGGCGTGTCCTCCTGCCCGTTGGGGCGAGTGCCCATCAGGAGCGGGCTCTGTCCGGCCATGCCGAGCAGCTGGTTGCGCGCCGCCGTCAGCTTTTCATGGCCGGCGTTGTTGGTGTCGAGCAGGTAGAAGTCGAAACCACCGGTGGCGCCGAAGCCCTGGATGGCCGGCGGAGCCAGCACGAAGACCATGCCGTCGTGCACCTGCTGCATCATCGCGCCCATGGCCCGGCCGGCAATGGCGGTCGCCGAGGCCTGCGGCGTCGTGCGGTCGGCAAAGTCCTTCAGCTTGATGAAGACCAGGCCCACATTCTGCCCGGTGCCGCTGAAGCCGAAGCCGCGCACGGTGAACACGCCGTCCACGTGATCCTTCTCGGTGTCGGCGAAATGGGCGCGCACCTGTTCGAGCACCCGTTCCGTGCGATCCTGCGTGGCGCCGGCCGGCAGCATGACAGCCGCGATCAGGATGCCCTGGTCTTCGGTCGGCAGGAAGGAGGACGGCAGCTTCTGGAACAGATAGCCCACGCCGCCGCCGATCAGCAGGAAGACCATGAGGAAGCGCAGCGAGCGCTTGAGGATGCCGCCAACGCTCTTGCGATAGCCGCCGGCCGCGGCGTCGAAGGCGGTGTTGAACCAGCCGAAAACGCCCTTGTGCTCGCCGTAGTTATGCTGGTCCTTCAGGATGGTGGCGCAGAGCGCCGGCGTCAGGATCAGGGCCACGATCACCGAGATCACCATGGCCGAGACGATGGTGATGGAGAACTGCCGGTAGATGATGCCGACCGAGCCCGAGAAGAAGGCCATGGGAATGAACACGGCCGACAGCACGACGGCGATGCCGATCAGCGCGCCGGTGATCTCGCCCATGGACTTGATGGTCGCCTCGCGGGGCCCAAGCCCTTCCTCGGCCATCACGCGCTCGACGTTTTCGACCACGACGATGGCGTCGTCCACCAGAAGGCCCACCGCCAGCACCATGGCGAACATGGTCAGCGTGTTGATGGAGAAGCCTGCGACTGCCAGCACGCCGAAGGTGCCGAGCAGCACCACGGGCACCGCCAGCGTCGGGATCAGCGTGGCGCGGATGTTCTGCAGGAACAGCAGCATCACCAGGAACACGAGGCCGATGGCCTCCACCAGCGTCTTCACCACCTCCTCGATGGACAGCATGACGAAGGGCGTGGTGTCATAGGGATAGATCACCTCGACGCCCTCGGGGAGCGTCGGCCGGATGCGGTCGATGGCGGCCTTGACGCCGGCAGAGGTGGAGATGGCGTTGGCGCCGGAGGCCAGCGAGATGGCGATACCGGTGGATGGCTTGCCGTTGTAGAGGCTGTTGATGTCGTAGCTTTCCGAACCCAGCTCGACACGCGCCACGTCATTGAGGCGGACGATCGACCCGGTGGACGCGCCCTTCAGGATGATGTTCTCGAACTCTTCGGGCGTCTGCAACCGTCCCTTGGCGGTGACGGTGACGTTGAGCTGCTGGCCCTCGAGCTGCGGCATGCCGCCCAGCTGACCGGCGGAGACCTGGGTATTCTGCGCCGAGATCGCCGCCGACACGTCGCTCGGCATCAGGTTATACTTGGCGAGCTTGTCCGGATCGAGCCAGATGCGCATGGAGTTGTAGGCGCCGAAGGACTGGGCGCTGCCCACGCCGGGCACGCGCTGCAGCGTGTCGTTCAGCGTGCTCTTCACATAGTCGCTGAGCTGCGCCGCGCTCATCCGGCCATCGGTGGAGACGAAGCCGACCACCATCAGGAAGCCTTCGGCCGACTTGGTGACCGCAAGGCCGTTGCTCTGCACCACGGTGGGCAACTGCGGGGTGACCAGCTGCAGCTTGTTCTGCGTCTGCACCTGGGCGGTGTCGGAATCGGTGCCGCTGTTGAAGGTCAGCGTCACCGAGGCCTGACCGTCCGAGGTGGAGGTCGAGGTCATGTGATCGAGGTTGTCGATGCCGGTCATGCCCTGCTCGATGACCTTGGTCACCGAGTTTTCGACCGTCTGCGCATCGGCGCCGGGATAGGTGGCGTGCACCTGGATGGTGGTCGGCGCGATCTGCGGATATTGCGAGATCGACAGCTCGCGGATGGCCAACAGGCCCGCGAGCATGATGGAGATGGCCACGACCCAGGCAAAGATCGGGCGATCGATGAAAAAGCGAGACATCGTAAAGCCTTACTTGGTCTGAGTTGTGGGGGCGGCGGGAGTGCTTGCGGCAGCCTTCGCCGGCTCTTCGGCGGCGGCAGCGGCCTTGACGGCCCCGGTGGCCTCGTCGATCGTCACTTCCTGCGGGGTGACGTCCTGGCCGGCCCGGATCATCATGCCGCCTTCGACGATGACGCGATCGCCCTCGGCGACACCCTTGTCGACCAGCCAGTTGTTGCCGACCGTCCGTTCGGTGGTGATGATGCGATCCTCGACCTTGCCGTCGGCATTGACGAAGCGCGCCGTGGCGTCACCGGCGGGGGTCCGGCTGACCGCGCGCTGCGGGATCAGGAAGCTGTTTTCGGCCACGCCCTCTTCCACCGTCGCCCGGACATACATGCCGGGAACCAGCAGGCGCTTGGGATTGGCGAAGGTGGCGCGCAGCGTGAAGCTGCCCGTCGACTGGTCCACATTGGCCTCGGCAAACTCCAGCTTGCCGCTCTGGTCATAGGTGGTGCCGGTCTCCAGCTGGAGCTTCACCGCCACATGCTCGCCGGCGATCTTGAGGCGGCCGTCGTCCACGTCCTTGCGGAACTTGAGCAGGTTGGCGCTCGACTGGGTGACGTCCACATAGATCGGGTCGAGGGCGCGGATGGTGGTCAGCGGCGTCGCCTGCTGCGAGGTGACGAGCGCGCCGACCGAATAGGTCGAGGCGCCGATGCGGCCGGAGATCGGCGCGGTGATCCGGGTATGCTCGAGATCGATGCGCGCGGCTTCCACCGCAGCCTTGGCCGAGGCTACGTCGGCCTTGGCCTGGGCGAGCGAGGCGACCGCGTCGTCCACATCCTGCTTGGCGACGGCATTCTGCTTGAGAAGGCCATTGTAGCGGTCAACCTTGGCCTGGGCGCTCGGGACGCCCGCTTCGGCCTTCTGCAGCGCGGCGAGCGCGCTGTCATAGGTGGCCTGATAGGAGGCCGCGTCGATCTCGTAGAGAAGATCGCCGGCCTTCACCTCACTGCCTTCCTTGAAGGGGCGGTCCTTGATGATGCCGCTCACCTGCGGTCGCACTTCGGCGACCAGCGAGGCGGTGGTCCGGCCCGGCAGTTCCGCGGTCACAGCGACCGAGCGCGGATGCAGCGTGATCACGCTCACCATGGCCTTGCCCGGCGGCGGACCACCGGCACCGGCGGGCGCCGACTGTTCCTGGCAGCCGGCGAGAATCACGGTTGTCACCAGCGCCAGGCCGACCGCGCGGCTCAGGGGGAAAGGGCGACGCAGTGCCGAGTTTCTAAGGATATTGCGAGGAAAGACGGGAACGGTCACGATGTAGCCCTTATTTACAGTACGAGTAGGTACCATTAATAGAGAAGCAGACGGTCAGGTCAATTGAAACCCATGATCGCCGCATTCAAACTCGGGCCACGGCTGGGCACAATTTCGTGATCGGAGACAGTTTCATGGGGTCCCAACTGGCAGAAGAGCGCCGTCCGCGAGGCCGTCCACGGCTTGTCGGCGACGACGAACGCCGTGCCATCATCGTGGCGACCGCCCATGACGTCTTCCTGGAAGGCGGCTACAGCGCCACCTCCATGGACACCATCGCGACGCGCTGCCGGATCTCGAAACAGACGCTCTATCGGCTGTTTTCCAACAAGTTCGATCTGTTCACCTCGGTGGCCGAGGTGTTTCACCGGTCGCTGCTCGCCCTGCCCCGCCCTCCCGATGAAGAGATGCCGCTCGATTGGACGCTGGAGCAGATCTTCGACATCGACATCGATCCGGCGGACGATCTCGAGCGGGTGCGCTTCTTCGAGATGATCAACAGCGAAGCCGTCGAGCATCCGGAAGTGGCCGAACTCATCTGCGAGAAGGGCGTCGACCGCGGCACGCGCCTGATGGCCGACTGGCTGATGATCGAGGAGCGCCGGGGCCGCCTCGACATTGGCGACGATCCGCTCGACACCGCCGCCATCCTGCTCGACATGACCTTCGGCGCACTGGCGACCCATTATCGAGCCGAGTTTCAGGCCCCCGATCCGGACTGGCGCCGCCGCCATATCCGCCGGGCCATCAGCATTTTCCTGCGCGGCGCGGCGACCGCCAGCAGCTGAGCGATTCAAGCCGGTCGCGGGCGCGCCGAACCAACCCACCTTGACAGGACATCTGCGCCGCAGCATGCTTTCAAAGCGCTTCGAGCCGCCAATTTGGCGCCTGAAGACCGCGAGAAGCGATCCTGAAGAAGTCATCAAGACAAGACGAGGCTGCCGCAGCTTGCAGGGCTGACGGGCGCCATAACTGACGCAACGAGGAAGGAAGCGATCATGTCCAAGGTCACGGCTGGGGCAACGGGGGGAATGACCATGTCCGAGCGGCGGCGCGTCGACCCGGACTGGTGGCGCGGCGCGGTGATCTATCAGGTCTATCCGCGCAGCTATGCCGACAGCAACGGCGATGGCGTCGGCGACCTCAAGGGCGTGACCGAGAAGCTGGACCACATCGCCTCGCTGGGCGTGGATGCCGTCTGGCTGTCGCCCTTCTTCACTTCGCCCATGGACGATTTCGGCTATGACGTGTCGGACTATTGCGACGTCGACCCGATGTTCGGCACGCTGGCCGATTTCGACGCGCTGGTGAAGCGCGCCGACGAGCTTGGCCTCGGCATCATCATCGATCTGGTGCTGTCGCATACCTCCGACCAGCACCCCTGGTTCAAGGAAAGCCGCCGGTCGCGCGACAATCCCAAGGCCGACTGGTATGTGTGGGCCGAGCCCAAGGAAGACGGCACGGTTCCCAACAACTGGCTGTCGATCTTCGGCGGACCGGCCTGGGAATGGAACGCCGGACGCCGGCAGTATTTCATGCACAACTTCCTGACCTCGCAGCCCGACCTCAACTTCCACAATCCCGCCGTCCAGGACGCGCTTCTGGACGTTGCCCGCTTCTGGCTCGATCGCGGCGTCGCCGGGTTCCGCCTGGATACGGTGAATTTCTATTTCTGCGATGCGGAGTTGCGCGACAATCCCCCTGCCCCCAAGGACCATTTCGTCGCCACGGTGCAAGATTCCAACCCCTATGCCCGGCAGCTCCACTATTACGACAAGAGCCGGCCGGAGAATCTCGTCTTCCTGTCGCGCCTGCGCACCGTGATGGACCGCTATCCCGGCACCACCTCGGTGGGCGAACTCGGCACGGACGAAAATCTCTACGAGATGATGGACGCCTATACCGAGACCGGCAAGCGGCTGCACATGGCCTACAGCTTCGAACTCCTGAGCGCCAAGAACACCGCCGAGCACGTCCGCCGCTCGGTCACCGCCATGCTGGACGGCGCGCCGCACGGCTGGCCGAGCTGGGCGCTTTCCAACCACGACTTCACCCGCGTCGTTACCCGCTGGGGCCACGAGGCCGATGCCGCCCGGTTCGGGCCGCTCGGCGTGGCGCTCGTCACCTCGCTCAAGGGCACGGCATGCGTCTATCAGGGCGAGGAACTGGCGCTGACCGAGGCCGAAGTGCCCTTCGAGGCGCTGCAGGATCCTTATGGCATCCGCTTCTGGCCCGACTTCAAGGGTCGCGACGGCTGCCGTACGCCCATGGTCTGGTCCGACAACGACCCGACCGGCGGCTTCTCGGCCGGCAAGCCCTGGCTGCCGGTGCCTGACCGGCACCTGACCATGTCGGTGGCCCGGCAGGAGCTCGACCCCACCTCGCCGCTTCACACCGTCCGCCGCTTCCTCAACTGGCGGCGCACGCAGGCTGCACTCCGCGATGGCGACCTGACCTTCCTGGCGCCTGCCGGCGAGATCGTCGCCTTCGAGCGCAGGCTCGGGGCCGACCGCATCGTCTGCGCCTTCAACCTTGCGGCCACCCCGGCGCACCTCGCCCTCCCCTCCCCCGCCACGCCGCTCGCCGGCCATGGCTTCGAGGCGACGGCGACGCTGGCGGGACAGACGGTGGAGCTGTCCGGCTTCGGCGTGTGGTTCGGCAAGCTCTGACCGCTCGGCGAGGCGCAACGCACCCGGTACACGGGCGGCAGTTGCCTTTGCCGGGAAAAGGCCGAAAACTTACACCGCGTCCGGAACCTTCCTCACGGGCGCGGTGATCCGGCTGCATGGGCGGCACCGAAACGACGGATCACCTCGGCGCGCGAGGACAGATTCAGGTGTCGGAACAGCTGGGACACGCGATTGCGAATGGTGAAATGCGACAGGCCCAGCCGGCGGCCGATCTCCTTGTTGGAGAGATTGAGGAGCAGCAGCTCGAGGATCTCGCGCTGCCGCGCCGTCAGCTCGGACGAGCCGGACGGAGCGGCGCCATCCCGGCGGGCGTAGACGAGACAGCCCGGCGGCAGGGCCTCGCAGACCCGTTCGATCAGGCCATCGGCATCACGGGCGCGCAGCACCAGCGTGATGGTCTCGTCGTCCTCTGGCGGCAGCGGCGGGTAAACGGCCGAACCGAGGCGGTTTTCTCTGGCAAAATTCAGTTCCATGCGCAAACATCCAGTGCAAACATCGGTCTTCGGAGTAGCATCCCCGGCACGAGGGCTCATCCGCCATCCGGCGAAGGGCCATGCCGGGACGACGGCGGGGCCGAAAAATCTGCGAAGCGCTGTCTGGAGCCGACGAACGGCTTCTGCCACAGCACGAGACGAGGGACACCATGAGCGCAATCCCGGCTTCCAGAGCCGCCGAAATCGGTAGCGATGCCGTCAAACTCGGCCTCATCTACTGGATCTGCGTCTTCGTCTTCTCGAGCCTGCTGTTCGGCCTGCTCGGCGTCGACCCTTGGGACTCGGCGCGCGGCAAGATCGCGCATTATGCCTCCTGCTCGCTGATCATCGCGGCGCTCGGCTTTGCGCTCTATTTGACCCACCGCGCCATGAACCGCTTCTCCTCCTGCCATACGCTGGCGGTGCTGGGCGTGCTGTCCTTCGTCTTTTCCTTTGCCGCCGCCCCGCTCTGGGCGCTGATCGGCTACGAGATCGCCAGGCTCTGCACCGCGCCGCAGCCCCTGCCCTTCAACGCCACGGATTTCGGCTATGACATGGTCTATGGCGCCGCCATTTTCTTCGGCTGGTCCTGCCTGTTCATCGGCAAGCTGTTCGACCATGACATCCGCGAGCGCGAACGGCGGCTGGCGGCCGCGCGCGAGGAAGCGCTCGCCGCGCATATGCGGGCGCTGCGCTATCAGGTGAACCCGCATTTCCTGTTCAACACGCTGAACTCCGTCGCCGCCCTGGTCGAGGAGCAGCAGAACGGCCGGGCCCAGGCCATGGTGCTGCAACTGTCGTCCTTCCTGCGCACCACATTGACGCTCGATCCGCTCGAGGACGTGACGCTCGCCGACGAACTGGCGCTGCAGGAGGGCTATCTGGCCATCGAGCGCGAGCGCTTTTCCGACCGCATGGCGCTCACCATCGACCTCAGCGACGACGCGCGGGAGGCTTTGGTGCCGAGCCTCATTCTGCAGCCGTTGATTGAGAACGCCATCAAGCATGGCGTTGGCAGGCATGCCGGGCCGGTGGAAGTGGCGCTGACGGCGCGGCGCGAACAGGGCCGGCTGCGGGTGACGCTGGAAAACGACGTTCCGCCGCACGAAGCCGGAGGCGACCGCCCGGACACCGGCGCGGCCGGCATCGGGGTCGGCCTCACCAACGTGGCCGAGCGGCTGCGCGCCCGGTTCCAGAAGGAGGGGCTGGTGTCCTGGGGACTGATCCGGCCAGGCCGCTTCCGCGTCAGTCTCGACATTCCCTGGAGGGCCGCATGAGCGGGCTCGGCATTCTCGTCGTCGACGACGAGCCGTTGGCGCGGCGGCGCCTGGTGCGGCTGATCACCCGGCTCGACTGGGTCGACGCCGTGGAAGAGGCCGGCAATGTGGCCGATGCCCGGCGCATCCTCGCCCGCATGCAGCCTGACATCCTGCTGCTTGACATCCAGATGCCCGGCGGCAGCGGGTTCGACCTGCTGGACAGCCTCGGCCCGACGCCGCCGGCGACGGTGTTCGTCACCGCCTTCGACGAACATGCGCTGAAGGCCTTCGAGGCCAATGCGGTGGACTATGTCACCAAGCCGATCGAACCCGGCCGCTTCGGTCTGGCGCTCGAACGGGCGCGGCTCGCCGCCAGCTCGCGCCTGCAGGCCGACCGCATCGCCGAGCTGCAGGAGACGATCGAAGCCCTCAAGCAGGTGCTGCGCCACAAGCAGCGGGCCGGAGCCAGGGCAGGCGCGGATTTCTGGGTCCGCTCCCGCGGCGAACACCTGCGCATCGCCGCCGAGACCGTGCTGCGCATTCAGGGCGAACGGGATTACGTCCGCCTCCACACCGAGGGTGCCGACTATCTCTATCAGGAAAGCCTTCACTCCCTCGAAAGCCGGCTCGACGCCGACGACTTCCTGCGCATTCACCGCAGCACCATCGTGCGGAAAAGCGCGGTGACGCGCATTCGCCAGGGCGCTTTCGGCGCGCTGATGGTGGTTCTGTCCGACGGTAGCGAGTTGCGGGTGGGGCGGACCTATGCGGCGACGGTTCGCGCCCGGCTGATGTAGCCTCCCCTGCCCGATCAGGCGCCGTTCCGATGTACCGGGGACGCCGGCGCGGTTGCCTCCCCTCCCCTCGCCGCTACCCTTCGCGACCTCGGCAGTCCCCGACGGAATGCCTCTGGCGAAGGAGATCACGATCATGCGCAGGATTGCTGCGACCGGTTTGTTGCTGGCCCTGGCGGGCCCGGCACTGGCGGCGGGAACGCCGCATTTCGAGGGAAGCCAGCCGAAGATGGAGAGCAACACCGCTGTCACCTTCGACAATCTGCGCTTTTCCGGCACGGGCTATTCCACGGCGGACGCCTATCGGCAGACCTACACCTATGACGCCGTCAACAAGCGGTTCGTGCTGAGTTCCAGCGCCACCTACAAGGGGATCGGCGTCTACAGCGACTGGCTGTTCGTCCGCGACATGCCGATCGCGCAGCCAACCTTCACGGTGGGTGGCCAGACCTACGCAACGAACCAGTCCTACACCTTCACCGCCACCAGGACTGCGCCGCTCGTCCAGGTCTTCGCGCTGAAAGCGGGGCATGTGATGAGCTGGCGGCTCAGCGGGATCACCGCCGATTTCAAGCTGAGCGTCATCGGGCCCGGCAACAAGACGCTGTTCAGCTTCCGCGGCGGCGCCAATACCAACGTGATCACCCTGCCCGTGCCGATCATGGCCGACGGGACCTACAAGTTCATGATCACTCCCGACACGGCGTCGACCATGTCGATCCGCATCTACGCCAGCAATGCCAACTCCGCCACCTACAAGACCGTGGTCTCCGGCAACTCGCTGACGTCGGTGCTGAGGACGAATGTCCGCGACTACACCAAGTTCCGCGTTGTCCTGAACAAGGGTGACACCCTCCGCCTGCCGGCCGGCGCCACCAACATCGCGCTGCGCCTCATCGACGGCTACGGCAAGGTGCTCGCCAACCCCGTCGGCCTGCCGCTGATCTACACGGCCCCGGCCACGGGCACCTATTCGGTCTTCGTCTACAACGCCAGCGGTTGGGGCGGAACCTATAGCGGCACCTTGAAGATCACCGCCGCTTCAGCCGGCAATGCCGTCGCGTCCAGCGACGAAGGGGACATGCTCTCGGCAACACCGGCCCGTTGAGCTTCTCAGTCCCAAAGCCTCCTCGCCCTGTCTTCCGGCTGTTGCATCTGTCCCGGGGGGCAGGGCCTCTTTTATCTGCGACCTCCCCACCATCGCCGCGTTGCCGGCTGACATCATCGGACCCACCTCATGACCTCGCTTTCCCGCTCCATTGCCCTGGCCCTCGCGCTCGTCGCCGCCAGTTGCACCTCCGTACCGCTGACGTCGCTGGTCAGCCTCGCCAGGATCGATCCGCGCAGCACCGACCTCGGCCAATTGCGCGTGGCGGTGCGCCTGCCGGACGCCCTGAAGCCGCGCCCCGGCGGCGTGAAGCTCGATGCCGTGGTCAAGCGCCCCGGCGCGCCGGACCAGACCACCAGCTACGCGCTGGCGCCGGTCGACGATCCCGTCGAGCGGGCCGCCGTGCCCGACGATGGCGAGAGCGGCAGCGTCCATGTCTTTCGCATGATGTCGGCCGACGTGCTGCGCCTCTCCGAACTGCGCAACCGCCTCTATGCCGAAGTGGACGCCGGCGGCGAGGCGACGCTGGGCCTCGGCATCGCGACGAAGGAATTCTGCCGCCTCGGCGAGCTTTCCGACGGCGCCTTGCCCGTCACCACCTATCTCGCCACCTCGGAAACCCAAGGCTTCGTCACGGTGACGCGGGACATCGATCTGAGGTCGCAGCCTGAAACAGCCGAGCATGTGAAGACGCTTCAAGCCTGTCCGTGACAGCGCGCGCCGAGCGGGCAGGGCGGTTCGGCTGGCGCTGCGAAATTAGCAGCTGCTAATTGGCAAGGCCGGGAGGCGGAGCACCGTCACCCGGCCTCTTTCATGTCCGCCCGGCGGGCCATGACGAGATGCCCTCATTTGGCTGGGGAGATACGCTTTCCTGCGGCTTTCCGGAGGCCGCGATTATAGTATATGCGAGGATACCGAATTCGGGTGAGCCAAGGGGTATCGGGCACCATGACTGAAGACGCTCCGGGGAAGGAACCCGTCGTCCTGACGATCGACATCGGCGGTTCCAATGTGAAGCTGATGACCAGCGACGAGCGGGTATCGCGCAAGTTCGCGTCAGGCCCAGGCCTGACTCCCGAGGTGATGGTCTCTGGTGCGTTGGAGATCGCGCGCGATCTGACCTTCGACACCATCTCCATCGGCTATCCCGGCCCGGTCATGCACAATCGCATCGCCGTCGATCCGCATAACCTCGGCCCCGGCTGGGTGGACTTCGACTTCGAACGCGCCCTCGGCAAGCCGATCCGCCTCGTCAATGACGCGCTGATGCAGGCGATCGGCAGCTACGAGGGCGGGCGCATGCTGTTCCTGGGCCTGGGCACCGGTCTCGGCGCGGCCATGGTGATGGAACACGTGGCCCATCCGCTGGAACTCGCCCATCTTCCCTATCGCAAGGGCATGACCTTCGAGGATTATGTCGGCGATCGCGGCCGCAAGCGGCTCGGGAATGACGAATGGCGGACGCATGTGTTCGACGTGGTCGGCCGGCTGACCGACGCGCTGGCACCGGAATATCTGGTGATCGGCGGCGGCAACGTGAAGAAGCTCGAGGAGCTGCCGCCCAAATGCCGGCGCGGCAGCAACGCCAGCGCCTTCGAGGGCGGCTTCCGCCTGTGGAGCGACCACGAACTCAAGATCTGAGGATCTGATCGCGCCGTTCCGGCCATGGAGCGAAGGGCAGGGGGCTCAGCCGCGCGCGGCGGCCTCCAGCCTGGCGATGTCGATCTTGCCCATGGTCATCATGACATCGAACACCCGCCGGGCGAGGGCAGGGTCGGGGCTGGTGGTCATCTCCAGCAGGCACCTCGGGGTGATCTGCCAGGAGAAGCCCCAGGGGTCGCGACACCAGCCGCAGGCACTGGGCGAACCGCCGGCGGCGAGGATGGCGTCCCAGTAGCGATCGGTTTCCGCCTGATCCTCGGTGACCACCATGAAGCTGACGGACTCGTTGGGCGTGAAGACCGGTCCACCGTTGAGACCGACGAACTTGCGTCCCAGCAGGGTGAACTCGACCGTCAACTCGACGCCGGCATCACCGCCGGGGAAATCGCCGGGCGCGGCATTCACCCTGGTGATCGCGCTGTCGGGAAAGGTGGCGGCGTAGAAGCTCGCCGCCTTGCGCGCTTGGCCGTGATCGAACCAGAGGCAGGTGACCAGGTCGCTCATGCTGTCAGGCTCCCCGTTGCTCGTTGAGCGGTGCAGTGTGAACCGCAAGACCATCGAACGCAATTAGCATCTGCTAATCGGCGGCCTTGCCGGCAGTGGATCGCAACAGGGCGAAGATCAGCGGTGCCGGCGTGAAGCCTCCATCGCCCGCCTTGGCGGTCAGCGCCCTGAGATAGCCGCCCGGCGAGCGGATGGCGTCGACCCGTTCGAGGATAACCGCCAATGTCACCGCCGCGCCGCTTTCGCCCATGGCTGCCACGGCCTTGGCCCAGGCGTCCGGCGAGATGCCGAGGGCAGGGCGGATCTTCTCCGCCGCTTCCAGCAGATCGGCCCAGTTGCCGATGCCGTGCCGGGCGAAGGGCAGGATGGACGGACAGGCCTTGAGGATGGTGCCCAGATGCAGCCGGTCGGGATCCCTCAGGCCCGATCGGGTCGCCAGATGCTCGACCGCCGTCAGATCGTCCGAGGCGCGGCGCTCGCCGGATGGAGTGCCGTCCGTTTGCGGAGCTTCGGTTTCGAAGGTTTCAGAGTCAAATATGGGATTCGGGTTTGAATCTTGTTTGTGACGCTCAGTCTGACTGTCATTGCCCTTCATATTGAGGAAATTCATCTCAGATTTCAGTGACTTGTCCACAGAGGCCGCGAGGAGGCCAAGCTCGAAGCGCAACTCTTCGAGTTCCGTGCGCGACAGGCCGCGGTTGGAGGGGCGCGACAGCGGCAGGAAGCCGGCGGCGATCTCGGCCCAGGGGCCGCTCAGCTCTTCGGCGGCGGCCAGCTCCAGGCCCTTGATGATGGTGCGGCGGAGCAGCGTCACTTCCTCGCGCAGGGCAGAAAGTTCGCGCCGTTCGGCGGCAACCGCTCGGGCGGCGGCGGCGATCTCCTCGGCCCGGGCGGCGAGCGGCTTCAGGTCGAAGCCGAAGGCGCGCTCGATGGCGCCGCCCTCGCCCTTGCGGGCATAGCGCTTGCCGTTGGGACTGTCGCGACGGACGATCAGGCCGGCGTCCACCAGCTGGGCCAGCGACCGGCGCAGGGTGGGCTCGGAAATGCCATGGGCGCGGCGGCACAGTTCGAGATTGGACGGGAAGACGATGGTCTGGCCGTCGCCGGTCACCTCGTCGCCGGGATGGAAGGACAACAGCGCCGACAGCACCGTCACCGCCCGATCGCCGAGGCGGAAGGCGGCGCGCGCCTCCGACAGCGCCCGCACCAGGCTCCACTTGCCGACCCTGGCCGTCTGAGGGCAAGCCTCCGCCATCGCCTGTCCTGCGAGCATCCCCGCCGACAGGCCGCGCGCCCCGAAGGGCGCCGACAGGATATGTTCCATGGGCTGAGCAGCCCTCCTTTGCCGACTTAATCGGCTTCGGGCCTATCCCGCGGGGCGGAATGGATCCGAAGACGGCGTACGAAACCCGGAACCATGCGGTCCAAGCCCGTACCGTTCGGGCAAAGCTCAAGGGTTCGCCGAAATGACGCCGCGGAATCTTGACAAGTGATTCGGAGAGGCTTAATCGTTGGTTTGCTTAAGACTACGATTGAGGCTCTCGGGTGGTACGCCGCTTCGGGGGCCTTTTTCTTTGCCTGTGGTGATCCTCTTGTTGCTCGCACCGGCCGGGCCGGCACGAGCTTTATCCGTTGACTGTCCGCCCGCCTGCCGATGCGCCGGCGCCGGACGATGATCCGATCTTATCCCCGTTCGCCAGGACCGGGGATAACTTCTGATTTCTCTTTATATTCAGCATGCAACCGGTCGATGCGATCGGCCAGGAAGCGCGCGAAGCCCTTGTCGGCGAGCTGCAGGCGCGCGCCGCGGGCAAATTCCTGCAAGCTGCCAAGCTCGGACGCATCCTCCGCGACCAGCGGGCGCACGCCCTGCGCCTCGGCCTCCATCACCTTGTCCGACAGCGCCGCCTTCAGCACTAGATCGAAGCGCCGGTCGCTGGAAAGGTCGCCATAGCTGCTGGCGTCCAGCACCGCGCGAACGGTCTTGAGGCGGATGGGACGGGTGCGCAGCGCATCGGCCAGCGCCAGCCACTTGGTGCGGCCGACCTTGGGTGCGGTGCCGATGAAATCGATGACGTCGGCCGGCACCGCTTCCAGCGTGGTGCGGAAACGGCTGGCGTCGGGCGCGTGAATGGCAAGCGCCTGGGTGACCATGCGCGTGGGATCGATGCCATTGTCGGCAGCAAAGCGTTCGAGGCGGGCAGCGAACACCGCCTTCTCGATCCAGCTCAGATCCTCGCGGGCCGAGTTTTCGATGCCCTGGGCGAGCAGCAGGTCGGCGTCCGAAAGGTCGCGGATCACCGCGCGCAGCTTGCGGCCACCGATGGCGGCGACCGCGCGCAGGCGCCGGTGGCCGTAGACGATCTGATAGCGATCGCGGGCCGTCGGGTGGGGCCGCACCAGCACCGGCACTTCCTGCCCGTTGATGCGGATCGACTGGGTGAGCGCCGCCTCGGTGGCGCCGCCGTCATGGGGATCGAGGCGATCGGGGAAGGGTGAGGGGTCGACGTCGAGCACGTCGAGTTCGACCACGCGGCCCTCGCGCGTCAGATGGGCGAGCGAATCCTTGAGCGCGCCGAT
>NZ_JAKJIC010000028.1 GCF_021864535.1 Oryzibacter oryziterrae
TCGCCGCCAGGCCTGCAAAACGCAAGAACACAAACCACACGATAAAAGCTCATCACAAATACAATCACACACAAAAACACAAACGCCCCGTGCCAGAAATGACACGGGGCGTTTGTACGTTCTGGGGATTGGGACCAGTTCTCCCGATCAAATTCCGGAGATCGAGGGGCCTGCTTCTGCCTTTTCGCTTGCCGCCTTCTGCGGAATGGGCACAGTCAGGCCATGCTTACCGTGATCCGCTCAGCCTTCGGCGCCCTGTTCTCCTTCTTTGAAAGCCGCATCGACCCGTTCAAGCCGACGCAGGGGCAGCACCCGCTGACGCCGCCGACCACCAATTGGAAAATGCTCCGCTTTTTCCTGGGTGAAACCGGTTGGCCGCTGTTGCTGATGGTCGGCCTCACCGCGGTGACGACGCTGATCGAGATCGCCGTCCCCGTCAGTATCGGCAAGCTGATCGATACCGCCACGCAGCATGACGCCGACGCGGTGCGCGAAGTGCATGTGCTCGACTATGCGGTGTTCGTGCTGCTGCTTCTGGTGGTGCGGCCGGCCTTCGGGCTTCTCGCCTCGCTGGTGCGCAATCAGACGCTCTCGCGCAATGTCGGCACGCTGGTCCGCTGGCGCACCCATGAATATGTGGCCAAGGCCGACATAGCCTTTTTCCAGGGCGACTTCGTCGGCCGCATCGCCACCAAGGTGACGCAGACGGGGCAGGCGATCCGCTCGCTGATCCGCCTGTTCACCGACCAGCTCCTCTATGTGACGGTCTATCTCGCCGGCACCGTCCTCTATCTCCTGTTCCAGCATCCGCTGTTTGCGCTGCCCCTGATTGGCTGGGTTGTGATCTACGGCGCGGTGATGTGGCACTATATTCCGCGTAGCCGGGCCATTGCCCGCCAGGTGGCGGAGACCGGGTCGATCTTCTCCGGCCGTCTCGTCGACGGCTATTCCAACTATCTGATCGTGCGCCTGTTCACCGGTCTCGGCCGCGAGGATGCCTTCGTGCGCGACGCGCTGGAAGACGGTGTCGCCGCGTCCGGCGCGCAGCAGCGCATGCTCACGGGCATGACGACCTTCCTGACGCTTCTCAACGGTGCGCTGCTCGCCTCCGGCGGCGTGGTCGGTCTCCTGCTGTGGCAGCACCGGCTGGCAACGCCGGGCGAGGTGGCCGGTGTGATCGCATTGATGCTGCAGGTGCAGCAGATGTCGCGCGTCACCACCATGAACCTCTCCGACCTCTTCGAGAGCATCGGCACGCTCGAGGATTCCGTCCGCTCGCTTTCCAAACCGCAGACGGTGATCGATGTGCCCGCGGCCCAGCCGCTGCGCATGGCCGGCGGCGAGATCGCGCTGGACAAGGTGCTGTTCGATTACGGCCGCGGGCGGCCTGCCGGCGCGCGCGCCATCGACGGCATCTCGCTGACCATTCGTCCGGGCGAGCGGATCGGTCTGGTAGGCCCGTCGGGCGCTGGCAAGTCGACGCTCGTCAACCTGTTGCTGCGGCTCTACAATCTGGAAGGCGGGCGCATTTCCATCGATGGGCAGGACATCGCTTCCGTCACCCAGGACAGCCTGCGCAGCGCTGTCGGCGTGGTGACGCAGGACACCTCACTGCTGCATCGCTCCCTGCGTGACAACATCAAATACGGTCGCCCCGACGCCAGCGATGCCGACATGATCGCCGCTGCGCAGCAGGCACATGCGGACGGTTTCATCGATGACCTGCAGGATCAGCGAGGGCGGCGGGGCTATGAGGCCTTTGTCGGCGAGCGCGGGGTGAAGCTGTCCGGTGGGCAGCGCCAGCGTATCGCCATCGCCCGCGTGCTGCTGAAAAACGCGCCGATCCTGGTGCTGGACGAGGCGACAAGTGCGCTCGACAGCGACATCGAGGCGGCGATCCAGGAGAGCCTCGACGATCTGATGGCGGGCAAGACGGTCATTGCCGTCGCCCATCGCCTGTCGACGATCGCGCGCATGGACCGGTTGATCGTGATGGATCAGGGGCGAATCGTCGAAGAGGGAACGCATGCCCAACTGATCGGCGCGGGGGGGCTCTATGCCCGCCTTTGGGCGCGCCAGAGCGGCGGTTTCATGGGGGTGGAACCGGTCGGCGAGGCTGATGCGAGCGCCATCAGTGTTGCAACGTAGTCCGGTTGATTGGAATCAAGGGGGTATCCGACCAATTTCGCAGCTGCGACAACTGGACTTTCCCCGGCGTTGGTGCAAAAAGAACGCCGATCGGATGTCCGTAGCATGGCCAATTGGTGTCATGCTGATGGTATCTGTACTAAATGGACGGATTTTACCGCGTGTTCGGGCGGCCGCTGTCGGGGGCGGGGCGCAAACTTGCGGCACATGACAATTGGCTGCCGGCGGTTCGCAAGCCGACGACGGTGGTCAATCCGCGCGAAAGGAAGAGACCTTGGCTCACAGCGATACCACGGCTGAACCTACTCGCCGCGACTTCCTGCTGCTCACCGCCGGCGCATTTGGCGCTGTTGGCGTGGCATCGGTGGCGTGGCCCTTCATCGACCAGATGAATCCTGATGCGTCCACGCGAGCGCTCGCTTCGATCGAGGTCGACATCTCCGCCCTGCAGTCGGGCCAGTCGATCACCGTGCTGTGGCGCGGCAAGCCGGTCGTCGTGCGCAACCGCACCGACAAGGAGATCGAGGAAGGCAAGGCGGTCAAGCTCGAAGAGCTGAAGGACCCGATCGCCCGCAATGCCAATGTGGATCCGTCGGCCGACGCCACGGACGCAAACCGCTCCGCCAAGGACAAGGAAAACATCCTCGTCATGGTCAAGGTCTGCACCCATCTGGGCTGCATTCCGCTCGATGAGTCGGGTGAGTTCGGCGGCTGGTTCTGCCCCTGCCATGGCTCGCAGTACGACACGGCCGGCCGCATCCGCAAGGGGCCGGCGCCGGAGAACCTGCCGGTTCCGGTCTACGCCTTCACTTCCGACACCAAGATCCGCATCGGCTGATCCGCTGCTCTCACGCGAGGTAATCCATGTCCGGTCATTCGACCTACGAACCCAAGTCGGGCATCGAGAAGTGGCTTGAGAAGCGCCTTCCGATCGTTCGTCTGCTGCACGACGCTGGTGTCTCCTATCCGACGCCGCGCAACCTGAACCCGCTGTGGACCTTCGGCGGCATTCTCGCCATGATGCTGGTGATCCAGATCGTGTCAGGCATCGTGCTGGCCATGCACTATGCGTCCAACAGCGCGCTCGCTTTCGACAGCGTCGAAGGCATCATGCGCGACGTGAACTGGGGCTGGCTGATCCGCTACATCCATGCCAACGGCGCGTCGATGTTCTTCATCGCCGTCTACATCCACATCCTGCGCGGCCTCTACTACGGTTCCTACAAGGAACCGCGCGAGCTGTTGTGGGTGCTGGGCGTGATCATCTACCTGCTCATGATGGCCGCCGGCTTCATGGGCTATGTGCTGCCCTGGGGCCAGATGTCCTTCTGGGGCGCCACCGTGATCACCAACTTCTTCACCGCCATTCCGGTGATCGGCCAGCCGATCCAGACGCTGCTGATCGGCGGCTTTGCGGTGGACAATGCCACGCTGAACCGCTTCTTCTCGCTGCATTATCTGGTGCCGTTCATCATCGCCGGCGTCGTCGTGCTGCATATCTGGGCGCTGCATGTGGTCGGTCAGAACAACCCGCTCGGCATCGACGTCAAGAGCGAGAAGGACACCGTTCCCTTCACGCCCTATGCGACGTCGAAGGACGGGCTGTTCATGGTGCTGTTCCTGGTGTTCTACGCCTGGTTCGTGTTCTACCAGCCGAACTATCTCGGCCACCCGGACAACTACACGCCGGCCAACCCGCTGGTGACGCCGGCGCATATCGTGCCCGAATGGTACTACCTGCCGTTCTACGCCATCCTGCGCGCCATCACCTTCAACATCGGCCCGATCGACTCCAAGCTCGGCGGCGTGCTCGCCATGTTCGGTTCGATTGCCGTGACGGCCTTCCTGCCGTGGCTCGATACGTCGAAGGTTCGCTCGGGTCGGTTCCGCCCGCTGTTCAGGATCGCCTTCTGGCTGTTCGTGGCGGCGGTGCTGTTCCTCGGCTACCTCGGCTCGCAGCCGGCTGACGGCAATGCGGTGCTCTATGCGCAGGTCTGCACGGCCTACTACTTCGCCTTCTTCCTGATCATCCTGCCGGTGCTCGGCTTCATCGAGAAGCCCAAGGCCCTGCCGAACTCGATCATCGAAGACGTGCTTGCGAAGTCGAAGCACTGATTGCCTGACGGAAAGGATGTCATCATGAAGAATTCCATGATCCGTTGGGCGTCGACGGCCGTTATCGGCCTCGGCCTTGCGGTGGGTTCGGTCGCTGCGGCGACCGCCCAGGAAGCGGGGGCTGCTCCCGAATTTCCGCTGAAGAAGCCGGTTCACCAGAGCTGGTCCTTTGGCGGCATCTTCGGCCAGTATGATCAGGCCCAGTTGCAGCGCGGCTACAAGGTCTACAAGGAAGTCTGCTCGGCTTGTCACTCCATGCGACTGCTGAAGTTCCGCAACCTTGCCGACGAGGGTGGCCCGCATTTCAGCGAAGAGCAGGTGAAGGCGCTTGCCGCCGAATACACCATCCAGGACGGTCCGGACGACAATGGCGAGATGTTCGATCGCCCGCGTCTGCCGAAGGATCCGTTCCCCTCGCCGTTCGCCAACGACAAGGCGGCGCGCGCGGCCAACGGCGGCGCCCTGCCGCCTGACATGTCGCTGCTCGCCAAGGCGCGTGCGGTGCATTCCGGCTTCCCGTGGTTCCTGGTGGATATGATCATCCCCTATCAGGAGCAGGGTCCGGACTATATCGTCGCCCTCATGAACGGCTACCAGGATGCGCCGGCCGATGTGAAGGTGCCGGACGGCCTCAACTACAACCCCTATTTCCTCAGCAACTTCGCCATTGGCATGCCGAAGCCGCTGTCGGACGGGCAGGTTGAGTATACCGACGGTACGCCGCAGACGGTGGAGCAGTATTCCAAGGACGTGTCTGCCTTCCTGATGTGGGCCGCCGAGCCGCACCTCAACGAGCGCAAGCAGCTCGGCCTCAAGGTCATGCTGTTCCTGATCACCTTCGCGGGTGTTCTGGCGCTGCTGAAGCGCAAGATCTGGCTCAACACGCCGCACTGATCAGTGCGGTTGATGCAAAGTGCTCGAGGGGCCCGCAAGGGCCCCTTTTTGCGTTTAGGGGGCAACGCTCGTTCTACGCTTTTTGATGCCCGCGCTTTTTATGCGCCAATCCTCTTGCAAAGACATTTTGCACTGTGGATTATTTCTGGATTGTTTCGGGAGGATTTTATGCGATTTTTTCAGTGTCTGACGTTGGCTGCGGCGATGCTTGCGGCACCGCTCTCCGCCGCTGTGGCCGCACCGCTTGCCTTGACCAAGGCCGATGGCCAGTCTCAGGACGCTCCGGGTGAGGTTTCAGCCGACGCAGCGGGCTTTGTGATGGGCTGGGTGCGCACCAAGCTGTCGCCGGCCTTTGAGCTGTCCGTGCGGGCGCGGCAGTTCTCGTCCACCGGTGCGGCCGTCGGCAAGGAACTTGTGTTCGACAAGCAGCCTTCCATGCTGGCAGACCCGGTCGTCTTGCCGGTGAGCGGCAGCAAGGTTGCCGCCTTCTGGCTCAAGCCAGCGACGGGGCTGGTTGCCCGCCTCGGGGACACGGCCACGGGCGTGCTCGGCGCCGAGAAGACAGTTCTCTCCAGCGCCGCCGATCTGATTGCCGAGGTGAATGCCGATGTCATCCGGTTGACGAACGGCAACTTTCTCGCGTTGACCTACAAGTATGACAAGTCTGCGTCGCCTCTTGCCAAGCGGGTTGCGGTCACACTCATCGGCCCGGATCTCAAGGTTCTGAAGAAGGGCAGCTTCGTGCCGGGGCCGAAGGCAAGCTATGTGGCGACCGGGGCTTCCGATTTCACAGCCGTTCCGCTTTCGGGCGGCGGCGCCCTTGTGGCCTACCGCAATCGTCTCGACGGGGCGATCTATGCGGTGACGGTCGATGCGGCCGGCACTCCCGGCACGCGTGCCGTCAAAGTCAACCAGAAGTCCTCGCCGCTGGGTGTTGCCGGACAACAGGTGGAGTTCGAGGTTGAGGGCGCGCGCCTGGCAAATGGCAATGTGGCGATCGTCTGGACCCGCATCGGCAGCACGGTGGACGACGATGCCTTTGATATCAGCTATCGAATCCTCAAGCCTTCCGGGGCTGCGGTCAGCGGTGAGTTGAGCGCCACAGCCAGTCTTGCCGAGTCCCAACTGTCGCCCGACATCGCCGTCTTGCCGGGCGCGGGCTTTGCCCTGTCCTGGACCAACAATGGCTTGCCGGCACAGGGGCGGCCTCGCTCCTATGTTCTGCGGAAATTCGGTGCGAGCGGGACGCCTGCGGCTGCCCCGAAGGTGGTGTTCACCGGCCCTCGCAGCACGAACAGCCAGGCGTCGGAGCTTGTGGCCGCCGGATCCAAGGTGGTCGTGATCGGCGCTGCTGGCTCATCGACCACGACATTGCAAGGGTTCCTGACGGCGCCCTGAGCACCTCGTGACCTCGCGAGCACCCCTGTGCTTGGCTGAGGCCCCCCTGTGTCCGGCTCACAGGCTGGTTGAACCGTCGCGGTGGCTTGACTACAAGGAGGGGTAAGTCACCGCTCAGACGAGTCCCCCTTCATGAACCTTGCCGATACGATCCGCGCCATCCCCGACTATCCCAAGCCGGGGATCATTTTCCGCGACATAACCACGCTGCTCGGCAATGCCCGCGCGTTCCGCCGCGCCGTTGACGAGCTGGTGCAGCCCTGGGCCGGCGGCAAGATCGACAAGGTGGCCGGGATGGAGGCGCGCGGCTTCATTCTCGGCGGCGCCGTCGCCCATCAGCTGAGCGCCGGTTTCGTGCCGATCCGCAAGAAGGGCAAGCTGCCGCACGAGACCGTCTCGATCGCCTACAGCCTCGAGTATGGCATCGACCAGATGGAGATGCACACCGACGCCATTCTTCCGGGTGAGCGCGTGCTGCTTGTCGACGACCTGATCGCCACCGGCGGCACCGCCTGCGCCGCCTCGGCCCTGATCCGCCAGATCGGCGGCGTCATCGAGGCCGCCTGCTTCATCGTCGATCTGCCGGAACTCGGCGGCGCCGACAAGCTGCGCGCCATGGATGTCAACGTCCGCTCGCTGGTGGAGTTCGAGGGGCACTGAGGCTGAAAGGGGCGAGCCTCACACCTCGCCCCACATCACGTCCTTGATCGAGCGGGCGCCGCTCGCCACGATCACCAGCCGTTCGAAGCCGAGCGCGATGCCGGATGCCTGGGGCATATGAGCGAGGGCGGCGAGGAAATCCTCGTCGATCGGATAGGTCTCGCCGTAGATCGCCTGCTTGATCGCCATTTCCTCTTCGAAGCGCCGGCGTTGCTCGGCCGGGTCGGTGAGCTCGCCGAAGGCATTGGCCAGCTCGACACCGCAGGCATAGAGTTCGAAGCGTTCGGCGAGGCGGCTGTCGCGCGCGACCGGGCGGGAGAGGGCGGCTTCGCAGGTGGGATATTCATGGAAAATGGTCGGCCTGCCCATGCCGAGGTTCGGTTCCACCGATTGCACGAGAATGCGTGAGTAGATGTCGGTCCAGCTGTCGTCCTCGACGACGCGATAGCCGCGAGCGATCGCCTGGGCCGCGAGGCCGTCGCGATCCGGCGCGCCGGCGGGATCGGGGTTCAGCGTCGTCAGGAGATCGATGCCGGCGTAACGCTCGAAGGCCGCGCAGACCGACAGCCGTTCCGGCTCGGCGAAGGGATCGGCCGTGCGGCCCTTCCAGGTGAACTCCTTGCGTCCGAGCGTTTGAGCGGCAAGACGCATCAGTTCGGTCGCGTCGTCCATCAACTGCTCATAGGGCGCACCGGCGCGATACCATTCCAGCAGGGTGAACTCGTTGGAATGCAACGGCCCGCCCTCGCGGTTGCGCCAGACGCGGGCGAAGTCGAAGATGGCGGTCTCGCCGGCCGCCAGCAGCTTCTTGGCGGTGAACTCGGGCGAGGTGTGCAGATAGCGCGTCACGGGCAGGCCGTCGGAGCCGATCTTCTCGGTTCGGAAGGCGTGCAGATGTGCTTCATTGCCGGGCGAAACCTGCAGCGCCGGACATTCCACCTCGGTGAAGCCGCGGTCCTCGAACCAGCGGCGCACCGCCGTCTTGATCCGGCCACGGGCTTCAAGGAACGGGCGGCGCGCCAAATGGCGTTCCGTTGACCACCAAGGCGACTCTTCTGGGCCAGAATGCATCTCGCCTCTTCCTTTTCTCGCGCAAAAATGTCAGGAGAGACGCGAACTGCGCCGGGGCTCGCGTCTCGACGGGCGCGTACCGCTATTTTTAAAAACGTGAGACATCATGGTCAAGGTCATCGCTAGCCAAATCCGCAAGGGCAATGTTGTCGAGCTCGACGACAAGCTGCATGTCGTTCTTCTGGCTGAAAGCTTCCATCCGGGCAAGGGCACGCCCACCACGCAGATCGATATGCGCCGCATCAACGACGGTGTGAAGGTGTCTGTGCGCTACAAGACGACCGAGCAGGTCGAAAAGGCGCTGATCGACGAGCGTCCCTATACGTTCCTCTATGAAGAAGAGCATGGCTTTGCCTTCATGCAGATGGAAACCTACGAGCAGATTTCCGTGCCGAAGGAAGTCGTCGGCGATCGTGCGCCTTTCCTTGCCGAGAACATGGAATGCCATGTGGGCGTCTATAACGACCTGCCGATCTCCATCGAGCTGCCCGCCCGCATGACCCTGGAAGTGACCGAGACCGAGCCGGCTGTGAAGGGCCAGACGGCTGCGTCGTCCTACAAGCCGGCCGTGCTGTCGAACGGCGTGCGCACCATGGTGCCGCCCTTCGTGACCATCGGCACCCGCATCGTGGTCATGACCGAAGACGCCTCCTACGTCGAGCGCGCCAAGGACTGATCGGTTCGATCAGCGCCGAGACCATCGAAAGCCCCGGATCGGCAACGGTCCGGGGCTTTTTGCATTTGCGGTCAGTCGTCGATCGGAAACAGCACGTTGCCCTTCATCTCGAAGGCGATCTCGCCGTTCTGGTTCACCGCTTCCGAGTGACAGGTGATCACCGCCCAGCCGGGGCGGCTCTTCAGGCGGCGCTTGTGCGAGACGTGGGTTTGAAACGTTAGGTGATCGCCGGGGCGCACCGGCTTCAGCCAGCGGATATGTTCCATGCCCGGCGAAATGCCCGCGACGGAGCCCTGGGCTTGCCAGTGATCGACGGTCAGTCGCATCCACACGGCGCAGACATGCCAGCCCGAGGCGATGATGCCGCCGAAATGGCTGTCGCGCGCGGCGGAATGGTCGATGTGGAAGGGCTGCGGATCGAAGTCTCTCGCAAAGGCGAGGATTTCCTGCTCGCTGAAACGGTGGTTGCCGATATCCAGCGGTACGTCGATGAGGATCTCGTCATAGCGCATGGGTCAGCGTCCGATGATCAGGGTGGCGGTCATGGAGAAGACCTCGTCGCCCGTCTGGTTGCGGGCCGAGAAATGCACCTCGGCATAGCCGCGATCGCCGCGCGAAGAGGGGCGAATGCCCAAGATCGCATAGCGCGTCTCCAGCTGATCGCCGATCAGCACCGGCTTGATCCACTTGAGATCGCGCACGCCCGGTGAACCCATGGACTTGTAGCGGGCGAGGAAGTTGTCGGCGATCAGGCGCATGGCAAGGCTTGCCGTGTGCCAGCCCGACGCGGCGAGTGCCCCGAGCGGCGAGGCCTTGCCGGCTTCGTCGTTGAGGTGGAAGGGCTGCGGGTCATAGGCGGCGGCAAAGGCCAGCGCCGCCTGCCGCTCCACGGTGATGCTGCCGAGCGAACCTTGCTCGCCGGCCGTCATGGCTTCAAATCCCGATGGTTCCATGGTTGTCCGCTTTATCCGATGTTTGCCGATCTAGATGCCATGGGCGGCGGCCTTGCGCCAGCCGACCTTCGGGCAGAGCAGCCGGATCGGCTGCAGGATGGGATGGCATGGGACGCCGCCGAAGATCGCCATTCGCCCTGCGGCTTCCTCTCTTCCGCCTGTCGCGTGTTGTGGTTGCGTCGGCTGGAGGTCTTGAAATCCCTTGGTTTCGCGCGCTTTGGCGCTCTTCCGTCCCGGGGCGGCACTCGGCGTGAACCAGTTGTTAAGCCTAACGGTCGATAAATGAGAATTGCTGTTGGCAAGTGAACGGCTCATTTGTCCTTTCGTTGACGCCCATATGATCCCATGTTATCCCAAATTATCCCAAGATTGCAGGTTGGCGGATGTGTTTGCGGGCGCCTGTGGGAGACGCATTCGGCGGTCCGAATTGGCAGATTTTGCCGGTTTGCCTCTCGCAGAATGCAATGAACACCGTCGCGGCCGGGACGCTGGTCGAAGGGCGAATCAAGGGATCGGGTGGCGGGCAGTCAGCTCTCGCCATTTCGTGGTGGCAGTGGGTGAGCCGCGGCATGTCCGGGCTGCGAGGGTAGATGAACGGGTTCGTATCGCGCACCACCAACAGGATCGATCGCAAGGGGCGGGTTTCCGTCCCTGCGGCTTTCCGTCAGGTGTTGTCGCGCGATGGCTTCGAAGGTCTCTACTGCTATCCCTCGATCGACATGATGGCCGTGGACGCTGGCGGCAATGCGCTGCTCAGCGAGATCGAGAAGCGGCTCTCGCATTTCGAACCCTTCACCGAAGATCACGACTATCTCTCGACGGCTTTCTACGGCCTGTCGGACCGGCTGACCATGGACGCGGAAGGCCGCATCAGCCTGACCCCGGCGCTGATCGAATATGCGGGGATCGCCGAGGAGGTGACCTTCGTCGGGCAGGGCTACAAGTTCCAGATCTGGGAGCCGTCTCGCTATCTCGAACACGAGGCCGAGGCGCGTCGGCGCGTGATGGCGCTGCGCAAGGGGGGCTTGCGCCCCGGTGTGGCCTCCGTCGTCGGGGAGGGCTCGGCATGACCACGCTTGCGGCTCCTCATATCCCTGTTCTGTTGGCGGAAGTTCTTGCGTCGCTGAAGCCGCTCGAGGGTGGCGTCTTCGTTGATGGCACCTTTGGCGCCGGCGGCTATACGCGCGCCATTCTCGATGGTGGCGCCGGTCGCGTCATCGCCATCGATCGCGATCCGACGGCGATTTCGGCCGGCCAGGAGGTGGTGGCAGCCTATGACGGGCGGCTCAGCCTGGTGCATGGCCGCTTCTCCGAGCTCGACGCCATCTCTGCCGATACGGCCGGCGCACCCGTCGATGGCGTGGTGCTCGACATCGGTGTCTCTTCCATGCAGCTCGACCGCGCCGAGCGTGGCTTCTCCTTCCGCGCCGATGGCCCGCTCGACATGCGCATGGGGCTCGACGGCCTGTCGGCCGCCGATGTGGTCAATACCTTCGAACCGCGCGATCTGGCGCGCCTGCTCTGGGTCTATGGCGAGGAAAAGCAGTCGAACCGCATCGCCCGGGCCATTGCTGCACGGCGCGAGACGCAGTCGTTCACGCGGACCCTTGAGCTGGCCTCGACCATCGAAAGCGTGCTCGGGGCCAAGCGCTTCGGCGAAATGCACCCGGCAACCCGCTCCTTCCAGGCGCTGCGCATCTTCGTGAACGGCGAACTGGATGAGCTGATTGCCGCTCTTGTTGCCGCCGAAAAGGCGCTGAAGCCCGGCGGTCGGTTGTCGGTGGTCACCTTCCATTCGCTGGAAGACCGCATCGTCAAGCGCTTCTTCGCCGATCGGTCGCGCGAACGGGCCCAGGGCTCGCGCCATCAGCCCGATCTTGCGGTGCCGCCGCCGACATTCCGCGTCGAGGGGCGTCAACCGATCGATGCGGGTGAAGCCGAACTGGGTGCCAATCCGCGCGCCCGCTCCGCCAAGCTTCGCTTCGGCATCCGCACGGACGCGCCGGCCCGTGATGCCGATCGGGACGCACTTGGCGTTCCGCGCTTTGTTGTCGGGGGGACGAGATAAGCCATGACCCGATACATCAACTTCCTTCTGGTGTTCCTGATGGTGCTGTCGGCAGCGGCCGTCTACGACATGAAATACGAAGCTGAGCTTGCCTCGGAAAACATCCGCAAGCAGGAAGCGCGCGTGTCGCAGACCCGCGAGGACATCAGCCTGCTGAAGGCGGAATGGGCGCTGCTCACGCGTCCGGCCCGCATGCAGGAACTCCTCAACCGGCACCAGAACATCCTGAACCTCGTGCCCATGAGTTCCGACCATATCGGGACCCTGGCCGATGTTCCCGACAAGCCTGTGGCGCCGCCGCCCGATGCCAAGGACACCGACGCGAAGGTGCAAGCCCAGGCCTCGATCCAAAACCCAAAGCCGACCGATACCACCCCCGACGACACGTCATCCGAGGATGACGGCCTGATCCACTGAGAAGAGACCGGAACGATGAAAGTCCGCTTTGCATTGCCGCATCTCTTCCGCAAGGCGCCGGTTGCCGCCGCCGAGCCCATGGCCTTGCCGCCGGTGCGCGGACGGGGCGACATGATGCGCTCGCGCCTGTTCCTCACGGCGGCCCTGTTCGTCTGCGTCTATGGTGCCATCAGTACCCGCCTCGTGCAGATGGGTTTTTCCCAGCTGGAAGATACGGCGGCGCTCGGCAATGCCCAGCGGGCGGTGTCGGCTTCCCGGCCTGACATTCTCGACCGCAATGGCGAGATCCTCGCCACCGACATCAAGTTCGCCTCGCTTTATGCCGAACCGCGCCGGATCATCGATCCGGACGAGGCGACGGAGCTGCTTTCGACCGTCTTCCCCGATCTCGGCTCGGATGCAGTGCGCCAGAAGCTCGCTTCCAAGCAGGGCTTCGTGTGGTTGAAGCGCGAGATCACGCCGCCGCAGCAGGAAGCCATCCACAAGCTCGGCATCCCCGGCATCGGCTTCCTCACCGAGAACAAACGCTTCTACCCCTCGGGCCGGACGGTCGGCTTCGTGGTCGGGCATGTGAATGTCGACAACCAGGGCATCGCCGGCATCGAGAAATACATCGATGACCAGTGGCTGGGGCAGTTGCAGAAACTCGGCATGGCCGACGACAATTCGCTGCAGCCGATCCGTCTCTCCGTCGATCTCCGCGTGCAGCAGGTGCTGCATGACGAGATGTCGGCTGCCATGCAGCGCTATACCGCCAAGTCTGCCGCCGCGGTGGTGATGAACGTCAAGACGGGCGAAGTCATCGGCATGTCCTCCATGCCCGACTATGACCCGAACAATCCGGTCGAAGCGCTCGATCCGGACCGCATGAACCGCGCCTCCTCAGCCGTCTACGAGATGGGCTCCACCTTCAAGCTGTTCGCCACCTCCATGGCGCTCGATTCGGGCAAGGTGCATCTGACCGACAGTTTCGACGCGTCGTCGTCGCTGAACATCGGCGGCTTCACCATTCACGACTTCCATGCCAAGGGGCGCGTCCTCACCGTTCCCGAGATCTTCATCTACTCCTCGAACATCGGCACCGGTCGCGAGGCCCTGCGCGTTGGCTCCGCCGGCCAGCAGGAGTTCCTCAAACGCATCGGCCTGATGGACAAGGTGCCAACCGAGTTGCCGGAAGTCGCCCGGCCGATCCTGCCCAAGCGCTGGTCGGATCTGGTCACGGTCACCGTGTCCTTCGGCCATGGCATTTCGGTGTCGCCGCTGGCCACGGCCATGTCGGCCTGCGCCGTGATGAACGGCGGCACGCTCATTCCGCCCACCTTCTTCCCGCGCACCGAAGACCAGGCCAAGCTGCTGGGCAAGCGGGTGATGAAGCAGTCCACATCCGACCAGATGCGCTATCTGATGCGCCTCAACGTGGTCAATCCCGGCGGTTCGGGCAAGCGGGCGGATATTCCGGGCTATCGCGTCGGCGGCAAGACCGGTACGGCCGAAAAGGTCGTCAACGGCCGCTATTCCGCCAACAAGCGCTTCAACGCCTTCCTCGCGTCTTTCCCGATTGACGATCCGCAGTATCTGGTGCTGATCACCCTCGACGAGCCCAATCCGGAAAAGCCCGGCTTGCCGGCCACCGCCGGCATGAACGCTGCACCGACGGCGGCGAACGTCATCGGGCGCATAGCCCCCATGCTGAATGTGGAACCACGCTTCGATGACGTGGACATGCCGCTTCTGGCAGCTTATTGAGCGTCGCGTTTCCAGAGCATTTCCCGATCGAGCGGAAACGTCTGATCGGGTTGGAAATGCTCCAGTTTGAAAGGCCTGAGCAGCCTCTTTTCGATCAGGTTGATGCACCCTGATCGGCGGATGCTCAAGGCGCAGAGTACAAGCGTTGCGTTCGTTTTTTGTTGGCGTCCTCATTTCGATCGCAAATCGGGGGCAGGGTGCCGCGCCTATTGCGATCGTTGAAATTCAGGAACGTAACGATGAAGCTCGCCGAACTTGCTCCCGACATTCTCACGTCCGACCCGGCGTTGCGCCGGATCGACATTGCGGGTGTCACGGCTGACAGCCGTGCCGTGCAACCGGGAACCCTGTTTGCAGCCCTGCCCGGGACCAAGGTGCAAGGCGTCGAGTTCATTCCGCAGGCGGTTGCCAACGGCGCGGCCATCATTCTCGCCGGCGCCAACGATCCCATTCCCGACGGCCTCGCCGTTCCCGTGCTGCGCGACAGCGATCCGCAGCGCCGCTTCGCCCGTCTGGTCGCGCGCTTCTACGCGCCGCAGCCCAAGTCCGTGGTGGCGGTGACCGGCACCAACGGCAAGACGTCGGTCGCCTCCTTCGTGCGTCAGATCTGGCTGGCACTCGGCCATGAGGCCGCTTCGCTCGGCACTATCGGCGTCACCACGCGGACCGAAACCTCCTATGGCAACATGACGACGCCGGACCCGGTGACGCTGCACCGCACGTTGCAGGACCTCACCGCCAAGGGCATCGATCATGTGGCGATGGAGGCGTCCTCGCATGGCATCATGCAGCGCCGTCTCGACGGCCTGACCATTGCCGCCGGTGCCTTCACCAACCTGTCGCGCGACCATCTCGACTATCACGGCACCATGGAAGCCTACATGGCGGCCAAGATGCGCCTGTTCGATACGGTGCTGGAGCCCGGCGCCGCTGCCGTCATCAATCTCGACGACAAGTATGGCGAGGCTTTCGCCTCGGCTGCCCGCATTTCCGGGCTCAACCTGATCACCGTTGGTGCCCAGGGCACGGGTATCCGCATCATCGATGTGGAGCGCGATGGCTTTGCCCAGAAGGTGACCGTGGAAGTCGGCTCGGGCCAGCGCAGCCTGCGCGTGCCGCTGGTCGGCAACTTCCAGGTCTCCAACGCTCTGGTGGCCGCAGCCCTTGCCGCAGCCGACGGTTCGGTGCGCATCGAGGATGCGCTCGACGCGCTGTCAGACATCAAGGGCGCCCGTGGCCGGCTGGAACTCGTCGCCTATTCGCCCACCGGTGCGCCGATCTTCGTCGACTACGCCCATACGCCGGCGGCGCTGGAAGTGGCGCTCGAAACGCTGCGTCCCTATGTGCAGGGCAAGCTGGTGGTGGCTTTCGGTGCTGGTGGCGACCGCGATCGCGGCAAGCGGCCCGAGATGGGCGCCGTTTGCGAGCGCCTGGCCGATGTCGCCATCGTCACCGACGACAACCCGCGTTCGGAAGATCCCGCCGATATTCGCGCCGCCGTTCTCGAAGCCGCGCCGGGCGCGCTGGAAATCGGCGATCGCGCTGAGGCCATTCGCCACGGCATTTCGCTGCTCGGCGACGGCGACATCTTCCTCGTCGCCGGCAAGGGCCACGAAACCGGGCAGACCATTGCCGGCGTCGTGCATCCCTTCTCCGACCATGAGGCCATCATGGACGCCTTGCCCGGTGTGCAGTCGGCCGAAGGGTCGCTGTGGCAGAGCGAGGAGTTTCTCAAGGCGCTCGGCGGCACCGAGGTCGGCTGGGTGCCGTCCCTCAACGGCGTGTCCATCGACAGCCGTTCGGTCGAGCCGGGCGACGCCTTCTTCGCCATTCTCGGCGATCGCTTCGACGGTCACGACTTCGTGCCCGATGCCCTGCGTCGGGGCGCCGGCGTGGCGGTGGTGTCGGAAGCGCGCCTGCCGACGCTGCCGGAAGGCACCGGCCCGCTTGTGGTGGTCGACGATGTGCTCGACGGCATGCGCCGCCTTGCCGCGCGCGCCCGGGCTCGTTCGGCGGCCAAGATCATCGCGGTGACCGGCTCGGTCGGCAAGACGTCGACCAAGGAAGCGCTGCGCCATGTGCTGGAGCCGTCGGGTTCGGTGCATGCGTCCGCCGCCTCGTTCAACAATCACTGGGGCGTGCCGCTGACGCTGGCCCGCCTGCCGCGCAGCACCAAGTTCGGCGTGTTCGAGATCGGCATGAACCATGCCGGCGAGATCACGCCGCTGACCAGGCTGGTGCGGCCGCATGTGGCGATCATCACCACGGTCGCCGCCGTGCACATGGAATATTTCCCCTCCGTCGAAGCCATTGCCCGTGCCAAGGCCGAGGTGTTCGAGGGGATCGAGCCCGGCGGCACCGCCGTCATCAATCGCGACAACGAATGGGGGCCGCTCCTGGCCTCGATCGCGCGGGAGCAGGGCGTGAACGTGGTCTTCTTCGGCGAGCATGCCGAGGCGGATGCACGGCTGACCAAGTTCGTGCTGCACGAGGATTGCTCGACCGTCACCGCCGATCTCATGGGCGAGGCCATCACCTACAAGATCGGTGCGCCTGGTCGGCACCTGGTGGACAACTCTTTGGCCGTGCTGGCGGCGGTGAAGCTGGTGGGCGGCGACCTGCCGCGCGCCATGCTGGCGCTTCAGCATCACGAACAGCCCAAGGGCCGTGGCAAGCGGCATAACCTGCGCGTCTACGGCGGCAATGCGCTGCTGATCGACGAGAGCTACAACGCCAATCCCACCTCCATGCGGGCGGCGATTGCGCTGCTCACCCAGACCGGCCAGGGCAGCCGCCGCCGTCATGTGGCAGTGCTCGGCGACATGCTGGAACTCGGGCCGCAGTCGGCGCGCCTCCATGCCGAACTGGTGGAGCCGCTCAAGCAGGCTCAGGTCGATACCGTGTTCTGCTGCGGTCCGCTCATGCACAATCTCTGGCAGTCGCTGCCCAAGCCCATGCGTGGTGCCTATGCCGAGCAGGCCGCAGGTCTGCAAAGCGCGCTTCTGGACGATCTGCGCGCCGGCGACGTGGTCATGGTCAAGGGCTCGCTTGGCAGCCGTACGGGGCAGTTGGTAGAGGCTCTGATTTCGAGATTCGGGGCAGAGAATCAAATATAAGGGCCGAAACCAAGGTGATGGAAATCGAGCGCTGTCCGGTTTCGTGATCTCGATGTCAGGATTGACGCGGATGCGGATGGCACTATCGGGGGTGGGATCATATCGGGCAGGGGGTTGAACATGGACCAGCCGATCGGATTTCGCTGAACTGTTATTTGGAGACTGAGGTAAAATGCTGGTCTACTTGGCCGATTGGGCCGGGCAAATTTCCGTCTTGAACGTCTTTCGGTACATCACCTTTCGCACGGGTGCGGCCGTCATCACGGCCTTGATGTTTGTCTTTCTGTTCGGGCCGATGATCATTTCCTCGCTGCGCGTGCGGCAGGGCAAGGGGCAGCCGATCCGTACCGATGGCCCGCAGAGCCATCTGGCCAAGAAGGGCACGCCCACCATGGGCGGCCTGATGATCCTCTCGGGCATCCTGGTGGCGACGCTCCTGTGGGCCGACCTCAAGAGCCCCTATGTCTGGACCGTCATCGTCGTCACCGTGGCTTTCGGGGCCATCGGCTTCTACGACGACTTCCTCAAGGTCACCAAGCAGTCGCACAAGGGGCTCTCGGGCAAGGCGCGGCTGATGCTGGAGGCGCTGATCGCGGCGCTGGCGACGCTGGTGATCACCAAGGCCGGTCAGGCGCATCTGGCGCCGGAAGAGGCGCGCATGGCGACCTCGATGGTGCTACCCTTCTTCAAGGACTTCGCGCTGAACCTCGGCCTGTTCTTCATTCCCTTCGGCGCCATCGTCATCGTCGGTGCGGGCAATGCGGTGAACCTCACCGATGGCCTCGACGGCCTGGCCATCGTGCCGGTGATGATCGCCGCCGCCAGCTTCGCGCTGATCGCCTATCTGGTCGGCAACGCGCTGTTCGCCAACTACCTGCAGATCCACTATGTGGAAGGCACCGGCGAGCTCGCCGTGGTCGGCGGGGCCGTGGTCGGCGCCGGTCTCGGCTTCCTCTGGTTCAACGCGCCGCCGGCCGCCATCTTCATGGGCGACACCGGATCGCTGGCGCTCGGCGGCCTGCTCGGCACCATCGCCGTTGCCGTCAAGCATGAGATCGTGCTTGCCATCATCGGCGGCCTGTTCGTGCTGGAAGCGGCGTCGGTGATCATCCAGGTGGGCTCGTTCAAGCTGACGGGCAAGCGGGTGTTCCGCATGGCGCCCATCCACCATCATTTCGAACATCTGGGTTGGACAGAGCCGCAGGTGGTGATCCGCTTCTGGATCATTGCCGTGGTGCTGGCTCTGATCGGGCTGTCCTCTCTCAAGCTACGCTGAAGGAAACCCGGCGATGATTCCGATTACATCCCTCAAGGGCAAGCGCGTCGCGGTCTTCGGTCTCGGCGGCTCCGGGCTGGTGACCGCCCAGGCGCTGATCGCCGGGGGCGCGGATGTCATCGCCTGGGACGATTCCGAAGCCTCGCGCGCTGCCGCCGCCGAACGCGACATTCCCGTCGTCGATTGGCGCGGTACGGAGTTCGGGGCCTATTCGGCGCTCGTGCTGGCGCCCGGCGTGCCGCTCACCCATCCCGAGCCGCACTGGACGGTGAAGATCGCCCAGGAGGCCGGCGTCGAGATCATCGGCGACGTCGGGCTGTTCTCGCGCGAGCATGACGCCCGCTCGCCGGATTCGCCCTTCATCGCCATCACCGGCACCAACGGCAAGTCGACCACCACGGCGCTGGTCGCCCATCTCCTGCGGTCGGCCGGTCGCGACGTGGAGATCGGCGGCAACTTCGGCCCGCCGGTGCTGGGGCTGCGCGATCTCGTGCCCGAGCGCCACTATGTGGTCGAGTGCTCGTCCTTCCAGATCGATCTTGCTCCCAAGATGGATGCCACGGTCGGCATCCATCTCAATCTCACCGAGGATCACCTCGACCGGCACGGCACCATCGAGGGCTATGCCGCGGTCAAGGAAAAGCTGGTGCAGGGCGCCAAGGTGGCCGTGGTCTGCACCGATGACAGCTGGTCGCTGGCCATGGCCGAGCGGCGTGAGGCGCGTGGTCTCGAGACCTTGCGCATCTCCACCCAGCAGTCGGTGAAGACCGGCGTCTGGGCCATTTCCCAGCGGATCATCGAGCCGCATGGCCTCACCCAGACCGTCGTCTACGATCTGCATGGTCATCCCGTGCTGAAGGGCGTGCACAATGCCCAGAACGTTGCCGCCGCCGTCGCCGCGGTGCGCCGCGTCGGCCTGACGCTCGACCAGGTGCGCGAGGGCATCGCCAGCTTCCCCGGCCTCGTCCATCGCATGGAGCCGATCGGCAAGGCCGAGGGCGTCACCATCGTCAACGACTCCAAGGCCACCAATGCGGATGCTGCCGCCAAGGCTCTGGCGAGCTTCGATCGCATCTACTGGATCGCCGGTGGCAAGCCCAAGACCGGCGGCATCGGTTCGCTGGAAAGCTTCTTCCCCAAGATCGCCAAGGCCTATCTGATCGGCGTCGCCGCCGAGGAATTTGCCGCCACGCTCGAGGGCCGCGTGCCCTACGAGATCGTCGAGACCATGGATCGGGCCGTTGATCGTTCGATCACCGACGCGCTCCTCGACGGCAGGGACGGCGTGGTGCTCCTGTCGCCCGCCTGTGCCTCCTTCGATCAGTATCGCAACTTCGAGGTGCGCGGCGAACACTTCCGCGAACTCGTGCTTTCCGATCCCCGAGTGAAGCCGTTTCAGGAGAAATCGTGATGGTTTCCCGCGCCGAACGCAGCAAGATCGCCGATTGGTGGTTCACGGTCGACAAGCTCCTGCTGGTCGCCTTCCTGTTCCTGATCTTTGGCGGCATCGTGCTGTCGCTGGCCGCCAGCCCGGCAGTGGCCGAACGCATCGGCATCGCCGACAGCTATTACTTCGTCAAGCGTCAGGCGATGTTCGCGGTTCCGGGCATCCTGGTGCTGATCGGCGTATCCTTCCTCGATCATCGACAGATCCGGCGCATGGCACTGGGCGGCTTCATCGTCTGCATCGTGCTGCTGATCGCCACGCTGCTGATCGGCCCCGAAGTCAAGGGCTCGCGCCGCTGGATCACCATCGTCGGCATCTCCATCCAGCCGTCCGAGTTCATCAAGCCGATGTTCGCCGTTCTGGCGGGCTTCCTGCTCGCCGAGGGGCAGAAGCGCCCCGAACTGCCAGGCCGGCTCTTCACCATCCTGCTGGTGGGCATGGTGGTGTCGCTTCTGGTCGCGCAGCCCGACTTCGGTCAGACCATGCTGATCTGTCTCACTTGGGGCGGGTTGTTCTTCATCGCCGGCATGTCCTGGTTCTGGATCCTCGGCCTAGCCGGCCTCGGTGCCGGCGGCATCATGGCCGCCTATACATTCGTGCCGCACGTGCGCAGCCGTATCGAGCGCTTCATGAACCCGGAAGCGGGCGATACCTATCAGGTGCAGACCGCCCAGGACGCCTTCATCAACGGCGGCTGGTGGGGGCAGGGCCCGGGCGAGGGCACCTACAAGCGCATCCTGCCCGACAGCCACACCGACTTCGTCTTCGCCGTGCTCGGTGAAGAGTTCGGCCTCATCCTCTGCATCTGCCTCGCCATGGTCTTTGCCTTCGTGGTGCTGCGCGGCCTCAGCCATGCGCTGCGCGAGAACGACGGCTATGTGCGCCTGGCGACCGCCGGTCTGGTCATGCAGTTCGGCCTGCAGTCCTGCATCAACATGGCGGTGAACCTTCATCTCATGCCCGCCAAGGGCATGACGCTGCCCTTCATCTCCTACGGCGGTTCGTCGCTGGTGGCGGTGGCGCTGTCCATGGGCATGCTGCTGGCGCTCACCCGTCGTCGCCCCGAGCAGACCCGCTATGTGGCGCCGATCGAGTTCACGCCGCTCTCCTATGGCGCGCGGAGCTGACGGCCGATGGCAAGACCCATTCTCATCGCGGCAGGCGGCACCGGCGGGCATCTGTTCCCGGCGGAATCGCTCGCCCATGAACTGATCGCCCGTGGTTACGACATCCATCTGGCCACCGACCATCGCGCCACCAACTACGGCCATGAGTTTCCGGCGACGGCGACGCATATCATCGCCTCGGCCACCTTCGGCGATCGCTCTCTGATCGGTCTCGTGAAGTCCGGCTTCCGCCTGGTGCGCGGCCAGATCCAGTCGCTGGCCCTGGTGTCACGCCTGAAGCCCGCGGTCGCCATCGGCTTCGGGGGCTATCCCACGCTGCCGCCGCTGCTCGCCGCGAGCCTTCTCGGGCGGCCGACCATCGTGCACGAAGCCAACGCGGTGATGGGGCGGGCCAACCGCTTCCTGGCGTCCCGCGTGACGGCCGTGGCCACTTCCTTTTCCGAGACGGGCCTGTTGGGCGACGCCGGCGCCAAGGCCGTGTTCACCGGCAATCCGATCCGTCCCAAGGTGCTCGCCGCCGTCGCGCCCTATGATGCGCCTGAGGCCGGCGGCAAGCTGCGCCTCGTTGTCTTCGGCGGCAGCCAGGGCGCACGGGTGTTTGCCGATTTGGTTCCGCCGGCGCTCGAACGCCTGCCGTCGTCCATCCTCGATCGCCTGCGCCTCGTCCAGCAGGTGCGCGCCGAGGACATGGACCGGGTGGGCGCCGTCTACGGCCGTCTCGGCCTCGACCATGAGATCGCGCCCTTCTTCACCGATCTGCCCGAACGCATGGCGGCGGCGCATCTGGTGGTCTGCCGTTCCGGCGCCTCGTCGGTGTCCGAGCTCACCGTGATCGGCCGCCCGTCGATCCTGGTGCCGCTGCCGCACGCCCTCGACAACGACCAGAAGACCAACGCGCTCGGTCTCGAAAAGGCCGGTGGCGCAATCATGGCCGAGCAGGCGTCACTGACGCCCGACCGTCTCGCTGGCCTCATCGCGGAGCTTGCGGACGATCCCGCGCGTCTCACCGCCATGGCTGCTGCGGCGAAGGCCGAAGGCCGGCCCGATGCCGTCCGCCGCCTCGCCGATCTCGTCGAACACATTGCCAAGGGCGGCAAGCCCGCCGACACTTCAAGGACCTGACTGCCATGAAAATGCCCCGCGACATCGGCCCCGTACATTTCGTCGGCATCGGCGGCATCGGCATGAGCGGTATTGCCGAGGTGCTGCAGAATCTCGGCTATCGCGTGCAGGGCTCCGACATGGCCGAGAATGCCAATGTGGAGCGTCTGCGCGCCAAGGGCATCCCTGTCACCGTCGGCCACAAGGCCGAGAACCTCGGTCTTGCCGAGGTGCTGGTGGTCTCCTCGGCGATCAAGCGCGACAATCCTGAGCTGATCGCCGCCCGCGAGCGGCACTTGCCGATCGTCCGCCGCGCCGAGATGCTGGCCGAGCTGATGCGCTTCAAGCAGGCGATCGCCATCGGCGGCACCCACGGCAAGACCACGACCACGTCGCTGGTCGCCGCTCTTCTGGATGCCGGCGGGCTCGATCCTACTGTCATCAACGGCGGCATCATCAACGCCTATGGCACCAACGCCCGCATGGGCGAGGGCGACTGGATGGTGGTCGAGGCCGACGAGAGCGACGGCACCTTCGTCAAGCTTCCGGCCGACATTGCCATCGTCACCAATATCGATCCCGAGCATCTCGACCATTACGGCACCTTCGACGCCGCGCGCGCTGCCTTCAAGCAGTTCATCGAGAACGTGCCTTTCTACGGTTTCGCCGTGATGTGCCTCGATCACCCGGAAGTGCAGGCGCTGGTCAGCCGCATCGAGGATCGGCGCATCATCACCTACGGGCAGAACCCGCAGGCCGACGCGCGCTTCGTCGATCTCAAGATCGAGGGCGGGCGCTCGCGCTTTGCCGTCGAGCTGCGCGATCGCATCACCGGCAAGGAAGAGGTCATTCCGGCGCTGGAGCTGCCCATGCCCGGCCGGCACAATGTGTCCAATGCCACGGCGGCCATCGCCGTCGCCCATCGGCTCGGCATCTCCGCCGACGCCATCCGCAAGGGGCTTGGCAGCTTTGGCGGCGTCAAGCGCCGCTTCACCCGCACCGGCGAATGGAATGGCGTCACCGTCTATGACGATTACGGCCACCATCCAGTCGAGATCATGGCCGTGCTGCGCGCAGCCCGCGAAGGCGCCAGCGGCAAGGTGGTCGCCGTGATGCAGCCGCATCGCTACACGCGCCTGCATTCGCTGTTCCCCGATTTCTGCAAGGCCTTCAACGACGCCGACACGGTGATCGTCGCCGACGTCTATACCGCTGGCGAACAACCGATCGAGGGCGCCGACAAGGCGTCGCTGGTCTCCGGTGCCAAGGCCGCCGGTCATCGCGACGTGCGCGCCCTGGAAGGGCCGCAGGAGCTCGCCCCGCTCATCGCCTCCATCGTCAAGCCCGGCGACATGGTCGTCTGTCTTGGCGCCGGCAACATCACCCAATGGGCCTACGCCCTGCCGGGCCAGCTGGCCGCTTTGGCGGGGGAGAAGGCGTAATGGAGCGGACGACTTACTTTGGAGCGACGGCTTACCCCTCTCTCCAACTCTCCCCCGCAAGGGGGGAGAGGGTGCCGCTTGGTTCCCTTCAGAACCTTGGAAAGAAAGCGCCGATCAGCTCTACGAGCCCTCTCCCCCGCTGCGGGGGAGAGTTGGAGAGAGGGGTACACCCCCTATGACCGCGCTCCTCCCCCGCCTTGGCGATACCTCCCACATCCGCGGGCCGATCGAAGCCGAAAAATCGCTCAAGGAACTCGTCTGGTTCCGCGTCGGCGGCGCGGCCGAGCTTTTGTTCCAGCCGGCCGACGAAGCCGATCTGCAGGCCTTCCTGCCGCTCGTCCCGGCAGATGTGCCCATCACGGTCATCGGCCTTGGCTCGAACCTCCTGATCCGCGACGGCGGTCTGCCCGGCGTGGTGATCCGTCTGTCGGTACGCGGCTTCGGTGGCGTGGCTGAGGAGGGGGAGACGCGCCTGCGCGTCGGTGCCGGCGTGCCCGACAAGATCCTCGCCGCCAAGGCGCTGGACGCCGGGCTCAGCGGCTTTGCCTTCTACCACGGCATTCCCGGCGGCATCGGCGGCGCGCTGCACATGAACGCCGGTGCGCATGGTACCGACACGTCCGAGCGCGTGGTCGAGGTGCGGGGCGTCAATCGCAAGGGCGAGATCGTCACCCTCACGCGCGAGGCCATGGGCTACTCCTATCGCCACTCCTCCGCCCCCGGCGACGTGATCTTCACCTCCGCGCTCCTCGAGGGCATTCCGGAGGATCGAGAAGCGATCCGCGCCAACATGGAGGCGGTGAGCGAGCATCGCGAGAAGTCGCAGCCGGTCCGCTCGCGCACCGGCGGGTCGACCTTCAAGAACCCCAATGGTCTCTCGGCCTGGAAGCTGATCGATCAGGCGGGCTGTCGCGGCCTGCGCATCGGCGACGCCCAGGTGTCGGAGATGCACTGCAACTTCCTCATCAATGTGGACGCCGCCAGCGGGCATGACGTCGAGCTTCTCGGCGAGACGGTGCGGGCCCGCGTGTTCAAGGCGTCCGGCGTGAAGCTCGAATGGGAAATCAAGCGGCTCGGTCTGTTCGAAGCCGGGCGCGAAGTGGAGCCCTTCCTCGGGCAGGTCTGATCGCCGGCCAACGCAGGCGGTGCGGGCGCGCGAATCGGCCCGCCCTTGTTGTATCTTTTGCAGTGATTCAGCCGGGCGGCCGGCCTCAATACGGGAAATGGTGATGGCCAAGCATGTAGCAGTCTTGATGGGGGGATGGTCCTCCGAGCGCCCGGTCAGCCTCAATTCGGGCAAGGCCTGCGCCGATGCGCTGGAGAGCAAGGGGTATCGCGTCTCGCGCATCGACGTCGACCGGTCCATCGCGCAGGTGCTGGAGGATATCCGCCCCGACGTCTGCTTCAACGCGCTGCACGGCCCCTACGGCGAGGACGGCGTGATCCAGGGCATCCTGGAAGTGCTTGATATTCCCTACACTCACTCCGGCGTTCTCGCCTCCGCGCTGGCCATGAACAAGCCGAAAGCCAAGGCCGTGATGAAGGCCGCAGGCATTCCGGTGGCCGAACACAAGCTTGTGAACCGCTTTGAAGCGGTTAACGAACACGTGCTCGAACCACCTTATGTGGTCAAGCCGCCGGCGGAAGGTTCAAGCTTCGGCGTGCTCATCGTTCCGGCCGATTCGGCGCGTCCGCCGCAGGAGCTCGGCAAGCCGGTCTGGCCCTATGGCGACCTGGTCATGGTGGAAAAATATGTTGCAGGACGGGAACTTACCTGTGGCGTGATGGGGAATCGCGCTCTGCCCATCATCGAAGTGTTGCCGACGGGAGACACCTTCTACGACTATGACGCCAAGTACCGTCCCGGCGGCTCCAAACACATCCTGCCGGCCCCACTTTCACCGAATATTTACCAAGTTGTTCAAACATTAGCCCTCGAAGCTCACCGCGCGCTCGGCTGCCGTGGCGTCAGTCGCGCCGACTTCCGTTTCGACGATCGGGGCGATGGCACCGGGCAGCTTGTGTGTCTTGAGGTGAATACCCAGCCGGGCATGACGGCAACGTCGCTCGTGCCGGAAATGGCCGCCCATGAAGGCATCTCCTTCGGCGACCTGGTGAGTTGGATTGTAGAGGACGCGAGTATCGGACGATGATTGGCAAGATGACGAAGTCAGCGACGAACTGGAGCCTGGGCTTTCTGCCCGGTCGCCGGGGTGTGTCGCGCCTTCGTCGCAAGCCGGTTTGGCGTCCGGCGGGGTTCCTCGCCAACATTCCGCGCGGTGTCGGCCTTGTGGCCTCTGCCGCCTATCTGATCGCCTGGGGCGCCTATGGCATGGTGCTCTCGGGCAAGACGGTGGACGTGATGAACGACACCACCGCCGACCTCGGCTTCAAGGTGTCCGCCGTCCGCATCACCGGCCAGCGCGAGATCGACGAGGCGGACGTGCTCGATACGCTGTCGATCCACTCGGGCCAGTCGCTGTTCTTCTACGATGCGGAAGCAGCGCGCGAACGGCTGGAGACGATTCCCTGGGTGCAGGACGTCTCGGTGATGAAGCTCTATCCGGGCACGCTGCGCGTGATCCTCGAAGAGCGCGTGCCGACGGCCCTGTGGCAGAAGACCATCACCGACGAAGCCCAGATCATCGACAGTGAGGGCAAGGTCATCTCCGGTCGCCTCGAGGCACGCTATGCCAAGCTGCCGCGCGTCATCGGCGACGGCGCGGAGACGCGTGTGGCCGAGATCATGTCGATCCTCGACGAAGTTCCTGATTTGCAGAAGAAAGTACGGGCGTCCATGCTGGTGTCGCATCGCCGCTGGGATCTGTTCCTGGACAATGGTGTTCAGGTGATGCTGCCGGAAACCGATCCGGTGCGCGCCGTCACCGAGTTGCAGGAGACCGACCAGAAGTCCGGCCTGCTCAATCGCGACATCACCGTCATCGACCTGCGTCTGCCCGATCGCCTCGTGGTTCGTCTGACCGACGAAGCGGCCGCCGCGCGCAAGGAACTGGTCGACGCCCGCAACAAGGCCATGAAGAAAAGGGAGCAGGACGCATGAGCCATTCGTCCGAGTCCCGTGTCCAGCGCATGCGGCCCCTGCCGCCCAAGCGTCCGGTGGTCATCTCCGTGCTCGATGTGGGCACGTCCAAGATCTGCTGCGTGATCGCCCGTCTGACGCCGCGCCCGGTGGGCGACGTGCTGCCCGGTCGCACCCATTCCATCGAAGTGCTCGGCTTCGGCTACCAGCGTTCGCGCGGCATCAAGGCCGGCGCGGTGGTGGACCTCGATCAGGCCGAGAAGGCAATCCGCCTGGCGGTCGATGCCGCCGAGCGCATGGCCGGCCTGACGGTGGAATCGCTCATCGTTTCGGTGTCCGCCGGCCGCCTCGGCAGCGAGACCTTCTCGGCGGGCTATGATCTCGCCGGACAGGAAGTCACTGATTCCGACATCAGCCGCGTGCTGGAAGTCGGCGCCAATTTCCAGATCAAGGATGGCCGTGCCATCGTCCACGCGCTGCCGATCGGCTATGCGCTCGACGGCAACCGCGGCATCCGCGATCCGCGCGGCATGCTCGGCCAGAAGCTCGCGGTCGATACGCATGTGGTCTCCGCCGATGCTGCGCCGCTGCGCAATCTCGAGATCTGCATCAACCGCGCCCATCTCGAAGTCGAGACCATGGTGGCGACGCCCTATGCATCGGGTCTCGCCACGCTCGTCGACGACGAGACCCAGATGGGCGTCGCCTGCGTCGACATCGGCGGCGGCACCACCAAGATTTCCGTCTTTGCCGACGGCCAGTGCGTCCATGTGGATGCGGTCGCCCTCGGCGGTCATCACGTGACCATGGATCTGGCGCGTACGCTGTCGGCCAAGCTGGTTGATGCCGAACGCATCAAGGCGCTGCATGGCTCGGTGATTGCCACCGACAGCGACGAGCGCGACATGGTCACCATCGATCCGGTCGGCGAGGATGACGTGCCGCATCAGGTGACGCGCGCGCAGATCGTCGAAGTGATCCGGCCCCGCGTCGAGGAGACGCTGGAAGTGGTGCGCGACCGCCTGCATTCGTCCGGCTTTGCCGGCCGTGTCGGCCGCCGCATCGTGCTCACCGGTGGTGCCAGCCAGTTGACCGGCCTGCCGGAACTGGCCCGCCGCGTGCTCGGGCGCAACGTGCGCCTTGGCCGTCCCGTCGGGATTGCCGGCCTGCCGGAAGCGGCGCGTGGTTCGGCCTTCTCCACGGCCGTCGGCCTGCTGATCTATCCGCAGGTGGCGCCGATCGAACAGTTTTCCTCCCGCCGCAAGGGTATGGCGCTGGTCGCCAACGGCGGTTTCGTCTCCCGGATGGGAGCGTGGTTCCGAGACAGCTTCTGAGCCTCAGAAGAGGGTCAGGGCGAAGCGTAAATGCGTGCGGCCGATCTGTTGGCCGATCAAAAAAGACAGGGCGTAGCGGCAGAAGTCGCAAGTGAAGAGATTTGACGAGGCTACCATGACGATAAACCTTAAGATGCCCGACCTCACGGAGTTGAAGCCCCGCATTACCGTCTTCGGTGTCGGTGGTGCTGGCGGCAACGCTGTGAACAACATGATCCAGGCCGGCCTGCAGGGCGTCGAGTTCGTCGTGGCGAACACGGATGCCCAGGCTCTGGCCTCGTCCCGCGCTGATCGCATCATCCAGATGGGTGTCGCGGTTACCGAAGGGCTCGGCGCCGGTTCGCAGCCGGAAGTCGGTCGCGCCGCTGCGGAGGAAGTGATCGACGAGATCAACGATCATCTCTCCGGCAGCCACATGGTCTTCATCACCGCCGGCATGGGCGGCGGCACCGGTACCGGTGCCGCTCCGGTCATCGCCCGCGCGGCCCGCGAGCATGGCATCCTCACCGTCGGCGTCACCACCAAGCCCTTCCACTTCGAAGGTGCCCGCCGCATGAAGATCGCCGATGCCGGCACCAAGGAGCTGCAGGCCTCGGTCGATACCCTGATCTGCATTCCCAACCAGAATCTCTTCCGCATCGCCAACGAGCGCACCACCTTCGCCGACGCCTTCGCGATGGCCGATCAGGTGCTCTATTCGGGCGTTGCCTGCATCACCGACCTGATGGTCAAGGAAGGCCTGATCAACCTCGACTTCGCCGACGTCCGCTCGATCATGCGCGGCATGGGCAAGGCGATGATGGGCACCGGTGAAGCTTCCGGCGAGAAGCGCGCCATCCAGGCTGCCGAGGCTGCCATTGCCAACCCGCTGCTCGACGAAGTGTCGATGAAGGGTGCCAAGGGTCTCCTCATCTCCATCACCGGCGGCAAGGATCTCACCCTGTTCGAAGTCGACGAAGCGGCAACCCGCATCCGTGAGGAAGTCGACCAGGAAGCCAACATCATCCTCGGCGCCACCTTCGACGACTCGCTCGAAGGCCTGATCCGCGTGTCGGTGGTCGCCACCGGCATCGATCAGGACATGCAGCAGATCGCCGCCAAGGCCGACCAAAGCCTGGCCGATCTTGCCGCCCGCGCCGCCCAGGCCCAGCGCCCGGTGGTCGTCAACACGTCTGCCGCCGCGGCTGTTGCTGCGCAGGAAGTCCGCCAGTCTTTTACGCAACCGGCCGTGCGGCCGGCGGCGGTGCGTGAGCCCGTTCAGGCTCAGCCCGCCCCGACGCTCGCGCCGGTTCCCTCCTACGCTCCCGCCGCCCCTGCTGCCTCGCTGGCTGCCATCGAGGAAGCTCTGGCTCTGCCCGAGCAGATGATGGAACCCGAACCGATGCGCGTGCAGACCGCTCAGGATCCGCGCGTTACCATCGAGCCCTTCCAGCCGCATGCCGCTCAGTATGAAGTGCGTGAGCCCGCGCCGATGCCGCAGCAGATGCGCGTGTCCGAGCCGGCGCCTGCGCCTGCCCCTTACGTTCCGCCGGTGGCCGAACGTCCGGCGGCTGGCCTGCGCCAGCGCGTTCCCGGGATCGAAGACTTTCCCCCGATCGCTCAGCGCCAGGCTTCGTCGGTGGTTCAGCCGGTGACGGATGAGCACGAGGAAGAGAAGAAGCCGCTCGGTCTTCTGCGGCGCTTGGCCGTAGGTCTTGGCCGGCATAATGAAGAACCGGTAGCCCAGCAGCCCGCTCGTGCTCCGGCCCCGCAGGCCCCGCGTCCCGCGGCCGCCAGCGATTACGCCAAGCGTCCCATGGCCCAGCCGCAGCAGGGCGCTGCCGGTCGCCTCGACCCGCAGGGTCGCGTCGCTCCGCAGCCTGCCGTGCGCAACCAGGACGACGAGATGGAAATCCCGGCCTTCCTGCGCCGCAAGTGATTTCCGGTCTCTGACTGAACGACGAAAACCCGCCGGTGCTCCCGGCGGGTTTTCTCATTTTGGCGGTCCGGGGGCTCAGGCCTCGACCGGAATCCAGATCTCGATCTCGCCGAAGCCCGTGCGCGGATCGAAGCTCGGGCCATAGCGCTCGAACTGCGGTGCGTCGACGAGCTTGTGCGGGGTGGTCGACATCCACGGGCCGAAGATGGTCTTCCAGGTCCGGCGGATCTCCGATACGTGGCCTTCGTGGCGGAACACCGCATAGGTCTGCGGCGACACCCGCAGGCCGTCGAGGCCCTTGGGGATGTCTGCAAAGTCCTTGACCCGGACGGCGGTGCAATAGTCGATGGTGCCGTCGTCATCGCTGTTGCACAGGATGCCGTAGGTGACCTTCTCGATCTGCTTGTCGATGCTACCGATATGGGGTTCGAAGGCTTGCCACTGCGAGGGGATTTCTGGGCTGGTGGCTTGGCTATAGCGCTTTCTCAGGCCGACAAGGAGCATGGCGTCGCCGTGCTCGATGCGGGGTTCGGGGAGGGACGACAGTGTTTCCTGCATTTTCAGGGGTTCCACGAGCTTGATGCCATCAAGAGAGCGCGCCTTGCGGATCACCTCCGGCGTCAGCCCGAACTGATCCTTGAAGGCACGCGTGAAAGCCTCGTGGGAGTTGTATCCGGCGGCGAGGGCGACATTCAGGATGCCCTCCTCGCCCGTCGCGAGACGCTTGGCCGCTTCGCTCAGCCGGCGGGCCCGCAGATACCGCATCACGGACAGGCCGCAACGCGTGCCGAAGGCCCGCACGAGCTGGAACTTCGACAGTCCCGCGGCATCGGCCACGGTGTCGAGGGTGATCTCCCCCTCGGAATGCGTTTCGATGTACCAGACGGCTTTGCCGATCAGATCCATGACAATCTCCCATAAGGCGAGCGCAGTCTTGCCGCCTGGCGTCACGGGCCGCTTGATCGCAATTGCGCGCCTTTCCCTCAGCCGCCGAGGATCTGCCGCAAGGTGGCCACCAGCACCACGGCGATCACCACCACCAGCAGCAGCGGCAGGCGGAAGGCGGCGAACAGCGTGACGGCGGCGGTGATCGCTTCGGCCGGGCCGGAGAGCACTGCCGGCGCCACCACGGCGGTGAGCACGGCCGGGGGCAGGGCGTTGAGTGCCACGCGCACCGGTCCCGACTTCGGCAACCGGTCGGCGATCAGGAAGCCGGTGATGCGGGTCAGATAGGTCAGCACGCCCATGGCGAGGATGGCGGCGAGGTTCCACGGATCGATGGTCATGGCGTCACCGCCTCGTGCGGGGTGGTGATGACGGCCGCCGCAATCCCGGCGAGGGCGCCGGCCACCACATACCAGGCGCCGGGTACCACCGCGTGCACGGCAACGGCGACGACGGCGGCAGCCACCATCACCGGGCCGGTCTGGCGTGCGCCCTTCCAGAAGCCGAGCGCCAGCGAGATGAAGATGGCGGGGAAGGCGAAGTCGAAGCCGAGCCGCACCGGGTCATCGATCAGCGCGCCCAGGAAGGTGCCGAGCACCGTGCCAATCTGCCAGCAGCCGAACAGCGTCAGCGCCGCACCGAAATAATAGGCCGGGGTCAGTCGGGTGGCGAGGGCACGTCTTTCCACCACCGCCCAGGTTTCGTCGGCCATGAAATAAGGCCCGACGACGCGCATCCACTTCGGAAAGTGCCCGACCTTGCCCGCCAGCGAGGCGCCCATCAGCACATGCCTCAAGTTGATGAGCAAGGCCGCCAGCGCCAGCGCCGCCACAGGCGCTGGGAAGCTCCACAGGCTGACGGCGAGGAACTGCGACGATCCGGCGAAGACGATCGACGACATGGCCAGCATTTCGAGCGGGCTGAGCCCCTTGGCCGCCGCCTGCTGGCCGAGGATCAGGGCGAAGGGCACCATGGCAATCACCGCCGGCGCAATGGCGGTGGCGCCGGCAAGGAACTCGCGTGCCGGCGTCGAAGACGCGTCTGAAGCTGTGGGCTGCATGAAGAAATGAGGCTCGCTCGGTTGGAGACACCGACACTAGCTGTGGCCCGTTGCCATCGTCCACCCGAAAATCGCGGCGGTGTCATTGCGTTCTTTTTCTTACGTGCTAACCACTAGGATCGGAGGAGTGCAATGAGGGCAGTCATCGCACGGCTGGGACGATCGATCGCGTCGGTGCTTGTCACCTATGCGTTGATCCTGCATGTCCTTGGGCCGGCCGCGCTTGCGCCCGTCGATGCCGGCAATGCCTCTGGTGACCTGGTCCTCTGTCTCGATCACGACAGCGCCTCCGGCACCCTGCCGAACGGTGGCTCCGACGGTCATTCGCCGCAATGCCTGATGCTTTGCGCCGCCATGGCCTCGGCCTTCGTGGGCGGCGAGGGCGATCCCATCCGGTTGCCCGTCCGTCTTGCCGTCGCTGACGCCACGGGCTTCGCCCCCGTTCCTGCCGGCGCCATTGTCGGCGCTGCCAGCGATTGGCCCTTCTCGCCGCGTGCGCCACCTCTCACCGCCTGAGCTATTCCGAGACCGTCCGTACCCTTCGCTCCACCTGTGCCCTATCCAGGCCGGGATGGCGCCGGTTCGGGCATCAAGGGCGCCGTTTGCGCCCGTCTTCGATCTTCCAGGTGAATGATGACCACACTCAATGCAACCGAAGCGGCCGTGCCGAGCCGCCGGGAGACCAATCGTCTCTATTTCGCCGCCTGGCGCTGGCACTTCTACGCCGGGCTCTATGTGATCCCCTTCCTGCTGATGCTGGCCGTCACCGGCCTCGTCATGATGATCTACGCCAAGGCCAGCAACGAATATGGCTGGGTCGACAATGTGGCCGTGGGTTCCACCGTCCAGCCGCCGTCGGCACTTGCCGAAGCGGCGCTGGCCGCCGTGCCGGACGGCACGCTCTCGACCTATATCGCGCCGCAGGCCGACAACCGCCCGGCCTTCTTCGAGGTGAGCCTCGGCGACGGCACCTATGGCGTCGCCGTCGATCCCTATACGGCCAAGGTGGTGCGGCTGACGGACATGTCGTCCAGCGTCCGCAACGTCGCCGAGAAGATCCACGGCACGCTGCTGATCGGTACGGTCGGGGATCGTCTGATCGAGATTGCCGCGTCGCTGGGCATGGTGCTGATTGCTACCGGCGTCTATCTCTGGTGGCCGCGCGACCGGAGCCTCGGTCGGGCGCTGGTGCCGCGCCTCAATCTCAAGGGGCGCCTGTTGTGGAAGGAACTACACGCCACGTCGGCCATCTGGATGTCGGTGTTCCTGGTGCTGTTCCTGCTGTCGGGCCTGTCCTGGGCCGGTATCTGGGGCGAGAAGTTCGCGCAGCCCTGGTCCACCTTCCCGTCGAACAAGTGGGACAATGTGCCCCTGTCGGATGTCACCTATGCCTCGCTGAACAAGGGCGTCCTGCATCAGGTGCCGTGGACGCTGGAAAAGGCGCCGCTGCCGGCGTCCGGTTCGCAGGCCGGCACGCCCGCCGTCACTCAGCCCGTCGCCCTCGACAGCGTGGTGATGTGGGCCGCCGCCCATGGGTTCACCGGTCAGTACAAGGTCTCGCTGCCCGGGGGCGACACCGGCGTCTACACGGTGGCCTACGACAGCCGCAACGGCGACAGCGTCGATCCCTCGCAGGATCGCTTCGTGCACATCGATCGCTACACCGGCAACATCCTCGCCGATGTGCGCTACGCCGACTATCCTGTGGGTGGCAAGGCGATGGCCTGGGGCATTGCCCTGCACAAGGGCATGGCCGGCACCTGGAACTTCGTCTTCAACGTCGCCTATCTCGCGCTCGTTGTGTTCCTGTGCGTGTCCGGATTGGTGATGTGGTGGAAGCGTCGGCCCTCCGGTGCCCTGCGTCTTGCCGCACCGCCCCTGCCGGCCGATCTGCCGCACTGGAAGGGGGCCGTCACGGTGATGCTGCTGATCTCGCTCGCCTTCCCGCTGGCGGGCGTGACGCTGCTCGCCGTGCTGGTGCTGGATACGCTGATCCTCGCCCGCATCCCGGCGTTGCGCGGCGTGCTCAACTGACATGCCTTCGGGCGTCGCAAGCCTGCGGCGCCCGTTTCCTCCGGTCAGATCCGCCGCACGCCCGCCGCTTCGAGATCGCTCCAGGCCCTGGCCATGGAGCCGCCGAGGTCGATGCCGCGGCAGGCGCTTTCGATCACCGACGCGCTGAATCCGGCGGCCACCGCGTCCATGGCGGTCCAGGCGACGCAGAAGTCGGTGGCAAGGCCCACCACATGCACCTCGGTGATGCCGCGTTCCCGCAAGTAGCCGGCGAGCCCGGTGTGGGTCACCCGGTCGGCCTCGCGGAAGGCCGAGTAGCTGTCGACGCCGACGTGATAGCCCTTGCGGATGATCAGCTGCGCCTGCGGAATGAACAGGTCCTTGTGCAGGGCGGCGCCTTCTGTTCCCTGCACGCAATGGTCGGGCCAGAGCACCTGCGGACCGTAGGGCATGGTGGTCATCTCGAAGGGCGCCTTGCCGGCATGGGCCGAGGCAAAGGAGGCGTGACCCGCCGGGTGCCAGTCCTGCGTCAGCACCACGTTGGCATAACGCGGCACCATCTCGTTGATCACCGGCACGACCGCCGCCCCGTCCGGCACGGCCAGCGCACCGCCGGGGCAGAAGTCGTTCTGAACGTCGACGACGATGAGGGCGGTGAAGGGCGTCGGCATGGCAAGCTCCGCTGCAAATGGTGGACGCCTGCCTTTATGGCGCGCCGCAGACGGCCGGACAAGCCGAGGACTGGTCAAAGATGGGGCAGTCCCTTGCCTTTCGGGGGCGTGGCATATGCGGTCCTCTTCCCGATCCACCCAATTATTGACGGCACTGCAGCGCCAAATCCTGGTGACAATGACGATTGCGCAGTGTGAAAAGCGCAGAGGTCGCCCGGCGACCATGTCTCCCGGAACATGCAGGACACCGATGAGCTTGAGTTCGCGCCTATCGCTGATGACCGCCTTGATCATTGTTCTGGTGCTGGGGGCGGGTGGCCTGATCGTCTGCAAGAGCGCGCGCGACAGCGTCGCGGCCAGCCAGAAGCGGGAAGTGGAGACCATGGCCTTCGTGTTGACGACGGCCGAGGCTCAGGCGGCGTCCTTGGCGGCGGCGCAGGCCGATACGCTGGCGCATGATCCAGAGGTCGCCCGGCTGCTGGCGGCGCAGGATCGCACCGGCCTGCTGGCCCACACGCTTGACGGCTTCAAGCGGCTCAAGGCGGAGGCCGGCGTCAACGTGATGCAGTTCCATACCGCCGACATCAAATCCTTCCTGCGCGTCTGGGACCCCGAAAACTTCGGTCAGGATCTCTCCAAGGCCCGACCGATGCTGCTGACGGTCAACCATGATCGGCGGCCGCAGAAGGGGCTGGAAATGGGCTTGAGCGGTCTCAGCCTGCGCGCCGCGGCCCCGGTGCTGCAGGGCGACAGCCTTGTGGGCACGCTGGAAGTGGGTGTCGATCTCAAGAGCCTGCTCGATCTCGCCAAGACCACCACCGGCGCCGATTATGGCCTGTTCCTCGATGCGAGCCTGGTGAAGGACGGCGGTGGCGCCACACTCAAGCGGGATGCGGCCACCAACGGCGATCTCTTCGACGCGCTGGCGGCCGACGGCCGGGTCGGCCTGTCGCGGGAAGCCACCTTCGGCACGGCACGTGTCGGCGACGATACGCTCAGCCTGTTCGGCATGCCGCTCGTCGACTATAGCGGCCGGATGATCGGCACCATCGTGGTGGCGGCCAACGCCAACGACGACGCGGATCGCGTGGCGCAGCTCGCCATCATCTTTGCGACGGTTGCCCTTGTCGGAGGACTGGCAGCGCATGCACTGATCATGATCACGGCGCGGGCAATGCTGATCCGTCCGATCGACGATCTCGCCGGCAAGGTCCAGGCTCTTGCGCGCGGCGAACAGCTGGGAGCGCCGACCAGCACGGCGCGTGAATATCTCGCCGTCTATGGCGCCATCCGCGATGCCTCCGGCGGAGAGTCGGACGAGACGAACGGGCAGGGGGGCGCATGAGCGTGCTTGCCTCCCGACTGTACGGACTGCTGCTGCTCCTCTTTGCGGTCCTTGCCGCCTTGCCCGCGCTTGCGGGAGAAGTGCCGCTGCCCAGCGACGTGCACCTGCCGATCAACGTGCATGTGTCGCTGCGGGTGCTCGACATCACCGATCTCAAGGAGACGGCCGGCGAAATGTCGGCATCGGTGGAATATGTGCTGCGCTGGACCGATCCGGGGCGCAAGTTTGATCCGCGCGCCGTCGGCCGCAACCGGCAGGATTTCGTTGCCGACGCCGCCACGGCCGAGCTCGATCGCGGCTGGAGCCCCAAGGTGCAGATCGAGAACCAGATCCGCGCCCCGCGCAGCCAGTCCGTGGCGCTGTCGGTGGAATCGGACGGCAGCGTGCGCCTCATCCAGCGCCTCGACGCCGATTTCCGCGTGCATGTGGACCTGACGCCCTTTCCCTTCGACCGGCAACATCTGTCGCTGGCGCTGGTCTCGCCGCGCTATTCCAGTGACGATGTCGTCTTCATCGTCGACGACGGCGACCGTCAGCTGTCGACGCTCTCCGACGACCTCTCCGTCAACGAATGGACGCCACGCTCCATGGTGCTCAGCCTCGAGCGTTTCTACGGCTGGAACAGCCGGCCCTTCCAGCGCCTGATCGCCACCGCGGCCATCGATCGCATCTGGATGCGCTATCTCCTGCAGATCTTCGTGCCCTTCTTTGCGGTGGTGTCGGTGTCGCTGTTTCTGCTGTGGGCACCCGATGAAGTGCAGCGCGACATGGCGGGCATCACCTATTCGGCACTCCTGGCGCTGGCTGCCATCAGCTTCACCTTCGAGTCGAGCTATCCCGGCAGCATGTCGGTCAATTCGCCGATCGCCTTCATGATCTCGATCGGCTATTTCTACCTGATCCTGACGCTGGTGCTGAAGCTCGCGGTCAAATACGCGCCCTATCCGGGCAAGACGCGCTATCCCTATCTGGATGACGAAATCCTCGCCAACATGAAATACACGTTGCCGGGCATCTTCTTCGTGATCTGCCTGTCGTCCGTCGTCGCCATGCTGGTGTGACGGCTGGCGGTCAGGATCACTCCCCGCGCAGCAGGCGGTCGGCGGCGGCGCGGGCTTCTTCGGTGATGCGACTGCCGGCGAGCATGCGGGCGATTTCCTCGCGGCGGCGCTGGCTCTCCAGCGGCGAGACGGAGGTGGCAACGCGCGAACCGCCGTCCACCGCGTCCTTGGCGATCAGGAAATGATGGTTGGCGCGTGCGGCGACTTGCGGTGCGTGGGTCACCGACAGCACCTGCACCTTGGCGGACAGGCGGGCGAGGCGCGTGCCGATCGCTTCGGCAACGGCGCCACCGACGCCGGTATCTATCTCGTCGAATACCAGCGTGGAGGCCGAGCCCTTCTCGGCGAGGCAGACCTTCAGCGCCAGCAGGAAGCGGCTGAGTTCGCCGCCGGAGGCCACTTTCATCATCGGCCCAGGGCGGGTGCCGGGGTTGGTCTGCACCCAGAATTCCAGCGTGTCGATGCCGTCGGCGGTGCGGGTTTCCGGGTCGGCCAGCTGGTTGACGATGAAGCGGGCGCGTTCCAGCTTCAGCGCCGGCAGTTCCACCAGAACCGCCTCTTCGAGGAGGCGCGCAGCCTTCTCCCGGGCGGCCGACAGCTTGCGCGCCGCCGCGTCATAGGCGTTGCGCGTGGCGGCGGCTTGCTTGGTGAGCGCGGCCAGGCGATCCTCGCCGGCGTCGAGGTCGGCCAGATCGGCGGCCATGCGGGCGGCCAGCGCGCCCAGCTCGTCGGGTGTGACGGAGTATTTGCGCGCCGCGCCGCGAATGGCGAACAGGCGCTCCTCGGTGCGCTCCAGTTCGGCCGGATCGAAGTCGGCCTCGCGCAGGGCGATTTCGAAGGTGCCGCGCGCGTCTTCCAGCGCGTCGAGAGCCGTCGACAGCGCCGTCAGCGCGGGTGTTGCCAGCGCGGCCACTTCCGCCTTGCGTTCGAGGCGCCGCAACAGCGACGACAGCTCCGGTACCGGCGAGGCGGAGCCGTTGAGATGCTCATAGGCTTCGCGCAGATCGACGGCGACCTTTTCGGCGCGCATCATCACCTGCCGCCGCTCGGCGAGGGTGGTTTCCTCGCCCGGCTGCGGATTGAGCTTGCTCAGCTCGTCGACGGCAGACCGCAGGTAGTCGCCCTCGCGGCGGGCGTCGGCGATGCGGCGTTCAAGGTCGTTGAGTGCCCTTTCGGCGCTCCGCCAGGCCTTGTGGGCGTCGGCCACGGCCTTGACCTCGGCGTCGAGCCCGCCGAAGGCGTCGATCAGTCCGCGGTGGATCGCCGGGTCGATCAGGGCGCGGTCGTCATGCTGGCCATGGATTTCCACCAGCGCCACGCCCAGCTGCTTCAGGAGATTGGCGCTGACCGCCTGGTCGTTGACGAAGGCGCGCGTGCGTCCGTCCGCGGTCTGCACGCGGCGCACGATCACGTCGCCGCTGTCGTCGATGTCGTTGGCCTTGAGAACCGCGCGGGCCGGGTGGCCGCTGCCGAGGTTGAAGACAGCCGTCACCTGACCCTGGTCGGCGCCGTGGCGCACCAGACCAGCATCGCCGCGCCCGCCAAGGGCGAGCGACAGGGCGTCGAGCAGGATCGATTTGCCGGCACCGGTTTCGCCCGTCAGTACGGTCAGCCCGCGGGAGAAGCCGATCTCAAGCCGCTCGATCAGGACGATGTCGCGGATCGTGAGCGTCTCAAGCATGTCGCCTCGTCAGAGAACGATCGCCTTGAAGGCCTTGGAAATCCAGGACTGGCCGTTTTCACGCGGCTCAAGACCCTTGGTCTGCAGGAGCGTGTAGGCATCCTTGTACCAGCGGCTGTCCGGATAATTGTGGCCAAGCACGGCGGCAGCGGTCTGCGCTTCGTCCACCACGCCCAAGGCGAAATAGGCTTCGGTCAGGCGTTCCAGCGCTTCTTCCACATGACGCGTGGTCTGATACTGGGTGATCACGGTCTTGAAGCGGTTGATGGCGCCAATGTACTGGTTGCGGTTCAGATAGTAGCGGCCGACTTCCATTTCCTTGCCGGCGAGCTGGTCGCGGGCGATGTCCATGCGCTTCTTGCCCTCGGCCGCATAGGGGCTGTCGGGATAGCGCTGAACCAGCTCGCTCATGGAGTCCAGGGCCTGCTGCGTCTGCTTCTGGTCGCGCGTGACGTCCGGGATCTGGTTGAAATAGGACTGGGCGATCATCCACTGCGCGTAGGCAGCATCCTCGGAGCCGGGATAGAGCGCCAGATAGCGCTTGCCCGAGGTGATGGCGCTGGTGAAGTCGCCGCGCGTGTAGTTGGTGTAGGTCGTCATGATCAGTGACTTGCGCGCCCACTCCGAATAGGGGTGCTGCTGATCGACTTCCTCGAATTTCTTGGTCGCGCCCTTGTAGTCGCCCTGCTGCAGATAGGCGATGCCGGCGTTGTAGTTCACTTCCGCCGGTGTATCGACGAAAGGCGCCAGGGGCTCATCGGACGAACATCCGCCGAGAATAGCGACGCCGGCCAGAACTCCGAGAATGGCGGCGGAACGAACGATACTCTGCCTCATGAACACCCCATCGCGGCGAAGCCGCTCCCGGCAAATCAACTCAAAACGCCTTGCGGCAACCATACGGCGCCCCGGATCGAAGCAAAGCCCCGGATCAGCAGGACAAATAGCGTGAACGATCCGGGTTCTTGTAGCTCAACTCGCTGTGCGATGCTACTGCCGCCAAGGGCGAATCCACGTCCGCGTCACGATAATCCCAGATGAGCGCGCTATTCGGCCAGATTATGGCCACGCGCCTCACGACGACAGCTTCCGCATCCAGGCTCTTCAATGAGACCAGCCCCAAAGCAAAAGGCCACGCTCAACAGGCGCGGCCTTTGCGATTCTCACCAAAGCGCTGAGTTCAGGATCAGTCGCGAACCGGGGCCATCGTCGCCGCCACCAGGCTGCTGGTCGCACCGCGACGGGCAGCCGGCTGACGGACGATCTCGTAAGCCGACGTATCGGCCAGAAGCGCCTTCACAGCCATCCAGTTCAGCTTGTGGCCGCCCTTGTAGGAGCGGAAGTGGCCGATAAAGGGCTTGCCCAGGAGCGACAGATCGCCCACGGCATCCAGCGTCTTGTGGCGCACGAACTCGTCCGCCCAGCGCAGGCCTTCCGGATTGAGAATGCGGTCCTCGCCGATGGCGACGGAATTGTCCAGCGACGAGCCGAGCGCAAAGCCCATCTTCCAGAGCTTCTCAACGTCGGCCATGAAACCGAAGGTGCGGGCGCGGGCGATGTCATTGGTGAAGCTGTCGGGGCTCAGATCCAGCACATAGGACTGGCGGCCGATCAGCGGCGACTTGAAGTCGATGGTCACGTCATAGCGCGTCCCGTCGAAGGGCAGGAACTCGAGGAGAGCGTCACCGGCTTCGAGGCGCACGGGCTTGACGACGCGGATCACCTCGCGCGCGTCGGACAGCGTGCGCAGGCCCACATCGGCCAGCATGGCGATGAAGGCGGCCGAGCAGCCGTCGGCGATCGGCATTTCCGGGCCGTCGATCTCCACCACCACATTGTCCAGGCCGACAGCGGCAAAGGCGGCCATCAGATGCTCGATGGTGGCCACCGACTGTCCCTCGGCGCCGATCACCGTGCAGAGCTCGGTAGCGACCACATGGGTGTGCAGAGCGGGGATCTCGATGTCCTTGCCGTTGTCCAGCGTGCGCACGAAGACGACCCCGCGATCGGCCTCGGCAGGATGGAGCACGATCGTTGCAGGCTTGCCCGAATGCACACCGATGCCGGAATAGCGTGTGGTGCGCGCGATCGTGGTCTGCTTGCCGAGAATATTACGCATGGACGGTTTTCTTTGGCCGGACCGGACGATGGCAACCGTGTCGCCGTGCGCCCGATTGAGGGAAACAACATTTGTCGCATCCCATAAAACACAGAGCCGCAACCAGAGAAAATCACTCTTTCTTACTGATTGTTACGATTTGAAATGATTTGAAAGTAATGCGAAATCAATGGGTTGCGGCGACGGTTGAGCCGTCGCCGCCATGCGCATTTGCGTTAGATTGCCGCGGTCGCAGCCTCAAGCCATGCAAGATCGCTCGAATCTTCGAGCAGCGGCGCCAGTTTGGCGCGCACATCTGCGTGATAGGCGTTGAGCCAGGCGCGCTCGTCGGCGGCCAGCAGCGCCCCGTCGATCAGGCGGCGGTCGATCGGGCACCAGGTCACGGTTTCGAAGCCGAGCATGGGGCGTTCGCCGCCGGCAATCTCCTGCGGCTCGGTCACGATCACCAGGTTCTCGATACGGATGCCCCAGGCGCCGGCCTTGTAGAAGCCGGGTTCGTTGGAAAGCAGCATGCCCGGTTCCAGCGGTGTGTGACCGGTCTTGGCGATGCGGGCCGGGCCCTCATGCACCGACAGATAGACGCCGACGCCATGGCCTGTGCCGTGGTCGAAGTCGAGACCGGCTTCCCACAGCGGCTGGCGCGCGAGGATGTCGAGATGCGCGCCGGTCGTTCCCTTGGGGAAGCGGGCCAGCGACAGGCGGATGTGACCCTTGAGCACACGGGTGAAGCGATCCTTCATCTCCGCGGTCGGGGTGCCAACGATCATCGTGCGGGTGATGTCGGTGGTGCCGTCCTCATATTGGGCGCCCGAATCGATCAGGAAGATCTCGTCCATGCGGATCGGCCGGTTCGACTGGGTGTTGACCCTATAGTGAGGGATGGCCGCATTGGGGCCGGCGCCGGAGATGGTGTCGAAGGAGATGTCCTTGAGGCTTCCGGTTTCCTGGCGGAAGCCTTCGAGCGCCTTGGCAGCGTCGATCTCGGTCAACTGGCCCTTCGGCGCCTCGCGGTCGAACCAGGCAAGGAAGCGCACCATGGCGGCACCGTCGCGCAGATGTGCGGAGCGGGTCGCCGACAGTTCCGCCGGGTTCTTGCGTGCCTTGGGCAACACCACCGGGTCGGCGCCTTCCACCAGGTCCGCCTTGCCCTGGCCGATGGCCTCGGCAATGGCGAAGGCGGCGGCCGACTTCTCGATCGCCACCTTGCCGGTGAGCGCACTGAGGGTGGTGAGGAACTCACCGGGCGTGCGCACGTCGAGGGCCTGTTCCAGATGATCGCGAATGGCGTTGCTGAGCTTTGCGCTGTCGATGAACAGATTCGGGCGTCCCGCTGCCGACAGGATGGCGAAGGACAGCGCCTGCGGGATATGCGTCACGTCGGCGCCGCGGATGTTGAACAGCCAGGCAATGGAATCGGGGCGCGTCAGCACCGTGTGGTCGGCGCCGGTCGCCTTGAGGGCGGCGTTGACCTCGGCAATCTTGGCGGCTGCCGACTTGCCGGCGACCTCTTCAGGGAACAGGGCGACCGCGCCCTTCGGCGGGGCCGGGCGGTCGGTCCACAGCACGTCGACGGGATTGCCCGTGGTCGGCACGAACTCGGCGCCCACGTCGGCGAGATGCTTCTTGAAGCGCTCGACTTCCGTCACCGTGGTCAGCCAGGGGTCGAAGCCGATGCGCGCACCGGCCTTGACCTCACCCTTCAGCCACAGATGCGGCGGCTCTTCGATGAGGTGATGCGGCTCGATCACCTCGGTGTCGACCTGTTCGCGCACCTGCAGCGTGTAGCGGCCGTCCACGAAGATGGCGGCCTTGTCCTTCAGCACGATGCACAGCCCTGCCGAGCCACCGAAGCCGGTCAGCCAGCGCAGTCGCGCGGCGCAGGCGGGGATGTATTCGCCCTGGTGTTCGTCGGCGAGCGGCACCAGGAAGCCGTCGATCTGCCGGCGGGCGAGCTCGGCACGCAGCGCCGCGATGCGGCTTTTGCCCAGGCTCGGGTCGTTGATTTCGTCAAATGATTGGAACATGTCAGCCTCCGGACAGATGGGCTGTTGTGGCAAGCGGGGCCGGAGGCGTCAAGGCAGGACATCTTGGGTGGCCGTCACGATGACGCGAGAAGGCGGGCCAGATCCCATGGGCGAACAGGCCGTTCACAAGTTGGAAATACCTGTGGTCAGACTGTGGCTTGATATGCGGAATGTGTAAAATTTGTGAAGATTACTCGCTCAGCCATGCTGATTGCGCATATCGCTGATGCGTCATACCCCCTAGGCCAAAAGTATGAGTTCGCCGATAATCAGACCGTAGAGGAGATTCGTTGCGTCAGTTGGAGATCATGGCGCTTTTTGAAAACAGCCGGCGAAAGCCGACCGCCTTCATAAGGGTGCAGACATGAACCGCTTTGCCACTGCGACCGCCGCTTCCATCCAGGGAAGTTTCGCCCGTCGTTCGAACGATATCCATAGCAGCCTGCGCGACCGCCATGGTCTGCGTCAGTCGCATCTTGCCTTCGACTCCCATGCGCCGACGTCGCTCAGCTACAATCGCGACGCTGCCTGCCGGGTTGCCCGCGCGGGGATCTGACGGACTTTGGCCGGTCCTGCGGGGACGGCCTCTTCAATGAGTTTCGATGCGGGCGAGGGTCACTGATCCTCGCCCGTTTCGTTTTGTCCGTCTCAGGCGAGGCGCTCGAGCATCAGCGTGCTCCAGCCGTCCTTCTGGATGCGCTTGGTGCAGGCGAATTTCTCGGCCGCATAGGCTGCCAGGACGCCGTCGGCCTGCGTATCCAGGATGCCCGAGAGCACCACGCGGGCGCCGGCTTCGGTATTGGCGGCGAAATCGGGGGCGAGCATCTTCAACGGATCGGCGAGGATGTTGGCGACGATCAGGTCGAAGGGCGCCGCCTTCAAGTCCGCATGCTCGAAACCTTCCGCGACGATGGCGTCGATCAGGCCCTTGACGCCGTTGATCTCGGCAT
>NZ_JAKJIC010000029.1 GCF_021864535.1 Oryzibacter oryziterrae
CGGCAGAGCTTCAGCTCTGACCAGGGCATTGCACTCATAAACACAACTTAAAGATGCAAAATCAAGGATGAAAGCATGACAAAGTTGAGCACAATTCTGAAGAGCCTGGCAAAAATCGCTGCGGTATCGTCCATTCTTGCTCCAGTTGCGGCCTTTGCCCTGACGCCGGACCTTTCCCCGGAGCAGAAGGACCGGGTTCGCGCTGACAAGGTTCCCGAAGCCGTCGCAGCGATCCCGAAGGACTACAAGTTCGTGCAGGACGGCGTCCTGACCGTCGCGACCGTGCCCTGGCAGTTGCCCCTGGTCGACTATGCCTCGGACACCAAGACGCCGATCGGCAATGAGACCGACATCGCGCAGATCATCGCCGACAGCCTCGGCCTCAAGCTCGACCTGCACCCGATTGCTTGGCCCGACTGGCCGCTCGGCCTCACCTCCGGCAAGTTCGACGCCGTGATCTCCAACGTGACCGTCACCGAAGAGCGCAAGGAGAAGTTCGACTTCTCCACCTATCGGCAGGATGTGCTCGGCTTCTACGTCAAGAAGGACAGCCCGATCAAGTCGATCACCGAGCCCAAGGATGTCGCCGGCCTCAAGGTCATCGTCGGTTCCGGCACCAATCAGGAACAGATCCTGCTCAACTGGGTCAAGCAGAACAAGGATGCCGGCCTCGCCGACACCGAGATCCAGTATTACGACGATCAGGCCGTCCGCCATCTCGCCATCGAGTCCGGCCGGGCCGATGCCGATCTGGAGCCGAACTCCGCCGAGGCCTTCCTGGCTGAACAGAATGGCAAGACCAGACTCGTCGGCCTCGTCAACGGTGGTTGGCCGCTGACCGCCGAGATCGCCGTTGCCACCAAGAAGGGCAGCGGCCTCGCCGACGCGATCACCGCCGCGCTCAACGCGCAGATCAAGAATGGCAACTACGGCAAGGTTTTGGCCCGTTGGGGCCTGACGTCCGAGGGGATCGAAAGCTCGCGCACCAATCCTCCGGGGCTGCCCAAGTCCTGATTTCGATGAGGTGGGAGCGGCTCTCCGCCGCTCCTGCCGCTTGCGTTCACAACATGCTAGCCCAAGGAAAATCGGCCATGCGCTCCCGTCGTTCGTTCTCGTTGCTGATCGCCAGTTCGATACTGGGCACAGTCTTGCTATCACCCGCTCTCGCCGACGATTTCGATTTTGCGCCTGAGCAGGCCGCACGGCCTCACGTCAGTGTCGACCAGAAGGCCATCGATGCCATCTCCAAGGACTTCAAGTTCGCCCAGGACGGGGTGTTCACCGTCGCCGTCGCCCCGTTTGCCCCGCCGATCGCAACCTACGCAACGGATGCAGCCACCGTTGTCGGTGCCGATCCCGACATTGCCAGCCTGATTGCCGAAAGCCTTGGTCGCAAGCTCGTCTTGCAGCCGGTCGCCTGGCCGGACTGGCCGCTGGGACTGACCTCGGGCAAGTATGACGCTGTCATTTCCAATGTCGGCGTCACCGAAGCGCGCAAGGAAAAGTTCGACTTCTCCACCTACCGACTCGGCCTGCATGGCTTCTACGTGCGCAACGACAGCCAGATCGCGGCGATCAAGGAGCCTAAGGACGCCGCGGGATTGAAGATCATCACGGGTTCCGGCACCAATCAGGAAAAGATCCTGCTGGAGTGGAACAAGCGCAATACGGCCGCGGGCCTCGCGCCCATCGAGCTGAAGTATTACGATGATCAGGCGGCCAACGTCCTTGCCTTGCTGTCCGGTCGAGCCGATGCGATCTTCAATCCCAACGGTCCGCTCGCCTATGAGGCAGCCAAACACGGTCAGATCCATTCCGTTGGCACCGTCAATGCCGGCTGGCCCCTGAAATCCGATGTCGGCATCACCACCCGCAAGGGCAGCGGCCTTGCTCCCGCGTTGACCATTGCTCTCAACGATCTGATTGCCAGCGGCAAATATGCCGAGGTTCTGAAGCGCTGGAACCTCACCGAAGAAGCCTTGCCGCAGGCCGAAACCAACCCGCCCGGCCTGCCGAAGCTCTGATACCAAGCGGCATTGAAAATGACTCTTGGTATTCCGTTTTCGACTTTCTCATGCCTTTGATGCAGATGAGAAATTCGAAATCTCTTCAATGAGCCGATGCGTCAGCATCTTGGCGAGTTGGTATGAGAGGCCGTCATCATGACGATTGACCACATTGCCTTCTTGACACCCGGCAACTATCCGGCGACCACTCCGCGCGAAGGATTGGAAAAGGCGCTCCGCCTGATCGAAGCCGGCGAGCGGATCGGGTTCGACAGCGCCTGGGTTCGTTCGCGCCATCTCGAACGCGGCATTTCCTCGGCCGCCACCCTCCTGGCGGCGGCCAGCCAACGGACCAAGCGTATCGGCCTCGGCACCGCCGTGATCCAGCTTGGCTATGAAAACCCCTTCCGCCTGGCCGAGGATCTTGCCACCGTCGACGTCCTGTCCGATGGCCGGCTTCTGCCCGGTGTCAGTGCGGGACCACCGCTGCACGGCCATTTCCTTGGCGACCTGTTCTATGACGCCGATCCGAGCACCATCGATTTCAGCTACACGCGCGTGCTAAAGCTGCGTGAGAACATCCGTAGCAATCTCCTTGGCAATGCAGATGATTTCGTCTTCTCACCTGCCGGAAATCAGCGTCCGAGATTGCACCCGGTTGCCCCTGGACTTGACCAGCGCCTGTGGTATGGCGGCGGCTCCCTGCGCTCTGCCGAATGGGCCGGCAAGAATGGCTTCCACATCCTGATCGGCAATCTCAATCAGGGCGAGACGACGGACGTCTTCTTCGAGGCCCAGCGCAGCCACTTCGACCTGTTCCAGGCCAGTTGGACCGCAGCCTACCCAGCCCGCGTAGCGCTCGGACGCGTCCTGCTGCCGACCGACAGCGCCAGTCGGACATCGCGTGAAAAATACGCAGCCTTCGCGGCAGCGCGTCACGAACGGACGCTTTCGCCGCAGGGCGATCGGCGAACCTTGTTCACGCCGGATCTCGTCGGCACCTCAGACCAGATCCTCGAAGCGCTTCGCCGCGATCCTATCCTGCCTCTTGTCAGCGAGTTCCGCCTGGAATTGCCCTATGACTTCGAGGAGGAAGACTATGTCCAGGTCCTCACCGACTTCGCCGGCAAGATCGCGCCGGAACTGGGCTGGCGGAACACAGCCCTTGCAGCATGATGCCCACGCTCAGCAGTCACATCCGGACAAGATCATTGCATGACTAGACAGACAGACTCACATCGCGCCGCTGTTCAGGCGGCCTTTTCAGCGCGCTACCGTTCAGACGCCGCACCGGCAGCCAATCAATGGTCCGGCGTTCTCGATCTTCAGTTCGCCCATCGAACCATTCGCGACTTTACCGACCAGCCCTTGGCTGCCGGCACACTCGAACTGCTGGTCGGGGCGGCCCAATCAGCCGCGAGTTCCTCCAATCTCCAGCTGTGGAGTGTCGTCGCAGTCGAAGATCCCGCCCGGCGGGCCAGATTTGCCGAGCTTGCCGGCAACCAGCAGCACATCGCCGTGGCACCGTTGCTGCTGATCTTTCTGGCCGACCTTTCGCGTGCGGAGCGGGTCGCCGAGCGTCTCGAACGCCCGCGCGAAGGTCTGTCCTATCTCGATACGTTCCTGGTCGGGGCCCTTGACGCGGCGCTCGCAGCCCAGAACGCCGTGCTGGCCGCGGAATCGCTCGGCCTTGGAACCGTGTATATCGGAGCGTTGCGCAATCGCATTGTCGAGGTTGCCGCCGAACTTGGTCTGCCTCGCCACGTGGCGCCGGTCTTTGGACTGGTGATTGGTCATCCCGACCCTGCCAATACGGCCGGCGTCAAGCCTCGCTTGCCGCAAAGCATCGTGCTGCACCGGGAAACCTATGGCCCCGAGTCTGAAGCGGCCGAAGTCGCCGCCTATGACGTGCGGTTTCATGGATTCCAGGCTGATCAAAACCTGCCGCGTCAGAACTGGAGCGAAGTGCTCGCCGCTCGCATAGGTTCAGCCAATGCCCTGAACGGCCGTCAATATCTAGGTGCCGCCCTCGCCGACTTCGGCTTTACCAACAAATAGGACTGTCATGAGCCGCGACCTTCTCATTCTCATCGCCCCCGGATTTCCGGATGCAAAGCTGTCCTCGGACCGGCTTTACTATTGCCCCCATTGCAACGTCATCGAAGGCCTGCTTGCCACCTTCCCCGAGCTGCGGGACAAAGTGGACGTGCTCCGCGTCCCCTTCCCTCGCCCGCGTCCCACCGTGATCGAGCGGATCGGTGAGGACAATCAAGGCCTCCCCGTTCTCATCTTCGGCGATGCGGCGACAGCTCCCGACGACGCCAAGGCGTATGGCGAGACCCGTTTCATCAACGATCCAAAGCGGATCCCCCAGCTTCTGGCCGAGCGTCACGGCATTCCCTTTTCGCACTAGGCCCGATCCTGAAGGTCGGCTTCCCTCCGCCGCACCGTCAGGACAAACTGAGCGTGCGCGTGGCGTAGAGGGCGGTAAAGTCCGGGTCGTGACAAATGAAGATCACGGCAGCGCCACGGCCTTGCTCCTGTCTGATCAGGGTCGCCAGTCGCGCCTTGTTCGCACGGTCCAGGCCGCGTTGGGCTTCGTCGAGCAGCAGGAGCGAGGGCGCACGGACCAGGGCCGAGGCCACAGCAACAAAGCGCCTGCTGGCCGCATCCAGGTCGAGAGGATGCCGTTGCGCCACCTCGACAAGCCCAACTCGCTCCAGAACCGCGTCGACTCGCAGATTGCGCTGCTGCGCGGATAGTCCGAGCTGTTCCACGCCGAAGGCCACTTCCTGTCGCACCGTCGGGGCAAACAGCTGGTTCTCGGGTTCCTGGAACACGGTCCCGACCTCAACGGCAATCTGGTCGATGCGCCGCCCGCGCGTGTCGTTGCCGGCGAGGATCACGCGCCCCGACTTCGGAACGAGAATGCCGTTGATCAGTCGGAACAAGGTGCTCTTGCCGGCCCCGTTGCGTCCGGTCAGGGCCACGGCCTCACCGGGAAAGAAGCGGGCGTCGAAGCCATCGAACAACGGCGTGCTTCCGGGATAGGCGAAGGAAAGCCCCTGAACGGCCAGGATGGCCTTGTCACCCGTGGCGTCGCCCGGGCCGGAGATCGCCGGCAGCAGTGGCTGCGACGGCTCAAAAGGCTGCAAAACACCACCCGACAGCGAAAGCATCCGGCAGCCGAGCCTAAGGGCCAGATCTGGCTCGACATCCAGAAGCAGGACCGCCGTATCCCGCGGCAACGCCTCGATGGCGCGCGCCAGTAGGCCGCGCGCCGCGACATCCAGGTTGCCAGCCGGCTCGTCGAGCACCAGCACTTGCGGGCGAAGCGCCAGAGCCGCGGCGATGGACAGCCGCTGTTGCTCGCCACCGGACAGGGTGAAGGGATCGCGATCAGCAAGGGCCGACAGGCCGAGCCGATCAGTGAGATCGGCCACCCGCTCAGTCATCTCGGCGCGAGGAAGCAACAAGTTCTCCGGCCCGAAGGCGATCTCCTCCTTAACGCTGAAGGCACGGCCGGACAGCTGGTGCATGGGCACCTGACCGACATATTGCACCGTCCCGGGGCGGACCGATGGGGAGAGGACAGCAGGATCATCGCCGCCGATCGTGACGGTTCCGCTACGATGCGCTCCTTGCCCATGCCAACCGGCAATCACTTGCCCGAGACTGGATTTGCCCGAACCATTGGACCCGATGATCGCCACGCGCTCGCCCGGTGCGAGGGTCAACCTGACGCCCCGCAGGACCTCGACCGCTCCCCAGCGGAGGGTCAGATCTTCGACTGCAACCAGATCCATGAAACAACACCAAGCTGAACAAACGAGAGGGATACCAACGCCAGGCGCACCCAATGCTGCCAGGCTGCGTCGGGCACCGGCAGCAGGGTTGTCCGCCGGGGAAAGGCCCTGAAACCGCGCTGGGCGAGAACGTGACTGCGCTGGTCCGCCTCGATGAGCGCCGTCGTGATCAGGGGCGAAATCAGCAGGAAGACGCCCCGCAGTCGCTTCAATGGAGAGCCCCCGAGCCGCCAGCCTCGCGTTTGCTGCGCATGACGGATTGCTTGAACGCGAGCCTTGAAACTTTCGAGGATCAGCAACGGGCTGGCAATCAGATAGGCCAAGGCCGGCGGCCATCCGGCCGCGTCGAGCGCGCGCAGCAGGCTTGCCGGCGGTGTGGACAGGAGCGTCGCCAGCGACAGAACCACCACCGACGTCACCCGCCCCGACAGGGACAGGCCGCGTTCAAAGCCGATCCGGCTGAAGTTCAGCGGGCCATAGAGCGGTTCGGCGTCCGGATGGCGCAGGAAGATGGTCTGCACCAGCAGAACCGCGGCGGAGAAGGGCAGCGTCACCTCAAGAACACGGCGCAGGAGGCGGGGGCCAAGCTGCGGACTGATACCCCAGACAACCGCCAGAACCAGACCGGCAAATCCCCAGCTGGCGAGGGGTGGCAAAAGCAACACGAAACTCGCCGCCCAGACAAGGGCGGCGAGCTTGGTTCGCGGATTGAGTTCAAGCGTCACGCTCATGCGGAAAGGTCAGCCGCGCGTATACTTGAGATGCGAGAAGCCGTGGGTCAGTCGTTCAGGCAAGCGCTTGACGATCAGCCAGACGATAACCGCGGTGATTACCTTGTCGGCCACGTTGGAGCCGAACACGGTGAGGGCCACCGAACTGAACAGGGTCTGCCCGAGCTGCGAGAAGTAGGCGACCGCAAAGTCGGAGCCTGCCCCGGTCACACCGCCGAAGAGATAGACCTGGATCGGCACCGCCACGACCGTCAGGACGGCGGCGATGATCACGCCGGAAATCACCACCTGCCAGATCTGGCGGAACAGCCCGAAACGCGCCAGCAGACCCGTCGCCACGCCGATCACCAGCGCCACCGGCGCGAAGGCTGCGGCGACCGGATTGGTGATGAGACCCCAGATCAGGTTGGTCAGCAATCCGGCGGCACCGCCGGCGATCGGTCCGGCCAGCAAGCCGACAAGGATCGTGCCGAAAGAGTCGAGAAAGACCGGCAGGTGCAAGGCATCGTTGATCTGGCCGCCGACGATGTTGATGACGATCGCAACCGCGATCAGCGTCAGGACACGGGTGTTGAACTGTTCACGTACGGCTACGGCTTCGGTCATGGCTTTCTCCTGTGTTTGCAAAGATTTGAGGCTGACAAGTCAGTCCGCCCGGCGCGGTTCGACCACCAGTTCGTCATAGCCCGACAGGCTGCAGGGCTTGCGCGTGAAGGTGTAGTCTTCGAGTTCCACCAGCACGATCTCGGCCGTGGTGTAGACCGCCGAGCCGAGCCCGAAATGCGCCCCCACGGTGACGCCATGGCGATCGGACAGCGAGATGTGAAGATGCTCGCCCTGTTCGTCGATGGTGCCTACCAGCGATACGATCTCGAAATGCCCCTGCCGGGTTTCCCAAACACCCGTGTTGGCCAGGCGCAACGGCGCCGTGTTCAAGCTGCCAACGGCCGTGACAATGGACACGGCCTTCAGGCCACGGGCGGCAACAAAACTCCGTAACCCGGCCAGAAGGTCTTCACCCGGTTTGCAACGAACTGCGTAGAAACGACCGCGGCTGGGCGGAAGGGCATCAGAACTGGTCACTGGCTGCTCCATGGCTGAGGAGCCGAATGATAGTCAGGACACATATAAAATATAGAATTTATATACAATTTAGTTTGATGCTCGCAGAAAAGTCATACTGTTGCGACTGTCTGGCCATTCAGAGGCGCTTCGCCACGGACGAAGCCTTCCGCTTACCCGCATCTGCTTACAAGGCTGGCGGACCGGCCTTGGGCATAGATCAGGCGTGCAATGGATTATTTTTCCTGTTGTGGCGCTCGGACGAAATAAAAGTATCTTCCTAAAGATCGCACCGGATGCGATCGTCGCATCTGTTTTTGAAGTTGACGCCAAGAGCAAAATGACAGCCTGGATGCTCCTTCAAAATTGTCAGAGACTTACACACCCTCTCCTTAGGTGAATAAGTTACTTTGTGCAGCATTCAAGGCAACTTCAACGTGCCAACATCTTTGAAACAACAGAAGACAGAACCCGCCATCTCGCTTCGCGGGATATCGAAATCCTACGACGGGCGTGCCGTTCTCCACGATCTCTGGCTTGACGTCGAGCCTGGCGAGTTTCTGGCCATCGTCGGCCCGAGCGGTAGTGGCAAGACAACCGTCATGCGCCTGATCGGTGGCTTCGAAGCACCAGAGCGCGGGCGCGTCTTCATCGCTGGCGAGGATGTCACCGCCCTGCCGGCCGAGCGGCGCAAGGTCAATACCGTCTTCCAGTCCTACGCGTTGTTTCCGCATCTGAGCGTGCTGGAGAATGTCGCCTATGGGCCACGCATGCAGGGCGCGTCGCGCCGTCAGCGGCAGGACAAGGCCCGGCAATTTCTGGACCTGGTCCGATTGCCCGATGCCGCCTTGCGGCGTCCGCAGGAACTGTCGGGCGGCATGCAGCAGCGTGTGGCACTCGCCCGCGCGCTGGCCAACGACCCTACTGTGCTGCTGCTCGACGAGCCACTCGGGGCGCTGGACCGCAAGCTGCGCGATGAGATGCAACGCGAGTTGCGCCGGGTGCAGGCCGAACTTGGCGCCACCTTCATCTATGTCACCCACGATCAGGACGAAGCCTTCGGCATGGCCGATCGGCTGGCGGTGATGCGGGCCGGCCGCCTTGAGCAGGTCGGAACGCCGGGCGAGGTCTACGACGCCCCCGCCAATGCCTGGGTCGCGCTGTTTCTGGGCAGCGCCAATACCTTTCGGGCCCGCCTGGAGCGGCGCGCCACTCCCAACCTGCTTGCCGCTGACTTCGGGCCGATCACGGCTGGCTATGTGGCGGATGAACTCGGGGCCGGCGATCTGGCCCTGGTTGCCGTGCGCCCCGAAGCCACCACCTTCGAGCCTGTCGACCCGCAGGCTGCCCCAGCACCAAACCGGATCGCGGCACGCCTCGTCGATGTCGTCACCATCGGCCCGTCGATCCGGCAGCGCGCCGTCACCTCCGGCGGCCAAGCCTTTGAATCCGTCACGCACCGCGACGGCGAGGCCTCCTTCGTGCCGGCGCTCGGTGATGCCGTGCACGTACGTTTCTCGCCGCAGGCCGTTCGAGCCTACCGGGACGAACCCACTCACTGAACTTGCATCGCTTAATCTGAAAGGACCTTGTCGATGACTGATAAAGCCGACTTCACCGCCTCCCGGCTCAACCGCCGGTCGGTTCTTGGTCTTCTGGGCGCGGCGCCGGCCGCTGCGGCACTGGCCGGCACCTTTGGGAACTCCACGCCCGCGAAGGCTGCAACAACCGGTCAGCTCAACATCTATAGTTGGCCGGACTATTTCTCCGCCGACACCCTGGCAGCCTATGCCAAGAAGACCGGCGTGACGCCGGTTATCACCACCTATGATTCCAACGAGACGCTGTTTGCCAAGCTGAACAGCCCGGCTGGGGCCGGCTTCGACATCGTCATCCCCTCGTCGAGCTGGATCGCGCAGTTGGCGGGCAAAGGCCTTCTGGCCGAACTCGATCATTCGCGCCTCAACCTCGCCTCTCTCGATCAAGACCTGCTCGACCGCGACTATGATCCCGGCAACAAATACTCGATCCCGAAGGATTGGGGTCTGCTCGGCGTGGTCTACGATCCCGAAGCAGTGGGCGGCGAAATCAAGACCTGGGAGGATTTCTTCAAGGCCGGCGAGCTGCCCAATGTGTCGGGCAAGGTGCGACTGTCGGATTCCGGCTGGGAGACCATCGGTCCTGCGCTCTGGCTTGAGGGCAAGAACTGGAACACCGCAACGTCCGATGAGATCAAGGCCGCCGCCGAACGGGTCAAGGCCTTTGCCAAGCACGTGAAGTCCTTCTCCAGCCTCGATCCGAACACCGTCGCCAACGGTTCGATCGTGCTAGCCGAGACCAACCAGGGCACCGCCCGGGCCGCCATCGGCCTCAATCCCAAGCTCAAGTGGGCCGTGCCAGGGCCCTTCAGCGAGTTGTGGGTGGACAATTACGCTATCGCCAAGAATGCGGCGAATGTCGATCAGGCCTATGACTTCCTGTCCTTCGTCCTGCAGCCCGACATCCAGCTTCTCGAAACCAAATACATCGGTTTCCCGGCTGCCGTCGCCGGTCTGCGCGAGAAGGTTGGCGTGGATACGCCCAACGCCGACCTGATCTTCGGCGGCAAGGATCTGGACTTCAAGAAGCTGACCTCCTTCGTCGTCAATCCGGACACGATCGACGCCTATCTTCAGGCCCAGAATGAAATCCAGGCGGCGGCTGGCTGACGGTGAGCGACAGACTGCAGGACCTGACAAGCACAAACACGGCCTCCGGCGACAACCTGTCTGCCGGAGGCCGAGTGCCGTCCATTGTGACTCACCGTCTGACCGACCATGTGTTGGCGGCCGTTCCGACCATTTGGCTGGCGCTGTTCTTCCTCGCGCCGCTCGGTGTCACTGTCGCCTTTTCCTTCGGGCGTTCCACCTTTGGCGGCGTGGTGTTCGACCTCACTCTGGACAATTACCGCAACGCGCTTTCCGGATTCTATGGCGCCACCTTCGTGCGCACGCTGCTGTTTGCCGCCAGTGCGTCGGCCCTGTGCATCGCGGTGGCCTATCCGGTGGCCTATTTTCTCGCCCGGCGAACCCGGCGGCGGCGAGGGCTGGCGGCAGGACTCATCCTCGTGCCCTATTTCTCCAGCTTCCTGATCCGCGTCATGGCCCTTCACATGCTGCTGTCGCGCGATGGTCTTGTGGAGCATGTGCTCAACACGCTGTGGCTCCACAGTGGCCCCCTCGACATCCTCGACAGCCAGACCGCCGTGTTCATCGGCATCGTCTATGCCTATCTGCCCATCACCATCGTACCGCTCTATGTGGTGCTCGATCGCATCCCGCAGCCGCTTCTGGAAGCGAGCCGCGACCTCGGCGCCTCCCGCTTCAAGACCTTCGTCTTCGTCACCCTGCCGCTCAGCCGTCCCGGTATCGCCACCTCGGTGCTGCTGACCGCCGTGCCCATGCTGGGGGAGATGGTGATCCCCAGGTTGCTCGGCGGCAGCAAAGGCGTTCTGCTCGGGCAAGTGCTGTCCGCACAATATCTGCAGTCGCAGAACTATCCGCTGGGCTCCGCCATGGCGGTGCTGATCCTGATCACCATCGCCCTGATCGTGACTGCCCTGGCGCGTGTGACCAAGGGATTTTCGGAGGTCGGCCCATGAGCGCCGCTGCTGCCTTCCACCGCAGTCTCGGCAAGCGCCTCGTTGACGCCGGTCTGAGCCTGTGGTTCGTCGCCGCCCTCGTCTTTCTCTACGCGCCGATCTTCGCGGCTATCGTCTACGCCTTCAACTTAGGTGTGGTGAACAAGCAGACGGCGGTGATCACGGGCTGGACGCTGCAATGGTTTCCGGCGGCCTGGAACGATCTGTCGCTGCGCCGCGCCGTTCAGGCGAGCCTCGTCGTCTCCTTCTGGTCGGCCCTAATCTCCGTGGCAATCGGTTCGGCGCTTGGCTATGCCATGGTCCGCCATCCCCAGCGGGCCGTGCGCCGCTTCCTGTCGGCTCTCACCTATACCCTGCTGATCGTGCCAGAAACCGTGATCGGCGTGTCGCTGCTGATGACCTATGCGGTCAGTGGCGTTCCGCTCGGCATGGCCAGCCTGATCGCCGGCATCACCCCCATGGCCATCGCGGTGGTGGCGCTGATCGTGCGGGCGCGGGTTCTGACGCTGGATCGCCGCATCGAGGAGGCCGCGGCAGATCTTGGCAGCACGAGGCTGAAGACGATCCGCTTCATCATCCTGCCGCAGATCCTGCCGGCCGTGATGGCCGGCGCCGTGATGGCCTATACCTTCTCCTTCGACAATCTGGTGGTGTCGGCCTTCCTCACGACCCCTCAGGTCAACACGCTTCCAGTCTTTCTGTATGGCAGCCTGCAATATGGGCCGTCGCCCGCCGTCTATGCCGCCGCGGCCACGGTCTTTCTGTTCACGTTGCTGATGCTGGCCCTGGCCGCGCAGATCCACCGCTGGGCCCGGCGTTCCACCCTTCCCCGCTCCGACGAACCACAGAGGTAACATGGCGCCGCTGCCCCCCTCCGCGCTGCTCGACCTTCCGCTCTTTCCCGCCGCGCGCTATGCCGAAATCGCCGATCGGATCGGCCGGCTGCTGGCAACCACCGCCGACGTGCTGCCGATCCAGGCCGAGGCGGTTCTGGCGCTGGAAGCGATCGCTGCCAGTGTCGCGCGTCCCGGGCTCAAGGCGGTCAATGTCGTCACCAGCCCCTATGGGCTCGGCTTCGGCGCCTGGCTTCGGCGCGGCGGGGTCGAGGTGACGGACGTGGTCGCCGATGCAGGACAGCCAGTCACGATCGACGCGGTCCGTCAGGCCCTCGCGGCCACGCCCGACGCCGATCTGCTGGCGCTGGTCCATGGCGAGGCGGCCAATGGCGCGCTCAACCCGCTGGAGGAAATCGTGGGACTTGCCAAGGCGCGCGACCTGCTGGTCATCGTCGACGCGGTGGCCTCCGTCGGGGCGCATCCGCTGCCGATCGACGAGTTGGGACTCGACATCGTCGCGCTCGGTCCACAGAAGGCGCTGGCGGGTCCGACAGGCCTTTCAGCGGTGACGGTCAGTGCCCGCGCCTGGCGCCACATCGCGCAAACGCCCCAGCCAGCCCCATCGATCCTGTCCTTGGCCGATCTCAAGCAAAACTGGCTCGACAAGGGCCGGGGTGCCCTGCCCGGCACGCCGCCTCCTCTCGAGTTCTGGGCGCTCGATGCTGCCCTGGCTCGGGTCGAGGCCGAGGGATTCGCGTCCCTGATCGCCCGGCATCAGCAGGCGACGGCGGCGACACGCTCCGCCGTGCGGGCTCTGGGGGCTACGTTGTGGATCACCAACGACCGGTCGGCCTCGGCGCTGGTCACCTCGGTCACGGTTCCGCCTGCGATCGACGCGGAGGCGCTGATCGCCGCCGCCGCGGAATTCGGCGTCACGCTCGGGCGCGGCTTCGGCTCGATCGAGGGCCATCTGGTCCGTCTCGACCATAGCGGCCAGCGGGCGACCTTGCCGACCGTGCTGGCCAATGTCGTCGGCCTGGGCGTAGCCTTGCAACGGCTTGGGCAGACGGTGAATATCGGCGCTGCCGCCGAGGCGGTGGTCCGCGCTTACGCCGCGTCCGCGTAACCTCTCCTTTGGCAAAGGCACGGATGATGTTCTCACTTGACGCCGCCCAGGCCTTCATGGCGCGCGAAGGCATCGACGCCTGGTTGCTCCATGATTATCGCGGCAGCAACCCGTTCTTCTGGGCGGTTCTTGGCGAGTCCAAGGCGCCGACGCGGCGCGCCTTTCTGGTTCTGCCGCGATCAGGGCGCCCGCTGCTGCTCATTCACACCATCGACCAGATGTTCTTCATCGATGTAGACCACGACAAGCGAATCTATCGCAGCTGGGTGGAGATGGAGGCCAGTCTGCGCGACGTGCTTGGACCCGCCGCACGCGTTGCCGTGGACTATTCGCCCGGTGGAGCGGTGCCGGCCGCTTCCTTCATCGACGGCGGCACCTTGGATTGGCTGCGCGCCAGCGGCTATGACCTCGTCACCTCGGCTGATCTGTTTCAGGTTTCGGCCACGGCCTGGGATGACCATGCCATCGCCTCGCATCACCAGGCCTGTCGCCATGTGGCCCAGATCAAGGACGACGCCTTCGATCTGGTCCGGCAGTCGATCGCGCGCGGGGAGACAATCACCGAATATGAGGTCCAGCAGTTCATCACCGGCGAGTTCTCCCGCCTCGGGCTCGAGACCGAAGGACAGCCTGTCGTTCAGGTGAACGGCCATTCGGGCACGCCGCATTACGAGCCGCGCCCCAACGACACCGCGTCCATCGGACCGGGCGACTGGCTGCTGATCGATTTCTGGGCGCGCCTGCCCGGTGAACGCAATGTCTATTCCGATATCGCCTGGGGCGCCTATGCCGGACAGACGATCCCGCCCCGCTTGCAGTCGGTGTTCGGCATCGTGCGCGCCGCCCGTGACGCCGCTCTGCAGGCCCTCCTCGCCGCCTGGGCGGCGGGAGACGTGCTGGAGGGCTGGCAAGTGGACGACGTCGCACGCGGCGTCATCGCAGCGGCGGGTTACGCCGATCGCTTCCACCACCGCACCGGCCACAGCATGGGCCCCGGCAAGCGCCTGCACGCCCTCGGCGTCAACCTCGACAATCTCGAAACGCACGACACCCGCCGCATTCTGCCGCGCACGGGCTTCTCGATCGAACCGGCGATCTACCTGCCCGAGTTTGGCGTTCGGCTGGAAATCAACGTCTACCTCGATCCCCGCCTTGGCCCCTCCGTCACCACCCCGATCCAGACCGAGATCGTCCGACTGGCCTGACCGGGGATGAATCCCGCATCTCCGAAGTGCCAAGGATGCACCTCCTTCCGGCTGCGTCGGGATGACGATGGCAGGCAACATGGCGAGTGTGATCACAAGCACCTTCGAGGCCTCGCCTGTGCCGAACCAGATGATTGCCAGTGGCAGATGGGCCAGTGCCGCGGCGCGCGAGATTGAGGACGTCGGAAGGATCTGCCAAGCAGCGAACAGCCCAGCGTATCGTAGCCCCATTGGAGCGGTTTTCGAGCTACGGGTCGGTCAGCCAGGGCGACGTCCATATCAGTTCGCCCTACCCCGACATTTGATCGAACAAGGCCCACAGCTCTTCGGCCTCGGTTGCCGTGGTCTTGCGCAGGGCGCGACCGAGATGCACCAGCACCCAGTCGCCGACCTCCACGGCCTCGACGAGTGCCAGATCGATTTCGCGCCGGGCGCCGCGAGCCGACCCAATCGCTTGGGTCGGGCCGATTTCCGAGATCATCATGGGTATCGCGATGCACATGGACCTGCTCGCCTCCGGCGCCTCTCCCGGGATAGAAATAGTGACGTCAGACCAGTCGTCCGAGATGGCTGACATCCACCGTCACCAGGGGCTGCCCTTCCGGATCCAGAACATGGACGGCGCAGCCGATGCAGGGATCGAAGCTGTGGATGGTCCGCAGCACCTCCAGCGGCTTGTCGAGAGCCGCCAGCTTGTGCCCGACCAGCGATTGCTCGTAAGGCCCCGGAGCGCCTGCCCCGTCGCGCGGTCCGGCATTCCATTGGCTGGCAACGACGCATTGGTAATGGTCGATCATGCCGGTGGTTCGGTTGATCTTGATCCAATGGCCGAGCGCCCCGCGCGGTGCCTCCGTGAAGCCGAAGCCCACCTTGTCGGGCAAGGTCGAGGGACTTGCGAGGACCGTGAAGGCCTTGGGGTTGAAGTATTTGCCGGAGCGATTGGCATAGAAGAGCGGGTACCAGCCGGCATAGGCCGGGATGCTCCAGTTGCTGATGGCGGCGCGTCCCGCCATCTGGTCAGCGATGATCTTGGTTTCGAGCATGCGCGAGAAGATGCGCCCGAGCGTCGAGTTCAGTTTCGCGAAAGGCAGGGCGAGCCCGCCGTTGGCGGCCGTGCCGCACCAGTAGGTGTCGACATACTTGCGCACCAGGCGATCGGTAGCCAGCGTGTTGCGGGCATACATGGTCAGGATATGGGCGAGAGGCCCGACCTCCATGGGCTTGCCGTCATAACGCGGCGACTTGATCCAGGAGTAGCGGTCCGCTTCGTCCAGCATGTAGTCGGGCTGGTCGGGTTGCGGGCCGGTGTATTGCAGCGTCGTCGTGCTCACCGAGGGATGCAGCGCAGCCGTCGATCCGCCATACCAGGCATGGGCGACGTTCTCGGTCACCTTGGCCTGGTCGAATGGCATCAAGCGCTTGAGATCATTGGCCCAGATCACGCCCTGCGGAAACAGGTAGCCCGCCGGATAGTCGATGGCGCCGTCGACCATTTCCGTCCGGACCAGTGCGGGATCGGGAAACTCGCCGTAGGACAGGAAGTTTCCCGCCGTCGCGCCGAAATCGGCCCAGTTCTTGTAGCCGCGCGCCACCAGCAGCACATCCGGCAGATAGACCTGATCGACAAAGCTCTTCATCCGGTCGAGCGCCGCCTTGACTGCCGCGAGGCCGGCAGTGTTGAGCGAGGTTCCGCCATTGTCCTCGCTGACGGCACCGGTATTTGCCGAAAGCGTGCACGGCATACCACCCACCACCAGGCTGGGATGAGGATCCTTGCCGCCAAAGACCGTGTGCAACTTGACGATCTCACGGGCCCAGCCGAGGGCCTCGAGATAGTGGCTCGTGAGCAGCAGGTTCTGTTCCGGCGTCAGCTTGTAGGCCACGTGGCCCCAGTAGCCATTGGCGAACAACCCCAGTTGCCCCCGATTGACAAGGCCGGTCTTGAGCTTGTTGATCTGCGCCTGAAAATAGGCTGCATCCGGCAGCAAGCCGTTGTTGGGCTTGTAGTTGGGATTGTTCTTCTTGGCGAGCGTCGCCGTGGCGGTCGGATCGGCGCTCAGTGCGCTCACGATGTCGACCCAGTCGAGCGCGTGCAGATGGTAGAAGTGCATGACGTGATCATGCACGAACTGACCACCGATCATCATGTTGCGGATATAGTCGGCATTCTTGGGCACCTTGACGTTGATCGCGTTCTCCACCGCCCTGACGGAGGTCAGTCCGTGAACCACCGTGCAGACACCGCAGATGCGCTGCGTGAACGACCAGGCGTCGCGCGGATCGCGTCCCTGCAGGATGCGCTCAATGCCGCGCACCATGGTGCTGGAGCTCAGCGCCGGCTTGGAAATTGTCCCGCCGCCGTGCCCATCCGGATCGGCATAAGCCTGGATGCGCAGGTGGCCTTCGATGCGGGTGACCGGGTCGATGATGATGTTGGCGATAGTCATCGCAGAAATCCCTTGGATCTGGCGCCACGGGGTGCCCGTGCTGGCAGCCGAAAGTGAAGACAGGAAGATCAGTCGTCGTAGGACCCGGCGAGCGGGACGTAGAAGCCCTTCTTTCCGCCCTTGTTGACGCGATCCCAGAAGTTCGGCTCAGTGCAGCCCATGCAGGGATGTCCCGATTGGATCGGAAAGCTAAGCCCCTGATTCCACTTGATGGATGAGCATGCCGCCTTGGTCACGGGACCTTTGCAGCCCATGTCGAACAGGCACCCGCCCTTGCGGGAGGCCGCATCGTCGAATGCCTTGACGCGCGGGCCGTCCTCGAAGCTCTCCTCACGATAGCAGTGAGAATGAACGGTGCGTCCGTAGAAGGTCTTCGGGCGCAAGAGCGTATCGAGCGCGGGCATTCCCGAGGCCAGATAGAGCAGGATCGTGCCGGTGATCACTTCCGGAATGGGCGGGCAGCCGGAGACGTTGATCAGCGGCTTGGCGATGCCAAGCGACGCCATCATGTCCTTGATGGATACTGCGCCCGTGGGATTGGGATCTGCCTTGGGCAAGCCCCCGAAACTCGCACAGGTGCCGACGGCAACGATGAGGCCGGCGTTCGCAGCGGCGCTGCGGAAACGCTCTGCTCCGCTGCGGCCGCCACTGACGAAATAGCCGCTGTTGGCTGATGCGGGGATCGAGCCATCCACCACGAGGACGTAGCCCGATTTGGCGGTGCTACTGGCCAGCTGATGCTCGGCCTGCGCACCCGCCGCCGCCATCAGCGTCTCCTGATAGTCGATGGAGACCACGTTGAGCAGCAGGTTCTCGATGGTGCCGCCGCCTTTGAACGCGAAGGAATTCACCATGGATTCGAGGCAGCCCGTGCACTCCTGAAACGACATGTAGACCACGGACGGTTTGGTCGGCGACGTGGCCGCCATGGCCAGTTGCGGCAGCATGGAGGGCGGCAGGGCCAGAAGCGACGCCATGCGGGTCAGCGAGGCCATGAACTGGCGCCGGCTGACGCCCATGTCTCCAAGGCGACGAACGATCGTCGCATCGAGCTCCGGTGAAGGCGTGACTTCGGTCGCGTCTTCGCGCGACAAATCGCTCCGCTGCATGGTTCTACTCCTCGTTCAGGATGCTTCGACTTCGGCGTTTTGGTTGCACAGGGGACCAAGCCGCACTGCGCTGTCGCGGATCTCTTCGGGGTGGGCCGCGAAAATGGCTGGGAACGGGCAGATCTCGATCTGTTCCGTCACGGTGTCGCCGGCACCGTTGTGGTGGGTGATCCACCAGACCCCGGAGAAGGCGGTCTCGGCGGCGCGAACCGTTTCAGCAACACCGTCGCTGGTCGCGATGGAGGCGCTGACTTCTCCTGATCCAAGCCGGCTCTTGAGCAACTGATAGGCTTTCGCCTCAAGTCCCGGCACCTGCCGCAGGTCGATTGTCGAGGGCGAGCCGCCCTTCCCAAGCTGATCGAGGGCAGCCTCAACCTGCAACAGAACGTGTCTGACGACCTTTTCCTCACGCATCGGCGACCTCCAGGATTTCGTTCATCACCAGGCGCACCGCGTGCGCCAGAGCCGCTTCGACGGGAGGTGACAGAGACAAGCCCCAACCAACCTCCTGGGGTTCGATGCAGACGAGCGAACAGCGCCGCGGGCTGTTTCCGCCGAGCCTCAACATCAGCAGGAGGTCGACAAGACCGACTTCGTGAACGGAGGTCGACGTCGAGTTCAGAAGGAAACCGTCGACGTCCTCATCGCGAAACACGCGCGCTTCGCCGACCGCAGATCCCATCCGCGCCGCATCGACCAGGATGAGATGGTCGCAGCCGGCGAGCCGGTCCAGCAGGAGAAATCCAAGCGTTCCCCCATCGATCAGGTCGACGGTGTCCCGCACCTGCCCGTCCAGCGCGTCGATGACCCGACGGCCGATCCCGTCGTCGCTCATGAGGATGTTGCCAAGGCCGATCACCGCGGTCCGACCCGGCGCAGTCTCCGCAGCAATGCCCGCAGATGTTCGTCTCGTCTCCGCTCGGCTGGTCATGTCGGTGGCCCTTGCATGAGGCCAACGGAACCGGACGCCGCGAACACCCTCAAATGAGCCGTTCGCATCCCCCTGCGGCACCGCTGCCTATGTCACGGCAAACGACAGACCCTGGACTTAATTCCCGAGCGAGCCCCAAAAACACAGTATATACGTAGTCTGACCTATATAAATAACGACACTCCCGATGTTTTGAAATAATACATATGCATCGACCGCACACATAAAGTTGAATAGTTCAAGTCAAGACATAAAATAGAGCGCAGTTGAACGTGCAATATTTCGGAACAAAGTACATAACAACATTCAATAATATGACTATTCATATAAACAATTTTTCTGCAATGAACTAACGTCATGCTCAATCCAATCTCAAGATCGCTTTGACGCTCATAACGCCCTCCTCGGCCTTGGGTGCTGACATTGCTGGAACTTTCCGGGGCTGGAACACGTCCCGACGTGGGCAATGACGGGCCTCCCAACGGCGAAACTGCCGCCTTATAGCCTGAGCGCCGTTGTCAGCTTGCCCTCTGGCTGGCAGCAGACAGAGGCATGGGTTCCGCGTCGCCGCTCGGGACTGAGCGGCGGGCGGGTTCCTGACAGTGCAAGCACGTCACTTGAAGCGGGCTGAACACGGTTGTCATGTCGAGATGCACCGCCCCGCCGGTGGCACGGCGGGCTCTCCACCAGCCTTGAAGGTCTGCTCGTCCGCCGCTTCCAGCTTTTCTCCCCGTCTCTACCCTCTCGCGCGGAGCGCGAGCGTCAGTGGCACACGGGCAGCGCTGAGGGCCGGGAGGATGCCGCCGACCGCGCCGATGGCGAGGCCGAGCAGACCGGCGGTCGTGAGGACATCTGGTGTCACGGCAAGCTGGAAGGCGAGGCGCGTGTTGTTGGCACCGATGGTGCTGGCTTGCCAGCCGTTGAAAGCCAGCCACGAGGCGAAAAGCCCGAGGATCACGCCCAGGCTTGCCAGCATCACCGCTTCTGTCCAGGTGCCCACCACAGCGGCGAGACGACTGAAACCGAGTGCGCGTACCGTCGCGATCTCGACGGCCCGGTCGGACACCGAACTCATCATGGTGTTGAGCGCGCCGGCCGTCGCGCCCACGGCCATCAGCAGGGCCAGCGGCCAGCCGAACAGGCGGATGAGGCTGGCGGTGCGGCCCGCTTGACCAGCGTAAAGATCGGCTTCCGCAATGGCCTTGAGCGGCGTTCCGGAGATGGTGCCGAGGCGCTCCTGCAGGAGCGTGAGCGATTGGGGCGAGGTCAACCGCAGCCGCAGGCTCTGAACCTGACCCTGTCGGTCGAAGGCAGCGCGGACGGCGTCGAGGTCCGACCAGATCTCGGACTCAAAGGCGCTGCCATGGGCGGAGAAGCGGCCCGCGACCGTCCAATCCACGGAACCGAGCCGGAGCGTGTCACCGGCCTTCAGCTTCAGGTCATTGGCGAGGCGATCGCCGACAACGACTTCGCGCGTGCCGGGCGTGAACACCCGCCCCTGCGACAGCACGATGCCGTCACGCAGGCCAAGGCCGGACGCGTCCATGCCACGCAAGGCCAATGTGCGCGCAACACCGTCGGTCCCCGACACTTCGACGGGAGCCACGATCTCGCGGGAGGACAGGATGTTGCCCGCAGCGTCACGGACGACGCCCATGTCACCGGTCATGGCGCCAAGCGTCCGGATCACGCTGGCAGGAATGTCGGAGCCGGATTCCTGGTTGGTGCCGCCACCGAGCAGGACGGCAACCTGTTGCGAACCCGTCCCGGTGAGCGCTGCTTCAAAACCTCTGGCCATGGCGAGAAAGCCTGCGAGCACACAAACGACAAGCGCAACGGAGAGGACCATGGATGCCGAGATTGGCACCCGGCGAGGGAGGCTGGATAGATTGGTCCGGATCATCACGCGGACTTGCTTCAAGAGGCTGGACATGGAGATCACCTTGTTCTGAAGGCTGTAGCAACGGGCGTGCGCATCGCGTTGATCGCCGGCAGCAGACCGGTGGCGAGGCTCACGGCGAGCAGGATGGCGAGGCCCTTCCCCAGGACCGGCAGCGAAAAGACCAGCCCCAACTGCGATCCGACGAGGACGGTGGCGAGCTTGGCGAGGCCGAGCCCCATTGCTCCCCCGAGGGCAAAGACGAACAGCGTCTCGGCGAGAACAAGCGCCATGACGGCGCCGCGCGAGAAGCCCAGCGTTTTCAGCACACCGATCTCGAAGGTGCGCTCGCGCACGGCGAAGACCATGGTGTTGATCACGATCATCAGCAACGTGATGAAAGACGCACCGACGACCAGGTTCACGATCAGGCCGATATCGGCATACTGGCGCAGGAAAGCCTCGAGGAACTGCCGTTCCGACTGCGTACGCGTCGGCGTTGCCGAGTTGGCAAACAGCGCGTCGACCTTGGCGGCGAGAGTCGATGGACTGATGCCGCTGTGCGGACGGAGAGCAAAGCCGTCCACGCTGTCCTTGCCCCGCGCGCGGGCCGCGTTCACATAGTCGTAGCGGGCGATCATGAAATAGGTGTCGGTACTGGCGGATTGTCCCTCGAAGATGCCGGCGATTTCGAAGCGCCAGTCGCGGCTGCCGTCATCGCGCGGCAGATCGAAGGCTGTAACCGCCACCCGCTGGCCGACCGCCCAACCTTGCGCATCGGCCAGGGCACGACCGACCAGTACCCTGTCGCGCGCCGGTCTGATCGCATCGATGAGAGCCGGAGTCAGCCCAAGCTCCTGGCCACTGACCGGCAGCAGCCGTTCGATATCGGTCGCGCTGACGGCGACGACATTCTTCTCGGTGCCGACGAAACCGCGCAGCCGCGTATAGTAGCTGAGCGCCGCCACATCGGGCAGAGCGCCGATACGCGCCAGGAGCGACATGGGCAAAGGCTGGCCGCGTCCGCTAGCGCTGGTAACGCCCAGGATGTCGTCGCTGGCGCCAGCGGTGCCCTGGCTCCCGGCGAGGAAGCTTGCGGTCAGACCATAGATCAGGAAAGCCACCGCGATCGAGACAACCAGCAGCACCGTGCGCAGCGGCTTGCGCCATGCGTTCTTGCGGGAAAGATCGAAGAAGGTCATCAGGCGGCCCTCGTCTCTTCGATGAAATGCCCCTTGTCGAGGTGCAGCGTTCGCTTTGCATGGCCGGCGGCCTGCGGATCATGGGTCACCATGACGATGGTCTTGCCGAGTTCCCGATTGAGAAAGCCCAGCATGCTCAAGGCTTCATCCGCCGACTGGCGATCGAGATCGCCGGTCGGTTCATCGCAGAGCAGCAGGCCCGGATCGGTGACGATGGCGCGCGCGATGCCGACACGCTGTTGCTGTCCGCCGGACATCAACGCCGGATACTGCTTGCCTCGTCCGTTGAGCCCGACAAGTTCAAGCACCTTGTCCACGCGCAGCCGCCGCTCCCGGGCGCTCAAGGGTTTGAGCAGCAGCGGCAACTCGATGTTCTCTGCGGCAGTCAGCATGGGCAGCAGGTTATAGAACTGAAAGACGATGCCCATGTTGTGCGCCCTCCAGGCGGCACGCGCGCCCTCCCCCATCTGATCGAGGCGGCTTGCGCCGATGCGCAGCGTCCCGCTATCCGGACTATCGATGCCGGCCAGCATGTTGAGCAATGTGGACTTGCCGGACCCCGACGGCCCCATGATGGCGACGAAATCACCGGCGGCAATGCTGAGGTCGAGGCCTGAGAACACGGGAACGGTCTGCGTGCCGATGCGGAACGCCTTGCCAACGCCGCTCAGGTCAATATGGGCTAGTGCTGGTTCGGTCATCTGGTAGCTTCTCCTGTGGGATCAAGGGTTAGTCGGATGCGGGCCGCCATGTTCGGGCGGATGCCGGCCGGCGGGTGGCTCAGCGAAAGGCGCAAGGTGATGGTTCCCTTCTCGGCCGACACCACCGGTGCCAGGCTGGCGATGGAGACGGCGAAGGGTTGGTCGGGAAAGCCGTCGAGGACCGCCTGACCGTTCAGGCCAGGCCGCAGTGCGGCGATGGCGGTTTCAGCCACGTCGGCGTCGATGAACAGGTTTGCGGTGTCGGTAAGCGCGAGCAGGCTCTGGCTCTCGCGCACCGTGTCGGCCCGCGCCAGCACCATGTCGTCGAGATGAGCTTCTAGGTGGGTAACCGTTCCGGCAAAGGGCGCTCGAATGGTCAGTGCAGCCACCCGCTCCTCGGCGACGTGCAGGGCCAGATCGGCGCTTGCCAGCGCTTGTTCGGCTTGCTCCTGAGCATTGGCAGCCTTGGCCGTCGCGGTGCGCGCGTCGTCCATCGCCTGGCGGGAAACCGCGCCGCGCAGCCCGAGAACTTCCGTTCGTGTTTGCAGCCCCTGCGCCTGCGCCAGATCGATGCCACGGGCGGCAACGACCAGTTCGGCCTGCCTTCGGGCAACTTCGGCCGTCTCCAAGGCAAAGCGCGCGCCTGTATCCTCGAGGGTGACGAGAACCGCACCGGCTGCAACGCGATCGCCCGGCCGCACGGCAATGGCGGTGACCTTTCCCTCATACTTGGCGTAGATCGCCGTCGTGCGCGGGGCGACCACGAAGCCGGAACCGGTCACCTCACGGGCAGGCGATGCGGCGGCAATCGGCTCCAGCGGCGACGCCGTCCCGACTCTTGCCTGCACACCGGCGACCGTCTGCTCGGCGGGCGCCTCGGATGTCGGATGCGCGGCGAAGCCTGTCGACCACAGGGTGATGACCGTCTGCCAATCGATGGCGAGGCTGGCGGCGGATCCGGCGGCCAACGCCGCCAGACCAAGGAGCAGGAACAGCCGCCGCGTCAGGCGCCGAGTGGCCTGCGGAGCTTCGGGCAAGGGATGGATCGAGAGCGATTTCAGCGCTTCAAGGCGAGCCCGGCCCGGATTGTTGGTGATGTCGAAGTGCGTGTTCATGCCGCCCATTTTGGACGGCAACCGAAGAGCAGCGACCTCGAACCTGTTACAGGTCGTGCTCGATCACGATCTGGTCCATCGGCCTTTGCTTGCCCCGCCATTGCAGCGGCGACATTTCCGTGACCCGACGGAATTCGCGATTGAAGTTGGACTTGGTCTGAAAGCCGACTTCAAACATGATCTCGGTCACCGGCTTGTCCGTCGTCGCGAGCAAGGAGCACGCCTCGGCGATCCGGAATTCGTTGACATATTGCGACACATTCTTGCCCGTGGTCCGGTTGACCGCCGTCGAGATCTGCCGTGTCGGCATGCAGAGCTTGCGCGCCAGCCGATCCAGATCGAGCTCCACGTCACGGTAGACGTGCCGTGTTGCCATCAGCGCCTCGATGGCGGCGATGGTCTTCTTGTCGTCTGGCAGATCGGTGGCTTCCGGAGCTTCCGCCTGTTCTTCAGCCCGCCCTGGCGGACTGGCAGAAGCGGCGGCGATCGACAGAATGACCAGCCCGGCAAGATTGCCGATGGCAATGACGGGCCGGGCATGCTCGCCTTGCGTCCAGGCGAAGTCGAGAAAGACGAAGAGGTCGATGGCGGCAGAGAACAGCAGGGTGCAGGCCGCGAACAGGATGGCACGATAGGTGGGAGCAACCGCCTCGAAGGGGGCGAGGCGCAAAGCGTCGGCGCCCGGCCGCATCAACAGCAGAATGGCTATCGCATAGCCGACGAAGATCGCAATCAGGGCCAGATCGATCGCGCCACGAAAGGTCGTCAGCAGGAGCAGCGTGACGGCCAGTGCCGGACCGGCGTGAACCGCAAGCCGTCGCGGCGAGAGCCTGCTGTCGGTCTTGTACACCAGCGCGGCCACCCCTGTGTAAGCTAGGGGCGGAACGAGCGCGGCGCCGAGCGGCGCCACATACATGACCTCGGTGACGTCATACCCCCAGCGCAGCCCGGACAACACCGACTGCACAATGCTGACGAGGATGATCAGCCGGAAGGATCGATTGGCCGTTCTCCCCTCATCGCGCCGCACAACGCCGACGAACAGGAGAATCAGGAGCAGCGCGACGACAAACGGAAGCGGGACAAACAGCAACTGAAACTCCGAGAGAAGGCCATTTGCGAAGGGGCAAACCATTCAAGCATGCTCAAACGGCCCACGCGACCTCGAACATGTTCAAGGTCGCGTGGTTGACGATCGAGGCCAGAGTTCGCCAGCCCCCTTCCGGGCCAAAACGGCGACCCAATCCGATCAATGCTGACATGCCCCTCATGAACTGATCCATCCGGAACCGGGATTTTCCACCCATGATGCCGGGGCCGGGGCAAAGGCAGCGCCATGAGGGCTTCGACGTTCACGGCTGCACACGCTCCAAAGGAAGTCGACGATGACGACGCCCTTGCCGACTTGGACAGTCAGCGGCCTTGGTGAAAAGCCGGCCTTTTCTCCGTACGTCGCCCCTGCCGAAGAGACGTCAATTGCGGCAGGGGAACTATACGAAGCCGCAAACAATCTGCATGGATTGCCAATATGGATTGAAATATTTTTCAATGCTTATGGGGATGCGCGAAACAATTTGCTCCGACCGCGTGGAAAAATAATCTATAAAATCTATAAACTTTCTCCGCTCTCTGGTGGAATGGCAGCCATCAAAAGGCCTTTTGCCAGGGAGTAGATAATGGTCGGTTTGTCGCTTACGCGTGTCGCAATGCTTGGGGTTGCGTTCGCTCTCGTCGCCGGAAACTCAGCCTTTGCCGATGGCGACGTGCCTTCGCTGAAGGGCAAGACGATCGGCATCACCTCGATCGGCAACGAACACTACTGGAACATCAAGGCCTATCAGGGCGCCGTCGATGAAATCAAAAGGCTCGGCGGTGAAGTGATCGGCCTCGATGCCGGCTACGTCGACGCCAAGCAGATCGCCCAGATCCAGACGCTGATTGCCCAGAAGCCGGATGCCATCATCGAAGAACTTGGTACGGCCGCCGCGTTGCAGCCGTCTTTCAAGAAGATCGTGGACGCCGGCATTCCGCTGTTCACCCTGGACACCGGCACCAGCTACGCTGTCAACACGGTGACGTCGGACAACTGGAAGATCGGTGAGGAACTGGCTCTGAAGCTGGTCTCCGACATCGGTTACGAGGGCAATATCGTTGTCTTCAACGGCTTCTACAGCGTCACGCCTGTCGCCATCCGCTACGACCAGCTCCAGTCGGTCCTGAAGTACAATCCCAACGTGAAGATCATTCAGCCCGAGCTGAAGGAAGTCATCCCGAACACCGTTCAGGACGCGCAGACGCAGATCACCGAGATCCTGAACAAGTATCCCAAGGGTGAGATCAAGGCGATCTGGTCGGCTTGGGACGTGCCGCAGGTCGGCGCCACGCAGGCGCTGGTCGCCGCGGGCCGTACCGAGATCAAGACCTATGGTGTCGACGGCAGCCCGGACATCGTGTCGCTGATCAAGGAACCCGCACAGCCGGCCGCCGCCGTCGCCGCGCAGCAGCCCTATCTGATCGGCAAGGCCGCCGCCGACAATGTGGCGCGCTATCTCGCCGGCGACAAGAACATTCCGAAGATCACCTATGTTCCGCATCTGCTGGTGACCAAGGAAAATGCGGCTGAAGCTCAGGCGCAGCTTGGCCAGGACAAGTAAATGTCAAATGTCTCTGTTCTTGCCCTGAAAGGCATTTACAAGAGTTTTGGTGGCGTCGAGGCCCTTTCGGGGGCCTCGCTGTCGCTTGAACGGGGCTCCGTGCATGGCCTCGTCGGCCAGAATGGCGCGGGCAAGTCGACACTGGTCAAGGTGCTGGCCGGCATTCATCAGCCGGACGGCGGCACGATCGAGATCGGCGGTCATGACACCCCCCATCTGACCCCACACCGCGCCGAGAGCCTCGGCATCCATTTCATCCATCAGGATCGACTTCTGGCGCCGACACTGACCGTGGCCGAGAGCCTCTATCTCGGGGCAGAGCCGCGCTGGTTCGGACTGCCGATCATCGATCGCCAACGGTTGCGGCGCGATGCCCGCGATGTGCTTCAGCGCGTCTTCGAGATCGACATATCGCCGGACGCGTTGGTGCGTGACCTGTCAACCGCCGAGCAGAAGATCGTTCAGATCACCCGCGCCCTGCTGCAGAATCCGCGCATCCTGGTGCTCGACGAACCGACGACAGCGCTGGTCCGCAGCGAGGCCGAACACCTGTTTTCGGCGATTGATCGGCTGAAAGCCGAGGGGTTGTCGATCCTCTACATTTCCCATTACCTCAACGAAATCGAACGCCTTTGCGACAAGGTGACCGTGCTCCGGAACGGCAAGGACGTCGGCACGGTGTCGCCGCGCGAGGTACCGGCTGCCGGTATCGTGGCGATGATGATCGATCGCAAGGTGGACGCCCTGTTTCCAAAGCGGACGAGCGTTGCCGGCGACCCGGTGCTGGAAGTCCGCGGCCTGTCGCGCGACAAGGAGTTGTCCGACGTTTCGCTCACCCTCCGGAAGGGCGAGGTCGTCGGCATTACCGGGCTCGTCGGTTCGGGCACCAAGGCCTTTGCCCGCACGCTGTTCGGCCTGATGAGCCCGACCTCCGGCGAGATCTTGCTGCACGGCGAGCGGCTGAAGCCGGGTTCGACCGTCGCCGCCGTGGCGCGCGGCATCGGCCTGGTCCCCGAGGACCGGCGCAACCATGGCATTTCCCTCGACCTGACCGTGCGCGAGAACGCCACGTTGGCGAGCCTCTCGCGCTTCACCCGCAAGCTGGCGCTGCTGTTTGCCAAGGAGCGGGCTGCAGTTGGTGACTTCATCGACCGCCTCGGCATCAAGACACGTGGCCCCGAAGCGTTGCTGCGCAACCTGTCCGGTGGCAATCAGCAGAAGGTGGTGCTTTCCAAGTGGCTCATCCACGGGTCGGACGTGGTGATCCTCGACGAGCCGACTGTCGGCGTCGATGTTGGCGCCAAGGTCGACATCTACAGGGAGATCCGCGCGCTGGCCGATTCCGGGGCAGCCATTTTGGTGGTCTCGTCGGATCTCCTGGAGCTGACCGGCATATCCGACCGCGTGGCGGTGTTCTTCCGCGGACGGATCGTTGCCGAACGACAGGCGAGCAACCTCAATCAGGACGACCTCCTGCAACTGGTCACCACTGGTCAAACCGCAGAGAAAATTCGCAATGCCGCTGAATAGACAGTCGTTTTCAAGCGCGACGCTGGTGCGTCTCAGCGCTTATGGCGCCTTTGTGATCGTGATCCTGGTCTTTGCCGTCGAGGCGCGCGGCTTTCTGAGCTTCATCAACATCGCCAATGTGCTGCAGCAGTCGGCGATCGCCGGTCTGCTGGCCTTCGGTCTGACCCTTGTTGTGCTGGGCGGCGGCGGCAATGTTGTGACGGGCGGTATCGATCTGTCCGTCGCGGCGACCCTGGGCCTGGGAGCGGCGGTCTATGCCACACTGATCGCCCAAGGACAGAGCGATCTTGTGGCCGTTGGCGCGACTCTCGCCGTCGGCGTTCTGGTTGGCATCGCCAACGGCTTGGCCGTCGTGCGGCTGCACATCCTGCCGCTTCTGGCCACGCTGGCGGTCGGCAAGATCGTCAGCGGCCTCGAGTTCGTCCTGACGCAGAACTCGGTCGTCACCGCCACGTCGCCGGGCTTGACCTGGCTTGCCGAAATCGGTCCGCTGGATGTGCCGATCATGGCCTGGGCGCTGGTCATCGCCACAGTCGCTCTGTTGCTGCTCGTCCAGGTGTCGCCCTTTGGGCTTCGCCTGCACGCGGTCGGCGCCCATCCGGAGGCTGCCCGCGCCTATGGCTTGCCGGTCGGGCCGTTGCTGTTCCTGAGCTACGTGTTCAGCGGCCTTCTGAGTGCCGCCGCCGGCATCCTGCTGGCCGCCCTGCTATCGGGCTCATCGCCCGGCGCCAGCGAGATGCTGCTGCCCGTCGTTCTCGCCGTGCTCCTGGGGGTGGTGTTCTCGCGTCGCCTTGTGCCGACCATCGGCGGAACCTTCCTGGCGGTGCTCTTCATCAGCATCCTCGGCAATGGCTTCCAGCTGCTCAATATCTCCAGCTACTGGGTCAATGGGGTCGAGGGCGTGCTCATCCTGTTCGTTGTGGCATGGACCACCCTCAGCCAGCGCGAGGCGCATGCATGACCATAGTCTATCGTTTCGGCCTGGTGATCGCCCTTCTGGCGCTGGTGGTCGTGTTTTCGCTGTTCGCACCGGCCTTCCTGTCCGTGGCCAACTTCCAGAGCATCCTGTTCAATCACTTCGCCATCCTGTCGCTGGTGGCCGTCGGCATGACACTGGTGGTGGCCAGCGGCGGCATCGATCTGTCGATCGGTACGGCCGTGGACATGGCAAGCCTTGGCTACATCCTGCTGCTGGCCCAGGACGTTCCTCCGGCTGAGGCGATCGCTGCCGGGCTATTGTTGGCGTTGCTGGTCGGCGTCTTCAACGCCGGGCTGATCGCGACGTTGGAAATACCTCCGTTTCTTGCGACACTGGGCACGCTGTTCATCGGCCAAAGCATCCAGCAACTGGCAACAGACGGCGGCGTGCCGGTCTATCTGATCGCCGGGGCGCCCCGGCCAATCTTCGGCCTTGTCGACAGCGCGAGACTCTGGCTGGTGGCCGTCAGCCTGGTGGCGACCTTCGCGGTGATGACCTATTCCCCGTTCGGACGGAAGGTGCTGGCGTTCGGCATCGGACCGCAGGTCGCCCGCTACTCCGGGCTTTCGACCAAGACGCTGACCCTGAAGGTCTTTCTGCTGTCCTCACTGCTGGCGGGCGTCGCCGGCATCATCCTGTCGTCGTCGGTCAAGTCCTATGCGCCGCTGTCGGGTAACGCCTATCTGATGGATGCCATAGGGGCGACCTTCCTCGGCACAACGCTGAATGCAACGGGTCGGGCCAGCATCATCGGCACGCTGGTCGGCGTTTTGCTGCTGAGCGTGGTGAAGAACGGGCTGCTGCTGCTCGGCGTGTCGTTCTATTGGCAGCAGGTGGTGAGCGGAACGCTGATCTTCCTCGTTCTCGCCGTCAGCTTCAGCGGCAAATCGGCTGCGCATTGAAGGAAGGGCGGGGCTGTGTCTCGACGGCCTCGCCATCCTTTCTCGTATCGAAGCGGTGTTCGCGCCTCGATGCCGACAAGGCCACACGCTGTGGCGATCCCTGCATAGGACACGTTGCTGTCCAGCTCGGTGCCGACAAAGTTGTCGTCGTACCAAAGGGTCGAGTTGCGCTTCTCGGCACCCCACTGATAGTTCCTGAAAACCACTCCCATTATGCCGCATCGAAATGGGGCCTCATCGGCCTGGCCAAATCCCTGGCGAATCGAGGTGGCGCCCGACAATATTCGAGTGGTTACCCTGCACCCAACCGGCGTGGACACGCCTCTCAACGACGGCCTTGCGGCCTTGGAAGGCAGCACCGCGCTTGAGATCGCCGAGCGATCGGCCAGCAATCTCCTGAAGACGCCATGGGTCACGGTCGACGATGTGGTGGCCAGTGTCCTGTTCCTGGCCTCGGACGACGCGCGCTTCATCACCGGGTCGGGTCTCGTTCTCGATGCCGGACTGTTGACGCGGTAACCGGGCCTCGTTTCTGCCGGGAAACGGGACCTTACCGGCCCGGTCGGGTCAGGCCATATGTCAGGGAGAGAGCCCCGACCAGGACAACGCCCTTCACGAAGTCCTGCGTATAATAGGGGGTGTTCAGCATGGTCAGGCCGTTCAGCAGCACACCGACAAAGATGGCCCCGATCACGGCGCCCAGGACATTTGGCCGGCGCTTGTCGAGAACGGCGAAGCCGATGAGCGCTGCGGCGACGGCGTCCATCATCAACGAGCCGCCGGTCGACACGTCGCCACGCCCGACGCGAGCGGCGATGATCACGCCGCCGATGGAAGCCAGAGCGCCAGACAGAGCGTAGGCAGTGAGGCGCAGACGATTGGTCGGAGCGCCGGAAAGCCGTGCAGCCAGTTCATTGCCACCGGTTGCGAAAAGCAGCCGGCCGAAGCGGGTATGTTCGGTCAGCACATAGATCAGGACGGCAATCAGCGCCATCAACACGACCGGCAGAGGCAGGAAGCCGAAGAGCCCGCTGCGGCCAATCTCCAGGAAGCGAGGATCGAAAGCGCCGGCCGCCTTGCTGCCATCGGGCAGGATCAGTCCCGCAGAAATGGAGCGGCCTGCGGAGGGGATCAGTTGCAGGCCCGACAGCAGAAACATCGTGGCAAGGGTCGCCAGCAGATCGGGTACGCGAACCTTCACGATCAGAAAGCCGTTGAACAAGCCAACCGCAATGCCGAAACCCACCACAAAGGGCACCGTCAGCCAGACATTGAACTGCCAGACGATCATGGCATAGGCCGCCGCCATCACGGATGACGCCGCCGTTGCTCCGATCGACAGATCAAAGCCGCCGACGGCCAATGTCAGCGTTACCGCCGTGCCGAGAATGGCAACGACGGACACCGATTGCAGAATGCTCATCTGGTTGACCAGATTGCTGAAGGCCGGCTGCGCCAGGGAGAAGCCGAACAACATGGCGGCGAGCAGCACGATGATCCCGCCCTTTCGCAAGAAGGCGAACACGTGCCTGGCAGACAGACGATCTGCCTTGAACTGGGGAGTGGACGCGGCGGGAGATGGCGCTGTCATCGGATATTCGCTTCGTTGGGGGTGTAGGTTGCCAGTGCCGAGACGGCATCCGGCGCTTTCCAGGGGATCAGGCCGTGCCGGTCGATGGCGAAGATCCGATCGGCCACCTCGATGGCCTCTTCCGGGTCGGACGTTGCAATCAGGGTCGCGCCGTGGGTCGACGCGCGGATTGCGGCGATGATGTCGGCGCGGGCACCCACATCGACGCCCTGGAACGGCTCGTCCAGCAAAAGCAGCCGGAAATCGCCAGCCTGCCAGCGCGCGAGGACGGTCTTCTGCTGATTGCCACCCGACAAAGTCTCTATGCCGGCGTCCGGACCTGAGGTTCGTATGCCCAGGCGGCCAATGGCGCCCCTCGCCTCCTCGGCCTCGCGATCACCGAACAGCAGGCCGCCGGGAAACCATTTGGCCAGATGTGGCAGGCTGATCGTCCCGGCCACCGAGCTGCCGGGCCATCCTGCCGGCAAAAGGGAGGTGCGGTGGCGATCCTCGCCCGCGTAGGCCACTCCAGCCGCAATGGCCTCGGCCGGGTTCCGCGGATGGTAGGGCTTTCCGTCGACCTGCACCGCGCCAGCAACCGGGGAATTGATGCCGAACAGCGTCGCCAGCAAGCGGCTCTTGCCCGCCCCCAGCGCCCCTGTGACGGCGACGACTTCGCCGCGCTTGACGTCGAAATCGATGGCCGGCGCACCGGGCACAAGCTGCAACCCTTGCACGCTCAGCACAGCGTCGCCGTGAAAGTCGCGCTCGATCGCTTCGTGACTGGGTAGCGGGCGGCCGATCATCGCCGAAACCGCGGCCCTGAAGTCAATGGGGGTCGTGAACTCGTCGACCACGACCCCGCCGCGCATCACCACCGCACGGTCTGCGAGCGCGGCGAGATCCGCAATTCGGTGAGAAATATAGAGGATGGTCATGCCTCTGGCGCGCAGGCGCCGCAGCACGGCATAGAGGCGTTGCGCTTCCACCGACGAGAGACTCGCCGTCGGCTCATCAAGGATGAGCAGCGATGCCTTTGCCGCGACGGCCCTCGCAATCGCGACCAACTGACGGTCGGCGGCGCGAAGGTCGCCAAAATCGCTGTCGAGCGGCAGATCAAAATCGGCTGCGGCCAGAACCGCAGCGGCTTTCTGCCGGACCGACCGGCGTGTCAGGAAAAAGCTTGTGGAGCCTTCGGCATAGCGCGGCATCAACAGGGCGTCGGCAACGGTCAAGCCGGCACTGCCGATGCGATCGGTGGATTGGTGAACAGTCACGACGCCGGCGCGAACCGCGTCCGCCGGATTGGCTGGTTTGAACGCTTCGCCGCGGAAGGTGATGGTGCCGCCATCCGCTGCGAGGGCTCCGGCAAGGATGTTGACGAGCGTCGACTTGCCCGCTCCATTTGCGCCCATCAGCGCAACGATTTCCCCCGCCTGAAGCCGCAACGACGCCTTGTCGAGCGCCTTGGTGGCTCCGAAATGCTTGACGAGCTGTTCGACAGCCAGAAGCCCCATGACAAACTCCGCACCAGATCCCGGTAAAATTCATCGGGGTGCCGAGCAGCGCTCTGCCCGGCACCCCGAGATGTGGTTCGGCGGACCTTACTTTGCCGCCGGGATCCAGCTGGCGGTGGCCACATCGGAGGCGTTGAACGCCGGAATCTTTGCCGCCAGTTCCTCGACGGTGGTCACACCGGCGCTGCGCAGACCAGCCTGCGTCAGCAGGGTCGGCTGGACAACCAGATTGTGATCAACCGCTTCGCCGGCAACCAGCTTGGCGGCAGCGCGGATCGACACAGCGCCAACCACGGCGGGATTGGTGGCAACCGTTGCGACCCACGGGCTTCCGTCGGCGACGATTTCCTGGATGTCGGCGCTCGAAACGTCAGCCGAGTAGATCTTGAGCTTGGAGGAAATGCCAAGATCGCTGGCCGCCAGCTTCACGCCACGGGCAAACTCGTCATAAGGGGCGAAGACAACGCTGATGTCCGGGTTGGCGGTCAGAACAGCCTTGGCCTGATCGGCGGTGCTCACGGCGGTCGTCGCGTTGACAGCGCCGAACTGCGCCTTCTCGACGACGCCGGGATTGGACTTCTTGAACTCCTGCCACACCTCGTTGCGGCGGTCGAGCGGCGCGAAGCCGGCCACATAGGCATAGCCGGCGCTGAAGGTGGTGCCATTGTCCTTGGCGGCCTGTTCCAGCGCCAGACGCGCCAACTCGTGGTCCGACTGCTCGACCTGCGGAACGGCGGGATTGTTGATGTTGACGTCGAAGGCCACGACCTTGATGCCGGCGTCCAGCGCCTTCTGGACAACGTCCTGCAGGGCTTCCGGCTCACCATGGTCGATGATGATCGCCTTTACGCCGAGGTTGATGGCCTGTTCGATCTGGGAGCGCTGCTCGGCACTGTCCTGACGGCCGGGGAACACCTGCAGATCCACATCCAGGGCCTTGGCCTGCGCTTCGGCGCCTGCCTGATAGGCCGCGAAGAAGTCGCCGGCAGAGATGAAGCCGACGAGCGCAAATTTCACGCCGCCCTTGTCAAACGGCGCCGGGGCGCCGGCGAGCCCGCCAGCGCAGGAAACAGAAATGCCGCCAAGCGAGGCTAAAAGAGCCGCGGAAACCAAGGCGAGACGACGGCGAATGGCCATATCAAATTCCTCTTGACTGGGCCAACTTGCAGCCGGCCACGACCGAGAGGCTCCAAATGAAGTGAGCCTCTGACATCAGTATTATTAGTCTGTCGATTTTATAGACAAAAGGATTGCCGCGCCGACGATTGCCCTCGGGTTGACATTTTATCGCGGCCATACGCCTGATTTGAGAAGATTTTTGCGCCCAGGGATTTTACTTCCTCAACGCACCTGTGGCGAGGGGACCAGCATGTCTGCGCAGGGGCAAGCCAAGCTGGCCTGCTTTCCGGTTTCTCCGCCCGATGGCGCGGACTAGCTGCAGATCCTCGCCGTCTTCGGAACGAGAATGCCGTTGATCAGTCGGAACAAGGTGCTCTTGCCGGCTCCGTTGCGTCCGGTCAGGGCCACGGCCTCACCGGGAAAGAAGCGGGCGTCGAAGCCGTCGAACAACCGCGTGCTTCCGGGATAGGCGAAGGAAATCGCCTGGACGTCCAGGATGGACTCATCACCCGTTGTCGGCGGACCGGCCCGTGTCGTCGGGCGCAAGCACTGTCAACTGCCCGGCCTGACCATGGATCAGCCCCTGGACGAACCCTACTATTTGATTTGAAAGGCGATCCTGTCGGACGCAGCCTATCAGAGACGGTGAGACCAGGGTACGAACCGGCGCTCGATCCAGCGCACCACGCCTTCAAGGACAAAGGCGACAAAGGCGATGGTGGTGATGCCGACGATGACCACATCGGTCACCAGAAACTGCGCCGCCGACTGGATCATGAAGCCGAGCCCTCGGCTTGCGGCCACCAGTTCGGCCGCAACCAGCGTCGACCAGCCTGCGCCGAGCGCGATGCGGATTCCGGTCAGGATCGACGGAATGGCGCTCGGCAGCACCACATAGCGGAGTACCTGCGTGTGCGTGGCGCCCAGGGCCAGGGCCGCATGCTTGCGGTCGGTCGAGACGGCCCGAACCCCGGATGCGGTGGAGATGATGATGGCGGGCAGCATGGCCAGTGTGATCACCAGCACCTTCGAGGCTTCCCCGATGCCGAACCAGATGATGACCAGTGGCAGATAGGCCAGTGGTGGCAAGGGGCGCAGGAACTCGACGATCGGATCAAAGATGCCGCGCCCGATCTGGCTGGCGGCGATGGCAACGCCGATGGGCACGCCGACGACTATGGCGGCGACCAGTGCCGAGAAGACTCGCCCGAGGCTGGCGGAGAGATGTTGCCACAGCGTGGAATCCGCAAAGCCTTCGGTCGCGACGGCATAGGCCGATTTTGCCACGACGATCGGAGACGGCAGGAACACCGGAGTGACCCAGGCGAACCAGGCTGCCAGACTCCACAATGCCAGCAGAATAGCCAGCGTGAACAGACCTGCGATCAGGGCGGTGCTTTTGCGGCGTGGCCCTGCGTCGGCGCTGGATTCGACGGCAACTGGACGGTCTTCTGCGATCGCGCTCATGCTGCAATGTCCTGTTGCTCTTCGTCGATGAGGTCGCGCAAGTGCTCGCGCGCGGCAATGAACTGAGGATCGGATTTCACCGACCGAGCCGCCTCTCCCGCCAGGAAGCGTCGGCCGAAATCAAAGGAAAGGTCGGCGACCACACGGCCCGGATTGGCTGAAAGCACCACGACACGAGAGCCCAGGAACAGGGCTTCCTCGATGCCATGGGTGATCAGCAGCACCCCTGCCCCGCTCTTGCGCCAGACGTCGAGCAGAAGTTCCTGCATGCGCTCGCGCGTCATGGCGTCAAGCGCCCCGAGCGGTTCATCCATCAGCAGGAATCTGGGATCGGCCGCGAGCGCACGGGCAATGCCGACACGCTGCCGCATGCCACCCGACAATTGCCAGATCGCCTTGTTGCCTGCCCGGGCGAGACCGACGGCTTCAAGCAGCCCGTCAGCGCGTGCCGCGCGCTCGGCCTTGGAGATCCCCTGCAGCTTCAGGGCGAAGGCGACGTTCTCGCGTGCCGACAACCATGGAAACAGGGCATCATCCTGAAACACGACGGCGCGGTCGGCCCCCGGCCCCTTGACCGGCTGGCCATCGAGGCTCACACGCCCGCGCGTCGGCGCCACAAAGCCGGCGGCAATGTTCAGCAGACTGGTCTTGCCCGATCCGGAGCGCCCGACGATGGTCACGAAATCATCCGGACCGAGCTCGCGGGAAATGCCGTCCAGCACGAGATGACCAGCCTGGCCCCGCTGGTCATAGACGAGACTGACATGATCAAGGTGCAACGTGCTCATCCTGGCGACCTTTCCGGCAAAGGCTCCGTCGGCACGGACAGAGTCTGTGCCGACGGAGTGGTTGTGTTCGCGATTACTTGGCGGCCAGCGCCTGCGTCACCCAGCGGGTCGACACATAGGGGCCGTAGTCGGCCAGGACCGAGGGGATCTTGCCCTGTTCCTTGAGGAAGGCCGCCGTCGCCGTCACAGCCTTCACCGTGCCGCCGCCCAGCAGATCGGCACCGGCCTGCTCATCGAGCTTCGGGAAGTAATAGCCCTTCAGCAGTTCGGGAACCTCGTCCTGCTTGGCACCGGTGAGGCGGGCGATCTTCTCGGCTTCCGGCGACTTGGCGTCCCACTTGGCCGGATCGGAGCGATAGGAGGCATAGGCCTCGCCAGTCACCTTGACGAAGGCGGTGACCACGTCCGGATGCGCCTCGGCGAACTCCTTGCGGACAATCCAGGCGTCAAAGGTCGGCCCGCCCCAGGTCGCGACGTCAGAAGACGTGGCGACGACCTTGGCCGTCTTCTTGATTTCCGCCAGCACCGGGTCCCACACATAGGCGCCATCGATGTCGCCGCGCTCCCAGGCGGCGGCGATTTCCGGCGGGCGCAGATTGAGGATCTGCAGCTGCTTGGGATCGATGTTCCAATGCTTGAGAGCGGTGAGCAGGCTGTAATGGGCGGTCGAGACGAAGGGCGTCGCGATCTTCTTGCCGATCAGGTCTTCCGGCTTTTCGACGCCCTTGGCGGCCAGCGCTTCGGACGGCCCGATCAGGCCAACCACATAGATGGTCTCGATCGGCAGCTCGCGGCTGGCGGCCGCGGTCAGCGGCGACGAGCCGACGTAGCCGATGTCGACCGAGCCAGCGGCGACGGCGGCAATCACGTCCGCGCCACCGTCAAACTTCTGCCAGTTGATCTTGGCGCCCGTTGCCTTCTCGTAGGCGCCATCTGCCTGCGGCACGCGCGAGGGCTCGACAATCTGCTGCCAACCGATGTTCAGGGTAACGTCTTCGGCATGGGCGGCGGAAACCGCCCCCAGCACCGCAAACGCGGCGCTTGCCGCCAACACAGTCCTGCGAGTGAAGGAAGTCATGTCATAATCCTTTGAAATCAAGGCTATTCGAGGCCATTCCACGACAGGCTTCAGGGCAATGAACTGAAAAGCGGGGGCACGGCGAGCTCAGTCTGCAGCAGCCGTCGTGCCGGATTGGAAATGTCCCGCGATCGGATCACGAAGCTCATTCGTGGCGCTTTAGCTCTTTGGTCGCGGGGCAAGCTGCACTTCAAATTCCGCGGCGTCGGGCTTATCCCGTTCGCCCTCTAAATATCTGTTTGTCTATGGTTTTTGTATAGTATGCACATTCCAAAGCCTGGCAGGCAGGGGAAATGTCCTGCCTGACTGGAGCCTCTTTGGGGTAGATATTGCTCTGCGCGACAACTCATCCACCAGGTCGCCGGCAGACCAAATGTCGCCGCCCAGTCTGTTCCACGGCGGAAGGCAGCCACCTTCAAGGATCTTCCACACGGCTTCGGACCTTCTGTCGAAGTTCCGCCCTGACCGGTCCAGGCAAGCCCCCTCACCTCAATGCCGGCGAACCGGATTGAGGTGGCGTTCCGGCCACATCAGGGAATCACGACAGCCTCGATTTGGCTAGTTTTTTCGAGGTGTCCAACCACGCTCAAACTACCATGGACAGCCACGCCGACTAAGTGGCAACTGGACCATCATCATCTGCGAGATCTTCGATCGCCACCAAGATGGAAGCGCGACCGCCAGTGCCGTCCAGCAGACTTAGCAGGTCATCAACGATGGCGAGTTTTGCAGACCTTTGGCTATATCCGGCAGGCTTCGCCGCGAGCTGGCCCCGTATCGCTGACAAAGTAGCGTGGAGTCTTGCTGCATCAGGAGATGTTGCCCTCAGCAGCGCCAAAGGTCGGTGAGTCCGGCATCGTAGGAGACCAGCAACCAAATGAAGCGCATATTTGAGGTTGGTCCCGAAACTCTTGGCTTTCCTCAAAGCATCGAGCAGGTCAACTGTAATGCAGGCGATGCGGCCGGTCCGCTCCACGTCAAGGATGTCGGGAGTCGCCACCGGTCTGGCGAGAAGCGAGGCAAGCGCAGCCTGTACATTGCCGACCGACCAGTGAGTGGTCAGGAGGTCAACAACACGAGCAAGGCGATCTGGGGCCGTCACCACACGACCGAGCCCGTGTAGAATGATCGGAAAGGTCAGCCGTGAGCTGTGCCACCAGTCACCTACAAAGCTAACCAGATGCCAAGCTGTCCCATGGCGGTCAGCAAGTTGAGAGATGCGGCCACGCGGATCGGTCCTCTGAGTCGCGGCATAATAGGCGAGAAGCTCCTGCCGATATGACGACAAAGGCCAAGCAGCGCTGCTTTCGCCAACATCGTCTTCGGCCTCATCCGCTTCGACGCGAGAAACGGTCCCGAACACTGATCGCAGAACGCGACTGGATCCTTCGCTGAAGACTGGACTCGGGGTTTCCGGCTTGCCATCTTTTCCTGGCGTCAGGAAGCGCGTGAGGACCCAAAGGTTACCTGGTCCAATACGAACCTCTCCGTTACCGGACAGTTCATTCAGGCCTTGCAGAAGGTCCGCTGCCGACGCACGACTTCCACTGGACCGCAGACGCCAAAGCAATTGGTCTCCAGACGCTCCCGCGGGGTAGAGTTCTAACAACCTGCGAAGCGCAGATGCATACGTGACAGCTCAGCCTGCACTCAGAATAGACAACGCAGGTCGTGTGGTAGTCGCTACGGAGACCATTCCCAGGGGCTCCAATCTGGCTTTGAGTTAAGAAGAACCGACTTGTCGAGACGCATGCCTAATCTGCACGACGTTGTCCCTGGCGCTAATTGACGTCAAATCCAGTATCCCTGACAAATGCAACGCCCGCTGGGCTGTGGCAGCACTGAACCGACACCTAAACGTTTTGATCATCGCACCTGATCTGCCGGCACGCGCGACATGCCCCCACTCCAAAGCAACACCGATTTTCTCAAACAAAGTATGCAGTTTGGGGTAACAGTGTCAATTGCGGCACTACACCATCAAAAGTTGATCCAGTCAAATTTCTGCTTCAAAACTAGGTTCTCTTGACAGCAGTTAGCACCAGTCGCCAGGACCGGTGATGGACAGTTCTCGAAGTCGCCTTGGCCCACCTCCATGAACTTCTCCGTTCGGATAGGACAACTCCCAAAGCCTTCCCGTGAGGCGGTGTTGACAAAGCGTGCGCCAGCCGCCGTCTGTCATGGCAAGCTTTACGAGTTCATTTGCAAGCAGGGCATCGATTGCTGCACCGTCTCCCTCGTTGACCATACGGGCTTCTCGCAGGCCCCAAAGGTCTGACAGATCAGAGAACTTGGGAACAGCCGCGCTGGCGTCAGACATCGCTCATTGATTCCATTTTTTTGTCGACTGTGATTCAACGCCCACTCTTGCGGGGGGATCAATCTTGAATCGCGGCGACGTTACCGACGAAGAATGGACGATCATAGGACCGCTTCTTCCGGCCGAGCGGGGGTGAGGCTGTCGTCCGGCACGCGACAATCGGTAACTTCTCAACGAGATATTCCACGCGCTGCGGGTTGCCTGCCCTTGGCGTAACATGCACGAGCGCTACGGCAAATGAAATTCGATCTACGTGCGTTTCCGGCGCTGGGCCGAGCAAGAGACTCGGGACGCACATCTGGAAACTCTGGTCGATTTGGGTCTGACCGACGACAGGCAGCATATGATCGACTCGACCACCGTTCGGGGCCAAAACCAGGCTGCCAGCTCGAAAGGGGGGACTCATAGGCAAGGCTTTGGTCGAAGTCGCGGCGGCTTTACGAGGAAAATCAACGCCCTTTCAGACGGTCAAGGTGGCCCTCTCGGTTTGAAGTTGACCGGCGGGGAAGCTCTAGACTATTCGGCCGTCGACGACTTGATTGCACTGCCAGTAGCCAAGCCACGCCTGTTGTCGGCGGACAAGGGATACGATGGTGACGAGGTGCGGCAAGGGCTTTTGTTGAGGGGCATTCTGCCAATCATCCCGCCGTGTTCCAATCGGAAAGAGGCGATCAGTTGCGACTTCCGCCGCTACAAGGATCGCAACCGCGTCGAGCGCATGTTCAATCGGATCAAGCAGTTCCGCCGCATCGCCACCCGATACGACAAAATCGCCAAATCCTTCCTCGCATTCCTACGTCTGGCAGCCGTCAACCTCTGGATGCCAACCTTTGTCGACATGACCTAGTTGGTCAAAGTATCGACCTCCGTCGCAGTTACGGTAAAGCCGCACCCAGCTTCAGCTGCACGCACCGCTTCAATCGTGACGTTGAGGGCCAAAAGGTTAGTTTGGGCGGCAACAGCTTGGATGAGCTTGGGCACATCGCCAATCTTACTGCCTGCGCGAGCGGCAACAGGTGATGCACGTCCCAACCTACCACACAATGGGTTTCGATCCACGCCCATGCGTGAGGGGCGACCCGATGTGCTGTTCCTGCTCGAAATCACCGTGCAGTTTCGATCCACGCCCCTGCGTGAGGGGCGACACGCCGCCAAAGATGATCCCGACAGACGGGATATCGTTTCGATCCATGCCCCTGCGTGAGGGGCGACGGCGTGGTCATGGCTTGCCAACCTCCGTTTCATGCGTTTCGATCCACGCCCCTTCGTGAGGGGCGACCCAGCGTGCCGGTCACAAATCCGAGCCAGTCTCGGTTTCGATCCACGCCCCTGCGTGAGGGGCGACCGCCGTTGTCCTCGTTCCACCGGTCGATCGCTGCGTTTCGATCCACGCCCCTGCGTGAGGGGCGACCACCGCCTCCTCGAACAGCCGGGCGATCTCCGTGTTTCGATCCACGCCCCTGCGTGAGGGGCGACGGCCCGCGGCCTGCGTCGACGACACGCCGGAGAAGTTTCGATCCACGCCCCTGCGTGAGGGGCGACGGCCGCGTCCGTCATCGTCGATGCGAGTGCCGGGTTTCGATCCACGCCCCTGCGTGAGGGGCGACAGTATCGACGCCGCCATTTGAATACAGCATACGGCGTTTCGATCCACGCCCCTGCGTGAGGGGCGACTCCAGCGCGACAGCATCCTTGGCCTTCATCCGCCGGTTTCGATCCACGCCCCTGCGTGAGGGGCGACTTGTCCCAGAGCGATTGGACCGTGGCCGCTTTGGAGTTTCGATCCACGCCCCTGCGTGAGGGGCGACTGCATGCCGGCAAAGCGCGTTCTGCCGGCGGGATGTTTCGATCCACGCCCCTGCGTGAGGGGCGACGCGCGGAGTAGCGAGCCAGAGGCGCCGGGATGACGTTTCGATCCACGCCCCTGCGTGAGGGGCGACCTTGGCGATACCGAGATCTTCCTCGGCTACCAAAAGTTTCGATCCACGCCCCTGCGTGAGGGGCGACACTCCTGAAAGAGGCGCTTGAGCAGGTCGGCTTTGTTTCGATCCACGCCCCTGCGTGAGGGGCGACGTCAGATTGGCCGACGCGTTGTCTGCAGTGTTCTGGTTTCGATCCACGCCCCTGCGTGAGGGGCGACTGCCTCATCTCCCGACGCCGAGGAGCCATGAGACGTTTCGATCCACGCCCCTGCGTGAGGGGCGACGCATGCGCCGCGATATAGGCCGAGCACAGCGACGGTTTCGATCCACGCCCCTGCGTGAGGGGCGACCATCGATCGCGCGCAGATATTCACGCTCGGTGCGGTTTCGATCCACGCCCCTGCGTGAGGGGCGACATAAACGCGGGCCTAATAGGCAGTGGGTTAATCGTGTTTCGATCCACGCCCCTGCGTGAGGGGCGACATTACTCTCCAGTGGCGGTTTTCCAATTAGAAATGTTTCGATCGGCGGCAAAGCCCATCATCCGCTTGCGCAGGCGCGGGAAAGAGATGAGCTTGCGGCAATCCACATAGACCGGGCTGGCCCAGCCGTTGGTGAAGATGAAGGGCTTGTCGGGATTGAACTGGATCG
>NZ_JAKJIC010000003.1 GCF_021864535.1 Oryzibacter oryziterrae
TGGCGAGGATGTTGGCGACGATCAGGTCGAAGGGCGCCGCCTTCAAGTCCGCATGCTCGAAACCTTCCGCGACGATGGCGTCGATCAGGCCCTTGACGCCGTTGATCTCGGCATTCTCGGCGGCGATCTCCACGGCGATCGGGTCGTTGTCGGAGGCCAGCACCACACGGCCCGTCTTCTTGGCGACGGCGATGGCCAGCACGCCGGAGCCGGAGCCCAGGTCCAGCACGCGCTTGAAGCTCATCGTCCCCAGGAGTTCCGACAGGGCTTCGAGACAGCCCCAGGTGGTCGGGTGATGGCCGGTGCCGAAGGCCTGGTTGGCTTCGATCTGCAGGCCGATCAGCTTGGGATCGACATTGTCCTTGTCATGGGCGCCGAAGACCACGAAGTCTCCGGCGACGACCGGCTTCAGGCCTTCAAGGCTCAGTGCCACCCAGTCCACGTCCTGCGGCACTTCGGTGACGGTCAGCGGCGCGCCGAAGGCGTCCGAGCCGAGGCAATCGCGCACGCGCGCTTCCAGGGCTTCAGCGCTCTCGGCAAAGAACCAGCCGTCGATCGCCCAGGCGCCGTCATGCTCGAACCAGGATACGGGGCCTTCTTCCTCGAAGGCGGCCTCCATGAGGGTGGCGATGCGTTCGGCTTCTTCCTGATCGGCGAGGATGCGGACCTGATATTGCTGCATGACGGTTTCCGGCTAAGCAGAGTTTCCCATGAGTGGTTACCGGTTCTGGGACAAAAACTCTGCTGAAACAAAAGGTTTTAAGCTGGCATTCGCTGGCTTGTCAGCGATTGCCTACTTAAGGCTGAGTTGCCCGGACCAATAGGACCCGGGCGCCGCATTGTCCAGTAGCCTTACAATCCGGGCTTTGCCTTGAGGATCTCGTCGGCGAGATAGTCGCCGGCGTGCTGCCAGGCATCCGCCGTGTCACCGCGGAACTGCAGGTCGCGATAGAAGATGCGCGTGGTGCCGTCCGACTTGAAGATGCCGACCCACATGTGGCTGATCAGCGTCGAGGTCTTCAGCACGGTGGCCACCATGATCAGGTTGCCGCCGGTCTGCTTCACCCATTTGCCATAGCACTTGGCGCTCCAGTCCTCGCAATTGGCGCGCGCCACCACTTTCGTATCGTAGAGGCCGGACTTGGACAGGGCTCCCGACACTTGCGTGGCCAGCGCCTTGAGGCGCGGCCCATGGCCACCTGCTGTCGACGCCGGCTCGCCGGAGGTATCGGCATAGGTGATCTCGGCAATCGCCATCAGCGGCTTGGCCGCAGCGGGCAGGGCGGAGGCAATCAGGCAGGAAAGCGCAAAGGCGCTCGCACGAAGAAATGGACGCATGGAACCGGCCTCGAATCTGGATCTCGGCCAGCAATCTAGCACAGCCGCCGCCGAACACACGCGCGGCAACAGGTCCCCGTGCACTTGCAATCCGTCGCAACTTTGAGAAGATCAACCGATTTCAGGTGGAAGCAGAATGACGCCGCGACCGGAGGCGTCGCCGGGGAAGTGGCTTCCCCGGCTGGAAACAGGCACAGCCTCGCCTTTGAGCCTGTCGCGAAATACGCTGGCGTGCGGCAGATGGCGATGATTTCGAGGACCGGAGCGGAGCGAACTCAAAGTTCGTGAGCACCGGAAGCGCAGGGATCGAAGCCAGATGGCCACGCCAGTAGTATTTCGCGACAGGCTCTGATGTCACGGAGGTGATGCGATGCGGTTAACGCCGTGGAGCTTCACGCTTACCTTGAGGAAGACCCGGACGGGCTGGTCGATAGCCGTCCGGATCGAGCTCAAGAGATAAGCAAAACGTCGGGCGGAGCGCCAACTCCGCCCGACACTCCGAATATAGCGCGTTCCCGCGGAAATTTCAAAAGCTCGTCACGCCTTTTCGAGGAAGCTGTCGACCACGCGCTTCTGGCCGGCCTTGTCGAAGTCGACGGTAATCTTGTTGCCGTCCACCAACGCCACATTGCCCGGCCCGAACTTCACGTGAAAGACCCGATCGCCCTTGTCGAACTTGGCGCTGCCCGAAACCACCGACTTGGCGATCAGTTCGCCCTCGATCAGTTTCGCGCCGCGGCCATAGCTCGCCTGTTTGGGGGAGGCGAAGCCGCCACCGCTGCTGCGCGGGGCCGACTGCGCGGCCTTCTGCGCCCGCTGCCAGCCAGGCGTCTCGTATTTGCTCTGGAAGCGTTCCACAGAATCAAAGCGCGATTGCCCATAGGGATTGGAGCGGCCGAAGGAACTGCCATAGGCGCTGCCGCTCTCCTTGATCTCCACATGCGCGGTCGGCAGCTCGTCGAGGAAGCGCGAGGGGATCGACGACTGCCAGGAGCCGTGGATGCGGCGATTGGAGGTGAACCAGATCAGGCAATGCCGCTTGGCGCGCGTCAGGCCCACATAGGCGAGCCGCCGCTCTTCCTCGAGGCCGGAGCGGCCGCCCTCGTCCAGCGCGCGCTGGTGCGGGAACAGGCCTTCCTCCCAGCCCGGCAGGAACACGGTGTCGAACTCCAGGCCCTTGGCCGAATGCAGCGTCATGATCGACACCGCTTCCTGCTCTTCGCCGCTGTCGCGGTCCATCACCAGCGAGATGTGCTCGAGAAAGCCTTCCATGCTCTCGAACTCGTCCATGGAGCGGATGAGTTCCTTGAGGTTCTCGAGCCGCCCCGGTGCCTCTGCCGAACGGTCGTTCTGCCACATGGCGGTGTAGCCGCTCTCGTCGAGGATCAGCTCGCCGAGTTCGGTATGCTTCATCGCGTGCAACTGGTCGCGCCAGCGGTCGACCTGCGCCAGGAAATCGGTGAGCGCCAGGCGCGTCTTGCCCTTGAACTCTTCGGTGGCCACCAGCTGACGTGTCGCCTCGGTCAGCGGTACGCCCTCCCGGCGGGCGTAATCGTGCAGCGTGCGCACCGAGGTGTCGCCGATGCCGCGACGCGGGGTGTTGACGATGCGCTCGAAGGCGAGATCGTCGCCCGGCTGCATGACGATGCGGAAATAGGCCAGCGCGTCGCGGATTTCCGCCCGCTCATAGAAGCGCGGGCCGCCGATGACGCGATAGGGCACGCCCGAGGTGATGAAGCGGTCTTCGAACTCGCGCATCTGGAAGGACGCGCGCACCAGGATGGCGATCTCGTTGAGATTGGTGCCACGCCGCTGAAAGCGCTCGATCTCATCGCCGATCGAGCGCGCCTCTTCCTCCGAGTCCCAGGCCGAGGCGACCTGCACCTTGGCCTCTTCCTCGTCGGGCACCAGATCGGTGAACAGCGTCTTGCCGAGCCGCGCCTCGTTGTGGGCGATCAGATGCGACGCCGCGCCCAGGATATGGCTGGTGGAGCGATAGTTGCGCTCGAGCCGGATCACCTTGGCGCCCGGGAAGTCGCGTTCATAACGCAGGATGTTGTCCACCTCGGCACCGCGCCAGCCGTAGATCGACTGGTCGTCGTCGCCGACGCAGCAGATGTTGTGCGAGCCCTGGGCCAGCAAGCGCAGCCACATATACTGCACCACGTTGGTGTCCTGATATTCGTCGACAAGGATGAACTTGAAGCGGCGGTGATAGTCGGCCAGCACATCCGGATTCTGCTTGAGCAGCGTCACCGCTTCCAGCAGCAGGTCGCCGAAGTCGACCGCGTTCAGCACCTTGAGGCGCGCCTGATAGTCGGCATAGAGCTGCCGGCCGCGGCCGTTGACATAGGCACGGGCTTCGCCTTCCGGAATGTCGGCCGGCCGCAGGCCCTTGTTCTTCCAGCCGTCGAGCGCGCCGGCGAACTGGCGGGCCGGCCAGCGCTTCTCGTCGATGCCGTCGGCCTGGATCAGCTGCTTGATCAGGCGGATCTGGTCGTCGGTGTCGAGGATGGTGAAGTTGCTCTTGAGGCCGACGAGTTCCGCATGCTTGCGCAGCATGCGCACGCCGATGGAGTGGAAGGTGCCAAGCCAGGGCATGCCCTCGACGGCGCCGCCGACCAGTTGGCCGATACGATCCTTCATCTCGCGGGCGGCCTTGTTGGTGAAGGTCACCGCCAGGATTTCCGAGGGGAAGGCGCGCCGGGTCGCGAGGATATGGGCGATGCGCGTGGTCAGCACGCGCGTCTTGCCGGTGCCGGCACCGGCCAGCACGAGCACCGGGCCGTCGAGGCTCTCAACCGCTTCCCGCTGCTCGGGATTCATCCTCGCAAGATAGTCCGCGCCCCCTTGGCGCGCCGCCATGGCGCGGGCTGCAATGCCTTCGGACGGCGGGGCTTGAAAACTCGACACGGCGTTCTTCCACTGATTCTCTGAAGTCGTCATTGCAGAACGATATAGCAACATGCGCGCCTGCGCGATACCGGAGAGGTTGAGGACTTCGTGTGCGCAAGACTGAGCCGGTGCCTGTAGATCAACTGGACGCTCGTCCGTTGCCTTGGTTGATATCCATAGAGCACGGCCTGTGTCTACCAAGGCGGTCCTGAACATGAACAAGGAAAACACTGCATTCAAGTTGATTGATTCATTCCTTGATATGTTTCGCGCCGCTCCGAAACATGTTTCATGAGGTCTTGTTTCTATGACCTGATTTTGAACTGTTCAGGTTGTGAAAATATAACTCTTTCTAAATGCTTCCATGGTCCGATATCGGCGGTGCTGGTGTTGCCACCGGTAATATGGATGGATCCGAGGCCAACTTGACCTTCGAGGCTCAAGTTCACCTCTGTGAGGCGGCTCGGAGGAGCCAACATGAAACTGACAATCAAGACATCCTTGCTGACCCTTCTTTGCGCGTTGGCGGCCATGGTGCTGTTGCAGGGCCTGGTCGCGCTCAAGATGACCGGGGACATCAATGCCAATGTTGGCGCCATGGCGACCAAGTGGCTGCCGAGCGTCGAGCAGGCCAACACGCTCAACACGATGATTGCCACGTTCCGCGCCGCGGAAGGGTCGCACATCATCGCCGCCTCGGCGGCCGATCAGGCCAAGGCCGAGGGCATCATGACCAAGGTCAACAACCAGATCAAGGATGCGCTTGCCAAGTATCGGCCGCTGGTCACGTCGCCAGACGAGATCAAGCAGCTCGACCTCTTCGAGACCACCTGGGCACAGTATACCGACGCGCACAAGCAACTGCTCGACCTGTCGCGCAAGAAGCTGAGGGACGCTTCGTCCAAGCTGTTCAGCGTCGACATGCGCCCCCTGTTCGACACGGCCACCAAGACCCTGCTCGACACCATCGCCCTGAATGATCAGGGCGCTGCGGCGGCCTATCGCGATTCCATGGCGCTCTATCAGCGTGTCACCATGGCCGGTGTCGGTGCGATTGTCGTCGGCTTGCTGCTGGCTGTGGGCGGTATCGTCTTTGCCTTCCTGCGCATCGTTCGTCCGCTGTCTCGTCTCACCAATGCCATTCAGGACATCAGCGCCGGCAACTATGACCTGTCCGTCTACGGTGCCGCCCGCCATGACGAAGTGGGTGTGATGGCCCGTGCCGTCGATGGCTTCCGCGCCTCGCTGGCTCAGGCCGAGGTCGATCGTGCCGCGCAGGTGGAGCGCGATGCGGAGATTGCCCGCCGTGCCCGTGAGGAACGCGTGCGCACCGCCGAAGACCTGAACAGCCGCGTCGGCGCGCTGGTCGAAGCCTTCCTGCGATCGTCGGAGGAAGTGTCCGGCGCTGCCACCCATCTCTCTTCCACCGCCGACGAGACCTCGAAGCAGGCGCAGGCGGTGGCCTATGCCGCCGAGACGGCGTCTGAGAATGTGCAGACCGTTGCCGCCTCCGCCGAAGAGCTCGCCGCCTCCGTCCGCGAGATCAACGGCCAGGTGGTGCATTCGGCAAAGGTCGCGGACACGGCCTTCCAGGAAGCCGAATCCACCAACTCCCGCATCGCCATCCTCGCCAATGCGGCGTCGGCGATCGGCGATGTGGTCAATCTCATCAAGGGGATTGCCGACCAGACCAACCTTCTGGCGCTCAATGCCACCATCGAGGCGGCACGTGCCGGCGAGATGGGCAAGGGCTTTGCCGTCGTTGCACAGGAGGTCAAGCAGCTCGCCTCGCAGACCGCCAAGGCAACCGACGAGATCTCGCACAAGATCGGCGAGATGCAGCAGGCCACCGATGTGGCCGTCGGTTCGATCACCGAGATCGTGCGCACCATCTCCAACGTCAAGGAAATCGCCTCGGCGATTGCCGGCGCCGTTGAAGAGCAGGGCGCGGCGACCAGCGAGATTGCTGCCAACACCCAGCGCGCTGCCGAGGGAACCGCCGTCGTCACCGGCAACATCGCCGGTGTCGGTGCCGCTGCCGAAATGACGGGCACGGCGTCCGGCCAGCTGATGGGCCTCGCCCGCAACCTGTCGCAGCAGGCGCAGGATCTCAAGGAAACCGTCGAAGGCTTCGTGCAGGATCTGCGCGCGGCCTGAGTGCTGCCTTTCCACCCTTGCCGATGCCGGTGTCCTCAGCGAGGCGCCGGCATCGCTATTTTGCGGCCCGCGTGAAAGGGCAGCGGCTCGTCCGCCGTCCGGCGCATCGCCTGCTCGATGAGGCCGCTTTCCTCGGGTGTCATCGCCTCCACCTTGCGCGTGGCAAGGCTCACCGACACCAGCATCTGTTCCGAGGTGGCGTTGAGCGTGCCGTCGATGGCGTCGCGCATTTCCATGAACACATGCACCCGCTTGGCATCCAGCGCGAGAATGCGGGTGGAGAAGGCAAGCTGTCGGTCGGCTGCCACTTCCGCCAGATAGCGCATATGGCTCTCGACCACGAAAAACGTATGCCCGCCCGCCGCTCGATGCGCTGCGCCAAGGCCGATATCTTCGAAGGCGTCGTCCAGCGCCCGATCGAACAGCACGCCGTAATAGCCGACATTGAGGTGGCCGTTATAGTCGATCCAGCTGGGGTCGATGGTGTGAAGCTTGGGCATTGCGGGGAGGGTTCCGTGAGGTGGCGGGACTTTGAACGTCTGGAACTTTGTTTCATGCAAGGCGTGTCGAACGGCGTTGTCGCTCTGCCGACTTCAAGCGAGCCTACTGGACAGTTCGCCTCCGGTTCAACGGGCACTTTGGCCCAAGTGATTTACCTGCAATCACAAAAAGCGATGGCACCAAGCAACACTTTGCATTGGAGGCCGGTCTTTGCTCATGCGATCGTCTGGAGACACGCCAAGGAGGTGAGGACATGCCCGATTTCGTACTTCATTGTTTTGGGGAAAGCGGCAACAGCTACAAGGCAGCCCTGATGCTTGAGCTGTGTGGCGTGGACTGGGAGCCGAAATTCGTCCCCTATTTCGCTGGCGCCACCCAGACCGGAGAATGGCGCGCCAGTCTCAACGAAATGGGCGAGGCGCCGGTGCTTGAGCATGACGGCCAGACGCTCAGCCAGTCCGGCGTCATCCTGGATTATCTGGCCGAAGTCACCGGCAAGTTCGGTCCGGCCTCGGCGCAGGAGCGCCGCGAGATCCTGCGCTGGACGCTGTTCGACAATCACAAGTTCACCAGCTACTACGCGACCCTGCGCTTCCTCTACGGATTGAAGAACACGGGCGAAACCGAGCTGACGACCTGGCTGCGGGGACGCGCACGGGCTGCCTATGCTGTCGTGGACAAGCATCTGGCTGAGGACAAGTGGCTCGTCGGCGGGCGTCCGACCATCGCGGACTTCTCGCTGGCCGGCTATGCCTATTACACCGAGCCGAGCGGCATGGACCGCGCCGCCGAGTTTCCCCATTGGGATGCCTGGACCAGGAGGCTGGCAGACCTTCCCGGCTGGAAGGGACCGTGGGACCTCATGCCGGTGAAGTGACCTGAAGCCTCGCCTCCGCCGGCGGGCGGCCCTTCGCCGTCCTTCGGTCGATCATCCAGCGCAGAGCGGCATGCCGCCGAGCAGCGCGCTGACGCCCCTCACAGCCCCTTGATCCGCTCCAGCCAGGCGTCCTCGTCGATCACCTCGATACCGAGTTCGCTTGCCTTGGTGAGCTTCGATCCTGCCCCCGGGCCGGCCACCACCAGGTCGGTCTTCTTGGACACCGAGCCGGCCACCTTGGCGCCGAGGCGTTCGGCGGTGGCCTTGGCTTCGTCGCGCGTCATCTTTTCCAGCGAGCCGGTGAAGACCACGGTCTTGCCGGCCACTGGGCTGTCGGTTGCTACCGGCTGTTCGGCGGCCTCCGGCGTGATCTCGGCGAGCAGGGCAGCCAGCGCCGCGCGGTTGTGTTCCTCGGCGAAGAAATCGGTCACCGCCTCCGCCACCACCTCGCCGATCCCGTCGATGGCGTTGAGCTCGGTCCAGGCGTCCGACATCCGGTCGCCGGCCGCCTGCATGGCCTCGGCGAAATGGGGCCAGGTGCCATAGGCGCGTGCCAGCAGCTTGGCGGTGGTCTCGCCCACATGGCGGATGCCGAGGCCGAAGATCAGCCGGTGCAAGGCGATGGCGCGGCGGGCGTTGATGGAGTCGAACAGCTTGCGCACCGAGGTCGCGCCGAAGCCGGCCATGTTGGCGAGCCTTGCGAGGCCGAGGCTTTCGCGCCGTTCCAGCGTGAAGATGTCCGCCGGCGTGCGGATCCACAGGTTGGGATCCTCAAGCGCGTGGAAGAACTCGATCTGCTTGTCGCCGAGCCCTTCGATGTCAAGGGCATTGCGGGCGACGAAATGCTTGAGGCTCTCCACCTGCTGCGCCGGGCAGATCAGGCCGCCGGTGCAGCGGCGCACAGCGTCGAGCTTGCCGGATTTCTCGTTGTGCTCGCGCACGGCGTGGCTGCCGCAGCGCGGGCAGAGTTGCGGGAACTCATAGGCCGGGCGGTTGGGCCGGTCTTCGTCTTCCTGAACGTCGACGATCTGCGGGATCACGTCGCCGGCGCGCTGGATCACCACGGTGTCGCCGATCCTGAGATCGCGCCCCTCGCGGATCGGCTGGCCGTCCTGGCCGATGCCCTTGATGTAATCCTCGTTATGCAGCGTCGCATTGGAGACGACGACGCCGCCCACCGTCACCGAATCGAGGCGAGCGACGGGGGTGAGCGCGCCGGTGCGTCCCACCTGGATCTCGATGTCGCGCAGGATGGTGGTGGCCCGTTCGGCGGGGAACTTGTGGGCGGTGGCCCAGCGCGGCGAGCGCGAGCGGAAGCCGAGGCGCTCCTGCAGGGCGAGGTCGTCGACCTTGTAGACGACGCCGTCGATGTCATAGTCGAGGCTCGAGCGCATGGCCTCGATGTGGCGATAGTGGGCCAAGAGGTCGGCCTCCGTCCCACAGCGCACCATCAGCGGATTGACCTTGAAGCCCCAGCGGCCGAAGGCCTGGACGGTCTCGTATTGGGTCGGCGCAATGGGACGGGAGACTTCGCCCCAGGCATAGGCGAAGAAGCGCAGAGGCCGCTTGGCCGTAACCGTGGCATCCAACTGGCGCAGCGAGCCGGCGGCAGCATTGCGCGGATTGGCGAATACCTTGCCGCCTTCTGCGGTCATGCGGGCGTTGAGGGCAGCAAAATCGGCCTTGCCCATGTAGACCTCGCCACGCACTTCCACCGTCTCCGGCGCGTCGGCGGGCAGTGTGCGCGGGATCTCGGAGATGGTCAGGATGTTGGCGGTGACATTCTCGCCCGTGGTGCCGTCGCCGCGCGTGGCAGCACTCACAAGCCGGCCGCCCACATAGCGCAGCGACATGGAGAGACCGTCGATCTTGGGTTCGGCCGTGAAGGCCGGCGTCTCGCTGGTGCCCAGGAAGCGACGCACCTGCTCGACGAAATCGGTGAGGTCCTGGTCGGTGAACAGATTGTCCAGCGACAGCATCGGCTTGGCGTGGGTGATCTGGCCGAAGGCTTCGGACACGGCGGCGCCGACGCGCTTCGATGGCGAATCTGCGCGGACGAGATCGGGGAAGGCGGCTTCGATGGCGAGGTTGCGGGCCCGCAACGCATCATAGTCGGCGTCGGAGATCTCCGGCGCGTCCTTGCCGTGGTAGAGCGCGTCATGGTGGGCGATCTCGCGCGCCAGTTCAGCAAGCTCGGCGGCGGCCTCAATGGGCGTCAACTGGTCCACCGGGATGCCCTTGTCCGTCCGTGCCATCTTCATCTCCGTCTCGGTGCGACGTTTACAGCGCAAGCCGCTGAGGGACGCAAGCTCTGACGGCAGTCAATCCTCTGAAGATGTCATCTGCTGGCAGCAGCGCTGCGAGCGGGCGCTATTGCAGGCGGTCGATGATGATCCCGTCGTCGGTCAGGCGCTTCAACACGCCACCGGCGCCGATCACCTGCTTGTAGCCCAGCGAGACGAACTGGGTGCCCTCGCCATCGAGGAGCCGGCGGATATAGTCCTCGTAGCGGGCGTTCTGGTCGAGAACGATCTGCTTGTAGAGCGGCAGGTTCCAGTTGAGCGAGTTGCGCGCGGCCTTGGCCATCAGGGTCAGGTCGCCGCGAATCCAGGCGTCGAAGGCTTCCTGCTGCTGGCTGGCGAAGTTGGGCTGCGCGTCGGCGGTCTCGAACAGCATCAGCAGTTGATACTCGCTCGACTGCTCGGCGAGGCCGGACCAGAGATAGTTCACCTGATTGAAGTAATGCACCTTCTTGGACCGCTTCTGCGTCCAGTTCAGGATCCTGGCGTCGACGGCATCCGGTCCCTGGCCGGATCGTGCGATGAAGTCCATCTGGATCATGGTCGCCAGCGCCCAGGGCGGCAAGTCGTCCATGGCGTCGTGTGGCAGGCTCGACGCGCGCACAGCGCCCTCGATCTTCGCGAACTGGTCGCCGTCGATCAGGGTGCTTGTCGCCTCCACCGAATTGCTTGAGCCGACCTTCTTGACCTCCGCATACAGGGCAGCCGGAGCCAGGAGCGGGTGCTCGAACCAGATTTCGTCGCTGTCCTCGAAGGCCTTGGTGATCTTGTCGGTGGCCCAGTTGGTCTCGGGCGGCACGCTGTCCACATTGGCAAAGAGGTAGACCTTTGTCCCTCCGCGACTGATCAGCCACAGGGCCGGCTGGGCAAATGACGGCAAGGCCATCGGCCATTGCCACAGGGCCAGGGTCAATAAAATGAAAAAAATTCGGAGGATTTTGTGCCGAAAATACATATGTATTCCCGAATTTGATCTGACTAAACTTCCAGATCATCTCAGGAATATGCTACCGATTGGTGTATTTCCTGCAAGTTTCGGCATGTGCCTTCGTCATTCTCGGTAGCCAGACGCACGCTGCAATGGCGCTCGTTTCTATTGGACGCGCTCGATCGCATATCCCTTGGCGGCCAGCATGGATTGCACGCTGTCCGGGCCGGCGAGATGGGCCGCGCCGATCACCACCAGATGGCTGCGCTTGCAGGCGCATTCGTCCTTGAGCAGGGCGTCGACGGCGTCGGCGAACTTCCGGTTCCGGGCCTTCAGGAACAGGTCGTAGAGCTTGGGGTCGGACAGGTCGTCCTGGGCGACCATCAGCTTCCAGAGCCCTTCGACGTCGCCCGCCAGCCACAGGCCGAGCAGGTCGGTGACGGTCGTGTCCTTGCGCTCGATCGCATCCATGATCTGATGCAGCATGAGCGTCTGCGACTGCCGGTCCTCGCCGGCGAACAGATCGATCTGTTCCTTGTTGCTCTCGAAGAAATCTTCGGCAATCGCGTCATTCTTGGCCCGGCTGCCCAGCACGGCTTCCGGGCCGCCGGAGGTGAGACCGGCCATGCTGGCCTGCCGCTGCATCAGGATCAGCGAGGCGAACCAGGGCGGCAGCGCACCGATGGTGTCCTTGGAGATGTTCAGCGGCTGGACTGCAGTTGCAACCCGCTCCAGCTCCGCCTCGGTCAGCACGTCGCGCACCAGGAAGGCAGGCTTGGTGGCCATCACGGCCATGACCATGGGCAGGAGGCTGGTGCTGCCCGACACGTCGGTCTCGAACCAGACCTTGTCGCTGGCCAGCAGGCTGGCTTCCAGCTTGTCGGTCATCCAGTCGGTCCGCGGCGGCACCATATGCATGGAACCGAAGAGCGTGACGGTGATGTCGCCCTTGTGCACGGCCCACATGGCCGGATCGGCAAGGGCAGGCGCGATCGAGAAGGTCACCGCCAGCGCAGCGGCGGCGATATGGCGGAGGAGGGCTTGCAGCATGGGTCTCATGAGGGAGACGTGTAGTTCCCCTCGATTGCCTTTCTGTGTCCGGACCGCTTCAATATGGCACCGGGGGAACGCAATCTTTGCGTGAGGGCGGTTAACCAGAAGATAATTCGTTTTTCTGTTGCCGTCCGATTTGCTAGAGCAGAGCGGCGTGCAGGCGGGGCGCGGTCATAACGGACGTCCGACATGGATGAGGTCACCTTCGGCCCGAGGAACGAGGCAGCGATTGCTGACGCGGTTGCGCGTCTGTCTGTGATGTTTGGCGACCGGTTCTCCCGGTCCGCTGCGGTCCGCGAGCAGCATGGCCATACGACCACGCGCCTTCCCACCCAGGCGCCGGATGGCGTTGTCTTTGCGCTCTCGACCGCCGATGTGGTGGCCACCGTCCGGGTTTGCGCCGAACTCAAGGTTCCCGTCATCGCCTTCGGCACCGGCACCTCGCTCGAGGGGCATGTGAATGCCCCGCTGGGCGGCATCTCGATCGATCTCAGCCGCATGAACGCGGTCCTGCGTGTCGCCCCTGATGATCTCGACTGCACCGTTCAGGCCGGGGTGACGCGCAAGCGCCTCAACGAATATCTGCGCGACACCGGCCTGTTCTTTCCCGTCGATCCCGGAGCCGATGCTTCAATCGGAGGTATGGCCTCCACGCGCGCCTCCGGCACCAATGCGGTGCGCTATGGCACGATGAAGGACCTTGTGCTGGGGCTGACGGTCGTGACGGCGACCGGCGAGGTGATCCATACCGGCTCGCGGGCCAAGAAGTCCGCCGCCGGTTACGACCTGACGCGCCTCTTCGTCGGCGCCGAGGGCACGCTCGGCATCATCACCGAGATCACGCTGAAGCTCTTTGGCATTCCGCAGGAGATCGCCGGCGGCGTCTGCCCCTTCAACAGCGTGAAGGCCGCGGCGGACGCGGTGATTGCCACCATCCAGTCGGGCATTCCCGTTGCCCGCATCGAGCTGCTCGATGCCGATCAGGTGGCGGCCTGCAATGCCTATTCCAAGCTCGCCCTCAAGGATGTGCCGACGCTCTTTGTCGAGTTCCATGGCACCAAGGCGAGCGTAGCCGAGCAGGTGGCTGATTTCGCCGCGATCGTCGACGAGTTCGGCGGTGGCCCGTTCCGCTGGTCTGCCAATCCGGAAGAGCGGACGCGGCTGTGGCAGGCGCGGCATGACGCCTATTGGGCCGTCATCGCGGCCCGGCCCGGCCTCAAGGTCACCGCCACGGACGTCTGCGTGCCGATCTCGCAGCTTGCCGATTGCATCGTCGCCACGCAGGAAGACATTGCCACCTCCGACCTGTTTGCGCCGATCGTCGGCCATGTGGGCGACGGCAACTTCCACGTTCAGGTCATGTGCGATCCGGCCAATGCCGAGCAGACGGCGCGCGTCGATGCCTTCGTCGAACGGTTGAACTGGCGCGCGCTCGATATGGGCGGCACCTGCACCGGCGAACATGGTGTCGGGCAGGGCAAAATGAAGTATATGCAGCGCGAGCATGGTGCGGCTCTTGCATTGATGCGCTCGATCAAGGCAGCCTTCGATCCCGATGGCATCATGAACCCAGGCAAGATCATCCCGCCGGCCTGACCGCCAGCGGGTGAAGAGACAACGGAGCCAAGACCCTGAATTCGCTGTATTTCGGCATCGGTGTGACGATTATCCTGGCATTGCTCGCCGCATTGCTGGGGCCGATGTTCATCGACTGGACCGCCTATCGCGCGTCCTTCGAAACCGAAGCCAGTCACATTCTGGGACATCCGGTGTCCGTTCGTGGCACGGCCGACGCGCGCCTCCTGCCCTATCCGACGCTGACCTTCACCAATGTGGTGATCGGCGAGGATCCCAAGGCGCCGCTGATGACCGTCGGCGCCTTCAACATGGAAATCGAGCTGTTCCCGCTGCTCTCGGGCGAGTTCCGCGTCACCGAGATGCACGTGGTCAAGCCCGAGCTCAACGTGCGCATCGCCGGCGATGGCACCGTCGAGTGGATTCCGGCCCAGGGACGCACCCAGATCGATCCGGGCAAGGTGATCCTCAACAAGGTGGATATCGAGGACGGCTCGCTCACGGTTGACGATGCGCGGCGCACGGCGCCGGTCCGCATCACCGACGTCAATGCCCGCCTGGACGCGCGGTCGCTGCTCGGCCCCTACAAGGTCGACGGCACGCTGAAGGTCGATGGCGATGGCTATACCGTCAAGGCCGCCACCGGCTCGGGTGACGAAAGCGGCCGCGTGCCGCTCAAGGGAACCATTGTCCCCGACAACCGCCCGGTGCTGCTGGCGCTTGATGGCGCCGTCGAGACCAAGGACCGCCGGCCGATCTGGAAGGGCAAGGGCACGCTCAACCGCGTCATCGCCAAGGATGATCGCGATACCCTGCCATGGAATGTGGATGCCGATCTGGAGATCAGCTCCGCCCAGGTGTTGGCCAAGTCGCTGCAGTTCCAATATGGCGCCGAGGATCGTCCCTTCAGCATGAGCGGCGCCGCCACGCTCGACCTGCAGGCGGAAACGCCGAGCTTCGATGCGGTGCTGTCGGCGCGGCAGATCGATCTCGATCGCACGCTTGGCAGCGGGCCGGATGCGCCGGTCGATCTGACCGGGGCGCTGTCGGCGCTCAGCACCACCCTGTCCGATCTGCCCGTGCCTCCGATCGCCGGCCGGATCGGTTTCGACGTCCCGGGCGTGGTCGTCGGCGGCTCGGTGATGTCGGATCTGAGACTCGACGTCACCTCGGCGTCGCGCGGTTGGACCATCGAAACGCTGGAAGCCACCTTGCCGGGGCATACCTCGCTCGCCGCGCATGGCCGGCTCGACACCCAGCCGGCGGTCTCGTTCCACGGCGACATGAAGCTGGCCTCCGATCAGCCGTCGACGCTGGTGTCCTGGTGGTATCCGGCCCATGCCAAGACGGCGCTCGACGCCTTCTCGCTCAGCGCCAGCATGGAAGCCTCTGCCGAAGGCCTGTCGCTCAACCAGATCGTCGCCTCGCAGAAGGACGGCAAGCTCACCGGTGCGCTCAGCTTCCTGCCCGGTGGCCCGGCTGCCTTGCGTCCGCGCATCACGCTGTCACTCGAAGCCGATCGGCTCGACGAAGCGCAGGTCGAGGCCGTGTCGGGCCTGTTCGCCGGCACAGACGGCAAGGACGGCGCCGGTCCCGACGTGGTGCTGCAGGCGGCCGTCGGCAGCCTGATCGCCGGTAACGCCAGTGCCGAGGGGCTCGATGTCTCCGCCTCTCTGGTGGACGGCACGCTCGATATCGATCGCCTGTTCGTCCGCTCGCTGGCCGGTGCGCGCGTCTCCATGGCCGGCACCGTCAAGAATATTTCCACCGTGCCCGACGGCTCGGTGCAGCTGCGCCTGTCGGCCGAGAAGATGGACGGCGTTGCCGATCTCGTGCATGGCCTCTGGCCCGATGCGCGCGTCGCGCCTTTCCTGACTGCGGCGGCCCCCTTCCTGTCGCCGGTGTCGCTTGAGGCAACCGTGCTCGCCAAGGCAGCGGGCGAGGGCACCGATGTCCGCCTGGAGGCCAAGGGCAATCTGGCGTCGACCACGCTGGCCGGTAATCTCGCCTTCACCGGACGGGTGGACAGCTGGGACGCCGCCAATGTCTCGCTCGACTTCAACGTCAATGGTCCCGACGGCGCCGATCTGATGCGGCAGTTCGGTCTCGACGTGCCGAAGGTCGGTGCGGCCGGGGTCGGCAGTCTCACCGTGTCGGCCATGGGCAAGCCAAAGGATGGCCTTGCCGTCGTCTCCACCGTGCGCATGGGGCCGACCGACGCCAAGCTCAACGGCTCGGTCACCCTGCAACGCAATGCCAAGCCGGCCGCCGAACTCGACCTCGATCTCAAGTCGCCCGACGTCGGCCCGCTGCTGGCGCTCACGGGCAACGTGATGCAGGGCGTCATGGCCACGACGCCCGTGGATATCTCCGCCCATCTTTCCAATGTCGGCGGCAAGCTCCGCATCCAGCGGCTCACCGGCAAGGCGTCCGACGTGCCGCTCAGCGGCGAACTGGTGCTGGACCGCTCGGCGGATGTGCCCGTGCTCTCCGGCAATCTCGCCTTCGACAGCGCGTCGCTTGCTTCGCTGGCCGAGGCGGCTCTCGGGCCGGGCGTGCTGGACTTCCCGATCGTCGAAAGCCGCAGCCCCTGGCCGGAAGCGCCCTTCGGCAACGCGCTGCTCGACGGCTTCGACACAGACCTGTCGCTCGCCTTCACCGAACTGTCCATCAGCGACCAGCTTGCCGCCCATGACGCGCGCCTGTCCTTGCGCTCCTCGGCGTCCGGCATCGCCTTCGACGGGATTTCCGCCAAACTGGCTGGCGGCGACCTCGGCGGCAATCTGGAGATCAAGAGCGATCTTGACGGCTCCGCCGCCCTGTCGGGCACGCTGAAGCTTGCCGGCGCCAGCACCGACGAACTGGTCTGGCAGCGCGACGGTCGCCCCGTGGCGCGCGGTCGCCTCGGCATCGATGCGCAGGTCAATGCCACCGGCCGCACCATTGCCGGCTGGATGGCGTCGCTTTCGGGCGGTGGCAGCGTGGCGATCGAGGATGGCTCGATCGCCTCCATGAACACTCGCGCCTTCTCGTCGGTGGTGCGCACCGCCGACAGCGGCAAGGAGCTCAGCGACGACGCGATCCGCCAGCTGTTCCAGGACAATGTGGACGTGGGCGATCTCGCTTTCAGCCGGCTCGACGCCACCTTCACGCTGACTTCGGGTACCTTGCGCGCACCGAGCATCGTCGTCCAGGGCGGGGCCTCCGAGACCTCTGCTTCGGCCACGGTCGACCTGCCGCACATGAGCCTGCAGAGCGAATGGCGCCTTGCGCCCAACGCCGCCGATTTCGCCGTCAGCGGTGGTGCCGTGCCGCAGGTGTCGGTGCTGTTCTCCGGTCCGCTCGACACGCCGCGCCGCAAGATCGACGTCACGGCGCTCACCTCCTATCTCGGCATCCGCAATCTGGAAAAGGAAACCGAGCGGGTGCTGCTGATGCAGGCCGACATTCTCGAGCGCGAGCTGCTCACCCGCACCGTGCAGCGCGATCGCGAGGCGCTGGCCCACGACATCCGCCTTGCCGCCGAAGCCAAGGCGCGATCGGAGGCGGAAGCCGCCGCGCGCAAGGCGCTCGAGGAGCAGGCGCCGCCGCCAGCCGACGGCAAGAAGGCGGCGGCCGGCAACGGCACGGACGATTTCGCCACGCAGATCCTCAACGATCTCAAGAAGCACCAGCCGGCGGCACCGGGCAGCAAGCTGCCGCCGCTCCCCGGCGTCAACGTCGGCCCGCCGCCGGGCGGCACGACTTCGGCGCCGTGAGGGCCGAGCAGGGGACTTTCCACATGCATGTGACGACGCGGCCCGCGCGGCCCGAGGATGCCGACGCCATCTTTGCCTTCGTCGAGGCGCTCTCGGTCTATGAGAAGCTGGAGCATCTCATGGAGGCGACGCCGCGGTCCTTCCGCGATGCGCTGTTCTGCGACGCCCCACGCGTCTTCTGCGAACTGGCACTGGTTGAAGGTGAGGTGGCCGGCGTTGCCATCTGGTTCTACAATTTCTCGACCTTCCTGGGGCGCCACGGCCTTTACCTTGAGGATCTGTTCGTCGATCCGCATCATCGCGGCGTGGGGGCAGGCAAGGCGCTGCTGGCCGCGCTCGCCCGCCGCTGCGTCGACGAGGGGCTCGGCCGCTTCGAATGGTCGGTGCTCGACTGGAACACCCCGGCGATCGATTTTTATCGCGCCCAGGGTGCCGACATCAATCACGGCTGGCTGCCGGTTCGCCTGACAGGCGCGGCGCTCGCCAAACTCGCGGAGGCTGCCCGATGACCGAAAGAGCTCCCCGCATGTCGCTGATCGGTGCCGTTGGCGACAATGGCGTCATCGGCCACGAGGGCGACATGCCCTGGCGCCTGTCGTCCGATCTCCGCTTCTTCAAGCGCACCACGCTCGGCAAGCCCGTGGTGATGGGCCGCAAGACGCTTGCCTCCATCGGCAAGCCCTTGCCGGGGCGGCATAATCTCGTCGTCTCGCGCGATCCAGGCTATGCCGTCGAGGGCGCCACCGTCCATCCGAGCCTTGAGGCTGCCATCGCGGCCGCGCGCGATATCGCCCTCCGTGAGGGGCTGGACGAGTATTTCATTGGCGGTGGCGGCACGCTCTATGCGGCGACCATCGATCGGGCCGATCGCCTCTATGTGACGCGCGTTCACGCTTCTCCGGACGGGGACACACATTTCCCCGCCATCGACCCGGCCGTCTGGCGCCGCGTGTCGTCCGAGCCCATGGTTCGCACCGAACGCGACAGCGCAGATGCTACCTTTGAGGTCTGGGAGCGAATCTGAAGCGTCTTTTGCGTGTTGCGGCACAAAAAAGCCTCTCTCCGGGTTGATTGGAAAGCGCTCCGTTACCAAATGCGCTGCAATGTGCCGCTTCTCGTTGATGGCCCAGCCTTCAATGCCTATAAGCGTCTGACATTTCTGCGGAGCTTGCCGTTCACATCGGCGGCGGCCAATGAAACAATATGAGGAAAGGACCCACATGCCCTGGAGCAATCAGAGCGGTGGCGGCGGTTGGAAGGGGGGCGGTAACGGCCCCTGGGGCCAGCCTCCGCGCAACCCCAAAGGCGGCAACGAGCCCCCTGATCTCGAAGATTTGCTCCGGCGTGGACAGGACAAGATCCGGCAGATGATGCCCGGTGGCGGCGGTTCCGGCCGCCCGGGCGAGCCGGCCAGCATGCTGGCGGCGCTGCCGCTGGTGGCGCTTGTCGTGTTCGGCTTCTGGCTCTACGAGAGCATCTATGTGGTCCAGCCCGACGAGGTCGGTATCGAACTGCGCTTCGGCAAGGTGAAGCCCGAGATCAACGAGCCGGGCGTGCACTTTGCCCTCTGGCCGATCGAGACGGTGGAGAAGCCGACGCTCCTGCGTGAAAACCAGGAAATCATCGGTGGCACCTCGTCCATATCGGGCGGTGATTCCATCATGCTCTCCGCCGACCAGAACCTGGTCAACGTGGAGTTCTCGGTGCTCTGGCGCATCGCCGACCCGGTGAAGTTCCTCTTCAAGGTCGATGACCAGCCCAATCTGGTGCGCGTCGTCTCGGAATCGGTCATGCGCGAAGTGGTCGGCCGCACGCGCGCCGACGAGTTCCGCACCACCGGTCGCGAAGCCGCTCAGGCGGCCGTGCGGGCCAAGGTGCAGGAAACGCTCGACGCCTACAACGCCGGCATCACCGTCACGGCGGTGAACGTCACCAAGGCCGAGCCGCCGGCTCAGGTCATGGATGCCTTCGGCGAGGTGCAGCGCGCCCAGCAGGACCAGGACAAGTTCAAGCAGGATGCGCAGGCCTATGCCAACAAGCGTCAGGGCGACGCCCGCGGCGAGGCCTCGCAGATCCGCGAGGCTGCCCTCGGCTATCGCGATCAGGTGATCGCCGACGCCACCGGTGCGGCCCAGCGCTTCAACTCGGTCTACGAGCAATATGTGAAGGCGCCTGAGATCACGCGCGAACGTATCTACATCGAAACCATGCAGGACATCCTGTCGCGTACCGACAAGGTCCTGCTCGACAGCAACGCCGCCAACGGCGGTGTGCTGCCCTATCTGCCGCTGCCCGACATCAAGCGCAGCGCCCCTGCCACGACGACCGAGGGAGGACAGTGATGCGCGCCCTTGCCATGCCCGTCACCCTGATTGTCGCCGCCGTCGCGCTGATCGTGCTGTATTCCAGCGTGTTCATCGTCACCGAACGCGATCAGGCCATCCAGCTGCGCTTCGGCGAGATCCAGCGGGTGATCACCGAACCCGGCATCTACTTCAAGCTGCCCACCACTTTCGTCGACACGGTGCAGATCGTCGACAAGCGCCTGCAGACGCTCGAGCTCGACAACAACGTGGTGCAGGTCAAGGACAGCCGCCAGTATGTGGTGGACGCCTTCGCCGCCTATCGCATCACCGACGTCAAGGCTTTCCGTGAAAGCGTGTCCGGCAACATGGCCTATGCTGCTGACCGCCTGAAGACCCGTCTCGACTCGGCGCTTCGTCGCGTCTATGGCACGCGTCCCTTCTCCGACGCCCTGTCGGAAGAGCGCTCGGCCATGATGAAGGAAGTGGCGGACTTCGTGCGTCCCGAGGCAGCGACGCTCGGCATCGAAATCGTCGAGCTGCGCATCCGTCGTACCGAACTGCCGGCCAATGTGCTCGACCAGACCTATGAGCGCATGAAGGCCGAACGCAGTGCCGAGGCCGCCGAGCTGCGCGCCGAAGGCAAGCAGGAGGCCGATCGCATCCGCGCCGAGGCCGATCGTCAGGCCACGGTCCTGGTTGCCGAGGCCAAGCGCGACGCCGACATTCTGCACGGCGAGGGTGACGCCGAACGCAACCGCATCTTCGCGGACGCCTATGGCAAGGACAAGGACTTCTTCGAGTTCTATCGCACGATGCAGGCCTATCAGGCTTCGCTCGGCGGTGCCGGCACCACCATGGTGCTGAAGCCCGAAGGTGAGTTCTTCCGCTTCTTCGGAAGCGCCGACGGCAAGCCGGCTCAGCCGGCACCCGTGGCGCAGTGAGGCCAGAGTGAACGAATTCGTCATAGCGCTCGGGCTCGTGGCGGTGATGGAGGGGTTGCTGTACGCAGCAGCCCCTTTCCTCATGCGCAAGGCGGTGCAGCATATTTCGGAGCTGTCGGATACGGTGTTGCGTATCGGCGGCGTGGTGGCCATGGCGGTCGGCGTGCTGATCGTCTGGCTGGCCAAGAGCGGCTGAGGGGGGAGGCAGATCCGGCGCGCCGGATTTGCTTGACGCGCCGTAATTTGGGCGCTCCAATCGCGCAAAGCTTTTGATGATCGGGGCAAGTTGCCGGCGTCGGTCCCCTTAGGGTCGCGCCGCTTGCAGGAGGACAGGGCCAATGGCCGTTTGGTTGAATGGATTTGAGACTCATCCTTTGCGCAAGGCAACGCGTGCCTTCACATCGGCTGCCGCAGCTCTGGTGATGGTGGCCGGCTTTGCCGGGCCGCTGTCGGTGCCCTCGGCCTTCGCCGCCGGGCAGGGGCCGGATTCGGTTGCCGATCTTGCCGAACAGGTGATGGACGCGGTGGTCAACATCTCCACCTCGCAGACCATTGCCGAGCAGCGCCAGGTGCCGCTGCCGCAGGTTCCGGACGGCTCGCCCTTCCAGAATTTCTTCGACGATTTCTTCAACAAGCAGAACCAGGGCGGCGGTGACGGCGGCAGCGATGGCGGTTCGGGCGACGGTGGCGACACCGGTGGCGAGCCGCACAAGGTGCAGTCGCTGGGCTCGGGCTTCGTGCTCGATGCCTCGGGCATCATCGTCACCAACAATCACGTCATCGAGGACGCGGACGAGATCACCGTCAACTTCACCGATGGCAGCAAGCTCAAGGCCGAGCTGGTCGGCAAGGACGAGAAGACCGATCTCGCCGTGCTGCGCGTCAAGCCGGACAAGCCGCTCAAGGCGGTCAAGTTCGGCGACAGCGTGCACCTGCGCGTCGGCGACTGGGTGATGGCCATCGGCAATCCCTTCGGCCTCGGCGGCACCGTGACCACCGGTATCGTCTCGGCCCGCAACCGCGACATCAACTCCGGCCCCTATGACAATTTCCTGCAGACCGATGCCGCCATCAACCGCGGCAACTCCGGCGGTCCGCTGTTCAACGAAAAGGGTGAAGTGGTCGGCATCAACACCGCCATCATCTCGCCGTCGGGCGGCTCCATCGGCATCGGTTTCTCGATCCCGTCGGAAATCGCCTCCGGCGTCGTGCAGCAGTTGCGCGACTTCGGCGTCACCCATCGCGGCTGGCTCGGCGTCAACATTCAGGAAGTGACCGACGATCTCGCCGAAAGCCTTGGCCTGGGCAAGGCGCGCGGCGCACTGGTGGCCAATGTCACCGCCGGTGGCCCAGCTGCCGACGCCAAGATCGAAGCCGGCGACGTGATCGTCGAGTTCGATGGCCAGCCGATCAAGGAAATGCGCGAACTGCCGCGCATCGTCGCCAACACGCCCGTCGACAAGGAAGTCTCGGTCAAGGTTGTCCGCAAGGGCAAGGAGATGGAGTTCAAGGTCAAGCTCGGGCGCCTCGAAGAGGGCGAGAAGGCTGCGGCCAACGACAAGTCCAAGCCGGAAGCCGACAAGCCCAAGCCGGCCGAAAAGGTCCTCGGCCTGACGCTCGGCGAGCTCAATGACGACGCGCGCACCAAGTTCAAGATCGGTGCCGACGTCAAGGGCGTGGTGATCGCGGAAGTCGCCGCCGGCAGTGCCGCCGCCGACAAGAACATCCAGCCCGGCGACACCATCGTCGAGGTGGCGCAGGAAAGCGTTGCCAAGCCCGAGGATGTGACGGCCATCGTCGCCAAGCAGAAGGATCAGGGCCGCAAGTCCGCGCTGCTGCTGCTGGCCAATCCTGCCGGTGAACTGCGCTTCGTCGCCGTGAAGATCGACTGATCCATCGAGGACGACCGAATGCAAAAGGCCCGGCGGGGATATCCTCGCCGGGCCTTTTCTTTGTTCACGGAGTTCACCCCAGGGCCTTCGCCTGCCGACCAGGTCTGGCCCCGGGCCGGCGAAGGTTCCGGCGATGATTACTGCGGCTGATTCCAGTCGGGCTTCACCAGGATCATCAGGTCGATGTCCTTTTCCGGATAGAAGTCGTCGGCCGACATTTCGAAAGTGGTCGGGCCGGTCTTCTTGATGCCGTTGCCACAGAAGCTGATCAGATTGTTCGGATCACCCTTGTCGACGGTCAGGTGAAACTTGCCGATGGTGCCGCCCCAGTTCTGGCCCGTGGTCAGCACGTAGGACATCCAGTTTTCCACCAGCGGCGTCTCGTCCGGGCCGGCGGCATCGAGGCGCTTGCCGACGGACTTCAGGAAACCGTCGTCCATGCAATACTGGATCTTCTCCTGGTCGAAGGTCTCGCCACTGAAGCGCTCGCCGTCGCCGTAATTGAGGAACCGCAGACCGGTGGTGCCACCCACGCTCGGCTTGTAGCGATGCGAGACGTGCACGTCCGATCCGGCAGGGAAGGTGTTGGTCCACCAATAGGTGGTCTTCAGCTTCCACATCGGCACATAGTCATCCTTCATCGGTCCATCGGCGGTGTCGCTATAGGGAATGTTGACAACCATGCCGCGGCTCATCATGTCCTTGAGGACATCTTCGGACAGGCCGTTCAGCGCTTGCGACGTCGCCTGCCCGTAGGGCTGCAGCGGCACATTGTACTTGCGCAGCAGGGCGGTCACGTCCACCTCGGCCGCAAAGGCATGCTGGTCGAGTTTGGTCTTGACCTCCTTGCCCTCCACCGACACCGAGAAGTCCATGAAGTTGTCGGAGTTCTCGTTGGGGATGGTCACCATGAAGTCGCCGCTGCCTTCCACGTCAGGCATGGGGAAAGCGATGACCGAGGTCTCGTCCGTGTCGCCGCTGTTGTGGAAGACATAGTCGACGCGCACTTCCTTCATGGAGAGGTAGAGATCCTCCTGCGCCATCTGCACGTTTTCGGAGTTGATGTAATAGAGGCCGCCGGCCTTCAGCTCGGCCATGGTGTCGTTGGCAAAGGCCGGGGCCGTGAAGGCGGTGGCCGCCAGGAGGGCAGCGCTGAGCGTAATGACTTTCATGAAACAACCTCTGTGATGATCTCCGGCCGTCTCCTCCGATCGGGCCGTATCAGTCTGCAGCGCGTCGGACGCGCCGCAGCATCTCGTTGAAATTGGCCCGATTTCCCTCCCGCTGTCGAGGGGGCATTCGGTAAAATCATGCGGCTTCTTACGGTCTGTCTCACAGCTCGTCGGGCTACACCGCCACCTCTGCCTGGATCGGCGGATGCGGATCGTAGCCGTCGATGATGAAGTCCTCGATACGATAGTCGTCGATGCTGTCGGGCTTGCGCGCGAAGGTGAGCTTGGGGAAGGGGCGCGGCGTGCGGGCCATCTGCTCGCGCGCCTGATCCATGTGGTTGAGGTAGAGGTGCACGTCTCCGCCCACCCACACCAGTTCGCCCGGCTCGAGGCCCGCCTGCTGGGCCAGCATGCGCTGCAGCGCCGCCGTGCCCGCCAGATTGAAGGCTTTTCCGGTCAGTGAGGCAAGCGCTATGATTGGTGCCTTGGCGGCGGGGGCAGATGGCATATTGATACTCACGTTCAGTATTCCGAGCTGGCACCGCTTTGTCAGGCGCAACTTTCTCAAGATCGCGATGAGCTGAGCGGGCGGGGGCGGCGCGCCCCTATATCGCGCCGAAGCCGCCCCCGACTGTTCAGCGTGCATACACCAGTTCCTTACGGACCCGGCCGTAGGCCGGGCTTGTAGGGCGGCGTTGATCGGCCAAATTGGTAGCCTCACTTACTAGATTTGGCGGCTTTCGGCTTGCCATGTCTAGATGTTCTCGTTCTTTTTGTCGATGAGGACGTTTCTTTTGTGAGCTCCGAAAGGCGGTCAACTTCTTTCATCAGTTGAACGCGACGTTGTTCAAGATGTCTGATGTCTAGATTTAACTTTCGCTCTTTTGTGGCATCCGCTAATCGGATCTTGCGATTGAAAACATAGTTCAGGTATGGCTTTAGCGATATTGCACTTGTGTGCCCCATCATTTCTGCAGCTTTGACCAATATGGTTTCAGCCCAACCGGAATGTAGCTCTTGAAGAGGATGTTGATCGAAAATAGAATCCAAAAGTGTTTCGATAACATCGATGCAATACTTGGCTCTGAACCTGTGTAAGCTGGCCTTGGCGACACCGGCGGCGGCGAAGTCGCGCCTAGTGAGTGTAGTAACACTGTCCGGATGAAGGGGCATTCCAGTCGTGCTCGATATAAAAACGAAGTCTGGATCTTGGTAGGCTATGAATTTCGCTCGGCACCGAGCCACTATTTCTCTGCGACCGAATTCGACCCATTCAAGCGTTCGCTGGATTAGATCTGCCGGGACATTTACGAACCACGTGCCTCCGCGCTTTCGGCGAAGTACGATGCGCCAGCTCGCGTCTTCTTCTGTGAGCTCATCGATCTGATCATAGGTTGGAAGGGAAGAGAGACGTACTCTCAGAATTTCCGCTCGTCGCAGGCCAGTCTCTTCTGCCCAGCTGTACATGAGTGTGTTTCGCTCTCCATGCCTACGGTCCATGGCCAATGCATGTATCCGCCGGCTCTCCTCCTCGGTTGGTGTGTGTTTGTTTCCCTGACTAGACCGCGATATACGCAGAGTCAGTCTCGTAGTGAATCCGCCATAGACCCGGCCGCGTTTGCTTTTCACGAAGTACTTCGTAGCCGAAATCGGGAACTTCCGCGGAGGGCTGTCAGCGGGTGCGTCAAGTGCATCGTAAATACCGACGTGAAATCGAATACGACTGGTTTCTTCGGCCCAGCGGTAGAACCCGAAGACAGCCAGAAGCGAGGTATTAATTCGTTGAGTTTCGTTGCGCTTTGCCCGGCGCATGTGCTCGCGCCAGACGGTCAGGAACTGGTCATCAACGGAATCCCAACGACGACTTTTCTCACGGCAGAACCGCAGAAATATCCGCAGTATCTTGGCATATTCGTAAGCGCTTGATGATTGAGCTCCAGTGGAAATAACGAGGTATCGAAGATAGTCGGATGCTACTTCGTCAATGCCTTCGGGCCAAACCACCGTGGGGATGCCCGGGTGAGCAGTGCCGTCAATGATGCACGACGCGTCGGTCTTGACGATTATTCCGGATGCGGGGCGATTGCGTCGTTTTTCCATTGAAGAGGCTGACTTTCATGTCCGCTCGGTCACTTTGTTTGACACGATTGGCGACGGACGCGGTAACTATCGCAAACGCACGGTGCTATCGGCCCCGACAAGAGCGGGTCTCAGAAGCGCGTGATATGCCAGAGAGCTTGCGGCTTAAGAAATGATCGCCGGCCTCTCGTAGACCGCGAGTTTTCGTCGGAGCTCAGCGTTCTCCTGCAACGCTGACGCAGCGCGGCGCTGCGCGCTCTCGGTGCGCTTTTGTTCAATTTCGCGCAAGTGTCGTTCCGAGTGCCACTGTGAAACGACTTGTTCCAGTTGTCGTTTTGCCTCCTGTTTGTCGAAGATCGTAGTAGCTGATGAAGGAGCGATATGCTGAACTCCCGGACGCCGTGTGCTCTTATTAAGTTCGGTCAAAAGGCGTGCGATTTCGCGGACACGAGTTCCATAAACGGGGTGCCTTTGCGTAAAATCATTTGGAGAGGCGATCCGGCTTATACCAAGCTCGGGATCCTCCCAGTCTTTTGCTGCTCGAAGACTCTTGGGCACGCTGCAATGCTTCTCTTGCGGCACACCCGCTTTTACCCATTCGCTTAGCACGGTTATTCGACGCTCGATCCTGTCGATGATTGATGACCGGATTGGCTGTGATCGAACTAGCAAGTCGACAATTTTCGACTTTTGTTTCATTCCGATGCCTCTTTGTCCGCTAGGGCTGGCTCAAGGGGGCGCGCTGAACTGTAGGTTACCTCGTACGCATTGCTAATTTGGATCAAATTCAGGCGTTCAAGGTCCTCAAACAGCGTGGGCTTGTGATTGCTAGTTTTTAGTGCTCGCTGGAGATGCTCAACTTCCCCACAGACTGTGGCGGTTCGGGAACCTTCGACAATTGCGAACGGACACTTGTGGCAAGTAAGAGGCCCGGCGTTGGAGAAGTCTGGTCCCTTTGCCTTCACGAGGTTTGGGTCTTCTTGCCGGCAGACTGCCTTTCGGGCCGCGTCGTTCGAGAGCGGACAGGAACACGTAACCCAGGGTTTGGGAGTGAGAACCAGGCGTTCGCGCTCCATAAACATGAAGAGACTCGCGCCGGCGCGATCAGGTGAAACGACCTGCATTTTTCGCCGAAACTGGCCAATGATGCGCGCCGCTACTTTCTTTAGGCGCTCCCCCATAGGTCCACCAACCGCACGCTCGCCCGCGGCAATGGAACGAGCGAAATTGCTCCTGTAGCTCATCTCGGTGTCTTGCCAAATCGCGGCCGCTTCAGCATCCAGTGTGACGTACCGGCGTGTCATTTCCATACTGAAGTGACGTAGTTGATGGGATAGAACCTCTATCGTCGCTCCATCGTGTCGATAGAAGTATAGAGTCGCAAAGAGGCGCCGCATCTGGTGCGGTGTCCAATGCCAAGCCTGAGGCAGCCCACCACGCGGTTGATGAAGGGGAACGCCAGCGGCTGCAGCGAACTCGTCAAGGTGTTGACCGACGTCCAGTTGCACAGTGGAGCCGCCTTCTTTCATCGCGAGGAAAATCAGGGATCTTCCGCTCTCTTTCCGAGCATTATTGCTGATGGAAAGGAGAAGTCGGACGGCTTGAGCGGCTATCCTTGGTATTGGAATCCACTCCTTTCGCTGCAAAGTTTTCTCGACATAGATATGCAGCCACCAACCGCCTGCGTCATCGCCAGCCAGGCAGTCTTCGGTAAGCTCATCGATCTCACGATCCCGGCGCGCCGTAAAAGTCGCGAGTATTATCCAACACGCAGTCGCCGTTTTAACGATTTCCGGCCATGGCAGAGCGGTTGCCCTGGTTCCTGTGTTTGATCGCTCCAGGACGCGACGTGCGGCCTGCTCCACCAAATGCAAAGCGAGCTTAGGTGGTGGGATTGGTGTGCGTTCTGCCGCGATGCCTTTGATTGCAGCGACTTTAGCTGCGCCAAGTGGAAATGGTTTGAAAGTGATGGATTCAGCGTTCATGTGACGGCGCATGGTCCAAAGGCTTTCAAGTGGATCGAGCCATCGACCAAGTACCGGTGATGTCTGGTTTCGAAATGGGGGCAAATTCCCCGCCTGGAAGGATTTCATATCCAGTCCCGATGCTTTCGCTGCGCGTGCAATCAGCCATGTCACCCTCGGCAGGCATCTTGCCGTCCCCTCCGGAAGGTGGCTGTCGGCTAAGAGTTTCTCCACCCAAACATAGTTGCTGGTGTGACCCTTTGGAGATGTGTATTTGGGAAGAGGGAGGCCGGAGGCTTTTAGGCCTTCTAGATGTTTTTCAATACGCTCCGACGCGTGAAGTACAGCGTCAGTCCCATACCTACATTCTTCGATTAACTGTACTATGTCGAACGGAACCAAGTGCTTGAAACAATAAATGCCTCGCAGCGTCAGCGCATGGACTATGTGCATGAGATTGCGAACCAGTGCCGCGTGGGTAACGGCGTCATCTATTTTCGTGAAGCGCGGATCCCTCATCCACCAAGCGTACTCCTTCACGGTCGCATAGAGCTGATGGCACTCGGTGAGAAGGTTGCCGTCGGCCAGTCTATAGGCGAAGGATATGTCGGCCGTATGGTTAGGGTCATTACTGTCAGTAATGCGCCACTCGGGCGCTGAGTACGGTGATAGCAGCCATGCCGCGTGCCGCTGCTCATCTATATCCTCGGTGGCCTCGCTGGTCTGCGGAATCGCACTCTCGCTGAACGAATGTGTCTGGTTCATTTTACCAAGGCCTATGCGGGACGAAGGTAGGCGACGCTTTGAGGGCCTGTGCGCGTTTAGAGGCGGCTTGCCAAATTTTAATTAGCGGACCGCGGGTCATTTTCTCCTCCACCACATCAGCCAGGCACAACCATGGGAGCCAGATTGCTTCCCAGCGGTCAGGATGATCCCGCTCCCAATCGGCGGCTGCGTCGCGAAGAGAGAGCTGCCATAGTTGGAGCGCTGCTATCGCGTCGACATCGGCGATAATCAATAGATTAGGACAATCATCCCAGCATTTCAGCGTTTGGCATTGTTTCGGCCGCGGGCCAGAGCTGTTTTTTAAGTTGAGACAAAAGGTACCGAGGCCCGAAGGGCCAACTTGAGCAAGGCGCTCTTGAAGCTCATCCTCGCGAAGCCCAAGCCTCGTTGCGGCATCTGGGATACTTGCAGCGATTATGGTTTCAAGATCTGTTTGGAATCGTCGTACCTGCGTATCGTAGAGCACCCTCGCTGGCCATTTTTGTTGATATCCTTGCGTGACCTGCGAGGAGTGCTGACCAATAGCCTGCCCTAGTTGGAGACGACCGTCATTTTCAAGGCATGCTTGCAGAAGAACACTTGGACGAAGCATGTTTGGGGTTAAGCTAATCTTTTGGTCGCCAAACTTGGATTCCGCGAACTGTCTAAACCAACTCGTGTACCAGTGGGGCGTTGCTAGCTGTACTCGTGAGCCAACCCTGATCAAGAAGAGCCGATCGATATCGGTAGCGGCACGGCGTGCCAGCGGCTCAGTGGCAGATTTCAGCCATTCGATAGCTTTGATCGCTATGTTGTCGGAAGGAAGATCGATGTAGATCGCCTTCCCGCGGGCTCGTGCTTTGTGGCCAGTGATACGCGAGAAACCAGGCACATCACTCTCCGTGATGCATTGGCGGTCGAGAGTCCGACCAACACTGACATTAGCGCCGGCCTCGCACAAATACAGGGTTAGGACCGCCCCCACCGCGTCGGCATCGGGCAACAAAAGACCTTCGAGATATCTTAAGCCGCCAAGTTCCAGATAGCGCTTCTGCAAGAACTGTCCGTAGCCAGGGATAGGCGTGTGGGCAGATGGTGGAGCTCCTCCGAAATTATTGACGATAATTTTGAGGAGATTTCCGATGCTGCGCTCGCGCGTGCCCTCGGTAACCTCCATAGGAAATGGGAAATACTTCCGAACTAAGGTAATCCTGTCGTAACGATTGAGATCTGCACCGGTATACTTCATTTCGAAGTCGCGAGGGTCTATGTCTGCCAACCCCAGGAGCTGTCGACCCAAATCCAGTTTTGCACGAGCAGTCTGCACTATTGCGTTGGCTGCATCTTTCAGTGTGCCCAAGCGCCGATTTAGTACCTGCAGGATTGCCGTTGAGGGGTCTGGAGGAAGGGAAGTGACATGCCTAAGCTCTTCGGCAATTCCTGAGAGGAACCCCTGTAGCTCACCCCTATCCGACTCGCTGCCAGTCGATCTGCAGGCGTGACCGAACTGTATCTGCGCAAACTGCACGTACGGGTCGACCGGGGTTGCCGATCGTTTTGGAAGCGCTTCGGCGACGCTTTTCAAATGATGCGTACTGCGCCGCCGAGCATGCTTAATTCCCGGCAAAGCCGCGGAGAGTTTTGGCACTATGAGATTGCTCCCAAGAGCCTCAAGTGCGAGACGAAGGGCTTTGATTTTAGCATCAGCGCTAATTGTTGTGCCGCCTAGATTTTGTTTGCTGACAAGAACCTCTCGAAACGCATAAACGGAATCTTCCCAGGCGCGGCTGTTACGTACGTCGCCGGTGGTCCTCGTGTCGGCGATGACGGTGCGGCAATAGTGATCCGTGCTTTGGCCGATCCACTCCAAGGTCGCAAAGAGGACCAGGTAAATACGCTTCACAGAATCCGGGGCGAGGCCCGCAAATGCGATTTTGAACCGAGCTCCGATCTTTTCGATAAACGCGCGAGGCCAAAGATTGAGAAGCGCGCTAAACGGAAATACTCGGTCGTGGAAATATGGGTCGATCTCGCTTCGCGTAGCTTTGTCACGGATTCGCTTCTCACAGGCTTCAATCGCCATCAGAAAATGACGATCCTGTAAGCGTCCGATTTCGATCCCAGCAAATTGCGTTAGTGCCGGCCGATTGACCGTTAGCCGGTCGGAGTTAAGGACCGGCTTCAGAAGCCATTGTTTCACTTTCTCCAGCTCGATGCGACGAGCAAGCGGTATGTAGTCGTCTGCAGCGGCTCTATGGTCAAACGAATCGAATAGCTCTCGAATCTGAGGGAATCTCGTAAGTGCAGTTCCGCCTGCAAGCTCGAAGTGCTGCATACATGCTTGTCGGTCTATTCGGCCGTCTCGTAGGCCCAGTTCACCGGATCTATATGCCTTTTCCAGCCAAGCGTGCATGGCGCCAAGCTTCGCTAAGGGGCCTGTTGCGATTTGGTATTTCGCCTCGTATTCGGACAGTATGTTCCTGTAGGGTTGTTGCCCCAGCAGTGAAGTTGAGACGCTCAACAAACGCGCATAATGCGCTTTGTTAATTTGATCGTTTCGACTCGCGACTATGCCTTCTTCCAGCGCGTCCCCGTCGAGGAGCGCTCGAAGCCGTTTAGCAATGGATCTGGACATTTCTAGACCGCTACGTCCGCTTTGATTGCCGCGTGGGGCTCATAGCCCTCAACTTCGAAGTCAGTAATCTTGTAGTTGTCGATGCTGTCAGGTCGCCGGGAGAGCCGCATGCGCGGAAATGGTCGCGGCGTGCGAGTGATCTGCTGCCGAGCTTGATCTAGGTGGTTGAGGTAAAGATGAACGTCGCCACCAACCCAAATTAGCTCTCCAGGGGCAAGATCAGCTTGTTGCGCCAGCATCAATTGTAACGCAGACGCCCCTACGTAGTTGAAAGCGGCGCCTAAAAGCAGATCGCAAGAGCGCTGAAATAACAAGCAGTTAAGCCTTCCTTCGTTCGTGACGTGGTACTGGTAGACCATGTGGCAGGGGGGGAGTGCCATTGAGTTAAGCTCTGCCGGATTCCATGCGTGGAACAACATGCGCCGGCTGGCCGGATTGGTTCTCAGCGTTCTGACCAACTCCGCGATTTGATCGTATTCCTTACCATCGGCGCCTAGCCATCGGCGCCACTGTTTACCGTATACTGGACCGAGATCGCCCCACGTTTGGGCGAACTCGTCGTCCTCAATGATGCGCCTCTCGAAGTTTTCCTGAGAAATCTCATCTCCAGTCGACTTGCGATATTTCGCTAGTGGCCAATCGGTCCAGATTCGGACGTTTTCCCGAAGCAATGGCTGCAGATTGGTTTCTCCGGTGAGAAACCAGAGCATTTCCTTGACCGCTGTCTTCCAGAATACCTTCTTGGTCGTCAGGATCGGGACGGTTCCGTCGGATAGATCAAACCGAACCATGGCGCCGAACAGCGATTTGGTTCCGACCCCAGTCCGATCAATTCGCTGATCCCCTTTTTCGAGAACGAGCTCCAGGAGGTCGAGATACTGATATTCGGGATGACGCACGATCTGTAAGCTCCTCTCGCTCGCAAACTTGTTGGCGCTCTACCTTTCGGGGTGGCTGCCAACAATCCCGCTCGGCCACCTGACCGTCCAAGCCTGTTACTCGCTAGCCCGTCTCATCTAGCTCTGTTCTCAATCACTGTGCGGCCAAGATTTTCGGATCTCTTCCGCACAGAAATCTGAATTGCATGTAATAACGCTAATACCCAAGTAGGCTTGCGTCAAGAGGTCATAGAATGGAGTCATAAGAAGATATAATATAAATATATAATTGATGGACTCGTGAATAGTATTCCAGGATTCAACTGATTTTCTTTTTCTGAATCCCTGTGGATAACTTGTTCTGCCCATCCTTTGCTCGGAATTATCGAAATTAGCGTGGCCGGAAATGCGAACTCGATGAAATGAGTTCGTCGGCGTCGAATTTGGGCGGAATTTGCAATGTGTCATTTCCGTGTTCGTGTTTAGTTAGGCCATGTGGACGAACTTGATCAAGCAAAGTCGTGCGGCGAAGCTGACGATTGAGCGGAAGTTTGGGTGGTTTTCTCGCAGCGCAGTGCGACGCGCTTGAAGCGCTTGAGCCGTCCAAACCCCTGTTCGATGGGGGCAAGGTCATCCCGGTAGGCTTTGCCGGCATAGCCCTTGTCGCTGAGGACGGCGCGAGGTTTGATATCCGGGCCGATGTTGAGCTGGTCCCCATTTCCAGGACAGCTTGGCGGCCAGCTTAAGCTTGCCCGTGAATGTTCTTCACGCCGCCAGTTTCATCCCTCGGAAGCCGTCATGGACCTCCGCCGGGGTTCGTCCGCCCAACGATGAATGTGGGCGCCGAAGATTGTAGTACTCCACCCACCTGCCGATGCCGGCCCGTGCCTCGGATCCTGTCTCGTAGGCGTGGAGGTAGACGCATTCGTATTTGACGCTTCTCCATAGCCTTTCGATGAAGACGTTGTCCATCCAGCGTCCCCTGCCGACCATTGAGACCTTGACGCCCGCGTCGATGAGCCGTCCGGTGAAGCGCGGGCTGGTGAACTGGCTTCCCTGATCGGTGTTGAAGATCTCGGGTCTGCCGAACCTTGCCATCGCCTCGTCGAGGGCTTCGATGCAGAAGTCGGTGTCCATGGTGTTCGACAGCTTCCAGGCCAGAACCCGTCGGCTCGCCCAGTCCATGATAGCGACCAGATACAAAAAGCCTTTTCTCATAGGGATATAGGTGATGTCTGCGCACCAGACCTGGTCGGGCCGGTCGATCGTCATGTCCCTCAGAAGATACGGATAGACCTTGTTCTCCGGATGCGGATCGCTGGTTCGCGGCCGCGGGTAGATCGCTTCGAGCCCCATCAGCTTCATCAGCCGTCGGACCCGCTTGCGGTTCACCGCGTGGCCCAGACGACGCAGATGGCGCGCCATCTGGCGACTGCCGTAGAACGACGTCTCCATGAACTGGGCGTCGATGAGACGCATCAGTTCCAGGTTCGCCTCGCTCTCCCTCGCCGATGGGACATAGAAGCCGGAGCGGCTGATGCCGACCAGCTTGCATTGCCTTGTGATTGAAAGATCTTGGTTTTTCGGCTCGATCATCTGACACCTCCGATCAACGCCCAACGACCGGAGGCCCGTTTCAAAAAATCGCGTTTCACCACCAGTTGGCCGATCATCGCATGCAGCTTGTCGATCTCGTCCCGCCGGTCCGCTTCGACAGCCTCGGCCTTGCCAGAGAACGTCCCAGACATCCCCTCGATCGCCTGCTTCTTCCATGAGTTGATCAGCGTCTGGTGAACGCCGTGCTTGGCAGCAAGCTGCGCCAGCGTCAGCTCACCCCGGATCGCCTCCAGGGCCACCTGAGCCTTGAAGGCCGCCGAATACCGCTTCCTCGTACCCGTCACCGAAGTCGTCCTCATTGCCACGGAGCAAGCTTACGTCACTGTCCGATTCTCGGGGACCACCTCAATGATCTTGCCGGTGATGTCGTCGTAAAGGCTCGTCCGGTCGGAGCCGGCACGCCCGCTGCTGTCATTCCTGAACATCGTTGTTCTCCGCGGCGGGCGCCGGAAACCTCTTCTCCGGCCCTCAACCCGTCACGGAAAACCCGTCCGCACTCTCACTCTCGGGGGCGTTGCGGGGCAGGCTGTGCTAAAACTTGCGGAGGGAGCCCCCACCTCAAGCGGTGGGAACGGTCCCGCCGTCGATGACATATTCGGTACCGGTTATGGCTGCAGCGCGCGGGGATGCCAGGAATGTTATCAGATCGGCAATCTCGGCCGGTTTCGCCGGTCGGCCGAGCGGGATTCCGCCTAGAGAATTCATGATGATCCTCTTGCCGCCCTCATAATCGGTCCCGGCCTCCCTCGCGAGCCGTTCCGCGAGCGCCACGGCGGCGTCGGTCTCGATCCAGCCCGGCGACACGCGAACCACCCTGATGCCCTTGGGGGTCACTTCCTTCGACAGGCTCTTGCTATAGGTCGACAGCGCCGCCTTTGCTGCTGCATAGGCGGTCGTCGATTCTGGCAAAGGCAGTTCGTGCTGGATCGACGTCACATGGATGATGACGCCCGATTTCTGCGCGATCATCGACGGAAGCAACGCCCGATCGAGCCGGACCGCAGGCATGAGATTGTGATTGATCTCCTTCTGCCATTCCTCATCGGTCAAGGCCGCAAAGCCGCCCGCCGGCGCGCTCGATCCTCCAAGCACATTGACGAGGATGTCGATGCCGCCGAACACGTGAACCGCCTCCTCGGCAACCTTGGCGCAGCCCTGCGCTGTCAGCAGATCGGCCGCGATGTAATGGATTTTGTCGGTTCCATTCTCGGGCACGGTTCGGGCCGTTGCCGCGACGCGCGCACCTGCGTCCGCCAATGCCTGAACCACTGCAGCGCCCGCGCCCTTGGTGCCGCCCGTCACAAGGGCGCGCTTTCCATAGAGGCCAAGATCGAAGCTCATGGGACGATCTCCAGCCGGGCGATCACGTCACCAGAGAGCGTGAAAGCGTAGCGAAGGTCCACCGGACTTCCCGGAAAGTTTCCGATCAGATGTGCGGTGACGATGACCCTGTCACCCTGATCTTCGACGGCTACGGGGTCGGCGACATATTCATACTTTGCGGATGCCTCGGACTTCCAGGCCGCGATCGCGTCGCGCCCCGTATACGTCTTCTTCTCGTCGACGACCACGGCGTCGGCCGTGAAACATGCGGCAACCGCCGCGCCATCCGCCGCATCCGCAGCAAAGTAGTCGGCTATGGGTTTGGGTAATGCGAGGGTCATGATCGATCTCCGGGTTGACCTTGTCTGGATACTGAAAATGCCCTAACTTTCCAAAATCGCAAGAACACACGAAAAAGTAAGGTACTAACTGAAAAGTATGTCAAACCAACATACGAGAGAAACAGCTGCCGAGGGCGTCGAGAACGCGCTCAAGCTTCTTGAGGGGCGCTGGAAGCTGGTGATCCTGTTTCACCTCTTCGGCGGGCATGTTCTGCGCTTCTCCGATCTCGAACGCGCGATCCCGGGGATCTCCCAGAAAATGCTGATCCAGCAACTCCGGCAGATGGAAAAGGACGGGATCGTGCGCCGCATCGTCCATCATCAGGTGCCTCCGAAGGTCGAATACTGCCTCACGGACTGGGGTCAGGCCCTGTGCCCGGCTCTTGATGCGCTGCTCACCTGGGCTGCGCAGCGCGAAGGCATCGATAGAGGAAATCCGGACGTTGCGAGCCAGGACTCAACGCTATGAGCTTTATTGAAGGCATGGATAGAGGGCAGACCGCCTTATTGCCACCCTGCATCGATGATTACATTGCCCCGGATGCTCTCGTTCGTGTCGTCGATGAATTTGTTGGCGGCCTTGATCTTGTCGGGCTCGGCTTCGAGCGCGCGATTAGCGCGGCCACCGGCAGACCTAGTTATCATCCGGCCGACATGCTCCGCCTCATTTAAGAGTGGACTCGGATTTCCCGAAACTTACCGGTACGCGGAGCCCAGCCTCCTACATGCGAAGGTCGCGATCTCGCTTCTGTCGATCGAGGCCTACCCGACAACGCTAGGAGCTGGGTAGACGGGGGCGCGGCGCGCCCCTCAGTAGCGCCGTAGCCGCCCCCGTCGTTAAGCCCAGCGCGGCTAGTACAAGAATGCGCTGGACCCGGCCAAAGGCCGGGCCTGTAGACCCGGATTCGCCATACACGGGGAAAATCCCACAACCTCAATGATTCTCGGTATTCACCAATCCCTCGTCGCTCTCTATGGAAACCAACAGGATCAGGTCAGCTGGCTCAGGCCTCCCCATCACGCAGCGGTATCTAACGGCCGAGCACCAATAGACCTAGTCGTCAGGGGAACGCAGGACGGTCTCTTGAGCGTTCGAAGGTTTCTCGATGCAGCTCGCGGCGGACACAACATGCAGCCCAACGAGATGGATGAGGCTTCTCGGCAGCACCAAGACCCAGAAGTTATGTGCCTGTATAAGCCGATACCGAGCTGATGATCTCAAATCGACGTCGTAATCGGCGGGCGAGAGTCGCCACCGCTTTTTTGCGGTACTCACGGCATCAAACAGCGAAATAGTGGTACCCCTTAGCCTCTTAGGGCGCGAGTGCCTTGGAAATCGTCGCCAGGATCGCGTGCAACTGCTATTCTCACCTCAATGCATGGGGGAATCATGGGTGAGGTTGCAATCGATCTTTACTCCGGGTGCGGGGGGATGTCGGCAGGAGCATTTGCTGCTATCCCAGACCTAGAGATCAAATGGGCTCTAGACATTGACCCATATGCTTCTCAAACCTTTAGGAATGCGCATCCAAGCGCCTTGGTGGACTGTTGCGACGTATCTACCGTCTCTGCCACGGAAGTTGTCGAGAGGGCACGCCTCGAACAGATCGACTGGTTCTTTGCAGGGCCAACTTGTCAGGCGGTCAGTACAATGGGTGTCTTTCATCTCGAAGACCCTCGCAACGCGCTGTTTGTCCACTTCATAAGACTGCTGGACGGCTTTACTGCTGCAGGACGAAAGCCACGCCGAGTCGTGATGGAGAACGTCCCCGGAGTCGTCTACGGACGGAATCTGATTATTGTAAGGGAACTATTTAAGCTATTAGAGGAGCGAGGATATTTCGTATTCGCCGACGTGGTAAATATGGCGAACTATGGACTTCCGCAGCTCCGCAATCGCTTCATCCTTGTTGCCGCGGCCGATGAAGGCGCGGGGACGTTTCCTGCACACACCCACACTCCATTTGGTACATATGATCTTCCCAAATATGTATCAGTGCGCGAGGCGATCGCAGACTTATTGGCGGAAGCCGGTAAGGACGACATTGCCAAACTAGCAGAGCTAGACCATCTCACGCCATTTCAAACCTATGTCAGAAACAACCGAGGCTTCGCTCCCAACCATCGCGCATATACGTTGTCGGAGCTCAATCGAAGACGTGTTGCCAGTGTCCCGCAGGGTGGCTGTTGGAAGGACATTCCTCCCGAGCTGTTGCCTGATAGGTTCCGGCGAGTCCGCCTGACCGATTACGCCACACTTTACGGTCGCTTGCATGAAGATTCTCCATCCTACACGATCTCCGCAGGCTTCAGCAACGTCACATCGGGCTGCTTTACCCACCCCGTTCACGATCGTTCGCTAACGGTACGCGAGGGCGCGCGGCTTCAGGGATTCCAAGATTCCTACGAGTTCATCGGCCCGCTCGCGGCTCAGTACCGCCAAGTAGGCAATGCGGTACCTCCATACTTTATGATGCGCTTGGTGCGTCATCTGCTTGAGGACGCAGAAATCGGGGTTCCAGCCAGAATAACGTCTTCGGTGCTTGAGAGCGGAAAAAAGCTGCCGAAGATGGCCAAGCGGTTCATGAACAAGAAGAACGACTCCGTCCGTTCCCGTGACGGATATGGTGGCGGAACGTATTGGCCAGCGGGGTGGGGCGAACCTATCGCTGCAGACGCAGTCGTAGCGAACGGCCATCGCTTGAAAAACATTCCATTTAGGTATCGCCGGCGCGACGAATGGCGCGTGCGCAGGGACACGTTTTCGGATCAGGACATAGCAAAAGCCTACAATGAGCAGTTTAGGGTCGGAGGCTTTGACACTGTCATCGCGGTTCCTTTAGTAAAGGAAGGAAACGTTGACGCAATTGACCGAGCGGTCGTTCTAATTTTGGCAACTCTAGCCAGACACGGCGGGAGCTTTGAAATCGAGATTCCAGTGCGCTACTTAAGAGCGCGCATAGATCTGCTGCACCAAAATCTAACTGAGAGCGCGTCCGCGCACCTGCCCGCTATCGAACATATAGAGGGAGGCCGAATCCGGTTTGGCGAGCCTGGAATTGCGGCTCGTCAGTCATTGCTGCGCTTCGAGGAACCAGGTCCACTTGCACCTGCCGACGCTCGCGGTCCACACCTCATCCTGCGAACCACAGTAGGCGTCGCCAAGCAAGTTTCCACCAATGTTAGTGTTTAAGCACTGGCTGGCTAACAATGATTGCGATAGATACAAAACAGCACCACTATTAATAGTGGCATCTACGGTTTTCTGGGGAGGGAGGACCGATTGTCTCAATATGAGGATATTTTCCTCACCAAGTATTTTGTCGAGCCGGGCGTTGCCGGAAAGATTGGCAGCGTCCACGTCGATGATGGCGACTTAGCCGATATCCTTGGAGCCGACGATCTCATCGATCTCCAAGAAAAATTCCTACGTACGCTTCCGCACAAAGCCACCCTCAAGGCTTATCTAGCCGGAGAGCTTACTCCGCTCGCAGGCCGCCCCCCCAACTACCTGCCCATCCTGCTCTTCGTTTGTTGGATGCAGACGTCGAAGACCCGGCAACGCGAGGACCGCGATTTCCGGCAGATGCTGGGACGTCGCACGGGTGAGAATTTTATCGGTGCGAACATGAGTGGCCTAAACCCCATGTGGGAGCACTTGCGCGACTACCTGTCATCCAAACATGGCATCGAACTAGATCTTCCGGCGATTGAACCGCATCGGCGGATTGGTCGAACGCTTCGGATTGCATTTCCTACCTGGAGAGATGTAGCCGTCTTTAGAAAGCTTCGGCAATCCCTCAAACAGGCCCAGCTGTTGGATCCTTTGGTGGTTTCGAACGCCCTTCAAACTTCACGCGTGTACTTGACCGATGCCCTACCTTCCTTCGCCTATAACCTCGGTTTGTTTGAGACCAGTAGGAAGCGAGGCGGAGAGGATTATCTCCTCACTTCATTTTGGAAAGCATGGTATTCCGTCGTCGCCGAACAAGCCGCCGCAGAGGAAATGGAGGTATTGACCGGCGACTTTGGCGACTTTGAGATTTGTCGAGTATCGCCCTCCGGTGAACGCATCCCAATCCGCACTCCTGAAGAGGCTTGCAAGTATGTGCCTCCGGCGCTTGCCAAGGCCATACGCAACGGCTTGGTACTTATGGAAGACGTCGGATTCGGTAGGGCGCGAGCAACTACTTCACAGAAGTCGCATCTCATATTGCTACGTCGATCCAAGTTGGCAGAGTGTTCTGATGGAGCGATTGCAACATGTGCTTCTGTCGGCACGCACTGGGTATTGGCCACATTTCGAAATGGGCTACTCTCGCAACCGGCAAGATCAGCGTTGCAGGGCATTGGCTGGCGAGACGGGGTAAAGGTAGGGGGAGGCTTTCTTGGACGGTCCCCGTTTACACCGGTGTACACTACACCCCAGCACGCGCGGGTAATCGTTTCCATCAACGGGCGAGAACAACCCATGGCTCAGGTGCCACCTGGCATCGCCTTTCCGCCTGGAACCTACTCAGGCACGGCCGTGGCGCAATTTAACGCCGAGCGACATAGTGTATTCCTTGTTCCTTGCGCTTCGGAGATCGGCGAAACACACAGGCTCAAACTCGATCGCTTCCGCGACATCCCAGAAGACCAATTCTACTACGGTACGAGTCCCACCACGGACTTCGTCACTCGTTTTTGGTCAGGAAATCGCGCTGAAACCAACGATGCAATGATGAGTATTGCGGAGGCGCTGTATGCTCGCTCTGCGCGGGGCTTAGCGCTTGTCGAGGGATTGGTTCTGATCAGACGAGGCCTGTCTCATATCGAACGTCGTCCCCATGAGTGGGATGTACTCAGAGCATTTGCCGATGCGGGCTGGTTTGACTTAACTCTACTACGCACCTTTCCCGCACGGAGGCTACTTCAACGCGCCGTGACTGCGCGCGCCGCTGGAGACCGCACTGTGCTCATTAGCGGGCCGACACCGTACGCGACCGTCGAACGCATAAAGGCTGCTGCTGAAACTATCGGAGCATTCATAGAAGTTCATCATGCGATCTCTGAGTGGTCTCTTCCGCGATACCTAGTGCGCGTTGCCGATAAGGCGCAGCAGCAAGTGTTTATTGGTCGGATCCGCTTCCCGGAAGCTTTGCCTACGATCCAAGCCGAACCCAAACAAGGTAACCCGAACGGAATACATGGCTATCGCTCCATCGCGCGTTTCGATGATTCAAATGGTTTTTTCAACCCTAGTGACGAAGTGGCCGAAGGGCTCTTTCGGCTAGAGAGAAATGAAGGAAAGCGACCGTTCCTCTATCGTTCGATTGTTGCAGGACAACCTTCCGAGAGTTTTGAGTCGCCTTCGATCGCTATTTTGCGCCACTACGCAAGAACGCGTCGATCCATTTTCACGTTCGATGGAAAGGTCCTCACCGCCACCGCGGCAAGAGCTTCGCTGCCGTCCAGTTGGGCTCATTGGGCATCGGACCGTGTGATCTGCAATCCCGGCCCCATCTACGCATCGGGAAAATGGACATATGGGTACCCGTTGGGACAAGAAGAGGTTGAAGCGCTTTCCCGGTTGGTCGCTATCGAATGGCAACGTAGCCCGCTCGGTTCTGCATGGATCGAGAGGTTCACATCCTCTGCCTCCAACAGACATCGGACCGTATACGACTGCCGATCCGGCAAAATTCGAGGGTCGTCTCGTTCGACCCCAAGGGGGCCTTGATGTCAAAATCTATCTTTCGCGTCCTGGAACTATACGGCACTGATGGAGCAATCATTGCGCAGGTACCCGAGGACAACGAGAGGGCAGCTGGATTTGTTCGTCCGAAGGTGGTGAGGAATGGCAAAATCCGGCTCGGCGGCGTGGACTCATTTTGGCTCTTGAGTGGGCTAAAGAGGGAGCCGAAGCTTATCTCTTCGAAAGAGGAAACGCCCTCGCCGTCCTTCACCTCCGGCTCAACCGCGGCAACCTTAATGGGCCGCCTCAAGAGCGGAATCGAAGTCGAGCATTCAATTAGGCCTGGCGGTTATTTTGGCAATGCGAAGCTTGAAAGCGTGTCCGTCAGTTCGGCAATCCGGCTTACTGTTGCGTACTGTCCTGAGGATAAGGACTACGAAAGGTTGGTCCGCGACCTGCGCCAGGGAAAACTCTCGGTTCCCATCGGAAGCATGGTGGACGCACTGGAGATTAGCCCTAACTGCTTCATGACCTCCGGCTTCTGCAGGCTTCCAATCGGGCACTATGCTCTAGCACCGGATACCCGTGTGGGCACGGTGCCGACAAGATCGGTCACCGGCAAGCTCGACATGATCGCCGTTTCACACGGTATTATGGTCTTCGTGTCGCCGCCTAAATGGAGCCTTCCGGCGTCGACCGATCTTCGCTCAGACGAAGAAATTCTCTATTCTGCGGAAAAATGGCTCGCTCGTATTGAGTCGGCGCTATCCGCCGCAAACAGAAGGGCGCCGTGTCCCGACTTAGTCGAAACTTTACGGACTTATGTAGCATCGTCAATCTCGGAGAAGGAGAGAGAGGATATTGATGCAGTCCTCCGTGTCCTCTCCGACCGTAAGTCATTGATCGAACTCTTGCCTCAGATTTTTGAACGGGACGCTGGCTGGCGCACCCGTTTGCAGGAGTTTGCACAATCGGAATACGACCGCGTCCAGGCTGAGGTGAGGGATCGCCTATCTCAAGAGACCTCGCTTTTCGAAAAACTGCGCAAAGAGGTGCAGGATGCTGAAGAGCGGATAGCGACACTCGCGCATCGAGAGGTCCTGTTGCGCAACGAAACGGACCGACATGAGGCTCGCCTTAAAGAGAAGATAGCTGACGCCGCGCGTGCTGTAGCCATTACGGCATTGGAGACAACACAACAGCTCCGAGACGAGCTAACGCAGGTTCGGGCGGAGCTTGAGCAGATCGATAGAACGTCCTCTGTGGAAGCTTCTGGCCACACTTCCAACACGGCTTTGGCAGCGGAACCAACATCGGATCTCGCCGAGCTTTCAATCGCCAGCGAGACAGACCGGTTGCGTGTCATATCGGAGCTCGCTTCTTCGACCGGACTTCGCCTCACCGACCTCCTTGCCGTGATTTGTCACTCCGTTGATGACGTCCCGGTCCTAGTGGGCAATGGCGCAGCAGGGATTGCTGCTGACATCGCACTCGCCATAGGAGGAGAAGCCGGCGCAGTGGTCTTTTGCGATCCTACTCAAGTTTCGTTTTCAGATTTACTTCAGAATGAAACTGCGGGGTTGGGAAAGGCTATCGACATAGCCAAAGCGAACCCGAACGTTCTCGTTCCCGTCGCTCTCTGCAACATAACGAATGGCCCATGCGAATACTGGCTGCCCCACATCGTAGAGATGAGAAGAATCGGTAGGCTGCCGTCAAATCTAGCGCTTATTGCAAGCGCAGGCATCGATGGGCTCAGGGTATCCGTACCAAGGTCAACTCTTCGCTATGTGTTTCCCCTGAAAGCTTCCAGACTGACGGCCTCGCCAACGATTATATACGCCGGTGCTTGGCCGACATTGAGCGCCAATGCTGCTCGATCACGCGAAATGATCGAGCCTCTCGCAGGTAAGGTCGAAGGCACAGCGGAGCTAACGCATTTTGCCCACATGCTCGCTAAAGCCCCAGTTGGCACGGGACTGGATCTATGTGCGCTCGCAGACGCGCTTTTGACAGAGCGAGAATGGATTGCTGCCTGGCGTGATGGAGCAGAGCACGAATTATTGCAGCATTTCATAAACTTGGGGGGATAGGCACGATGTTTGACCCGATCGGCGGCTTTGAAGGATGATAGATCAGTTCCTTGCCTATCTCGATACGGCCTATCGCATTGGCGATAAAGACATGGCCGATATGCGACGAGAACTACTCTCGCAACCAGGAGAACTAGCCCTCGACCCGATATTTGAAGTAGTTCCTAGGTATGAGACGTGCGGGCACGGTTTGGAAACGCTCATTGATGACCCTGAGCATAGGCTTAAGGGGCTCAACAAACGCGAACGAACCGCGTTTGTGCAGCTCGCTCTCTCTGGGCTTTTCGAAAGAGATTTCAAAAGTTCGACGCTCAAGGGCATCTATGAACCCTATCTTCATCAGATCGAAATGCTCGAACGCGGTGTGAGTGACGGCACCCCGAGCATTATAACCTCGGGCACCGGCTCGGGTAAGACTGAAGCTTTCATGTTGCCCGTGCTAGCGCAAATCTCAAAAGAGGCTTCGTCATGGCCAAAGCCTAACGCCCCTTATGATGATGCTTGGCTCGATCCAAAAAAGTCGTTTGAGCTTTATAGACGCAATGAGCATCCGGGACGTCCTAAGGCCGTCCGTGCGCTGATCCTCTATCCCCTGAACGCGCTGGTTGAGGATCAAATGGTCCGGCTCCGTAAGGCTCTGGACTCTCCGGAGGCACATGCCGCGATGGACCTTAACTTTAGCGGAAACCGGATTTTCTTTGGACGCTATACGGGCAAATCGCCGGTTACCGGATTTATGCGTCATCCCCGGCGCGCCAAGAACGAGATGTGGAAACACCGGGCTGCGCGGGCACGCGACAAACTGAAAATCGAAATGAAACGTTACCGTGCGATCCAACGTCGCCTTTTGGACGAGGGTCGATCTGAGGAACTGAGATACGCGTTCCCGTCGACGGACGGCGGCGAGTTGATATCTCGCTGGGACATGCAAGCTACGCCGCCAGACATCCTCGTGACAAACCAGTCCATTTTGAACGCGATGCTTGTCCGTGAGGTAGACGCACCAATCCTCGATCAGACCCGAGATTGGTTGATGAACTATCCTGATGCACGCTTTTATCTGGTGCTAGATGAATTGCATCTTATACGCGGCTCAGCCGGTGCAGAGATGGCCGGCCTCATTAGGATTCTTTTGGAGCGCCTCGGCCTTCTACACCCGGAATATGCGCACAAACTCCGCATCCTTGCCTCCTCCGCTTCGTTGCCGATGGATGACAAAAATGCTGCTTCCAGCCTAGAATATCTTAAGAATCTTTTCGGCGTTGCGGGCACATCCGGGGTCAAAGATATCGATTTAGTCTGGCGACGCAGTGTCATTACAGGCAAAGCTGTCACAACTCCCGAACCTGGCGCCAAGCCTAACGCAGCAAGCTTAATCGCGCTGGCCGCAGCACTTGCTTCTTCCGCATACAGACTCGTTCCCAGCCATCTCTGCTCAGCCTTTGTGTCTGCCGCACGGAGTGTGCCCGGCACCGAGCACCTTGATGATACTACAGCACTTGAGAACGCAACGAGGGTTGCTGCCTCGATGCTGGACTATGCAATGCAGGATACAAAAGCGCCGAATGGTCGTCGCCCCCAAAAGGTGGAGGAACTCGCCAAGAGACTCTATCCTGGCGAAGCGCCGCAAGTTGTGCGCGGGTTACTAGCGCTGCGCGCAATTCCCGACCTTCCCGAAGAAATTCTTCCGGCCTCTCTCAAGCCGGATCGTGACGCATTACGTCTGCTTCCTGGTTTCAGGATGCATTGCTTCGTACGGAATATTGAGGGTCTGTTCGCTTCCGTAAGCCTGCATGGCGACGGATTGTTGAGGTGGGGCAAGCCGAGCATTGAACGCGGGTTGAGTTACGACGATGTGTCCAGTGACGGGCTACAACGGCGTCTCTTTGAACTCCTATATTGTGAAGCGTGCGGCGACTTGTATTTGGGGGGCAAGCGGGGAACGGCAGGGGGTGTTGGCTCGGCAAGAATGGTCTCGCTGCTTCCTTCGCCGCAAGAACTTGAAAAACTGCCGGAAAGCGCGTCGTCCACCAGATTCGAGGATTCAAGCCATCGCGAATTCGCCCTATTCTGGCCAGGACGGGCGGAACCAAAGCGAGAGATAAAAGACGAGTCTCCGTTCAAATGGAGACAAAGTTTCCTTAACCCATATACCGGTGTAGTTGCGGAAACTGGCGGGCCTGAAGCCATTCCTGGCTATCTGCTCGATTGGCCCAAATCGCAGGCAACGGATTTTCATCGACGTTCGGCAGATGAGGAAGGAACCGCCGTTCCCTATTGCTGCGCGAAGTGCGGTACCGACTATTCCGGGAGGTTCAGGGCGCCGAATTCGCTCAAGCGTGAAGGTCGAAAATCTCCTGTTCGAAGTTTCCGCACGGGTTTTGCCAAGACCTCCCAATTGCTTGCGACCGAGCTAGTTGCATCCCTCAAAGCGCAAGGTGGGGACGGTAAACTGGTCGCCTTCTCGGACAGCCGCGAGGACGCGGCCAATCTGGCCCTCGACGTAGAGGTTCAACACTTAAAGGACCTTAGGCGCGAGATCCTAATGACGGAGGCCACCAAACTTGGGTTGAAGAACGCGTTTAGCGATGAGGATAGGGCCACGATGGCCCAACTCAAAAAGACAATTAGTGATCTTTGGGAGTCGAACAAAACCGAAGAGGCTGAAGGCGCACTGAAAGCGCTTAATCAGCTGAAGAGCCGTGAAGCCGCTAGCGGCTATCCTGCTAGCATTCCACTGATCGAACTATTTGAGTTCAAGAGGGGAGAGAAGAGCAATAACGAAGTTCGTCCTATCGTCAGGGAGTTGCTTAACCTCGGTTCTACACCGATCGACGGAGCTGATACCTGGGTCACGCGAGTCAAGGGTAGACCCTGGTATAGTTTTTTCAACAAGACCAAGGGCAACACGATCTTGTGGAAATCCGAGGACACGGAAAGCGACGAGAAACTTCAAATTCTGGGGCTTGCGAGGCAGACTCTTCAAAAAGAGCAACCGCCGGAAGCTACCGATCTACTCTTCAGCAAGACCTACTTCGCTTTGGAAGAGACGGGGCTCGGCTGGCCGAGCTTTTACGGCCCGGTTGAATATACCGATCAGTGTTCCCGAAATGACGCGTGGCTTCGTATATTTTCCGATGCCTATCGGATCACTCCAAACCAATACAATGAAGCGACCCCGACCTCGTGGCGGACGGCGGCAGATCTGCTCGGTCAGAAAAAAAGCCGCCTAAACACGCTGTTGGCTACTCTCTTTACCAACCCCGAGGTCGAAGCGGACAATTTCCTAAAGATCCTTCATGGGGAGCTCGGCCAAGATCGTGGCGATGGATCGATCGATATCACTAGGCTTTATTTTCGAATGGCGCGGCCGCACGACAATGCCATCCGCTGCACAAAATGCGCGCGCGTCCATCTCCACCACGGATTTGGTAGATGCACGCGATGCGGAGAAAAGCTGGAATGGGATGGGCAGCTGAACGCCGAGAAGGTGGCGGAAGACAACTTTCTGGGCCGACGTGTGCGTAGAGCCATCGGGAACTCCGAGCCTCTCTTCCGACTGAAATGCGAGGAGCTTACAGGTCAGACGCACGATCCGGCTCAGCGTCTACAGCAATTTAAGGGCGTATTCGTGCGCGAGGAAGGCGAAAACGAAGCGGAGTATGAGGGGCGCAAGCTGTTTGACACAGCCGATCTCCTTTCCGTAACGACGACAATGGAGGTTGGGGTCGATATCGGCTCGCTACAGGCAGTTTATCAGGGCAACATGCCGCCCCAGCGCTTCAATTACCAGCAACGCGTCGGGCGAGCTGGGCGTCGTGGCCAGGCGTTTTCAACCGTACTCACAGTGTGCCGAAGCAAGAGCCACGACATCCACTACTTCCGCAATCCAATCGAGATCACGGGATCGGCACCACCTCCACCTTTCATAACGACGGGTCTAGTTGACATCCCGTCCCGTCTCTTGCGCAAATTCTGGCTCGTGGAAGCGTTCAATCTCCTAAGGAACGAAAGCGGAGACAACTGGACTGGCGACGACGTCGTGCCTGGCGATATTCACGGCGAGTTTCTTTATTGTAGTGAGTATTTCCGAAAAGAAGCAGGTTGGAAAGATAAGTTGAACCGTGCCTTGAACCGTACGGAGCACAGGCGAAGCGAGATAGCTAAGATTCTGGCTCAAGCTTCCAATTGCGATGTTGCCGTAATCGAGGCACGCGTCACAAAAAACAGCTTGCTTCAACAGATCGATGAACTTGAAGGGAGCTACGGTCTCCAGGCAATTGGAATAGCCTCCGCTCTGGCAGAGGGCGGCCTCGTACCGCTTTATGGCATGCCGACGCGATCACGGAACCTCTACGTAGATCTGTTGAAGACGGGCAATGGGGAAGCGGACTGGGATACCATCGATCGGGATCAGGACATGGCGATCTTCGATTTTTCGCCAGGGAACGTGCGTACGCGAGAGAAACTCCGTCATCGGTGCGTCGGCTTTACCGGCGTACTCAAGGTGCCCGACGACCGCAAAGGTGATTTAGACGCGCCGATGAGACCTTACTCCGACTGGAGAAAGGAGGATTTTCATCTACGCTTTTGTCACGCCTGCAGCACTTGGTCGAAGGGTACCGAGTTTACGCTGGAGTGCGACGACTGCGGTACAAAGCTTAATGACGATCCCATCCACTGTGTCACGCCTACCGCCTATCGGACCGATTTCCGCCCCTCGGCGGATCCGATTGCTTCGAAGGTTGGTCAGCTCATTACTCTGGCGAGCCTCGGAAAACCCGACGACACCGTTCAGGATGCGAACTTACGAGTAAATTTCGCCGAGAGCTCGGAACTGTATCTAGTCAATCCCGGAGCGCGTTCCGAGGAAGGACCACTAGGATTCGAAGGGTTTGCCGTTCAGGACGTGAAGGACGATGCGGCAAAGTCGGTCCGCTGGTTCCGGCGCTCTCCTATGCTTAGGTTGGAAGGGCAAGCCATTGACCCGCGAGTGGTGGAAGAGGACACCTTGCGTTGGCGTGGCGCAAACGAAGTTACGAGAGCTTGGCTGGCCTCGCCAAAAGTGACGAACTCTCTGCAAATCGGGCCGGTAACACTCAATCCGAATCTACGGCTCTTGGACATGGACGTTTCCATGAACAATCGACATCCCAGTCGCACCAGCATTAGGGCGGCTGCGATATCGGCTACAGAGCTAATCGTCCAAAGGGCAGCGCTTGAGCTGGACATTGCCCCGGAGGAGTTTGAAAATCTTGCTCCCAATATCGTAAGGGGAGCTGACGGAAGCCGGGTGCCGTATCTCCAGATAGCTGACGCGTTGCCCAACGGTTCGGGCTTTTGTCGTCACCTGCTGTCCAACAGTAGATTGCCTGTCTCTGCTCTCATCAGAAGCATGCTCGATAAAGATGACGAGTGGCCTCGGAGCGCTGTAGGGGATAAAGAACACCGGGAAAAGTGCACTACCGCCTGCTACCGCTGTCTCCAGCGTTACAATAATAGGAACCTTCATGGTTTGCTGGATTGGAGGCTTGGCTTGTCCTACCTCCGTGCACTCGTTGATCCTCATTTCGAGTGCGGGCTCGACGGTAATTACGAGAGCTTCGAAATGTCCGATTGGCCGAGCATTGCGTATCAGCTCGCCGGGCAAACAACGACCTTCATCCCCGGAAATAAGATATCACATCTGAACGGCAGGGAAGATATCCCGATATTCACGCTCGATAGCAAACAATCACGTTGGGGGGTGGTTGTTCATCCACTATGGGATCAGACCAATTTCAGTTCAAAATTCGGCCTCGATCACACGGTCGTACCAATTGATAGCTTTGAGCTTGCACGACGTCCTCTGGAGGTCCTGCAGCGAGCCCTGCATTCAGGTAACCGTCCGGTGGCTGCCCCTTTGTGAGTTGGGCTTGTGGGCGTAGTTACGGAACTAAATACATCATTAGTTCCGTAGCTTGGGTGTCCGATGGCACGTGTGGAGATTTTGACGGGTCGGTAACGGCGTCGTACCTGGCCCGATGAGGAGAAGCTGGCAATCCTTTCCGAGGTGGCGTCAAGGTCGGGGACTGTCATCGAAGTGGCTCGGCTCCATGATGTGTTACCGCAGCAAATCTATGCTTGGCGGCGCCAGTTCCACCGATCGGCCGAACCGCCCCCCCTTCGGCTGTACCGGTGTTCCTGCCGGTGACCGTGGTCCCAACTGTCGATGCGCCGCAGGCTCGGGAGCTGAAGACTTCGGCCAAGGACAAGCTTCTCCGTGCCGGTTGGCGCATGTGGAGATCCGCTGCAAGGGCGGCCGCGTTCTGAAGGTCGATGCCGGCACCTCGTAGCGGTGTTTGGCGAAGTCAATTCGCTACCAATATGGCATTGGTGGGCGTATTGTTTTTCATGGTCATGGTCGGTCAGGCTCCACGGAGAGGCTTGCAACGCCTTCACTGTAGAGATTGTTGATTTCCGCGGGGCACAGAGACACCGTGTGGCGAAAGCCATTCTGAAGTTGGTACACCTTTGCCGCTTGACAGGCAGCCGAGTTGCCGCAAAGTTGCGTTACAGTAGTTTACTTGAGATTAAGAATGCGGGAATCCGATCGGGTCACGGAGAAGCAAGCCCAAGCCCTCCCTGTCGTCGTCATTCAGCATCCCGCCGACTTCGTCGCCGGTGAATCCTTTTCGCTGATTCGATCGAGCACCGGCGAGTTTCGGAACTGGGAAGCTTGGCAGACCGAGCCATTCAGTTTTCCCGCGACCGTGCTTGACTTATCCGTTGAGCATCAGGTGTCGATCCCGCGAAACCTTCTCTGGAAGGTCTTACCGATGGAATCGATCACCCTCGAGTTCAAGGTGGAACCGCCAGTCAAGATCCCCTTTGTATATCAGCCGCTTGATGAAGAAATGTCGCAGCCGCAAGCTCCAGAAAGCGACCCGGTCAGCGATCTGCTCCAGGTGATGCAGCAGAACAGCCAGTCGGCAAGTCTCGTCTCGCCATCTCCTGCAGCCACCAACCTGGTGAGCATGGAACCACCGCCCCCGCGTGGTATCGTCGATCCGACATTGGTAACTCGACTCGGTTCCGGCACTGTCAACGCGAGACTGGCCTCTCCGTTTGCCTTGCTGATGGCAGTGCCGATTCTGATTGTCTTTTCTTGCGTTATTGGTTGGTACTTGCACCAATGGTGGACAATATCACCGCCGCAAGTATCCACCGCGGAAACAACACGCGAGGCAGATCTCACAGCGCGCGAGGCTACGCTGAACGAGCAAAAGGAGGAACAGGCAAAAGCCGCGCAGAACGTTATGGGCCAGATCGCAGCTCTCGATCAACGGGAAGTAGCGTTGAAGCAGTTAAGAGAAGATCTTCGCGACACCCAGAGCAAACTCGACAAGCAGACGACCGACCTCAGTGACAAGTCTGCGGCACTCAATAGACAAGAAGCATCTCAAAATCAGAGAGAGTCAGACCTTGACAGCAAAAACAACGATCTGACTGCGCGGGAGCGGGACCTTGCCGATCGTGCGACCGCGGTCAAAAAGCTCGTTGCCGATCTGATCCGTCAACAAACCGACATTGACACTCAGAAGACTCAGCTAGCGACGACCCAGAAAAGCTTGACCGACTTTGCCGCGCAACTTAAGGCCCTGAGGGATCAACTTCAAGTCCAGCAGCAAAACCTGGCGGTAGCACAAGCGCAACTGGCCAAGGACCGCCAGGATCTCGATCAGCGCCAGAAATCTCTGGCAAGTACGAACGCCGGTGGACAGCCAGGGTTCCCGTCCGGTTTTCCGGGTTTGGAAAACAACTTCGGCGCGTATGCCATCGACAAGCAGGGGCACGTCTGGCTCGCATGGAATGCTCCTACCGTCGATGTTGCCCGCGCCGTTGTGACAGGAAACTGCGCGAAGCTCGCTTCTGCCCAGAACTGCTATGTTGGTATTTTTACTGAAGGCTGCATCGCCATTGCCGTCGGTGCGAGCGGAGGTTGGGGGATGGGGCGCGGACAGTCGCGCAGCGAAGCCGGCTTAGCTGCGGTGGAAGCTTGTCGCGGCGCCCGCAACACCGGGTGCCGGGTAACGCGCGAACAGGCTGCCTGCATCGGAGAATGACACCGGTGCCGCCAGTGACCGAAATTCGGTTCCGTGCGTGGGTCGATTGTAGTCGCGTTCTTTACCGGGAACGCCCACGCGGGCGCCGCACTTCTCCCTGCCCGCCGGGCTCTCTTTTGGATGACGATACCTCCGATTGACTCGGATTGATCGAACAGGGTGACTGCTCGCCACGGGACTTCTGCAATCGCTCCGCACCATCTTGGAGTCTGTTCGCCCGTCGCTGCTCCTCGCGACGTCGGCTCTCCTCTCCCAACTCAGTCGCGGCCTCGGTAAGCCGATCAGCCGCCTCCTGCGTCGTTCGTGACGGATTTGGTTCGACGAAACAATGCCTTTCACCGGCCGGGTCTAAGCACGAACGATCGGGCTGCGGCGCGAAGGCCGTCGCCGATAGAGCAACGCTCGTCCCCAGAAGCCCGAGTCCGAATGCGCCGACCTTGCGCTCCACGCGTTCCGCGTCCCGCTCCGGCTTCGCTGGCATACGCCGCGGAGGGCGACCGGGTGGTGGAATGGCTGCCAAGTTCTTCTCCTTCCGGTACTGCCGAACGATCGGTACTGAGGCGTGACAAAGCGATGCAAATTGTGGCTATACTACCAGCTAGTTCACACCCTAAACAGGTGACCTAGATGTTGTTCAACCCATTGTCCGCGGTACTAAATACCATTTTCAATCTCATTATCAACCAGAAGCGCTACTCGAATTCCCTGAGAAACCTGAACAGAAGCGACGCGCACGGCGGGGCGAAGTTCATGGAGCCCGGCGAAATCGTCGATCGTGGCCTGACGGTCTGCGACAGCGGCGACGTGAACGGCATTTTGATCGGCGGAGTAGAGACGGCGCGCGGAGGTGAGGTCGTCGTCTGCTACCCTGGTGATCGGCACCTGATCACCTTCGCGCCGACCCGCTCCGGCAAAGGTACCTGTCATGTCATCCCCAACCTGCTCCTGCACCGAGGCGCGACTTTCGTCATCGACGTCAAAGGAGAAAACTTCCTGGCCAGCCAACGCCAGCGGTGTGGTTATGGACCCGTGATGGCGTTCGCTCCCTACGATCCGCGCATTCCTTCTGTACGTGTCAACCCGCTCGATTTCGTGCGCATAGGCACCATCAATGAAGCCGATGATGCGCGAGCGCTGGCCAACCTTCTGATCGAAGCTTCCGGATCGGACAAAGACAAATTCTGGGAAGAGTATGCACGCACGCTTTTGACCGGCTTTATTCTCTATATGCTCCACGACGCTCCTGAGTCGCAACGCAATCTGACCAGCGTTGTCGGACTGCTGTCGCTGCCACGCGACAAACTCAACATCCATTTGCAGTCGATGAGCCGGCATCGAAACGGCACCGTCGCCGCGGCCGGCGCCAATTTTTCCGGTATGGCCGAGGAGATGTTTCAGAACGTCCTCGCCAGCGTTTACCCACAAATCGCTTGCTGGGCGGCAGGCGGTCCGTTGGAAGCATTGACCTCCACCAGCGACTTCACCTTCGATCAACTCAGGATACAACCGGCGAGCTTCTTTCTGATCATCCCCCTCGATCGAATCCGCGAGAACCGCAGCGCATTGCGCGTGTTGACCGGCATGGCAATCCGCTCGCTTGCCCGAACCATTCCAAAATCCAATGACCGACGCATCCTGTTCATTCTCGATGAATTCGCCAACCTCGGAAGGATGGAGGATGTCGAGGATGGAGTAACCTACCTCGCAAGCACCGGAGTTCAGCTTTGGATGATCGTGCAGGATTTCAGCCAGCTGAAGAATGTCTACCACGAAAAGGCTGACACCATTTTCGCCAACTGCGGAGCCCGCATCGTCTTCAACGTTCAAGACGTCGAGACGGCGAAGAAAATCTCGGAAATGATCGGCAACACGACCGTAATTGTCGAAACACCGACTCGCAGTAGTGGCGGATTATTCACCGCCAGCACCGTCGGCATGAACCACTCGGTTGCGGCTCGGCCGCTGATGACCCCTGACGAAGTGATGCGGCTCGATCGGAGCGAACAAATCGCCTTTCTCGACGAGAACCGACCGGTGCGCTGTCGGAAATGGTACTACTTCGATCGCCCCGAGTTCAGGTCGCTTTACGATGATCCACGACCGTTGCTCGGTGCTTCGAGCCTGCCACAGCTAGCCACGACCAGTCGTCCCGCTGGCGGAACGACTACGCCATCGCGTACGGCGCAAGCTACCCCCTCTCGTGGTGCCAACCCTACACCAGCCGTTCCCCTGATGGCCGGTCGCCCGCCGCGAAAAGCGGCTTCGGCGTCTAGTCGCGTGCAGCCCGCGGCCCCCGCTTCGCGACCGGCGAACGCGCCACCAAAGGGCCGACCGCCGCGCCAGCCGACGGGCCGCCATTGACGCTGAACCGCAAGGACGACCGCAGCAGAGCATTTCAGATCCGCTTCACTAGGTATTCCAAGAGGGAGTCAGTCCTTCTTGCCCAAAATCCTGCCCACGGATTTCAACCATCGATTCTTCGCCGGTTCAGACGCTTGGGCGTTGCTTGCCTTAACGGACGGTTCTGTATCGACGATTCCCAGGTTGGCGTCGGTAGCCACGTCGCCACTCGATTGTACCACAGGCGCCTGCACTGACGCCAAAGACTCTTGCAGTCCTGTCTGATCGGCCTCGGAATCGGCTGCTGGCCCGGAGTACGAGACATCGGTGGATTGCACAGTTTCGACGTCGAAGCCAGAAACAACCATCCCAACTTCGGAGAGATCAAGGGGGGCGTCATCGACGTCTTCAGACGGGCGAAGCTCGACCTCGCCAACTGCCGATCGCGGTAGCAGCCTACGACAGACAAAACCGTCGTCATGAAGTTCGAGAGCTGACGCAAAAGCTCTTTCGAGTTCCCGCCCCACGGTCCAGCCCGAACTCCTGGACGCGGCGTCTTGGATAATGCCAAAGGCCGTCGCGACATCAACGCCAGTTTCGTGAGACAGCATCAACGCCGCCAAATGTACCAGCATGGGATCGGCAAGCGCCGGGGCCACGCCGGTCAACTCAACGATGGCGTAAGCACGGGCGAGCGGGGAAGTGCCTTCTGCTGCAGCGCCACTGCGAGCTAGAACCCGCAACAACGTCGACGGCGCAATGCGATCGCCACGGAGCGACAATCGGTCGGCACTAACCGCCGCCCGGTCACGAATCTCGTCCGGCAACCGACCCGAGGCAGCAGCGGACTGGAGAAAGCCGAAGCGCATGTCGATAGGCGTGCCGTCGAGATCGTTGAAGCCCGCGCAAAAGTCGATGAGACCACCTACCAGACCGAGCAGTCGCTCTCCAAGCGCTTCGCTGTTGGATCGGCCCCGCAGCAGCCGGCTAGTATAAAGAACGCGGGCGGACGGGGGCCACGATTCGAAAGCCTTGAAAGTGGCTTCTTCCAGTTTGGCGTCGGAACTCAGAATACCTTCGAAGGTCGACTGGATACCCCCCATTGTCAGAGCGGCAGCTTCCGCGTTATCGTAGGACACCCTAAGTGCAACTTCAAACACACGTCGAACTTGCTCGGCACCTAGAGGTCCAAGACGGTCTTGAATCGCCTGGATGAGCGGCGCGGGAGACGTTCTCCTTGAACAGATCCGAAACGCGAGATGCAGCAACGCCGCGGCACACTCCTCTGGGGCGACTGGCGCGGAGGCAACGGGAACGGGTGTCGGTGACGAGGTTTCCGCCGGCTGGCGACCTTGACCTTCAATGCTCCCCCCCCCTTGAAAGGACGGTGTACTTGTCGATTGGATTGGCGTCGCTTGATCCATGGGGGGCGCACGCTCAGGCAATCCGGCACTAGGCGAACGCCCGGGGCGAACGACAGTGCCTTTGGGACTCGGCGAGACAGACGGAACCCGCAGCCGCTTGCCCTTTGGTGGGTCCAAAGGGATCAGGATTGCTTGGCTGGTGTTAATTGGCGGGATCTCACAACACATCACCGTTAGATCGGTACCTAGATCAACGTCCATGTCGTAACTAGTCAAAAGCCCAAAAGTCATTCTTGGGAAAGAACTCCGCATCAAATTCATCAACTCGACCGCAACACGAAATCTTTCTTCTATATCTCCCCCAACAACAATGACTTTGCAGATGCTTCTCCTGTACGAAAGAACATCCACCGCTGAGATACAAGCCTCGAATAGCTCAAAGTTCAAGGATCTTCTTTTTATATACCATGTTAACGACTTCTGAAATTCACTCAATACAAAAAAAGGAGAGCGCCGACTATGACCGTCGTTCCTTTCTGTTTGCGAGTGCCAGAAATCACTGCCTCCCGTCAAAAAAGAAAAAAGTATATCACTAAAATCCTTAGATAAGGAGAACCCAACCACCTTACCTATGATATTAAGACCAGTATCTGAAATATTACGCTTGCGAAATATGCAGATCAAGGCACCATATCTATCATTTCCAAAATACAGATAGAAATCTGAAGAATTGAAATTCGATGGCTCTATTTGACATAATTCAAGGATTATTCGGAGATTGGAATCAAGAATCCATGTCAACTCATCTATACCAGGCTGAGGCAACAAGCGGAGCTGCTGGTGCCCGTCTAAATATAGAATCGCTTGGTGTACGGATGTGTTCATCGAACCGCCCTCACCAACCCGCTCGCCTTCAGTAGCCAAAGAAACGGCTCTTCGACACGATGGGGGCTGACTATAACTACATGCCCATCAGCATCGGGTTCGACTCCAAGACCAGAAACGGCGAAACAACCAACCTTTCGGAAACGTCGTTCGAGAGTCTGAACCAATTCCAGACCGACCTCGCTCTTCATCAGCGTCTCGCGGCTGTGCTCCATCGTTGCATCAAGAAGGTCGAAGCGCACACGATCCTGGTGCCGTACGCCATCGGACAGACGTGGATCCAACAGACCACGAACAGCAAGACGGTCGATCTTGCCGATGACCAAAGCCACGGGGACATGCGACAACCGTCTCAGTGGGCGGCCGCAACGAGAGGCTGCCGCAATAAGTGTTTCGATCACATCACGCGTGCGGCCGTCGATTGTGTCTGCAGCGTCGGGCTGGTTGGCCGGGGCAACGATCAGGAACGCGTCCACATCGATGATTTGCCGACCGTGATTGACCAGCGCCTTCTCATCGAGACAGTCTTCACCCGATGGGTCGAACAGAACCAGGTTAACCGCCAACCCGTACCGTTCCGCAGTCAGTTCATATACCAAAGGTTCGCCCACGTCCTGTGCCACCGAAAGACGATGGGTCGAGGGCAGCGTCCGCCTTTGTTCGAATACCCAACGCCGCGCCTGATTTGTCTGCGACTGACGTGTCCGGCCGACAGGGCGAACCGTCAACCCGAGGCTTGGTCCGAGCAACCGCTCCAAACACTCGGCCTGGGCGACGAGCAGATGCGTCTTTCCCGCACCCGGTGGACCTACGATTGCAATGCGAAATATTTCATGATTGCCAATATTATCCGGCAACTCACCATGACAATTCGGACAGACTCGCTGACGAGTCGGTCGGCCACAGCCCGCGCAGTTGATCTCGTTTATCGGCGCCACTACATCCATAGCGCCACCTAGCAGGACCAACAATCGCGACAGCCAGGGGATGGCCGAGTACTTCTGGCGCCAGGTTTGCATTCGTACCACGGGCGAAGTGACATGGGGCCGCCGCGGCGCAGTGGCTAGTCCTCGCGCCCACGCATAGACAGGATCCGAAACCGGCGTGCACATCTCGCTAGAAGAAACGCATGCGAAGGACGCATGCGGCAGGAATATGCGCCGACCGCAAGAAGGACAGCGTGGTCTCAGGATCGATGGTGTATCCATCACCGCACCACCATCTTGCGATTCGCTGACGCGGGATGGACGATTTCTAGCCATTTGGCATCGTCGGGCAATACGTGATCGAGATGTACGAGTTTCTTGCGCTTCAACAAGCTGCTACGGATCGGCAGGGTGATCAACAGGCGCGCCGTGTCGTCGAATGGTTGCGCTTCCAATCGCGCCACGACCTCTTTGGCCTCGGTCAGGAGATACAGCGGTGGCAGTGAAACGGGACGATCGATTTGCAGTTCGATCTGCTGCTCGTCACTGCGCAGCGTGTTGGCATAGATCCGATAACGCAGTGTCCGTAGCGTGTTCTCTTGAACCTTGATCTGCCGCCGCGACCGCACCAGCCTGCCACCAAGCACAAACGCCGGATAGACGAGTGCCACCACCTGCCGCCCCGGAGACGACACCAAAAAGCCGTTGGAGGCGTCGAACTGGGCCTTAGTGACGCAATGGTGGGTTATCGTCTCGGCACGCGCGGCTTTTTCGGCATACTGGTCACCAACGACGATTTCGGCGTGGGTGACACGAGGGTCCTTCCAGATCCAGCACAATTTAAGCGTGCAGTCTGGATTGATGGTTATGCCCTTGAGTTGCAAAGACAAGAAGCAGGATTCGCGATCGAGAAAGGATCTGAGCGCTTCGATAAGGCCAGGAGCCCGATCGGCAAAATCGGGAGCCGCTTCCACCCGGGAATCCGTCCAAAGGCTGGCAACCGTTGCGTCCGCACCGGTTTGCGCAGCTTCACAAAGCTGTCGCCACCGCGAAAGAAGTGCCAATGCGTCCTTTAGAACCGGCGACTCGGCAAACCTTCGATCGGCATCGCCGAACTCTGCCTTCCAGGCTTCCGCTAGAGCGAACATTGCGCTGCCGTCCGCAGAATTGCAGCGCTGGAGGCTGGACCGAAACACCGCACGTGCCTTGAGCTGGATTTCAAAATCAAGAGGCGTCCGACCGGCAAGCAAGGAGAGCGGCGCTGCGGAAACAGAAGGAAGACTTCGTTCGAGCACGCCCCCCAAACTGACCAACGCCTCGGTCTCGCTCTCCGGCGCGATCGAAAGCTGGGACATGACCGCCTCGACCGTGGAGACAACGCGAGCTGCATCCATACCGAACTGCGCATCAGACTTGGCCTCGCGGAAGCTGGCGAGCAGGTCGTCGGCACCCCAGGCGGAGCTGGCAGCCATCACGTCGCGCGTCTGTACAGCGATGGAGAGTGCGGCTGCACGCCACAACCTCTGTCGGGCCAACTCGAGGCGCGGTGAAAACCGCCGTATAGCGTCTCCCCAAGCCGCCAATACTCCGGCGTGGTGCTCCCAACCTTCGAGCAACGCGGTTTCGCCGGCGCGACTGCGTTCCAGGCCGGCATCCGCCGCGGCGAGCAAACTTTCCATCTCAGCGACAGCAGCAAGGCGACGACGAGCGAGATCGGCCCGCCCCCGAATCGTCATCTCGCCGAGCGCAATCTTGGCGGCTGCAGGATGGTCGAGACCGTTCTCCATCCAAAGACGTAGCAACTCGGTTTCGTCACAGGCCGTACTGCGAGCCATGCCAATGAAAGCTTCGACCCCCGTCAACAACGCGTCGGCGCTGGCCACAGCCGAGCCCAGGTCAGGATCGAGACTGAGGTCAACGCCTTCCCGGGCCCGCCAGGCGCGGGCGAGGTCGAGTGTCGATTTCCGTCCGCGTGCCGCAAGTTTGCGAAGCTTGGCGAGTACGCTGGTGGCGGTCTCAAGAGCGGTGATTCGCTGGAGAAGCGGCGACAGAGTCGGCACCGCACCGTAAGCCTTGACATAGGCGGATACTTCGGCGTAGGCGGCGCTGAGCGATGCTTCGGTGACCGGCCGCACTGTAGGTGCGATGCGCTCAAGCGTTTCGGCCAGCGACCGCAATGCCGTCCGGCGAGCGGCAAATTCCTCGAAGACCTTGGTCGGGCTCTTGCCTCCGAACATCGGATTCGCTTCACGCGCCAAATCTGAGGATGCCAGATCCGCAGTGGCTTCCCAACTGGCGCACACAACCTCCGGATCAGCACCCAGACGAGTCGCGGCGTCGAGAAAGTCGGAAAGACTGACCGCTACCTTGCGAATGTCGGCATACCGAGCTTGACGGTCATTGAACTCGGAGATTTGCTGGAGACGCGGTCCATGCTTATCGAGCACCGCAGCGATCGACACCAAACTGCCGGACGTTTCGGCGTTGGTCAGAGCCGCGAATGCTTCTTTCCGATCCCAGGCATCCTGCATCCGCGCAGCATAGCGTGGATAGGTGGATGGTGCAGATTGAAGGATCGTGGCATGTGCGCGGGCTGCAGCCAGTATCGCCTGTTCGCCTGCCAGGAAGTACCGTCCGTTGGTAGGCTTGGAGGCACGGATCGCTGTTTCAACTTCGTCGATTGCTTTCGCGAGCAAACGCAATCGTTCGAGATTTGGCGAAGTCTGAGGGTTCTTGTCCGTGAGCTGGAACACGTCCGTTGGCGTGGTCTTGAGAAGCGCGAGGTTCTCTTCGTCGAAGTCGGCGGTACGGCTTATGGCCTTTCGGAACGCTTCGAACCGCGCCAAAGTCGCTGCATACTTGCGAGTTTCGCTCCAGGCCTGCGAAGTCCTCGGATCGGAAGTCAGTTGCGGATACCGGTCGAACAGCGATTTCGCCGTGACGTAGTCGCCGTTTTTCACCTGACGATTGAGGACGTTGATCACGTGAGAGAAAGATGAACTGGTAATGTTCGCGCGCGCTGGGAAAAGATCGACGCCGGAGCCCGATCGGGCCAACTCGCACCATGGACAGCTGCCGTGGCCTGCAAAGACGTGCAGCGGGGACACCTGACACCAGACCAGATCTTCAATCGCCTTCTCGAGAGCTGTCTGCCAATCCTGAACGGTCGGCCGCAGTTTGGGTCGCTGACCGCCACGGTCGAAGCATCGCCGGAACAGTGCCACCAGATCAGGATGCACGATCTCGAGTGGCAGTGCTCCGCGATGCGGCTTGAGCGGTATGCTGCGATTCCACTGCCAGAGACCGCGGACGATGCGTTCGCTCGTCTCGAGCCCGACCAGCGCATCGGGCAGAGTACCGCCGCTAAAGGGATGCTTGCCAAATAGGAACAAGTAGACCAAAGCCGCCAGACCGAACAGGTCGTGCTCAGGAGTCCGATCGACCTCCGTGAAGCTTCGGCCGATCAACTCCGGCGGCGTATAGTCGGGCGTTCCCACCGGGCAACGATACACGGACTTCGTTGTCGGATCTGTGACCTGGAAGGAGTCCGTATCGATAGCACAGATCTGCATCGACGCGTTGACCAGGAGGTTTTCCGGCTTGACGTCGCCGATGACATAACCGAGTTCGTGGATGGCTCGGAAAAGCCGTACGACGTTGAGAGCTGCGGCATGGAGATAGTACCAGTCGACGCCCGCAGCGTCTTGCATCCGGGCTTTCGGCACATAAAGAATGGTTGGTCGCTTCGCCTTGCTGATCTCAGGCATGAGAAAGCCGACCGGGGCACCATCGCTTCGCTCGAGAATCGACACTGGCCAGGCGATGGACACCGCCGGAGCCGCCGGATCGCGGGGTGGACGGGCGATCATCACCAACAACTTGCGGAAATGCTCAGGCTGCGGCTTGTTGTAAATCTTGGCGACAAATCCAGACCGGTTGCAGCGATAGACCGCACCCTCGCCGCTCTCGGCAACCAACGTCGTCAGCTTGACCGGTGCGCCTTTCCTTGGCTTCTGCAACAGGGATTGACCAGTCAGCGGTCCGTTTGCATTCATGACAATCGTCGCGCCAGTAAAAGAGTTTTGTCGTCATCGACCTTGTTGTCGAGGCTCTTCATCGAAATCACGGACTTCGCCAGCGCTAACAGATCCGCCGATGAGCCAGCTTCGCTGACACGCTGCGCGAGCGGCGCGAAGAATCCGGGAAACGGCTCCTGTTCGCGCCGTGATATCGCCACCTTCTCGAGTCCGTCGGTCGAGGCGGCGACAAAGTCGACGCCGCCCCTGACAAGAGCACAGCGAAAATCTTCCTGCCAGAGCGAACTGGTCAACCAGACGACCTCTCCGGCCTGCTCGACCGGCCGCGCATCAAACAGCAACCTGCAGCGTGTCGAGAGGTCATCGGCACCGCTGCCGATGACGACAAAGCCGTCGCCGATCTGCATGGCGGCAAAGACATCATCGTACGCCACAAAACCGATCAGTGTCGTACCATAGTCGCGCGTCGCCGCTCCCTGCGTCAAAGCGGCCTCCAGCGCAAGCACGGCGCGAATATCGCGGACAACGGTACGCCAATGTTCTTCAAACACGTTTTCAGACAGGTTTTTCAAACAACCCCAGCCGGGAAGCCGAACGACCGTCGCCGACACCAATAACGACGCGGCAACGGCCGAGCCCAGATCGGATCGATCCAGAGAGCCGCCGCCATCCGCCACCGCGCCGACCATAGCACGACCGTCGGGCGACACCCAAACGCGGCCTGAATCCTGACAAGGGGCTCCGCTCCGGATGTGACTTGTGCCGCGTAAGCTAGCCTGCCCAGCGAGCCAAGGCATGGTCGATCGCCTTTAGGACATGACAGTGCCCCACCCCTGTACAGGGGGGAGCGACACCTGATCACCAACGCCGGCTTTCGCCTGTGAAACCTTGGCCAGCGACCCCGATAACCACTTGAACATCTCGCGGAATTGCAGTCCTTCAAGGCGTAACGGTGGACGCGACGAGAACTCGGCGAGCACTTGCAGGTTGGCGTCGCGCCCTATGCCGACACAGAACACCGTCGCCTTCCTGTTCGCCTCGGCTTCGCGAGCCCGTTCTGCCGCCGACTGCCAATCGTCGTCAGTAGGCGCTCCGTCAGTCAGTATCCAGATCCAAGGACGATAGTAGTTGATGCCGTTGGTCCGGTACTCGGCCTTGCGGTGCTCGATCTCGGCGAGCGCGGCGTCCACCGCCTCTCCCAGCGGCGTGGCGCCCATTGCCTGCAGCGGCGGCAGGTTGATCAGCTCGGCACTCGAAAACTCATGGACGACATTTACGCTGCCACCGAAGGTTATGATCGAAACCTCGACGCGCAACGATGTGATCGGATCAGACATTATTTCGTTCTTAAACGAAATCAAGCCCTCATTGAGACGGTCAATTTTGCCATCATCAAACATAGACCCCGACACGTCCAGTAGAAGCACTACCGGACAGCGATCTTCCTGGTTTATCGCAAATTCAAAATCGTCAAATTTGCCATCGGACATTTCCAAACTCCCAATGAATCAAATTGCATGAAGTTGAGTAGCATATCAAGCTTGCCACGCATAGTAGCGCAAACCCGTGGCGCACCTTAAAACCGATTTGATGGGATAAAGGGCGAAGCGTCATTTCCTCACACATTCCAAAGTCATGTGACGGTGGATCGCCGCCAATCCGAAGTGCAAGCTCGACACCTGCTGCACGCGATGCATCAGGGTGGACTGGCAGATCATACCGGTCCCGCGCATTCCTGACTCTCAGGCTATGCAAATCAGCTCGGTTCTGATTCCCTCCGTTCTGGGGAGGGACTTCGATGTCGAGCAAACTCATCATCCGGACGGACATCGACGTGGAGACACTGCGTCGAAGGGCGCGGCTTGAACGGACGGGCGGGTTGCGACTCGGCTTCTGGCCATCGCCAACGCTCTTGACGGCATGAGCCGGGCCGTGGCTGCGCGGGCCGCCGGCATGGATCGGCAGACGCCGCGCGATTGGGTCATCCGCTTCAACGCCGAAGGTGTCGACGGCCTTTGCGACCGCAAACGCCCCGGCGGCGGATTGTTTCTGAATGAGGGTCAGCAGGCGGTATTGCGGGGCCTCGTCCTGCGCGGTCCTGACCCGGATCGCGACGGCGTTTCCGCGTGGCGGACACCTCGAAGAACCAGACTTTTTCCTCTGAAGGGTGCAACCAGGTGCTTCGGCATGTGGAGACAAACGGTCGGCACGCTCTTGTCATCGCCCTCAACCCTGTTCGGAGGCCTTGGACTGCGGCATCTGCCGTCAGGCGGGTGCGCTTCGGCCCTCAAAGTGGATGTAACGGCGGATGTTGTAGGCGATGATGGCGAGGCCGATCTTGGTTTTGGCTCTTGCCATGCCGATGGTGCGGATGAACAAATCGAAGATCGACTTCTCGTGAGCAAAGACACCTTCGACCACCGAACGCACCCTCGATCTCGCCGGGTTGGCCGCCTTCTGCGGTTCGGTTCGATCGCAGCCCGGTTTGCGGCGGAAGTGAAAGAGCGTCATCAGGCCATGATGATCCCGGGCCATCCCAGTAGATCAGCTTCAACCGGTCCGCCTTACGAGACCGGAACACGAAGACCGTTCCGGCGAACGGGTCCTTGTGCAACTCGTTATTCACCAAGGCCGCCAACCCGTCATGACCCTTGCGGAGATCCACCGGTTTGGTCGCCACCATGATTCTGACGCGGTTCGACGGAAAGATCATGTCGCCGCAGCCAGTGCACGCGCGATGGCAGCGATCCGGGCCACAGACGCGCCTTCCTCCAGACGGATAGTCACCGGACCGACGACAATCTCGGCACGGGAAATAGCTTTGACCGTCAGCGGCTCAGGGGATGGTGGTTCCACAACCATGGCCGCAAACTCGACCGCGTCTTCCGGCTCTGGCAACACCAACTTGCCTTGCCTCGCTTGCGCGCGCCAGGAAGACAGATGGGTGGCCTTCAGCCCGTAGCACTCGGCCACTTCATTCACCGTCACGCCTGGTAGTCAGCTCTCCGACACGATCCAGGCCTTGACCTCGTCAGGCCATTGGCGATGTGCCTCACGTCTGCTTCGTCGCGTTGTGAGAACCTCCAACGTACTCTCCATGGAGAAACTCCTTGTCGCTCATCCATGGAATGTCGATCCCAGATCAGGCGACAGCAGACAACGTGGGGTTAGAACACCGGTTACGACCATTGAGCCATTTACGAAAGAACAATCCGAGGGGTTAACTCACTTTTGCTCCCCAGCTGATAGTATCTCGACCGCGTTCGCCCCCATTTTCCGCGCGCAGAGACGACGCAAAGATCGCTTGTGGCAATGTAGCGACCCGCCCCAGCGAGGATAGGGTGACCCGTTACGCATCCCACCAGGCACGGAACTGACGCAAACGCAATTGACCACCCATCGAGTACCGGCGCTACATGAAGGGAAACCTCATCCGGTTCGCCTCGATCCCGCAGATGTCGAAGATCGGCCAGCAATCGCTCCAGCCGGACGATTTCCCTGTCCAGTGCCCCCCCGCCGCTAAGCGAGGTGGGATTGTCAATGTCGATCACTGAGAGCCTCCGGGAGAATGTCGTCGTCAATTATGGAACGGATTGTGGAAAGGGTCAGCTCGCTCTCGGTGACGAGCAACTCCGACATCCTCATGAGGGCATTCTTGCCTCCGCGAACGATTGCTCTAGCACGCTCCATACAGACTGCCAGAACCTCGTCAACACTGCGCCTTAGGCCACTATCCATATGCCGAACCTTGGTAGGATCGTCGATAATCCGAGCGAGCGATCCGCTCATTCCGAGCGTGCCGGCCATATAGAGCGCGAGCGAGGTCGCTTGGCCGAGATCCGACAACTCCGAAAGACCCGATCCCTCGGTCCAGTCTCCGTACACCAGTTCTTCTGCGGCCATACCGGCGAGCATCACAACGATCTCGTCTTGAATCTCTGATCGAGACCGGGAGCCGAACAGAGATGCTTCAAATGTGGTTCTGCCAGCCGCGATCTGCCCCGTGTCCGAAGCGATTTCGCGCAAGATCTTGATGCTATCCAGGCGTCCATGGCCCAGAACGACAGCCGCAAGTCCATGACCGCATTCATGAACGGCCGCCCGGCGTCTGATCTGCTCCGGTAAAGGATGGACGACCGGAAGCGCGAGCAGATAATCGTCGAAGCGCTGTGGACGAGAGGCCCGGCGCGCGAAGCGCTTGGCGAAGCGAACGAGAGCTTCCAGATCTGCGCCGGTCCTTCCCTCGGTTCTGTCCGCTATCCGTGCGAGTTCTACGTCCGGTATCGTCGCGCCGTGGTACCTCATAATTTCAATTCGGGTACGGCAGTCGGGCATCGGAATTTCGATCCATGCCTCAAGGCGGCCAGGCCGAATGAGGGCCGGATCGAGTACGTCTGGCGGATGGAAGTTGGATGTACCGATGACGATAACACCTTCGCGCGTGTCCGCTCCGTCGAGCAGTTCGAGTAGAGCCGCAACCACTTTGTTGTCATAGTCACGATGCTGCGAGTCGAATTTCGCTCGATCGCCGACGACATCGATCTCATCAATCAGTAGGACTGACGGAGCTTGCCTTACGGCGCTGGCAAAAGCGCTACGCATCGACTTGAGCATGTCGCCAAGATGCCCTGAGCTTTGCCATTTCGCGATGCTTCCGGCGATTAATGGGATCTTCGCGGAACCTGCTATCGCCTTTGCAAAGGTGGTTTTTCCTGTTCCCGGCGGACCGTAAAGGACGATGCCACGGTCCACATCGGCCCACTTTATCTTACCGGCCTTCCAGTCCTCCAAATCGCGAATCACTTCTTTCGCCCAAATCGTGGCGGTTCCCATACCGGGGAGTTCGTCAAGCGTGAGCGTTTCCTTCCTCGGCGTGGCGCTTCTTTGGCCGAGAGCTTCTGTTACGCGTCTCACGGCCTTTACCACCTGCTCCGGCTTTCGCCCAATCTGAAAAATGTGGTCATACGCCGGAAGATTGGATGTGGCGATGCCCAAGACCTCGGTTGATTCAAGCTCAAAACCGACGGTCAGTCTTGCGGCTGCCTGCAAGTCACGCGCCGAGACGGGCCGAATTGAGATTACATCCTCCACGTATGAAGCAAAGGAAGCTGGGACGTCTGAGAGGTCGGAAGCAAACCCTGCGCACCATCTCTCGTCAGTCGTCGGTCCATTGGCGCTCGCCTTGTCTGTCGGAAATAGGAATGTCTTGCCGGAGACGCTCCGTGGGTCGCTTAGCTTCCACGCGAGCTTTCTGCACAGAGCGTCCCACGCAATCTGGTAGAGAGCTGGATCAGTCCCTGCAGGAGCGACACAGACCACAGTCACAGGTCCCGTCTCCATCCGCTTCAATAGATGCCGAATTGATGAGATCAGGGTTGCCCAGACGCATACACTTGAGAATTGGTGCTGCCCCGCCGTATCCAGCGCGGAGATGGGGCGACGCTTCTCGCGTTTTATCGATTTCCAACGAGGCATTGCGACTCCAAATCCGTTCGCATAGACGCGCGAATCACTGAGCGACAAGGTGGAGTATGCCCTCGCCAATGAGCTCGTCAACAACAAATGAATCCACACAGCATCTTTTATGAGTCCATATGGATTCGTTTTGCGATTCAAAAAGCACTCGTTTGACGCATTCAGCCGACTGCCCCAGAACTGGTGAGTTCGTCAGCTGCCACGCAGGGCCATGAGTGATCTGAACTTGATGATAAGGGCCGGTCGCCGAGCCCTCGGCATGTCGCAGCGTGAGCTAGCCGATGCGGCGGGCGTTAGCCGTGCGACCATTTTTCGGATGGAACAGGGCAAATCGACATCAACGAAAACGGTCGAAAAACTCAGACTATGTCTCGCCGCCATGGGAGTCGAAGTAGCGACTGAGGTCGATGAATACCTTGGTAGAATTAGATTTCGGGTATCGGCAAAAGAACGATTATCGGAACCAGGGCGCGCCCAGGTTGACGACTAAGCTCGACAAGTAGTTTTTATGGCCACTAATTGTCCTCTGTTCGTAATGGACGTCTGGCCCCGGGATCGCGAAGCAAATTGGCGCTACAGAACAGCGTATCTCAGGATCAAGGCCTATAAGACCGGCCTTCGGCCGAGTCCAATTCCCTCTCTAATAGAAGCCTGATCTTAACGCCGGACGAAGATTGAGACTACTGCACTATATAAATCTTCTCAAATTGTGCGTCTAGTTGTGAACTTTCGGGAGGTTGTCCATTCGGGTAGATTGTGGAGACTGGAGTTACCACACCTCAGCTCTTGGATCGGAAACCCTGAATGATCATCCATAAGCATGCCCGACTGACCCCGTTGCGTCGAGAGGAAATGGCGGTTGCGGGTTTTGCGAGCTCCACTAGGTGGGCTTTCCGCTCGTCAGGCAGCATGCGGTTCGGGGAACAGACGGCCCCTTCGCGTGTCTGTAGCGCGGATCGAGGTATGCAAATTCAAAAGTAGCAACGGAACCGATAGAGTTACCTGCTTTTCTCGCCGGCTGTGAGAAATCCCGCAACGGATAGGGTTGCGTTTCCGCTCTGGGAGCTGTGAGTTATATGGGCCTGTCTGCCAGAGATTTCTTGTGGTTTGGGCTAACTAGCTGATCATAGTGTTATTGTCGGATATTTCCCGTAAATCATTGAATTTAAAAATAATTAGTGAATTTTGTGAATCGTTATGCCGGAAAAAAACGGGAGGCCGAGGAACACGTCGCAGGAGCGCTGGTAGAGCATCCCGTTCAGCCGGCCGTCGCTGGTGACGTGATACTGATAGACCATGTGGCAGGGCGGCAGGGCCATGTCCGGCAACTCCGCCACGTTCCAGGCGTGGAACAGCATGCGGCGGCTGGCCGGCGTGGTCTTCAGCATGCGGATCAGATCGGCGATCTGGTCATATTCGCGCCCGTCGTTGCCGAGCCACCGGCGCCATTGCTTGCCGTAGATCGGGCCAAGCTCGCCCCATTCGGCGGCAAAGGCGTCGTCAGACAGGATGCGCGCCTCGAAGGTTGCCTGGTCGATGTCCTCCCCCGTCGCCTTGCGATATTTCGCCAGTGGCCAGTCGGTCCAGATGCGCACATTGTCGGCGAGCAGCGGCCGCAGCTTGGTGCCACCGGTCAGGAACCAGAGCATCTCCTTGATCGCCGTCTTCCAATAGACGCGCTTGGTGGTCAGGATTGGCAGCGTGCCGTCCGAGAGATCGAAGCGCAGCATGGCACCGAACAGCGAGCGCGTGCCGACGCCGGTACGGTCAACACGTTGATCCCCCTTGGCAAGGATCAATTCCATGAGGTCGAGATACTGGTATTCGGGGTGACGCACGCCTGCGCTCCTGTCCATGCGGTCCCGAGCGATGGACCTCGGGTGTGTCTCGTTCTTACTAGCAGATCATGTCCCGTCTTGTCCCGATTCGACTGTTTTCCCCAGGAGACGCGTCTGATGCCCACGGCTCCCGACGTCGCTCGAAGGCCCCGTTCCCCGCATGGGTTGTTGCCATTTTGGTTCAGGATATAAGTATGAGGAACTACAATTTTCCTCATACCTTTTCGTTGACGTCGCCCCTGTTCCGGCTCTACCTTCGGGGCCACTCTTTCGCGGCTCTCAAGGCGTTTGGAAGGTTGAGCCATGCATATTCCTGACGGCTATCTCTCCCCCAGCACCTGCGCGGCCACCTTCGCCATGGCGGCGCCCTTCTGGTATGTGGCCTCGCGCAAGGTGAAGGCGCAGCTGCACACCAAGCTGGTGCCGCTGATGGCCGTCGTCTCGGCCTTCTCTTTCGTGGTGATGATGTTCAATCTGCCGCTGCCGGGCGGGACGACCGGCCACGCGGTCGGCTTGGCCGTCGCGGCGATCGTGCTCGGCCCCTGGGCGGCGGTGCTGTCGATCTCCATTGCACTTCTGATCCAGGCGGTATTCTTCGGCGACGGCGGCATCACCGCCATTGGCGCCAACTGTTTCAACATGGCGATCGTCGGCCCCTTCGTCGCCTACGCCGTCTATCAGGTGATCGCCGGTCGCTCGGCGCTGACCTCGGTCCGCCGCGTGGTGGCGGCGGGCGTTGCCGGCTATGTCGGCATCAACATGGCTGCCTTGATCGCGGCCATCGCGTTCGGCCTGCAGCCGATGCTGTTCCACGATACCACCGGCGCGCCGCTCTATGCGCCCTATCCCCTGTCGATTGCCGTACCGGCGATGATGATCGGTCACCTGACGATCGCCGGTATCGCCGAGGCGGTGGCCGCCGCGGGGCTGGTTGCCGTGCTCCAGCGCTACGAGCCGGAACTCCTCGATCTCACCGCCAGCCGTCACGTGGCGGAGCGCGGATGGGGGCAGACCCGTGGCCTCTGGTTCGGGCTCGGCCTCTTCATGCTGCTCAGCCCGCTCGGATTGCTCGCGGCCGGTACGGCCTGGGGCGAATGGGGCGCGGAAGACTTTGCCGATCCCGCCGTCCGGCAGGAGATCGCCGCCGCCTCCGGCAACGTGGCGCCACCCGCCGCCGTTCCCGCCGGTCTCGAGCGCCTGTCGGGTGTCTGGTCGGCTCCGATCCCTGACTACGCACCGGCTTTCCTCAAGGACGAGCGCCTCGGCTACATCCTCTCGGCGGTGATGGGCAGTGGTCTCGTGCTGCTGGTCTTCGTCGGCTTCGGGGCGCTGCGCGATCGCAGAAGCCAGAGCGCTTGATAGGCAGGGCAGCATGGAGGATCCGGCCTATGGTGTCTGTACCTGTCGCGGCAAGAAGCGGCGCGGTCTGCTCGAAAGCCTGATCTTCGGCCTGATCGGCGCCGACACCCATTCCCTCGAGGCGGAGACGACCTCGGCCTTGCCCGGTCTGCTGCAGGGCGTCGATCCGCGCCTCAAGCTGGTGTCGCTGCTGGCGCTGATCGTCGCGGCGGTTTCGACCCAGAGGCTGACGGTGCTGGCGGCCCTGTTCCTGCTGGCCGTCGGCCTCGCTGTGGTCTCCCAGATCCGCCTTGCCAGACTGGTCCGCCAGGTGTGGATCGGCGTGTTCCTGTTTTCGGGCGTCATCGTGCTGCCGGCGCTTGTCCTTGTGCCGGGCGAGACGATCGCCCATCTGCCGCTCTTCGGCTGGCCGATCACCCTGCAAGGCCTGCGCAGCGCCAGCTTCGTCATCGGCCGGGCCGAGACGGCGGCGACGCTGTCGCTGCTGCTGGTGCTCACCACGCCCTGGCCGCATGTCCTCAAGGCCCTGCGCAGTCTCGGCATGCCCGCTGCGGTCGTTGCCATTCTCGGCATGACCCACCGCTATATCTTCGTGCTGATGCAGTCGGCGCTGCAGATGGCGGAAGCGCGACAGAGCCGGCTGATGGCGCCGCTCGACGGCCCGGCCCGGCGACGCCTGATGCTGACCATGATCGGCATGCTGCTGTCGCGCACGCTGACCCTTGGCACCGAGGTGCATGCCGCCATGATCGCGCGTGGCTATCGCGGCGAGGTGCGCCTGCTCGACGAGTTCCGCACCCGGCCGTCCGACTGGGCCTTTCTCCTGGCGACGCTGGCCGTCGCCGCCACCATCCTCGGAGGACGCCTGTGAGCGGATCCGCCTTTGATTTCCGCGACGTCGTCTATGCCTACCGGTCGCAGCGGGCGCTCGACGGCGTCAGCTTCTCCATCGGTCTCGGCGAGCGCGTTGCCCTACTCGGCGCCAACGGGTCCGGCAAGTCCACCTTGCTCAGGATGATGGATGCGCTGGTCTTTGCCGTCGGCGGGACGGCGCTGGCCCTGGGCGGACCGCTCACCGAAGCGGCCTTTGCCGAGGAGGCCACCAACTTCGCCTTCCGCCAGCGCGTCGGCCTCGTCTTCCAGAACCCTGATGTCCAGCTGTTCAATCCCACGGTGCTCGACGAGCTTGCCTTCGGACCGCTGCAACTCGGCTGGGACACGGCGCGCGTCCGCCGGGCCATCGATGCCATGCTCGATCGCTTCGGCATCACTCACCTACGCGATCGCTCGCCGCATCGGCTGTCGGGCGGCGAGAAGAAGCGCGTCGCCATCGCCTCGGTGCTGATCACCGAACCGGACGTATTGCTGCTCGACGAGCCCACCGCCGCCCTGGATCCGGAAAGCCGCGCCGATCTCGTCGCCTTCCTGTCGCATGGCTTGCGCGAGGGCCAGACGGTCATCACCGCCATCCACGACCTCGACATCATCGACCACATTTCCGATCGCTCGATCGTGCTCGACCGGGGCAAGGTCGCCGCCGATGCGCCGACGCTCGACGTGCTGCACGACATCGATCTCCTGCGCCGCACCCATCTGGTGTTCGAGCATCGCCACAGCCACGGCATCGCCGCCGCCGCGCTGCATGGCCATTTGCACGCCGCGCCCGACGGCGGTGCTACGACCTGATTTCGGAGCGCTCCTGCCACCGCGCCATCAGGGCTTCGAAACCCTGGATGTCCCGCGGCAGGGCGTCCTCGGCAGCAAGCAGTCCCAAGGCGCGCGCTTTCAGGCCAAGCTCGGTCAGAAGCGGCGGCCGCAGGTGCGCCTCTTCCAGCAGCGCGCGATTGCTGAGGATGGTCTCCGCTGGCCCCTCTGCCATCACGCGGCCGTCGCTGAACAGTGCCACGTCGTCGGCAAGGCGCAGCGCCAGATCCACGTCATGGGTGGAGAACACCAGCGTCATGCCCGCCTCGGCCATGCGGTCGAGCAGGGCGATCAGATGCATGGAGGCCGCGTGGTCGAGGCCGGCGGTGGGTTCGTCCAGCAGCAGCACGTCCGGACGCATGGCGATGGCGCCGGCGATGGCCACGCGCTTTTTCTGCCCGCCCGAGAGCATGTGCGTGGCCCGATCCCTGAGGTCGCCGATCTTCAGGACCTCGAGCGCCTCGTTCACCCGGTTCCGCGTCTCGTCGTCCGAGAGGCCCAGATTGAGCGGGCCGAAGGAAATGTCTTCGGCCACAGTGGCGGCAAACAGCTGGTCGTCTGGGTCCTGCAGCACCAGTGCCACGCGGCGGCGCCAGTCGCTCAGGCCCTTGCGCGAGTAGCTGCCCGGCTCGCCGGCCACCAGCACCCGGCCGCTGTCCGGCTGGAGCGTGCCGTTGAGGTGCAGGAACAGCGTCGACTTGCCGGCGCCATTCGGGCCCAGGATGGCAAGCCGCCGCCCCCTGGCGATGGACAGGCTCAACCCCTTCAGTGCCGGCACCCCACCGGCAAAGGTGTAGGTGAGATTTTCGGCCACAAGTGCGGTCATGAAAAATGCACTCCCGCTGCGGCCACCAGGGCCTCCAGCGCCAGGATGAAGATCAGGACCGACGGCGACGCCTTCGGGCTGTCGCTCAGCACGCGCATTTCCCCGTCCCAGCCGCGCGCAGCCAATCCCGTTTCGAGCCGTCGCGCCCGATCCAGCGTGCGCGGCAGCAGGTTGGCCACCAGAAGGCCCAGCGATACCAGCCAGCGTCGGCGGGTCGCTCGCCCGAGGCGGGCGTCCTGCGCGTGGCTCATGGCGGCGGCCTGATCGGCGACCAGGAAGACGAAGCGATAGGTGAGCAGCGCGATGTCGACGATCTCGCGCGGCAGCCCCAAGCGCCTCAGCCCGGCCAGCATGTCGCTGACGGGCGTGGTCAGCGCCAGGAACAGCAGGCAGGTGAGAGCCGCCAGCGAGCGGATCGCCAGATGCAAGGCCACCGGCACGCCGGCCGGCGCGAAGGCAATCCCCCCGGAGCTGACGCTGACCAGCAGCGTTGCGGCCCCGGTCGCCAGAAAGCCCATGGGCGCCAGGGCCGTCATCAGCCACAGCCGGAACGGCACGCGAGCGCCGATGAAGGTGACGGCCAGCATGATCGCCCCCACGGCCCAGGCACCCGCCCCGGGCGGCAAGCCGACAGCAAGGGCGAGCATGCCGATGCTGAGGGTTGCCTTTTCGCCAAGCGGTCGCTTGCGCCAGGGATTGAGTGCCGCCGCCCGATCGATTGTCGAGGCGGCCATCTCACTTGACCGTGCGGCGCGTGTCCGAGGGGCTGCGGTCGGCGTCCTGGTCCTTGGTCTGACCATGTCGTCGGCCGATCACATAGCCGATCACGCCGGCGCCGAGGGCTGCCTGCAGGGCGAACAGCAGGCTCTCGATTTCCGAGCTCGGCGGCCGCCACAGGGGCGTGAACCAGGGCTGATAGCCCGGCTGCGATTTTTCAATCACCTGGCTTGCCTGATCGTCCGTGCCGGAGAACTCTCCGCCCATCATCAGGGGGATGACAACGATCAGCACCACGGCCCCGAGAAGCCAGAAGGAACGATGTGCGGCCATCAGCGCGTCTCCCCTGCAAGGAAGCCGACCTTGTCGGCGCCGGACGTCTTGCCGGCCAGAGCGTCGATGACGACCACGGTCAGCAGGCCTTCGGCAATGGCGAGGGGGATCTGGGTGATGGCGAACACGCCGCAGAATTTCAGGGCGGCACCGACATAGCCGCTCACCGGGTCGGGATAGGCGAGGGCCAGTTGCACCGACGTGGTCATGTAGGTGGCAAGATCACCCAGCGACGCGGCGAGGAACACCGAAACCGCTGCGGGCAATCCCGCCTTGCCGCCCAGGCGCCACAGGCCGTAGCTGACCCAGGGGCCGACGATCGCCATGGAAAACGTGTTGGCGCCCAGCGTGGTCAGTCCGCCATGGGCCAGCAGCAGCGCCTGGAACAGCAGCACGATGACGCCGAGCACGGCCATCACCGAGGGGCCGAAGACCACGGCCCCGAGACCGGTGCCGGTCGGGTGCGAACAGGAGCCGGTGACACTCGGCATCTTCAGCGCGGAGAGCACGAAAGTGAAGGCGCCGGAGGCTGCCAGCGTCATGCGCGCCTGCGGGCGTTCGGCCACGATCTTGCGGATCCGGATTGCGCCGGCGATCACAAAGGGGGCGGATACGGCAAACCAGCCGGCGCAATGGGCCGCGGGCAGGTACCCTTCCATGATATGCATCAGTAGAACCTTTCCACATGCAACGTGTCGCGATGTTTTGCTCCGGGGCACCCCGCCCGGGCTTTGTCACGCACACACCGTCGATGGCAGGTCTCCTGACTCACGGATCACGGGATGCTGGTCACCTTCCCGGCTCAAGTCTGCCCCTCGTGGAAAGAAGAGGCACCGCCAGTGGCTTTTCGACCAGTTCCTAGCCGCTCACAGTTGCGGGGGCAGTCACGGATTTGGTCCCTCATCGGTCCCGCACCGTGTTCCCTGTTAGTCCCTGTAACGGGAACCATCGCCACCCATTATTCCGATGCCGCCGCGGGCGTCAAGGTGCAGCTGCAATAATTGCGAGCTGGTCGCAACTGGTGCCCGGACCTCGGGAGTGATGCGTCCGCAGCGAAGGCCTTGGCACAATTGGCGATTTTCCAACCTCGATCGCACGCCCGTGCACCGCCGCCATCCGCGTCGCCGGTATTTCCGCCGTTGGCCCGGTCGTGGCGGACATGCCGCCGCGTTCAGGCCGGCGATTGTCGGTCGCTGGTCGACGTGCTGGCGTGCGGCACCAGGAGATCGGCCAGTTGATGATAGAGGCCGTCCTTGCAGACCCATCTGGCCGTCGCCTGGGCGATCAGAGCCGTCAGCATCAGCGGCAGCAGCATGCCGTGATTCTCTGTCATCTCGGCGACGATGACGAAGGAGGTGATGGGGGCCTGGATGACGCCGGTCAGATAGGCGGCCATTCCGAGCAGGGCGACCGAACCGATCGTCTCGATGTTCAGGACATGGGCGATATCGACCCCGAGGCCCGCCCCGACAGAGAGCGACGGGGAGAAGACGCCGCCGGGGATGCCGCTCACCGCCGACGCCAGCGTTGCCACGAACTTCGCCGGGCCATACCAGAGGCTCAGCTGCGGATTGACGGCATGCAGCGCGTCGCGCGATTGCTCATAGCCGGTGCCGGCCAGTTCCACGCCGCACAGCAGCGCCAACCCCGCCACCAGCAGGCCGAGCAGCGCGGCGGTGATGATGGGATGCGCCTTGATCCAGAGGCCGGGACGTCCCGGCAGGCCTCGGGCGACAGCCACATTGCAGCGCGCGAACAGGCCGCCCATGAGGCCTCCGATCGCGCCCGTCACCGGAACCGCCAGCCATTGCGTGCCGCTGGCCATGTGCAGATAGGATGATCCGAAATAGGTGTAGTCGCCTGTCAGGGCCTGGGCGGTCAGACCGCCGACAATGATGGCGGCAATGACGAGACCGCTGGCGCGGATCTCGAAGGAGCGGCTCATTTCCTCGATGGCGAAGACGATGCCGGCCAGCGGGGTATTGAACGCGGCGGCGACGCCCGCTGCCGACCCGGCCAGCAGAAAGCCGGATTGCCGGCTCGGCGCCAGCCGTCCCACGGCCTGCATGATGGCGGCTCCGACCTGCACCGTCGGTCCCTCGCGTCCCGTCGAGGCGCCGCAGAGGAGACCGAAGAGCAGCAGTCCGATCTTGCCCGCCGCAATGCGGATCGACACGAGGTGGTGGCGAGAGTGCCCTGCAGGGAGCCGGCGTGCGGCGATCACCTGCGGGATGCCGGATCCTTGCGAACCGGGGAAGCAGGTGCGGGCCACATGGACAGCGGCGGCAAAGCCAAGCGGCGTCACAAGGAGCCCCGCATAAGGGCTGATCGACAGCATCCAGCGGTAGGCCGCTTGCGCCTGATCGGCGAGTCTTGCCACCAGGATCGCCACAGCGCCCACCAGAATTCCGCCGATGACGAACAGCGCCCGCTGCTGCAGTCGCCAGGCGCCCAATCTCGAGAAGCGATAGTAGACTTGCCGTTTGCGAAAGCGCGTCATGAGGGGCTCGATGGGCTGGCGTCCTGGTGCGCAACAGATCTCGTCCCGCAGCGGCGGCGATCGCACCACACGTGCTCCTGCGCCCGTGAGCGCGGGCTTGTCAATCGCGCCCGGGCCGGCTTGCCGCCCGATGGCGACATTGTGATCGGCCGTTTACAGCACATCACACCGCGAAGCCGCGTCATCCGATCCAGCGTTCCGGCACGGCCAGCACCCGCGCCAGTGCGGTCAGCGTCTCCGCCGAGCAGCCCTTGGCGCCGCTCTCGATCTCCGACAGATAGCCTCGCGCAATTCCCACCTTCTCGGTGAGATCCACCTGCGTCAGCCCGCGCCACAGCCGCACGGCGCGCGGCCGGCTGTTGCTCTTGAGGAGCAAGGCACTTGCTTCGGCGGGCAGGACCACGTCGCCGCCTTCGGCAAACTCCCGCTTGTGCGCGTCATAGAGGGCGACGTCCCTCGACTCTTCCAGCGGGGAAACCACCTCACTTCAACGCGAACACCGTCAGGACGCCACCCGCTGCGGTATATTTGCCAAGCCCCTCATAGGCGCCCACCGCGCCCGAGCCGTCAGCCGGATCTGTCAATCCCGCCGCGAGGCCGATGCCGGCCCAGCCACCGACACCCGAGAGCACGCCGACATATTGATGGCCGCGCCAGAACCAGGTGTTGACGTTGCCGACGATGCCCGAGGGCGTCTTGAACTTCCACAGATCCTCGCCGGTCCTGGCGTCCACCGCCTTCAGATAGCCGTCCAGCGTGCCATAGAAGACGAGTCCGCCGGCGGTGGCGAGCGCGCCGGACCAGACCGAGAAGGCTTCCGGCTTTTCCCAGATCACCTTGGCCTTGAGCGGGTCCCAGGCCATCAGCCCGCCCATGTGCGGGCTGGCCTTGTCCTGATAGAGCGTCAGCGTCGCACCCACATAGGGCTGGCCGGCGGTATAGTTCACGCGGAAGGGTTCTTGGTCCATGCAGACATGGGTGGTCGGTACGTAGAACAGGCCCGTCTCCGGCGAATAGGCCGTCGGCTGCTGGTTCTTGGCGCCGAGCGCGCTCGGGCAGATGCCCTCGTGCACCGTGTCCTCGCCATTGCCGTTGTCGTCGGTGGAATAGGCGGGGTCGAGCACGGGGCGGCCGAAACCGGCGCACTTGGGGTCCATGTCGATGGATTTGGCCCAGTTGACCGAGGGGTCGTAGGCGTCGGCCTTGAGCGGCATGCCGGTCTCGCGGTCGAGCAGATAGGCAAAGCCGTTGCGGTCGAAATGGCTGATCAGCTTGTGAGTCCGTCCGCCGATATCACGGTCGGTCAGCGTCAGTTCGTTGACGCCGTCATAGTCCCATTCGTCATGCGGCGTCATCTGGTAGACCCAGCGGGCCATGCCGGTGTCGGCGTCGCGGGCCATCAGCGCGTCGGTCCAGCGGTTGAGGCCGGGGCGCTGCACCGGGTTCCATGTGGCCGGGTTGCCGGTGCCGTAATAGATGAGGTTGAGGTCGGCGTCATAGGTCAGCCAGCCCCAGGTGCAGCCGCCACCGATCTTCCATTGATCGCCGTCCCAGGTGGAGAGCGAGGAGTCCTTGCCGATCGGCTTGCCCAGCTCGGTCGTCTTGTCGGGATCGACCAGCATGTCCTGGTCGGGCCCTTCGGAATAGGCGCGCCAGATCAGCTTGCCGTCCTTCAGGCTGTAGGCCGTCAGGTGGCAGCGCGCGCCCATCTCGCCGCCGGCCATGCCGACGATCAGCTTGTCCTTCACCGGCAGCACGGCGCTGGTGCCGGTCTCGCCGAGATTGACGTCGCCATTCCTGACGGTCCAACGGACGTCACCGGTCTTGGCGTCGAGCGCCACCACGGTCATGTCGGCCTGCTGAAAGAAGATCATGCCCTCGGCATAGGACACGCCGCGATGCACGGTGTCGCAGCACATCACCTCGATGGCCTTGGTGTCCTGCACCGGCTGGTATTTCCAGAGTATCGCGCCGTCGTGGTCGAGGTCGAGCGCATAGACCACGTTGGGGAAGGGCGTCGAGATATACATCACCCCGCCCACCACCAGCGGCCCGCCCTCGTGGCCGCGCAGCACGCCGGTGGAAAAGCTCCAGGCCGGCGTCAGCTGTCTGACCGTGTCGCGGTTGATCTCGGCGAGCTTGGAATAGCGCGTTCCCGCATAGTCGCCGAGCGGCGTCGCCCACTGGTCCGGATCCTTGATGCGCCCCATCAAGCTGTCATTGGCAAGCGCCGGGCAGAGCGCGAGGAAAAAGGCAAGGATGACGGCGACTATCGGCATGATCGTGAGTATCCTCCCGGGGATTTGTCCGTGATATCGCGTAATTCCGGCCGAAGCCACTGCCGGCTGTGTCGCATCCGCCTGTGTGTCCGCAGCTCTTTGCCGCCCGGTCTGACAATCCTGTCCGAGCCCCTTCACACGGCCGGCAATCCATCCTATATGTCCCCTGCCGGAGCAATCCGGCTATGGTGATAAACGGATCGCGAAATAAACCATTCGGACCCGGGGGCGGTACCCGGCGCCTCCACCAAAGCCCTTCGGCGACGAAGGGTTTTGGCGGGGGCGAAATAGGATCGACGAGGGCGTAAAGGCGGCTCTTTCACTCGGCATTGTACCGCCGTTATCGGGCTAAACTTATAGTTGCCAATGACAACTATGCTCCGGTGGCCGTCGCCGCGTAATGCGGCGCCCGTACTGGGAATCAAGTCCTGAGGGGTAGCACTTTCAGGCGGGGTCCGGAGGCACCTGGCAACAGAAGCCTCCACTCAATTTCATGCTCCATAAGCTATTGATATTCATGCGAAAGTGTTTCGCATTTTCTCAATGTTTTACAGTTCTGTTCTTGTTCTGCCCTTCGGACAGAGCAAGCAGCACGGCTTGCCCACCGGCCTTTCGGTCGGCATGGCGGCAGTAGCGTTCGACCATGGGAGGCGACATGCCAATCATGTCCGAGATCTGGGGGATGGAATATCCAGCCTGCCGAAGGCGAATCACCGCAACGGCGCGAAGGCCGTGCGGCACTGCTCCCTCAAGGGCTGGAAGCTTCTCGCGGGCTGCGTCGAATACCTTCCAAAGCTGATTTGTCGAGAACGGCCGTCCGTTGTCTTGCAGCAGGAAGGGACCAGGGCGTCGTTCCCATGACGCCATTTCAGCTTCCAATTCGGGAAAGATCGGGCACCAGGGGCGAACGCCGGTCTTCTTCTGGCGGAGTGCGAAGCCGCCCTCGTCGATGTCGGTCCAGCTCAAGCGAACAATGTCGCTGATGCGCTGGCCGGTGAAGCGCATCAGAACATAGGCGCGCCGAAGCGTGCCGGTGAAATTCTCATCGGCACATCGCAGCTGCTCCTGAGACCAGGGCTTGTGTCCTTCACCCGCCTCGAAGTGAACAACGCCGAGGGTCGGGTCGCGGTCCAGCAATTCGCGCGGCCCCATCGCCCAACGGCTCATGGAACGAAGCGCATCGAGCATACCGTTTGCCGTGCCCGGCTTTGCTGCAAGGCTGTCCATGAGGGCCTGAACATGAGAAGGGCGCAGGCCGCGAGCCGGCAGGTCGCCCCAAGCCCTTCGAACGATCGCCAGCGAGGAACGGTATTTTGCCTTGGTGCCCTCGCTGAGCTTGCGGGGGAGGACGGGCCATGCCGCTTCGTAAGCGTCGGCAAGCGCATTCATTGTGTCCGTTGCCACCGGACCCCCGAGCCCTTGCGCCTGCCTCACGGCATTCCAGAACTCCGGCGACTGCGGGTTGTTCGGCAACCGGATACGCTCACCCGGGAACTTTGTGCCCCTTCCTTGCTGATAATAGAAATACTCCCGGGCGCGCGACACTACGCGATGCACGCCGGGGGGCAGAGCGACGACGGCGTCCTTACGTCTGCGCGGCATTTTTCACCCCCAACATGAAAGGATCGATCGCCGCGCCGCCTGCAACCGGTGCCAGCGAGTTCAGAGCCACCTGGACGTCAGTCCAGTTCCAGCGGACGCAACCTGAAGACAGGCGGAGCGGCTGCGGAAGCACGCCACGGCGGACCATCTCGTGCACGGTCGTCTCCGACACGTCGAGTTCCCGCGCGAGTGTGGCAACAGACATGAAAGATGGCGGGCGGTCGAAGCGGTCGGCCATTCGTTATGCACCTCCGTTCTGTGCGACGGTGCCGAGCGGCACCCAGTTCGCGGGCTGGTGATAGACGTCGCCGCCGGGGACCGGCGGTTCGTTCTCGCGGCGGCGCACGTCGTTCGGCGAGAGCGCGCCGATTTCGCGGCCGATGCGGTAGGCCTCGAAGCGGGCCTGGACGTCGCCGCGCAGCAGGGCCGAGAGGTCGTGTTCGATGTAGAGGCTGCGGCGGGCCTGCTCGGACAGCAGGCAACGCATCATCGCCTGTTCGATGCGCGCAGCCAGCGGGCCGAGTGCGTTGCGCACGAGGGCCGTGCTCTCGCCTTCCACGTTGCTGTAAGTGGCGTTGTCGGTGATGCCCACGGTGGTCGGCGGGCAACCGTAGACGCGGGCGACATCCAGCGCCGACAGCTTGCGGGTTTCCAGAAACTCGGCATCGGCGGGCGTGAAGGTGATGGCGTCGAACTTGGCGCCACCGTCGAGGATCATCAGCCGGCCTGCGTTGCCGCTGCCGCCGTGGCTGGCCTGCACCGCCGTCCGCATCGCCTCGCGGGCGTCCTTGCCGAGCTTGTCGGGGAAGGACAAGAGGCCGGACGGGCGCAGGGCGTTCTCCATCAGGCTGTCCGCCGTACGCTTCTGGTCGAGGGCAAGGCCGAAGGCACCGCGCGCGATCTGGATCGGCGACAGACCAATGATGCCGTCGCGGCTGGGGCCGCGGACGTGCAAGACTTCATCGTCCAGCAACACAGCCGAACCGCCGTTCGGAAAGCTCACACGGTAGCGCAGCCGGCCAGAGGCGAGCCGCTCGACCCCGACATTGCCCCAAGGTTCCGGCCAGAGCGCGACCACCTGACCGCGCGCATTGCGCTCGATCCGGGCGAAGGCGTTGCCGAAGGTGTCCAACTGACGGATCAGGAACTCCCGAAGCTCAAAGGCCGACATGCGCCCATTGGCAATGTCGTGCAGCACCGCATAGAGCGGGCTGTCGTCGGCACGCATCCGACCACCGTTCTCGGTGCGGCGGTAGAGGTGCAGGCCCACAGACGCCATCGTCTCCGAGCGGAGCGAGATGCAACGGGCCGCGACGGCGAGGTTACTTTCAACCTCGGTGGGCGAAACGCCATAGCCCGTCGTGCCCTTCAGGCCGAAATATTCAGCGAGATAGGGATCGGACGCCGCCACGTCGCGCCGCTCGCGCCCAAGGAAGCGGGAAAGAAAGCTCATCGGCCGGCCTCCATGAGATCGATGTAGCGCCGGGTCAGCGACAGGCGCGGAGCATTCGCAACCCGCGACCGGGCGGCAATGGTGGTGTCGGGATAGGCGGGGAAGGCGGAGACGATCGAAACTTCGAACAAGTCGACCGCGCGCAGTTCGCGGTGGTCGCCCTGCCAGTGCTCGCCGCCGTCGCGAACCGCAAAGCCGAAGGACATGCCGCCGAGGTCGCCCCGCTCGGCCAGCGCCAGCACGTCGCGGCCCGCCGTGGTGTCGGGAAGGTCGAGCGAGAAGGCGAGGCCGCGCGTATCTTCGGAGAGGCGCAGCGTGCCCGAACGGGTGCGGGCGAGCACCCGGGCCGGGTCATGGTCGACCAGGGCGAGGATATCGCCGTTGGTCTTCAGAGATGCGGAAAAGGCACCGGGAGCGATCACCTCAGTGAAGCGCGCCCCGATGCGGGTCTCGGTGCCGAAGGTGGCCGCATAGCCTTCGATCTTGCGCCCCTTGGCGCGGATTTCGAGGAGAGCGGCGCGGCGCTCGTGCTGGGTCATAGCGTCACCTCTCGGTAGGGGGCGATCAGGCGGGAAATGGTGGCAGTCAGCAGGCGGTCGGAGGCTTCCCGGTCGAACTCCTGGCTGCCGATATCCTGGGTCACGGTCTTCTTGATCTGCGGTTCTCCTCGAAGGGCATGGAGCTGGGCAGCGCCCAGCAGGATTGCCGACCTGACCGGGGACGGGACTACCCCGGTCAGGTCGACGCCGATCGCCGCAACCCACGTCTCAACAGCCTGAATAAGCGCATCAAGCTCGCTGTCACTGGCGTTGGCGGAGCCGCCAATATGGGCGCGGAGATCGGAGACGGTGATCGTGGTCATGCGATGATGTCCTTGACCACGACGAAGCTTTCGGGATGGCGGCACTGCACGTCGGCGTCGAGGAAGGCGTGCAGCAGAACGCCGCCCTTGCTCGCCACGTCCGAGTGGTAGGGGTTGGCGACGATGTCGACGCCGGACCAGTAGGCGATGATCAGATCGGACCACGTGCCGTAGATCATTGAGGAGAGGTTGGTGCCGGTGCCCTTGGTCAGGTTGGACGGCATCTGGTTGCTGAAGACGATCCGCTCGCCACCGGTCAGCACATCCCAGCCGAGGGGCCGGCTCATGCCGTCGAGAATCTTCAGGCCCGCCTTCTTGACCTTGGTGTTGGTCAGGAAGCCACGGGCACCGTCGCTGTCGTCGGCGGCATCGATCAGGCCGATGATGTCGGGAAAGCTGGTGTAGGTGAGCGCGGCACCGTTGGTGCCCATGGCATAGGTCTGGACGCCGGCAATGTTGAACAGGCCGACCGGCGACGGTGCGGCGGCACCGGCAATCGCGGCGCTGTCGATCGCCTGGGCGATCAGCCAGCCAAGGTCGGCCTTCAGGATATCCTCGATCGCGGTTGCGTTCAGCAGCATGCGACGGGACAGCTCGTATTCCGCCGCAACGGTCTTCGGCGTCAGGCCCACCTTGTCGAAGGTGACATCGGAGCGGGTCGCGGCACCATGCTCGGCCACCCAGCCGGCGCTGCCCGAGCCCTTCTGGCGCGGGATGTCGAGATTGCCGACAAGGCCGGACAGAACCTTTGCGCCCATCGCCTGGACGGCGAGCTTGGGGCGGAAGCGGTCGATCAGGTCGCCCGACAGCTGGGTCGCCACGAGGTTCGAGCCGGGGCCACCGGCGGGCGTCGTGGTGGTCAGGGCGCGGGTTTCGCCGAGGAGGATATCGGTCGGCACCATGACGCCGCGCACCTCGCGCCCCCGCGACAGCTCGGTGTGCACTTCGCCCTCAAGGCCGTCGAGCCGACCGTCGAGCTGACCACGCACGGCACGCGAAACGCTGTAATTGCGCAGTTCGCGGGTCATCTCACGGCCCCCGACCGGCTCGGCCCGATCCATGCGCGCCAGTTCGTCGGCACGCTCGACACGGGCGATGCTGCGGTCGAGGGCGCGGATTTCGTCATCCAGCGTATTGAAGCGGGCAACTTCCTGTTCGCCAGCGTTGCCGGCGAGGTCCTTGGCAGCGAGCGCGGAAAGCTCGGCGACTTTGCCGGCCCGGGTTTCGCGCAGTTCGTGAAGCTTCATCGTGTTCATCCTTGTTTGCTGGTCATCGGTTCAGTGGGAGGCGAAGGCCTCAGGTGGCCGAAAAGCGCTCCTTGATGGCGGCCAGCACGGGGCCGGGGGCGATGATGCGGATGATCCGATGCGGGATGGTCTTGGCGTGGATGTCGGGGGTATCGGTCCACTCGTCGTCGCCCTCGGCGTCCTCGCCGCTCACTGCCAAAGCCGCAGCGAACTTCGCCGCCGAGATGCCCGCGTCGACGATGATCGGGGCGAGTTCCTGGCCCAGACCGGTCACGACAAAGCCGACCATGTGCAGGTGGCCGGTGGTCTCGTAGTGCTGCAGCAGCTTGGCCGAATAATCGGATGCGTCGGTTGCCGAGAAGCCGGCACCGGTCAGCAGGCCCATCAGCGCCAGTCGTTTGGACAGCTTCAGCGTCATCTCGCGCGGAACGCCGATCTTGGCTTCCGGGATCTGCTCATCTGCCAGCAGGCCGCGAGCGACCCAGTTGTTGAAGTCGTTCCTCTTGATGCCGCAAAGCTCAAAAATCTCAGGTGCGGTGACAGGCATGTTGCCCTCCTTCATGGTGTTTCAACGAAGCATCATAGATGTCTCGTTGAAACACGTCAACTGAAAGGGTGAAGGCGAGCGTGGTCACCATGTCGTGCGAGCGCGGCGATTGACCGAGCGGCGGGCAAGGCGCGGGTCGAATAGTCGCCGCAAGGCAAGGGCTTCCGGGCCGCTGCCCATGCTGACGAGACCGCAAGAGGTTTCCGGAGCGGCAAGGTCTTCCTCGTTGCTGCCGAAGAAGCCAGCGAGCGGGATGACGCCTCCACCGGCTTCCGGCCATCCGAGGTCGGCGTCGGTCTCCGTGTCGCCCTCGTCGTCGCACTGAGCGCCTTCGTCCTCGCACTGAGCGCCTTCGTCCTCGCATTCAAGTTCAAGGTCCGGATCGGCGTCGAGTTGGTCGAGAACGGCAATCAGCGCCTCGATGGCATCGGCGAGCATGCTGCGGAAGTCTCCGGAAACCTCGACAAACTCGCGGGCATAGCTCCGCCGTTCACGCAAATGCATGTTCATGGCGCACTCCATGTGATATGTGAATTCGAAACAGTGTTGCGATTCTTAGGGCAACAAAATCGCAACGTCAATGCGAATTCGCATGGAGAATGCGTTGATATCCGAGCAATGTAAAATGGCGCGCGCTGGTCTTGGAATGAGTGTGCGAGAACTCGCGGAGCTCGCGAAAGTCTCAACCAACACCGTTTCGCGTTTCGAAGCTGGTGAAGAGCTTAAGCCGCGTACCATAAAGGCGCTAAAAGACGCCCTTGAAGCATCTGGCGTAGAATTTTTTGCTGATGGCGGCGTAAGAATAAAGAAATAGAGATTTGTCATGAAAGAGAATCTGAAGTCTGATGGTTCATGGGGCTTTATACTTTTGCTTGCGTTGATTATTCTCCTCTTTTTTTATCCGGTAATAGTGGATTCCAACGCTTCACATCGCGCCGACTCTCTTCAATGGATTGCAGCTATAGGCGGACTCATTGGTCCAATTTCAGCTATATTTGTTTCGGTTTATGTATTTTATGATCAAAAGAAAAGGGAGAAGAGCATAAGCGATGAATATATACGAAAATCAGTTCACGAAGAGGCAAAGGCATTATATGATATTGGCCATTATTTAGTGGAGCTGAAGGATATCTATAGCAAAAATCGCGGAAATCTGCGGGCCGAAATTGATGGCATGATGGCTTCTCGGGCTAATGATGTAATCGATAGGTTTGATAAGCTTGAAATATGGAATAATGATAGTAAAATGTTAAGAAACAGAATAGATATTATCGTTAAAATTAAAAGAATAAACTATCACATAGCGCGAAGGCAGGCCATGCCGAGGGATATACTTTGGAATGATACTCAAAGTATTGATAGAATTATTTGCGATGAGCTTGATAATGTGCTGACTCTGGCTATAAGATACAAGGAACTTCTTGAGGTAAACGCTATCTCCGTCGACATGGAACCGTTCATAAGGGCTTTTGTAAATGACACCAAAACAACGACGTCATCGGCGCGTCCAACTTCAGCATCCTCTCATCCGCAGGCGTGATCGATAGTTTTTGTAAAATTCTTTGTCTAGAATCTGAATTGAAATCCGGTGCATTTTATCTCGGATCTTAAGGAGCTTATTAGACTTCCTTCGAACTGAATGCCACTTCCGGTGATATACACGAATGCATTTAGGCGGCAGTGTTTGCAGTAAACATTTCTATCTCCAATTGTTCCGCGCCATCGATTTAAGTCGTGACTTAATGATCTTGCTTTTGCTTCAATTTGCTTTCTATATTGCAAAGTTGGGTCGAGAATACGCGCTTGCATCATCGCTCTCCTGAGTGGCTAGTAAATCTTATACCACTTCCATCATCGGCACCCACTCCTCCTCACCTCCAAACTTCGCCGCCGTGATCAGCGCCATGGCGAGCGCCACCATGCCGTCAATGCGCCCTCGGCTGCGCATCTTGTCGAGCTTGCGATTGCCGGCCGGGTCGGGCGTGGCGACGGCGTTTGAGCAGTTCCACGTCAGCACGGGGTGCCCGCCATGGCGCAAGCGCCGTTCGGCAACGAGGCGTTCCATGAGGTCGACGGCGGGGGCCATGTCCTTGAAGCCTTGCCCGACCGGATGCATGGGGATGTCCGCCCCGGTCTCGGCAAGTGCCCGCTGAAATTCGTCGATACGCCAGCGGTCAAAGCCCACCATGCGCAAATCAAAGATTTCGCCCATGCGTGCCACGTGGGCCGCGACGAAGGCCGGGTTAATCACGCCGCCGGGCGTGGTCAGCATGTGCCCGCCGGCCACCCACGCGGTATAGGGCACCCGGTCCTCCTCCTCGCGGTCGCGCAGGCCGTCGCTGGGAAGCCAGAAGAACGGCACCACATCGAAAGCGCCGTCGTCGTCAGGGAACACCAGCACAAGGGCGGTCAGATCGCGCACGGCTGACAGGTCGAGACCGGCGAAGCACTTGCGGCCCTTGAGGCGGTCAAGGTCGACGGGCGTGTTGCAGGCCATCCATTCGCCGACGCCGAGGAAGGACCGCACCGACGCCACGCGCTGATTGAGGATCAGGTTCCGGAAGGACGATTCCTTGGCCGGCATACGCCGCGCCTGATCCGCCTGGCGCTTGACCTCGGCGAGGCTGAGGAAGTCGCCGAGGGCCGGATTGGCAAGCGCCCACGTCTCCTCGGCCCAAGGGTCGGCGTCGAGCGGGGCGGAATATTCCGCAAGGAAGAACGTCGGATCGTCGATGACACCTTCGTTGACGCGCCGGCCATAGTCGACCAGGAGGGACATGGGCGCGATATCCGTTGCCGCCTGGGTGCTGATCACCATCAGGAGCGGATTATCGCGGGCACCCATGGCGGTGTCGAGAGTGTCGTAAAGCTCTCGGTTCGCCGCCTGTCCGAGTTCGTCATAGATGACGCAGGAGGGCGAAAGGCCGTGCTTGCCCGCCACGTCCGCCGACAGCGCCCGGAAGACGGAACCGGTGGTCATGTCCTCCAGTTCCTTGCCGAAGCGCTTGACGTTGATGCGTTGGGCAAGGATCGGATGAACTTCGATCATGGCGACCATTTCCGAGAAGGTCTTGCCGGCCTGTTCCTTATCGTTTGCGGCCGAGTACACTTCGCCGCGCCGCTCGGCTTCCGGGCCGGCGAGGTGGCAGAGGGCGAGGCCTGCAGCGAGGCCAGTCTTGCCGTTCTTGCGACCGAAGGTCAGCACGGCGGTTCTGACAGGGCGCTTGCCTTCGTCATCCTCGCGGTAGATCGCCTCGAGGATGTCGCGTTGCCAGTTGCGGACGCGGAACGGCTGCCCTGCGAGCTTGCCAGCGGTGATTTCGAGGCTTTCGAGGAAGGCGACGACGCGTTCGGCACGGGAGAGGCCTGGAGCTTCCCACGCCGGTGCAGCCGGCTTGACGACGACAGGCCCGAACAGGTCGCGCCGTTCCTCACCGATGACGCCAACCTGACGCCTGATCGCCTTCGCTCCTGGTCCTCGCAGTCCCATAATCCACCTCGCCTTTCGCCTAAATCACTGTTTCAACTAACTATATCCGTTGGTACCCCAGCGGTCCCGATCCCCTCCGTTCTAGGGATTTGAGGGGGTATACCCCTCGGCGACGAACGGGTGGTCCGGATCGATCGGCAGACCATCGAGGCCGACGCCCTTGAACCGAATACCGCTGCCGCCCTTGCGATCGACGGCGTTGGTCTTGACCGAGTGACAACCCGGGCACATGGACATCAGGCCTTCGAGCGGCGGGAACGGGTCGCCCCCAGCATTGATCGCCTTCACGTGGTCGACGTGCTGGGCAGGCGTCACCCGGCCAAGGCGTTCGCACGGTTCGCACAACGGCACCGCTGCCAGCTTGGCTTGACGAAGCCGCTGCCATGCGGCGGTGGAGTAGGGCCAATCAGCCATCAGTTCACTCCCAGCTTTGCGGTCGGCGGCATCTCGCTTGGGAAGTGCCAGCCGCGGCGACCTCGTTCCCCGGCGAAGGTTGTCGCCGGTGGTTTGCTCTGCCCGTTCGCCTGCCGATACCGAACCCAAGCCCGCCAAGCCTCGCTGCCTTCTTCGACGAAGACACGAGACAGCGCCGCACTTGGCCGCTCGTGCTTCCGGCTGCCCAGGGAGGGCAAGGCGGACCAGCCTTCTCTTCGAAGCCATTGCGCCAGCGCTTCCGGCGGCAAGGCGCGTCCGGTGAAGCGCATTAGGCGACGTTCTCTCGCTGCTTCGATGATCTTGTCCGGATCGACGGTGAGTGCTGTCACGGCACGATGGAAGGCGGTGCGAGCCCGTCCCCGATCGCCGATGTCATCGGACCAGATTTCGCAAAGCAGTTCGAATGCGTCGTTGACCTTCGATGGCTGGGCAATGGGGGGATTATAGGGGGGTATATTTTCTATAATTTTAGGGTGACAAAGCTCTGTCACGGTTGGATGCGCCGTTTGACACTGTTGCCCATCCACAACAGTGACAAAGCTCTGGCAGGGTTCACCGGGGGGCAACAGTGACATAGCCTTGTCACTGTTCGGGGGCGCTGGCTTAGCCGCATAGTCCTCTATAGCGGTGCTACCAAGGGCGAGCAGGTCCGTGAGCTGCCCGGATTGGTCCGGCTCGATCTGCTGATCGCTCGGCATGAGGAGTGTGAATGTGTTGGACCGGCGGCCCTTGGTTCTGGCAACGCCAAGCCAGCCACTAGCCTCCAAGGCCTGGACGGCACGCATGGCGGTTCGGGCACTCATCGCGCACTTGGCACCGAGCGTCTCATAGCTGGGAAAGCACTGGCCATTGCCGACGTGCATAGCGAAGCCGAGAGCGGTGGCTACCAGTCGAACCGTCGGCGGGAGATCGGGGCAGGCGAGAACGGCATTGAACCAAGCTTGGCGGGCTCTGAAATCGATCATGCCGCACCGCCGATCTGGGCCGCAACGGTCCGCAGGCGGTCGGCAACGGCTTCCTTGCGCAGGATTGCACGTTCGGGATCTTCGCCCATGCGACAGCCGAGCTGCTCGATGGCCTTGGCGATCGACAGCAATTCAGCCTTCAAGTCCGCTTTACAAAATCCCTGAATGTTCTTTTTATGTTCACTATATGTTGCTGCATATTGTGTAAAACGCATGCCGATGGCAGCGTTGCCAAATTTCCCGGGTGTATGGTTGCCTCCACTTCATTTTTATCTCCATGCAGTGTTTTGAAGCTTATTGAGCCTGTTGCCTTCTGCACGGGGCAGCGTCGGGCTTGCGTCTTCAGGTTGGTTGATGTGTAATTTGGCACAACTTGATATCCCCCTGTCGAAGTAAGCTGGCAAGACGAACCGCCGCCTGGAGGCAATGCGCCGTGGTCCTGCTGCCGATTGGCGCATCGAAGATGTGGAGGCGCTTTGTCGGGAGTTCGGCATTTTGTGCGAACCGCCACGCGGTGGTGGATCGCACTACAGGATCGGCCATCCACGCATTGCGGAAAAGCTGACTGTTCCTTTCAAGCGGCCCATCAAAGTGGTATATATTCGCAAGTTGGTCGCCTTTGTTGACACCGTGAGGGCCTTGGGATGATTTCCTATCCAATCGTGATCGAGCCTTTGGCGCCGGAAGATGGCGGCGGCTTTGTCGCGCTGGTTCCCGATCTGCCCGGTTGCATGTCCGATGGGGAGACCCCTGAGGAAGCGGTCGTCAACGTGCAGGACGCTATCGCGCAATGGATCGAAGTGGCGCGCGATCTCGGCCATGCCGTCCCTGCACCGTCTCGGCATCTGGCGCTTGCCGGTTGAGGGCGTCCACGCCGTCGCCACACATCGCCTATGGCATCCCGTCGCCTGCCGGTCTAAATTGACGAAAACCGGAAGGAATCGGCGCGGGCCGTCCTTCCCTTTCATTTCAGGGATTTCAGGCAGGCTTCCATGGCTAAGGATATGATCCGTTACGACGTACTTGCGCAGGAGGCCTTTCGCGGCCTCGTCAAGAAGGTGCTGACGGAGGTATCGCATGCCGGCCTGCCGGGGGATCACCACTTCTTCGTCGCCTTCGATACGCGCACGCCCGGCGTCCGGCTGTCCAGCCGGCTGAAGGCCGATTACCCCGAAGAGATGACCATTGTCATCCAGCACCAGTATCGCGACTTGCTGGTCACCGAGACGTCCTTCGAGATCGGCCTGTCCTTCAAGGGCATTCCGGAGAAGCTGGTGGTGCCCTTTGCCGCCATTCGCGGGTTCTTCGATCCGTCCGTCGAGTTCGCCGTGCAGTTCCCGCTGGTCGACGAGAGCGGCCTCGGCGCCGACGTGGCCGAGGACGGCTCGCCCGCCAAGGCGATCGGATCGGCGCCCGTCAGCCGGCCGCAGCCCGGTCCGCGCGCCGTCGAGACCAAGCCGCAGGCGGAAGCCGCGCCTGCCGCCGACAAGCCGGCCGCGGCCGCCGAGGACAAGGCTCCCGCCGCCGTCGTCTCGCTCGACGCCTTCCGCAAGAAGACCTGACGGCGGGCGCTCGCGCTAAGTTTATGAGGACCCTATTAACTATCCGCGTTGATGTCGCTATTGTTTGGCGGTCAGACGACGGAGGACGGCCATGGGCGACGTTGTCAATCTGAGACTCCACAGGAAAGCGGCGGACCGCAAGAAGCGCGAAGCACAGGCGGACGCGAATCGTGCCAAGTTCGGGCGCACGAAGGCGGAGAAGGAGCAGACGGCTGCGGTCGAAAAGCTCGAGACCCGGCGGCTCGACGGGCACAAGCGCGAGGACACCCAGGAGTGAGCGTCAAACGGTCGATTTCGCTGGCGGGGCATCGAACAAGCATCGCACTGGAGCCGGAGTTCTGGGATGCCGTCGAGCGGCTGGCCTCCGTGCGCGGCAAGTCGCTGGCCGGCTTCATCACCGAGATCGACCAGTCGCGCGGCGCCCGCAATCTTGCCAGCTCCGTCCGTGTCGCCGTGCTGAAGGCTATCACCTCGGGCGAGGGGGGCGCCTGAGGGGCGGACTGGACCTGTTGTCCTCTCCGCCTGCCGCCGCTCATCATGGTCCGCGAAGGCGGGGCCTCCACACAGTCGCTGAAGAAAGCGCCTGCGGCAAATCGGGGCTGCCCTGTCTGTGCCGTTGATCCGTCAATCATATCAATATTTTAAGCGGTCTTCCGGGCTTTCTTGCCTGTGACTGCATGGAGGGTCTGCCTCCGCGGACCATGGCGCCCGGGAGCAGCCGTTGCGCCCGTTCTCTCCCTGTGGGAGAAGGGGGCTCCTTCCGAGCGGCCGCGTTCTGCACCGCCCCCTTGTCCCTCTCCGGTGCCTCTTGAGCGAACTTCCCCTCTATCTCCTCGGCCTGCTGTTCCTCGCCGCCTTCGTGGCCGGCTTCATCGATTCCATTGCTGGCGGTGGCGGCCTCATCACCGTGCCGGCCATGCTGATCGCCGGCATTCCTCCGCTGGCCACGCTCGGCACCAATAAGCTCGGCTCGCTGTTCGGTTCGGGATCGGCGACGCTGGCCTATGCCCGGCGTGGCTTTGTCGATGTGCGCAAGCAGTTGCCGATGGCGCTGATGTCGGGGCTCGGCTCGGCCGTTGGCGCCGCCGTCACCACCTGGATTCCAGCCGACGTGCTGCGCGCGGTGATGCCGGTGCTGCTGATCGCCATCGCGCTCTATTTCGGCTTCAAGCGAGGCCTCGGCGAAGAGAGTCGGCGCGCCCGCCTCAAACCCTTCCTGTTCGGCCTCATGTTCGTGCCGGTGATCGGCTTCTACGACGGCGTGTTCGGGCCGGGCACCGGTTCGTTCTTCATGCTGGGCTTCGTGACGCTGGCAGGCTTCACGCTGATCTCGGCGACGGCCCACACCAAGCTCCTCAACTTCGCCTCCAACATCGGCGCCTTCCTGGTGTTCGTCGTCACCGGCGCGGTGATCTGGAAAGTCGGCCTGATCATGGGCGCCGGCCAGTTCCTCGGCGCCCAGACCGGCTCACGCCTCGCCATGCGCAATGGTGCCAAGATCATCCGCCCGCTCCTGGTGGTGACCTGCCTGGGCCTGGCCGTGAAGCTGCTGGCGGATCCGGGCAATCCGGTGCGGCTGTGGCTCGGGTGGTGAGGGGGATGGGCGCCTGGATTCACCGAAGAGTTTGTGTTGTCAGTAAGATCAAAGGGTTATCCACGACTTCCAGCGGAATCGGTCAACTATATGATTTTTTGGCTGCAGTCCCATCTATGCCCCCCAAAAAAACGCTTTCTTTTTTTAAAAATCTGTATATTTAAATTCATGTATAACTTCTGGGTGTATCATTCTTTAATTTTGTAGGAGCTGATCATGCGATTTTTGGAGTTTTTCAAAGATAATGACGGCACATACTCCGCCATGCGGCTTGCGCTGCTTCTTTGGGTGGCCGGAGTGCTGTTGGCTTGGATCTACATGAGTATTCAGAGCAAGGTCCTCTGCGATATTCCACAGAATGTGATGACGATCATCGGTATGTTGACAACCGGAAAGGTTGTTCAGAAATTTGGTGAGACAAAGCTTCCTGTCGGAGATGTGCCTCAGCCTCCGGCGCCCCATTGAACATGCGCTTGAAGCGCCAAGAAGCCGAACGTGAACCGCAAGATCACGCGCATCCGTTGATCCTGCTCGTACTTCCAAGTGAATGCCTATTGGCCGGCTTTTGACACTGGCACGAAATACAATAGATCCGGTGGTGTCACTAGGCGCAAGACGATCAGGGACTATTGCCATAGGGGCCTGTTATTCGCCGTCGGTCAATTGAATGGATCATGCTGAAATAGATCTTTTTGTGATCAATATCTTCGCTTTTCGAATATTGCTCGAAAATATCAGATATTTGTACTATAGAGCTTCTGAACATCTCTTACCCGAATCTGTGAGGAGAATTTCATGCCGCGCCCGGAAGATCTTCCCGAATCCAACCATTATGCCACTGTTGATCCGAATATTTTATCTCGCGAATATACTTGGCTTTGGTCCCAGCTGTCGGTGCCGACAAGCAAAGGTACTGAGGCGTCTCGGGCGGCAACAGTGGCTGTTGCGAACAAAGCGCGATATCAAACCGTGTCATCTGCTACCGGCGCTCCATGGTACTTTATTGCAGCAATTCATTATCGTGAGGCATCGCAGTCATGGAAAGGTTGCCTGCACAATGGTGACCGCTGGGATATGGTGACGGTTCACGTACCTTCCGGCCTAGGGCCCTGGCAGTCTTGGGAGGATGCGGCGATAGACGCCATTCAGAGAGAAGGATATGCAAACCTTTTGGACTGGAGTTGCGGAGCTCTGTTTCGTCGTCTAGAGTTTTATAATGGAAAGGGTTATCGTGTTGGTGGTGTCAAGAATTTTGTTTGCCGAAAACAAGGAAATCGCATAGGAACATTTGATGGTATCTACAAGGGCTCAATGCAAGATACTACACCGAGAAATGCAAGCCCTTACATATACAATGGAACGCCATTTTATAGAAAAGGAATATCAATTGAAGACCATTCATTTTACCCGGACGCCATCGATGACAACGTAGGCGTTATGTTGTTTCTCAAGGTTTTGGAGGGCGTTGCAGGCGAAAGTTTTTTCCAGGCCGCTACGGGTGATGTGGTTGAGTTCATTGGGGCTCCAGAGGAGGATATCGCGTCTACGCTGTCATCCCTTGCGGATAGTGTCGGCGTACCGCGTAGTGTAATCGAAGACATGTATAGTCTTCAGCAGGTTGTGCATCCGGGTAAGTTCCCCCGCTTTTGGGCGGCGTGCAACTTCAAGGAGCGTTCGGACCAAAAGCGGTTTCATGTCTTTGACAGAATCGCAAAAACCGTCGTCTCCATGTTATGTGCACATGGTCAGGGATCGGAACCTGATCACGATGGCCTTGCGAAGATCTTTTCCAATATCCCCAATTCAAACCAATCGTCTTTGGGGATATTCAGGTGTTCCGAGACTTATATGGGTAAACATGGTTTGAGCCTTAGAATTGATGGACTTGAGCCATCGAATTCGAATGCGCGAGAACGTTCAGTTGTTATCCATAGCGCTGGCTATGTCTCTGAAGAGCTGGCTCTCAAATACAAGCGTGTTGGCTGCAGCAACGGCTGTTTCGCCTTTTCAGAGAGTGATGCGACAAATGTCATTCAACAGCTGGAAGGTGGTTCGCTCCTCGCAGCTTATTTTTGAAGGGCCGTGAGCATCGACCAATCATATTGAAATGTCATCATCGAGTTGCGGCTGCTCACGCTATTGATCCTTGAGCTAATCCCGATCGACCTGACAAGTAACTCAGGTCGAATTGCCCCGAGGGTTCAGGCCAGGCGATTGATATTCAAGGGTCATGTTGGATTTATCCAGCTGGTACAAAAGCTGGTTGGCCAACTTGTCGCAATCATTTGGCAACCGACTGGCGCGGTAGCACCGCGCGCCGTGTCGGGGACGAAATAGCCGACCCGCCTGCCAAGCTGTGGCGCTAACACCTGGCCCGAAAATGCACTCAGCCGTTTGCCTGGGCTGTCTGCACTTGGTTCCCGCCTCAACCCCTCACGAACTCCCCCACCGCAAAGCCCTGGAAGTACAGCACAGCCGTCAGGTCGCTGTGGTCGATCCGCACGCGGGCTTCGGCGGCGACCTTGGGCTTGGCGTGGTAGGCGATGCCGAGGCCGCTTTCCTCGATCATGGCGAGGTCGTTGGCGCCGTCGCCGATGGCGATGGTGGCGGAGTGGGGCAGGGCGAGGCGGTCGCGCAGCTCGATCAGGCTGGCGAGCTTGGCCTCCTTGCCGAGGATGGGGTCGGCCACTTCGCCGATCAGATGTCCGGCCTCGGTCAGCAGCGTGTTGGAGCGGTCCTCGTTGAAGCCGATCATCGCACGGATGCGGCTCGTGAACACGGTGAAGCCGCCGGAGACCAGGGCGCAATAGGCGCCGTTCGCCCGCATGGTGCGGATCAGCTCGATGCCGCCGGGCGTCAGCGTGATGCGCTCGGCCAGCACTTCGTCGACGATGGAGATCGGCAGGCCCTTGAGCAGGGCGACGCGCTCGCGCAAAGCCGGCTCGAAGGCGATCTCGCCGCGCATGGCGCGTTCGGTGATGGCGGCCACATGCTCCTTGAGGCCGGCATAGGCGGCCAGTTCATCGATGCATTCCTGGCCGATCATGGTCGAGTCCATGTCGGCGACCAGCAAGCGCTTGGCGCGGTCGTCGGCGGGCAGCACGGCGAGGTCGAGGGCCACGTCGGCAAAGGTTTCACGCAGCCGGCGCTCGGCCTCGGCGGGGTCGATATCGTGCCCGACGTCCATTTCCACGGCGACGCCGGGGTTCAGAATCCGGTGGCCGTTGCTGCCGAGCAGGGCGGTCGCCTGCGCCACCCGCGCAACACTCACTTGCGGATTGGCGGGAGATGAGACAAGCGTAGCGATCAACGTCATGCTGTGGGCTCCGGGAGGGCAGGCACGATCATGAAGTACCCGCGCGCGGTCCTGATAGCCGGCCCGACGGCCAGCGGCAAGTCGGCTCTTGCGCTCGAGCTGGCCCGCCGGCTCGACGGCGTGATCCTCAACGCCGACTCGATGCAGGTCTATGCCGAGCTGCGCGTTCTCACCGCCCGCCCGACGGTCGAGGACGAGGCCGCGGTGCCGCATCGGCTCTATGGCCACGTGCCCTGCGCCGACGGCTATACCGTCGCGACATATCTGCGACATTTCAGAGAGGCCCAACGGGAGCTTGGGCGACATATCCCTGTCATTGTGGGCGGCACCGGATTGTACTTCAACGCCCTGACCCAGGGCCTCTCCGACATCCCGCCGGTCAATGACAAGGTGCGGGCCTTCTGGCGCGAGCGGGCCGCGGACTGCCGGCCGGGCGAGCTGCACCGCGAGCTGAAGGCCATCGATCCGGCCGCCTTTCACCGGCTCGATCCGCACGATCTGCAGCGCATCATCCGCGCGCTCGAGGTCTATGACAGCACGGGCAAGTCCTTGTCGGAATGGCAGGAATCCCGCTCGGCGCCGCTGGTCGACCTCGCGCATGCCGTCCGCATCGTCATCTCCCCCGACCGGACCTGGCTGCACGAGCGGATCGAGCGGCGATTCCGCGCGATGATATCGGATGGCGGTCTTGACGAGGCGCAGGCCTTCGGCGCGCTCGGCCTCGATCCGGCCTTGCCGGCCATGAAGGCGATCGGGGTCCCCGAGCTGCTGGCGGCGGCCCGAGGGCAGCTTTCCGTCGACGACGCTGTCGACCAAGCCGTTGTTGCAACACGACAATATGCCAAGCGGCAGGAGACCTGGTTCCGCAATCAGATGCCGGATTGGCGGCGGATCGACAGCTCGGTGGCGGGAAATATCCTTGCGGCTGTCGAGGAAATCGCGCAACAAATGAAATAGGGGCTTGACCTCCTGTTGATTGCTCCTGTAGGTTCCGGCCAGATTTCAACGACGCATCACCTGCGCCGCCCGTGAGGAAACCATGATCCGCTCGTCGATCGTAGTACTTAGTCCGCGCACCGTGATGGAGGCTCGATAGCCACTCCAAACGACATGGTGCGCGGAAAATGTCAGGTCCCTTTCGGGGCCTTTTTTATTACCTCAACACATCGGAATGACTGGTCCCTGGCACGCCAAGCACAATGGGACGAAAGCTGAGGAAAAGCCAAGATGACACGGCAGATGACAGGCGCTGAAATGGTGATCCAGGCGCTGATCGATCAGGGCGTCGACACGATTTTCGGCTATCCGGGTGGCTCTGTGCTGCCGATCTACGACGAGATCTTCCAGCAGGACAAGATCAACCACATCCTCGTCCGTCACGAGCAGGGCGCTGGCCACGCGGCCGAAGGCTATGCCCGCTCCACCGGCAAGGTCGGCGTTGCCCTGGTGACCTCGGGTCCGGGCGCCACCAACATGGTGACGCCGCTGGCCGACGCCTTGCTCGACAGCATCCCCATGGTCTGCATCACAGGCCAGGTGCCGACGCATCTGATCGGCACAGACGCCTTCCAGGAAGCCGACACGGTGGGCATCACGCGGCCCTGCACCAAGCATAACTTCTTGGTCCGTACCATTGAATCGCTGCCGAGGATCCTGCACGAGGCCTTCCGCATCGCCACGACCGGCCGCCCCGGCCCGGTGCTGATCGACATCCCGAAGAACATCCAGTTCCAGACCGGCACCTACGAAAACTGCAAGGACAAGGCGCCGCTCACCCAGTATAATCCGCGTCGCGAGGGCGATGCCGATGCTATTCGCGCGGCCGTCAACCTGATGATCGCCGCCAAGAAGCCGGTGCTCTACACCGGCGGTGGCGTCATCAACTCGGGCCGTCATGCCACGGAACTGTTGCGCGACCTGGTCAAGCTCACCGGCTTCCCGATCACCTCGACGCTGATGGGCCTCGGCGCCTATCCGGCATCCGGGCCGAACTGGCTCGGCATGCTCGGCATGCACGGCACCTACGAAGCCAATCTCGCCATGCACGATTGCGACGTCATGGTCTGCGTCGGTGCGCGCTTCGACGACCGCATCACCGGCCGCATCGACGCCTTCTCGCCCAATTCCAAGAAGATCCACATCGACATCGACCCGTCGTCGATCAACAAGAATGTGCGCGTGGACATTCCCATCGTCGGCGATGTCGGCAGCGTGCTCGCCGAGATGATCCGCCTGTGGAAGGAGTTGAGCCCGCAGACCGATGCCGCGGCCCACAAGAACTGGTGGAACCAGATCGCTTCCTGGCGTGCCAAGAAGTGCCTGCGCTACAAGAAGTCGCATGATGTGATCATGCCGCAATATGCGATCGAGCGGCTTTATGCCATGACGCGCGGTCACGATACTTACATCACCACGGAAGTGGGCCAGCACCAGATGTGGGCGGCGCAGTTCTTCGGCTTCGATGAACCCAACCGCCTGATGACCTCCGGCGGCCTCGGCACCATGGGTTATGGTCTGCCGGCGGCGCTGGGTGCGCAGATTGCCCATCCCAACTCGCTGGTCATCGACATCGCTGGTGACGCCTCGGCGCAGATGTGCATTCAGGAACTGTCGACGGCGGTGCAGTACGACGCGCCGATCAAGATCTTCATCCTGAACAACCAGTACATGGGCATGGTGCGCCAGTGGCAGCAGCTGTTGCACGGCAACCGTCTCAGTCATTCCTATGTCGAGGCGATGCCTGATTTCGTCAAGCTGGCGGAAGCCTATGGCGGCGTCGGCATCCGTTGCGAAAAGCCGGACGAGCTGGACGATGCCATCACGGAGATGATCTCGGTGAAGAAGCCGGTGATCTTCGACTGCCGCGTCGCCAATCTCGCCAACTGCTTCCCGATGATCCCCTCGGGCAAGGCGCATAACGAGATGCTGCTCGGCGAGGACGTCAGCGACGAGGAAATCGGCAACGCCATCGGCGCCGCTGGCAAGGTTCTGGTGTGACGGTCTGTCCGTCCTGATCCGTCACTGCATTGAATTGGAAATATCACCATGATGATCGTCGCAGGCCAGTCCCAGTCCGCCTATTTCCTGGAAGAGGACATCCCCAACACCGAGCGCAGCCACACGCTCTCCGTGCTGGTCGACAACGAGCCGGGCGTGCTCGCCCGCATCGTCGGCCTCTTCTCCGGGCGCGGCTACAACATTGAAAGCCTTACGGTTTCGGAAGTCGAGCACGAGAAGCATCTCTCGCGCATCACCATTGTCACCACCGGCAAGCCGCCGGTGGTCACCCAGATCATGCACCAGATCGGTCGCCTGATCCCGGTGCACCGCGTCACCAATCTCACCTGGCTGGGCGAGACCATCGAGCGCGAGCTGGCGCTGGTGAAGGTGGCCGGCAAGGGCGAGATCCGCGACGACGCGCTGCGCCTCGCCCAGGCCTTCAACGCCCGCATCGTCGATGCCACGCTGGAGTCCTACGTCTTCGAGATCACCGGCACTCCCTCGGACATCGACCGCTTCGTCAGCCTGATGACCAATTGCGGCCTCGTCGAAGTGGCACGCACGGGTCTGGCGGCTGTCGGGCGCGGCAAGATCGGGATGTGATGAGAGGCTTCGGGTGGCGGCTTGGACTTGTCGACCAGTCGCCACCTATCGTCCCTGCATTCACTCACACATTGCCAAGCGCGGATTTCGGCCTATTTTAGAGGGTGTTCGACTGTCAGAGGCAAAGGCCATGGGTATCGCTCTTTCCGATCCGAAGATCGACCAGCTGATCGATGAGTTGACCGCCCTCAAGGGGCAGGACGCCGTTCGCCTCGCCATCATCGCCTCGTTGGAGAGCGAACTGGCGGAAGCGCGGGCGCGCAGGCCTTTGGCCAATCTGACCCCGGAACAGCAGGCCAAGTATGATCGAATCAAGCCCATCCTGGAGCGGATCGACAGCTGGCCGCGCACAGGGCTTGTGGCCGACAAGGCCTTTTATGACAGTTTGAACGACGAATGAGCTTCGTCGACTCGTCAGCCTTGGTGTCGATGCTGGTGCAGGAGCCAGACGCCGATGGTTTGTTGAGACGTTTGCTTGAGGTCGATGTTCGCAAGACATCGGTCTTGTGCAAGTATGAGGTCATGGCCGCCTTGATGCGTCTGCGCAAGGCAAATGCAGCTGCCGTTCAGCGTGAAGTTGACGCCTTCCTGACGACAATGGAAATCGATGTCCTCCCCGTCACCGTTGAAGACTCCAACGCTGCTCTTGCCGCCTTTGAAACCTACGGCAAGGGACGCGGCCATCCGGCTCAACTCAACATGGGCGACTGCTTTTCTCTCGCCATGGCTCAGCGGCGCGGCTTGCGGCTGATTTACAAAGGCAACGATTTTGCTGCGCTGGGGCTTTGACACCGGGCCGAATGTGCCTCCTCCCACTCACGCCTGCACATCCACTCCCATCGCCTCCAGCAGCTGGAACTGCTGATCTGCGTTGATCTTCAGCCCCTTGAAGCTCGCGAGAGCCGACAAGTTGAAGCCGCTCAGCTCGCAATCGCGCAAGTCGGCGTCGTCGAACCTGGCGCTGTCGATCACAGCCTGGAACAGGTCGGAGCCGGTGAAGTCGGTCTCGCGAAAATCGCAGTCGCTGAGATCGGCTTCGCGCATGCGGCAGTTGGTCAGGCGCGAGGTGGAGAGTCTGGCGCTGGACAGTTCGGCGAGTTCCAGATTGCAGTCGTCGAACAGGACGCGCACGATCACCTGCTTGCGGCTCAGCGCGTGGCTGAAGTCCGCGCCGGGGAACTTGGCGCCGAGGAGATTGCAGTTGCTCCATTCCGAGGCATAGAGCTCGCAGCGGTCAAACCGGGCAAAGGCAAGATTGCAGTTGTTGAAACTGGCCTGCTGCATCGGGCAGAAGGCAAAGGCCGCGCCTCTGGATTTGTCGTCGGGGTCGACGAAACTGCAATTGTCGAAGCGTGCTTCGGTCAGGTCCACCCGCGAGAAGCGGCAGCGGATGAAGGCGCAGTCGACGAAGCGCGCTTCGCGGAAATCCGCGTTGGAAAACAGCATGTCCTCAAAGCGGCAGTCGCGAAACTCGGTCTCTGCGGCCTCGACGTCGGGCCAGGTGGCGCCGGCAAGTTGTTGCGCCACGATCGGCTGACGCCTTGCGATGAGAGAGGCGATCTCGTCTTCAGTCATGGATTCCCCAGCCATATTGCAGCAGGGCCGCCATCAGGGATGACTCGCGGCCGGCGCAAGGTCATAGCGCAATTCGGGCTAGGGGCGGAGACGGAAGCCTCCCGACCGCGTCCAAAAAACACAGTGATATCGCCGCGGTGGGGCTCAGATCTGTCGATGCCGGCTTGGCCTTCCTCCGAAAACATGCATTCTACGGGCCGAACAAAATGGGGCGATCTGCCCCGCCACTTGCCAGGAGCACAAGATGACGTGGACCATGCCGCCGGAAACCGCCCCGCAGGACAGGATCTGGATGGCCTTTCCACGTGAAGGCGCGACCCTGGGCGATAGCGCCTCGGCGCGGGAGGCCGGCTATGCCGCCTGGTCGGCCGTCGCTCACGCCATTGCCGCCTTCGAACCGGTGACGATGATCGTCGATCCCAGCGAGATCCAGCGGGCGCGGCGCATGCTTTCGGGCGACATCGAGATCGTCGAGCGCGCCATCGACGATTTCTGGATGCGCGATCCCGGCCCCACCTTTGTGCACGCCGCCGATGGTTCGCTGGCCGCGGTCGACTGGATCTTCAACGGCTGGGGCGGTGGCGACTGGACCTCGGCGCAGAATGACCGGGGCGTCGCCCGCTTCATCGCCGATCTGGTCGGCGTGCCCGTGGTGTCCTCGCTGCTGGTCAACGAGGGCGGCGGCATCCACGTGGACGGGGAGGGCACCATCTTCCTGACCGACACCGTGCAGCTCGATCCCGACCGCAACCCGCATGCCGACAAGCAGCGCGTGGAAGCAGAGATGGCCCGCACGCTCGGCACCACCAAGGCGATCTGGCTGCCGCAGGGCCTCACGCGCGATTATGAACGCTTCGGCACGCGCGGCCATGTGGACATCGTCGCCACCTTCCCCTCGCCGGGCAAGGTGCTGCTGCATGATCAGCGCAACCCCGCGCATCCCGATCATGCCGTGATGGCGGCGATCCGTGCCCAGCTGTCTGAGGCGACCGACGCCCGTGGCCGGCGCCTCGAGATCATCGACGTTCCGGCGCCCGACACGCTCACCGATGCGCATGGCCCGGTCGACTGGAGCTATATCAACCACCTCACCGTCAACGACGGCGTCATCGCCTGCGGTTTCGGCGAAGAGGTGGCGGACGCGCGGGCACGCGACATTCTCGCCGCTGCCTATCCCGGCCGCCGCGTGGTGTCGGTCGATGCGCGCGAACTCTTTGCGCGCGGCGGTGGCGTCCATTGCATCACCCAGCAGCAACCCAAGCCGCGGGTCCTATGATGAAGCTGGTCGAGGCCTCGATCGCCGATCTGCGCGCTGCGCTTGATGCCGGACGCACCACGTCCGTGGCGCTGGTCGCCGGCTACCTCACGCGAATCGCGCGCTATGATCGGCACGGTCCGGCGCTCAACGCCGTCCCGGTGCTGAATCCGGCCATGTTCGAGGAGGCGCGCGCCGCCGATCTCCGGCGCGCGCGCGGCGAAACCCTCGGCCCGCTCGACGGTATCCCCTATACCGCCAAGGACAGCTACATGGTGCAAGGCCTCACGGTCGCCTCGGGATCGCCGGCCTTCGCCGATCTCGTCGCGTCCGAAGATGCCTTCACCATCGCTCGCCTGCGGGCGGCCGGTGCCGTGTTCATCGGCCGTACCAACATGCCGCCCATGGCCAATGGCGGCATGCAGCGTGGGCTCTATGGCCGCGCGGAATCGCCCTATAACGCCACCTGGCTCACGGCCGCCTTCGGCTCCGGCTCGTCCAACGGTTCCGGCACGGCCACGGCGGCGAGCTTCGCCGCCTTCGGTCTCGGCGAGGAAACCTGGTCGTCGGGCCGCGCGCCGGCGTCAAACAACGGGCTCTGCGCCTATACGCCGAGCCGCGGCGTCATCTCGGTGCGCGGCAACTGGCCGCTGGTGCCCACCATGGACGTGGTGGTGCCGCATGCGCGCTGCATGGCCGATCTGCTTGATCTCCTCGATGTCATCGTCGCCGACGATCCCGATACGCGCGGCGACTTCTGGCGCCTGCAGCCCTGGGTGACCATTCCCGCCGCATCCTCCGTCCGGCCTGCCTCCTATGCGGCGCTGGCAGAGGGCGCTTCGCTCAAGGGCAAGCGCATCGGCGTGCCCGCCATGTATATCAATGCCGACGCTGCCGCCGGCACGGGGACACATCCCGGCATCGGCGGCCCCACCGGCCAGCGCATCGAGACGCGCGCGTCGGTCATCGCCCTCTGGCAAGCGGCGCGGGCTGCGCTGGAGGCGGCTGGTGCCGAGGTGGTCGTCGTTGATTTCCCGGTGGTCTCCAATTATGAGGGCGACCGTCCCGGCTGTCCCACCGTCGCTACGCGTGGTCTTGTCGGCGCTGACTTCCTCAAGCGCGAGATCATCGATCTCTCGGCCTGGTCCTGGAACGCGTTCCTTGAGATGAACGACCGCCGCCTTGTCGATGTGGACGGCAAGCTGATCTTCCCGGCGCCCAAGGGCAGTCTGCCCGATCGCTATACCGGCTTTGACGACGTCATCGGCCTCTATCCCGATTATGCCCGCGAGCTCGATCTGAGCGATTTTCGCGCCATCCCGCATATCGCCGAGGGCGTGAAGGGGCTTGAGGAAACGCGCCGGCTCGATCTCGAAGCCTGGATGGATGGCCTGGGCCTCGATGCGGTGGTGTTCCCCGCCGTCGCCGACGTCGGCCCTGCCGATATGGACGTCAATCCCGTCTCCGCCGATGCGGGCTGGCGCAATGGCGTCTGGGTCGCCAATGGCAATCTCGTCATCCGCCACCTCGGCATTCCCACCGTCACCGTGCCCATGGGCGTGATGGACGACATTGGCATGCCCGTCGGCCTTACCTTTGCGGGCCGCGCTTGGGACGACAACCGCCTGCTCTCGCTCGCCGCCGCCTTCGAGGCGACCGGCCGCTATCGCAAGGCGCCGCCGCGCACGCCGGAGCTCGACGATCTCTTTGCCGCTCCGCCGGCGGCCCCGCCTCTGTCGCCTGCACCGGATTTCACCGCCATCGCCACGGCGATCGACGCCGAGAGGGTGCGCATCACCGCCGACTTCGGCGCCGACGTGCCGCCGGAAGCCGTCACGCTCGACGGCATCCCCGTCGCCTGGACGGCCACCGAATACGGCTTCCATGTCGACCACGAGGCCCCGCGCAACCGGCAGGTCCACAGCGAATGGTCCGCGCCTTACGGCCACCTCGTCGTTGTCACCTTCGTCAACGGCACGGCGGCCTATCGCGAGCTGATGCCGCTCGGCTGAATAGCCCAAGGAACACGTCCATGATCCCCTAGGTGAAGCTCGATTCCGTGCAGCTTGAGGATGGGCCGGAGCTGCGTCTCATGCAGCGCGGTACAGAGTTCTCCATCATGCTCGGTTCGAACGAGCTGATGAACAGCCGCCTCAGCGGTTCGGAGGAGGCGCTGGCCTCGCTCGCCTGCAGCCGGCTTGCCGGGCGACGGCCGCTCCGCATGTTGATCGGCGGTCTCGGCATGGGCTTCACCTTGCGCGCCGCGCTCGGCCAGCTCGATGCGCGCGCCGAGGTCACCGTCGCCGAGCTGGTGCCCTCGGTGATCGCTTGGGCGCGCGACCAGATGGCTCCGGTGTTCAACGGCTGTCTCGACGATCCGCGCGTGCGCCTGCACCAGGGAGACGTCGGGGCGGTGATCCGCGCCGCGCCGTCCACCTGGGACGCCATCCTGCTCGACGTCGACAATGGCCCCGACGGCCTGACGCGCAAGGGCAATGACGCGCTCTATTCCGCCGAAGGCCTCGCCGCCGCATCGCGTGCTCTGACGCCGGGCGGCATCTTCTCCGTCTGGTCCTCCGGTCCCGATCCCGCCTTCACGCGGCGGCTGAAACAGGTCGGCTTCGCCGTCACCGAAGTGCCTACCCGCGCCAACGGCAAACGCGGCGGCGCTCGCCACATGATCTGGGTGGCGAGCAAGGCACAGAAGGTCTAGTTCGCGTGCGCTTGCTTTCGATGCCGGCCTAATGCCGCTGATGCATTGATGTTTTCAAAATTGCTCTTTTTGATTGAAAATACTGAAATTGTATGTCCACTTTTGAGGGCTGCATTTGAGCAGTTCTCATAGGGGGACAAAAATGAAACTTTTGCGTCTATTGCTCGCTCTATCTACGTCCGTTCCACTAGTTGGGTGCAATCAATCGAACATTCAAATTGAAAAATTTGTTGCGGGAGTCGGTCCTAGTGGTGGTGTTTTTGTTGAGGCACAGTCTGCCGACAATTTTGTTCTTGATGGCAAGAGTCAGGTTGGAGCTTTATATTACGTACGGAATTTCTCAGAGAAAACCAAAGCAAATCCGGAATCTATTGACTTGGCCTGTGCTGTAGTGGATGGCTATGGTAGTTTTACACCGCAGACAGCAAAGTACCCAAGTTTAAAGTATTCCCAAACATTTGAGCCAGGTGCGGCTATCCCTTCAATATTCAAAAGTTTTTTTGGTGGAGTATCAGCCGAAGGAAATTTCAATCGGGCGGTGAAGGTTGACATATCAAATGTAGCAGAAATAAAATTGAATATTGACGGCCAGGTTGTGCTTCAGAATATATTTAAACGCAGCAAAAGCTGCAAGAATATCCTGAGTGCTTTGCCTTCGACTTCTAGGTCGTCTGTATTTCAGCTTGTTTCGGTTGTGTTTGCTGATGTGAAAATTGATAAGAAGATCAGCGGGTCTGTCAGTGTCGGTGCTGCAGGCATAAAGCCATCTATAAAAAAGCGCCAATGAAAGTAGTATTTCGGAAAAAAAGCTCGCTTTTAAGATTTTTAAGCGTATTTTTTGATCGAGTGAGCATGAAGTCGAGAAGCTTCATAAAACTATAACGCATTGGTTTCTTTGGGCTGGTCGTCAGATAAGAGATCGGCGTGGCTAAGCCCATTGGCCCATCTTTGGGCAAAAAAGCGGCCCCGGTTCCCCGGAGCCGCCTTGTCCTATTGCTGTTCCCCCTCGATCACTCGAGATCGAAGCGGTCGGCGTTCATCACCTTGACCCAGGCGGCGACGAAGTCCTTGACCAGCTTCTCGCCGGCGTCGCTCTGGCCGTAGACTTCGGCCAATGCGCGCAGCTGCGAGTTGGAGCCGAAGACGAGGTCAACGCGGGTGGCGGTCCACTTGATGGCGCCGGTCTTACGGTCGCGGCCTTCGAAGACGGTCTTGTCGCCGTCCGTTGCCCGCCAGACCGTGCTCATGTCCAGCAGGTTGACGAAGAAGTCGTTCGTCAGGGCGCCAGGCCGGGCGGTGAACACGCCGTGGCTGACGTTGCCGCTGTTGGCACCGAGCACCCGGAGGCCGCCGACCAGCACCGTCATCTCCGGCGCGGTCAGCGTCAGGAGCTGGGCGCGGTCAACCAGCAGCTCTTCCGCCGAGACGGCGAACTGGCGCTTCTGGTAGTTGCGGAAACCGTCGGCGATCGGCTCCAGCACGGCGAAGGAGGTCACGTCGGTCTGCTCGGCGGTGGCGTCGGTGCGACCCGCCGTGAAGGGCACGGTCACCGTGACGCCGGCATCCGCCGCCGCCTTTTCCACCGCCGCGGAACCGGCCAGCACGATCAGGTCGGCCAGCGAGATCTTCGCCTCGCCAGAGGCATTGAACGCCGTCTGGATGCCGGAGAGCACGTCCAGCACCTTGTTCAGTTCCGCCGGATCGTTGACGGCCCAGTTCTTCTGCGGGTCGAGGCGGACGCGGGCGCCGTTGGCGCCGCCGCGCTTGTCCGAACCGCGGAAGGTGGAGGCCGAGGCCCAGGCCGTCTTGACGAGTTCGCTGACGCTGAGGCCGGAGGCGAGCACCTTTTCCTTCAGCACGGCAATGTCCTGCGGCGATACCAGCGGATGGTCGACCGCCGGCACCGGATCCTGCCAGATCAGGTCTTCCGCCGGCACTTCCGGGCCGATGTAACGGGCCTTCGGGCCCATGTCGCGATGGGTCAGCTTGAACCAGGCGCGGGCGAAGGCGTCGGCGAACTGATCGGGGTTCTCGAAGAAGCGGCGGGAGATCTTCTCGTACTCGGGGTCGAAGCGCAGCGCGAGGTCGGTGGTCAGCATGGCCGGGGCGATGCGCTTGCTGCTGTCGTGGGCATGCGGCACCGTGCCGGCGCCTGCGCCGCCCTTGGGCGTCCACTGATGCGCGCCGGCGGGGCTCTTGGTCAGCTCCCAGTCATAGCCGAACAGGTTCCAGAAGAAGTTGTTGCTCCACTTGGTCGGGGTCGACGTCCAGGTCACCTCGAGGCCCGAGGTGATGGTGTCGCCGCCCTTGCCCGAACCGTAGCTGTTGGTCCAGCCCAGGCCCTGCTCCTCGACGTCGGCGGTCTCCGGGTCGACGCCCACATGGGCGGCAGCCGCGGCGCCATGGGTCTTGCCGAAGGTGTGGCCGCCAGCGATCAGCGCCACGGTTTCCTCGTCGTTCATCGCCATGCGGGCGAAGGTTTCGCGGATGTCGCGAGCGGCCGCCAGCGGGTCCGGGTGGCCGTTCGGGCCTTCCGGGTTGACGTAGATGAGGCCCATCTGCACGGCGGCCAGCGGGTTCTCAAGGTCTCGGTCGCCGGAATAGCGCTTGTCGTCCAGCCACTTGGTTTCCGAACCCCAGTAGACGTCCTCTTCCGGCTCCCACACGTCGGCGCGACCGCCGCCGAAGCCGAAGGTAGCAAAACCCATGCTCTCCAACGCCACGTTGCCGGTGAGGATCATCAGGTCAGCCCAGGAGATGGCGTTGCCATACTTCTGCTTGATCGGCCACAGGAGACGGCGGGCCTTGTCGAGGTTGACGTTGTCGGGCCAGGAGTTGAGCGGGGCGAAGCGCTGCTGGCCGGTGCCGGCGCCGCCACGGCCGTCGCCGGTGCGATAGGTGCCGGCCGAGTGCCAGGCCATGCGGATGAACAGCGGACCATAGTGCCCGAAGTCGGCCGGCCACCAATCCTGGCTGTCGGTCATCAGCGCGCGCAGATCGGCCTTGAGCGCCTCATAGTCAAGGCCCTTGAAGGCCTTGGCATAGTCGAAGCCGGCTGCAAACGGGTCCGACAGCGCCGAGTTCTGGTGCAGGATCTTGAGGTTCAGCTGGTTCGGCCACCAGTCGCGATTGGTGGTGCCGGCGCTGGCCTTGGTGACGCCGCCGTGCGGGAAGGGGCATTTGCCCGCGCTCGTTTCAACTTTCGTGTCCATGACTGTCTCCCGGTTGGACTTCGTGGCTGGCGCACCGGACCCACCGGTCGCCAGGAAGCAAGGAACAGGCGAAGGCACGCAAACTGGCGTCACCCCCGGCCGACAGTTGAGTTCTAGACTTGCGCTTCCATCAGGTAAAATTGCGAATTATGATGCACGCGATAGGATAAAGTTATCTGGCGCCCTGTCCCTCGGATCCGAGGCGATGGTTCGATGCGCCTGAAGGGGGCGATGGGGGCGGTTCTGAAGGCCGTTCCCGGAGAGTTGATTGAGGCGCCGCTGCCGTCGTCCTATAGAAGCGCGATCCTACTCCTGCCCCGTGGTCTTGTCTTGGCCGAGTTGTCGCATCTTTCCCCGCGTGTTGCCGTTCGCTGGGCCTTTCGCTCGGGGCGTTTTCGCGAACTTGTGCTGCTGGTACTGGCGGCTCTTATCGGCTGCCTGTCAGGCGGTGTGGTGACGCTGATGAGCTGGATCACCAGCCAGGCGCATCATCTCCTCTATCAGCTCGACGGCCACATGCGGCTCAGCGAACAGGATCATCTGGCCTCGCCCTGGCTGGCACTGGTCCCGCTCATCGGCGGGCTTGTCATCGCCGGTCTCAATGCCGTCTTCCGCCACACGTTCACCCGGCCGCCGGTCGACCCCATTGAAGCCAATGCCCTTTATGGCGGGCGCATGTCGGTCGGCGAGAGCCTCTACGTGGCCCTGCAAACCATGGTGTCGAGCGGCTTCGGCGCTTCGGTCGGCCTTGAGGCCGGCTATACCCAGGCGAGTTCCGGTCTTGCGTCCCGGGTGGCGACGGCTCTCAAGCTGCGCCGGCCCGACGTACGCATGCTCGTGGGCTGTGCCGCCGCTGGCGCCATCGCCGCCGCCTTCAGCGCGCCGATCACCGGCGCCTTCTACGGCTTCGAGCTGATCATCGGCACCTATACGGTCGCGCTGGTGGCACCGGTGCTGGCGGCGGCGCTTGCGGCCAGTCTCACAGCGGGTTGGCTCGGCGCGGTACAGACGCCTATCCTGATCGGTGCCGTGCCGCCGATGACGGCACTGGAACTGGCGCCCTATCTGGCGCTCGGTGTTCTTGGCGGCCTCGCCGCCGTCGGCGTCATGCAACTGGTGTCCGGGGTCGAGCGACTGTTCCGTGTCTGCCGCTGTCCGGCCTGGGCCCGGCCGGCGATCGCCGGGGCAGCCATCGGTGGGTTGGCGCTGATCTCGCCGCATGTCCTGTCGTCGGGACACGGGGCGCTGCACGTGGATCTTGCCGCCTTTGGCGGCTGGCCGGCACTGCTCATGCTGTTCGGCTTGAAGATGCTGGCGTCCGCGCTGTCGCTCGGCGGCGGCTTTCGTGGCGGCCTGTTCTTCGCCTCGCTCTATCTCGGTGCCTTGCTCGGCAAGGCCTACGCGCTGATGGCGGCTGCCGCCGGACTCTCGCCGCTGCTCGCACCGACGGTTTCCGCCGTGGTCGGCATGGCCTCGATCGCCGTGGGTGTCGTCGGCGGTCCCATGACCATGTCCTTCCTTGTGCTGGAGACCACCCATGACTTCGCCATCACCGGCGCCGTGCTGGTCGCGTCGATCATGTCGGCGGTGGTGGTACGCGAGACCTTCGGCTACTCCTTCTCCACCTGGCGCCTGCATCTGCGTGGCGAGACCATCCGCAGCGCTCATGACGTGGGCTGGATCCGCAATCTGACGGTTGCGCGCATGATGCGGGCGGATATCCGCACCGCCGCCGCCAACCAGAGCCTCGAAACCTTCCGCAAGACGTTCCCGCTTGGATCGACCCAGCGGGTGATCCTGGTCGGCGACCAGGACGCCTATGCCGGGATCGTGCTGGTGGCGGACGCCTATCAGCCAGGAACCGACGCGGATGCGCAGGCCGACATCAGCAGCCTGGCACGGCATCGCGACAGCCTGCTGCTGCCGTCGATGACCGCCGACGCGGCGGCGCGCGTCTTCCGCTCGGCGCAAAGCGAGGAGCTGGCGGTGGTGGAGAGCCTGCATACGCGCAAGGTCGTCGGTCTCCTCACCGAGCAGCACCTGTTGCGCCGCTATGCCGAGGAGCTCGACCGCGCACGCCGGGATCTCACCGGCGGCGCGGCCTGAGTCCTTGCTTCAGGACGATCTTACCGATTGTCGAGCTGGGCGCGGACCAGCTCCAGCCCGCGCCTTGTGATGCGATAAGGCTGGCCGTCCTTGGAGGCGATCGCCCGCTTCTGCTTCAGCTTGCGAAACAGGTGAAGTCCGAAGTCGGTGAAAAGCCAGCCGTCGCGGCTGATACACTCCAGCTGTTCGATGTTGCCGCGCTCATTGCGGCAATAGTCGATACGCCCGCCCTGGGCTAGCAGGTGGAGAATGCGCTGTTCGTCGCGCGATATGTTCATGGTCTTGAAGATCCGGTCGGTGCCGCATGAGCATCCGCCGATCATGTGGAAACGACATGATCGAAAAGCGGCTGCCCAGGCTTTTGGCTCTGGAGCGGTTTCTTTTGGACCTGATGATTGCATCAGGTTGGAAGGTGCTCCAGGGCACAACAAAACTGTCCGGCGCTTCATAGGCGAAGGCCGGGGCTTCGTTGTCTGACCCGTTCCGCGGGGAAACCACGCGGTCCGGGTCCTTACCGGGTCTCAGATACGACTGACATCCACACTCCCATGATGGGAGTTTGAGTAAACGCGTGGTCGATGGTCTCTGTCAAGACGGGAGACCACGCGTTCCGGAAGTGTCACTCCGCCGCGATGGCGTTTGTCTCGCAGCCGGCGAGGGCAAACTCGACGGCGGCTTCGGCGTGGATGGCGGTGCTGTCGAAGCCGGGCAGGGCAAGCGACTTGGGATCGAGGATAAGGCAGATTTCCGTGCAGCCGAGGATGACGGCATCGGCGCCGCGTGCCTTGGCGGCCTCGATGAGATCGAAGAGGGCCAGGCGCGACTCGTCGCGGACGATGCCGGCACAGAGCTCATCGAAGATCACGTTGTGGACCAGCGTGCGGCCGGCGTCGTCGGGCGTCATCACCTGCAGGCCATGGGCGGCCATGCGCTTCGAATAGAAGCCGTGTTCCATGGTGTAGCGGGTTGCCAGCAGCAGCGGTCGGCAGCTGCCGGCGGCCTTCAGCGCCTTGGCGGTCTCGTCGATGATGTGAACGAGCGGGGCATCCACCGCGCCGGCCACCTCATCGGCCACCAGGTGCATGGTGTTGGTGCAGATCAGAATGCAGTCGGCGCCGGCGCGCTCGAGCCCCTTGGCGGCAGCGCCGAGGCGCTCGGCGGCGAGATCCCAGCGGCCGGCCTTCTGCAGGTCCACCACTGACTGGAAGTCCACCGAATGCATGACGATTTCCGCCGAATGCAGCGCGCCCAGGCGCTCCCGCACCGCCTCGTTGATCATGCGATAGTAGACAGCCGTGCTCTCGAAGCTCATGCCGCCGATAAGTCCGATGGTGCGCATTGTTGTTCCCCTGATGATCGCGAACCGATGACGCGGAGAATGCCGCGAAGAGGGTGGTGCATGTTTGCATTCTTCCCGTCATTGCCGCGATCTCTTGCAAAAAATAAGCGCTCATGATCTCATAGGCCGAAATAATTTGCGCCTTGTATCCAGAGGGCGCCAGGGATTCGCCCGATGATCGACGAACGCGACCGCAAGATCCTGCAGCTGCTCCAGCAGGACGCCTCCCTGGCCGTCGTGGAGCTGGCCGGCCGCGTCCATCTGTCGGTATCGGCCTGTTCGCGCCGCATCCAACGCCTTGAAAGTGAAGGCTATATCGCGCGCCGTACCGTTGTGCTCGATCGTGAGCGCATGGGCGTTCCGACCACTGTCTTCGTGCTGGTCAAAACGTCGCATCATTCGGTGGAGTGGATGGAGAGCTTCCGCTCGGTGATCGCCGACATTCCGGAAATCGTCGAGGTGCATCGGCTGACGGGAAATATCGATTATATTCTGAAGGTTATCCTGCCGAGCGTCGAGCATTACGACGTGATCTACAAGGCGATCGTGCGCAAGGTCGAGCTGTTCGACATGTCGGCCTCCATCTCCATGGAGATCCTGAAAGCCGGTACGGAAATCCCCGTGGCCTATGCGAAATGACCAAAGTGTACTTGGACTTGGCGCCTTGCTGGCGATAAAACGCAGGCCTCCTTATCCAGTTGAGTTCCTGCCATGGCCTTCACCCGTCTTTCCGTCAACGTCAATGCCATCGCCCAGTTGCGCAATCGCCGCAATCTTCCCTGGCCGAGCGTCACCGGCCTGTCGGCGATCGCCCTTGAGGCGGGGGCCTATGGCATCACGGTGCATCCGCGCCCCGACGAGCGCCACATCCGTCGCACTGACGTCTACGAGATCGACGCCATGCTGCGCCGCGACTGGCCGGGCAAGGAGTACAACATCGAGGGCTATCCGACCGACGATTTCCTCGCACTCTGCGAGAGCGTCCGGCCCGATCAGGTGACGCTGGTGCCCGACCTGCCGGGGCAGAATACCTCCGATCACGGCTGGGACACGGTCGCCCACAAGGATTTCCTGACCGACGTCGTCGCCCGCATTCACGGCTTTGGCGCGCGCGTGTCGATCTTCGTCGACGCCGACCCCAAGCTCGTCGATGCGGCCAAGTCCACGGGCGCCGAGCGGATCGAGATCTACACCGGCCCCTATGGCGGCTCCTTCGAGCAGACCGTGCGGCAGATGCGCCTCGAAGAGGTTGTCGCCACGGCCAAGGCGGCTTTTGCTGCCGGGATTGACGTCAACATCGGCCATGACCTCACGCTCAAGAACCTGCCGCCACTGCTCTATCGCGTGCCGCAGGTGGCCGAGGCCTCCATCGGTCATGCGGTGATCGCCGATGCGCTGCTCTATGGTCTCGGCGAGACGGTGCGCAAATATCGGACGGCCTGCGGCGAGACGCTCTGAGCGGTCGTAACGCTTGGCGGTTGCGGTTCTCTTCCGGAAAGTACTGTTGGTTTGGGTGCTCCGCGGGTAGGATCGCGCCAGATTTTGTCGCGAATTTGCCCGTATTTCCAATCGGCTTGTAAATATTTCGCCTCTATAAGTCTGCCTTCGGGTCGGGGACGGGGCAACTATGCTCCGTCTTGAACGCCTGTTGAGGTAGTTTGAGGATTCTCATGTCGAAATATCTTGCTAGACGATTGATTTCCGCGTCCGTCGCGATGCTGTCCGTTCTGACGGTCGGCACCCATTTCGCCGCAGCTGCCGGCACGACGGCCGAAGCGTCCGCTGCGCTCAGCCGCCTTGCGGCCGGCAAGACCGGGACCTTGTCCGTCGAATGGTCCAAGTCCGGGACCGACATCAAGCGTCTGGCCGGCGGCCCGAAGCTGTCTACGGTCGATGTTGCCGCCTCCGCCGAGCATTTCCTCAAGGATGGCAAGGCAATCTTCGGTCTCGAAGGCTTTACGCTCGGCGCGCCGAAGAGCCGTCGTGGCCTCGGCAGCACGCATCTGACCTTCCGCAAGCAGTATCAGGGGCTGCCGGTGTTCAACGTCGTCATCGACGTGCACGTGAAGTCTTCCGGCGAACTCACGCTCGTCACCAGCAACTCGCGGTCGCTGAAGACCCAAAAGGCGCCGGTTTCCACGGTTCCTGCGCTCACGTCGGCCAAGGCCGGCGAGGTGGCAAGCGCCGAGCTGGCGCGCACCGTGTTGCACGACAAGGCCGGCGCTCCGATCGCGGCCAAGGTGCCCACGGCCGGTGCGCGCGAGCTCGGCTTCTTCGAGACCGATGCCGGCGACATTCTCGCCTGGCGCGTCTCCTTCGGTTCGGTGGAGCTCATTGTCGACGCCAAGACCGGCGCCGTGCTCGCCAAGCGGGTTCTGGTGCAGTCGGTCTCGGCCAATGGCACCGGCAAGGCTTTCGATCCCAACCCGGTCTATACCCTGAACAATTCCAGCCTTCGCGACAATGGCGACAAGAACTTTGCCGCGCTGTCGCCCGCCTACAAGTCGGTGAAGCTGCCCAGCATCAAGAAGACCGTTTCGGGTGGCAAGACCAGTTATTCGTTGTCCGGTCCCTATGTGCGGATGATGGACATCAGTGCCACCAATGTGCCCAACTCCTGCATGAATGGAAATGCTGAAGTCCGTCAGGGACCACCGGTGCAGAGTGGTTCCGCCTTCAACTACAATCGGTCGCAGGCCGGTTTCGAGCATGCGATGGTTTATTTCACCATCGATCGCAGCGAACGCTACATCAAGTCGCTCGGCTTTCCTGATCTGTGGAACAAGCCCATCCGCATCGATGCCCATGGCATCACCGACGACAACTCCTTCTATTGCCCGGACCCGACCGGCGCTGGCTATATCGTCTATGGCAATGGCGGCGTCGATGACGCCGAGGACGCGGACGTGGTTTTGCACGAGTATGGCCACGCCCTTCAGGACGCGGCGTCCGACGGCAAGTATTCCGGCGGCGGTGAGACGGGGGCCATGGGCGAGGGCTTCGGCGATTACTGGGCCTATAGCACCTATCACACCGGCAAGTGGGGCGATTGCTTTGCCGATTGGGATGGTCAGGGCAAATGTCTGCGCCATCTCAACACCAACAAGGTCTATCCCGACGACATCAGGAATGAGGTCCATGCCGATGGCGAGATCTGGTCGCGCGGATTGCGGGATCTCTTCAAGAAGCTCGGCAAGACCAAGGCTGACACCATCATTCTCGACAGCCACTATTTCGTCCCCGATCAGCCTCAGTTCGCCGACGGTCTGGCGGCCCTCGTTGCAGCCGACGAAGAGGCCTATGGCGGTGCCAACAAGGTGGCCATCTGCACGGTCTTTGCGGCGCGCGGCATCAGCGACACGTCCTGCGACTGAGCAGGCGACAGCCTCGACAGCATGAAGGAGGCCGGCGATCATTCGCCGGCCTCTTTCCTTTCAGGTGCCGCAGGTGATCAACCAGGATCCGCTCCATCCGCAGACGTCGGTCGGCTTTGAACTGCAAGGCAGCAAGAAATGGAGCGGCCCGCAAACGCCATACGTCTGCTTTTGGTATATTACATTATCTTGAAATGTAGAGTTCTTATGTCCTGATTTGTAGTGTACGAGTCGTGGTTATGCTTATATAAAATAAACATTGTTCATAATCTGCTTTTATTGTATATGTTAGTTTGATTGTTACATGCGCTGAATGTGCTTCTTAATCGAAGCCGAAATAAAAAATAACGTGGTGGCGTTACCTGTTCTGTTCGCGATGCATGCATTTGCGCGAACGCCGCGGAGCCTCCCAACTTCTTCTTTTGCATGTAAGTGCCTGGCCGCCGCTCGCTCCGGCGCATGTGTGTCTGGTCGGACCGCCCAGCGATAGGTGCTTGCGAGGCGCTATCCCGCAAACTTTTGATCCGGTGGATGAAATGTCCCCGATCTCGGCGATCGTGATCCCGGCTTCATTCGCCCTTTACAGGGAGATGATCATGGCGAAGAAACTTGTTCGACAATTGCTGTTGCTCTCTGCGGCAGCCTTTGTTCTAGCGCCCACCGCGGTGCAGTTTGCCTATGCCGGCAGTCCGTCCAAGGCCGCCATCGAAACGCTGAACCGCCTCGGCGCCACCAAGGGCGGCGAGTGGGGCGTGGAATGGACCCCTTCGGGGGGCGCCGTCGTGCAGTTGCATGGTGGTCCGGTGCTCGCTGCGCCGGATATTTCCGCATCGGCCAGGGACTTTCTCTCCAGGGGCAAGTCCGTCTTCGGTCTCGACGGCTATTCGGTCGTGCTTGCGTCGGAGCGGCACAGCAATGGCGATATCCACCTGAGCTTCCAGAAGGTCTACGCTGGCAAACGCGTGTTCAACGTCTATATCGATCTGCATGTGACGGCTGGCGGCAAGCTCTATCTGCTCAACAGCAACTCGATCGCCGGCGACGCAGGCTCTGCGCGCGCAGCGGGAGCGCCGATGTCGTCGGCGCAGGCTTTCGATCTGGCCAAGGGGGAAATGGCCCGGACTGTGCTGCACGACAAGTCCGGCGCGCCGGTGACGCCTGTGCTTCCGGCCAACGGCGAACGCGAACTGGGCTATTTCGAAACCGACAATGGCGATGTCCTGGCCTGGCGCATTTCGATGGGATCGGTTGAGTATATCCTTGATGCGGTGACCGGCGCAGTTCTGGATACGCGCATTCTCAAGCTGTCGGTCAACGGAACCGGGACGGTCTTCGATCCCAATCCGGTCTACACCTTGAACAAGGGTACGCTACGCGACCAGGCAAATGCCAATTACGCCGCTCTTTCCAGTGCCTACAGGACCAAGACGCTCTATGGCATCCAGAAGTCCGGCACGGGCACGGGCTTGCGTTACAAGCTGATTGGTCCTTACGCGCGGGCCATGGACATCGGGGTCGCGAGCTTGCCCGGAACCTGCATTGCGCAGGAAACCGAAGTCCGGCTTGCGCCACCGTCGCAGAAGACCAGCCAGTTCAAGTTCAATCGCTCTCAGTCCGGCTTCGAGCACACCATGGCCTATTACACGCTCGACCGTAACCAGCGCTACATCCAGTCGCTGGGCTTCGGGGCTCTGTGGAATGCATCGATCCGTGTCGACGCCCACGCGATGAAGGCGGACAATTCCTTCTACTGCGCTTCGCCGCATGGGGCCGGTTATCTTGCCTTCGGCGACGGTGGCGTTGATGACGCCGAGGACGCCGACGTCATTCTGCATGAATATGGTCACGCGTTGCAGGATGCTTCCTCCGGCGGGCGCTACCTTTCGGGTGGTCAGGCGGGGGCCATGGGCGAGGGCTTCGGCGATTACTGGGCCTACAGCACCTATCACTCGGGAACCTGGGGCAACTGCTTTGCCGATTGGGACAGCCAGGGTACCTGCCTGCGTCGGCTCGACAAGAACAAGAAATATCCGCGCGACTATGTCGGGCAGGTGCACAAGGATGGCGAGATCTGGTCGCGTGGCCTGCGCGATCTCTATCTCAAGATCGGCAAGGAAAAGGCTGACAAGATCATCCTGAAGAGCCATTTCCTGATCGCGACGTCACCCAACTTCACCAAGGGCGTTGCAGCCTTGCTCGACGCGGATACGGCGCTCTTTTCGGGTGCCTACAAGAACGACATCTGCGCCGTGTTCATCGATCGCGGCATCAGCACGCGCGACTGTGGCTACTGGTTCCGCCTGACCTGGAACAAGGTGGGGGCCGATGTGGACCTGCACTTGCGGCCGCCGTCCGGGTCATCGAACCTGTCGTGGAACTATGCCTCTGATGTGGCCTACTACAACCGCAATCCAAACTGGAACGATCCTGCGGAAACCGAGGACGATCCGCTGTTGTATCAGGACTGCATCTCCACCTGCGCCATGGAGAAGATCACGGTTTCGGATCTGACGACGGTCGGAACCTACAAGGTTCTTGCCCACTACTACTCACCGCATGGCTATGGCGCGACAACCGCAACCATGGATTACTTCAAGAATGGCAAGCTGATCGGCACGAAGTCGGCAACCTTGACCAATACCGCGGGTGTTCCGTCCGACGGCGACGTCTGGTTCCCGTTCTCCATCAAGATCACGGCCTCCAAGGCGCCGGAAGTGATCGTTGAGAACCGCATGATGCCTCTTGCGTCCATGACGAGTGGTGGACCGGAGAAGTAATCAGCGCCCGATCGATGCATCGGGGTGCCTGGCGCGGCATCCCGATGCTTCATGTTTGGCTGGAGGCCGGTTCTACCTGCTTCCAGTAGAACCTCGTGCCCGTCAGGCCGCCGTGCGGCTTCAGGGCGAAGTCCGGCACCTCGCCGACAAAGTGGAAGCCGGCCTTTTCGTAAAGTCCTGCCGCACCGCCGTCGCTGGCGGTGTCGAGCATCAAATGGGGGCGGCCCAGCGCAATCGCGATCCGTTCGGCTTCCTTCAGCAGCGCCATGGCGATGCCTCGGCCGCGATGGGAGGCGGCGGTCATCATCTTGCTGATCTCGGCGCGGTGCGGTTGATTGGGCGGCAGGCTGGTGATGAGCGTCACCGTGCCGACGATCCGCCCATTGTCGATTGCGCCCAGCACCACGCGATCGCCGCGCGCTGCCGCTTCGAGGCTGCCCCACCAGAAGTCGCGGGCACGCTCCAGTTCCATCGGATGCATGAAGCTGACCGAGCCACCGCCCGCCACGGTTTCGACGATCAGCGTGGCCAGCTGCTCGATCGTGTCGCTGGAGGCGTCAAGCGGGTGGATGCGGATGTCGGTCATGGGTCAGCTCCTTGCGAGCGCGACGACATAAGTGCAGGGCAGGGCGGATTCGTTGGCGAAGATGGTATCGGCGGGCGGGCCAAATCCCAGGCAGTCGCCGGGGGCAAGGTCGTGTCGCTGGGCGCCCTCGGTGATCACCAGATGGCCCTCGCGCACCCAGAGTACCTGGCGGATGCGGGCGTAGGATGCCGCCGGCAGCGTCACCGATTGCCCCGCCGGCATGGTCACTTCCACAAGCTCGACCGGATGTTCGGCCCGGGCATAGAGCTGTCGGCGCCGGTAGCCGGTGGCGGGATCATGCCACAGCGGCTGATCGACGGCGCGCGTTACCCGCTCCTGGCCACCTTCCGCCCGGATCAGCAGGCCGGCGAGCGTCAGGTCGAAGGCGGCGGCGATGCGGACCAGCAGCGCGGCGGTCGGGCTCATCTCCTCCCGCTCGATCTTGCTGATGGAGGCCTTGGCCACATCGGCACGCTCGGCAAGGTCGCCTTGCGACCAGCCGCGTACTTCCCGCTCAAGGCGGATGCGGCGGGCGATCTGGGTGGTGGTATCGTCAACTAAAATGGTCATATGGTTCTTATAATGGACTTTGAGGCGCTTGTGAAGAGGCAACAAGGCTGGCTTCCGATCGGCTCCACGACGCAACGCCTCGCCGCCGATTCAGTGTGCGAAATCACATGTCGGCGCCATCGTCGGCGAGGATCTCGGCGATCCAGCGGCGGTGGCGATCGGCAAGCCCCTCGTCACGACCTCTCGCTCCGGCGATGCTGATGAGCGCCTTCCACAGGCACCAGCCACGGGCGCGTTCCCATGTGTGCCGGTCCACGCCGATCTCGCGGCGAAAGGCCCGCCGTGCCGGTTGGTCGAACAGCGTCCAGGCGATCACCAGGTCACACGCTGGGTCGCCGATGCAGCAACAGCCGAAGTCGATCACCGCCGCGAGCTTGCCCTCGCGCACCAGCAGGTTTCCGACCGCCATATCGCCGTGCACCCAGACCGGTTTGTCCTGCCAGGTTGAGGCTAGGGCCAGGTCCCATAGGTCGGTCATCAGGGGGACATCGGCCTCGTCCGCCAGTTCCCCCAGCACTTGCCGGGCTTCGCCATCGTAGACCCGCAGGTCGCCGCCTCGATGAAAGGTCTGCTGGCCGGCGTGTGGCGCTCCATCCGTGCCGATGCGCCAGAGGCGGGTGAGAAAGCCGGCGAGGTCCGTGGCAAAGGTCGTTATGTCGGCGATGGCGGCTTCATCGGCGCGTTGTCCGGGGATCCACTCGTAGATGGACCAGGGCCAGGGATGGTCCGCACTCGGCCTGCCCTCAGCCAGGGGACAGGGGATGGCGAACGGCAGCTGCGGCGCAAGAACCGGCAACCAGAGCTGTTCCCGTTCGACCTGCGGGGCGTAGCACTCGGCGCTCGGCAATCGCACGGACATGTGGTCGCCGAGATGGAAGGTGCGATTGTCCCAGCCACTCGTCGCCTCGTGGCCGCCCAGTGCGGAAACTGGGCAGCCACGAGGCGCTGGACCAGGGGGACGTCGATCTCATCCATATCGTTCTGCAGAAATGGAGATTGCCTGAAGCGCCAGGGTCTCATCATTGATTGCCGGGCACAAGACCTCGACTGGCATGTGACCGCCTCGACGCGGATAGGGGGATGCACCCCATGTCCCGCGCCACGTCGCCATCTTTCGCGGGGGCTCCGCTTGACAGCCCGTCTGCCCCGCGCTATCACCACGGCACGAACCGTACCGTACGGTACATGCCTTGGTGCCCCGATGACTGCCGTTGCCCCGCTTGAGACCGAGACCTTCTCGCCGCGCCAGAATGCCGTTCTGGAATGCGCGCTGAAGCTGCTTGTGGCGGGCGGCGAAAAGGCGCTGACCACGGCCGGAATCGCCCGGGCGGCCAACTGCTCCAAGGAAAGTCTCTACAAGTGGTTTGGTGACCGCGACGGCATGCTGGCGGCGATGATTGCCTTCCAGTCGTCGAAGGTCCGTACGCCCGCGCCGCGCCATGGCGCGCCGAGCCTTGAGGATTTCACCCACAATCTGCGCACCTTCGCCGTCGACCTTCTGACGGTGCTGGGTGGCGAGGTGTCGCTGGCGCTCAACCGGCTCGCCATCGGCCAGGCCGGCCCCGGAAACACCGGCCTCGGACATCTTCTGATCGAGCAGGGCCGCCAGCCGATCGAGCAGCGCGCACGCGCCCTGCTTGAGCTTGGGCGCCGGCACGGCTATCTGGCTTTCTCAGACACGCGCCAGGCCTTCGAAACGCTCTATGGCCTGGTGGTACGCGACGCGCATTTGCGCTATCTGCTCGGCGATGCGCCGGACAACGAACACGAGCTCTCGGCGCGTGCCGAGCTCGCGGTGGACCAGTTCTTCCGCCTCTACGGGCGGAAGCTTCTGAAGGATTGAACCCCATGGGCCGGGAGGAACCGGTCGACGGTAACGGCCGGCAACGGCGAGGAAAGGAAGACGAAATGCGCGTTTATTACGATCGCGACGCTGATCTCAACCTGATCAAGGGCAAGAAGGTTGCCATCATCGGCTACGGCTCGCAGGGCCGCGCCCACACGCTCAACCTGCGCGACTCCGGCGTCAAGGACATCGTCGTCGCCCTGCGTCCGGGTTCCACCACCGCCAAGAAGGTCGAGGCCGACGGCCTCAAGGTCATGAGCGTTGCCGAGGCTGCCGCCTGGGCCGACTTCATGATGATGGCCACGCCCGACGAGCTGCAGGCCGAGATCTACAACAAGGACATCGCCCCGAACATCCGTGACGGCGCTGCCATTGCCTTCGCCCACGGCCTCAACGTCCACTTCGCCCTGATCGAGCCGAAGTCGACCGTCGACGTCGTCATGATCGCCCCCAAGGGCCCCGGCCACACCGTTCGTGGCGAATATGAGAAGGGCGGCGGCGTGCCCTGCCTCGTTGCCGTGCATCACGATGCTTCCGGCAATGCCCTCGATCTGGCGCTCTCCTACGCCTCGGGCGTTGGTGGCGGCCGTTCGGGCATCATCGAGACCTCGTTCAAGGAAGAATGCGAGACCGACCTGTTCGGCGAGCAGGTCGTCCTCTGCGGCGGTCTGGTCGAGCTGATCCGCGCCGGCTTCGAGACGCTGGTCGAGGCGGGCTACGCTCCGGAAATGGCCTATTTCGAGTGCCTGCATGAAGTGAAGCTGATCGTCGACCTCATCTACGAGGGCGGCATTGCCAACATGAACTACTCGATCTCCAACACTGCCGAGTGGGGCGAGTATGTCACCGGCCCGCGCATCATCACGTCCGAGACCAAGGCCGAGATGAAGAAGGTGCTGACCGACATTCAGACCGGCAAGTTCACCTCCGACTGGATGCAGGAATACAAGGCCGGCGCCGCCCGCTTCAAGGGTATCCGCCGCCTCAACGACAGCCACCAGATCGAAGACGTCGGCGCCAAGCTGCGCGCCATGATGCCTTGGATCGCCAAGAACAAGCTGGTGAACAAGGACCGCAACTGATCGCTTCGGCGATCCAGTGTTCTTTCCTTGCGCCGGACGGCTCTCGCCGCCCGGTCGCGGGGATCGCCAGGAACAAGCTGGTGAACAAGGACCGCAACTGATCGCTTCGGCGATCCAGTGTTCTTTCCTTGCGCCGGACGGCTCTCGCCGCCCGGTCGCGGGGATCGCCGCCGAGCGAAGACGAAGTCCGTCGCTGAAAGCTTGCGTCGCGTAAAACGAGAGTATTTTTTTCTCTCAACCGGCCAAAATAAAAGAAATGCGCGTTTTTCAAGTTTGCGAAGCCGGGGCGACGCCGTCGCTCCGGCTTTCTTTCTTTTTCTACAATTCTCATGCGGATTTTAGTATCAAAGTCTATATATATAAGAAATTAAATGTAAACTACATATGCTTGCCTGAGATTGTCTGTGTGTATTACTTTCTATGCTCCGCACATATCCCTATTTGATTTGAATAATATCTCTAAATTGACTCGTAAAAAATGACGATGCACGAAATATTTTTAGAATATAATCCGCCTAGTTGTCCTCAGTAAATCTTGGTTGTATTTTGTTTAGTTGTCGTATTTATTACTTTTTAATTTTGGCATGAGAAAGCTTTTCCTAAAATCGTTTTCACGGTCAAATCGTGACCGATTGAGGGTAAGATGAAGATCCAGTTCAAGATTTATGCAATCGTCGCGGTTCTCAGCCTGATTACGATTGCGATTGCCCTGACGGGTATCCAGACCATGCGTGGCTACAACCAGCAGGTCGCCGCCTTTGATCTTGCTTCCCAGCGCGCTTTCAACGGCGAGCACCTCAACCGGCTGATCACGGCGGTGGTCATGGACTCGCGCGGTATCTATGCCGCTGCCGACACGGAGAAGGCCAAGCCCTTCGCCGAAGGCATTCGCAAGAACCTCAAGGAAATGGACGACCTCCTGACCTCCTGGTCCAGCACCGTTCCGGCCGATCGCAAGTCGGCCTTCGATGCGGTCGTGTCCAAGGCCAAGGAGTTCATCGCCTTCCGCACCGAACTGGCCGATCTCGGCGCCAACGTCTCGCCGGCTGCGGCCAACGAGAAGGGCAACAACGACGCCAATCGCGCCAATCGCAAGCAGCTGCAGGCCGACTTGGATGACCTCGTCACGCTTGATCAGGCTGACCTCGTCAAGGTGCAGGCGGACATCAAGTCCTACTTCAGCGAAGGTTTCACCATTCTCGTTTCGCTGGCTGTTGCCGGTATCGTCGCCGGCGTCGTGATCGGTACCTGGATCGGTACGGCCATGATCTCGCGGCCGCTGCATCAGGTCGCCAACGTGTTCGCTGCCCTGTCGCGTGGCGATCTCGGCGTCTCCTTCCAGCACGCCAAGCCGCGGTCGGATGAGATTGGTCACCTCTGGACCGTCGCCACCGGCTTCCGCGACAGTCTGCAGGAAACCCAGGATCTGCGTGATGCGCAGGCCAAGACTGAAGCCGACCGCAAGGCCGAGCAGAAGGCCATGATGGCTGACCTGGCCCACCGTTTCGAGGCCGAGATGGGGCAGATCATCGGGGCGGTCACCTCAGCAGCCAACACCACTCTCAAGGCCGCCGAGACCATGGCGTCGGATGCCAACGAGACGTCCTCGCGCTCGATCACCGTGGCGTCTGCCTCCGAGCAGACCTCGGCCAACGTGCAGGCGGTGGCCGGCGCGTCGGAAGAACTGTCGGCGTCCATCTCCGAAATCGGCCGCCGCATCGACGAAGCCGCAACGCTGATCGGCGCCGCTGTCGATCAGGCCCAGCGCACCGACCAGGACGTCCGCTCGCTGGCCGACAGCGCTGCCAAGGTGGGCAGCATTGTCGCCATGATCCAGGCGATCGCCGAGCAGACCAACCTGCTTGCCCTCAACGCCACCATCGAGGCGGCGCGTGCGGGTGAGGCCGGTCGCGGCTTCGCGGTCGTGGCCTCCGAAGTCAAGGCGCTGGCCAGCCAGACCGCCAAGGCGACGCAGGATATCGAAGCGCAGATGGGCACGATCCAGTCGGCGACCCAGCAGTCGGTCGAGAAGATCGCGGACATCTCCAAGCGCATCAAGGATCTTGAGTCCATCACCTCGCGTGTGGCCGATGCCACCACGCAGCAGAACTCCGCCACCATCGAGATCGCCCGCAACATCAGCGAAGCGGCTGTGGGTGCCGCCGAGGTTGCCAGCACCATCGTCGGCGTTCGCGCCACGGCGGAGAAGGGGGGGCATACCTCGAAGGAACTGCTGTCCGCGGCCAAGGACCTCGACCGCAACTCGCGCATGCTCAGCGACAAGATGGCCGCCTTCGTGCAGCACGTGCGCGCCGCCTGACGGTTCGCCAAGTCCTGGACCCAATCAAAAGGGCGCCGCGGGTCAATCCGCGGCGCCCTTTGCTTTTGACCGCCTCGTCGTCGGCGGTATCTCTACCTTATCCCGTCAGTGCGCCGGCAGTGTGCCGAACCGCCAGAGTGGGGCAGACCCCACCTGCAGGGAGACCGCACTGCCGGTGACCAGGGCTTTGGCCTGGTCTGCCGTAAGTTGGGCGATCGCCCGGCGCCCATCACCCACGACGGCAACGTTGCGGATCGCAAGGTCGCCGATCGAGAGTTCAGGCAGCGAGTCCGTGAAGGGGAAGCGGCGCTGCGAGGTCAGCTCGATGCGAACTGTCTCGGGCGCCCGGCGCGCAGCTGATGCCTCGGCGGGCAGGAAGCGCAGCGTGTTGCCGGCTTCGGCGCCGATCGTCTGCTGGCGGGCGACCGCAGCCGGTGCATTTTCCGAGCCCGCAAGCGCCAGAGCCGAGGCCGCGACCGGTCCTTGCTTCTTCACCGGCTTGGTGGTCACCGCGATGGTGCCGATATCGACATCGCCCTCGGGGCGGCTGTCGAAGACGAAGCGCAATCCGGTCACGGAGTTGAGCGGCAGGTGGAAGGAGGCGAGGTCGAAGGAGACCGTTGCCAGTTCACGGTGCAGGCCGAACTCGGTGCCCACCGGCCGGGTCAGGGCGATACGGCCCTTGGTCGACACGGGAGCCGACAGCTTGCCGTCCTTGCCGATCAGACGGACCTTGAACTCCATCTCGCCGCTGGGGTCCATGGCCTGGTCGCAGGTAGACTTTGTGCAGCCGATGGCGGTGCGCAGTGACAAGGTGGCAAAGTGGGAGAGGTCAACGGCGCCCTTGCGCACCAGCTTGACATCGAAATGGCGATCCGACAGGCCACCAGACCATGTCACATGCGCAATGCGCGGGTTGGTCGGATGGTCGAGGTCCGGCCCGTTTGTGACCGTGAGGCCAACCGCTCCATAGGGGAGGCCTGCGTCGCTTGTCTCGCCTTCCTTGGAGAAGGTCTCCAGCAGCTTGACCGTATCGCCAGGGGCGGCCGGCAGATAGCCGCGCTGCACATGAGTGACCTTGGTGATGGTTGCGGGCAGGTCATAGGACGGGTCGAACAGGTTTGCGTCCGCCGGATTTGCGTGGGGGCCGACGGTCGCCTTGAAGAAGTTCAGAACCGGGACGAGCGCGGTCTGTTGCTGCGCCTTCGAGCGGCCTGCCTGCGGGAACAGCACCGGCGTTCCCGAGCAGGAGGCACTGTCGGCTTCGAGCCATTCGGTGTTGTAGGCGTTGTGATCGGCGCCCCACACTTCGAATGTGCCATGTATGGCGTGCTGCTTGTCGCCCTTGAAGGTGAAGGCGCGGTCGAACACGTTGACGCCTTCGAGCGTCGAGACGTCACCGTCGCAGCTCGGCAGCAGGATCATGCTGGCGACCCCATAGGAGTCGAGCACGCGCGATGTCTGGCCATCGACGGGGCCGATCTCGAAGATCGAGCGGATCGTCATCTTGCCGATCTTCGCAGGGAAGACGCTGCCGGGATCGCGCCATTGGGCGAGAGCCGCGCGGGTGCCTTCGCCGCCGCGGCTGTGACCGAACAGGCCGACCTGAGCGAAGTCCAGCATGCCCTTCGGATTGAAGCCGAGCGACTTGGGAACGGCAATGGTGCCGATGCCGCGGTTCCAGTCCGACAGCAGGGCAAGATGGCGCAGGATCAGTCGACCGCGTGCCAGGTTGAGGCCGGAATCGTTCTGGTCGCCCTCACCGGCGGTGATGCCGCGGTTGGCGTTGATGGAGACGACCACATATCCTTCCGCGGCGAGTGCGCGAGCGAGATAGGCGTATCCCAGATGGTTGGGCGTCACCGTGTAGCCGTCGGGACAGGTGCCGTCGATCGTGTACTCGGCATTGTCATCGACGCGGATGCCGAGGTTCGGGTCCATGCGGCCGCACGTGCCATGGTTGCCGTGCAGCAAGATGAGAAGCGGGTGGGCGGCCTTGCCAAGGTTGGTCGGACGGTACACCTGGGCCCACAAGTCGACCTTGGCGGTCTTGAGGACGTCGGGTTCATCGCGCCCGGTGAAACGGTAGGAACCCTCGGTCACGGCCGGGGGCGTCGCGGCCAGGGCCGGTGTGAGGAGTGTCGCGAGTAGCCAAGCTACAAAAATCAGAAAGCGCAAAGACGGAATCTCCAGCCTGTTTCTCACTGCTTCTTGTAACTTCTACCAGTGTATTGCGACAATCGCTTTCGCTGGCAGCAGGCATGCACAGCCTGTGGATTGTGACGGCCCGAGCGCGAGGCAGCCCTCTGCGCCTCGCTTCGGCCTTGTGGTCCAGGGGCGGCTGCATGGCGTCGAGACTGCAGCTTATCGCCTTGATCGTGCAACAAGAAACGCATGGGCGAGGGGGGGCCGCCTGCACGATCTTGTGGCCAAGGCCTCCTAGGAATGATCTCTTAAGTACAAACACTCATTTTGGATGCCGGATGGAATAAGGAAACCACGTCCACGTTATCTCCTTTGTATTTCAGCTTTTGCGAATATACTGAAAGCAACGGAGGGACGCGCATGCGACCGATCAATGTCTTGCTCGCCGGCCTTGTGGCCCTTGCGCCCACGACGGCCTTTGCCGGCCCGAGCGCCAAGGCCATGGCCAACACCTGTTTCATCTGCCACGGCCCCGGCGGTCACGAGAGCCTTGTTGGCATGAGCCAGAAGGAACTCGTCGAGGAGATGAGCGAAATGAAGCGTGAGCCCGGGGAGGGGCGGCTGATGGCGGTCATCGCCAAGGGCTTCTCCGATGCCGAGATCAAGGCCATGGGTGCCTATATCGCCACGCTCAAGAAGTGATCGCAACGCCTCAACGAGGACCAAGACCATGACCGATTTCAATCGCCGTCAGTTCGCCGCCCTTGCCGGCGCGTCGCTGCTCTTGCCGCTATTCAATATCAAGGCGTCCGCCGCCACCGCGCCGCGCGTGGTGGTGATCGGTGGTGGCTTTGGCGGCGCCACCTTCGCCAAGTACATGCGCAAGGCGTCCGCTTCGGCCAAGATCACCTTGGTGGAGCCCAAAACCACCTTCATTAGCTGTGTCGGTTCCAACGAGGCGCTGGTGGGCATTTCCACCCTGCAGAAGCTGTCGTTCACCTATACCAAGCTGAAGTCGCTCTACGGCGTCACGCAGGCACTGTCGCCGGCCCAGTCCATCGATGCGGTGAACAAGACCGTCCGCCTCGCCTCGGGCGCCATTCTGCCCTACGACCGGTTGGTGCTCTCCACCGGCATCGAGTTCCGCTATGATGCCATCGAGGGCTGGAACCAGAGCACCGAGGCACTGCTGCCGTCGGCCTGGCATGCCGGTCCCGAGACCACCAAGCTGGCCGCGCAGCTCAAGGCACTGCCCAAGGGCGGTACCTTCATCATCACCGTGCCGCCGATGCCCTATCGCTGCCCGCCGGCACCTTATGAGCGGGCCAGCCTGGTGGCCTGGTATCTCAAGAAGAACAATCCCACCGCCAAGGTGCTGATCCTCGACGCCAACGCCACCTTCCCAAAACAGCCGTTGTTCGAAGAGGGCTGGGCCAAGCTCTATCCCGGCATGGTCAGTCGCATCGTCGGCAATGTCACGGCGGTCGATGCGGCCAACCGGTCTGCGACGACGGCCGACGCCACCTACAAGGGCGGCGTGCTCAACGTCATTCCGCCGCAGAAGGCCAGCGCGCTTGCGGTTTCGGCCGGGCTGGTCGACGCCACGGGCTGGTGCCCGGTGGACGTTCATTCCTTCGAATCCAAGCTGGTGCCGGGCGTGCATGTGATCGGCGACGCGGCGGCGAGCGGGCTGCCCAAGTCTGGCACCTCGGCCAGCGGTGGAGCCAAGGCGGCAGCGGAAGCCATCGGCAACCTCCTGACGGGCAAGTCTGTGACCGATCCGGTGATCATCAACACCTGCTACAGCCGTCTGGCCCCCGATTACGGTATCGGCATCGCCTCGGTCTTCGGTGTGGACGCTGCCACCGGCAAGATCGCCGTGCGCGAGGCTGGCGCGGGGACGGGCATGAGCCCGGTCGGCGCGTCGACGAGCTACCGGCGCAAGGAAGCGTCTGACGCCACCAAGTGGTTCAAGGCGATGATGGCGGACACCTTCGCCTGATCGGTCCTGCTGCCAGATTTGTCTTCAGCTCGCCATGGGGGCGGGCTATCACGGGATCGTCTCCCGGAGAATCGCCCCCATGATCCATTCCATCGCCGATATCGACCTGCGCTTCATTCCCGGCGAGTGGCCGTTGCCCGCCGAGTTGAGGCGCAAGGTCGATGATCATTGGCAGGCACAGCTCGCGCTCAATCCGCACATGTGGAACGGTCGCGTGCTGGGCTCGATCGCGCCGGGCTATCCCGGCGGCGTCGCGCTCGAGAATGGTCGCCTCACCGGCACGGCCGTCGAAGGGGATTTCGCGAGCTTTCTAGCCTGGCGCGACTGGGGATTTCCCGAGATCGGCATCCGCAACCTGTTCGGCTCCGCCCTCGTGCTTTCCGGGGACGGGGCGCTCATCTATGGCGTGATGGATCGCACCACGGCCAATGCGGGCAAGATCTATCCGCCCGGGGGAAGCCTGGAGCCAAGCGACGTGCGCGACGGCAATGTCATCGACGTCATCGCGTCCATCGAGCGCGAGCTTGATGAGGAGACCGGCCTCAAGGTGGCGGACGGCCGCTTTGAAGCCATGCTCGTGGCCTTCGACGGCCCGCGTATCTCGATCGGTCGCGTCTATCGCTTCGACGCGCCGGCCGACGAGCTGGTGGAGGTGATTGCCGGCAACCTCGATGGTCAGGCTCATCGCGAACTTGAGCGGGTCATCGCCATTCGCACGGCTGCCGATGCCGCCAATCCGGCCATCATGCCCTATGCGCGGTCCATCGCCGAATATCTTCTCGGATAAAGAAAGGCCCGCTTCCGGAGGGTCGGAGCGGGCCAAGTTCAGGGGTCAGGGAAGAGCGCGGCCTGGGGGAAGTGCGCCCTTGGGAAATGTCGGATCACTGGTCGAAGGGCGACTGGCAGACGCGCAGGCGGCCGTACATGTCGACCCAGGTGTTGTCATAGGAGTTGTAGGAGCGGTAGTGCGACGAGCACCAGGCGACGTGCGGGTCCATGCCGGCCTGCTGCATGTAGACCGGAGCGGGGCGCATGTAGACCGGCGGCGGCGGGGCGGGCTGCACATACATAGGCTCGGGCTGAGAGGGCTGCATCAGCGCGCCGGCCAGCAGGGCGCCGCCAACGATGCCGATGGCGCCAGCCACGAAGGCGTCGCGGTGGTTGTGGGAGGCGAAGGCGGGCGCCGGCAGAGCGGCGAGCGACGTGGCAATCACGACGGCGGAAATGGTGCCCTTGAACATGATATGTCCTCTCCTGAAATATGTTGTTCCGGCGCCGTGATGTGTCGTTCGCGGCGATCTGCAATCGGCTTACGGGATGAATTTGTCCGCAAGCAGGGCGGATTAAGGAAAAATTCAGGATATTTCGTACGTGGACTATTCGGACACGTGCAACTATGGTGTCGGCACCCCGTGTTATGCGTTTGATGGGAGGGGCTTGTGGCTCGTCGGTATGCAGTTCTGGACGTCTTCACTTCGCATGCTCTGAGCGGCAATCCGCTCGCCGTGGTGCTGGATTGCGAGGGGCTCGATACCGAGGCCATGCAGACCATCACGCGCGAGTTCAACCTGTCGGAGACCGTGTTCGTCGAAGCGCCTTCGCGCCCCGGCACGTCCGCCAAGATCCGCATCTTCACGCTGAACAAGGAACTGCCCTTCGCCGGCCATCCCACGGTCGGCACGGCCGTGCTTCTGGCGCATGAACGCCTCAAGGGCGTCGAGCGCGACACCGACGCCATGGTGGTGCTGGAAGAGCAGGTCGGCACCGTGCGCTGCGGCGCCGTGGTCAAGCCGGATGGCTCGGGCAAGGCCGTGTTCGATCTGCCCCGACTGCCGGAAGAGCAGGCCTTCCACGGCGATGTCGGCCTTGCGGCTTCCGCCCTCGGCCTCAATCGCGGCGACATCGGCTTTGAGAACCACGCCCCGTCCGTGTTCAACGCGGGTGGACCGACCTTCGTCTTCGTGCCGCTGTCCGGCCTTGATGCCATGCGCCGTATCCGCCGCGACATGTCGGTCTGGTCCGGTGCCTTCGGCGAGCCGAGCACCAACATCTTCGCCTATACCCGCGAATGCGTGAACAAGGGCCATGATTTCCACGCTCGCATGTTCGCCCCCGACCTCGGCCTCGGTGAGGACCCGGCCACCGGTTCGGCCGCCGCAGCCTTCGCCGGCGTCATCAAGCGCTTCGATCGCCCGTCCGATGGCGAGCGGAAGATCGTGATCGAGCAGGGCTACGAGATGGGCCGTCCCAGCCTGATCGAACTTGAGATCATCCTTGAAAAGGGCAAGCTCACCGGTGGGCGCCTGGGCGGCAACGCCAAGATCATCGCCCGCGGCGAGCTCTACGTCTGACGGACTTTTCCCGTTTGCGCCAAAATGAAAAGGCCGTCTGGAGTGCTCCAGACGGCCTTTGATGTTTGTGGCTGTCGCCCGATGGCTCAGGCGGCGTTGCGTTCGCTGTCCAGACGCCGCAGGAACTCGATGCGGTCGTTCACCTGGCTGAGGCCGTCGCGGTGCATGGAGACGATCGCCGACAGGCCGTTCATGGAGCGGTCGATGTTGCCGGACTGGGCGAAGATCTCCTCCACCTTGGTCACCACATCCTTGTAGCGCTCGCCCTCGCGGGAGAATTGCGCCTTGGTCGCCTCGATGATGGTGCCGAGGTGCGTCAGCGACTCCTCGATGGAGCCGATCGCCGCCTGGGTCTGGCCGAGCGTGGCCTTGGTGTCGTTGGCGAGCTTCTTGACTTCGCCCGCCACCACGCCGAAGCCGCGACCGGCTTCACCGGCCCGTGCGGCCTCGATGGTTGCGTTGAGCGCGAGCAGGTTGGTCTGGCCGGTGATGTTGTCGATCACCGCCAGCACCTGCCGGAGTGCGGTCAGTGACTGGCTGAGACTGCCGAACCTCTCCGCCAGCTCGTCCGTATGGGACACTTCGCCATTTCCCTCCTGGCGCAGGCCGCGGCTCATGGCGCCACGGATGCCGTCCATCACCTGGCCGACACCGCTCACTTCCGCCAGCACGTTCTCGATCTTGGCGGTGACGCCCAGATGTTCGGCGATCTGCTCGATGACACCCGAGCGCAGCTTGTTGAGGATCTCGACGCGCTTAAGGCGGCGGCCGGTGAAATAGTTGACGAAGCGGGCGTAGTGGATCGGGAAGTTGTCGATGAAGTCGTCCTTGTAGTCCTTCTCCACGTCGGCGAAGAACACGATGGCCGAGAGCGTCTGGTTGATGTTGATGCCGAACAGTTCGCCGAAGGTCGAGAAGCCGGCTGCCTGCACGGGGAAGATCCCGCCGGTGTTGCCGAGCGCCGAGCCATTGGACAGGCGGCGCAGGATGCAGTCATTCATCAGCACGGCCGCCGGCTTGGGTTTGCCGGTCAGGAACTTGGCGACATCGCGCTTGGTCTGCTCGACGAAGTCGGTGCTCTCCAGCAGCGACAGTTCGTCGCCCGAGCCCACGTCGCAATAGAAGGAGATGATCTCGCGATCGACGTCGATGCCGGAAACCGACCGGACGAAGACCTCGCTGTTGATCTCGATGCCGAAGGTCTTGTTGCCGAGCGCTGTCATGAGGTTGCGCGGCTCGACGCGCAATGCATCCGCAAGCGCCCGAACCAGCGAGACAACCTTGCCGGTTTTCGGATCCATCACGGCGCTGACCGTGCGGCGGTCGATGTCGGCGTCAACGACCACGAAGCTTGGGCCCGTCTTGCGGAAATTGTGGCTCTTCATCACGCCGTAGCGGTTGCCGGGTGCCATGCGCACGAAGACGACGATGGCATGGTTTTCCAGCGTGCGATTGCCATCGGACAGGCAGGTCTTCTTGAAGTCCAGCTTGCCGCCGGCCGAGCCGCCGACGAACAGGCAGGGGAAGCGGCCGTTCTCATAGACGGCTTCCATGAAATAGCTCTCCGAGTTGGAGAGGCCGTCGACAAAGGTCAGCGCAAAGGCGGTGCGGCTGTCGAGCTGGAAGGACGGGGTCACCGCGTTCAGCGCCTGCGAGATCTTGTGAACGCGTGTGTCGCGATCCATGCTGGGCCGGCCGGCGTGCAGGTCCTCGCTGAAAAGCGGTACGCTGAACACTTCGGCCCGATCGATCAGATCCGGCGAAAATACCTGCAGCACCACGCTGCGCCAACTGCCGTTGGCCTCGCAATAGAGCTTGGAAGCGCCGTTGGAACAGAGTTCGCCGGCCGTAGTGGACGCAACCAGTCGAGCGCCGCCGATCATGGACTTCAGCTTGCGAACCACGGCGTCGAAGTCCACATGCGGCGATATGAAAGCCAGCACCAGCGCGGCGGCTTTGCCGCTGAAGAGGAAGTCGTCTGCCTTGATGCCTGCCAGCCCGTCGTCCGTTGTCAATGATCGCACGGGAGGCTCGGTGTTCATGTGTGTCTGTTCTGCCGCCTTGGTGTCCACCATCACCGTCGGCTCAGTGTCAACAGGCTTTCGCGAGCGAAACAGGCTAAACATCAATCTCTCCAAGTCGCGGCGCAATCTGCCCATGCGCAGTTCCAGAAATCCCCCACTTTGTTGCCATAAGACGTCGGTTCGGATAATAATTGCTTAATTCTGACATAAGTAGTTCAACGTAGATAGTTGAATTGATTTTGTTTCATTGATCTAACTGTAGTGTGATTTGTAGTATAAATAAAACTGTATATAATTTTCTTTCGTGGATTGTCTCTGTTTTCCGTTGCTTCTGCGTGTCGCGCGCTTGGATGTTGTCTAATATTTTTGCCAGAGTTGTATGTGTAATTTATTGTTGTCCATTCTTTTCGTCTAGTTGCAAAGTATCCCGTAAATTGAACCAAAGGTGGCGCGCACCTTCCCAGGGAGGATGGGGTTGCTATGCTGAATAATATTCGATTTCATTTATTAATTGTCATTGCGGTGATTTTGCTGGCGCAGCTTCCGGCCCAAGCTGCTCCGGATCGACTTGTGAGTCTTGCAGATCTGCGCGATGGCGATCGGGCTGGCTATACCGGTGTCTATGTCATCAGCGGCAAGGCGCGTGCGGCACCATGTGCCATCACGCTGACAGATGAGCCCGCAGCGCCCGGATATGCCCTGAAAATTCCTGCGCGTTGCAAACGCGTTTTCCCGCTCCTCGCCGGCATGACAGCCTGGCGGCTCTATGAAAACGACGACATCCAGCTCATTGGCCCGCAGGCCGAGCTCTGGCTCCGCCAGCGAACCCGCGCAGGCGTCTACCATCTCCATCCGCGCGTCGGCGGCATGTCCCGCTTTTCATGGGACGGCACCTGGGACACCGGGGATTGATCTGCCGGTAGTGCCGGCCAAGGCCGCTTCAGGCCGCCGCCACGCTGCGCGCCGCCACGATGTCAACCCCGACACCGAGGGCGTCGGCCAGGATCACGTCGCCGGCCTTGATGGGGGCGGCCACCTCGACGGCTCTCAAGGCGTTCACGCAGTCGAAGATGCGTCCCTTGGGGATCGGCTTGGCGGAGACCACCGGCAGCAGCGCCAGCGCGCCGCCTTTCAGGCGCACAGTCGTGGTGACCATGCGTTTGGGGGCGATCACTTCTTCCGCCGCATAGGCCTGGCCGACGTCGCAGTTGAAGCCGTGCATGTCCACGACCTTGCCGTCCTCGAGGACGACATCGCCGCCGCAGCCGATCGGGCAGCCGATGCACTGGATGGGTTGGGTGACGCGGCTCATGCCTCTTCCTCCTCGAGCGCCTCGTCGTCGGCGCTCTCCGGCAAGGGTTCGATCGAAAATTCAAGACGCTGCCCGTCGCCATAGAGCAGCGACACCGGAATGTCGGCGACGATCATCTCGCTGGGCTTGACCACCTTCAGCTTGCGGTCCCACACCACCTCGCCGTCGGCGCGGAGCTGGATCACGGCGCGTCCCAGCGGCTGGCTGCCGCGGAAATAGAAGCGGACGGTCAGCTTGCCGGCTTCGGGCGCCGACAGCAGCTGCGGCACCACCGTGCGCAGGCCGGGACCGGCGTGCACCGGCTTTTGCGTGCCGGCGTCGGGCAGCAGGCCGAGCGCGTTGAGCGCGGCGGCGCGGCCGGCGATTTCCGCCTCCTGGCTCACGAAGTCGACGAGGTCATGCACGTGCAGCACATTGCCGGCGGCAAAGAAGCCGGGCACCGAGGTCCGACGGAACTGGTCGACCGACGCGCCGCTGGTGATCGGATCCATGGCGACGCCGGCGCCGCGGCCAAGTTCGTTCTCGGGGATCAACCCCACCGACAGCAACACCGTGTCGCAATCGAGGTCGAACTCCGTCCCGGCGATCGGCTGCAGCTTCTCGTCCACCTTGGCGACAGTGATGCCGGTCACCCGGTCGTTGCCGTGCACGGAAACCACCGAATGGCTGAGATAGAGCGGTATGCCGAAATCGTCGAGGCATTGCACGATGTTGCGCGTCAGCCCGTTGGAGTGGGGCATGATCTCGAACACCGCCTTCACCTTGGCGCCTTCCAGCGTCATGCGCCGCGCCATGATCAGGCCGATGTCGCCGGAGCCGACGATCACCACCTCGCGGCCGGGCAGATAGCCTTCCATGTTGACCATGCGCTGGGCCGCGCCGGCGGTGAACACGCCAGCCGGTCGTGAGCCTGGGGTGCGGATGGCGCCACGCGTGCGTTCGCGGCAGCCCATGGAATGAACGACCGACTTGGCCTTGACGATCGAGACGCCCTTGTCGGGGCTGACGCAGCGCACCGTGCCGCCGGCGGCTGTTTCCAGCACGGTGGTGTCGAGCCAAATGTCGATGTCGGTTTCGCCCACCATGTCCACATAGCGCTGGGCGTAACCCGGACCGGTCAGCTCGGTCTTGAAGCGGCGCAAGCCGAAGCCGTTGTGGATGCACTGCTGCAGGATGCCGCCGAGCTCGTGGTCGCGCTCGATGATCAGCACGCGCTCGGCGCCGGCCTTGCGGGCGGCCAGCGCCGCGGCCATGCCGGCCGGACCGCCGCCGATGGTCACCACGTCGTAGACATGCTCAGACATAAGCGCTCTCCTCGCCGATGGTTTCCGCGCGCGGATAGAACAGGTAGGACTCGCTTGAGTCCTTGCGGACCTCCGTGATGGGAATGCCCAGTTCGCGGGCCAGGATGGCGGTGACGCGCGGGCCACAGAAGCCGCCCTGGCAGCGTCCGGAACCCGCGCGCACCCGGCGCTTCACCCCGTCCACCGTTCGCGCTCCGCAGGGGGCATGGATCGCAGCAACGATCTCCGCCTCCGTCACGGTTTCGCAGCGGCAGATGACGCGGCCATTCAGGGGATCGGCGGCGATCAGCGCCGCCTGTTCATGGGGTTCAAGCTCGCTGAAGTGCGCCCGCCGGGGATTTTCCGGGATGAACTTCGCGTTGGCTTGCAGGCGGAGGCCGGCGTCGGCCAGCATTTCCACCACGGCTTCGGCGATGGCCGGCGCGGCGGTGAGACCGGGCGACTGGATGCCGGCGGCGTGGAACAGGCCGCCGAGAGCCGGGGAGGGGGCCAGGATGAAGTCCTTGCCGCCATCGGCGCGCAGGCCGGAGAACTCGGTGATCGCCGCCTGCACCGGCACATCCGGCACGATCTGGCGGGCGCCGGCGATGATGGCGGCGAGGCCGTCGCGCGTCGTCTCGTGATCCTCGGGATCGTCGACGGCGAAGGAGTTGGGGCCGATGAACACGTTGCCGTGCACCGTCGGCGATACCAGGATGCCCTTGGACACCTTGTCCGGCGTCGGGAACAGCACGGTCCGGACGAGATGGCCGACCGACTTGTCGAGCAGCACATATTCGCCCTTGCGCGGGCGGATCGAGAAGCTGTCGTCCTGGGCGAGGCGCGCCACCTGGGCCGAATGCACGCCGGCGGCGTTGATGGCAAAGCGTGTGGCGATCCGGCCCTTGGTGGTCTCCACCGCCTTCAGGGTCCCGTTCTCCGTGACGAAGCCGTTGATGGCGCATTCGGTGACGACCTTGCCGCCGTTGCGCACCGCGTTGTCGGCAAAGCCCGTGGTGGCGAGGAAGGGGCAGGCGACGGCGGCGCTCGGCGCCCAGAGCGCGCCCTTGACGTCGCGGGCGACGCCGGGCTCGAAGGCGATGGTCTCGTCGGCGCTCCAGAGTTCGAGGCCGGGCACGCCGTTGATGGCGCCGCGGGCCAGAAGCCTCTCGAGTTCCTGCAGCTGCTCGTCGGTCTTGGCCACCACCAGCGAGCCGATCTCGCGGCGCGCGATGCCGAGCCCTTCGGCGATATCCTTGTAGAGCCTGGAGCCGCGCACGTTGAGTCGTGCCTTCCAGGTGCCGGGTTCTGCGTCGAAGCCGGCGTGCAGGATGCCGCTGTTGGCCTTGGAGGTGCCGGTCGCCACGTCGGGCGCCTTTTCGATCAGCACCGCCGACAGGCGGTATTTGGTCAGCTCGCGCAGGATGGCCGCACCGACCACGCCGCCGCCGATGACGACGACATCGGCTTCAGCCGGCAAGGTGCGAGGGGAAATGCTCTGGGCCATGGCCGGTTCCGTCCCTATTGGACTCCGCGTTCGCTCCCGCGGATCGGTCCTGCCCCTATATCTGTTGATGCGCGATAATTTGTCTATTTGGTTCGAATACGAATGCAAACGAAACTGAAATGTATAATCCGAGGTGGTTTGGCGATGGGCTGGTGAAGTTCACGCCTTTGCTCAACTTTGGAAACGAAAATGCCGCCGGAGGGGAGCCGGCGGCAAGTTGGGAGGAGCAGGGTTATCGGAACCTGCCTTGAAATTCGCTGGCGTGCGGCGCAAACCTGAGCCAGACGCCCGCGCCAGCAGAATTTCCGGTCAGGTTCTCAGAAGAAGCCGAGCTTCTTCGGGTTATAGGAGACCAGGAGATTCTTGGTCTGCTGATAGTGGTCGAGCATCATCGAGTGGGTCTCGCGGCCGATGCCGGACTGCTTGTAGCCACCGAAGGCCGCGTGGGCCGGGTAGGCGTGGTAGCAGTTGGTCCAGACGCGGCCGGCCTGGATGTTGCGGCCGAAGCGGTAGAGGCGGTTGGCATCGCGGCTCCACACGCCGGCGCCGAGGCCGTAGAGCGTGTCGTTGGCGATGTGCAGGGCCTCGTCCTCGTCCTTGAAGGTGGTAACGGACACCACCGGCCCGAAGATCTCTTCCTGGAACACGCGCATCTTGTTGTTGCCGTGGAAGACGGTCGGGTTGATGTAGAAGCCGCCTTCGAGGTCGCCGCCGAGATGGGCGCGCGAGCCGCCGGTCAGCACTTCGGCGCCTTCGCCGCGGCCGATGTCGATGTAGCTCAGGATCTTGTTGAGCTGCTCTTCGGAGGCCTGGGCGCCGATCATGGTGGAGGGATCGAGCGGGCTGCCCTGCTTGATCGCCTTCACGCGGGCCAGAGCCCGGTCCATGAACTTGTCGTAGATGTTCTCCTGGATCAGCGCGCGGCTCGGGCAGGTGCAGACTTCACCCTGGTTGAGGGCGAACATCACGAAGCCTTCGATCGCCTTGTCGAAGAACTCGTCGTCATCGGCCAGCACGTCCGAGAAGAAGATGTTGGGCGACTTGCCGCCGAGTTCCAGCGTCACCGGGATCAGGTTCTGAGACGCATACTGCATGATCAGCCGGCCGGTCGAGGTCTCGCCGGTGAAGGCGATCTTGGCGATGCGCGGCGAGGAGGCGAGCGGCTTGCCCGCTTCGAGGCCGAAGCCGTTGACCACGTTGAGCACGCCGGGCGGCAAGAGGTCGCCGATGATGTCCATCAGCACCAGGATCGAGGCCGGGGTCTGCTCGGCGGGCTTGAGCACGATGCAGTTGCCGGCGGCCAGCGCCGGGGCGAGCTTCCACACGGCCATCAGCAGCGGGAAGTTCCACGGAATGATCTGGCCGACGACGCCGAGCGGCTCATGGAAGTGATAGGCGATGGTGTCGTGGTCGATCTCGGACAGCGTACCTTCCTGGGCACGGACGCAGCCGGCGAAATAGCGGAAGTGGTCGATGGCCAGCGGCAGGTCGGCGGCGGTCGTCTCACGGATCGGCTTGCCGTTGTCCCAGGTCTCGGCCAGGGCGAGAACCGCGAGATTCTCTTCCATGCGGTCGGCGATCTTGTTCAGGATGTAGGCGCGCTGGGCGACGTTGGTCTTGCCCCACTTCTCCTTGGCGGCATGGGCAGCGTCGAGCGCGAATTCGATGTCGGCGGCTTCCGAGCGGGCCACTTCGCAAATCTTCTGGCCGTTGATCGGCGAGATGTTGTCGAAGGTCTTGCCGCTCTTGGCGTCATGCCAGTCGCCGTTGATGTAGTTGCCATACTTGGTGCGGAACGGCAGATCGGTGGCCTTGATGGGGCTCTGGTAAGTCATGGTGTTGTCCTCCCGGATGTGTCGCGTCCTCATCGCGATGACCGGAGGATTGCGTAAGTGAAAACCGAACTCTAGTCCGTCACTCAGGTTTTGCGGTGCCCACTGTCGCAGATCTGCGACACTGCATATGTCGATTTCAATCGATTGATGTAGCGCCTGCCCGGCCGTGCAGACCGAGCTTGTTGATCTTGCGGTGCAGCGTGGCGCGGCTGATGCCGAGCAGCTCAGCGGCTTGCGAAACATTGCCCTTGGCGCGGGCCAGCGCCCGCTGCACCACGGCCCGCTCGCCGGCGGCCAGATCTTCCACTTCCCGCTGTTGTGCGATCAGATCGCCGACGGGAATGCGCCCGTCGAGATCGGCGCCGGTGAGGCCGAGCAGCTGCCGGGCGGCGCGGGTGGCGCCGACGATCAGGTCGTGGCTGTCGACGGCCACCAGCGCATCGGCGCGCGCCTCGGGCGAGGGGGCCAGCAGCACGCGCGCCTTGGGGAAGGCGTGGCGGAACAGGTCGCATTCGATACGGCGCGCCGCGTCGGTCACCGACTGGGCGATCAGCGTCAGGAAGCCTTCCGTCAGGTCGGCGCGGCAGGAGGAAACGTCGATCACCGCCGCCAGTTGCCCATCGGCGTCATGAATGGGCGACGAGGTGCAGCTCAGGAGCGCGTTGCGGCTGAAGAAATGCTGGTCGCGGTGGATGGTCACCGGCCGCTGTTCGGCCAGCGCCGTGCCTATGCCGTTGGTCCCCTCGGCGCTCTCGCTCCATTGGGTCCCGACCCAGAGGCCCCAGTCGCGGAAGGTGGCGTCGTCGCCCGCTGCACCGCGCCGTTCGATCGGCACGCCATTGCGATCGGCCAGCAGTACGCAGCAGCCGACACCTCCGACGGCCGCATGCAGGCGGTCCATGGCGGTCTCGGCGCAGGCGATCAGCGGTTCCATCCGCTGGCGGGCTTGCTTGAACTCTTCTTCCGTCAACCGCCAGACCGGCGCGCGCGGCGCTGCCGGGTCGAGCTTGTGCAGGGCGGACGAGCGTTGCCAGGACGCGGTCAGCGCAGAGCGGGCCGAGCCGCCGGTGCGCAGGGCGTCAATGACGCGCTGGACGTGATGACCATCTGACTTGTCCACGCTTTCCTCCCCAAGAAGCGTTGGTCGTGATTGGCCTGTTTGGCTGTCCGCGTCCTCCGAGCCGGCGACAAGCGGACTGCCGGTCCTCCATGTGCTTTGGCGCCCTGCGCCGCCGCTCTCCCGGCGGTGTGGCGACAGTGCGTCATACCCCTTACATAAACCTGCGGATCGGCGGATACAATGACCTGAGTGGCTAAGCCGGCAACCCTGGCGTCTCTCGGCTTGGCCTGCGTGCGGCACTGATCCGCCGCTTTCGGCGTGGGTCGGCCTCAGGAGCTCAGGCCACTGTCCCGAAGATCCAGCCGACGAGGGCTGTGGCCAGCATGGCGATCGCGCCCCACACGGTCACCCGAAGCGCACCGCGCGCCATCGGAGCGCCGCCGATCCGCGCGCCTGTGGCGCCGAGTGCCACCAGGGCCAGCAGGGTTGCCAGCCCGACGCCGATCACCAGATCCGTTGCCGGGATCACGGCGGCCACGATGAGTGGCAGCGCTGCGCCGATGGCAAACGTGCCGGCCGAGACCAGCCCGGCCTGGATTGGCCGCGCGGCCATGGACGGGGTGATGCCCAGTTCGTTGCGGGCGTGGGCAGTCAGAGCGTCTCCGGCCATCATCTCCTGCGCCACCTGCAGCGCCAGTCCGGGCGACAGGCCCCGGTCTTGATAGATCTGCGCCAGTTCTGCCAGCTCGCCGGGCGGATCTGCCTTGAGTTCAGCCGCTTCCCGCGCCATGTCTGCAGCTTCCGTATCTGCCTGGCTGCTGACGTAGACATACTCTCCTGCCGCCATCGACATGGCGCCGGCCACGAGCCCGGCAATGCCGGCCACCATGACCGCGCCCTTGTCGGGGGCCGCGGCGGCTACGCCGATCATCAGGCTGGCGGTCGAGAGAATGCCGTCGTTGGCCCCCAGCACGGCAGCGCGCAGCCAGCCGATCCGGGTTACGAGATGCGTTTCGCCATGAGCGCGCGGCATGGTGATCAGCCCAGCTTCACTGGAAACATCACCTCGTTGCGGCGCATGAACCAGAGCGTCCATGGCGGATTGTAGCGCGCAAGCGAAACCCGCCCGCTCGGCACCAGCCCGCGCGCCCGGACCAGAGCCGTCAGCTTGGAGGCCTGTTCGGACACTTTCGCCACGCTGGTCAGGCCGGAGAAGCGCAAGACCGCATAGCGGGCGGCGGGCATCGATCGCAACTGCACCTGCGGATCGTTGGGGATCGGCAAGTCGGCCAGCGCATAGGCGCTCGGCATGGTAAAGCGCACCAGCCAGTGGCCGGTTGGCGCGCCGATCAGCGTCACAGGCGCTGTCATGGCGATCTTTTCGCCCCCCGCGCCGTTGCCGACCGGGGTAGCCATCGCAACATGCGGGCTCTTGGCGTTGGCGCCGAAGATATAGTTCGCCAACGGTCGGAATCCCTTGCCCCCGGCAGCCTGCTGATCTCCCGTCACGGCCACCTCGGCAACGATGCACGGAGCGTAATCGCGCAACTCAAAGGCCCCCTCCTTGAGGACAAGGCTGAACTTCGGCTCTTCGATGGTCATTGTGACGGCCTTTCGGGAGGGTGGGAGCGGTTTCCAACTGTGCTCCTGAAATGCGCCGCGGGGCAGGCTCGGAATATGCGCAGGGAAGTCCGGCCACGATACTTTCGGCCTGCGCCTGGCCTCATCTGAAGGGCTCCTCCAACCGCGATTGCCGAAATTTTGCCCTTGTCCAATCGCCTATCGCTATATACCTTGCTACATAACGATAGGCGCGACTGCCTGCGAGGCGCCATGTGTGAGACGTCGCCACTCTTCTCCTCTGAAACCGACATCGCCGCTGTGGTCTACCAGCCGGGTGACGATCCGGACGGATTGCTTGCCCATTTCGCCCGTTTGCGCCTTGGCGAGGGCTATGATGTGCTCGGCCTGCTGCAGCGCCGCCGCGATAGGAGCAGTCCAGGCCCCGGCAAGGTCGACTTCCGCCTGATGCCTGCCTTCGAATGGGATGAACCGGCGCCGGCGCTGCGGGACGACCGCCCCGCCTCGACGCTTCTGCCCGAGTTGGGCCGTCGTCTGGCCGACCTGCTGCCCCGCCGCCCCGATCTTCTGCTGATGAGCCGTTATGGCCGCGCCGAGACCCGCGGCGAGGGCCTCATCGACCTGTTGTCCCACGTGGCCGACACCGGCATCCCCACCCTGATCGCCGTCCCCGAGGCCCTGTTCCCGCACTGGACCCAAACCACCGCCGGCATGGCCGTGCGGCTGTGTCCGTCGACGAACGCCTTGGAGCGTTGGTGGACGTCGCTCGGCCTGGGGCCGCGACGGCCTCTGCCGGCGCAGACGGGATGCGTGCACGCGGGTATGTGAGGGATCTGCCTCCTGCGGGGGCTATGCCTCGCCGCGGCAGGAGACATTCCAGGTCTGCCCTCACTTGGTGATGTTTCCCCGCGCGCTTGCCTGCCACACCTTCACGTCGCGAACCTTGAAGGGAAGGTTGTCGCCGGTTCCGAGCAGCAGGACATAGTGGTGTCTGTCCATGACGCCAAACGCCCACGGTTGCCTGTCCGGGATCGGAGCCTCGTTTTCGTACTTCTTCCACGTCAAGGTCTGGCCCACGCGTCGACCGTTGAAGAAGCGGGTCAGACTGCCTGGGGTCGTATCGGTGGCGGGAATCCAGAGCATGCCCACCGTTTGATACTGGCCCCAGTCCACCGCCGGTTCGGGGTGCCTGTGTCCGATGCCGGGCCTCGGGGCCTGCGTGTACCAGCCGTTGGCCGGAGGTCCGTACCATTCGTGAATTTCGGTGGCGAAGTCGTTGGTCTCGTGGGGGTAGGACATTTCGAAAATGTCTGGCTCAACGAAATGCACGAAGTCATTGCCTTCGCCCTGCCACAGGGCCGCGTCTGCGAGCGGGCCATTCTGCTTGGCGCGCAGCAACATCAGTTCGATCGGCTCCAGCCAAAAGGAAGGCCATCCGCGGCGCAGCGAACCGCTGCCATCCCAATCGGATTGCGCTGCCAGTGTTGACGGCGGCATCCTGATCTTGGCTTCGATATAGGCGCCGCCCCCAAAGACGGTGCCGACAAAACTGTCCCCTTCCAGTGCTGCGCTGGCGATCTGGGCGTTCGAGTTTCCGGGATTTGCCGAACCGTTGATGGTCAGCTCGCCGTTGGACAGGCCAATCTTTGTGGCGTCCGTGGTGTAGAAAAGAAAGTTGTTGAGATACAACTTCTTGCCGGATCTTTGCGGTGTGACCAAGTTGATCTGGTCGGGCGTCAATCCGGTGGTGTCGAAAGTAAGCTGCCGATAGCCCGCGGCCTTGAGCGCCGCTTCCACACTGTCGTCGGCAACGGGAACTGGCTTGGGGGTGAGAGTCCCCGTCCCTTTCGAGGCTTGGGTGCCGGTCTTTGGAGGTTGCTTGCCGTCCTGCGCCTGCGCAGTTGTCCAGGGGCTGCAAAGCGCAATCAGAATTGCACTTACGGTGATCACAGTCCGAACCGTGAGGATGTTTGCTTTGGAGTCCGCTGCCATTGTGCCTTTCCGAGATCTGCAGGGAGGCAGGCGATCATCTCCGCCTCCGGTGCATCACGTCACTGGGCGACCGATGAAAGGGTCGGCCTTGCTGGTTCGATCAGGACTGGGCCCAGCCAGAAGACTCACGCCCAGACAGCGTATTTCCTAGGTAACTTTGGCGGGGCCGAGGCCGCAAGATGACAGTCTGAAGACCGACGCCTCACAAGAGGCTCGCGCCGGCTCGGATTGCGCCCTTGTTGCAGGGCAGGCAAAGACCGGCACCGCCATGGTGTTGGCCGTGCCTTTGGGGCTCCTTTGCCCGCCCCGCCGAGGCCGGGCGCGTCAGCACAATCCGTCAGCGGAGCAAAAGGGTAACGGCCTTGCCGGCATAGTCAACCACGATGCCTGTGCTGCCGCTGAAGGGCGTCACGTCGCCTTCGCAGCAGATGACAGTGAACCGGCGCGACGGGGGCATGTCCGGGTAGCTGCCCTGGCGGTCGCCGATCGTCAGGCACCGCGCCGCATCGTCCCAGTGCAAGGCAATCCGGGTACACGCGCCGTTCTCGTAGGCCGGGCTGACGCCGTCATCTTCATAAAGATCAAAGTGGCCGTCGTCGCCGGGGAACAGGAAGAGCGCGATCTGATCGGTGCACTGCCCTTGCGTCGATTGCCGGATGGGACCGAAGGGCAGGATGCTGCCGGCCTTCACATGAACCGGGATGCGATCGATCGGGCAGGCCACCTTGTGGACGTCGCCGCCTGCGCGCCGCTCTCCGCTCCACAGGTCGATCCAACCGCCCGCGCTGACAGGCAGATAGACCGGCCAGGATTCCGTTCTCGGGGCGAATACCGGGGCGATGTGCAGGCAACTTCCGAACATGTAGCTATGCGCTACGTCTAGGGCCTTCGCGTCATCGGGGAAGTCAAAGACGAGAGGGCGCATCATCGGCAGGCCGGTGGCGGTTGTCTCTGCCGCCAGGCTGTAGATATAGGGCAGGAGGCGATAGCGCAGCTCGAGATAGGACCGGCAAATGGTCTCCACCAGCACACCGTAGCGCCAGAATTCGGTGTCGCTCTCGAACCCGTGGACGCGCTGGATCGGCAGGAAGGTCGCGTATTGGAACCAGCGGATCAGGCGTTCCCAATAGTCCGGACTGGCATATTGCCCTGCGCCGGGGCGGAAGAAGCCGCCGGCGTCGACGGTCCAATAGGCATAGCCGGCGGCGGCCATGTTGAGACCCGCCGGAATCTGGTTTCGGAGAGTCACCCAGTCGTTGCCGATGTCGCCAGACCATGTGATGGCCGGATATTGCTGCTGTCCGGGAAAGGCGCTGCGGGTCAGGATGAGACCACGCCGGTCGGGCACCGAGGCTCGCCAGGATCGGGCGACGGCCTTCGTCACTTCAAGAGGATAGGCGAGCTGCACATGCTCGCCGCGTCCCACGGCCGTCATGCGGCCAGCCAGATCGTCGTTCTCCGGTTCGGTCGCGTCCTGCCACCAGGCATCGATGCCGAAGCGCCGCAGGCGCGTTTCCTGTTCGCTGGCATAGAATTCGGCCGCTTCCGGATTGAAGAAGTCCACCCATTCGGTGCCTGCAATATAGTAGCCCCGGCGCCCGAACTCCTGGCCCAGCTCGGAACTCGGATCGATGCGCGCCCAGACAGACAGCATCAGGCGGGCGTCCCGTCGGTGAACCTCGTCAAGCAGCCCCTTCGGGTCCGGATACATCGCCTCATCGAAGCGCATCGCGTTCCAGCCGTGATCGCCCCAATATTGCCAGTCCTGCACGATGACATCGAGAGGCAGGTCGCGCTTGCGGAACTCGTCGAGCGTCTCGAGAATCTCGGCGGAGGAATGGAAGCGCTCGCGGCAGTGGATGTAGCCGAAGGCCCAGAGCGGCAGCATCGGCGTGGTGCCCAGAAGCGCGCGATAGCCGCCCATGACCTCGCCGGCACTCGGTCCGGCGATAACCATATAGTCGATGGCCGCCGCGACCGGCGAGCGCCAGACCGTCCGGTCATGCGCCAATCCAAAGTGCAGCACCGGCTCGTCGGTGTCGTTTGCCTCCACTTTCACCACATGCTTGCCGGCAGTCAGATCGGCGAGGAAGCTGGTGGTCGGCGGGAGCCAGAAATTGTCGTGATGGGCCAGCGTCTGCCCATCGATCTCGACCCGATAGAAGGTCCCCATCTTCTTGCCGATATCGAGCAGCAGTGCGTGACGGCCGGCAACGGCAACGTCGATCTCCGCTTCGAAGAGGGCCATCTGCCGCTTGACCTCGATGCCGCCGGACGTTGTGGAGACGGTGGCCACCTCTGCCCGCACCACCGAGCGCTTCGCCAGCACGACCTGCTCGGGAGGCGGGTTGAGTTCGGCGCGGCCGCGATGGTGCCAGAGGAGGCCGTAACCGCGGCTCGACAGGAGGAAGGGCAGGCTGATCTGGGTGTTGACCTGCGTCAGGCGGCGCGGCAGGCCGCGCAAGTCGAGCGCGCCATCCTGGAAGCAGCCCGTGCCATAGAGGCGCTCGTCGACCGGGGACTCGAACGCCTGCTCGGCCACGTGAACATCCTCGTCGCCCAGCTTGGCCGCGACCAGCCGCCGGCCATCTTCGGCTTCGGCAAGCAGGAGGGTACCGTTGCGATCAAAGAAGCGCAGACGACCCGTCCCTTCGCTGAACTCGCAGCGAATGTGCGGCAGGTCCAGACGAATGACGCCGTCGGCCGCCTGGATGCGCGGCGCTGGAGCGGCCGGTCGCCCTCGTTGCAGGATCTCGCTTTCCGGCAGCTCGTCTTCGGTGCCTTCGGGTGTGATCCGCACCCGGAAGGCGCGGTCGGATACGGCCGATATGCAGAGCAAGCCTTGCGCGGTGGCGCGGGCAAGGTCAGGCCGGGTGCCTGTGGTCGCTGGTAGTCCCTGGGTCATGATACGTTGCTGCACTGGGTTGGTTGTTGGGACAGGCGCGTTGATGGATCACCCCTTCACCGAACCGGAGGTCATGCCGGCGATGATGAACCGCTGCCCGAGGAGGTAGATGACGATGACCGGGATGATGGTCAGCAGGATATCCGCCGAGACCAGGTTCCAACTGCTCTGGTATTGCCCGAAGAAATTGTAGACCGAGAGCGTCATCGGCCAGTTGGCGCTGCTGTTGAGATAGTAGAGCGGCATCATGAAATCATTCCAGATGTTCAGGAAATTCAGGATGCCAGCGGTGACGAGCACTGGTTTCAGCAGCGGGAGCACCACCAGAAAGAACAGCTGGAGCGGACGGCAGCCGTCGATCGTCGCCGCTTCGTCCAGCTCGCGCGGAATGGTCTCGATGAAGCCGTAGATCAGAAACACCGAGAAGGGCACCTGCAGCGCGGCGTAGAGGATGATGATGCCGATCTTGGTGTTGATGAGGTGCGTGACCTGCATCATCGTTGTCAACGTGAAGAAATTGACGGGCAGGGCAATGCCCATGATCAGGAACAGGTAGAGGAAGCGGTTGAACCTCGTCCTGTGCCGCGACATCACGAAGGCGGCCATCGCCGACACCAGTGTGGCAATGACGGTCGCTGTCGACGCATAGAGCAGGCTGTTGAGGAAACTTGTGACCAGCTTGCCTTTCTCGATGGCGATCAGGAAATTCTCAAAATGCAGCTCGCTCGGCCATTCAACGCTCATCGAGCTTGCCTCCGGTGAGGATTTCAAGGCGTTGATGGTGATGAGGTAGACCGGCAGGATCATCACCAGGCTGGCGATGAAAGCGGCGATATGGGCCAGCGGCGCGCGCAGTGCACGGAACATTGCAGTCACTCCCTACTGGCGGTCCGGTTGGCGTTCCATGACCCGGATGACCAGGTAGCCGGTCACGACCAGGATGAGGAACAGGATGCTGGAAATGGCGGTTCCGAGCCCGAACTGCCCCTTGGAGAAGGCCTTGAAGATCTCCGTCGACAGGACTTCGGTGGCATATCCCGGCCCGCCGTTGGTCAGGGCATAGACGATGTCGAAGATGCGCAGCCCGTAGAGGACGTTGAGCACGGTGACGATCATCAGCGCCGGTGCCAGCATGGGCAGGGTGATGTAGCGGAACTTCGCCCAGGCCCCTGCGCCGTCGATTTCGGCGGCCTCGTAATAGTCGCGCGGAATGGTCTGCAACCCGGCCAGCAGGATCACCATGATGTAGCCGATGCCCTTCCAGCTATCGACGCCGATGACGGCATAGAGTGCGATGGCGGGATCGGTAAGCCAGGACAAGGCCAGTCCATCCAGCCCGACGGACCGCAGCAGGCTGTTGAGCAGGCCCGTCGCCGGGTTGAGGATCGAGCGGAAGATCAGCGCCACCACCAGGGTCGGCAGGATCGCCGGCAGGTAGATCAGCACCCGGTAGCCGTTGACGAAGCTGCGGACGCCGCGGTTGAGCAGCAGGGCCAGTCCGAGGCCGAAGGCGGTCTTCAGGATGATGGTCCAGAACGTGAAGACGAGCGTGTTGCCGATGAAGGAGAGGTAGCTTTCATCAGGCGACAGGATGGTCCTGAAGTTGTCGAGCCCGACGAAGGACACCTCTTCGGAATAGCTGCTCCAGTCGGTGAAGGAATAGGCGATACCCGCAAGGCTCGGAATGATGAAGAACGTCACATAGAGAGCGAGCGCGGCGATCACGAAATAGAACGGGTATGGTTTCATGGGCTTCATTGTCCGTATCCGTCTCGCGCTGCTGTTCCACGCCGCATGGGGCTGATCGGTTGCAGTCTGAAATCCTGGCGCTGCGGCTCTTTGTTCTGAGTGTTGCCGCCTGGTCGATCCTCTCATGCGATGCCGGAGCCGCTGTCCCCGAAAAGGGCGCCGCGGCTCCGGCTTGCTTGTCACTTCTTCCAGGCCGGGTCCTTGGCGGCCTTGGCAAGATCGGCACGACGCTTGTCGATGTTGGACAGCACCTTTTCCGGCGTCAGCGCGCCGGTGAACATCGCGGTCAGGTCGGCGCCGATGTCCATCCATTGCGGGTTCACGTAAGTCACCGCCGTTTGATAGACGGTGCCACGGGCATCCTTGTGGGTATCAAACATCGCCTGTGCGTCGGCGCTGAACTTGGTCTTGGTGCCCTCGAACGGCAGCGTCATGGCCGTCGGCGTGTGATCGATGAAGTAGTCCATGTTCTCCGGCTGGGCCAGGAAGTCCAGATACTGCTTGGCGGCATCGATGTTGGGCGACCCCGAGTAGATGAAATGGGTCGGCCCGGCCGGGTTGATGTTGACCCTCTGATTGTCGGCGAGCGGCATCAGGAACACGCCGATGTCCGAGGCCTTCATGTCGGGATAGTCGTGTTCCACCAGCGAGGCGAAGCCCGTGTTGGCCAGCACCATGCCGACCTTGCCGCTGGCCATGGCCTTCGAGGCGTCCGTATAGACGTCGGCGAGGGCGTTTTGCCCCATGTAGCCGTTGTCGAACACTTCCTTGAGCTGCGTGACGGCCGACGTCATGGCCGCGTTGCCGGCAAAGGTCGCCGTGTTGGCGTTGAGGCTATCGGCGAGACCTGGCGTCAGCTCCTCATAACGCGGTCCGAGTTCCAGGAACCACAGGACATGGTGCCATCCGGGGGCTACCGGCTCGAACAGCGGCTGGACGCCGGCATCCTTGAGCTTCTGGCAATCGGCCTTGAACTCGGCATAGGTCGTGGGAACGCTGAGACCATATTGAGCGAACAGCTTCTTGTTGTAGCTGACCACCCAGGTGTTCCCGACGATGTCCCAATAGGTCATGCCGTAGAGCTTGCCATTGACCGTCGACTGCGCGGCAACCAGCGGGTCTTCCTTGCTGGCCCAGGGTTCCTTGGAGAGGTCGACGGCATTCTTCTCGACATTGTACTGCAGCTTCAAGTCCGTGACGCCGCTCTGCCCGCCAAAGAGGTCGGGACCCTCGCCGGAGTTCAGCTTGGTCTGCAGAACGTTGAAATACTGGTCGGAGGGGAGGATCTGGAAGTCGATGGCGATTCCGGTCTTCTCCTCGAATTTCTTGGCGAGATCCTGTTCGGCATCCTTCACCCATTCCTGGCTGGCCATGTAGGTCAGTGTCAGCTTGGGTGCGGCAAGGCTGGCATCGCTTGCCATCACCAGCGCCAAGGACGAAGCGCCGGCCAGACCCATGAGGCGCAGGGCGCCGGGGATAGACGCGCCTTTGACACGTATCGTCATTTTTAGTTTCCTCCCTCGCTTGTGCGCCCGGTTCGAGCGCCTGTCGCATTGCGACCGTCTGAAATCCTCGTTGCGCCGGCTCCTTGCCCCGATGGCAGCGTCTCGCGTGAGACCGCGCATTCCTCGCCATATGCGGCCCCGTTCGAGTCCTCCCTCGACCGGTGTCCGGCTACTGTAAGCGCTTACAATTGCGGTAGCACCTAAATTCAGTCCTCCCACGTGCTCCTCTTTGGCCGGACTTGAGATAGCTATCGCAATGTTGTAAGCGCTTACAATGCTAGTTTCGTTGACGACGGTCTGTCAATGGGTAGATGGAAGCGACGGAGAAAAACATGAGAGGCATCGCCCGACTGGCGCGTGAACTCGGCGTATCCACGGCAACCGTTTCCCGGGCCCTCAACGGCAACCCCAACGTCAACGCGGAAACGCGGCAGAAGGTTCTCGAGGCGGCGCACCGGCAAGGATATGCACCCAACCAGGCGGCGCGGTCGCTTGCCCAGGGCGTCACCCGCTCGGTCGGCTTCATGATCGAGCTGGATCCGGAGAATACCGCCGGCACCGACTATTTCTTCATGGGCGTGCTGGAAGGCATGCAGAATGTCCTTGTCGGGCAGGGTCTCGATCTGTTCGTCCTGCCTTGCGCCCGGGCGCAGGACAACTTCGTCTTCCTGCAGCGCATTGCCTCGCGCGGCGTCGTCGACGGCATGATTCTGGCGGAAACCCGGCGCATCGACCAGCGCATCGAGCTCCTGCAATCCTCCCATATCCCCTTCGTGACGCTGGGGCGGAGCGACAGCGGCCGGGACTATTCCTGGATCGACCTCGACTTCGAAGGCGTTGTTGCCACGGCGGTCGACCGCCTTGTGGGCTTCGGGCATCGGCGCATCGCCGTGACGGTACCGACCGGCGACGCCAACTACGGACCGATCTTCGAACAGGCCTATCGCGACAATCTTGCCCGGCACGGGTTGCCCTACGATCCCGATATCGTGCTGAAAGCCGGCCGCCGTGAAGACGAGGGCGACGCCATCGTCGATCATCTGCTCAGCCGGCCCGATCCGGCCACTGCCGTGATCCTGTTCCACGAAGTCACCGCCATCGGGGTTTATCGCCGACTGGACCAGCTCCGCCTTCAGCCGGGCCGGGACTTGTCGATCATCGGCTGCCGCTCCGAAGATGCCGTCCGCTTCCTCGCGCCGGAAATCACCTGTTTTCACCTGTCGCTGCAAGACCTTGGTTCGGCGGCAGCGCGGGCGCTGCTTGCCCAGCTCCCGTCTTCTGCGCGGCGCGAACCGGTCGAGCATGTGCAGCAGCGCATGCCCTTGACCCTCGTGCCCGGCAAGAGCGACGGGCCGCGCATCGGCTAGCGGTCCATGTCTGACGGTTGAGCGCGACAGTGCAGACAAGTCGGCCGCAGGGAAGAAGCCACCGCTCGTCATCGCTGGGGAAGCCGATTCCCCGTGCTCCAACGCGCCGCTCCCACCCTTCCAACGGGCGCCGCTCAGCATCCGTGCTTGAGAAGCCTTGCGCCCGCTTCAGAACTTTCCCGCTCTGCAGCTTTTCCCTCCTCACAGCTTTCCCGTGCCGCGCATGCCCCATCCTGCGGCTCCGGCAGACTGCATTGCGGTCCGCCAGCCGAACGGGGCCAGTTGCAACTTCACCCCGTAAAGGCTATGTAAGCGCTTACAATGCGACATTCGGGAGGAAAACGATGGCGCGTCTGGAGCTACGAGGGGTCACCAAACGCTTTGGCGCGTTGCAGATCATCAAGGGGATCGACCTTGAGATCGCCCATGGCGAGTTCGTCGTCTTCGTCGGCCCATCCGGCTGCGGCAAGTCGACCTTGCTGCGCATGATCGCCGGGCTCGAACCGATCAGTTCCGGCGAGATCCACATCGCCGGCCGCCTCTGCAACGATGTCGCGCCGCGCGACCGGGGCATCGCGATGGTGTTCCAGTCCTACGCGCTTTATCCGCACATGACCGTCTACGACAACGTCGGCTTTTCGCTGAAGCTGGCAAAGGTCGACCGGAACCTGCGCGACCGGAAGATCCGCGAGGCCGCCCGCATTCTGAAGATGGAACAACTGCTCGACCGCAAGCCAGCCCAGCTCTCCGGCGGTCAGCGTCAGCGCGTCGCCATCGGTCGTGCCATCGTCCGCCAGCCGGACGTCTTCCTGTTCGACGAACCGCTCAGCAATCTCGACGCCGCCTTGCGCGGCGAGATGCGCATGGAAATTGCCCGGCTGCATCACGAACTGGGCGCCACCATGGTCTACGTCACCCATGATCAGGTCGAGGCAATGACGCTGGCGGACAAGATCGTCGTTCTCGATGGCGGTGTCGTGCAGCAGATCGGCGCGCCGCTGGAGCTCTACGGCCACCCGGGCAACCTGTTTGTCGCGGGCTTCATCGGGGCGCCGAAGATGAACCTTCTGCCGGTGGAGCTGAAGTCCAGCGCGGCCGGTGAAGTCCGCATCGGTTCGCTGGATGTCCGCGAACTTGCCCTGCCGTTTGCCGGCGGTCCGATTGCCGAACGCGACCTCGTTCTCGGCATTCGGCCGCAGCAGATCACGCTCTGTCCGCCGATCAACGGTCGTCTTGCCGGGACCGTCGAGGTCGTCGAGCATCTCGGCGACGAAACCGTCCTCCATGTTCGTCTGCCATCGGGTGCGACGGCCATGGCCCTCCTGCAAGGCGATATCGACGTCCGCCATGGCGAGGAGGTCGGCCTGACCTTCGATCTGCACAGGGCGCATCTCTTCCTGGCCAGCGGCGCGTCGTTGACCAGTCCCCCGTCTGCCAGCCCTGCCGAGGGAGACCGTGCCCATGTCCAGCGCTGACGATAGCTCCCGCCAGTCCCTGGCCGGCTTCCGCCTCACACGTTTCCAGTTCGCGCGCGACCGGACCGTGGGGGACAGCCAGGTGCGCAGCGACGAGGTGAATGTTGCCGCCCTTGAACTTATGTCCGGCGACGGTCATGTCGGGCTCGGCTTTGTCCAGACCCTGTTCGAGCCGTTGCCCGACGAGCGCGAAATCACCGCCGTCTTTGCGCGCGAAGTCTGGGCGCAACTCGATGGCCAGCCGGCCATCGGTCTCGTGCACCGGGTCAGCCGGCCGCGTGGCGGCAACCAGCGCCCCTACTCGCTGCCGTTCCACGAGGCGGTGCAGGTGGCGTTGTGGGATCTTGCTGCCAAGCAGGTCGGCTTGCCCTTGCATCGCCTGCTCGGCAGTCGTCGCGATCGCGTGCGCGCCTATGCCAGCGGGCTCGATTTTCATCTGAGCGACGACGACTATGTCGCGCTGTTCACCCATGCCGCTTCACTCGGCTACACCGCCTTCAAGATCAAGGTCGGCCATCCGGACTTTGACCGTGACCTGCGCCGCCTGGACCTGCTGCAGGGCTGCATACCCGCCGGCTCGCAGGTGATGATCGACGCCAACGAGGCCTGGTCGCCGAAAGAGGCCATCGTCAAGCTTACCGCCATCCGCGACGCCGGCTTCAAGCTTCTCTGGGTCGAGGATCCCATCCTGCGCAGCGACTTCGAGGGTCTGCGCAGCCTGCGCGCGGCAATCAACTGGACGATGATCAACAGCGGCGAGTATCTCGATCTCCCAGGCAAGCGCGCCTTGCTGGACGCCCATGGCACCGACATTCTCAACGTCCACGGCCAGGTCACCGACGTCATGCGCATCGGCTGGCTGGCGAGCGAGCTCGGCGTCCCCGTCAGCCTCGGCAACACCTTCCTGGAGATCGGCGTCCACATGGCCGTCGCACTGCCCGAGGTGGAGTGGCTCGAATATTCCTTCCAGAACTTCGACCACCTGGTCGAGAAGCCCATCGAGATCCGTAACGGCTACGCCTACGCCCCCGACCGATCGGGCCACGGACTTGTGCTGTCGGAAGAGGCCCGCCGCCTATGGTCCCGGCCGGAACGCCTCGCCCCTGGCCACTGCGGACCGGCGCCGCTCAATCCCCGTCTGCCCCGCCCCGCACGTGAGGGGGCTTGAGTCTGGCCTTTGCGCACTGGAGGGCAGGGGGGGCGAACGCGGCCAAGGCTGAATGTGCCATGGACCATGTTGGCGATCGGCGGTTGGCAAGTCATGGCTCCGGGCAGGCGGAGAAGAGCACAAGACAACGGTGCCCCTTGGAAGGGGCACCGAAGAGGATGTGCAGGTGCTGGCGATGCGCACAGGCAGCTGTGCTCCGGCATGGGCCGTCAGGGCATGGTCATTGACGCCGCATTGAGCGTGATATGGTCAAGGCTGTTGTGGCTGTCGTTGAAATGCACCTTGGAGCTTATCGTTGCGCCACTGTCGATGGTGACGACCGTGTGTGCCGTGTTGGCCCCGGTGAAGGTTCCGGTGGTCATCAGGGCCTTCAGCCAGCCGGCCGGCAACACGTTGGGTACCTTGCGGCCCATGCCGGTGAACAACTGGGTGACCGACCAGTTGGACGCCAGCGTCGTCAGGCCGGTGCGCTCGGCGGTGATTGCTGTCGTCAGTTTGGCAACGGCGGCCGTCACCTCGGACGGAGTGCCCGTCACGGCCTTGCGGGCAGCGGCTTCCAGGGCAATGTAGTTGCTCAGGCCGCGGCTCGAGTTCAGGCTGTAGAACTGGAAGATATCGATATCCGTCCCGCGCTGGTGCGTGACATGCCCGAGGTTGCTGCCATGTTCGCCCGAGATGTCATCCACACGCGTGATGGCAGATGCGTTGGTCTCCAGCCAGGTGTAGGTCCCCCTGGCAAGCCAACTATCTCCCCCGGCCTCGCGCCAGCCAAAACGAGGGATCGCGTCCGGCATGCGCCACAGCGGCAGATCCAGCGCCGGTTGGGATGTGGTGGTCGTCGTCACACTGGCAATCTTCGCCGTGACATTGACCAGATAGCCCACGCGTCCATAGGCCGGCGGAGTTGAGCCAACCGTAGAGGCTTCCGAACGCGTGAAGGTGACCGGTACAGCAAAGCGCCTGTCGGAGATCTTCTTGACCGCGCCGGAATAGATCTCAGTTCCGGAAGTGGCGGATGCGCCAAGCAACAGTTGCACCTTGACGTTCGTGATATCCGACGTCTTGGCGGCGGCCGGTGAATCAATGTCGAATACCGCCAGCTTTTCGAACGCGTTCTTCTTGGTCGGGCGCGGGATCGAAACGACATCCTTCGGGCCACTGGTGGCGCTCGTCACGCCCACGTAGCTGACTGAAAAGTCGGAGTCGATCGGCCCGAGCGAAGCGGTGAACGAAGTCGCCAGAAGAGAATCGCCGATGTTTGTGGTCGAACCAAACAAGGCAAGCGTCACGGCACCGGTCTTTGTCAGCGCAGACACGTCCAGCACTTCGACGATTTCACCTGTGGAACCGTCGCTTTGCCAGATCGGCGGGACGCTGACCTGTGCATTGACGTTGTTGGTGATGTCAAAGAGCACCTTGGTCGAGGTCACGATCTTCAAAGACCAGACATCATTGAAGATCGAGTTCTGAAGTACGTAGTAGGGATACTCGAAGGAGTGAACCTCGTAGACGAGGCGGACCTTCTTGGTTCCCTTGGGGATCACGAGATCTTCAGACGCTGTCTGCGGCATATCCTGAGCGGCTGCGGTGGCCGAGATCGTGACGGGAGCGATAGCCGACGGGCCGGCCGTGTCCGACTGCAAGGTCGGAGCACGGTTGCGGAGGCCGGCATTGCGGGCAACGCGGTCTGCAGCAACGGACGCCGCCACCTCTTGCTTGGCGACCGCCTGGGACAGAACGACGATCGAGGGCACGCCATTCAACACGTCAGCGGAGCCCAGCAGGAAGGCGTTGACATTGGTTGTGCCGTCCACGAACACCGACCCGGCCAGCGAATAGGCCTTGCCGTTCAGCTTGGTGGACGCTTCGAACTTGATGTTTCCCTTGGGTACATCCGCAAAGCTGAAGCTGCCGGAGGCGTTTGCCTTCACAGAGCGGCTGAAACTGGTGCCGAGCAGCGACACCTTGACCGTCAGGGACCCGACCGGCAGCGACGCCATGGAGGGAGGCGCCTTCAGCTTGCCGGTCACGGCATAGCGCCCGACAACGAAGTCGGTCTTGCCCCAAACGCCATATCCTTTCGGCGAGTCGGCCCAAATTTCCAGGGTCTGCACGCCGTCCATCGCCTGCACGTCGCCAATCGACGCTCCGGACACAAGCTTTATGTCCCCGGCGGCATTGGTCGTCAGCCGATCGGTGATGTCGAGCGTCGTTCCGAGGTTGACCTGTGTCAGCATCGCGGCGCGAACCGCAGCCAGCGGGATCTTCTTGTTGGCCCGATCCAGGAAAGTCACCGGAAAGGTGCTGGCCGTGGACGACAGGACCATTCCGAACTTGGGAACCAGCTTGACCTTGATGACATCATCCAGACCCTCGCCTGTCATCATCAAGGGCAATGATGTACTGCCGGCCTTGATTGTCGTGGTCTTGCTGGCGCCTGCCAGACTGGGGTCGAACACCGAGAAGCGGTGCTCCCCGACGGGAACTGTCACCTTCCGCTGCCCACTGGCGTTGGTGACGCCTACCGCCTTGTCATCGACCAGAATCTGCAGACCTGCCCCCGCAGGGTCCGATACGGCGTCGTAATAGGTCTTGATCGTCACCGTCGCTGTTGCAGCGGGCTGCTGAGCGGCAGCAGCCGGGAAGGGCGCGATCAGGATCGCGGCCAACATCGCCAATCTGACTATCGTTCCATTTGACAAGATAGCCTCCCATATATGTAATTATACGAAGCAGGCAAGTTCATTTGCACTCAATACGTGGGTGCATTCTGTCATTCTTTATTTTTGATCTGCTTACTCATAATATAAATACAAATTTTATTCTCATTTTTGAAACTTTCAATATCGAATGCAAAATATTTAACGAATTTTTAACTAATTTTACTTTTGCCTCGGCTGTTGGTTGGGGTCGTGCGTGAGCATTTACAGCCATTCAAGGAAAATGCCTACAGCAGCAAAGTAGATTGGAAATGGCCCAGGTGATGTCGATGCCGCCGCTGGAGGCGGGGCGTGGGGATGAGGCATCACGAGGGGAGTTGCGAGAGGCTCGGCCTCAGGCTGCGAGCCGACAACGCACGCATCATGTGAGGCACTGCCGCCTCAAACACCTCATAAACATGAGGTGTGCAAATATCTAAATCGTTGATTTTATTTAGAGAAGTGGTGGGCGCGACAGGGATCGAACCTGTGACCCGCTGATTAAGAGTCAGCTGCTCTACCGACTGAGCTACGCGCCCCTCACAGCGTTCGGCAGTGGCGCCGTCCGCTTGGGATGGCGGGCTTATAACCACGGGGCGGGAGCTGCGCAAGCCCCTTTTGGAATTTTTGTGAAAAATCTCGCAGGTCTTTGAAAATATGGCGGAATTGCGGGATTTTTTCGAAGGCGGCTTTTTGGGGAATGTGAGAGGAAGGATAGCTAGCCGCCTGTCTGCGCCGGTCCGGTTGGTGGCGGCGACAGAATTTGCGCCTTTCGGCAGGGCAGGGCGGTCCTGCTGGCTCGCTCCCGGCAGAAGGATTTGCGCTTCAGTGGGTTGGTCGGCCATGGACGATCGGCTTGGGCCTGCGTCTGCCCAAGCCTTGCTCTCGCTCTCCTTGCCAATATCCGCTAAACATGGCCTCAAATGATCCCGTAAGTGCGGGGTAGGCTCATATTTTCTCTAGGGCATTTTCAGATGCTGCTGCGTTGGCTGGCTGTCTTTGTGTTTGTCGTCTTGCCTGTTGCCGCCGAAGCGAAGTCGGTGGCGCTGGTCATCGGCAACAATGATTACGAGGAAGTGCCCAAGCTGATGAAGGCGGTGGGCGACGCCCAGTCCATGGGCGACGAGCTCGAGCGGCTGGGCTTCAAGGTGTTCCGCGCGGTCGACCAGAATCGGCCGCAGATGAGCAAGGCCATGTCGCGCTTCGAAGCCTCGCTCGAGCCGGGCGATACGGCGCTGTTCTTCTATTCCGGCCACGGCTTTGCCATCGACGGCGAGAATTATCTCCTGCCCACCGACGTGCCCGAGCCCGGCCCCGACGATTCCGAACTGATCCGCGACGCCTCCTTCCCCATGTCGCGCATCATCGAGCGGCTGCAGCGGCGCGGCGTCGGCTCGGCCATCCTGGTGATCGACGCCTGCCGCGACAATCCCTTCGAGCAGGAGGGCAAGCGCAGCCTGCCGGGCCAGCGCGGCCTCGTGCGCATGGATGCGCCGCAGGGCGTCTTCGTGCTCTATTCGGCCGGTGTGGGGCAGACGGCACTCGATCGCCTGTCGGACGAGGAGCCGGCCACCAACTCGGTCTTCACCCGCGTGCTCCTGAAGACGCTGGATACGCCCGGCCTGACGCTGGTGCGGCTCGCCAAGGAGACCCAGCTGGCCGTTCGCTCGCTCGCCCTGCAGGTGGGCCATGAGCAGACGCCGGCCTATTACGACCAGATCGTCGGCGACATCGTGCTCAATCCCGAGCCGACTGCCCCGGCGCAACAGGTTCCGGTGGCCACCAACGTCCCCGCGAACACGGCGCCGCCCGCCGACAAGCCGCAGGACAACCAGAGCCTCTATGCCTCGCTGTCGCTGCCGCCGAACCTCTTGTCGGGCGCCGACAAGCTCGATGCGGCGCGCACGGCCTATCAGAATGCGCGCCAGCTGGAAGCCAAGGGCGATGCGCTCGGCGCACGCAAGGCCTATCTCGCTGTCGCCGAGGCCGATCTCGATGTGATCGATCCCTATCTGCGCTTTGCCACGCTGTTGCGCGTGCAGGACGGGCAGTCGGGCGCGCGCGAGGTGCTGTCGGCGCTGATCGGGCGGCTGAAGTCGCCGGCGCTGGAGCTTGCCTATGCGCTGCAGTTCGACGGGCGCGAGCGGGCGAACCGCCTGCGCGACTTCCTCAAGGCCCATGCCGGCTATGGCCCGGCGCTCTATCTTGCGGCGCAGGAATATGGTGAGGACCGTCTCGGCCGGGCGCCCACCTATAGCGAGCGCCAGCGCCAGCTCGAATTGCTCGACGGCTTCCTGCAGGACGAAGCGGACGGCAAGCTGACCGGCCATTTCCTCGATCAGTCTATGCTGGGCGAGTGGATCGACACGGCGCGCGGCCAGCAGACCGCCGTCAAGGCGATCGTCGACGCCGGCACCGACGGGGTGACCGCCTCCTTCATGCGCTCCAATGCCGGCTGGACGGTCACCGTGCAGACGCCGGAACCGGCGACGGCCATCTACTGGCGCAATCCCGACACCGGCGAGATGACCGATCTCGGCCTCTCCGATACCAAGGATCCGCAGACCGGCAAGCCGATGCCCAACAGCAATATCGAGCTGCCCGGCGATTTTGCCGAGAGCCAGATCGAGGTGAGCTATCGTGATGCCGCCGGCATCAGCGTCGGCCCGTTCGACATCGACTTCAAGCCCGATGACGAACTCTACGCCCAGCAGAAGAAGACGCTGGAACAGCTGCGCAATGCCTGGATCGAGACCAAGAATTCGGGCGGCAAGCTGCTGGTCTATTCCACCACGCTGGCGAGCTACAATTGCGCCATCGAGAATGTCTACTACGGCCTCGATGGCGAAGATCCCACCGAGGCGATCCCGCTGCCCGACTGCAACACGGACGATCCCAACGCCATTCCCGAGGACTTCGAGCCCTATTTCAACATTCCCAAGGGCACCAAGCGCGTGTCGGTGCAGATCGACTGGTACGACGGCACCTCGTCGGACGTGATCACCTACAAGGTGAAGGGCTGAGACCTGGCAGCCTTGAGACGGCCGCGGGGCATCCCGCGTGCCGATTTCCCACGGCACGGATGCACATGAGAAACCGGCCTCGCCTCAATGCACGGATGCGTCTGCTTCTGTCGCGGACAGGCTGCGGCGATCGCCTCAGCGCGCCGCCGCCAGCGAGCGGAAGATGTCGAGCTCCATGCGGTCCACGTCGGCGTCGGAAGGGATCGGCTGCGACGACAGCTTGACGATCACCGTGCCGGCTGCCGGATCGATGTAGATCCACTGGCCGTGGATGCCGATGGCGCAATAGGCGCCTGGCACTTCGCCCGTCACATACCATTTCGACCGGTAGCAGCCCTTGGGCAGGCCGTCGAAGAACTCGCCCCTGGCCCAGGCCTGCCGGTCGCCATTCTGGACGATGTCGTCGATCCAGCCGGCCGGCACAACCTGGCGGTCGCCGACGCGGCCGCGGCGGCGCATCATCTCGCCGAAGCGGCCGAGGTCGCGCAAGCTGGCGCAGACGCCGCCGGCCGGGCGCTGCACGCCGTAAGGGTCGGTGGCGACGAAGGCGTCGGCCTCGGCGCCGATCGGCTGCCAGATATGGCGCGACAGCAGGTCGGCATATTGATCCATGGTCGCCCGCTCCAGCACCCAGCCGAGCATGTCGGTGTTGGGCGAGACATAGTGGAAGCGGTCGCCATGCTGGCCGTCGTTGCGGCGCAGGCGGCAGAGATAGTCGCGCAGGCCGTCGTCGCTCTCCACCACCTTGGGCAGATCCCAGCCGACAGCGGCGCGATAGCGGGCGATGTCGCCGTTGGGGTCGAGATAGTCTTCCTCGAAGGTGATGTCGACGGTCATGTCGAGCAGGTGGCGGACCGTGCAGTCGGCATAGGCGCTGCCGGCCACTTCCGGCACGAACAGCGAGACGCGGTCGGTGGGCGACAGGAGGTCGCGTCCCACCAGGATGCCGGCGAGCGCCGAGGTGATGGACTTCGACACCGAGAACACCAGATGGCGCGAGATGTCGGTGCAGTCGTTCCAGTAATGCTCGGCAATGATGAAGCCGTTGCGCATCACCAGGAGCGCGTCGGCATTCGTCCTGTCCAGCGCCTCGGCGGCGGAGATGTTGCCGTGGCCTTCGAGCGTCACGCTGGCGATGTCCAGCGCGGCACCACGCTCCAGCCGGCTCACGGACGGGCCGCGTTCGATCGTCGCCACCGGCAGCAGCTGGTCGATGTTGGAAAAGGCCCAGCGGCTGTGCGGGAACTGGCGCCAGTTTGTCAGGTCGATGGTCAAGGCTGAACTCCTCCGGCGCCGGCGGCTCCCCTGTCGCGGCGGTCGCGTTGTCCGCAGCCTATCGCACTCATTCTCGATTTCGAAAGGGGGCTCGGCATGATTTTCACGCGCGCAAGCCATACCCCTTGACCTAGCGCATTCAAAATCCGCCGCGCCTTTGTCAGCATTGCCGCAGACGACGGCGCCTCTCACGGGTTCCGCCAGCCGAGGAGGCCCGACCATGCAGATTGCTCCCGAAGAACTCGAAGCCCGCCGCGAGATCATCGCCGCCTGTCGCGATCTTTCCGCCAAGCGCTTCAACGAGGGCTCCACCGGCAATGTGTCGCTGCGCTGGCGCGATGGCCTGCTGATCACGCCCACCTCCCTCGATTACGACGTGATGCAGCCCGAGGACATCGTCTTCCTGCATATGGACGGCCGCGCCGAAGGCAAGCGCAAGCCGTCGAGCGAATGGCGCTTCCACCGCGACATCCTGCAGGCGCGGCCCGAGCAGAATGCCGTGGTGCACGCCCATTCCACCTATGCCACCATCCTCGCCATCATGGGGATGGAGATCCCGGCCATCCACTACATGATCGCGCTGACCGGCGGCGACCGCATCCGCGTCTCCGACTATGCCACCTTCGGCACCGAGGAGCTGTCGAAGATGGCGCTGAAAGCCCTCGAAGGCCGCAAGGCCTGCCTGCTCCGCCACCACGGCCTGATCGCCATCGGCGAAAACATCCGCCGCGCCATCACGATCGCCGAAGAGGTGGAAACCCTCGCCCGCCAATACCACGGCTGCCTGCAGATCGGCACCCCGCCGGTGCTGCCGCATGACGAGATCGATCGGGTGAAGGCCAAGATCATGGAGCTGAGCTACGGCGGGTAGGGGCTGTTCGCCGGTCTCCGCATGCGGCAAGTTCCCATGGGCTAAGGCGGTTGAGACGAAGGCCGGTGACTGTTTCCCCGAAGGGGTAACCGTCACCTTCCTGAGACGGAAAACCGGATCGCCCCGTTGTATCCTGTGCAAAAGGTTGCAGGAAACGCCGGCGGTGCCGGCTCTTCGCAAGGCTGATATATATCGGTGGGGGAATGAGCACTCCCTTTTCTGGATTTGCTGGTAATACATACACTTGGGTAAGGCCATTGTGAAATAGGAAGCGCACCACCAGAGTATAAGGTGAAATATCATGTTTAAGAATATATTGAATATTCTTAAGACTATATCTGGAATTTTGGCTTTGTGCTTTTTGTTATACTTTAGTTATGTCTGGAATTATTTCATTGATCATGGGGCTAGAATGCCGGATCCTGACGGTGGTCGGACGTATCCGTTGAGTAACCATGGTATTATTGTGTATCTAACATCTGATGAGCATTTCTATTTGTATAGTTTGATGTTCTCGGGCATATTCTTCTTCTTGCTAAGCGTAATTTTTCAATATCTTGGAAGAGGAAAATCATAGATTTTGTGTATCGGAAAATATCTTTTATCGTATTATGTCATTTTTTATCTATATTTAATCTATAGCGAATAGCATTTGTGCACTGTATGGCTTCTTTACCGAATGTGCCTTCAGATGATGCGTTATCCAGTCACCGGCATCAGGGGCGCCACAGCAAAGGCCGGCGCCCTCATTAGTCTGTCGCTCGTCCTCGCTTGAACGTGCACAAGTCCAGCGCTAAAGATGACTACTGTAGTCACAGCTGGAGTCTGTCATGCGCGAAGTTCAACTGCGGGATGCCAAGGCCAGCCTGTCGGCGATGGTCGATCAGGCCGTGGCGGGCGAGCCTGCGATCATCACCCGTCACGGGCGCCGGGAGGCGGTGCTGCTGTCCTGGGAAGATTGGCAGCGTCTTTCTGCCGTGCCGTCTTTTGGGCGTCTGCTCGCCTCGTCGGGTCTTGAGCCCGGCGACTTGCCGGAGCGGGATGCTGCGTCTTTCCGTGAATTTGAGACTTGAGATGTATCTCGTCGACACCAACGTTCTCTCGGATCTCGTCGCTCCCAAGCCCCGACCGGATCTCTCCGACTGGCTGGATCAACACAGCGAAGTGCTTTTTCTGTCGTCGGTCACCGCCGCCGAGGTTGTCGCCGGCATCGCCAAAGCGCGCCGCGACGGCGCAACAACGAAAGCTCGCCGTCTCGACGACTGGTGGCGCACCGTTGAACATCTCTACGGCGATCGCATTCTTGCCTTTGGGCTGAGGGAAGCGCGTCACGCTGGCGAGTTCCACGATCTGGCCCGCGCCGCCGGCCGTTCCCCCGGCTTTGCCGACACAGCAATCGCCGCAACTGCGTCTGTGCATGGCCTCACATTGCTGACCCGCAATGTCAGACATTTCGAAGTGTTCGGGCTGAAGGTGGTTGATCCATTTGAGGGAATGGAGTGAGCTTGGGACGCCATTCAAGATGATAGTCTTGATGGCGTATATTTCTTAGGTGGCGACTTTTTCATCGGCTAGCAGTCATGTGGCGATCCTTGGTTTCCTCTGCCCTCGTCTATCTGATCCTTTCCCTCCTGTTTTGCGGCGGTCCGCTGATGCCGATCGCGTTGCTGACGCTGTATCGCAGCCATCTCGGCGCACCTCATTGGGAAATGCTCGTCGTCGCCAGTGCGGCGGGTGCTGCCGTAGGGTGTCTGACGATCCGTCGTCTTTTGGGCTTGGGCCGCAATTGGCTGCCGTGGTTTGTTGCCTTCTGGATGTGTCTGTCGGTGACGTCGGTCGGCCTCTACGCCGCCCATCTTAGGGCGATTGCCGTCGCTGAGTTCCAGCCGGATGTCTATGTCCCCTATGCCTTCGTCTCGTCGCTCCTGCATGCACCGGCCGACTTCCAGTTCGCTCTCCATGCGGCCGCATTGAAGGACTGCAAGCCCTATGGTTGGAGTTATGGGAGGATGGCATTCTATGAGTTGCCGGTAGATGCCGCCGTGAATGTCTTGCCTCAGGACTGGCTGGAACGTTGTTCCATTCACAGGAAGTCGTAGGAGCTCGGCCGACACCGGTCGAGTGCCCGATTTTCACGGGCTAGCCAAGGATGCGAAGGGTAAGGAAAAATTATGGAGCTTCTATTTTCTTGTTTTTTAGGAGGGGAGCCATTGGTGAGGTAGGAGCATAGGATGGGAAATGGTAGATACGAGCAGCCGTCATGGGGGAGAACTCAGCGCAGGTGCGGACCGTGGTAAGTTCCAGACGAAGCTGGCCAGCCAGCGGAGTTCAAAAAATGCCGTGTCTCGCATCCAGTCAATCAACTATCCACAACAAATGTATCTTATACGTGTAAAAATCTGTGACATGACCAAGCCGCAAATTGTCTGGTAAAGAGAAACATGCGCAACTGGACAAATAAATCCACAATTTCTATATATAGTAACTGCCTGAAGACTCAAAGAAGAGAACTGACTGCCTAACTCAGATTATGGATATACACGGCCATGCAATTCTTGAGTGTTAAAGATTTTTCATGCATTGAGCAAGCCGATTTTGAAATAAATAGGCTTACGGTGTTTATCGGCCCACAAGGCTCTGGGAAGAGTGTTATTACGAAATTACTATATTTCTTTTCAGATATTCTTAGAAATATACTATCTTCTACGGAAGATGAGGTGAATTATAACGAGTTCATAAAATCATTGGAAAAATCATTCTGCTCTTGGTTCCCGCCTCAAGCGTGGGGTAGCAAAAAGCTACTAATCAACTATATGGATGGAGACTTCAACTGTAGAGTGATGAGAAGAATAAAGACAGGAAAGCTTTCGGATGAAGTTGGAATTACGCTGAGCGCCTGGGTTAAAGAATTCTACGACAGCTCAAGTGAGTCTTTCCACGATGCTCGCATGCAGGCGACTGGTCTCAAATCGGCGGAACTGGGGGGGGCACCTTACGAGTGGGAGTTCGCCCTACGTGTTCGAAGCAAGATCGAGCGGGATTTGGAGCGTCGGGTGGATGGATACGCTGGCTTCAACCAGACCTTTATCCCTGCTGGTCGAGCCTTTTTCACTAGTATTGGCAGGTTAGTGGCTGGAATCGAGCATGCCGGTAGTCTCGACCCTGCAACCATGAAGTTTGCGCGGCTTTTTGCGGGCTGGCGTGACCATGCCAATACATACTTTGGGGCGGCCGGGATAAAGGACCTAGCCGAAGCCAGAAAGTCCGCTATGCTCGGTCTGTTTAACGGCACAATTCAAAATAAAAGGGATGCAGAATATATTGAAATGGCCGATGGAAGGAAGGTTCCGTTTGCATCTCTCTCGAGCGGACAGCAAGAGATGCTGCCTATTTGGTATTTTCTTGACAACCTGATGACCGTAGATGCGCTTAGATCGTCAAGGATGAATAAAAATAGCGCACCGGAGAAGTCAACTATATATATAGAGGAGCCAGAGGCTCACCTTTTCCCGTCTTCTCAAGCTCTGCTGCTTGATATGTTAATTGCGCGCGTTATTGGAGCAAGTGCAGGTGCTCAGAGACGCCTTATTCTCACGACACATAGTCCATATATAATGTCGCGCCTAAATGTTTTACTTAAAGCGGGGCAGCTCGGTAAAAGAAGGCGACGGATAAAAGAGATAGGAGACGTGATTCCGAAAGAATCTTGGGTCACAACTGAGGAGATATCTGTGTTTAGTATTTCAAATGGAAAGGTAAATTCCATTATTGACGAAGAGGAGGGGCTCATAGATGCAAGGTTTTTGGACTATATTTCGGATGTTATATCCGAAGATTTCTCAAAACTTTTAGATATTGAAGGGTGAGATAAATGAAAAATTGCGTTGAATTAACAAATGTAAGTCGAATTAGGTTCGAAGAAAACGGCAGAAAGGTAATATTTAACAATGAGGATAGATCCTTGTGTACAAAGGGGAGAATAGATGGATGTATTATTACAGAGGGCATAAGGTCTGATTTCTTCATATCAAATGAAGAAGTTTCTATTTTAATCGAACTAAAAGGTAAAAACATAGCGCACGCACGGGATCAATTATTCGCTACTGCTAATAACGAGAAGATGAAGGGGTTTATTCGTAATAGACTTGGGTTTTTGGTAATATGCTCAAAAGTTCCGAGTGCTACTACGACATCGCAAATTGCTGCGCAAAAAGCAAAGAGAGAGTATAATGCAAAATTTAAGGTCTTTACAAAGGAACGAGAATTGTCTTTCGCGGATTTTATTTAGTATAACTTGTTTTGAATATGTATTCACTCACTTTATGTTCTTAGTGATTTTGTATAGTTTAATATAAATAAACTGATGCTCGATCTTGAAAATATTTATCTTTTACATATTTTTATCTATTTTGTAATTCGAGAAAAAATTGATATTTGAACTATATTTGATATGTGGCTTAAAATTTAGTCTATACATAATCTAACTCATATTTGGGTGTTAGTCTATGATTTATTGTAGGCTGCTAGCGATTGACGTTGAGATCTTTGGCGGCAACGCCAAATCCTCTTATATCCAGCAGAGCGGCGCTCAAATTTGAAAGCCTGCTGTTCTGATTTATTTCTCGGGGATAGCTGAGGTAACGGTTGGGGTGTTGTGTGACGATGACTCCCTGCCTACCAGTTCCCCTCCCTTCCCACATCCCCACGCCTGCGCTATGTCCTGTTCCACGCAGTTTTCCGGACAGGTCTTGCCATGTCGTCTCTTCCTCCTCCCCCGTCTGCCGCGCTGACCGAGCCCGATCGGGTGCGCATTGTCATTGGTGTGTTGATCGCCATGTTCCTGGCGGCGCTGGACCAGACCATTGTCACGCCGGCCATGCCCACCATCGGGGCGGCGCTGGGGGGCGGGTTGTGGCTGAGCTGGATCGTGTCGGCCTATTTTCTCACCTCGACGGCGGTGACGCCGCTGTTCGGCAAGCTGGCCGATCTCAAGGGGCGGCGGCCGGTGCTCTATGCCTCGATCGGCATCTTCCTTGTGGGGTCGGTGGTCTGTGCGCTGGCGCCGTCCATGGCCGTGCTGATCGGCGGGCGGGCGATCCAGGGGATCGGCGGCGGCGGGCTGATGGCGGTGGTGCAGACCATCATCGGCGACGTGGCGCCGCCGCGCGAGCGGGCGCGCTACATGATCTACATCTCGACTCTGTGGGCGGTGTCCAGCCTGGCCGGGCCGGTGCTCGGCGGGGTGCTGGCGCAGCATGTGCACTGGTCGATGATCTTCTGGATCAACCTGCCGATCGGATTGGTCGGCTATCTCATGAGCTCGCGGGCCCTGCAGAAGCTGCCCGACGTGCGGCGGCCGCACAAGCTCGACGTGCTCGGCGCGCTGATGGTGATGGTGGCCACGGTGCTGCTGCTCCTGGCGCTCACCTGGGGTGGCACGGTCTATCCGTGGAACTCGCTCGTCATCATCGTGCTGATCTGGCTGTCACTCTTCCTGTTCGGCTTCTTCGGCTGGTACCAGCTGCAGCCCGAGGAGCCGTTGCTGCCGCCGCGTGTGCTGGCCAATCCGGTGGTGGCGCAGGCCTGCTCGGCCATCTTCTTCTCCATGGCCGGCTTCGTCGGCCTGTCGGTGTTCTTCCCCGTCTATCTTGAACTGGTCGAGGGGCTGGGGGCGGCGGCGTCCGGTCTGGCGCTGGTGGCGCTGATGGGCGGCACGGTTGCGGGTGCCAACGTCTCCGGCCGGCACATGCGCCGCTCGGCCCACTACAAGCGGATAGCCGTGCTCGGCAGCTTCATTGCCTCGGTGTCGCTGGCGCTGCTCGGCGTGCTGGCCGATACGGTGCCCTTCCTGGTGATCGAGGCGATCGTCGCGGCCGCCGGCTTCGGCCTCGGCACGCTGTTCCCGGTGGTCATGGTGTCGGTGCAGAATGCGGCCGAACCGCGCGACCTCGGCGTGGCCACCGCGACGCTCGGCTTCCTGCGCTCGCTGGGCTCGGTGATCGGCATTGCCGTGCTCGGCGCCATCCTCGGCACGGCCGGCGTCTCCTCGCACATCGGCGAGGCGCATGGCGCGCTTGTCGACGCCGCCCGGCTGCAGACGGTGGAAGCCTTCCGCTGGCTGTTCTTCGCAGCGGCCCTGTCGCAACTGGTGTCGCTGGCACTGCTGCTGCGCATGGAGGAAAAGCCTCTGCGCGGACATGCGCCGCCGGTGCCGGCGGGCGAGGGCTGAGTGGAGTTTGCCGCCGGTCGTGGCCGTCGGTTATCCCCGCTGTTGCCCGACAAGGAGCTGATCACGCCTCAGGCGACACAAGCGCGACATTGAAGGGCGACTTCATCGAGGCTGAAGCGACGAAAGGGCGACATTGGCGCCGCCCTTGTCACACCAAAATCAGGCCTGGCTGATGCCATTCAGTGTCAGTAGCGCGCTCATGCGGGCGGCGGCTTGCTCGGGGTCGACGATCAGGCCGGCGCCAGCGGCGAGGCGGAAGATGTCCGCATAGTGCAGGATCGAACGGGCCGACTGCTGGCCGCCGATCATGGTGAAGTGATCCTGGTGGCCGTTGAGCCAAGCCATGAAGATCACTCCGGATTTGTAGTAGCGGGTCGGCGCCTCGAAGATGCGCCGGGAGAGCGGCACGGTGGGGGCGAGGATGGCGTGGAAGGTCGCTTCGTCGCCATGGTCCAGGGCGGCCAGCGCCGCAGCGGCCGCCGGGGCGATGGCGTCGAAGATGCCGAGCAGCGCGTGGCTGTGCCGCCGGTCATCGCCGGCGATCAGGTCGGCGTAGTTGAAGTCGTCGCCGGTATACATGCGCACGCCCTCGGGCAGACGATCGCGCAGCGCCACTTCCTTGTCGGCGTCGAGCAGCGAGATCTTGATGCCTTCCACCTTCTCACGGTGGCGCTGGATCAGCCAGACAACCGTCTCAAGTTGCTCGGAAAAATCGCTTGATCCCCAATAGCCGGCGAGTGCCGGATCGAACATGTCGCCGAGCCAGTGCAGCACCACCGGTCCCCGGCATTGGTCGAGGATCCGGTCGTAGACGCGCAGATAGTCGTCCGGCCCGCGCCCGAGTTTGGCCAGCGCCCGGCTGGCCATGACGATGGCCCGTCCCCCAAGCCCCTCGATGAATCCGACCTGTTCCTCATAGGCGGCGATGACGTCGGCGAGCGTCTTGGCGTCGGCGGGGGCTAGGTGGTCCGTGCCGGCTCCCGAGGCGAGGTCGGCACCCGGAACGGTGCGAGCTTCTGCGATGGACCGGGTGATCAGCTCCTTGGCTCCCGCCCAGTCGAAGCCCATGCCGCGCTGGGCGGTGTCCATGGCTTCGGCGATCCGGAAGCCGAGACCCCAGAGGTGATGGCGGAAGGCCATGGTGGCGTCCCAGTTGATCGCGGTTGTCTGCCACGGGTCGACGGTGCGCAGGGGATCGGCCACCACATGTGCCGCCGCATAGGCGATGCGGCTGCGACTGGGGGCACAGGTGGCAGGGAAGGCAGACGGCTTCGGCAGGGTGAAGTCTGCGAGGCGACCGCCTGAATCTGGAAGGCGGATGGTGGCCGGCATGGGCGTCTCCATCTACGGGAATTTGCGTGAAGATGTTGGATCGTTCCAAATTTGTCAATCTGCTGGAAGACGATGAGATCGTCTGGAAAGTGGGGTGGAAGCGCTTGAACGGGGTCTGATGACCCATAAAATTATGATAAAACAATGAATTAGGCGTATATCCTGAAAATTGGATTCCGACCTTTGATGTTGTGAATCTGATTCAACTGGCTGTCTGATGGTGACTTGACGGCGTCTGAAGTCGCGATTATCGTTCTGGAACGTTCCAAATTCATCCTCAGATTCAGCTTGGGTCGATCTTCATGCGTGGTGTGGTCTCCGCTGCCGAGGTGGCGAAACTTATCCAGGATCGGGCGGTGGTCACCGTGTCCTCGTCGTCGGCGCTGGGCTGTCCCGATGCCGTGCTTGCGGCCATTGGTGCCCGCTTCGAGGCGGAGGGGCATCCCCGTGGTCTCACCACATTGCACCCGATCGCCGCCGGCGACATGTGGGGTGTGCGGGGTATCGATCATATCGCCCGCGACGGTTTGCTGGATACCGTTCTGGCCGGCTCCTATCCGTCCGGGCCGTCCTCGGCAGAGCCGCCGGAGATCTGGAAGATGATCGGCGACGACCGCGTCGCCGCCTATAATGTGCCCTCCGGCATCATGTTCGACATGACGCGCGAAGCCGCCGCCAAGCGGCCTGGCGTGCTCACCAAGGTGGGCCTCGATACCTTCGTCGATCCGCGTCGGCAGGGCTGCGCCATGAATGCGAAGGCGGCGGCGCAACCCATTGTCGAGGCGCGGCAATTCGACGGTGAGGAGTGGCTCTACTTCAAGGCCATTGCGCCGCAGGTGGCGATCATCCGCGCCACCACCGCCGACGAGCGCGGCAATCTCACCTATGAACACGAAGGCGCCTATCTCGGCCCACTCGACCAGGCACTGGCGGCGCGCAACAATGGCGGCATCGTCATCGCGCAGGTGAAGCGGCTGGCGAAGGCGGGGTCGTTCAAACCGCAGCAGGTGCATGTGCCGGGCATCCTCGTCGACTATGTAGTGGTGGCGCCGGACCAGAAGCAGACGACGCAGACCGTCTATGAGCCGGCGATTTCCGGCGAGATCTTCCGGCCGTTGTCGAGCTTCGAGGTGCCAGCTTTCGACATTTCCAAGGTTATCGCCCGGCGCGTTGCCATGGAACTCAAGGACGGCATGGCCTGCAACATCGGCTTCGGCATCTCGGCCAATGTGCCGCGCATCCTTCTGGAAGAGGGGCTGCATGGCGCGGTGACCTGGGTGATCGAGCAGGGCGCCGTCGGCGGCGTTCCGCTTCTCGATTTCCAGTTCGGCTGCGCATCGAATGCTGAGAGCTTCCTGCCAAGCCCTTACATGTTCAACTATTTCCAGGGTGGTGGCTTCGACTGCTCGCTGCTGTCCTTCCTGCAGATCGACAAATATGGTTCTGTGAATGTGTCGAAGCTCGCCGTGCGTCCGCATGTGACGGCGGGGGCGGGCGGCTTTGTCGACATCACCGCACGGGCGCGCAAGATCGTCTTTTCCGGCTTCTTCAATGCCGGGGCCAAGATTGCCGTGCGCGACGGCAAGGTGGTGATCGAGAAGGAAGGCAAGGTGCTGAAGATGGTGGAGGAGGTCGATCATGTGTCCTTCTCCGGTCGCCGGGGTACCGCACAGGGGCAGGACGTCACCTATGTGACCGAACGCTGCGTGATGAAGTTGAAGCCGGAGGGGGTGACGGTCACCGAGATCGCACCGGGGATCGATCTCGAGCGCGACATTCTCGGCCAATCCGCCTACGCCTTGCAGGTCGCCGACGATCTCAGGGAGATGCCTGCGGTGCTGTTCCGGGACGAAGTCATGGGTCTCACGCTCGGTTGAAGCCTTTGGTGAAGCCTGGTGCAGCTTTGGTTCGGGGCGTGAAAATCCGGATTCAACTGCCTGTGTGGCTGATTCCGGTCTGTCTACTAAGTAACTGATATCAAAAATAAAACTCTCTTCTCTCTCATGTGGATTCAGGCACTTGCTGTTTTGAATCTGCTTCGGCAGCCGCGCTGAGCTTGAGACAAAGAGTCTGGAACATGTCCGTTATCCTGATGCGGAGAGTCAGGGTCCGGTCTTGGAGGATCAGGTGATGACCGTGCATGTCGATCTCAGCAGACTGAAGGAAGCCGCCGCCGGGCCAACCACTTACCGGATGTTGATCGACGGACGCTTCGTCGATGGCGTCGAGGGTAAGGCGGGCGGTCGCGTTTCGCCGGGCCATGGCGTCGAAGTCAGCCGCTATGCCTTCGGGACCGCCGCTGATGTGGAGCTGGCAGTGGCCGCCGCGCGCCGGGCCTTCGAGGCGGGAGCCTGGGCGCGCATGAAGGCCGGCGACCGCGCCGCTCTGCTTCTCAAGGCCGCCGACCTGATCGACAGCCGGCGGGACGAGATTGCCCGGCTGGACGCCATCGAGTCCGGCAAGCCCATCAGCCAGGCGCAGGGCGAGGTGGCCGGTGCCGCCGACATCTGGCGCTATGCCGCGGCGCTGGCCAGGACGCTGCACGGCGAGAGCTATGCCAACCTCGGCGACGACATGCTGGGGCTGGTGCTGCGCGAGCCGATCGGCGTGGTGTCGCTGATCACCCCCTGGAACTTCCCCTTCCTGATCATCGCGCAGAAGCTGCCTTTCGCGCTGGCTGCCGGATGTACCGCGGTCGTGAAGCCGTCCGAGATGACGTCGGCATCGACGGTGGTGCTCGGAGAGATCCTGATGCAGGCGGGCTTCCCTGCCGGCGTGGTCAACATACTCATGGGTACCGGCCCGGACGTGGGGGCGCCCATGGTCAGCCATCCCGGCGTCGACATGGTCTCCTTCACAGGCTCGACCCGCGTGGGCAAGGCCACCATGGCCACGGCGTCGCAGTCGCTCAAGAAGGTGGCGATGGAACTGGGCGGCAAGAATGCCCAGGTGGTGTTCCCCGATGCCGATCTCGAAGCGGCCGTCGACGCTGCCGTGTTCGGTTCCCTGTTCAACGCGGGCGAATGCTGCAACGCCGGCAGCCGGCTGATCATCCACAAGGACATCGAGGCCGACTTCCTGGCTGCCTATCGGGAGCTCGCTGCCCGCGTGAAGGTGGGCGATCCGCTCGATCCCGATACCAAGGTGGGCGCCATCATCTCTGCCGATCATCACGCCAAGATCACCGGTGCCATCGGCGCAGCTGCCGATGAGGGTGCTGCGCTTGCTCTCGATGGCCGCATTCCTGCTGCCAATTCCAGTCAGTATCTCAACCCGACCGTCGTTCGCAACGTGAAGCCGGAGATGGCGATCGCGCGCGAGGAGGTTTTCGGTCCGGTGCTCTCTGTCCTTTCCTTCTCGAGCGAAGCCGAGGCGGTCTCGCTTCTCAACGCCACAGACTACGGCCTGTCGGCGGGGGTGTGGACAAGTAATTTGGATCGGGCCATTGGCGTGACCCGTGCGGCCCGTGCCGGCACCGTCTGGATCAACACTTTCATGGATGGCTATCCCGAGCTTCCCTTCGGTGGCTACAAGCAAAGCGGCCTCGGTCGCGAACTCGGCAAAGGCGCGGTTGAGGATTACACCGAGACCAAGACGGTGCAGATGCATCGCGGGCCGCGCACCGGCTGGTGGGCTCCGCGAGGCTGATGATGGATCGCTCGCCCGACATCGTGGTGATCGGATCCGGCATGGGCGGGGCGACCTTCGCCGCCGGCCTGGCCGGGCGCGGCTTGCGCGTCGTCATCCTGGAGCGGGGCGAGCATCTGAAGGCCGCGCCTGAAAATGCCGATGCCCGGGCGATCTTCCAGCGCGGGTACTTCCGTCCCCGTGAGACCTGGGACGACGGGGCCGGTCGCCCCTTCAACCCCGGCAATTACGCCTATGTGGGCGGCAATACCAAGTTCTATGGCGCGGTGCTGATCCGCTATCGCGAGGCGGATTTTTCCGCTCTGGAACATGCGGAGGGCCTGTCGCCTGCCTGGCCGATTTCCTATGCCGATCTTGAGCCTTGGTATGGGGCGGCCGAGCGTCTCTACGAGGTACGCGGCGAGGCTGAGCTCGATCCGACGGAGCCGCCGCGCTCGTCGGATTATGCCCATGGTCCCGTGCCGGACGAACCGTCGATCGCCGAGGTGCGGGAGCGGATGGCGGGGGCCGGGCTCAAGCCGTTCACCTTGCCGCTGGGCATGGACATCGAGCGCTGGCTGAAGCACGCGGCGGTGCCCTGGGACGCCTTCCCAAATGTGGACGACGGCAAGTCGGACGCGGAAACCTGCGGCCTGAAGGTGGCGCTGAGCGATCCGGGTATCACTCTGCTGACCGGTGCCCGTGCGACGCGGCTGGTCACCGGTCCTGGCGGGCGGATCGAGGCGGTCGACTATGAGAAGGACGGCGAGACCATTCGGCTGGCGCCCCGCCTCGTGGTGCTGGCGGCGGGCGCGGTGCAGTCGGCGGCGATGCTGCTTGCCAATGGCTTGGCCAACCGATCCGATCAGGTCGGCCGCAACTTCATGAACCACAATGCGACGGCGCTGATCGCCATCGACCCGCGTTTCCGCAATCGCTCCGTCTACCAGAAGACCCTGGGACTGAACGACTTTTACTTCAACGACGGCAACGGCGGGCCGCCGTTGGGCAATGTGCAACTGCTCGGCCGGGTCACGGCGCCGATCCTCAAGGCAAATGTGCCTTTTGCGCCCGAATGGGGCCTGAAGATCGTCGCCGATCATGCCGTCGACTGGTACCTGATGAGCGAAGACCTGCCGCATCCGGACAGCCGCGTGCGTGTCAACGGCAGCCGGATCGTACTCGACTGGCAGCGGACCAACTGGGGGCCGCATGTGCGGCTTGCCAAGGTGATGGCCGAACGCTGCCGCGCTGCCGGCTTTCCCCTTGTCCTGACAAAGACTTTCGACCGGAAGACGCCGAGCCATCAATGCGGGACGGTGCGCATGGGAGACGATGGCGCGTCGTCGCCGGTGAACACCCATGGCAGGGCGTGGGACCATCCCAATCTCTATGTGGTCGACGCTTCGGTGCTGCCGACTTCGGCGGCCGTCAATCCGGCGCTGACGGTGGCGGCGCTGGCGCTGCGGGCGGCCGATCACGTGCTGCGGCATGAACTTGGAGGGGCGTCATGACCAGGCCCGTTGCTCTGGTAACCGGTGGACGGCGTGGTATCGGCCGGGCCATCGCGCTCGAACTTGCGCGCAACGGCCACGATGTGGCCATCGCCGACATGGCCGATGACGGGGCCGCGGAGGTGCTGGAGGCGATCGCGCAAGCGGGCGGGCGAGGGATGTTCGCGCGCTTCGACCTTGGGGATCTCTCGACGCATGCCGGATTGCTCGACGCGGTGACGGAAGCGTTGGGGCCGGTGGACGTGCTGGTCAACAATGCTGGGCGCGGTGCGGTGCAGCGGGGCGATCTCCTTGATCTGACGCCGGAAAATTTCGATGTCGTTATGGATGTAAACCTGCGCGGCACCGTGTTCCTGACACAGACCGTGGTGCGGCAGATGTTGACGGCACGGCCCCGGCATCGGCGGTCGGTAATCACGGTCACCAGCGTTTCGGCGGCGGCGGCCAGCCCGGAGCGCATGGACTATTGCGTTTCCAAGGCGGCGCTTTCGATGTTTGTCGCCAATCTCGCGCTGCGTCTGGCAGGCGTTGGGATCGGCGTGTTCGAGGTGCGGCCTGGCATCATCGCCACCGACATGACGGCGGGCGTGCGGGAGAAATACGACGGGCTGATCGCCGGCGGTCTGGTGCCGCAGGGGCGTTGGGGGGAAGGCGAGGACGTGGCCCGTGCGGTGGCTGCGCTTGCCTCCGGCGCCTTCGGCTTTGCCCAGGGACAAATCGTCAACGTTGACGGCGGGCTGACGATCGCAAGACTTTGAGGGAGTTGAGGAAATGGTCGACTATATCATCGTCGGCGGCGGGCCTGCCGGCTGTGTTCTGGCTAATCGCCTGAGCGAGGATCGCGACGTCAGCGTGCTGCTGCTGGAAGCAGGCGGCTGGGATTGGCACCCCTTCTTCCACATTCCCGCCGGTTTCGCCAAGATGACCAAGGGCATCGCCAGCTGGGGCTGGTCGACGGTGCCGCAGCGGCACATGCAGGGGCGGGTGCTCTGGTACACGCAGGCCAAGGTGACGGGCGGCGGTTCGTCGATCAATGCCCAGCTCTACACGCGCGGCAACCGGCTCGACTATGACGAATGGGAAAGCCTGCACGGCTGCACGGGGTGGGCCTACAAGGATTGCCTACCTTATTTCAAGAAGTCCGAAGGCCACGAAAGCCTTGAAAATGAATGGCATTCCAAGGGCGGGCCGTTGGGCGTTTCCGCGCCGCGGGCGTTGAAGCCGATCAACGAGGCTTTCTTCCGGGCGGCGGAGCAGGCCGGCATTCCCTTCAATGCCGACTTCAACGGTGCGACGCAGGACGGCATGGGCCCCTACCAGCTCAGCCAGCGGAATGGACGACGGTCCTCGGGGTCCACGGCCTTTCTGAAGCCGGCGCTGAAGCGGCCCAATCTCACGGTGAAGACCGGTGTGCAGGTGCTGCGGGTCGTGGTCGAGAAGGGGCGGGCGATCGGCGTTGAATGTGCGGCCGCCGGCGGGCGCTCCGAGGTGATCCGCGCCGAGCGCGAGGTGCTGGTGACGTCAGGGGCGATCGGGTCGCCACGACTGTTGCTTCTGTCGGGCATCGGGCCGGCCAACCAGTTGAAATCGATCGGTATTCCTGTGGTGCACGACCTGCCGGGCGTGGGCGCGAACCTGCATGATCATCTCGATCTCTGTGCCATCGCCGAGTGCACGGGGGAGCATACCTATGACAGCTATGGCAAGCCGCATATGGCGGCGATGGCGGGGCTGCAATATCTGCTGACCCGGCGGGGGCCGGCGGCGTCGGCTTTGTTCGATACGGGCGGATTCTGGTATGCCGACAAGGATGCGCGGTCGCCGGATATCCAGTTCCATCTGGGCATGGGTTCGGGCATCGAGGCGGGGATTGCCAAGCTCAAGAACAATGGGGTGACACTCAACACGGCCTATTTGCGCCCGAAATCGCGCGGCAGCGTCAAGCTCCGGAGCGCGGATCCCAAGGATATGCCGCTCATCGATCCCAACTATTGGGCGGAGCCGAGAGACCGGGAGCTTTCGATCCAAGGCCTTAAGATTGCTCGCGAAATTTTCCGGCAGAAGGCTCTGGAACCCTTCATTCAGGCCGAACGGGTGCCGGGACCGGGGGCGGTTTCGGACCAGGATCTGTTCGAGTATGGCTGCAAGATGGCCAAGACCGACCACCATCCGGCGGGCACCTGCCGCATGGGATCGGATGCGGACTCGGTGGTGGATCTGGAACTGAAAGTTCGCGGAATTCAAGGGCTTAGAGTGTGTGATAGCTCGATCATGCCGGCGGTGAACTCCTCCAACACGCAGGCGCCGACCTACATGATCGGCGAGCGGGCGGCGGATTTCGTGCGCGGCAAGGCCTCGATCGCCTGATCTGTTGCCAAGTGCTTGACACCAAAGGGATTATCGCCTTTTGCTCCGATTGTGTGGCAAATGGCGATAATTCCTTTGATTTCAACTGGCTAGCATGCACTTCTTGGGAAAGCTTGTGTTTTGGCGTGTGGAGCCAATCCCCTTCCAATCCGAACTCCCGGAGCCCCTGTCATGATCCTGCATTGCGTGTTTCTCCGATTTCCCGCGGGCTTTCCGGAGGCTTCCAAGCAGGCGCTTTATGATGAGGTGGCGCGGTTGCAGGCGGTTGTGCCGGGGATGATTGGCGTCAGAAGTGGGGCCAACATGTCGCCGGAAGGTCTCGCCAGGGGCTTTGAGGACGGCTTCATTGTCACGTTTAAGGAACGCATGTCGCGTGACGCCTATCTCGTCCATCCCCAGCACGTTGTGGTTGGTGACAAGATTGTCGCAGCGACGGAAGGCGGGCTCGACGGGGTATTCGTTTATGATCTTGAGTTGGCCGATCTTCCGACCTGATGGAGTTGCCCGTGACGTCGCCTCGCGCCCGTGCCTTTCTCAAGAGCCTCTATGATGCCGCCGTGGCTGCGGCCGATCCGGACAAGGTGATCGGCACCTATCTGCCCAGACCGGTCAAGGGGCGGACGGTGGTGGTGGGCGCTGGCAAGGCGTCGGCGGCAATGGCGGCGAGCTTCGAGGCAGCCTGGGAGGCCAAGGGCTATGGTCCGCTCGAAGGGCTGGTGGTGACGCGCTATGGCTATGCCCATCCGTGCAAGCATATCGAGATCGTCGAGGCGGCCCATCCGGTGCCGGACGAGAAGGGGGCCGCTGCCGCCGGTCGCATCTTCGAACTGGTGTCCGGTCTTGGGCCTGACGACCAGGTGGTGGCGCTGATCTCGGGCGGCGGTTCGTCGCTGCTGTCGCTGCCGCCAGAGGCAGTGGGGACGGAGGTCAAGCGGGCGGTCAACAAGATCCTGCTGAACTCCGGGGCGACCATTCACGAGATGAATTGCGTGCGCAAGGCGCTGTCATCGATCAAGGGCGGACGGCTTGCCCAGGCGGCGCATCCGGCGCCGGTGCATTCGCTGGTCATCTCCGACATTCCCGGTGACAATCCGGCGCTGGTGGCGTCCGGGCCGACCATTCCTGATCCGGCGACCGCTCAGGATGCGATGGCCATCGTCGAGCGCTATCGCATGGATCTGCCGGAGGCAGCACTGGCCTGGCTGAAGACGGCGGGAGCCAGTTCGCCTAGACCTGAGGATCCGGAGTTTGCGGGCGACACCGTGTCGACCATCGCCGCGGCGCAGATGTCGCTGGAAGCGGCTGCTGCCGTTGCCCGCTCCGTGGGCTATGCGGTGCATATCCTCTCCGATTCCATCGAAGGGGAGGCGCGGGATGTGGGCGCCGTGCATGCGGCGATCACCCATCAGATCATTGCCAAGGGACAGCCGTTCCAGAAACCTTGCGTGGTGCTGTCGGGCGGCGAGACGACGGTGACCGTGCGCGGCAAGGGCGGACGCGGCGGGCGCAACGCCGAGTTCCTGCTGGCCTATGCCATCGGGATCGCCGGCCTCAAGGGCGTTTCGGCGCTGGCGGCCGATACCGATGGCATCGACGGCACCGAGGACAATGCCGGCGCCTATTGCGACGGCGCGACCAGCGCACGGCTTTTTGATGCAGGGCTCTCGCCCAAGGGATTGCTCGCCGCCAACGATGCCTATACAGCCTTCAAGTCGATCGACGATCTGCTGGTGACCGGGCCGACCCGCACCAATGTCAACGATTTCAGGGCAATTCTCATTGAGTGATCCCATTGATCTGGCAGCCCGCCTGCCGTCCCCCGACCGCCTCGCGCTCTTTCTCGACATTGACGGTACGCTGATCGGCCCGAGCCACGGCGACCGGGATCGCGGCATCAAGGCCGAGCAGATCGGCCTGCTGCAGGAGCTGCGCGCGCTGCTCGCAAATGCCGTGGCCGTTCTCACCGGACGATCCATCGAGACCGCCGACCCGTTGTTCGTGCCGCATGTGCTGCCCATGGCCGGCCTGCAGGGCTGCGACCGCCGCTTTGCCGACGGACGGCGCGTGCTGCCGGTGACCACCGATGCCCAGCGTCGGGCCATGGAGGCGGTGGCCGAGGCGATCGGGCCGCGCTATCCGCATATCGAGGTGGAGTGGAAGCCGGGCGCCATGGCGCTTGTCTATGTGGAAGGCGAGACGGATGCGCCGGAGGCGGCCGAGATCGCCCGCAAGCTGGTGGCGCCGCATTTCAATGTGATCCTGGGGCGTGTCGCCATCGACATCGTGCCGCCGGATGCCAGCAAGGGCACGGCGCTGAAAGCCTTCATGGCGACGGCACCTTTCGCCGGCCGCGTCCCCGTGCATTTCGGCGATGACGTTCCCGACGAAGTGGCCTTTGCTGCAGCGCGGGAACTGGGCGGGTTCGGCGTCACCATCGGCCGCGCCGTGACCGGCATCGATCGTTATCTGCCGCATCACAATGCCACATGGGACACGTTGGCCGCCTATCTCGCCCGCTGGAAAAAGTGAACGGGCATAGGAATTTCCGTCTGCCTTGGCCGTTATCCCTCTCGTATGCCCACTTTCCCTTAAGTGACATTACGGGGATTTAACTTGTGGGTGCGCTGCACACTCAGGGAAGATTTCCCTGTCAGCCAAACACAGGAGGATGCAATGGCCTGGACTGCTCCGAAATGCGAAGAACTCTGCGTCGGCATGGAAATCAACATGTACTTCCCGCCGGAAGTCTGATCTCCGACGTTTCATGGATCTTCGGTGACGAACGATCGTGAAGGGCAAGAGGCCGCTCCCTCGCGGCTTCGCGCTCTGGTCCTCGGGGCTGCGGCTGGCGGGGGCTTTCCACAATGGAACTGCAATTGCGCCAATTGCGTGGATGTGCGGCGCGGTGTGCCGGGGCTGACACCTCGGACCCAATCCTCGGCAGCGATCAGCCCGGATGGGCGGGCTTGGGCGCTGCTGAATGCGTCTCCCGAAATCACCTTGCAGCTTCAGCGCAATCGCGCCCTGCATCCACATGATCCGGCTCTGGTCGGTGGGCGGCATAGCCCCGTGCATACGGTGTTGATCACCAACGGCGACGTGGATCACATGTCCGGCCTGATCGGCTTGCGCGAAATGCAGGCCGTCCGGGTGCTGGCGACGGCGGAAATCCTGTCACTGATCGAGCAGAACCCGATCTTCGGCGTTCTCAATCGCTCGGTGGTGAGTTTTGAGGCCATCCGCCTGGAAGAACCCTTCGAGCTGGTGCCCGGCGTCAGGGCGACGGTGTTTGCCGTACCGGGCAAGGTGCCGCTCTATCTCGAGGGCGAGACGGTAGTCACCGATCTCGTCGGCGAGCAAACGGTGGGCGTGGAGATCGAAGGATCGCAAGGCGAGCGCCTTTACTACATTCCGGGCTGCGCGCGGCTGACGCCGGCGCTGAAGGCGCGGATCGCCGGGGCGGACGCCGTGATGTTCGACGGCACGCTCTATGACGATGACGAAATGATCCGGCAGGGCGTCGGGGTGAAGACCGGTGCCCGCATGGGACACATGGCCATGGGCGGTTCGGACGGGACGGTTCAGGCCTTCAAGGACGTGGCGGTGAAGCGCCGTGTCTTCGTGCATATCAACAACACCAATCCGGCCTTGAGAGAGGGATCGCCCGAACGACGCACAGTCGAGGCGGCGGGCTGGGAAGTCGGCTACGACGGAATGGAACTTCAGCTATGACCCAACGTGCCCTTACCCCTGATGAACTCGAAGCCGCCCTCCGGCAGATCGGCGCCACGCGCTATCACAACCTGCATCCCTTCCACAAAAAGCTGCACGGCGGGGACTGCAGCCTCGACCAGGTGCGCGCCTGGGCGCTGAACCGCTATTGCTATCAGGCGATCATTCCGCAGAAGGATGCGGCACTGATGGCGCGCTGCGAGGACCGCGATTTGCGCCGCGAATGGCTGCATCGCATCACCGATCACGACGGCCTTGAGGGCGAGGAAGGCGGCATCGAGCGCTGGCTGGTGCTGACCGACGGCCTCGGCTTCGATCGCGACTATGTCATCAGCCGCGAGGGCGCGCTGCCGGCGACCAAATTTGCCGTGGAGGCCTATCGCCACTTCGTGGCCGAGAAGAGCCTCTTGGAGGCGGTGGCCTCGTCGCTGACCGAGCTGTTCGCGCCCAAGATCCACGAGGAGCGGATCGTCGGCATGCTGGAGCACTATGATTTCATCAACGACAGGGTCGTTGCCTATTTCCGCCGCCGGCTCGATCAGGCGCCGCGCGATGCGGCCTTCGCGCTCGACTATGTCAAGCGCAATGCGGTGACGGTGGAGCAGCAGCGGCAGGCCTTGCGGGCGCTGACCTTCAAGACGGAAGTGCTGTGGGCGCAGCTCGATGCGCTGTGGATGGCCTATGTGGTGGGCATGCCGGCCCCGGGGGCCTGGGCGCCCGGCGAGGGACTGCGTGCGATCGAGGCGGCTGCCTGATGGCCGGGCCAGAGCGCCTTGCGGACACCTCCATCCCGCGCCTGCCGCGCGGGGTGCGGGTTCGCTTCGATGCCGTGCGCGGCACGCACATGCTGCTGGCGCCCGAACGGGCGGTGCGGCTAGATGCGATCGCCGCGGCAATCCTTGGCGAGACGGACGGGGTGCGTTCGGTCTCCGAGATTGCCGAAGTGCTGGCGGGCCGCTATGGCGCGCCGGTCGGGCAGGTGCTCGGGGACGTGCGCGGGTTTCTCATCGGGTTGATGGACAAGCGGATGGTGGAGGCCGGGTGAGGGCTTTGGGTAAGTCGATCAGGATGTCAACCTTGTAGGGGCGTCGAGCCGGTGCCCCCCTCTCCAACTCTCCCCCTCAAGGGGGGAGAGAGTGCCGATTGGTTCAGATCAGAGCTTGTTGGCCTTGAAGGTTCTGGCTGGAAGTGCCGACAATCCCTCTCCTCCCTTGAGGGGGAGAGTTGGAGAGGGGGGTAGGTCCGGGGGGCTATTTGCACAAGGTGCGAAGTGACAGGACGCTCGGGACGCACTGGGACTTTGTTCGACCAAAGGTTTGTGGGGGCAGAAGCGTTGAGCCTGTACCCCTCTCTCCAACTCTCTCCCGCAAGGGGAGAGAGGGTTCGGCTTGGTTCACGTCATAGACTTTGAAGGCTCTGGCCGGACACACCAACATTCCCTCTCTCCCCTTGCGGGAGAGAGTTGGAGAGAGGGGTAGACCAACGGAAACCAAGTTGGCCCCATTCATTCAGGAAACAACCACATGAACATCGCCGCATCTCCCGCCACTCCGGTCACCAAGGTTGTTGCGCCGCCGCCAATGGCGATGCTGGCGGAGTTGACGCATCGGTGCCCGCTGAAATGTCCCTATTGTTCCAATCCGTTGGAGCTGGTGAAGCGGGCCGATGAGCTTTCCACCGAGCAGTGGATCGACGTGTTCCGGCAGGCGGCGGCCATGGGGGTGCTGCATGTGCACTTCTCCGGTGGCGAGCCAGCGGCACGACGGGATCTGGAGGAACTGGTCAGCGCTGCCAGGGAGATGGAGCTTTACACCAACCTGATCACCTCGGGCGTGGGACTGACGGAGGCGCGCATTCGCGACCTGTCGGATCGCGGGCTCGATCACGTGCAGCTGTCGGTGCAGGGGACGGACGCGGAGATTGCCGACAAGGTGGGCGGCTATCGCGGCGGCTTTGACCACAAGATGAAGGTGGCCGGCTGGCTGAAGGACGTCGGTCTGCCGCTGACGCTCAATGCGGTGATGCATCGCGCCAACCTGCACAAGATCGATGAGACCATCGAACTCGCCGTGCGGCTCGGAGCGCGGCGGCTGGAAGTGGCCAACGCGCAGGTGCATGGCTGGGCGGTGAAGAACCGGGCGGCACTGCTGCCGACGCGTGCCATGGTCGACGCCTGCACGGCATCTGTCTTGGCGGCGCGCGAGCGGCTGAAGGGCGTGCTGGTGATCGACTATGTGCCGCCCGACCACCACTCGGTCTATCCCAAGGCCTGCATGGGCGGCTGGGGCAAGGTCGGCATCAACATCGAGCCGGACGGCAAGGTGCTGCCCTGCCACGCGGCGGCGACCATTCCGCACCTGACCTTCGACAATGTGAAGGACATGCCGCTCGGCTGGATCTGGGCGGAGTCCATGGCCTTCAACGCCTATCGCGGCGACGCCTGGATGCCGGACACCTGCCGATCCTGCGAACGCAAGGGCGTGGATTTCGGCGGCTGCCGCTGCCAGGCGATGGCTTATGCCGGTGATGCCGCGGCCATGGATCCCATGTGCTCGAAGTCGCCGCTGCACGGTGAGCTGCTGAAGACGGTGGAGGTGGAGAGCCTGGATGCGGCGCCGCCCGAGTATGTGTACCGGATGTGAGGGTGGATTGCCCAGGCAATGTGCGGTATCTTAGCTCTATTAGCTAAGCGGAGATCGCCATGCAGGTCACAGTCCATACGGCGAAGACCAATCTGTCACGCTTGATCGAGGCCGTACAGGCTGGCGAGGAAGTGATCATTGCTCGCGGCAAGGAACCGGTTGCCAGGCTGGTGGCCATCAAGGCCGCGAAGTTCAAGTTCGGGCTGCTCAAGGACCAGATTGCCAGTCCGCCGCCGGATTTTCTCGAACCGCTTGACGCGGACGAACTCGATGCCTGGGACGGCAAACCGTGACGACCTTGCTGCTCGACACGCATGCCTGGGTCTGGACGCTGCTTGACACTCCCGCTCTACCAGCCGGCGTACGGCGGCAAATCGAGGCGGCTGACAGGATCCTGCTCAGTCCCATTTCCTTTTATGAGATCGGCCAGAAGGTTCGCCTCGGAAAGTGGCCGGACATGGCGCCGCATGTGGACGGCTTGCGGGCCATGGCCGAGGAGCAGGGGGCGATGAGCGCGCCTCTTTCGTGGGATGTGGCAATGCTCGCAGCCCGGCTCGACTGGTCGCATCGCGATCCGTTCGATCGCGTTTTGGCTGCAACATCGATCGCGATGGGCGTCCCGCTCGTTTCAGCGGATGCCGTATTCGACGAACTGACCGGTTCCGGACGGATGCTGCCGCGGATCTGGGAGTGATCCCGCCCGCCTTCAGCCCACCTTCACCCGCACATAGGTGGTGTCGTCGAAATAGTCGGCGCCGTCGGCGAAGGGGCGGGAGCCCTGGGTGAGGGTGACCATCAGCGGGTCGGCGTCGCGGATGCGGGCGAGGTCGGCGAGGCCGTCGGCGAGCGTGGCGGCGGGGCTCAGAAAGCCGTCGGAGCAGAGGACGAATTCGCCGGCGCCGGCGGTGGAGGTCACCTCGATGAAGCGATCGGGCACGGGCGTGCCGCAGATGGCGCCATAGGCGAGGGGATCGGCGATATCCTTGTTGAGGAAGGCGTGCTGCAGGCTGACCAGCGGCATGAAGGGCTGCTGGAGGGTCGGAATCCTGCGCTCGGCTTCGACCGTCGACACGCCGAGGGCGATGCGCGCCTTCACTACGGCGCAGCGGAAGGCATAGGAGACCTTGTCGATCTCCTTCTCGCCGGCATAGTCGCGCTGATCGATGCGATAGTGGCAGTCGCCAATGCGCCAGACTTCCTGGCGGGCGCGGTTCCAGACGACGACCGCGGCGGAGGGGCGCATGATCGTCTCGTCCGGCCAGGGATGCATGCGGGCTGCCAGACGGGCGGTGGCGGCATCGACGAAGGCGCGGGCGGTGGCGTCGGCCGGCAGGGCGAGCAGCGCTTCCACCACGCATTCGGCGGCGACGATGCCGCCGGCCTTGCCGTTGATCGGGCCCGAGGAAGTGGCACCGTCGACGACGGCGACGAAGTCATCGGTGACGACGAGCCGGTCCTCCTTCTTGTCCTCCGAGCCTTTGCCGCTGGCACACAGGGATTCGACGACGGTGAAGGCGGCAGAGTGGGACATGGGGATCGCTTCGGCTGGAGACAGGTGGGTCAAAGCCCCGGATCGGCAAGCGATGCCAAGGCCTTGGCGCAACACTAGTCCGCCAATCATGTCGATGGTGTGTCCCTTTGCCAAGCCCGTTCGCGCAATCAGATGTCCTTGCCGTCCTTGCCCGGCTCACCGCAGCGCCATTTGACGATATGGTATTTGGGGTGGTTGCCGGCCCATTGGGCCAGGAAGGGCTGCGCCCAGGCGTAGCACTGGCGGATGCTGACCGCCTCGGCCACGGGCACGGCCTTTTCCTCGCAGATGGCAGGATCGGACAGCAGGCAGGCGGTGATCATCAGGTTGACCGGGTCCATGGCTCGTCTCCTCAAGGGGACGGCAAAAGCCGTCATCCCTCTCATACGAAGACCGAGCCCGGACGGTTCAGGCCGAGCGCGATTTCCGTTCGGAAATCATAGGAAAAAGCTGACAAGATAGGTCGCCATTTTGCGCGCCTTCACCGGGTGAAAGGTCGCGCTCATCGTCCGGGGATAGGGAATTTCACCCTATTACTACAGTTGCAACATTTGTGATGCCGGTCTGCAAGAGGCAATTTTCTGCGCTTCGGTGCTCACGTACTCAAATGTACGCTCCGCTCCGATGCTCGAAAATCACCCCTTTCGCCACGGCCTGACAAATCAGCAACTGTCGTGCTAGGCGACCTTGCCGCTGATCTTGGGCAGAAACTCCGCACCGCGCTTCAGCCAGAAGGCATGCAGCGCTTCGGCGGCCGGCAGCAGGCGCTTGTCGGTGCGGCGGACCACGAACCAGGTCTTCATGATCGGCAGCCCGACCACGTCGAGGATGACCATGCGACCGGCCTCCACTTCCGGGGCGATGGTATGCGAGGAAATGAAGGAGATGCCGAGGCCGGCCATCACCGCCTGCTTGATGGTTTCGTTGGAGCCCATCTCGAACTCGCGCAACTCCCGACCGCCGGTGTACTCGCTCATCAGCGCGTTGAAGCTGTTGCGCGTGCCCGAGCCCGCCTCGCGGACGAGGAAGATCTCGTCGAGCAGGTCGCGCGGGTCGATGTCGCGCTTGCCCGCGAGCGGGTGGCTAGGGGAGGCGATCATCACCTGGGGGTGGCCGCCGATGGCCTTGGATTCCACGTCGAACTCCGCCGGCGGACGGCCCATGATGGCCAGATCCACCTCGTAGTTCTTGAGCGCGAGGATGGTCTCGTCGCGGTTGCCGACGAAGAAGTTGATGTCGACCTTGGGCCGCTCCTGACGGAAGGCGGCGAGCGCCATGGGCGCGAAATACTTGGCGGTGGAGACGACGCCGATGGAGACGCGACCGGAGCCGGCTTCCTTGAGTTCGGCGAGCGCGCTGCCGCATTCGTTGAGCAAGGCCTCGATGCGGGCGAGCGTGCTGGCGATTTCGGCTCCGGCGGAGGTGGGGATGAAGCGGTCCCCGACTCGCTCCACCAGCGGCATGCCCACGAGGTCTTCCAGCGCCTTGACCTGGGCGGTGATGGCAGGCGGGGTCACGTTCATGGCCGAGGAGGCCGCGGTCACCGTGCCGGTCTTGATGACGGCCGACAGGAAGCGCAATTGCTTCAACGTGGTATGGCGCATGATCGTGTTGTTGCCTTCCCCGGTCCCTGCGGGACTGTTGTTTCCATTGGTCGCAGTGCGAATCTGTGGTCTTGACGGAATCGCGTTCGACATTAGGACATGACCTTATGTAGTCACGGCCTTAGTCTAGATGTGCCATGACGGGGTGGTTGTCCATTGTGATGATCGTCGCGGGGGCTGGCAAGATCGACAGGAAGACTTAGGTCTGCCGGCTGCAATGGAAAAATGGGAAGCCGGGCTTCCCGACGACGCCGAGCCCGCGGGGCCGGCGATAGCGTGTCGCCTCTGGCACGGTCCAGAACAAGGAATGGTCCATTGAGCAAGGCTGCAAGCGAAACACTCGAGACCTATCTGAGCGCCTTTGCCGGGGTCGATCCGATGAAACTGTCGGTGGCGCGGGCGGTGATCGGCATGGCCGGTGCCGGGCGCGTGCTGGCGGCCATGGTGGCCGACGGGGCGATCGCGGCCGAGCATGGCTCGGTGATCGGCGAGAATTTTGGCGGCGACGCGCAGAAGGAACTCGACCTCAAGGCGCATGAGGTGGTGCTGGATGCCATGCGGCTCGCCGGCGTTGCCATGCTGGGCTCGGAGGAAGCGGACCATCCGGACCAGCTCGATCCCAATGGTCTCGTGGCGGTGGCCATCGATCCGCTGGATGGATCGTCCAACATCGACATCAACATTTCCATCGGCACGATCTTCTCGGTGCTGCCGCGGGGGGAGACGGAAAATCCGTTTCTGCAGAAGGGCAGCCGTCAGCTGGCCGCCGGCTACATCGTCTACGGGCCGCACACCGACCTGGTGCTGACGGTGGGCGAGGGGACGGCCATCTTCACGCTGGACCGCTGGTCGGGGCGCTTCCTGCTGACCGAACGGCGGGCACAGATTGCCGAGGCGGCCAAGGAATTTGCCATCAACATGTCCAACTACCGGCATTGGGCGCCGGAGGTGCGGCATTACATCGACGACTGCCTGGCCGGAAAGACGGGGCCGCGGCAGCGGGACTTCAACATGCGTTGGGTCGCCTCGCTGGTGGCGGAAGTCAGCCGGATCCTGGCGCGTGGCGGCGTCTTCCTCTATCCCGAGGACAGCCGTCCGGGGTATCGCTCGGGGCGCCTGAGACTGGTCTATGAAGCCAACCCGATCGCCTTCCTGGTGGAACAGGCGGGCGGCAAGGCGTCCAACGGGCAGGCGCGCATTCTCGACCTCGAACCGACCGATCTGCACGAGAAGACTCCGCTCGTTCTGGGCTCGACGGAGGAAGTCAGCCGGTTCGAGTATTATCGTTCAAATCCGTCACCGGCGGATCGCAACCCGCTGTTCAACAAGCGGGGACTGTTCCGGGACGAGTAGGGGGGACCGTGTCAGCAAGGCATCCGATCATCGCCGTTACCGGGTCATCCGGTGCCGGCACCACATCCGTACGCGCCACCTTCGAGCGGATCTTCCGGCGGGAGGGGATCATGGCGGCGTATATCGAGGGGGACGCGTTCCACCGCTATGACCGCGAGGGCATGCGGCGGGCGACGGTGGAGCACGACGAACGCGGCGATCAGACGTTCAGTCATTTCGGGCTTGAAGCCAACCTATTGAAAGAACTTGAAGAATCATTCGAAAGCTATGGGCGGGACGGCAGCGGACGGACGCGGCTCTATGCCCATAGCGAGGCGGAGGCCGAACAGTTCGATATCCCCGTCGGCACGTTCTCCGACTGGATGGAGTTTCCCGGCGGCACCGATCTTCTGTTCTACGAGGGCCTGCATGGTGCCGTGGTGACCGAGGACATCAACATCGCCCGCCATGTGGACCTCCGGATCGGCGTGGTGCCGGTGATCAATCTCGAATGGATCCAGAAGATCCATCGCGACAAGGAAACCCGCGGCTATTCCACCGAGGCGGTGACCGACACGATCCTGCGGCGCATGCCCGACTATGTGCATTACATCTGCCCGCAGTTCACCCAGACCGACGTCAATTTCCAGCGTGTTCCGACCGTCGACACCTCCAATCCGTTCATTGCCCGCTGGATTCCGACGCCGGACGAATCCATCGTCGTGATCCGCTTTCGCGATCCGCGCGGGATCGACTTTCCCTATCTGTTGTCCATGATACCAGACAGTTTCATGTCGAGAGCAAATTCGATCGTGGTGCCGGGACCGAAGATGGAACTGGCCATGCAGCTGATCCTGACGCCGAAGATCCTGCGGCTGGTGGAAAAGGCGCGGCTGGCGCGGTGAAATCCATCTGGCGCATTGCCGGGACGGCGCAAAGGCGATTAGAACACCGCTTGTCTTGCGGTGCCATCCGATTGAAAGCGTGAGTGAAACATGTCCGTGATCATTGCCCCGTCCATGCTGTCGTCCGATTTCTCCCGCCTCGGCGAGGAGCTGCGCGCCATTGAGGCAGCCGGGGCGGACTGGATCCATCTCGACGTGATGGACGGGCATTTCGTGCCCAACATCACCTTCGGGCCGCCGGTGATCAAGGCCATGAGAAAGCACACGAAATTGCCCTTCGACGTGCATCTGATGATCGCGCCGGCCGATCCCTACATTCCCGCCTTTGCCGATGCCGGCGCCGACCTGATCACCGTGCATGTGGAGGCGGGGCCGCATGTTCACCGCTCGCTGCAGGTGATCCGGGGGCTGGGCAAGAAGTCGGGCGTGGTGCTCAATCCGGGCACGGAGATCTCGGGGCTTGAATATATGCTCGACGAGATCGACATGGTGCTGCTGATGACGGTGAACCCGGGCTTCGGCGGGCAGGCCTTCATCGGGTCGGTGGTGGAAAAGGTGAAGAAGGTCAAGGCTTTGATCGGCGATCGCCCCATTCACATCGAGATCGACGGCGGCGTTTCCGTCGACAATGCCGGGCTGCTCACGCGCGCCGGTGCGGATGTGCTGGTGGCGGGGACGTCGGTGTTCAAGGGCGGCACGCAGGCCGATTATGAGCGCAACATCAAGGCGTTGAGGGCGAGCCTGTGACCGGACAGACGATTTCCGCCCTGATCTTCGATCTGGATGGCACGCTGGTGGACAGCCTGCCGGATCTGGCCGAGGCCATGAACGAGCTGATGGCCGAGAACGGCCTTGCGGCGCATGCCCAGGCGGCGGTGGGCGCCATGGTGGGCAATGGGGTTACCCTGTTGGTGCAACGTGCTTTTTCGGCGCATGGCATCGCCATGGACGGCGAGGCGCTGGAGCGGCAGGTGGCGCGCTATCTCGATCTCTACGAGCCGCGGTCGGCGCGATTGACCCGCTTCTTCCCGCATGTGGAGGGGATCGTCCAGGCGCTGCGGGGGCAATATGCCCTCGGTGTCTGCACCAACAAGCCGACGGGGCCGGCGCGACAAATCCTTGAAGATCTTGGGTTTTCCGGTGTGTTCGGGGCGGTGGTCGGCGGTGACAGCGGGGTGCCGCGCAAGCCGGAAGGCGACATGATCATGCTGACGGCGGAGCGGCTGGGTGTGCCGCTGTCTGAGGCGGTGATGATCGGGGATAGCCCCGCCGATGTGAAATCGGCGCAGGCTGCCGGTATTCGCTCGATTGCGGTCAGATACGGGTATACTGTGATTCCTGCGGATGAACTGGGCGCCGACGCTGTGGTCGACGACTTCCGGGAAATCCCGCGTCTACTTGAAATCTGGCAGAGCAGATCATGAAATCCGGCGTAAAGGCGCTGATTTTCGACGTGGACGGTACGCTTTCCGAAACAGAGGAAGTGCATCGTCTCGCGTTCAATCGCGCCTTTGAGATGTCCGGTCTCGATTGGGACTGGGACCAGGAGCTGTATTCGAAGCTTCTGGTGGTGCCGGGCGGGCAGTCGCGCCTCGAATATTATCTCGATACTTTCGATCCGGCGGATGTCGGTGGGCTGAAGGCGCGGTTGCCGGAGGTGCACCGGATCAAGTCGCATGTCTATGCCAAGATGATCGATCAGCGGCTGGCCCGGCTGCGGCCGGGTGTCGAGCGATTGATCGATGAAGCACACTCGCGCGGTATTCAGGTTGTTCTGGCGACGACGTCCAGTATCGATAACGCCGAGGCGCTGATAATCTCCAATCTAGAGTTGTCTGGACTTGAGAAGATTTCATTCATTGCCGGTGGGGATGAGGTCAAGACCAAGAAGCCGTCGCCGGAAATCTATGAGATGGTGCTCAAGCGCCTGAAGATCCCGGCCCGCAATTGCCTTGTATTCGAGGATAGCGAGAACGGGCTGAAGGCGGCGATGGCGGCTGGGCTGAGGACCATTGTCACCCCCAGCACCTATTCGCGCGGCGGCGACTTCTCGGGCGCCTTTGCGGTGCTGTCCAGCCTGGGCGATGCCTTTGATCCCTATGAACATTTTTCCGGCGCCGGCGATGGCGAGACCATGGTGACCGTGTCGGCGCTGCGCCGCTGGGTGGCCGATGACGACGATATTCGCAGCCTGCTGACCATCGGTGGCAAGTCGCTCTTTTGAGCGCCTGACCGGAAATTCTACTGGCGGGGGCATCGAATTTCGGAGCAGGCGTTGCGCGGGGTTGCGGCCGGTTGTGAACGGTCGGCGCACATGTCACGCATATGTCGCCCAAGCCTCCGTTGGGGACGGCGGAAATGCAGCGATGAGGACGCATTTCGGTACAGGGCGGCGCGAGACGGCAAGACCTCACGCCGCAGGTTGCACTCTCACTTCCAGACGCCGGTGATCGGGCGGGCGGTGGCGTCGCCGCGGCCGAGGGTGCCGAGCGCGAAAGTGTCCTCGATGGTGCGCAGCAGCGAGTTGTGGGTATAGGCCCTGGCCGAGGTGGCACCGGGCTTTACCATGGGGCCGATCAGCCAGGTGGCGATGTGGCTCTTCACATGCGCGCCCTTGCCCACGCCTTCGTCGAAGGTGACGACCACGAGGGTGTTCTTCATGACGGAGCTGTCGGCGAGAAGCGGGCCGATGGTGGTCTTCAGCCAGGCGTCGGCGAAGGCGGCGCCGGTATCGTGGCCGTCATTGTCGAGCGTCGGGACGTAGAGCGTATAGGCCGGCAGCCTGCCCGCCTTGGCGTCGGCGGCGAAGATGGTGGCGCTGACGACCTTGTTGCAGCGGCTGGTGGTCTGCACGTCCTTGAAGCTCAGGAAGGGCACGTGCTTGCGCACATAGCCGCCGGAGCGGGCGCCGAGATAGCAGTTGCCTTTGGCACCGGGGTAGCCTTCGGCATAGACGCGCCAGTTGCGGCCCTTGGATTCCAGGAGATTGCCGAGGTGCCTTGCATCGCGCGTGACGTTACCGTCCGGCAGCGCGACCTCGTCGACGCCGAGCGCCGAGCCGGCGATCATGGTGATGTAATTGGGCTGGGACGGATGGGTCTCGGCGGAAAAATTGGTGAGCAGCGCGCCCTTTGACGACAGCGACTTCATGAAGGGCTGAGCGATAGCGGTGGCATAGTCGGTGTTCTCCAGCACGACGACCACGACGCGGGAAAAGCCGGCGGCGAAGGCCGGGGCGGGGGAGAGCATGGCCACCAGTGCGAGCATCAGGGCGACGAGGCCCTGGGTGAGGCGCTTCACGTGGGCGGGGCGGCGGGTGGCTTTGTTGGGCATGCGACTCTCCGGGGGCAATCGCCAGGTGGGCAGGATAACACCCTGACCGCTGTGGCTGAACGGGAGCTGAACTGGCTTTGGAAGAGATGAGCGTGGTTCGTGCTCCGGTATTTCAACATTATGATCCTGTATGAGCAAGGCGGCTCGCGTCTCATTTGAAGATTGAATCTATCGGCAGCCTCCCAACTTTGATCCGCCTTAACGACAACACTTCGCTTTCGGACTATTCTTGCCGGCAAGACGAGCGCGGTTCGCTGCGTGGCGGAGGCCGGGATGAAGCTGAGGCTGGTGGGGATCTTTGTCGTGGTGGCGGCCGGGGCAGGGGTTGCGGTGTGGCCGCATGTGGTGACGCAGACCGAGGCAGTGCATCAGGGCTGGGTGGAGGCCGATACGCTGTTCGTCGGGCCCGAAGAGGGCGGGCGGCTGGTGTCGGTGGCCGTGCAAGAGGGGCAGGATGTGGTGGCGGGGGCGCCGCTGTTTGCGATCGACGGGGCACTGCCTGAGGCCGATCTCGACGGGGCGAAGGCGGCCCGCGATGCGGCGGCGGCCAAGCTCAAGCGGCTCGAAGCGGCGGCGGAGCGGCCTGAAGAGATCGCGGTGCTGGAAGCCTCGCGCGCGGCGGCCAAGGCGGCGCTGGGCTGGTCGTCAGCCGATCTCGATCGGGCTCGCGAGTTGCTCGACAAGGGCAACGCCAGCCAGGCGCGCTACGATCAGGCCAAGTCCGTCTATGACCGCGATGCGGCGACCTTGCAGCAGATCGAGAGCCAGATCGCGGTCGCACATCTGTCCGGTCGGGCCGAGGATATCGACGCGGCCCGGGCGGCCGTGGCGCAAGCCGAGGCGGCGGTGACGGCGGCAGCGCGGCGGGTGGACAAGCTCGCCGTGGCGGCGCCGGCAGCGGGGCGGGTGACGGAGGTGTATTTCCGGGCCGGCGAGGTGGTGGGCGCGGGCAAGCCGGTGGTGGCCCTGCTGCCCCCCGAAAATCTGAAGCTGCGTTTCTTCGTGGCCGAATATGAACTGCCGAAGATTGCTGTGGGCGCGACGCTGCCGGTGGCCTGCGACGGCTGCCGCGACGGGCTGACGGCCAAGGTGAGTTCTGTGGGCACGAGCGCCGAATTCACTCCGCCCGTGATCTATTCGCTGGAAGAACGGCAGAAATTCGTGGTGCGGGTGGAGGCGGTGCCGGATGATCCTTCGGCCTTCAAGGTGGGCCAACCGGTGAGCGTGACCGTCGATCTCACGGGAGGCGGCCATGGTGGAGGCGGCTGAGGTCGTCATCGACGTCGAGGGGCTGGTGAAGACCTTTGACGGGCGGCGGGTGGTCAACAACCTGTCCATGCAGGTGCGCAAGGGGCAAATCTACGGCTTTCTCGGGCCGAATGGTTCGGGCAAGACCACGACCATCCGCATGCTCTGCGGCCTGCTGGTGCCGGACGCCGGGCGGGGCACCTGCCTCGGCCATGACATCCTGACCGAGGCGCGTCAGATCCGCCGGCGCGTCGGCTACATGACGCAGAAATTCTCGCTCTACCAGGACCTGACCATTCGCGAGAACCTGGAGTTCGTCGGCCGGCTCTATCGGCTCGACCATCCGCGCGACCGGGCGTCGGCGGCGATCGAGCGGCTGGGGCTCAACGGGCGCGACGGGCAACTGGCCGGGCAGCTCTCGGGCGGCTGGAAGCAGCGGCTGGCGCTGGGCGCCTGCATCCTGCCCGAGCCGGACCTGCTGCTGCTCGACGAGCCGACGGCAGGCGTCGACCCGCAGGCGCGGCGCGACTTCTGGACGGAGATCCATGCGCTGGCCGCCGAGGGGCTGACGGTTCTGGTCTCGACCCATTACATGGACGAGGCGGAGCGCTGCCACGAGATCGCCTATATCGCCTATGGCGAGCTCCTGGTGAAGGGCACGGTGGACGAGGTGGTGGCGGGCGCGGGGCTGACGACGCTGACCGTGACCGGGCCGGGCGTGGTGGGATTGCCCCGCGATCTCAAGGGTTTGCCCGGTGTCGACATGGTGGCGCCCTTCGGCCTCAACCTGCATGTCTGCGGCCGGGACCGGGCGGCGTTGGAAGCGGCGGTGGCGCCGTTCCGTGGGCGGGCGGATCTGACGTGGAGCGAGGGGGCGGCGACGCTGGAAGACGTGTTCATCGATCTCATGAGCCGGTCGAGGGACAATTTCAAATGAAGAGGCTTTTGCTTGTTCCCAGCGCGGGTACTGGATCGGCTGGAGGGGGATACCCCTCTCTCCAACTCTCCCCCATAAGGGGGGAGAGCGTGCCGATTGGTTCTGGTGCGAGGTGGATGAAATTGGGGCGAGGGAGCTCGGCAGGGCAAGGCGGTGTCGCTGCGCGACAGCTTCGGGCTGATGACTGCGTGGATGGTCCGCCTTCGCGGACCATGACGAGGTTGAGGTCCGGTTTGATAAGTAAATCAGCGGGTTGCTTGCTGCCAGCTGCGCGTCTGAGGGTGCTGCTTGTTGGCCTCCCGGCTGTCTCGCCGTCATGGTCCGCGAAGGCGGACCATCCATGCAGTCAGAAGAAAGATGAGAGCGCGCAGCGCTGCCGGTTTGTTTGGCGGGAAATGGGGCGCGCCAGTGGGAGAGCGGTCACCGGCGGGCGATGCGCGTGCCTTTTCGGGGGATACCCCTCTCTCCCGCTCTCTCCCGCAAGGGGAGAGAGGGTGGGGCTTGGTTCCTCGGCGGGCTGGTTCGGCGTTGGGTGGAGTGACGCAGGGGGGTGGAAAGGTGTCGCTGCGCGACAGCGTTGGGCTGGTGACTGCGTGGATGGTCCGCCTCCGCGGACCATGACGAGGTTAAGGTCCGGTTTGATAAGTAAATCAGTGGGTTGCTTGCTGCCAGCTGCGCGTCTGAGGGGGCTGCTTGTTGGCCTCCCGGCTGTCTCGCCGTCATGGTCCGCGAAGGCGGACCATCCATGCAGTCGGAGGAAAGAAGTTGGCGCGCAGCGCTGCCGTATCGTGGGTGAGCGGAGGGCGGGGCCATGAGCGCTTTCTCCCGCTTTGCCGACAGTCTCGGCCGCATCTGGGCGATGATGATCAAGGAGACCATCCAGCTGACGCGGGATCGGGTGACGCTGGCGACCATGATCTCCATTCCGGTGATGCAGCTGATCCTGTTCGGCTTTGCCATCAACACCACGCCGCATCACATGCCCGTCGGCGTGCTGATGCAGGAAGAGAGCGATGTGGGGCGGTCGATCCTGGCCGGGCTGCAGAATACCGATTTCTATGATTTCAAGCTGGTGACCCGATCGGAAGCCGAGTTCGATGCGGCGATGCGGGCGGGCGACATCCTGTTCGGGGTGGAGATTCCCGCCGGCTTCGAGCGGGCGCTGAGGCGCGGCGAGCGGCCGGCGCTGCTGGTGGCGGCGGATGCCACCGATCCCGTGGCGACCGGCACGGCGCTCGGGGCGCTCGACAACGTGGTGAAGCTGGCGCTCGTGCGGGACCGGTTCACCGGGGCGGAGACGGCAACGGCGCCCGCCTTCGAGATCCGCCAGCATCGCCGCTACAATCCGGCGGGATCAAGCCAGCTCAACATCGTGCCGGGGCTGCTCGGCACCATCCTGACCATGACGCTGCTGATCTTCACCGCGTTGTCGGTGACGCGCGAGATCGAGCGCGGCACCATGGAGAACCTGCTGGCCATGCCGATCCGGCCGACCGAGATCATGCTAGGCAAGATCGCGCCTTACGTGGTGGCCGGCTTCTTCCAGGCGGCGCTGATCCTGATCGCCGGGCTGGTGGTGTTCCGCGTGCCGGTGGTGGGCAGCTTCGGCTTGCTGACCTTCCTGACCACGCTGTTCATCGTCACCAATCTTTCGATCGGCTATACCTTTTCGACGCTGGCGCGCAACCAGCTGCAGGCGGTGCAGATGGCGATGATGTTCTTCCTGCCGTCGATCCTGCTGTCGGGCTTCATGTTTCCCTTTTCCGGCATGCCCTATTGGGCGCAGTGGGTGGGCGAGATCCTGCCGCTGACCCATTATGTGCGCATCGTCCGCGCCATCATGCTGAAAGGCGCCGACCTCACCGATCTAGCCCGCGAGGGTCTGGCCCTGACCGCGCTGATGCTGGCGGCGATGACGGTGGCGGTGAAGCGCTTCCGCGTCACACTGGACTGAAATCCGCCGGGGCGGCCAACTGCTGGCGTCGGCTGCGCCAGCTTGTTGTCTTGCATCAATTTTTCCAAACAAAGCCGGAGGCTTGTTTGGATTGATGCATGGTGCTCACGGGCCTGCAAGCCCGCTGCGCTCCGGTTCTCGCCGCCACCAGCATTTGACTCACCCCGACGAATTTCAGGGTGCGAACTGGAGGAGGGGGAGGGGAGAGGCGGAGGCGGGCGGAGGGCCGGTGACTGGATCAACCGAAGGGCGTTCCTGTCACCCTTTGTACTGGTGGAGAAGCAGGGTCTCGGACGGGGCGTGGTGCAAAAGGTGACAGGAAGCGCCGGCGGTGCCGGCTCTATCCAGTCGTCGGCAACTAGCGGGCGCTGTTTCGTCTGTTACCTTGCCAAGTGAGGATACGCGATGACGAAAAGTGTCCTGTAGTTGTATTATGGCGATCGCAGCCCCGTTGCGCGGGTAGTAGGCAAGGAAGGCAGCTGGCCGAGGCAAAGAGATTGGGCACATGGATAAAGATGAAGCCGACCTTATCAATGAAGTATCCACCCTTTACGAGGCGGGCCAGCCTACGGCGGCATTGGAACTTTTGACGGAGCACATGGATCGGCGGAAGCCCGATTTGCTCCTGTGGATGGGACTTTTGACAGAGGTTGTCTTTGGGGCTGATCGATTGGCAGAGGTGGCAGAATATTATCGAGTTGCCTCTGATCTCGGGGACACGATTGCTTCCTATAATTTAGGCGTCACGTATCAACAAATGGGAATGATTGATAAAGCCGAAGCATCTTTTCTAAAAGCAAAGCAAGAAGGTCACATTTCTGCTGAGCTGAAATTGATCTTGATTATTCTGGACAGAGGTGGTCCCTCCTCTCAAGAGGCTATTGAAGCGGCAAATGAAATAGATTTATCTGAAGATGACCGCATCTTTGACGAATATTTGATTGGGGAGATATTTGAGAAGTCGAACGGTCGAATCGACCTTAGGGCTGCGGCTTGAGGACTTGGATGCAAAAGGTGACAGGAAACGCCGGCTTTGCCGGCTCTATCCAGTCACCGGCCTTCGTTGCGCGGGCCCTTGCCGTCACCGGAACGGTTTGCTCAGGAATTTCGAGCCGGCGAGGCCGAAGCGCCAGGGGGTGGCGATGGCTTTGGTGATGCCGATGCGCGGGCCGGTGAGGATATCGGTGGGTGAGTCCGCGGGAAGCGTCAGGGTGAAGGGTGGGGCGGTCAGCGGCAGGGTGTCGTGGGCGCGGGTGAGGCCGAGGGCTTCGGTGAGCTTGCCGGGGCCGGAGCAGAGCTGGCGGGGATCGTTGGTGCGGCGGCGGGCGGACATGGCCTCGAGGCTGTGGGTGGGTTCGAGGGCGCGGATCAGTACGGCGGCGCCGTGGCCGTCCTCGCCACTGACCACGTTGAAGCACCAGTGGATGCCGTAGGAGCGGTAGACATAGGCGTGAAGCGGTGGGCCGAACATGGCGCCGTTGCGCGGCGTGCGGCCGGTGAAGCTGTGCGAAGCGGGATCGTCGGCCTCATAGGCCTCCGTCTCGACGATGACGCCGCCGACACCGTCGAGCAGCAGCGTGGCGCCGAGGAGGCGCGGGGCGAGAAGCGGGGCTGGCAGGGCGGCGAGGGCGTGCATGCGGCGGATATAGCCGGATGTCGCCGGTCTGTCATCGGCTGTCAGGAGGTCGGTCAGGCCGCTATGGCATTTGATTTTACGTTCCGGAACCCTCGCCCCTTGAGGAGTCGCAAGGGGAGAAGGGCGCGCGGGCGCAAAAGCTCAAGAGCGATTTTACCGGAGCGCCGGGCAGGCCGCAGGCGGCAGGCTGAGGGCGGGGTTGGTGGTGAAGCTGACGTCGGTCAGCGTGCCGAGGAAGGCGGTGAGGGCGGTGATGTCGTCGGGGGTGAGGCTTGCGGCGGTCTCGGGCGGCAGCATGTGCAGGGCGAGGGCGGCAGGGATCGTGGTGGCGCGGCCGTCGTGCCAATAGGGGTCGGAAAGAGCGACGTTGCGGAGCGAGGGTGTGCGGAAGACGTCGCGGTCTTCGGGTTTGCCGGTGACGTCGGCAAGGCCGCGGTCACCGTGATCGGTGCCGGGCGGCTCGATCGCGTGGAAGGCGTCATCGGTGTAGAGCGGCGGGGTGTGGCAGGTGGCGCAATGGGCGGCGCCGAGGAAGAGCGCCTTGCCGGCTTCAGCGGCGGGAGACAGGGCAAGCTCGCCGCGCGCGGCCTTGTCGTAGTCGCTGCTGTCGGAGACGAAGGTGCGCTCGAAGGCTTCGAGGGCGGCGAGCGCGGAAGTGAGATCGATGGTGCCCCGGGTGTCCGGGAAGGCGGCCTTGAACAGGGCGGGGTAGCAGGGATTGCGGGACAGGCGGGCGAGGAGGTCGGCCTCGTGGCCCTTCATGCCCATCTCGACCGGGGCATCGCCGAAGATCGGCGTCAGCGCCTGCTCGGCAAGGCCGGACAGGCGGTTGTTGGCCCAGGTGAGATTGTGAAGCGCGCCGACATTGGCAAGGCCGGGGACGTTGCGCTTGGCGGGATCGTCGAGCGCGCCGAGGTGGTTGACGTTGCCGTCGGTGAAGCCGCGCTTCTGTTCGTGGCAGGTGGCGCAGGCCATGGTGCCGTTGATGGACAGGTCGGCGTCATAGAACAGGCGGCGACCGAGCTCGATCCGCGCCTCTGCGGCGTCAACCGCCGGCGCGGCGGGCGCGTCGGCGGCTTGTCCGGGGAGGGACGCAAACAGGGACAGGAAACCTGCTGCGAGGAGGGCGGATCGGCGAGCCATGGCGGACGCCTCAGGGAACTTTGGTCACCAGCACGGTGACGGTGGGGGTGTCGCCAGCCCCGAGCTGGATCACGTGCGGGCCGGCCTTCAGCGGGAAATCGACGGTCTTGCGCATGCCCGAACAGTCGGGGCCGGGCTTGTGGCCGATGGAATCGATGACGGCATCGCCTTCCAGCAGATCGATCCAGGAGCGGTTGGACAGGGCGATGCGATAGGTGCCGTCGGCAGGGATGGTGATCGAGAGCATGCCGCCGAAGCTGACCGAGCCGCCGGGTTTGGCGGGCTGGTGCACATAGGTGACCGACGGCGTCGGCGCCATGGTGGCGGTGACCGCAGTGCCAAGCTTGAGTTCCGCGACCGCGAGTGCGGCGGGGGCGCCAGCGGCGCCGATCGAGACGGGCGTCTGCCAGGAGGCAAGATCCGGCGGCAGGGCGACCGGGGTCGACGGACAGGCCGGTTGCGGGGCAGCCTCCTCGGCTGCCAGCGGCAGCGGGGAGACAAGAGAGACCATCAATCCAAGGGTAAACAGGGTGGCGACTGACCGGTTCATCGGGCACTCCATCTTCGCTATATACTGCACTATATAACGTTTGATGGATCTTAGCGACACTACGGATGTCGCAGTATCGCTGGGGACAGAACGTTTCAGACACCAAATCGTGCGTTGGCCGGAGGGGAGGGCTGGGCTACCAATAGGCGAGCCCGATGACCGAGAGGATGCCCTCAATGGTGCGGATCGACGATTTCGAAGCGGAGAGCCTCAATGGAACGCCTGTAGACCTCGGGACTTTCCGGGGGCAGGTGGTGCTGGTGGTCAATACGGCGAGCGGCTGCGGTTTCACGCCGCAATTTGCCGGGCTGGAAGCGCTCTATTCAAAATACAAGGACCAGGGATTTGTGATCCTGGGCTTCCCCTGCAACCAGTTCGGCGGCCAGGAGCCGGGCAGCGCCGAGGACATCGCCACCTTCTGCAAGACGATGTTTGACGTGAGCTTTCCGATGTTCGCCAAGGTGGAGGTCAACGGCCCGCTGGCCCATCCGCTGTTCACCTGGCTGACCTCACGCCTGCCCGGCTGGTTCGGGCGCAAGGTGAAATGGAACTTCACCAAGTTCCTGATCGGGCGGGACGGCGTGCCGATCCGGCGGTTCGCGCCGGGCACACGGCCGGTGGCGATCGAAGCGCATGTGGTGAAAGCGCTGGCAGCTCACGCACCGTAGCAGCATTGACCAGAGCGCTTTCCGATCAGGTGGACTCACCTGATCGGCAGGAAATCGCTCCAGATTCAATAGTTTGAGCCGCTGCAGCGGTGCTCTTCCAGGACAATCAGATCCGCTCTTCCTCGACGCCATGGCAGGCGAGCGTGACGTTGCCGGCGCGCGTCTTCAGCTGTGGCATTTCCACGTCGCAGCGGTTGAAGACGAAGGGGCAGCGCGGATGGAAGGCGCAGCCGGACGGCGGGCGCAGCGGCGAGGGCAGTTCGCCGGTGAGGCGGATGCGCTCGGAACGCTTGTCGGGATCGGTGGTGGGCGTCGCCGACAGGAGCGCGCGCGTATAGGGATGGCGCGGGTTGGCGAACAGATCGGCGGCGGGGCCGAATTCCACGGGACGGCCGAGATACATCACCATGACGTCGTCGGCGATGTGGCGCACGACGGAAAGATCATGGGAGATGAACAGATAGGCGAGGCCGAACTCCTTCTGCAGATCGGACAGCAGGTTGAGCACCTGCGCCTGGATCGACACGTCGAGCGCGGAGACGGGCTCGTCCAGCACCAGGATCTTCGGATTGAGCATCAGCGCGCGGGCGATGGCGATGCGCTGGCGCTGACCGCCGGAGAACATGTGCGGGTAGCGGTCGTAATGCTCGGGGCGCAGACCCACCTTGGTCATCATGGCGCGGGCCTTCTCCTGGCGCTGGGCGGCGCTGTCGGAGGTGTTGAGGCGCAGCGGTTCCTCCAGGATGGTGCCGACCTTCTGGCGCGGATTGAGCGAGCCATAGGGATCCTGGAAGATGATCTGCACCTTGCGGCGCAGTTCCTTGTCCACATGGGTGGTGAAGGGCACGAGCTTGCCGTCGATCCGCAGTTCGCCGGCGGTGGGCGCCTCGATCATGGTGACGAGGCGGGCCAGCGTGGACTTGCCGCAGCCGCTTTCGCCGACGACGGCGAGCGTCTTGCCGGCTTCTAGGCTGAAGGTGGCGTCGGCGAGCGCACGCACGGTGGCGGGCTCGGCGAAGGTGCCGCGCTTGAGCACATAGTGGCGGGCGAGGTTGCGCCCCTCAAGGACGATTTCAGGGGAGACGGGCGCGTTCATGCGGAGAGCCTCGGCTCGAGAATGGCAGCGGGGCCGGGGTGGCCGACCGGCTTGCCTTGCGACAGCGGATAGTGACAGAGGGCGTGACCGGCGAGCGCGCCCTGGGCCAGCGGCGCCTTCTCGACGCAGCGGGCGGTGGCGAAATCGCAGCGCGGGCCGAACAGGCAGCCGGCGGGGCGGTCATACTGGCCGGGCACGACGCCGGGGATGGACGGCAGGTGCTCGGAGGTGGCGCGCTCGGGCAGGGCCGACAAGAGCGCGGCCGTATAGGGATGATGGGGATCGGAGAACAGGGTGGCGACCGGCTGCTCCTCCACCTTCTGGCCGGCATATTGCACCGAGACGCGGTGGGCGGTTTCGGCGACCACGCCCATGTCGTGGGTGATCAGCACCAGCGCCATGCCGGTTTCGCGCTGCAGGCGGGCCAGCAGGTCGAGGATCTGCGCCTGGATGGTCACGTCGAGCGCGGTGGTGGGCTCGTCGGCGATCAGGAGCTTGGGATTGCAGGCGATGGCCATGGCGATCATGACGCGCTGGTTCATGCCGCCGGACATCTGGTGCGGATAGGCGTTGACTCGCTCCTTGGGGCTGGGAATGCCGACCAGATGCAGCAGCTCGACCACGCGGTCCTTGCGCGCGACCTTGGGCAGGTCGAGATGGGTTTTGAGCATCTCCTCGATCTGCCAGCCGACGGTGTAGCAGGGATTGAGCGAGGACATGGGCTCCTGGAAGATCATCGCCATGTCCTTGCCGACGATGCGGCGACGGTCACGGGCGGGCAGCTTCAGGAGATCCTTGCCGTCGAACATCATCTTGTCGGCGGTGACGGTGGCCGTCCAGGGCAACAGGCCCATGAGCGCCAACATGGACACCGACTTGCCCGAGCCGGATTCGCCGACGATGGAAACGATCTCGCCGGCGTCGATGGAGAGCGACACCCGGTCCACCGCGCGGAACTGGCCGCCCGCAGTGCGGAAGTCGACCGAGAGGTTGGAGATTTCAAGAATTGGCATCGGGCTGAAGCTCCGGTATAAAATTGCCACGCGTCATTTGATGCCTTCCGCTATCGGTCAGCAAGGACTTCCACATGATCAAGGTCTCGTCTCCACGACCGGGCACACCTGTTCCGAACACACCACCGGTGCCACCTAAGCCCATTGCCGGGCCAACAGGTCCGCGTCCGAGCTACTAGGATTGGGATTGCGTTCGAGAGCCACCAGGGCATCCCGGGCGAAAGTGTTCGCCTGTTCGACCAGGCGGATGTAGTCAGCGTACATTGCCGATTTGCGAGCAACATCAAGGGTCTTGAAGGTGTCGTCGCGCAAGTCTTCGACAAATGCGGATATGGCGCCAATCTGCTTGTAGTAGAGTATGACCGGGTCGATCGCTTGTACAGGCAGGACGTGAATGTCCTTCACGATGTTCTGGAACACGACCTGATCCGACATGCGCGGCACGAAAGGCGTGAAGGCACCGTCGTCAGCCATGCGTCGGAGCGTGTCGGCCTTGAGTTCGGCCAGCTGTTCGGGCGCCGTGCCGATGTAGTTGAGGTGCGCGCGAATCTCTGCCGCCAGAGCAACCTGAAGATCCTCCATGCGTTCGGCACGACGGCGGCTCTCTGCGCGCCGATCTCGCCGCTCGCCAGCGCTCCAGCTGATGATCTGAACAAGTCCTGAGATGAGGGCCGCGATGACAGCCGGCCCGAGCCATGCCGTCAGGTTCTGCATTCACGGCCCCCCGATGTGACGCGCTGCCTCACCATGGCTCAAATGTCCCTCGAGTTGTCGTCGGCCGTGTCGGGCGGGGGGCCGCCGTAGACGTTTTCGTCGAGGAACTGGTAGAAGTCTCCGAGGATGTCGCCCCACCATTGCAGATTGTCGGCGAAGGTATCGCGCGTCATGCCGCCAACGGTGGCGAGGGCGAAATCGAAGCCGATGCTGTCCTCGTCCTTGTTGAGGAAGGCGCGGCCCATCACGTGGTCGCGGTTCCAGTCGTTGACGGCGGGCAGGTGGTCGGTCTTGGTGTCGACGTCCCACCAGGCGAGAAAGAGGATGTGCAGGCAGTCTTTCTTGTGGGTGCAGCCCTGGAAGATCATCGTGTAGTTGGCGCGGGCAATGCGGCCCTGGATGATGGGCTCGCCATTGTCGTTCTGGTCAAGCTCTGCCTTGTAGCCGAGGTCCTGCATGGCAAGGGCCACCGACTTCGGGCTCTGGGCGTCGAAGGTCGGCACCTTGTCGTCGGCGAGGGCGGTGCCGACCAACATCAGGCTCAAGCTCAGAAAAAGCGACAGCAGACGCGCCATGTCAGCTCCGCTTCAACTTGGGATCGAGCGCGTCGCGCAGGCCGTCGCCCATGAGGTTGATGGCGAGCACGGTGATGAGGATGGCAAGGCCGGGGAAGGTGACCACCCACCAGGCGCGGGTGATGAACTCGCGCGCTTCGGCCAGCATGGTGCCCCATTCCGGGGTCGGCGGCTGGGCGCCCATGCCGAGGAAGCCGAGGGCGGCGGCGTCCAGAATCGCGCCGGAGAAGGACAGCGCGGCCTGCACGATCAGGGGCGCCATGCAGTTGGGCAGGATGGTGACGAACATCAGCCACAGGGCGCCCGCGCCGGCGACGCGGGCAGAGGTGACATAGTCGCGGCCGCGCTCGGCCATGACGGCGGCGCGCGTGAGGCGCACGTAATGGGGCTGGGCGACGATGGCGATGGCGATCATGGCGTTGACGAGGCCCGGACCCAGCACAGCCACCAGCGTCAGCGCCAGGAGCAGCGAGGGGAAGGCGAGGATCACGTCCATCACGCGCATGATGACGATATCGACGATGCCGCGGAAGAAGCCGGCGACGAGGCCGATGACGATGCCGCCGATCAGCGAGATGGACACGACGACGACGCCGATGAACAGCGAGAAGCGGGCGCCGAAGATGAGGCGCGAGAGGATGTCGCGGCCGAGCGCGTCGGTGCCGAGGACGAAGAGCCCGGCGGCGCCGTGGGTCATCGGCGGGGCCAGCAGATTGTCGCGGAACTGCTGGTCCGGGTCGAAGGGGGCGACGATCGGCGCGGCGACGGCCATGAGCACGAGCGCGACGAACAGCACGAGGCCGGCGACGGCACCGCGGTTTTCGGAGAAATAGCGCCAGAACTCCTTGAGCTGGCTCGGACGGGTGGGCGCGGAAACGGCGGTCATGGGGCTCACCTCTGGTGCCGGATCTTGGGATTGACGAGGCCGTAGAGCGCGTCAACGACGAGGTTCACGATCATGACGATCAGCGCGATCATCACGAGGCCACCCTGGACGGAGGGGTAGTCGCGGCGGAAGATGCTGTCGACCATCCACTTGCCGATGCCGGGCCAGGAGAAGATAGTCTCGGTGAGGATGGCGCCGGCCATCAGCGTGCCGACCTGCAGGCCGATGGTGGTGATGACCGGGATCAGGGCGTTGCGCAGGGCGTGGATGGCGACGACGCGGACGGGCGACAGGCCCTTGGCACGGGCGGTGCGGATGTAGTCCTCGCCGAGCACCTCCAGCATGGCCGAGCGGGTCTGGCGGGCGATGACCGCCAGCGGGATGGTGCCGAGCACGATGGTGGGCAGGATCAGGTGGCTGAGGGCGGACAGGAAGGCGCCCTTCTGGCTGGACAGCAGGCTGTCGATCAGCATGAAGCCGGTGACCTTGGGGAAGAAGAACATCAGGGAGATGCGGCCCGACACCGGGGTCCAGCCGAGGCCGGAAGAGAAGACGATGATGAGCAGCAGCGCCCACCAGAAGATCGGCATGGAATAGCCGATCAGCGCGGTGGACATCAGCGTGTGGTCAAAGCCCGAGCCGCGCTTGACGGCGGCGATCACGCCGGCGGGGATGCCGAGGGCGGTGGCGAAGATCACCGCGCAGATCGACAGTTCCAGCGTGGCCGGGAACAGCGTGAAGAACTCGGTGAAGACCGGCTTCTTGGTGGAGATGGACGTGCCGAAGTCGCCGTGCAGCAAGTCCCAGATATAGAGGCCGTATTGCTTCCACAGCGGCTGGTCGAAGCCGAAGGCGGACATCAGCTCCGCATAGCGCTCCGGCGACAGGCCGCGCTCGCCGGCCAACAGCAACACGGGGTCGCCCGGCAGCATGCGGATGAAGAAGAAGGCGACCAGACTGACCCCGATGAAAGTGGGAATGAGCAGCCCGAGGCGGCGCAGGAGAAAACCGATCATGAGGGAACTGTGTCCGGTATGGTTACTACTATTGCTGCACTTTCGTGATGCCGGGCTTCGAGGCGCGAATGTCTGCGCTTCAGTGTTGGCGTGCCCAAAAGGACGCTCAACACCATCGCACGAACTCACCCCTTCCGCCGCGGCCTGACGGAACTGCAGCTATCGTATCAGTCGCTTTTTAAGCACGTGGGTCGGATGCTTAATCATTCGGCTATCTGGCATCCAGATAGGAAGATTGGCAATGCCGGAATCGCTCCATCCACTCTTGGAATAGAAACGATACGCGCGGGTGTTGCCGGTCGTACACTGGATGACGGCGTCGGCGACGCCCCGACGGGCCAGTTCCGCCTCGGCGGCGGCGAGCAGGGTGGCGGCGAGGCCGGTGCCGCGGACGGACGGGGCGACGTAGAACTGGTCGACTTCGTTGTGTTCGAGCGCGGCAAAGCCGACGACAGTATTGTCGATCTCGGCGACGAGAATGCCAGCGGCGAGCGGGGCAAGCCGTTTGAGGAAGGTCTCAGGCGTGCGCATGGCCACGATCTCGGGCGAGAAGAGCGCGCCATGCGCCTCGTGCCAGGTGGCGTGCCAGAGCGCGGCGACGGCGGCGGTATCAGAGGGGACGAAGGGGCGGATGGGCATGGGGGCTCGTTAGTTTGCGCAAGCTACTTAGGGCGGATGCTTCATAGCGTGTGGAACAGAATCACTGCATGCTTGCAAGGCATGTTATAGGGCACTCTACACAAGGAGGTCGCCTGCAGACGATGCTCGTTCCCGACAACCCGAAAATCTACCACATCGTCCATGTCGACAATCTTGCGTCGATCGTCGCGGACGGTTGTCTGTGGTCAGACGCGGTGATGGTGCAACGTCGGGGCGGCACAGTGATCGGCATGAGCAGCATCAAGCAGCGCCGATTAAAGTTACAAGTGACTTGCCATGCCGGATTAACAGTTGGTCAATTTGTCCCGTTCTATTTTTGTTCGCGTTCGATTATGTTGTATGTGATCCATTGCGCCAACCATCCCGAACTTGCCTATCGGGGTGGGCAGCAGCCGATCGTCCATCTTGAGGCCGATCTGCACGCGGTGACGCAATGGGCTGCCGCGAATGGTCGGCGGTGGGCAGTGTCATTGTCGAATGCCGGTGCGGTCTATACCCAGTTCCGGACTGGGATCGACAAGCTTGGCGAGATCAATTGGGCCGCGGTGGCGGCGCAGGATTTCCGCCCGGCAGATATCAAGGAAGGCAAGCAGGCGGAGTTCCTGATCGAACAGGCGTTCCCCTGGCACCTCGTGGATCGCATCGGCGTGCATTCGCAGGGGATCGTGGCGCGGGTCTCGGATGCGATGCAAGGCGCAGCGCATCGGCCGAGGATCGAAATACGAAGAGAATGGTACTATTGAGGGAGGATGGCGATGATTGAATTCACAACAGGCGACATCCTGCAGGCGGACGTGGAAGCGCTCGTCAACACGGTGAACTGCGTCGGCGTCATGGGCCGTGGCATCGCCCTTCAGTTCAAGAACGACTTCCCGGAGAATTTCAAGGCTTACGAGGCCGCCTGCGCGCGCGAAGAGGTGCAGCCGGGCAAGATGTTCGTGTTCGAGACGCGGACGCTGACCAACCCGAAGTTCATCATCAACTTCCCGACCAAACGTCACTGGCGGGGCAAGAGCCGGATGGAGGACATTGACTCAGGGCTGAAGGCGCTGGTCGAAGAGATCTGCATCCGCGGCATTCGATCCATCGCGATTCCGCCGTTGGGCAGCGGTCTCGGCGGCCTCAACTGGGTCGACGTGCGCCCGCGCATCGTCGAAGCCCTGCGCGGTCTCAATGACCTTCAAGTGATCGTGTTCGAACCGAACAGCGCGCCCGCAGCCACCAAATCACGCGAAGTTCCAAATATGACGGCGGGCCGCGCCGCACTTGTGGTGTTGATGAACCGGTATCTCGGCGGATTAATGGATCCGTTCGTCACGCTGATAGAAGTACAGAAGCTGATGTACTTCATGCAGGAGGCGGGCGAGCCTCTTCGTCTGAATTACATGAAACACCATTATGGCCCGTACGCCGACAATCTTCGGCATGTCTTGACCAAGATCGAAGGTCACTTCGTTTCCGGCTATCACGACGGCGGTGACGCTCCCGAAAAGCAGCTTGAACTCGTGCCAGGTGCTGTGAGTGATGCAGAAGCCTTTTTGGCAGAAGATAGTGAAACGCGGCGTCGTTTTAACCGCGTTGGACGACTTGTGGAGGGTTTCGAAACACCGTTCGGTCTTGAGTTACTGGCAACGGTTCATTGGGTGGTAACCCGAGAGAATGCCCGATCGGCGGATGATGCCGTGAAAAAGGTCCATGCTTGGAACAAGCGCAAGCAGCGATTCTCTCAGCGACAGATCGAGATCGCCTTTGATGTCCTGCGCTCTCATCACTGGATTGTGGGCGCCTAAAGGGACGCAAGACGTCCCTCCCGAACACTTCATTGAAAAAGCCCCGGAAACGTGCGTTTCCGGGGCCTTCTTGTCGTTACGGCTTCACGTCATCACTCAGCGATGTCGACGCCGTCGAAGCGGTGCGAGCCGAGCGGGTCGAGCTTGTAGTTCAGCACGGCCTTGGACATGGGCAGGTAGGTGGTGGAGTGCGCGATGGTCGCCCACGGGGCTTCCTTCTTGAACACGTCCTGAGCCTGCTCATAGAGCTTGGTGCGCTCGGCAACGTCGGTCGTCTCAGCGGCCTTGGTCACGAGGGCGTTGAACGCGTCGTTGCACCAGTTGGCGCGGTTGGAACCGCCGACGCCGGAGCAGCCGAGCAGGACGGCGAGGAAGTTGTCCGGATCGCCGTTGTCACCGGTCCAGCCCTGGAGCAGAGCGCCGTCGCGGGCCTTGTCCTGGCCGCGCTTCAGATACTCGGCCCATTCGTAGGAGACGATCTCGACCTTGACGCCGACGGCGGCGAAGTCGGACTGGATCATCTCAGCCATGCGGCGGGCGTTCGGGTTGTAGGGGCGAGCCACCGGCATCGCCCAGACCTTCATCGAGAGGTCCTTGACGCCAGCTTCGGCGAGCAGCTTCTTGGCCGCTTCCGGATCATACGGATCGTCCTGGACGTTGTCGTTGTAGGACCACATGGTCGGCGGGATCGGGTTCTTGGCGATCTGGCCGGTGCCCTGATAGACGGCGTCGAGGATGGCCTTCTTGTTGATGGCCATGTTGAGGGCCTTGCGGACGCGCACGTCGTCGAAGGGCTTCATCATGGTGTTGTAGGCGAGGTAGCCGATGTTGAGGCCGGCGGCGCTCATCAGCTGGATCTGGTCGTTGGCCTTGAGGCCCTCGATGTCAGCCGGGTTCGGATAGGGCGCAACCTGGCACTCGCCGGCCTTCAGCTTCTCGATGCGAACCGAGGCGTCGGGCGTGATGGCGAAGACGAGGTCGTCGATGGCCTGCTTGCCACCCCAATAGTCCGGGTTGGCCTTGAAGCGGAGGACGGCGTCCTTTTCATAGGCGACGAAGGTGAACGGGCCGGTGCCGACGGGCAGCTGATTGAGGTCGGCCTGCTTGCCGGCGGCGGCGAGCTTGTCGGCATATTCCTTGGAGACGATGGAGGCGAAGTCCATTGCAAGGTTGGCCAGCATCGGGGCGTTCGGCTTGGTCAGCGTCATCTTGACGGTGTAGTCGTCGACCTTCTCGATGGACTTGACCAGCGTCGGCATGTCCATGCCGACCCAGTATTCCCAGGTGCCGCCAGCGTAGGAGTACCAAGGATTATCCTTGTTGTTCTGACGGTCGAAGGAGAAGATCACGTCGTCGGCGTTGAAGTCGCGCGTCGGGGTGAAATAGTCGGTGGTCTGGAACTTCACGCCCTTGCGCAGGTGGAAGGTGTAGACCGTGCCGTCAGCCGACACATCCCAGCTCTCGGCGAGGCCGGGGACGACCGACGTGGTGCCGCGATCGAATTCGGTGAGGCGGTTGTAGACCGGCTTGGACGAGGCGTCGAAGGTGGTGCCAGCGGCGTAAGGCGCGGGGTCGAAACCCTCCGGGCTGCCTTCGGAGCAATAGACGAGCGTCTTGGCGTTGGCGGCTCCAGCGAGCCCGGCGACGAGCATGGTCGCCGCCAGAAGACGGGATACGAGTTTCATGAATGAGCACTCCCCTGATGCCGATATACGGCGTTCACGTCAAATACGTGCGGCGGTGGATTTGATTGTTCTGCCAATGCCTCCCGCCGGGCGTGGCCGTATCGGAACCGACATTTTGAAAATTGGCAAGTCCGTTTTTTTTCCGGATGGTCAGATACTGTGCAAAATACGGAGGTATGCTTATCTGTCCAATGGGTTCGGCGGGCGAATGAGGTGTAGGGCCGCGTCCTTGCGGGAGCTTTGTTCATCGAGAAGCAATTCGCTGGAACTGTAAAATTTCTGTCGCAAAAATAGTGTGATACTATGAGTTTTGGCTGCAGGCTGCTTGTTTGTGACAAGACGATCTGGTGACTGGTGGGCGCTGACCGGCCGCGGATGGCCGTAAGGGCAAGGGTGATCAGGCTATGTCGAACGCGGTGGAAGCGGAGCTCAAATTCGTCATCGATGCGGATGGCATGAAGAAGCTCTCGCGGTTCAAGGCGCTGGAAGGCCATGACGTCGTCCGCATCGGCGAGAAGCGCCTGACGACGACCTATTTCGACACGGCTGATCGCCTGCTGAAAGCCAACAATATCTCCCTGCGCATACGCCGTGCCGGTCGCGGTGGCGAGCAGACGGTGAAGGCCGGCGGTTCGTTTTCGCTGGGCATGGCCGATCGGCCCGAACACACGGTGGTCTACGGCGGGCAGGTGCCCGACATCAGCCGCTTCACCGACGAGATGATGCGCGCGCGCCTTGTGGACGTGCTGGGGGCCTCCGAACTGCTGCCGACCTTCACCATCAAGATGGCGCGGCGGCTGTGGCGGATCACCAATGGCAACGGCGATGTGGTGGATTTCTCGATCGACAATGGCGAAGTGAGTGCCGGTGAGCAGCACGCGCCGGTGATCGAAGCCGAGTTCGAGCTGGTGTCGGGAGACCGGCGCGCCCTGTTCGACATTGCCAAGGGCGTGCTGAAGGGCCTGCCTTTCACCTTCTCGACCCGCACCAAATCCGATCTCGGCTTTGCGCTGGTGGACGGAACGCTGGAGCCTTTGGGGCAGCCGGTGTTTGCGTCGGCCATCGACCTCAATCCGGACGATTCGGTAGAGAGCGCGCTGCAGACCATGCTGCGCTCCTGCGTGGCGCAGATTTCGGCGAATCTGGTGGCGGTGCGGACCGGGCGCGACCCGGAGGGGCCGCATCAGCTGCGCGTGGGGCTGCGCCGCTTGAGAAGCGTGCTGTCGGTGTTCTCCAAGGTGATCGCGCGCGAACAGGTGACGCGGATCAAGGAGGATGCGCGCTGGCTGGCGACGGAGGTGGGCGCGGTGCGCGACCTCGACGTGATGATGGAAGAGCTGGTGGCGCCGCTGTCGGCCGAAGCCGACATGGGCGGCATCCTGGACATGCTGGACGCCAAGCGGACGGAGGCGCATGCGCGGCTTGACGCGGCGGTGACCGACGGACGGACGGGCGCCTTCCTGATCGACCTGGTGGCCTTTACCGAAGGGCGCGGCTGGCTGTCGTCGGTGGACATCGGCCAGAGCCTGCGCATGGTGGAACCGATCGAGACCTTTGCCGGTGACGCCGTGCGGCGGCTCAAGGCCAAGGTGGCGCGCATGGGTGCCGATCCCGACGGACTGTCGCCGGACGAGCGGCATGAGCTGCGCAAGAAGTTCAAGGCGCTGCGCTATACCGTCGACTTCTTCCTGCCGGTGCTGGGCAAAGCGGTGCGCAAGGACCTGTTGCCGGCGGTGAAGGCGGCGCAGGATGTGCTCGGCACGCTCAACGACATTCACATGGCGCATGTGATGCTGGACGGCATGCATCCTGAGACTGAGGACAATGGCCGGACGGAACGGGCGATCGGCTTCTGCCTCGGCTGGCATGCGGCGCGGGCCAAGAGCATCTGGGAAGCGCGCAAGCGCCTGATCAGCCTGGAGTGACGGTGCCGCTGTCGAAAAAGTGATCGGGGCGGCGTTGGCTGACGGCGAATCGAGCTTATAAGCGAAGCTCTTTTCGGAGCCCGCCTCGTTCATGTCCCCCTCCGCTGCCGGCGTCAGCCTCAAGGTCGCCTCCACGCTCTCCTTCTCGGTCATGGTGGTGCTGATCAAGCTCGTATCGGCGCGTGTGCCGGCGGGCGAGGTGCTGTTTGCCCGCGCCTTCTTCGGCATCATCCCGGTGCTGGTCTATCTGATGTGGCGCGGGGAGTTTCCCGGCTCGCTGCATACGGACAATCCGCTCGGCCATGTGCGGCGGGCGGTGGTGGGCACGGTGTCGATGTTCACCTGGTTCATGGGCATTTCCTATCTGCCGCTGCCGGATGCGACAGCGATCAGCTATTCGGGGCCGCTGTTCGGCGTGGTGTTCGCCGCACTGATCCTGCGCGAGAAGGTGCGCATCTATCGCTGGACGGCGGTGCTGGTGGGCTTTGTCGGCGTGATGATCGTGCTGTCCGAACAGATCACCGCGCTGGAGGCGGGGCTGAGCGGTGCCCGCGCCATCGGGGCCGCGCTGGTGCTGACGTCCGCGGTGTTTGCGGCGCTCGCCATGGTGACGGTGCGGGAGCTGACGGCGTCGGAGACGACCGGGGCGATCGTATTTTACTTCTCCTCCTCGGCGGCGGTGTTCGCGCTGACCACCATACCCTTCGGCTGGCTGGTGCCGCGCCCGATGGATGCGGCGATCATGGTGCTGGCGGGGCTGGCGGGGGGCGTCGGGCAAGTGCTGATGACGCAGGCCTATCGGCTGGCCGAAGCGTCGGTGGTGGCGCCCTTCGACTATGCCAACATGATCTGGATCGTGCTGTTCAGCTATCTGGTTTTCGGCGATCTGCCGACGCTGACGGTGGTGATCGGATCGCTGATCGTGATCGCCTCGGGCGGCTTCGTGATCTGGCGCGAGCGGCAACTGGGGCTGCTGGCCGCCAAGGCGCGGGCCAATGAGGCGGGAACGCCGGGGTGAGTGTTAGCGCGCGCTCCAATGCCGTTGACATGCGCCTGAAATCACCCGCATAACATCGATCCGACGAGGGGCGCCCTTGAGGGCTGAGACGAACCCTTAGAACCTGATCCGGGTCATGCCGGCGGAGGGACGTCAGCGCGGCCTGGTCGCGCGCGAAACTCCTCCATCCTGCCCGGATCCTGACGATCGATGGTGCTGGATGCTGGATGCAATTCCACGAAACCGCGACATGGTGGATCTGGCCGTGGTGGGTGCCGGCCCGATGGGGCTGGTGACGGCGCTGATGGCGGCGCGGGCCGGTCTCAAGGTGGCGATCTACGAGCGGGCCGACGACTTTTCGGCCTCAGCGGGCTGGAAGGCTGGCGGCATGCTGGCGCCTGAATGCGAGGGCGAGACCTCGGATGGGACGGTGGTGGAACTGGGCCGCCGCTCCATCGAGCTGTGGCCGACGCTGGTCGAGGGCGTGAAGGTGGACGGCACGCTGGTGATCGCCGGCCGGCGCGACCCAGGCATGCTGGACAAATTCGCCGACCAGACCGAGGGCTTCGAGCGGGTGGACAGCGATCAGCTGGCCGAGCTGGAGCCGGCGCTGTCGGGCCACTATGCGCGCGGGCTCTATTACAAGAACGAGGGGCATCTCGATCCGCGCGTGACGTTCACGCGGCTCAAGAAGGCGCTCGACCATCTGAAGGTGAAGTTCCATTTCGGCTGGGTGGGCGTGCTGGACAGCCTGCCGGCCGGGCGCGTGGTCGATTCGCGCGGCATGGGCGCGCGCGATCGCTTCAAGGAACTGCGTGGCGTGAAGGGCGAGATGGCGCTGATCCGCAGCCATGACGTTTCCCTTAATCGCCCGGTGCGGCTCCTGCACCACCGCCATCCGCTCTATGTGGTGCCGCGCGCCAATGGCGTGTTCATGATCGGGGCGACGACGGTGGAGTCCGATCGCGGCGATGTGGTCACGCTGCGCTCGGCGGGCGAGCTGCTGACGCAGGCCTATGCGCTGCATCCGGGCTTTGCGGAAGCGGAAGTGCTGGAGTTCAACGCGGGCCTGAGGCCGGCGCTGCCGGACAACAATCCGGTGATCTCGGTGGGCGAACGCATCGTCGCGGTCAACGGGCTTTACCGGCACGGTTGGCTGCTGGCGCCGGGCATTGCGGAGGATCTCGTCCGCGTCATCTACATGCAAGCGACCAAGGTGATCCATGCGCGTCCTTCTCAACGGTGAAGAGATCGAGACCGAGGCGGCCGATCTTGCCGCTTTCGTGACGGAGCGCGCGTTCGACCCGACCGTGGTGGCGACGGCGCTCAACAATGACTTCGTGCCGCGCGGCCAGCGTGGTGAAACGGTGATCAGGCCCGGCGATCGCATCGAGATCGTCAGCCCGCGGCAGGGAGGATGAGGCAATGCTGACATTCTATGGCAAGAGCTTCGAAAGCCGGCTGATGCTGGGCACGGCCCGCTATCCCTCGCCCGAGCATGTGCGCAATGCCGTGCTGAAATCGGGTGCCGAGATCGTGACGGTGTCGCTGAGGCGCGAGTCGGTGGGCGGCGACAAGGCCGGGCACGCCTTCTGGGAGCTGATCAAGGCGCTGGAGGTTACCGTGCTGCCGAATACGGCCGGCTGCCACACGGCGCGCGAGGCGATCAAGACGGCGGAAATGGCGCGCGAAGTGTTCGGCACGCCCTGGATCAAGCTGGAAGTGATCGGCGACAACGAGACGCTGCAGCCGGACGTGTTCGGTCTGCTGGAGGCGGCGCGCGAACTCTCCGCGCAGGGCTTTGAAGTGTTCCCCTATACCACTGACGATCAGGTGGTGGCGGGGCGGCTGATCGAGGCGGGCTGCCGGGTGCTGATGCCCTGGGGTGCGCCGATCGGCACGGGCAAGGGGCTCAACAATCCCTTTGCGCTCAAGCTGCTGCGCCAGACGTTCCCGGAGATTCCGCTGGTGGTGGACGCGGGGATCGGTGCGCCGAGCCAGGCGGCGCAGGCGATGGAATGGGGCTATGACGCCATCCTGCTCAACACGGCGGTGGCGACGGCAGGCGATCCGCCGGCCATGGCGGAGGCCTTCGCGCTGGCGATCCGCGCCGGGCGGACGGCCTTTCTTTCCGGCCTGATGACCGAGACCGATCTGGCGGTGCCCTCGACACCGGTGTTCGGCACCCCGTTTTCTCCCTTTGCAGGATAAGTGACATGCTCGACCGCTTCTATCTCGTCATCGACAAGGCTGCCTGGCTCGACCGGCTGCTGCCGGTGGGACTCAAGCTGGTGCAGATCCGCACCAAGACCGAAGATCTGGACCTGCGCCGGCACGAAGTGAAGGCGTCGCTGGACAAGTGCCGGGCCGCCGGGGCGGTCTGCGTGGTCAACGACTATTGGGAGCTGGCGCTGGAGTTCGGGGCCGGGTGGCTGCATCTCGGCCAGGAGGACCTGCCGGGGGCGGATCTCAAGGCGATCGCCAAGGCCGGGATCAAGCTCGGCGTGTCCACCACCAATCGCGAGGAGCTCGAGACGGCGCTGGCCGTCGATCCGCATCACGTGGCGCTGGGGCCGATGTTCCCGACGGTGTCCAAGGACAAGGCGGCGGTGGCCGACAGTCTGCCCAAGCTCAGGGAGTGGAAGGCGATCGCCAAGCGGCCGGTGGTGGCGATCGGCGGCATCACGCTGGACATGGCGCCGGCGGTGGCCAAGGCGGGGGCTGATTCCATCGCGGTGATCTCGGATGTGCTGTCCAACGCCGATCCGGAAGCGCGGCTGGCAGCCTGGCTGAAGGCGCGCGCGGGCTGGGAGATCGGGGCATGACGGCGATTGCGGTCACCATTGCCGGTTCGGACTCGGGCGGCGGCGCGGGCATCCAGGCTGATCTCAAGACCTTTTCGGCGCTGGGAGTCTATGGCGCCAGCGTCATCACGGCGCTGACGGCGCAGAACACGCTGGGCGTGACGGCGATCCACGAGGCGCCTGCCGATTTCGTGCGGGCCGAGATCGACGCCGTGTTCTCCGATCTCGAAGTGGGGGCGGTGAAGATCGGCATGCTGGCGAGCCCGGCGCTGATCGCCACCGTGGCCGACGGGCTGATCGCCTATGAGCAGACTGCGGTGGTGCTCGACCCGGTGATGGTGGCGACCTCAGGCGACAGCCTGCTCAAGGGCGAGGCGGTGACGACGCTGCGCGAACGGCTGTTCCCGCTGGCGGCGCTGATCACGCCCAACCTGCCGGAAGCCTCCAAGCTGCTGGAGCGGACGGTGGAGGCAAGCCGCGAGTCCATGCTGGTGGCGGCACGCGAGCTGTTGTCGCTCGGCCCCAAGGCGGTGCTGATCAAGGGCGGTCACGGCACGGGTGCCACCAGCGAAGACCTGTTCTTCGACGCGCGCGGTCCGCGCTGGCTGTCGGCGCCGCGGCATGAGACGCAGAATACCCATGGCACCGGCTGCACGCTGTCATCGGCGATCGCGGCCGGTCTCGCCAAGGGGCTGGACCTCGACCGTGCCGTGGAAGAGGCCAAGGCCTATGTGACCGCGGCGATCGTGGCGGCCGACCGGCTGAAGGTGGGCGAGGGGCATGGCCCGGTGCATCACTTTCACCGGTGGTGGTGACGGCGGAAATGTGGTATATCCCTTGGGTATATCCCTTCTGTCGTCGTGAGGTTTGCCATGGTCGTGACCAAGCTGTTCAAGTCGAACAAGTCGCAAGCCGTGCGGTTGCCCAAGGCCGTGGCCTTTCCCGATGATGTGACCGAGGTGGAGATCATCAAGGTGGGGGCGAACCGGATGATCGTGCCGAAGGGGAAGAGCTGGACGGAGTTCTTCGAGAATGGGCCGCTGGTCTCCGACGACTTTACCCGGGGCGAGGACTTGCCGCCGCAAGAGCGCGACTGGTTCTGACGATGCGGGTGATGCTCGACACAAACATCTGCATTTACGTGATGCGAACCGCAGATCGGCGCGTCGTTGAGCGTTTCGACCTGCATGCCGGGCAGATGGCGATTTCGACGATCGTGCTCGCCGAACTTGAGTTCGGCATGCGAAAATCCGCCCGCCCGGAGCAAAATCTCAAGGGGCTTGAGTTGTTTGTGTCGGGTCTGCACGTGTTGCCCTTCGATGCCCCGGCAGCGCAACATTTCGGGCAGATCCGCGCGGATCTTGAGCGGGCGGGTACACCGGTCGGAACGCTGGACATGCTGATCGCCGCCCATGCGCGCAGCCTCGGGCTGACGCTGGTGACCAATAACCGGCGGGAGTTCGACCGAGTTTCCGGGCTCATGGTGGAGAACTGGGTGGACGAAGCGCCGCGGTGATGGTGGCGTCGACCCAGGCGATGGCGGCTTCGACAGCGGCGAGGCGGGCGCGGTCGGGGTGGGACAGGCGGAAGACTTCGCGGCTCGACGTGTCGGCCGCGGTGGCGGTGAAGCGCGGATCGGCCTGGCCGATGAAGTCCGGCAGCATGACCTCGGCGCCGGTGGCGAGCGCGGCGGCGATCAGCACATCCAGACGGTTCGAGCGGGCGACGACGGCGGCGTCGGGGCGGAGCCTTGCGAGAAGCTGCATTTCCGGGGTGGCGGACAGGCTGTCGTCATAGGTGACGATGCGACCGGCGGTGGCACCGGCGCTCGGCCGGTAGAGGTGGAAGGGCAGGGTGCCGAGCTTGCGGATGGAGGCAAGATCGTCCGGCCCGCGGCCGAGGCGCAGCGAGATGTCGGCCTCGCGGCGGGCGAAGCTGACGCTCTGGTCCTCGACCATCAGCTCCAGCACGACGGCGGGATGCTCGGCGGTGAAGCTGCCGATGGCCGGGGCCAGCATGTCCGAGATGATCAGGCCGACCGAGGAGATGCGCACGGTGCCTCGCATTTCCGCGCGCGAGCGGTGCAGGGCGGCCTCGGACAGGCGGGCGGCATCGGCCATGGCGGCAAGCGGGGCGAGCGCCTCGTTGAGCAGGGGCGTCGGCACGTGGCGGCCGTTGATGCGATCGAACAGCGGCTCGCCCATGCGCGCCTCGATGCGGGCGAGGCGGCGGGCGGCGGTGGTCTGGTCGACGCCGAGGGTACGGGCGGCGGCCGACAGGGTTCCGGCTCTGGCCATGGCGCCGAGCAGCTGGAGATCATCCCAGTTCAGGTCTGCATTCATGCAGGGTTATGTCCGATTTTTGCCGATGTATCTGCGGATATGCAGGGGATATGCTGTCTTCATACGGCTTCCGGCTGATTGCTTCGCAATGCCGGAAGCGGCCTTCGGGGAAACGCCTGTGTCATACGGCGTTTCCCCGAAGACGGCATACGAAACACCGGCTTGATCCGCCGGTTTTCGTATCATTGTCAAGACGCAAGGAGGCTTTGATGACTGCCCAGACCCTGATCCAGATGTCCGGCGAGACCGTGTTGCCGGCGAAGCTCGCGACGACGCCGCTGGTGCTGATCGACTATCAGAACGAATATGTCGATGGCCCCTTGAAGCTGGTCGACGTGGAAGCGGCGGCTGCCGAGGGGCGGCGGCTGCTGGCAGCGGCGCGCGCGGCGGGGGCGAAGATCATCCACGTGGCGCACAAGGGCGACGCGGGCGGCTCCTTCGATCGCGCGGCCTGGCGCGGCGATTTCATCGAGGGGCTCGGCCCGCTGCCGGGCGAGGCGGTGGTGGAAAAGCCCAACCCCAATGCCTTCGCCCATACCGATCTGATCGAGCACCTGAAAGACGCCAAGGAAGTCATCATCGCCGGCTTCATGACGCATAACTGCGTGGCCTCGACCGCGCGGGCGGCGCTGGATCTCGGCCTGTTCCCGACAGTAGTGCCTGCCGCCTGCACGACGCGCGACCTGCCGCTGCCCGGCGGCGGCGTGATCTCCGCCAAGGCCCTGCACGACGCCGAACTCGCAGGCCTCGCCGACATGCATGCGGTGCTGGCGACGGTGGACGAGGTGGCGGGGTGAGGGGACATCCTGCTGGTATACCGGTGGATGTGCTTTGCAGGAGTTGTGGCCGCTGATATGTGGAGAGGGTCTGGTTGTACAGTTTGAGGTGAGCGAATGATGACTGATGAAGAGATCGATGCCATCATCTTGAACTACTGCGTACCCTCGCCACGGAAGGTTGCTCTTGTTGTTGGCCTGTCGCTCAATGATATCCCGCAATCAACTGGTCAACTCATTGATGATCTGTATGTGGCGCGACGTGTGAAGTTGCTGGTGCAGGCTGGTCGGCTGCTGGGTTATGGCGATCTGGACCAGATGCGATACTCGGAGGTTGCGCTACCAGCTGCGTCGTAAAACGCAGCAATGCCGGACTGAGGTCGGTTCGGGTTCCGCTTTGCGCCGAGCGACCACTGACTTGTACTCACCTTCTTGAAATCTGAGCAGCACCTACCAGATATCGGTTCGGAACCCCTGGTCCGGGCCCCTCTGGCAGTCTGCCGCCGGCGCAGCTTGCGATGTCGGACCTCATTGCTGAGACGCCGGCACAGGTGATGTGCGCATGGACCTGACTTTCCTGAGCCTTGAATGGCTGGGCAAGCCCGTTTGGATGTGGGCGGCCTTCATGAGCGTGGTTGCCACGCTGCTCGTTCTCGATCTCGGTGTGCTCAACCGCAAGGACTCCGAGGTCGGCTTTTCCAAGAGCCTGATCCTGTCAGCCGGCTATATCGCCATGGGCCTGGCCTTCGGCGCGGCCATCTGGTGGCAGCTCGGCGCCGATGCGGGCATGAGCTATGTGACGGGCTTCATCGTCGAGAAGACGCTGGCGCTCGACAACGTGTTCCTGATCGCGCTGATCTTCTCCTATTTCGCCATTCCGGCCAAATACCAGCACCGGGTGCTGTTCTGGGGCATTCTCGGCGCCATCGTGCTGCGTGGGCTGATGATCGCGCTCGGCGCGACGCTGGTGTCGGAGTTCTCCTGGGTGCTCGACGTCTTCGCCGCCTTCCTGATCCTGACCGGCATCAAGATGCTGTTCTCGGGCGACGCGCCGCCGGATGTGGAGAACAATCCGCTGACGCGCTTCCTGCGCCGCCGCCTCAATGTGACGGACGGCCTGCGCGACAACCGGTTCCTGGTGCGCGAGCCTGATCCGGCGACCGGTCGCCTGCGCCTTCATGCGACGCGGCTGTTCCTGGCGCTGATCCTCGTGGAGATCGCCGACATCATCTTCGCGGTGGACTCGGTGCCGGCGATCTTCGCCATCACCTCGGACCCCTATATCGTCTACACCTCGAACATCTTCGCCATCCTTGGCCTGCGCGCCCTCTATTTTGCGCTGGCGGCGATGGTGGACCGTTTCAAGTATCTGAAGCCGGCGCTGGCCTTCGTGCTGATCTTCATCGGCTCCAAGGTGTTCGTGGCCGACTTCCTGGGGCTGGTCAAGTTTCCGCCGGTGCTGTCGCTCGGCATCACCTTCGCCATCCTGGGCACGGGTGTGATCGTCAGCCTGATCGCCACGCGGCGCAAGGCGGAGCCGCTGCCTGACCGGGCGGAGGCCTGAGCCGGTGGCGCCACGCGCGAGTGCGGAGTTGATGGCGCGCCTGACCGACCAGGCGCGCCGCGACAACGGCCTTGCGATTGCCGACCTGCTCGGCAATCGGGGCCGTTCCGGCCTTTCCCTGACATTGCTGGCTCTTTCGGCGGCGGCCATGGTGCCGCTGCCGGGCCCCTTCGGTCTGGTGTTCGGCTCCTGTCTGATGATGGTGGCCGTGCAGATGCTGGTGGGGCGGCAGCGGCTGGCGCTGCCGGGTTTCATCGGCCGTCGCCGCCTGCCGCTGCCGGTGGTGGAGGCGATCATGGCCACAAGCCAGCCGTGGATCGCCCGCTTCGAGACGCGGATGCGGGCCGGGCGCCTCAAGTGCCTGACGGGCGGTCTGGCGCGCTTCGGCCTCTCCTGGCTGGTGCTGGCCATGGCCTTCCTGATCGCGCTGCCGATCCCCTTCGGCAACACGCTGCCGGCGCTGGCGGTGATCCTGATCGCGCTGGCGCTCGCCAACCGCGACGGCCTGGTGGTGCTGTCGGCCCTGGCGATGACGGCGGTGGCGGGGGCAGCGAGCTACGGCCTGCTGCTGGTGGCCGGATCTCTGCTGGGCTTTGGGGCGTGAAGCCGGGGTCGTTGGCTGCCCATTGGAAAGTGGAGCGGTCGACGCCATCTTCAACACACTTCGGATGAGAGGAGGACGCCATGCGAGTCCAGGCCATTCTCAATCGCGACGGCGGCACGTTCCGCACCACCGATCTTGCAGCCTATGCACGCCATGTTCAGGGAGCCTTTGCCGATCACGGGCATCAGGTGACGTGCCATGTGGTGGGCGGCAGGGATGTGGCGGCCGCGATCGATCGGGCGCTGGCCGACGACGGGCTCGACGCACTGCTGGCCGGCGGGGGCGACGGGACCGTCTCGCTGGCGGCCGGGCGAGCGTGGAAGGCCGGCGTGCCGCTGGGCGTGATCCCGGCGGGGACGATGAACCTGTTTGCCCGGGCGCTCGGCCTGCCGCTCGACATCTGGGCGGTGCCGATGGTGCTGGCGGCGGGCAACACCCTGGCGGTGGACATCGGCAGCGCCGACGGGCATCCCTTCGTGCACCAGTTCTCGGCGGGACTGCATGCGCGCATGGTGCGGCTCAGAAACGCCATGACCTATGGCTCGCGGCTGGGCAAGATGGCGGCGAGCCTTCGGGCCTCGCTCGGCGTGATGCTCGATCCGCCGGTGTTCGAGGTGACGCACGAGATCAACGGCCGGCGCGAGACGGCGGAGGTGTCGGCGATCTCGGTGTCGAACAACTCCTTCGGCTCCAGCCCCTATCTGCTGCCGGACCGGATGGATGCCGGCCATCTCGGGGTCTATTTGACCGACCCGCTGACGCCGCTCAGGGCGGCGCGGCTCGCCATCGACCTGATGCTCTGGCGCTTCAAGGCCAATCCGGCGGTGCGCGAGACGACGGCGCAGGCAGTGGAATTGCACTTTCCCAAGCATCGCCGGTCGGCGCGCTGCGTGATCGACGGCGAGCTGATGCCGCTGCCCGAAAGCGTGTCGCTGCGCATTCATGCAGGCGCGCTGAAGGTGCTGGGACCGGGATAAGGACAAACATCATACGTATAAATATGTACTGCCGGAAAATTCGCGGAAAAGCGACTTCTGAGAAAATGTATATTTTCCTAATGGTTATGGGGTTCTGGCGTCTGTGAGCAGAAAAAGTCGGCGTGATTTCCGACAATTTTTGACTGCGTATACCGTGGTCGGGTGATGCGGTATGTGCGTGGTTTCTCTAGGGTATCTTGCAAGTAAGGCGAGATGTCTGGAGATTTGCAACAATGGATATGCACGGCGCCAAGAGTGTCTACGCTCGGAACGTGACGGAGCTCTATGCATTCGATGGCTATGCCGCCAAGGCGGGCAATACCATGCAGCGGCATGTGATCCTCGGCTGCGTGATGTTGCTGCATGCCTTCAACGTCTACGGCATCGACCAGAAGCCGGTGACCATCTCGCGGGTGCGGCGCGTGGTGGAGGATTTTGCCGACGTCAGCGCCGGGCGGGTGGCTGCCCATCTGAGCTTTCTGCAGAAGATCAACTATATCGCCGTCACCCGGTCGGCGACGGATCGGCGCGAGCGCATGCTGCGGCCGACCGATGCCATGCTGGCCCACGAGCAGGAGTGGACGGCGACCATGCTGGAACCGGCGGCGCCGCTCGGATTGTTCGACTTTTCCGAGGCCGAGCGTGACGACCTGGCCTTCTCGCTGGCCTTCCGGATCGCGCTGGCCGAACGGCCGGACGAAATGCGCAGCATGATGTATTCGCATCCGGAAATGCTGGCGATGACCTGCCGCGACGGCGCCATGTCGGCCTTGCTGACGCTGTTCATGAGCCGGGAGCAGACCGGCAGCGATCGCGTGGCCTTCGATCTCATGGAGACGGCCAAGCGATTCGGCGTGTCGCGTAGCCAGCTGTGGTCGGTGCTGGAAGAGGCGGCGGCCATGGGGCTTCTGGTGTCGCAAGCGCCGGGCTGGCGGCAGGTGCAGCTGACCGACAAGCTGCATGCCGCCTTTGATGCCTGGTTCTTCGAGCATATGCGCGTGATGGCGGCTGCGGCGCATCGCGCGCGCCTGATCCGCCGGGAGCTGCCGCGCCTGCAGATGCCTTTCATGGCGATGAAGCGCGCGCTGCATGATGCTGCGTGAAAGGGCGGCGCCGGACCATCCATGCAATTGTGGCAGGATCGGCGGCGCGCGGCTTTCACGGTGAGCGAAACTGCATGACACACAGGTGGCCGCAGGGAGGGGGACCTCTTGCGGCCGCTGCATTTTTCACAAAGCCGATCAGGTGCTTGCGCCTTGCCCTCGTATTTGACGGGATGTTGCATAAGACGAAAGGACTAGCGCCCCACGTGGCTCTTCCCTAATATCCGCCCGCAAACCAAGACAGATTCACCTGGGATAATCGGGCGTGGCGGCTTCCCGGCGGGAGGACCGGCCCACTGGCGGGAGAGCTTCGGATGACAAGCGCAGTCGATGCAGTGTTCGAACGGTTGGAAGGCCTGAAGGCCGGTTTGGCGGAACGGCCGATGCGCGTGCTGTTTGCCGAGGACAAGGGGCGCTTCGATCGCTTCCAGGTGCAGCTCGGCGACATGCTGCTCGACTATTCCAAGAATCGCATCGATGCCGCGGCCTTTGACGCGTTGATCGATCTGGCCAAGGCGGCCGGTGTGGCAGCGCGGCGCGATGCCATGTTCGGCGGCGCCATCATCAACTCGACCGAAAAGCGCGCCGTGCTGCATACGGCGCTGCGCAACCGCGCCAACACGCCGGTCATCGTCGACGGCAAGGATGTGATGGGCGACGTCAACGCCGTGCTGGCGGCGGTGAAGGATTTTGCCGAAGGCGTGCGCTCGGGCGCGATCGCCTCGTCGACCGGGGCCAAGTTCACCGACGTGGTGAACATCGGCATCGGCGGGTCCGATCTCGGCCCGGCCATGGCAACGCTGGCGCTGACCCCCTATTCGGACGGCGGGCCGCGCCTGCACTATGTCTCCAACGTCGACGGCGCGCATATCGCCGACACGCTGAAGGTGCTCGATCCCAAGACGACGCTGTTCATCATCGCCTCCAAGACCTTCACCACCTCCGAGACCATGACCAACGCGGCCACGGCCCGCGCCTGGATCAAGGAAGCGCTGGGCGAGGCGGCGGTCGGCGCGCATTTCTGCGCGGTGTCGACGGCGCTCGACAAGGTGGCGGCCTTCGGCATCGACGTGAAGCGGGCCTTCGGTTTCTGGGACTGGGTCGGCGGCCGCTATTCGGTGTGGTCGGCCATCGGCCTGCCGGTGGCGATCGCCGTCGGCTTCAAGAATTTCGAGGCGTTCCTGGCGGGCGCCCACGAGATGGACGTGCATTTCCGCACTGCGCCGCTCGACAAGAACATGCCGGTGATCCTGGCGCTGCTCGGCGTCTGGTATCGCAACATCTGGGGCTTCTCGACCCATGCGGTGCTGCCCTATGACCAGCGCTTGAGCCGCTTTGCCGCCTATCTGCAGCAGCTGGACATGGAATCGAACGGCAAGGGCGTGACGGTGGACGGCTCGTCCGTGGCGCGCGCGTCCGGTCCGATCGTCTGGGGCGAGCCGGGCACCAACGGCCAGCATGCCTTCTACCAGCTGATCCATCAGGGCACGGACGTGATTCCGGCCGACTTCCTGGTGGCGGCGGTGCCGCATGAAGAGATCGCCGATCATCACGCCAAGCTGCTGTCCAACGCGCTGGCGCAGACCGAAGCGCTGATGCTGGGCAAGACGCTGGACGAGGCGACGGCCGAGCTCAAGAAGGCCGGCAAGTCGGACGCCGACATTGCCGCGCTTGCGCCGCACAAGGTGTTCCCGGGCAACCGGCCGACCAACACCATCCTCTACAAGACGCTGGACCCGCGCACGCTCGGCCGCCTGATCGCGCTCTATGAGCACAAGGTGTTCGTGCAGGGCACGATCTGGGGCGTCAACTCCTACGACCAGTGGGGCGTCGAGCTCGGCAAGGAGCTGGCCAACCGTCTGCTGCCGATCCTGAAGGGCGAGGCGGAAGCCTCCGCCACGCAGGACGCCTCGACCAAGGGTCTGGTGGGCGCCATCAAGGCGCTGCAGGGCTGAGGGACGATTTCGGATTGCGCTGGCGGCGGCATTTGGCTTGATCCTGCCGTGCGCCAGCCAGTCCGGCGGCCTGCCTGCCGTTGCAAGGCGTCTGAAGATCGCAACGGACAGTGCCGCCCCAAGTTGGGACTTCTTGTGCATCTGATGCATATCGGAAGCTGAATTTGTTGCGAGGCCTGCGTCAGGTGGATGGCCTGGCGGATGTCTTTGCCTTGCTTAATTGATGTCGGATCAGTAAAAGCGCATAGACTAAAGTCGTAGGGATCGGACCATCCGGGCTCGATCCCGCTTGCTCGCCGAAAGGACAGGCCGCATGACCAGCCGCATCATCGTCGTTGACCCGTTTGATTATGTCGTCTTCGGGGGGACGGGCGATCTGGCGCGGCGCAAGCTGCTGCCGGCGCTCTATCAACGCGAGGCCGACGGGCAGCTGCCCGAGGACGCCCGCATTATCGGCGTATCGCGCAAGGCGAGCAGCGACGCCGACTATCGCGAGAGCATCCGGGCGGCGCTGACCGAGCATGTGAAGGCGAGCGAGCTCAAGGCCGACGTGGTCGAGGTGTTTCTGAAGCGCCTGTTCTATGTGGCGACCGACGCCACGTCGGACAGCGGCTGGGACCAGCTGGCGGCGACGCTGAAGCCGGGCGAAGACAAGGTGCGCTGCTTCTATCTGGCAACCGGTCCGGACCTGTTCGGCCCGATCTCCGAGCGGATCGCGGCACATGGCCTGATCACCGACAAGACGCGCGTCGTCGTGGAAAAGCCGCTCGGCAAGGACGGGGCTTCGGCCAAGGCGATCAACGACGAGATCGGCCGCATCTTCCACGAAGACCAGATCTACCGCATCGACCACTATCTGGGCAAAGAGACGGTGCAGAACCTGATGGCGCTGCGCTTTGCCAATGCGCTGTTCGAGCCGCTGTGGAACGCGGCGCATATCGACCATGTGCAGATCACCGTGGCCGAGACGGTGGGCGTGGAAGGCCGCGGCGATTATTACGATCATTCCGGCGCCATCCGCGACATGGTGCAGAACCATATCCTGCAGTTGCTCTGCCTTGTGGCCATGGAGCCGCCGGCGACCATGGATGCCGATTCGGTGCGCGGTGAAAAGCTGAAGGTCCTGAAGGGGTTGAAGGCGATCAGCGGCCCGTCCGCCACCCATGTGACGGTGCGCGGCCAGTATCGCGCCGGGGCCTCGACGACGGGTGCCGTGCCGGGCTATCTCGACGAGGTGACCGACAAGGCGAGCCGGACGGAGACCTTCGTCGCCATCAAGGCGGAAGTGCAGAACTGGCGCTGGGCCGGCGTGCCCTTCTACCTCAGGACCGGCAAGCGGCTGGCCAAGCGCGTGTCTGAAATCGTGGTGCGCTTCAAGCCGGTGCCGCATTCGATCTTCGACGACAGCGTGGGGGCGCTGGCCGCCAACGAACTGGTGATCCGCCTGCAGCCCGACGAGGGCGTCAAGCTGCAGCTGATGATCAAGGATCCGGGGCCGGGCGGCATGCGCCTGCGTCCGGTGCCACTGGACATGAGCTTTGCCGACGCCTTCGGCATGCGCAATCCGGACGCCTATGAGCGGCTGCTGCTGGACGTGGTGCGAGGCAATGCCACGCTGTTCATGCGGCGCGACGAGGTGGAAGCGGCCTGGGCGTGGATCGACCCGATCCTCGAGGCTTGGGGCGAGATGAGCGAAGCGCCCAAGGGCTATACGGCGGGCACCTGGGGACCGTCGGCCGCCATCGCCCTGATCGAGCGCGACGGCCGCAACTGGCACGAAGACACGCTGATCTGAGGGCTTGCCGTGAGCACAATCGACTTCAAGTCTTTCGAGACGCGTGAGGCGCTGGCCGAAGGTCTGGCGCAGGCGGTGGTGGATGCCATCGATGCGTCGCTTCTCAAGCACGGCAAGGCGGCGATCGCGCTGTCGGGCGGGCGCACGCCGGCCTTGTTCTTCGACAAGCTGAGCGCCAGGCGTCTGCCCTGGGCCGACGTGATCGTGACCTTGGTGGATGAGCGCTGGGTGCCGGAGACGAGCGAGCGCTCCAACGCGGCGCTGCTGCGGCAGCATCTACTGAAAGGCGCCGCTTCGGCGGCGGAGTTCCTGCCGCTGTGGCGGCCGCTGCCGACGCCTGAAGACGGGCTCGACGCGGTGGAGGCGGCCGTCGCCGACCTGCCGCTGCCGTTCTCGGCGGTGGTGCTGGGCATGGGCGACGACGGGCATACGGCCTCGTTCTTCCCCGGCGGCGATCGTCTGGCGGCTGCGACCGACCCGGCGGGCGCGCGGCTGGTGGACAGCATGCGGGCCCCGGCGGCCGGCGAGCCGCGCATCACGCTGACGCTGCCGGTGCTGCTGGCCGCTGACCGGCTGTTCCTGCATATGGAAGGGCAGGGCAAGAAGGGCGTGTTCGACGCGGCCCTGGCCGGACGGGATGTCGGCGAGATGCCCGTGCGATCGGTGCTGCATTCGGGCCGCGCCGTCGACGTCGTCTGGTGCCCGTGATTGTGAAGTCGACCTTCCCTTGAAGGTGTTAGGATGACACGACAGCTGCAATAGAGGTGATGCCGGTCTGCAAGAGGCAAATTCTGCGCTTCGGTGCTCACGTACCCAAATGTACGTTTCGCTCCGATGCTCGAAAATCACGCCTTCGCCACGGCCTGACAAATCTGCAACTGTAGTGATAAACACGAAGCCATTGTGTTGCCCGGAGCGTTGATCAAGACGTTCCGCTGTCGGAGACCTTGCCATGACCGTTCACGCCCGCATCGGTGAAGTCACCGAACGCATCGTCCGTCGTTCCGCCGACAGCCGCGCCCGCTATATCGAGCGCATGGAAAAGCAGATCGAGAAGGGGCCACGCCGGGCCAAGATGGGCTGCGCCAATCTCGCGCACGGCTTTGCCGCCTGCGGTCCCTCCGACAAGGCGCAGCTGGCCGATGACGTGGTGCCGAATCTGGGCATCATCACCGCCTATAACGACATGCTCTCGGCCCATCAGCCCTATGAGCGCTTCCCCGATCTCATCCGCGCCGCGGCGCGCGAGGTGGGCGCGGTGGCGCAGGTGGCCGGTGGCGTGCCGGCCATGTGCGACGGCGTCACGCAAGGCGCGCTCGGCATGGAAATGAGCCTGTTCTCGCGCGACGTGATCGCCATGGCGGCGGCGGTGGGCCTCAGCCATGACATGTTCGACGCGGCCGTCTATCTGGGTGTCTGCGACAAGATCATTCCCGGCCTGGCCATTGCGGCCGCCACTTTCGGGCATATCCCGGCGGTGTTCATTCCGGGCGGGCCGATGACCACGGGCATCGGCAATGACGAGAAGAGCAAGGTTCGCCAGCTCTATGCCGAGGGCAAGGTGGGCCGGGCCGAGTTACTCGCTTCGGAGAGCGCCGCCTATCACGGGCCGGGCACCTGCACCTTCTACGGCACGGCCAACTCCAACCAGATGCTGATGGAGATCATGGGCCTGCATCTGCCGGGCTCGACCTTCGTCAACCCCAACACGCCGCTGCGCGACGCGTTGACGCGGGAAGCGGCCAAGCGGGCGCTGGCGATTTCGGCCGAGGGCAACGCCTTCACGCCGATCGGGCGGGTGCTGGACGAGAAGGCGATCGTCAACGGCGTCGTCGGCCTCAACGCCACGGGCGGTTCGACCAACCACACCATGCACCTGATCGCCATGGCCAAGGCGGCGGGCATCAAGCTGACCTGGGACGATTTCTCCGATCTGTCGGACGTGGTGCCACTGATCGCGCGCGTCTATCCCAACGGCCTTGCCGACGTGAACCACTTCCACGCCGCCGGCGGCATGGGCTTCCTGATCGGCGCGCTTCTGGATGCGGGGCTGCTGCATGAGGACGTGTCGACCGTGTGGGGCACCGGCCTCAACGGCTATCGCGTCGAGCCCAAGCTCAACGACGACGGCTCGCTGCGCTGGGTGGAGGCGACCAGGACCTCGCATGACGACAAGGTGCTGCGGCCGGCCTCCGATCCGTTCCAGCCGACGGGCGGGCTGAAGGTGCTGAAGGGCAATCTCGGCCGTTCGGTGATCAAGATCTCCGCCGTGAAGGCCGATCGCCATGTGATCGAGGCGCCGGCCAAGATCTTCCACAGCCAGGAGGCGCTGCAGAAGGCCTTCAAGGCCGGCGAGCTGGATCAGGACTTCGTGGCGGTGATCCGCTTCCAGGGGCCGCAGGCCAACGGCATGCCGGAGCTGCACAAGCTGACGCCGCCGCTGGGCGTGCTGCAGGATCGCGGCTTCAAGGTGGCGCTGGTGACCGACGGCCGCATGTCCGGCGCCTCGGGCAAGGTGCCGGCCGCCATCCACGTAACGCCGGAAGCCAAGGACGGCGGGCCGATCGCCAAGGTGCGCGAGGGCGACATCATCCGCCTCGACGCCAACGCCGGCACGCTGGAAGTGCTGGTCTCGGACGTGGAATGGGCGGCCCGCACCGCTGTGACGGAAGACCTCTCCGACAACGAATGGGGCATGGGCCGCGAACTCTTCGCCAGCTTCCGCAAGGTGGTGGGCGCAGCGGAAGACGGCGCGAGCGTGTTCGGGTGAGGAGGTCGCCTCATTTGAGTGGCTGACCACCCGTTTGGGGCAGCCAACTCCAATGTCCCTTGAAAGCCGTCACTCTCTTCTCACGCTGCCAGCGTTTCGCTGGCCTCCAGCTGTTCGCGGGCGGCGGTGAAGGCGAGGGAGAGGGTTTCGATGGCTTCGGCGAGTTGCTGGCGGTCCATGGCCTTGCCCTGCTTTTGCAAGGTGGCGGCCAGGGAGGAGAGCTGCAGGAGACCGAAGGAGGCGGAGGAGGATTTGATGCTGTGGAACTCGCGCGTGGCGTCCTCGGCGTCGAGGAAGCGCGTCTTCAGCAGGTTGATGCGGTTGTCGGTTTCGGTGAGGAAGATGCGGGCGACGACGCGGGTGTCTTCGGCACCGATGTCCTGACAGAGGCGGTCGAGAATGGTGCGGTCGAGGACCGGGTTGCCGGCGGCGTCCTCCGGCATGGTCATGGGGGTGGGCTGGATCGGCTCGGCGTCGCGCCGCAGGGCTTCGGCGAGGATATCGCGCAGGGAGTGTGTATCGACGGGCTTGGTGGCGAAGCCATCGACGCCGAGGGCTATGGCCCGTTCCCGGTCGTCGCTGAGGGCGTCGGCGGTGAGGACGACGATGGGCACCTTCGCGTAGTCGCGGCCGCCGGTGCGGATCTCGCGGATGGCCGACAGGCCGTCCATGCGCGGCATCATCAGATCCATCAACACGATGTCGAAGCGCTGGTGGTCGAGCGCCTCGAGGGCCTCGATGCCGTCGCCGGCGCAGGTGACGACGTAGCCGAGACGGGTCAGCAGGCGGCTGGCAACCAAGGTGTTGGTCTTGTCGTCCTCGACCAGCAGAAGGCGCGGGCCGGTGCCGTCAGCGGGCGCGGGCGGGAGGATCTGGTCGACAGCTTCGGCTACGTCGGCGATTGCGGCCGAGGCAGCGGTGATCGGCAGGGAGATGGTGAAGGTGCTGCCTTCGCCCAGGCAGCTGTCGACGAAGATGTCGCCGCCCATGTGTTCGAGCAGCTTGGCGGTGATGGCAAGGCCGAGGCCGGTGCCACCGAAGCGGCGGGTGATGGAGCCGTCGAGCTGGGAGAACTCCTTGAAGAGGTCGCCCAGGCTCTCCGTCGCAATGCCGATGCCGGTGTCCTGCACGCGGATGCGCAGGCGGTCGCCGGTGTCGCCGGGACGCCGCTGGTCGCGGTCGACGCGGATGCGGACCATGCCGAACTCGGTGAACTTGACGGCGTTGCCGACCAGATTGAGCACGATCTGGCGCAGGCGGCGCGGGTCGCCCTTGACCATGTGCGGCACGTCGGCGGCGATCTCGACCCCGAGAACCAGCTGCTTTTCGCGTGCTCGCGGGGCAACGATGTCGGCGGCGGATTGCACGGTGGCGCGCAAGTCGAAGTCGATGGATTCGAAGGTGATCCGGTCGGCTTCCAGACGCGAGACGTCCAGCACGTCCTCGATGATCTGCTGCAGATGGGCGGCGGACTGGCACATCATGCGGGCATAGTCGGCGCGCTCGGCCGGGTCGGTGGCGTCCTTCAGCAGTTCGGTCATGCCGATCACGCCATTGAGGGGCGTGCGGATCTCGTGGCTCATGGTGGCGAGGAAAGCGGTCTTGGCGCGCGAGGCGGCTTCGGCGCGGTCGCGGGCCTCGGCGAGATGCTTTTCGTTGCGCTTGCGGGCCGTGATGTCGGTGAGCGTGTGAAGCACGCCGCCGTCGGGCATCGGGGTTGAGAGGATCTCGAGTTCCGTCCCGTCGGCGAGGGTTTCCTCGCGTACGGCGTTGTCGGCCGTGTCCTGGCACTTGAGGAAGGCGCAGATGTCGGTCGGAAGCCGGGTTCCGGCGGGGGTGTTGGCGGACAGGCCGAGCAAGGCGCCGGCGCTGCGGTTGAGGATGCGGATGCGACGGTCGGCGTCCAGCATGACGATGCCCTGGCTCATGTGCGCGAGGGTGGCTTCGAGTTCCTGCGACTTGGAGGCGACGCGCGCTTCGCTCTGCTGCTGGGCCGACTGGGCGCGGGCGAGGCGGATTTGGTGGACGATGCCGATCACCATGACCAGCGCCAGCAAGGCCGATAGGGCGCCGGCGATGGACAGGAACATGGTGCGCGTGCGGTCATAGCCGGCAAGGATCTCACTCTCGGCCATGGAGACCATGACGATCAGCGGGAAGTCGGGCATGTGGCGGAAGCTGACGAGCTGGCTGCCATCGGAGCCCTGGGTCCGGTCGGTGAAGGTGCCCACGCCCGCCTTGGTGGCGGCTGCGAACAAGGGGGTGTCCTTGATGGACTTGCCGAGCAGATCGGTGTCGAGGCCGCCACGGGCGCGGATCAGTCCGTCGTCCCCGACGAGCGTGATGGCGCCGCCATTGCCCAGATCGATCTGCTGGAAGAAGCGGGACAGATAGAAGGGATCCAGCGAAGCCACGAGTACGCCGCCAAAGCTGCCGTCGGGTTTGGAGACGCGGCGCGTGAGCTGCACCGACCACTTGCCGGAAGCGCGACCGAGCACGGGCTTGGAGATGAACAGGTTGTCGGCAGTGGTGAGGGCGTGGACCTTGAAATGCTCGCGGTCCGAGAGGTCCACATGGTCGGGGTTGCGGACCATGTTGGTGGTGAGCAGCATGCCGTCCGGGCCGATCAGGGAGATCTGCAGAACGAGATCATGCAGGAGGTATCCGCTGGCGGTCCAGGAGGGCAGGTCGAAGTTCTCGGGGCCGGTTTCGTAGGACTGGCGCAGGAACAGCAGAGTCTGATCGATGTCCTTGATGGAGCGGGCGACGTGTTCCTCGAAGACGCGGGCCATGTTGCCGGTGTTGATGGCGGCACCCTGCAGCGACTTTTCCCGGTCAAGGTTGAGGTAAAGATAGGTGCCGCCCCAGAGGAAGGCGAAGAGAATCAGCGCCAGCGCTGTGGACAGATGCCGGGCCGTGCGCCAGATCTCGCCCATGGTGAGGACAGGGACGACTGCCGATTGGGCTGACTGGGATGCCTTGTGATCGGCCTCGGTAGACCCGGACATTTTCAACCTCGATACCTGCTTGCAACCTGTGCAGTATCCTCTTCAGCAAAGAATAAAATGTAAATATATGTCCGGCCAATTGATTGGTATATTTCGCATTCAACTTGTCATTTTCAGATAATTACATCATTTGCCTGAAATGCGGACGCGATTAATACGAAATAAACCGTGTTGATCGGTGTTGCCGCCTTGTGCGCCAGGGGGAGGAGGTTGCGCCGGGGGCGGAAAACCAGGGCCTGTCATAAAACTGAGATCGGATTCAGGCACATACCTCCTGAAGGCTCCAGAACGAATCCAAAAGATACGGGTTGGCAGGCCAAGTCGAAGTTGACGACAGTCAAGAATTGGAGCGGAGGCGGAGGCCTTCGGTATCCGGAATGTCCGAGCAAACCGCGTCCCGTCATCTGCGTTCTCTGTTCCTGTCCGATGTTCATCTGGGCACCCGCGACTGCCAGGCGGAGCTTCTGCTTGATTTCATGCGCGTGCACGAAGCCGAGACGATTTATCTTGTCGGCGACATCGTGGACGGCTGGCGCATGCGCCGTGCCTGGTTCTGGACGCAGGCGCATAACGACGTGGTGCAGAAGCTCCTGCGCAAGGGCCGCAAGGGCGCGCGCATCGTCTACATTCCCGGCAATCACGACGAGTTCCTGCGTGATTATCTGGGCACGCATTTCGGCGGTGTCGAGGTGATGGATCGCGCGATCCACGAGACGGCTGACGGACGCCGACTGCTGGTGATCCATGGCGATCAGTTCGATGTGGTGGTGCGGCATGCCCGCTGGCTCGCCTATTTCGGCGACTGGGCCTATGAGACGGCGCTCTGGCTGAACACGCGGCTGAACAAGCTGCGCCGCGCCGTCGGCTTGCCCTACTGGTCCCTGTCGGCCTGGGCGAAGCTGAAGGTCAAGAATGCGGTGAACTTCATCGGGGCCTTCGAGGAAGCGCTGAGCCATGAAGCGCGGCGCGTCGGGGCGGACGGCGTCGTCTGCGGCCATATCCATCACGCGGTGATGCGCGACATGAATGGCATCGAATACATCAACACCGGCGACTGGGTGGAGAGCTGCACGGCGATTGCCGAGCATCACGACGGGCGCCTGGAAATCATCCGCTGGACCATGCTTGAACACGAGCAGACCGGCAAGGTGGCCCTGCTGCCGCGCGCCGAGGCCGCGGAATGACGCGCATCACGGTGGTGACGGACGCCTGGCATCCGCAGGTCAATGGCGTGGTTCGCTCGATCGAACGCACGAATGAAGAGCTCGTCGGGCTTGGGGCCGAGGTCACCATGGTGACGCCGGACCGGTTCCGCACGGTGCCGCTGCCGAGCTATCCGGAGATCCGCGTCGCCATTGCGACCTATCGGACGGTGGCGCGCGAGATCGAAAAGGGACAGCCGTCCTATGTGCACATTGCGACCGAAGGGCCTCTGGGCTTCAAGGCGCGCAAATGGTGCCGGCGCAACGGCATGCCCTATACCACCAGCTACCACACGCGCTTTCCCGAATATGTGTCGGCGCGCCTGCCGGTGCCGGAGTCCTGGCTCTATGCCTGGGTTCGCCGGTTCCACAATGGCGGCTCGGGCTGTATGGTGGCAACGGACACGCTGGCCAGCGATCTGACCGCACGCGGCTTCCACAACCTGATGCGCTGGTCGCGCGGCATCGACGCGGATCTGTTCCGCCTGCGCGATCGCTCGGAGAGCCTGTTCGATCTGCCGCGACCGATCTTCATCAATGTGGGCCGGGTGGCGGTGGAGAAGAACCTCGATGCCTTCCTGTCGCTGGACCTGCCGGGATCGAAGGTGATCGTCGGCGACGGGCCGCAGCGGGAGAGCCTTGAGAAGCGCTATCCCAACGTGCTGTTCACCGGTGCGAAGTTCGGTGAGGATCTGGCGCGCGCCTATGCGTCGGCGGATGTGTTCGTGTTTCCCTCGCGTACCGATACCTTCGGCAATGTGATCCTCGAGGCGCTGGCTTGCGGACTGCCCGTGGCGGCCTATCCGGTGATGGGGCCGCTCGACATCATCGGCGGGACCAACGCCGGCGTGCTGGACGAGGATCTGCGATCGGCTTGCCTTCGGGCCGCGGAACTCAAGGCGGAAGATGCCCGGGCGCTGGCGCTGCGGTTCTCCTGGCGGCGCGCGGCCGAGCAGTTCCTGACCAATGTGCGTCGTGCCAACGGCGAGGATGTCTGAGGGCGTTGCTGTCGTCCGGACGGGACGGAAGCAGGCGGTTCGGCGCGGAACCGAACGGCGGGACGCCGGCCGGCAGAACTGACGGGGCCTTTCGCCTTGGTTCCCGGCCCAACTCATTGAAAGATCGAACAAAGCGATCGCGCGGCTTGCCTGACAAGGGCGGGCGGCGACAGGATCGCTTGTGCGCAGCGGTTATCGCGCGCTGGGCAGGCGCATGACCAGTTTCGGGTGTTGCGGCCGAGAGCGGGCGCGCTCCTTTTGGGGGAGACGATGGACTGCCTGCAGGTCGGCCGCCACCTGTGATCGGAGGCGGCCTATGGCCATGGGCGTGTGCCCGGCACGTGGTCAGGAGAAGAGGGCCTGACGCTCGGTCTTGGTCATCTTCTCGAAGGGGTCGTCGACGATGGCGTCCTTCTTGCTGCGCGTGGCCTCGGTGACGCCCTTCAGGGTTTCGATGGCGTCATCCATGGCGGTGACGGCGGCGGCGAGGTCGGCGTCGGAGATGGCCGGTTCGGTGGCCGCGTCTGCGGGCGCTTCGAGATCGGTGACGTCTTCGACCGCAGTTTCCTCGTCGATGGCGTCGAAGTGGATTTCGTCGATGGCGGACTGGTCGAGCGCGACATCGCCGGAGACGGCAACGGCGGCGTCATCGGGATCGACCTCGGCAAACTCGACGTCGTGGACGGGTTCGACCAGTTCGACGGGAGCATGCGTCGGGAAGAGCATGTCGGCGGTGACGGGATTGTCGATGTCGGCCATGGCATCGATGCGGTCGAAATCCATGGCATCGATGGCGTCGTTGGCAACGGCCTGCAGCGCGGCAGCGTCGGCGGCTTCGTCTTCGCCGAGAAGGTCGTCGATGCGGTTCTGCTCGATGCCTTCGCCGGCAAGCGCCGGGCCATTGAGCAGATGCGCGTCGGGCCGTGTGTCGTGCGGGTTGGACCCGGTCGCCACGGGGGCCGGCGACTTGGACACTTCCTCGTCTTCCATGCCCCAGATCTCGATCATCGCATTGATGCGATTTTCGAGATAGCGCAGCACGTGCACCACCTTCTGCGTCCGCTGGCCGGTGAGATCCTGGAAGGAACAGGCCATGTAGATGGTGGTGGTGAGGTTCTCCACGTCGTCGCAGAGCGCTTCGTCGACGCCGGCTTCGCGCATGGTCCAGGCATATTCCTGGATCTTTTCGGCGGCACCGAGAATTTCGGAGGTGGCCGCCTCGGTCTGCTCGACGATGGCGTCCAGCTCGCTGGAGGCGCGCTCGAAGCGGCTGAGGTGCGAGTTGCCGTCGGACTTGATCTGGGCGATCTCGAGCTTGGTGCGCTCGATGGCGTCCTTCATCTCGCCGATGTCCAGGCGAATGCGATCGGCGTCAGGGCGGCGCTCGCGCTTCAGCAACGTCTCCAGGCGACCGATGGCACCAAGCACCTGATCGGTGTTGGCCGAGCGATTGCGCCGCGCATATTCGGCAAGGAACCAACGGCCCTTTTCCGTTTCCATGACGGCGGATTCGATCGCTTCGTAATCGGATTCACGCAGAGGAGTGAGTGCTTGCGGATTGTCCATATTTTTGCCGCAGACCCCGTGATAGCTATTTTATTAATGTGCGAAGGCTAAGTTCCACCCACCGGTGTACAATACCGACGCACGATTCGCCCTTATCTTCATAGCGAATCCTTCACATCGAGTTTATTACGAGCTCCTCCCGTGACAAGAAAATTCGGGCGCCTATCCCCGGCGCAGCTGATGAGTGTCTTCTTTGGCACAGCTTTCTTCGTGAATGGCGTCATCCTGCCCTTCTTTCCGGTGGTTCTTTCGGCCAAGGGCCTGACGGGACAGGAGATTGCCTTCATTATTGCAACACCGCATGTCATGCGGCTTTTCTCGATGCCGATCCTGTCGGGGCTGGCTGACCGGTCATCCGACCGGAGGCTGGTGATGTTCTGGCTGGTCGCCATCACGCTGGCGGCGACGCTGCTGATGGGCTACGTGACACAGCGCTGGGCCGTGATGGCGATGGGCTCGCTGCTGCTGATCCTGTCCTATTGCGTCGGGCCGCTGGCCGACACCATCGCCATCCTGATGGAGCGCAACGGGCTTGGCGACTACGGCAAGATGCGCCTGTGGGGCTCGGCGTCCTTCATCATGGGCAACCTGGTGGGCGGCGTGGTGATGGAGCATTCCGGCGTGCCGTCGGTCTATCTACTGATCATCTTCGGCTTTGTGCTGTCGGCTTCCACGTCCTTCCTCATTCCGCCGGCGCAGGCGCAGAAGGCGGAAGCTTCGGTGGCCGCGCTCACCATCCTGCGGCGGCCGGCGTTTCTGGGCGTGCTGCTCGGCCATGGACTGATCCAGTCGGGACATGCGGCGCTCTACGGCTTTGCGACGCTGGTCTGGCAGCAGCGCGGCTATGACGACATGTCGATCGGCGTGTTCTGGGCCATCGGCGTGATCGCGGAGATCATGCTGTTTTCGGTTGCGGGGCGGATGCTGAGTTCGGTGCCGCCGTTGACGCTTATGGCGCTTGGCGGGGTCATCGGTTTCGGGCGCTGGGTGCTGTTCACGCTGGATACGGGCACCACGGTGACGGGCGCGCTGCAGATCCTGCACGCGGGCTCCTTTGCGCTGGCCCATATCGGCCTGATGCGCTTCATCCGCGAGGTGGTGCCGGAGCAGCGGGCGTCGTCGGCGCAGGGCACATACATGATCTTCAACGGTCTCGGCATGGCGCTGGCGACGGCGATCGCCGGGCGGCTGTGGCCGGTGATCGGCGAGGACTGCTTCTATGCCATGTCGGCCTTCTGCCTGGCCGGTCTGGTGATCCTGATGATCAGCCGTTCGGGCATCAGCCGGCTGCCGGTGGTGACGCCGAACGCCGTTCTCGCCTGACGGGATTGTGCTGCCTGACGGGTAGGGTCAGCCCCACAGATCCGGCTCGGGCGGGTGGGCGAGCGAGCCGACATAGACGAGGCCCGGCGTGCGGTCGCGCGCCAACAGCAGCGGACCGTCGAGATCGGTGAAGGCGGCGCCTTGGGCGGCGAGCAGGGCGGGCGCCATGGCCAGCGACGTGGCCACCATGCAGCCCACCATCACTTGCAGACCGGCCGCGTGCGCGGCGTCGACCATGGCGAGCGCCTCGGTGAGGCCGCCGGTCTTGTCCAGCTTGACATTGACGGCGTCATAGCGCGCGGCGAGGCGCGGGATCTCGGCGCTGGTATGGGCGCTTTCGTCGGCACAGATGGGAACCGGGCGGGGCAGGCCGGCGAGGCCGTCGTCGGCTCCGGCGGGCAGGGGCTGCTCGATCAGCGCGACACCGGCTTCGAGGCAGGCAGCCATCATCGGGGCGAAGGTTTCCAGCGTCCAGCCTTCGTTGGCATCGACGATGATGCGGCTCGCGGGCGCGCCTTCGCGGACGGCGAACAGGCGATCGCGATCGCCTTCGCCCCCGAGCTTGATCTTGAGGAGCGGGCGTTCCGCGGCGGCGCGCGCGGCCTGCCGCATGCTCTCGGGTGTGCCGAGCGACAGGGTGAAGGCGGTGGTGACCGGCTTGGGCGGTGGCAGGTTGAGAAGGGCGGCGGCGCTGAGGCCGAGGCTCTTGGCTTCGAGATCGATCAGCGCGCAATCGAGGGCATTGCGGGCCGCGCCGGCGGGCATGGCCGCGCGCAGGGCGTGACGATCCCCGCCGCTCTCGACGAAGGTGGTCATGGCCTCGATGGCAGCGACGACCCCCTCGACCGTCTCGCCATAGCGGGCATAGGGCACGCATTCGCCGCGGCCGGAATGGCCACCGGACGCGATGGTGGCGACCACGACGACCGCCTCGGTTTTCGACCCGCGAGAGATGGTGAAAGAGCCGGCGATGGGAAAGCGTTCGACGGTGCAGGACAGGCGGCGCAAGGGCGGCTCCTCAACTTGATCTGCGCAAGACATAGCTTGCCGGGCGCTGCGACGCTACCGGCTTGCGACGCGTGGCGCGTCAAGGCGGATCCACTGGGCACGGGGACAATTTCTAGCCTTGATTTCATGCTGCAACGCCCTTCAATGGCTGTGAGAGATTCCAAGGAGTGGACATGGGGGCGGCGTCTGTCAGTGGCGAGCATGCCGGCATCGGAGAACGCGCCGATGCCGATGGGCATGCCATTTCCCTGACGGGCGACTGGACGCTGGATACCGTGGGTTCGGCGGCGGACATGCTGGCCAAGGCCTATCTGCCGCAAGGCGGTGTGCTGGTGATTGACGGGGCGTCGATCGGCCGCCTGGATACGGCCGGCGCCTGGGTGGTCGAGAAGGCCCGGCGGCAGTTCGTGGCATCGGGTGTGACGGTGCGTTTCGAAGGCTTTCCGCCATCGGCGCGCACGCTGCTGGCGGCGGTGGAGCCGCTGGCCGAGAAGCCCTTGCCGGTGCCGGCCAAGGAGCTGCCGCTCAAGTGGCTGCTGAGCCGGGTTGGCCAGGAAACCGCGGAACTGGTGGTCGATGCCGTGGCCATTCTCGCCATGCTTGGCGAGGTGATCGTCTCCTTCGCGGGCATGCTGACCTTCCGGCGGCGGATGCGCTGGCCGGCGCTGTTCAGCCATGTGGGGCGGACCTCGATGCAGGCGGTGCCGATCATCGGGCTGATGAGCTTCCTGATCGGCATGATCATTTCCCAGCAGGGCGGCTTCTATCTGCATACCTATGGCGCCGATGTGCTGGTGGTGGATCTGGTGGGCGTGCTGACCTGCCGCGAGATCGGCGTGCTGCTGACGGCGATCATGGTGGCGGGCCGGTCCGGCTCGGCCTTCACGGCTGAAATCGGCTCGATGAAGATGCGCGAAGAGATCGACGCCATGAGCGTGCTCGGCCTGTCGCCGGTGGATGTGCTGGTGCTGCCGCGCCTGACGGCGCTGGCGATTGCGCTGCCGATCCTGACGCTGGTGGCTGACCTGAGCGCCATGGCCGGCGCCTGGGTGGTGGCGCTGTTCTATATCGGCATCCCCACCGACGTGTTCATCGAACGGCTGCATGTGTCGCTGACGGTGACGCAGGTGATGATCGGTTTCACCAAGGCGCCGTTCATGGCGGCGATCATCGGTCTGGTGGCCTGTTCGGAGGGCATGAAGGTGAAGGGCTCGGCGGAATCGCTGGGCGAACACACCACGGCCTCGGTGGTGAAGGCGATCTTCATGGTGGTGGTCACCGACGGCGTGTTCGCCATCGCCTTTGCGACGCTGGGGATATGAGCATGAGCGATCCGGCAGCGCAGCAGGCGGGGAACGGACGGGATGCGGTGATCTCGGCGCGCGGACTGCAGGTGGGGTTCGGCGGCAAGTTCATCCTCGATGGCCTTGATATCGACGTCTGGCGTGGCGAGATCCTCGGCGTTGTCGGTGGTTCCGGCACGGGCAAATCGGTGCTGCTGCGGACCATCATCGGGCTCAATCACCGGCAGGGCGGGACAGTGGCGCTGTTTGGGCAGGACATCGACGCGGCGAGCCAGCAGGAGCGGGTGCAGATCGGCCGCCGTCTCGGCGTGTTGTTCCAGCAGGGCGCGCTGTTCTCCTCGCTGACGGTGCTGGAAAATGTGGCGGTGCCGATGCGCGAACATCTGCATCTGCCGAGTGAGCTGGTGGACGAGCTGGCGCGGCTGAAGATCGAGCTGGCGGGCCTGCCGTCCGATGCTTGCGGCAAATATCCGTCGGAGCTTTCGGGCGGCATGATCAAGCGCGCGTCGCTGGCGCGGGCGCTGGCGCTCGACCCGGACGTGGTGTTTCTCGACGAGCCGACGGCGGGGCTGGACCCGATCGGCGCGGCGGAGTTCGACCAGTTGATCCTGAAGCTGCGCGAGACCCTCGGCCTGACCGTGTTCATGGTGACACACGACCTCGACAGTCTTGTGGAGATAACGGACCGGATCGCCGTATTGGGCAACAAGAAAGTGCTGGTGGATGGTACGTTCAAGGAACTCAAGTCGGTCGACCATCCTTGGGTGGACGCGTATTTCAACGGCCCGCGCGCCGAACATCTGATCCTGAAATAGGGGAGATCCATGGAGTCCCGGGCGAATTACGCGGCAATCGGCGCCTTTGTGCTGGCCATGCTGGCTGTCGGCATCGGCATGCTCGCCTGGCTGGCCAATGCGGGCAAGAGTTCCGACCAGGCGCCGGTTCGCGTTGTCTTCGCCGGATCGGTGACGGGCCTCAGCGTCGGCTCTTCGGTGCTGTTCAACGGCATCAAGATCGGCGAGGTGCAGGATCTCAGCCTCGACCCGAAGGACCCGCGCACGGTGGTGGGCGTCATTCGCGTCGACCGGGCCATCCCGCTCAAGACCGACACGCGCGCCATCCTGTCCTATCAGGGGCTGACGGGCGCGGCCAACCTGCAGCTCGAAGGCGGATCGCGCAATGCGCCGCTGCTGTTCGATTCGGTTGAGGGGCGCATTCCGACCATCCAGGCGGAGATCTCGCCCTTCCAGGACATTCTGGAGAGCGCGCGCAATGTGCTGAACCGCGCCGACAATGCCATGGGGGCGATCGACGACTTCATCTCCGAGAACGGGCCGGCCTTCAATCACATGGTCAACAACGCCGAGAAGTTCACGGCGGCGCTGGCGGACAATTCGGACGGCATCGGGCAGGCGCTGGCCAGCGTGTCGGAGGCGGCGACCTCGATCCACGACATTGCCGTCAACCTGAAGGGCAGCACCCAGCGGGCGGAAGAACTGCTGAACGCGGTTGATCCGGCCAAGGTGGCGGAGATCGTCGACCAGCTGAAGCAATCGTCGGAGAAGCTGAACGCGGTGCTGGACCGGGCCAACACGGTCGCGGGGGGCATCGACCCCAAGGCGGTCAACGACGTGATGGCCAACATTTCCGATGCCGCCAAGACGTTGGACACGACGGTGGCAAAGGCGCATGACGTGCTGGCGGCGCTCGATCCCAAGGACGTCGATGGGCTGGTTGCCAGCCTGACCGAGACGGCGCAATCGATCAAGGACACAGCCAAGCGGGCATCGGACCTCATGGCGGCGGTGGACCAGAGCAAGGTGCAGTCGATCATGGGATCGGTTGACACTGCGACCAAGAACATCGCCGACGTGTCGTCGACGCTGGGCGGCGTGGTGGACCGGACGCGCGAGGCGGTGGCCTCGATCGGCGAGGTGGTCGGCGCGGTTGATCCGACCAAGGTGCGGTCGACGGTGGACGACGTGTCGGCCTTCGCCGGATCGCTCAAGGATTATACGCCGCGCATCGACGCGATCCTGGCCGATGTGAAGACGGCGTCGGCGAGCCTTGCCGATCTGGGCAATACCATCAAGGCGCATCAGGGTGATGTGGACGTGACGATCACCAATGCCAAGCATCTGGTGGAACAGCTCAACGGCATTGCCGAGCGGACCGATGGGGTTGTTGCGAAGGTCGACAAGTATGTGGACGGCGACGGGCAGGGCCTCGTCAAGGAGGCGACCGAGGCGGCCAAGTCGATCCGCGAGATCGCCGATACGCTGAACGCCAAGATCGGGCCGATCACCGACAATGTGGCGCGCTTCTCCGGCCGCGGGCTCGACAGCGTGACGCAACTGTCGGAAGAAGGACGGCAGGCGCTGGCGCGGCTCGAACGGGTGCTCGCCAGTGTCGAGCAGAATCCGCAGCAGTTCATCTTTGGCGGGGACAGCGTTCCCGAATATGGCGGCCGGCGCAAATAGCAGGGGGCAGGCGTGACGTTCAGGTGGATTCGACTGGGAGTTCTGGGTCTTGCGGGTCTCGCGCTGGCGGGCTTGAGCGGCTGTTCGACCCTGAGCGGCGGCGGCGCTGCCCCGTCGATCTTCGATCTGGATGCCCCCACGGATTTCGGCGGGCTGAAGGGCAAGGCGGCGGTGCAACTGCTCGTCCCCAAGCCGAGCGTCAGCGACGCATTGGCGTCATCGCGCGTGGCGGTGCGGCAGGGTGGGGCGGAGATCGCCTATTTCCCCGGGGTGACCTGGAGCGACGAGGTGCCCTCGCTGATCCAGACGACGCTGACGCGCGCTTTCGAGAATTCCGGCGCGGTGAAGGCGGTGGGGCGGCCGGGCGAGAGTCTGGCGATCGACGACCAGGTGATCGTTGATGTCCGCGCCTTTGAGCTGGATGTGAGCCAGGCGCCGGTGGGCCATGTGGTGCTGGGGGTCAAGCTGCTCGACGACCGGAACGGCAAGGTGCGGGCAACCAAGGTATTCGACGTGTCGGTTCCTGCAACGACGGATGCGGCCAAGCCCGCGATTGCGGCACTCAACAAGGCCTCGGAAGAGGCGGTGCGGCAAGTGGTGGCCTGGACGGTCGAGGTGCTCTGAGGGACGACGGTTGGCCAAGGCCGGTTAAGCTTGACTGGCATGGCTTTGCTGCCGTCTCCGTCGCCGGGATGGCCTCGATCGGCGATGCGTCCTCTCTGTTATACTTGGTCCGTGAAGCAATTTCCAAATTAGACTGTTGCCGCCTTTGTGACGGGTTGTGATACAACAGTGCGCGAGACTGTTCCCTTTGGAACAAAATTGCAGCCGTATTTGCGGATAATCTCTCTAATACAAGGTGTATCCATACCTTGTATTTGGGAGGTAAAAATGAACTTTTCCTATTTCGGTCGCTCTCTCTGTGCCGCGGCTCTTGGACTTGCCGCTTTCTCGTCACCGGTCCTGGCCGCGGAGATGGTCAAGGACAAGGGCGGCATGACCCTCTACACGTTTGATGCGGACAAGGACGGCCAGTCCACCTGCTATGATACTTGCGCCACCAACTGGCCGCCTTATGTCGGGAAGGCCGACGAAAAGGCTGCCAAGGGCTGGACGCTCGTTCCCCGGACGGACGGCGCTCAACAGTGGGCCTATGACGGCAAGCCGACCTACACCTACATGGCTGACAAGGCGGCCGGCGACGCCAAGGGGGATGGCGTTGAGGGCAAATGGCACGTGATTGCCAAGTGACGGGCCGCTTGTGAGATAGCTGCCTCAAGCCTTTTGCCGGCTACCGTCTGGAGCGCTTTCCCGCGTGACAGACAATAAAAAACGCAGCCCGTTCAGTTTGAGCGGGCTGCGTTTTTCGTTGTGGCTTCCGGTGATCTCACTCGCCCGAGCCATTCGGCCCCGGCGAGTGATTGATGCGTGCTGGCGGATCAGCCGAGCTTGCCGCTGGCGTGGGCCAGCATGGTGTAGACCTTGCCGGTGTCCGAGTTGAGGTAGCTGGCTGCCAGCCCGCCGTCCGGATCCTTGGCGGCGGCGTCCTCGTAGAGGGCGCTGAAGTGGTCGATGTAGCGATCGACGGCCACGCGGAACTCGCTGTCGCGCTGATACTTGCGACGGATTTCGTCGAAGGTCTGCTGGCCCTGCAGGGTGTAGAGCCGGCGGGTGAAGACGTGCGTCTCGCCCTTGCGATAGCGGTTCCAGAGGTCGACGAAGGCGTCATTGTCGATGGCGCGCGCGATGTCGACCGAGAGCGAGTTCAGGCTCTCGATGGTGCTCGATGCCTTGCGGGCAGGTTCCGAAGCCCGCGAGCTGGGTGCCGGACGATCGGCGTCGTCAGACACGCGGCGCAGGAGGTCGGAAATCCAGCCGGTGCGTTCGCCCGACGGGGCGGCCTTGGCTTCCGCACGACGGTCGTCGGGGAAGTCGAAGCCGGTGGTGCGGCTCGGCTGGATCGTTGCCCGCGGAGCGGTACGAACCGGTTCCGGCGCAGCCGGCAGCGACGCGGCGATCGAGCGCGGGGCAGGGGCCGGCGCACTGACCGCAGCGGCGGCGACCGGCTTGCTGACCGGAGCCTGGCGCGACACGATCTCGCTCAGTTCGTTGAGCGCGCGGATCTGCTCGCTGACGACGCGGCGCATGGCGGCGGCGTGCTGGGTGGTTTCTTCCGGCAGATCGAGGATGCCGCGGCTGATGTCGGCGCGGATTTCCTCGAGTTCGCGGTTGACCGCACGGGTGGCCTTGCGCATTTCCTCAGCCGTTTCGGCGAAGCGATTGACCGCCGAACCGATGGAGCTGTTGATCTCGGCGACGAGCTGGTCGCGCACGGTCTCGATGGTTTCCTGGGTCTTGCGACCTTCCTGTTCGGCGGTGCCGCTCAGCGACTGCAGCTGATCGGTGAGTGCGCCGGTGGTGGATTCCATGTTGCGCGTGATCTGGTAGCCGACGTCGCGGGCGCGGCGCTCGGCGTTGCTGAGCGTCTCGTGGATCATGCCCGAGATGCCCTGGAGGTTCTCGGCGAGTTCGCCGGACTTCTCCTGCAGCACGGCGGCGATCTGTTCGAGGGCCGCCTGACGCTCGCCGATGACGCCGTCCATGGACGCGCCGACGTTGGACAGGGCGCGGGTAGCGCTCTGCAGATCCTGCGTCTGGCGGGCGAAGGTGTCGGCAATGCGGCTGATCTCCGTCAGCACGCTGTCCGAGACGCCCTGCAGCGCGGCGGCATTGTCGGCGATCGAGCGGCTGGACGCGGCGGTGTCTTCGACCACGCGGTCAACGACGGTGCGCAGGTCGCCGGTCTGGGCGCTGAGGTTGCGTTCCAGACGCGAGAGGTTGACGCTGGCCTGATCGAGGATGCCCTGCAGGGAGCGGTTGGCCACGTCGATCTGTTCGAGCGTGCCGGTCACGTCGGACTGGACGCGCGCGGCGGTGGCGTCGAGCGACTGCATGACGTCGCCGCTCTGCTGCTCCAGCGTGGCGACCAGCGACCGGGTGACCGTGGTGAGGCTGCGGGCAGCTTCCTGGCCACGTTCGGCGATGGCACGGCTGACGTTGTCGCCATTCTCGGCGAGGGCGGCCAGCACGTCGGTGGCAGCGCCGCGGACCTGGGCGGCGATTTCCTCGCCCCGGCCGCCAACGGTGTTGTTGAGGGCGGCGGTGCCTTCGAGGAAGGCGGTGGCGAGTTCGGCGCCGCGGCCGTCCAGCAGCTCGGCCAGTTCGGCCATGCGGCTCGACACGAGGTCGACGACCTGCTCGGCGCGGCCGTTGAGGCCGTCGGTGGCGGCAGTGGTCCGCTCGGACAGGACGGCTTCCAGTTCGCGCGTGGCATCGGCCAGACGCTCGGTGGCGCTGGTGATGGCGGCGGCGAGCAGTTCGGCGGCCTTGTCGGTCTCGCCGGAGAGGCGCGTGGTGATGTCCTCGACCGAGCCGATGAGGTTCGAGCGCAGGCGGGCGGTCTCGCCGGCCAGGCGATCGGTAACTTCGTCGACGGCGCCGACCAGATTGACGCGCGCCTTCTCGCTCTCCATGGACATGCGACCGGCCACTTCGTCGACCGAGCCGATGACGGCGTCGCGGACGCGCTGGCTTTCGTCGATCAGGCGGCCTTCGACGGCGGTGATCGCCTCGTAGACGTTCTCGCGGGCCTTCTGGCTCTCGGTGCTGAGCACCTCGGTGATGGTGGACGACAGTTCTTCGAGGGCGCCGCGCGCTTCGTCGCGCAGACGGGCGATGCGGTCTTCGGCGCCGGACAGCGAGCCGGAGACGGCCTCACTGGTGCGCAGGCCTTCCGACGACAGGCGCTCGGCCGCGCCGTCGATGGCGGAGATCACCACCGAGCGCACGCTTTCGCTCTCGTTGGCCAGGCGTTCGGAGACGCCGTCCAAGAGGCCCGAGAGGATGTCGCGAGCCCGGCTCGAGCTGCCTTCGAGCTCGACGGTGGCGCCCTGCATGGTCTCGGTGACGATGTCGCGAGCCAGAGCGGCCTGCTCATGCAGCTTCTCGGCGGCCGTGGTGACCGAGCCGAGCAGTTCTTCGCGAGCCCGGGCGCTTTCGCGCTGGAGCACGGAAGCGGCGTTGATGAGCGCGCGGGCCAGTTCCTCGCGGGCGGTCTCGGTCTGGCTGCCGAGCGTGTCGACGATCGCCGAAAGGCGCTGGGTAAGCGAGATTTCGAGCGAGTTGGCGCGGCTGTCGAGTGTTTCGGCGACCTCGAACACCTTGGAGCCGAGCGAGACGTTGATCTCGGCGACCTTGTCGGCGAGGGTCTCGGTGAACTCTTCGGTCTTGCGCTGCAGCGAGCGACCCACGGCCTCGAGGCGGCCTTCGATGGCGTCGACCATCTCGGACTGACCGGACGAGAAGGCCTGGGCCAGATCGCGGGTGCGGGCCATGAGAGTTTCGGTGATCTGGCGGGCGCGGCCGTCCAGCGCCTGGTCGATGGTGGCGATGCGGGTGTCGAGCGTATCGGTGAGCGAGTCGGCCTTGGTGGCGATGACGGCGGTGGCGTCGTCGAGCTTCTGGCCGACGGTGGTGTCGAAAGCGGCCAGCTGGGTGCCGAGCACGCCGGAGAAGCTGTTGGAGCGGCTGTCGAGGGCTTCGAGGATGCCCGAGGTGCGGCTGTCCAGCGTCTCCATGATGGAGCCCGAACGGGTGTCGAACTCGCTGCCGAGACGGGCGAGACGCTCGTCCAGCAGGCCGGTGAGGCTGTCGGCGCGGCCGATGAGGGCTGCTTCGAGGGCGTCGGTGCCCTGGGCCAGCGCGGTCTGGATGGTGGCCGTGCGGGCGGTGAGTGCCGTTTCGATGCGGGCGATCTGCTCTTCGAGCGAGCCGTCGAGGGCCGAGGTGCGCGAGACGAGGCTGTCGACCAGCTCGGCGGCGCGGCCGTTGATGATCTCGTCGAGGGCCTTGAGGCGCTCGCCGAAGCTCGAGGACATGATGTCCTGACGGTCGTCCAGCAGGCTGGCGATCTGGTTGCCGGCGACCAGGATGGTCTCGGCGGCGCGCTCGCCACGGGCGTTGATGGCGCGGGCAATCTCGGCGCCGATGGTGGACAGGCGCTCGGAGAAGGCGCTGCCGGAGGCGGCCAGAATGCTCTCGACGGAGGCGGAGGCGCCGTCGATGAGTCCGCGGATCGACGTGGTGCGGTCGTCCATGAGACGAGCGATGTCGTTGCCGGTTTCGGCAAGACGGTCGGCCAGATCGGCGCCGTTGACGGTGATGGCGGTGTGCACGGTCTCGCCGGTGACGGCGAGGCGGTTGACCAGCTCGGTGCCGCGCTCGGCGATCTCCGAGGTGATGCGGGTGCCGGTCTCGTCGAGGCGGTCGGTGATCTCGCTGCCGCGGATCGACAGGTCGAGCAGCACGGTCTCGGAGGTGGAGCGCAAGGTGTCGTTGATGGTGCCAATGCGCTCGGCGATGGCGGAGCTCATCTCCTCGGACGAACGGGAGACGCTCTCGGTGACTTCGCGGGTGCGCAGGGCCAGCTCGTCGGCGAAGTCCTTGCCGGTGCGGGCGAAGGTTTCGTCGATCTCGCGGGTGCGGATGGCGAGGTTCTCGTCGAGGGCGGCCGAACGGGTGTCGAGGGTGAAGATGATGGCGTCGGTCTGGTCGCGCAGCAGGCGCTCCAGCTGGCCGGACTTGCCCGAGAGGGCGGTCGACAGGGCCTCGGCGCGCTCGGCGAGCGTGCTGTCGAGGCTGGCAGTGCGCGACTCGAGGGTTTCGGACAAGTCCTGGACGCGCTCGGTCAGCACCTTCTCAAGGGAGTCGGTGCGGGTGAGCAGAGCGGTTTCCAGCACGGAGGCGCTGGTGGCGATGGTCGCTTCCATTTCCTGGGTGCGGTGGCCGATGGCCTGCTCGAAGGCGGCCTTCTGCTCGGCGATGGTGATGGCCAGTTCGTCGGCACGGCCGGCGATGGCGGCACCCAGCTCGTTGGTGCGAACAGCGAGGGTCTCGCTGAGCAGATCGGTCTTGCTCGACAGGGCGTCGCTGAGCTGGTCGGTCTTGTTGGCCAGCGCATCGGTGAGCAGTTCGGTCTTGCTGGCCAGGGTGTCGCTGAGCAGGTCGGTGCGGCTCAGGAGCGTGTCGCTGAGGGCGCTGGTGCGGGTTTCGATCAGGCTGCCGAGCTGGCCCGAGCGCAAGGCAAGGGTGGCTTCCAGCGCGTCGGAGCGTTCGGAGAGGACCGAGGACAGTTCCTCGGTGCGGCTGCCGAGCGTGGTGGCGATCTCCTGGGCGCGTTCACCAAGGGTGCGACCGAGCTCGAAGGTACGGATCGACAGGGTGGACGACAGCTCGTCGGAGCGCGCGGCGACGGTGGACACCAGCTCTTCGGTACGGGCCGAGAGCGTGAAGGCGAGGTCGCCGGTGCGGTCGGCGATGGCGGTCGACAGCTCGTCGGAGCGGGCCGACAGGGTCGAAACCAGTTCCTCGGTGCGCGAGGCCAGCGTGAAGGCGAGATCGCCGGTGCCGCCGGAGAGGGCGGAGGACAGATCCTCGGTACGGCTCTTGAGCGTGGTGGCCAGTTCGTCCGACCGGCGGGCGATTTCCTCGCCGAAGGTGGAGGTGTGGGTGGCCAGCGCGACGACGAGGCGATCGCCCTGATCGGCGAGGACCTTGTTGAGTTCGTCGGCACGGCTCGACAGGGCAGCGGTGACGCTGGTGCCGGTTTCGGCCAGACGCTCGGCAATGGTGTTGCTCTGGGCGTCGAGGCTGGAGACCAGCTCGGCACCGCGCAGCGACAGCGTGTCGGTCAGATTGGTGCTGGCAGAAGCGAACTTCTCATGGAAGCCGACGGTCTCGGTTGACAGGCGCTCGGAGACGTCCTTGGCGGTGGACTCAAGGCGCGCCACATATTCGACGCCGCGCGCCGACACGGTTTCGCTGAGCGAGCGACCGGCGGCCTCGAAGGCGAGCGCCAGTTCCTCGGCCTTGGAGCCGAAGGTGCGCGTGACGGTGCGACCGGTTTCGTCGATGCGGTTGGCGAGCAGGTCGCCGGCGGTGCGCAGCTCTTCCGACAGGCTCTCGTGGGCGCCGGAAATGGCGGAGCGCGCCTTTTCGGCATTGGCGAGGACGGATTCGCGCTGGTTGACCAGCTCCTCGATCATGCCGCGGATGCGGATTTCGTTGTCGCTGTAGGAGCGTTCGAGCGAGGCGACTTCGTTGTGAACGAGCACTTCAAGCTCAGACGCGCGGGCGAGGGCGCGCTCGATGCCGTCGCCCATGGCGGCGACTTCGCGGCGGATGGCCTGTCCGACGGAGACGATGTTTTCCTTGGCGGAGGCTTCCGGCTCGGCAAGGCGGACGGCGACTTCCGTCAGCGAGCGGGCGGCAAGGCGCATGTCCTGGGCGCGCCAGATCATCAGGGCCATGGCCCAGATCAGCATGACCGGAGCAACGATGCCGCCGACCAGCGCGAAGCCGTCAGGCCGGCGCAGCAGGGCCGAGGGATCGGCGAAGAGGCTGAGATCCCCAAGGGCGAGGCGGGCGACGTAGAGGCCAGCGGCCACCCAGGCCAGAGAGAGAATCAGGGCGATCCAGAAAGGCGTGGCCGAAGGCCGGCGCTGCATCTGGTAAAGCATGGTGGCGACCGTGCGACGGTCGTCGTTGGCGGCAGGCGTGCGGGGACGCACCGAAGCCTTGCTCGGCTCGGCGACAGGCTTGGCCTCGGCTGAAGCAGGTTCGGCGAACAAGCCGGATTCCGCAGCCGGATCGTCGGCGCCAGCACCGAACTCGATCTTCAGGGCCTCCTCGACGGCCGACAATGCGGCTTCTGCCGCCGCATCCGATGCCTTGGTGTTCTTTGCCATGGTCGCCTCACGTCCGCATACTTTGGAGGTTCGTGAACCGAAGAAGTTCTCCGGCCTTGAACCGAGTCCCGCGTCTTCCACCCGGCCCGGCGGTCGATCACGGATCCCAGCGCAGCACCGCCTTCGGGATCTTCCAATCCCTAGGGCTACTCAGGTCAGCATGCGCCTATCAAAATCTAATGGCACAATGGTCCCCCCGGGACAAGGAAGGCAGGGCGGCGCAGCGAGATTGTTAACAGCCGGTTAAAAACCGTCTGCGGCTTTGAAAGGCCCCAAAAGGGCATTGGAGATCGCGCTTGTGTCGCAATCAAAGGTTGCTGGTCCCGTATGTGCCAGGTCAATTCCAGCCTTGGAAGGCTCGTGCCGGGGAAGGACTATTCGCAACAATTTGTTGATAAACAATTGATTTTCATGTCGATCCGGATCTGCTCGTCAAACGAGTCTCCCAAAGCGGATCGGGACGATGCGACGATCTGCGCGGGTGGTCTGCCCGCAAGCAAGGGTGGACCGGCCGACCGGTAAAATTGCAGGCAAAGCGGTTTTCGCCCATTAACCATGTTTTTAGAATTTTACCATGTGGGGGCCGATCGGCGGTCCGATTTAAATCGTCATAAATGGGGCAGTGGCACCCTCAAGGCTTACCGGGGCCACGTGGAATTGGCCGCGCAGAAGCCCCGGACCGCAGGGATTGCCGTCATGACCTCACTCCATCATCATCAGCCGACGCCGCGCAAATCCACCGCTGCCGATGAGCGTCCGGTCGATCTGGTGCATCTGGCGCGCCAGACCATGGGCAACCACGACCTTGAACGCGAGGTGCTGCATCTCTTCCTGACTCAGTCGGAGAAGTGCATGAGCCGCCTTGGCGATTCGACCTATGCACGCCGGGCGGAAGCCGCCCATACGCTCCTGGGTTCGGCCCGTGGAATCGGCGCCCACAAGGTTGCCAGGGCCGCCGAAGCGCTGGAGCGCGCCGCGCTGGCCGACCCGACGGCGGGCAATGCCGAGATCGAGGCCCTGCGCGTCGAGATCGAGACGGCCAACCGTTTCATCCGCTCGCTGGTGTTCGCCGCCTGATTTTCTTGCCTTATAGCTGTTCGGGTCAGTTCGACTTCGTCTGAACTGAACGGGTTTCGGCCTGACTGGCTAAAGCAAAGGCTTGACGCGGGCCGGCAAGCGTATATTTCGAGGACGTCCTGCCCGCGTGCTTTCCGGCCGATTTCGCTCGGGCGGGCCCTCCCAGTCGGCCCCTTGTTACGGTTTGCGTCGCTTCATGCCCAAGATCACATTCATTTCTCACGACGGTTCCTCCCGTGACGTGGAAACCGCCGCCGGCACCACCGTGATGGAAGCCGCCATCAAGAATCTCGTGTCAGGGATCGAAGCCGAATGCGGCGGCGCCTGCTCCTGTGCCACCTGCCATGTCTATGTGGACGAGGCCTGGGCTGCCAAGGCGGGCGAGCCGGAGGCGATGGAAGAGGACATGCTCGACTTTGCGGCGGATGTGCGCCCGACCTCGCGCCTCTCCTGCCAGATCAAGATGTCGGCCGAGCTGGACGGCATCGTGGTGCATATCCCCGAGCGCCAGGCCTGAGATCCTGCCGGGAACAGGCTGGAGAGCCAAGGCTTTGGCTTGCGCAAGCTGGGTCTTGATATCGAGGACTGCGCCCAAACCTGCTGAGTTATGAAGCCCTCTGCCGCGACGCGACAGAGGGCTTCTTGCATCAGACGTTCAGCAGCAGATACTCGCGTTCCCAGCTGGAGATGACGCGATTGTAGAGGCGCAGCTCCAGCTTCTTGACGTCGATATAGGCCTCGACGAAGCGGGGGCCGAGCACGCGGGCCAGCGGCTCGCATTCGCCCAGTTCATAGAGCGCGTCGGACAGGTGTTCGGGCAACTCGACGCCGAGGGTCTTGGCGTCGACCTCGACCACGGGGGCGGGCATGCGCTGCTCTTCAAGACCGATCAGACCGCAGGCGAGCGTGGTGGCCATGGCAACATAGGGGTTGCTGTCGGCGCCGATGACGCGGTTTTCGACACGGCGCGACTCCGGTCCGGAATCGGGGACGCGCAGGCCGCAGGTGCGGTTGTCGCGGCCCCAGTGGACGTTGATCGGCGCGTCGCTTTCGAGACGGATGCGGCGGTAGCTGTTCACATTGGGGCAGAACAGGCTCATGGCCTTGGGCACATAGTGCTGCAGGCCGGCGATATAGTGCATGAGGGCGGCGGCGTCGGTGCCGTCGGCATTGGCGAAGATGTTCGCCTTGTCGGAGGTGCGCACGATCGACTGGTGGATATGGGTGGCCGAGCCCGGCATTTCCTGATGCGGCATGGCCATGAAGGTGGCGACCATGCCGTATTTGCGGGCGGCGAGGCGGGCAGTGCGCTTGAACAGGAAGGTCTGATCGGCGAGCTCGATGGGGTCGCCGTGGCGGAAGTTCATCTCGAGCTGCGCCGGGCCTGCCTCGTGGGCCATGGTGGCGATCTCGATGCGCGAGGCCTCGCAATAGTCGTACATCAGGTTGACGACGTGGTCATAGTCGTTGGCATGCTCGATGCCATAGGCCTGACGACCGCTTTCCTTGCGGCCGGAGAGACCGATGGGGACTTCGAGCGGCAGGTCGGGGTCGTCGTTCTTGCCCGTGAGATAGAACTCGACTTCCGGCGCGACAACCGGCTTCAGACCCTTTTCGGCATAGAGGCCGAGGATGCGGCGGAGCACCGAGCGGGGCGCGAAATCCACGAGGCGACCGTCGGCGAAATAGCAGTCGCAGATCACCTGGGCGGTGGGCTCGTCATACCAGGGAACGAGGCGCAGCGTGGTGATGTCGGGCACGCACATCACGTCGCGGTCGAGCGGGTTGACGATCTTGCTGTCCTCGGCGCTGTCGCCGGTGACCGCCTGGAAGAAGATGAACTCGGGCAGCCGGATGCCGGCGTCCAGCACGCGGATGAAATCCTCGCGCGGGACGATCTTGCCGCGCATGATTCCGTTCATGTCAGGGATGAGGCATTCGACCTCGCTGATCCGACGGTCGCGCAGCCAGTGAATGGCGTCGGCCTGGGTGTCGAAGCGGGGGGCAATATCGGCGGCGGTGGGCATGGAGGCTCCGGAAAGTGGGTCTGCGGCAAATGTAAAAGGCTCAATACGGCGACATCTGGATGGAAGCGCTGGAATCAACCTGTATATTCGCGAGGCTATACCCTTTGGCTGGAGTTTCCATCCCCGATGCCTCGTCTGTTTCTGCTGCGCCACGCCAAGTCGTCCTGGGCCAATCCGGGGATGGAGGATTTCGATCGGCCGCTCAACGGGCGAGGTGTCGCCTCGGTGCCGCTGATCGCGCGCTACATGGCGGAACATGATTTCCAGCCGGATCTGGTGTTGTGCTCTTCGGCACAGCGGACGCGCGAGACGTTTGCCGGATTGCTGCCGTTCCTGTCGCATGATTTCGAGGTGCGCTTTCTCGAGGCGCTCTATGAACCGACTGACGACAGCTACATTCCGGCGCTGCGACGCCTTGGCGGATCGGCCAAGAACCTGCTGCTGATCGGGCACAATCCGACCATGCAGATGACGGCCCTGGATCTCGCCGGCGATGGGGAGGCGGAGATGGTGGCGAGCGTGACGCTGAAGTATCCGACCGCCGCCCTGGCGGTGCTCGACCTGCCGATCTCGGATTTTGCCGATATCAGGCGGCGGATCGGGACGCTGGTTGATTATGTCTGCCCCAGAGATTTGGGACTGTCTGGCGACTGATGCCGCCAGACTAAGTTAATTTTCGGAATATGATTTCGGGTGCATTTTAGGGTTCTGCGCGCATCTGATTAAATCACATGGTGAATCGGAAAGTTGTCTTGCATTAACCTTTCGTGCTCTTAATATAGTTTCATAATCAACATTCAATAATCGCTCGATATCGTGCTCCCAGGTTTCTAAATGCGGGGGCATAGATGGGAAACATTCTGATCAATTCGGCCAAGTATCTGGCAACGACCGCGGCTCTGACATTGGTTGTCGGTGCGGCGCAGGCCGGCAGCATCACCGTTACCAAGAGCGAGATTTCGCAGGGCAAGCTGGTGGTGACCGGTACCAGCAGCAGCGGCAAGACGATGTCGCTGGACGGCAAGTTCCAGACCCCGATTTCGGGCAAGAACTTCAGCTTCTCGCTGATCTATCTGCCGTCGTCTTGCGTCGTCAATCTGGCGACGGACAATGGCAAGTCGGTCGCACAGGCCGTCGTTGCCAATTGCGGCCCGCGTGGTCTCAACCCCATGGGCGCCTGGTCCAGTGCCGTGATCTACGACGCGGGCGACATGGTGACCTTCCAGGGCGCCGCCTACGTGGCCAAGGACACCGACGGCAAGAACCAGAACAAGAATCCGACCAATGGCACGGCCTTCTGGGACAAGTATGTCGCCAAGGGCGCGGCCGGTCCGCAGGGGCCGGAGGGTCCTGAAGGTCCCGAGGGTCCGGAAGGTCCTGAAGGCCCGCAGGGCGAACAGGGGCCGCAGGGCGATCCGGGCGAGCAGGGGCCGCAGGGTGACCCGGGCGATGCCGGCACCGGTGGCGCCGGTGCGTCGATCACGCCGTTGTTCTGGAACAGCGAAGGCACCGGGCTGACGCTCAGCGACACCCAGCTGACCTTTGTCGGCGACACGGTTGAAGTGCAGACCGATGTCGGCGGGACGGTGTTCGGCGGCGGTTCGTTCAGCCTGATCTTCGATGACAGCAGCGAGGCCACGGACCCGATGTCCTTCGGCGGCAAGATTGGCCTGTGCGCCCGTGACATGGCGGATGATACAGCGGCTCCGGAGTTCATCGGCGGCAGCGCATCGGCTTCGTTTGCCGATACGGTCAGCAAGGACAAGGCCGTCAACCTGTCGATCTTCCCGGGCGGCGAAATCCCCTCAGGCGACTGGGCGGTTGGCCCGTGTGCGCAGGTCTATACAGCTGAGGGCCTGTCGCCCTTCAGCTTCCACTCGTCCGGCTGGATCACGCTGTCTGAGTTCGCCGCCGACAATGGCACGGGTGATGGCACGGGCGACGGTACGGGCGATGGCACGGGCGACGGTACCGGTGACGGTACGGGCGATGGCACCGGTGACGGTACTGATCCGAACCTGTGATCGCGGGTGAGCGGTCCTGGTTAGATGAAGAACGCGATGGGGGGCAACTTGCCTCCCATTTTGCATTGAGGGCGTCTTTCAACTGCGCGAGCCGGAGGCGCAGGCTCAGGGGCGTTGAGCGCAGATCGGCCTTGCCTGGGAATCAAGGGGTGTGCGCCTGCATGCGACGGCTTGGGGCGAAGGCTGCGCGCTCGCATCCAGAGGCAGATCTGCGAGATGGCGCTGCGTCATGCCTTTCAGATCCGGATGGAGCAAGGGGTCCTGCTTGCAGCCTTCTGGAGCGTCCAAGGTGTTGAGCCATCTCAAGATGGTATAGAGTTTCTTCATCGGTCTGCCCTCGGTGTCGGAGATTCGAACGGGGAGGAGCTTGTGCTGTCGATTGACTTTCACGCGGAATATGGCGTCAACCTCCGGAATGGGCTAGCAGTGCAAGGCCATGAATCCAATTGATATGATCAGGATGATGATATAGAAAAACTATATGAAAAATCTGAACCTGGTCCATTTGAACGGTCTCAAGGCGCTGGAATCTGTGGGGCGGCTGGGGTCGCTTGCGCTGGCGGCGGATGAACTCGGCGTCACATCCGGCGCTGTCAGTCAGCAGATCATCAAGGTCGAGGCGCAGCTTGGTCGCAGGTTGTTCGATCGCGAACCGAAAGGGCTTGTGCCAACCGAGTTGGGGCGAGCCGTTCTCGCGCAGCTGACGGAAGGGTTCGAGCTCCTGTCGCGCGCCGTCGCAAACGCACAAATGCGCGACGAGTGTGTGTTGACGGTCTCGGTTGCTCCGGTGCTGGCAACCTATTGGCTGGTGCCGCGCCTCAAGTTCTTCACGGAGCGATATCCGGATATCCGCCTGCGGATCGAAGCCACGATGGCTCCTTTGGCGGGGGACAGCGGCGACATAGATCTGGGCATCCACGTGGGAACGCCGCCCTTTGCGACCGCCAAGGCTGAACTCCTGAAGCAGAAGGAGCTGTTTGTCGTTTGCGTGCCAGACATTGCTCGCAGACTGAATAGTCCGGCCGACATATTCAATGTTCCAGTGCTGTGTGACAGCAGCAGCAGCTATCCGTGGCGCCTTTGGCTTGACGCCGCGGGGCTGGAAGGGGAGGTGGTTCCCCACCATGTCTTCAATGAAACGTCGATCTGTCTGGGCGCCGCCGTTGCCGGGCAAGGCGTGATGCTGGCTTGGCCGACCATTGCAGGCCATGCCATCGCCAATGGTCAGCTTGTGGTGCCGCTGCCCATTCGGGTGAGGCCCCGTATCGGCTATTATTTTCTTACTCCCCCCGGACGCAAGCTCCGGCCTCAGGCGTTGGCTTTCAAGGCTTGGGTGGCCGATGAAATGGCCGCTTTCCTCAATGACATCGGGGAGCTTGCGCGCTGACCAGGCACCCGTGATGGCGAGGATTTGCTGCACATGTTGGTGCAGGGTCTCGTCAAAGATCGGGGGCGTGCCTACATGAGGGGTCTTGAGGCGTGGTGCCTTGCCGGATCCTTCGACTTGAAGCTCACAGATATCACCGATGGGGCGCGGATCGCCTTTGACAATCTCTCCGATTATGCGCTGAGCCTGGGCGCGCCGCCGGTGCGGCTCGGCGTGACCGGGCTGGCGCGGGCGGGCAAGACGGTGTTCATCACCGCGCTGGTGCACAACCTGATCCACGGCGGGCGGTTGCCGGTGTTGGCGCCCTGGCGCGAGGGGCGGCTGATGGGGGCCGATCTCAGGCCGCAGCTGCATCAGGACGTGCCGACCTTCGATTACCGCGGCCATGTGCGGCGGTTGATCGACGCGCGGGCCTGGCCGGAGTCGACGCGGGCGATTTCTGAGATGCGGCTCTCCATCGCCTATGAGAGCTCCACCTTCTGGGGGCGCAACGTGGGGCGTGGGCGGCTCGATCTCGACATCGTCGACTATCCAGGCGAGTGGCTGCTGGATCTGCCGTTGCTCTCCAAGGACTTCCGCGCCTTTTCACGCGAGGCGCTCGAACGGGCGCGCGATCCGCGCCGTGCGGCCATTGCCAGCGACTGGCTCGGCTATACCAACGGGCTGGCGGCGGACGGTCTCGCCGACGAGGAAGCGGCCGGGCGGGCGCATGAGCTGTTCAGCGGCTATCTCTCTGCTGCGCGGGCGGACGAGCACGCGCTGTCGATGCTGCCGCCGGGACGCTTCCTGATGCCGGGAGATCTGGCGGGCTCGCCGGCGCTGACCTTCGCGCCGCTAGACCTGCCAGACGGCGGGCGCCCCGGCGAGGGCAGCCTGTGGCAGATGATGGAAAGCCGCTACGAGGCCTACAAGGACGTGGTGGTCAGGCCGTTCTTCCGCAATCATTTTGCCCGTCTCGACCGGCAGGTGGTGCTGGTGGACGTGCTCAACGCACTGAACGGCGGCCGGGCGGCGCTCCTGGATCTGGAAGCGGCGTTGCAGGAGATCCTGACCTGCTTTCGGCCGGGCAAATCGTCCTGGCTGTCGCAGGTGCTGACGCGGCGGGTCGATCGCATCCTGTTTGCGGCGACCAAGGCCGACCAGCTCAACCACGTCAGTCATGATCGGCTGGAACGCATCCTGCGGCGGCTTCTCGATGGGGCGATCGCCAAGGCCTCCTTCTCGGGTGCCGAGGTGGAGGTGCGCGCCATCGCCGCCGTGCGGGCGACGCGCGAGGCCAATGTGAAGCGCAACGGCGATACGCTGCCCTGCATCATGGGCGTGCCGCAGGCGGGTGAGCAGCTGGACGGGCGCATCTTCGCCGGCAACGAGGAGATCGCCCTGTTTCCCGGCGACCTGCCGGAAAGCCCGCAAGGGCTGTTCGCCGATCCGGCTGCGGGGCTCGCGCCCGAAACATCGCTGATTTCCGAGATGCGCTTCCTGCGTTTCCGGCCGCCGCCGCTTGAGGTGACGGCGGAGGGCCTGCAGCTGTCGCTGCCGCATATCCGCCTCGACCGCGCCCTGGACTTCCTGATCGGAGACCGCCTCGCATGACCGGACATCGCAAACCCACCGCCTTCGATCTGGCCGACGAGGAAGTCGCCGTCGTCAGGGCCGGCGAGCATGTGCCGGCTGCGGCGCGTGTCGTCGTGGAGGAAACCGGCGACGCGGTTGAAGAGGCGCCGCTGGTCGTCGTGCCGACGCGGCGCGGCGTTCGCTGGGGGCGGATGTTCTGGTCGGGCCTGGCGGGGCTGATCTCGCTGGGTGTCGGCATCTATCTCGACGGATTGGTGCGGGACCTGTTTGCCCGCGACGACTGGCTGGGCTGGACGGCGCTGGGGCTGCTGGCGCTGACCGGCGTTGCGGCGCTGGCCATCGTTCTGAAAGAGATTGCGGGACTTATCTGGCTGAAGCGGATCGACCGCTTGCGCCTCAAGGCCGACACGGCGATCCGGCTCGATGATCGCCGCGCCGCTGACGGGGTGGTGGACGAGGTGATGCGGCTCTATGCCGACCGGCCGGATCTTGCGCACGCGCGCACGGCCAATGCGGCGCATCGCGATGAGATCATCGACGGGCGTGACCGGCTGGTGCTGCTGGAAGCAGACGTGCTTGCCGGATTGGACGTTACGGCCACGCGGCTGGTGGCGGACGCGGCCAGGCGGGTGTCGGTGGTGACCGCCATCTCGCCGAGGGCGGCCGTGGACGTGCTGTTCGTGGCCATTGCGACGCTGGCGCTGATCCGGCGCATCGCCAATCTCTATGGCGGACGACCGGGTCTCCTCGGTTTCCTTCGGCTGACCCGGCATGTGATTTCGCATCTGGCAGTGACCGGTTCGATCGCGGTTGGGGACAGTCTGGTGCAGCAGCTGATCGGTCATGGCCTGGCCGCCAAGTTGTCGGCCCGCCTCGGCGAGGGCGTGATCAATGGTTTGCTGACCGCCCGTGTCGGCATTGCCGCCATCGAGGTCTGTCGTCCGCTGCCGTTCATCGAGCGGGACCGGCCGGGCGTGTCGGAGGTGATGCAGGGCGTGATGGGCAAGGGTGGTTGACGGCGGCGGCGGAGTGGTCCGAGGCGTGGTGCCTCAGGGCCATTCCTGCCGGGCTGTCCCGGCATTAATTGCCGGCTGTTAACAGGGCTTGCCTTCGTGTTAATGATTCGTCAATCAATGGGTCTTTGGTAGTGAATTGAAATAGAACGGATAATTCATTTCTCCCGCTTGGCATGTCCCTTGCCCTTAACGCATTAGCGGCCGATGTGGCCGAAAGCGTTGGATTATCGAGGGGACTGGCATGGGCATCCTTTCCGCAATGAACAATTCCGTCGGCGGTATCGCTGCGCAATCCTTTGCGCTCGAGAATATCTCCGGCAACATCGCCAACTCGCAGACGACTGCCTACAAGCGGACGGACACGAGCTTCTCCGATCTGGTTCAGTCAAGCACCAGCAACGTTCAGCGCATGACCGCCGGCAACGTGATGGCCAGCTCGCGTTCAACCATCGGTCTTGATGGCGACACGCAGACGGATGACGTGGATACGCATATGGCGATCCGTGGCACCGGCTTTTTCCAGGTGAATACGGGCGATGTCGGCAGCGAGCCGAACCTCTACACGCGCCGCGGCGACTTTGCGCTTGATGCCGACGGTTACCTCGTGAACGGCTCCGGCTACTCGCTGCTGGGTTACAGCCTGCCGGTGGCCGATGGCTCGGTGAATGCGCTCCAGCGCATCCGGATCAACAAGGATTCGATCAACGCCGAGGCGACCAAGAATGTCGTCTACGCCCTGAACTTGCCGACCACACCGCAGACGGCCTTCTCGACCTCGACGCTGGGCAAGGGTTCCACGGTGTCGGACATCTGGCAGGCCGGCGGTTCGTCAGGCATCACCGGTGATACGCGTACCGGCCCTGTTGCTGCAGTCACGAATACCGAACTCGATGAGTTCATTGCCAACTCGGTCAGCGGCGGCAGTATCACCAGCTATGACTCGCAGGGTACCGCGGTCAATCTGTCGCTTCGCTGGGCCAAGACCGGCACCAACGAGTGGGCGCTCTACTATCAGAGCGCCCCGTCCACCAGCACGACTGATCCGATCTGGACGCAGATTCCGTCGGGAACTTCTGCTTCCTCCACTTTCCCTGACTCTTTCCATTTCAATCCGAATGGCACCATGGTTGAGGATGCCTCGGCGCTTGCCGTGACCGGTGTGACCGTGAATGGCGTCTCGCTCGGCACGATCGATATGGCCATCACGGCGACGCAGTTCGCCGACAGCAATGGCAAGATTACGCAGAAGACTTTCACGCAGGACGGTTCGCCGGTCGGTTATTTCGACAGCATGTCGATCAATGATGCCGGCAAGATCGTCTACGCCTATACCAACGGCAAGACCGAAGAGAAGTGGGACATTCCGCTCGTCACCTTCCGGGGGCAGTCGGCGTTGAAGCCCATGGACGGTGGCGCCTATTCGGAGACCATGGAATCGGGTTCGCCATCGGTGTTTGATGACGGAAAGATCGTCGGTTCGGCTCTGGAATCGTCCAACGTGGACATCTCCGAAGAGTTCACCAAGCTGATCGTGACCCAGCAGGCCTTCTCGGCCAACTCCAAGGTGATCACGACGGCCGATCAGATGATGTCGGACATCCTGAACATCATCCGCTGACGGCGGCTGATTACTAGCCTGACCAGTCGTTTCAACGGTCCGGGCATCTGGCTTCGACTTCCGCGTTTCCAGTGTGCACGCCCTTGAGGCTTGCAAGGCGCCGGGAATGGAGGCCTTAGCCATTTCCAGGGACTGGCGAAGGTCTGGTCGGGTTCTGAACCAACAAGGGTGGTGGTGCGGGCACCGGCAAGGCGTCCGTAGTCTTCGCTCGCCTTGAAATCCGCAGGTTTGTCCTCGCGGACAGGACAAGGACGCGCGCATGGGTATCGGCACATCGCTCGCGGTGTCGCTCAGCGGCATCCGGACGACACAGAAGCAGCTCGACATCACGTCGAGCAACATCGCCAACGCGGATGCGACGGGCTACAGCCGTCGCACCATGACCACGACTGCGCTGACGACGGGGTCGAACACCTTCGGCGTCTACGCGCAGACGGTCACCCGCGACATCAACGTCCTCGTGCAGAAGCAGTGGCGGACGGCGGCGGCCGACTCGTCCTATGCCAAGGTGCGTCTCGACACCCTCTCGGCGCTGGACTCCTATTTCGGCGGACCGAGCGATTCCAGTTCGCTATCGGCGATCTACGGCAAGTTCACCGACGCCATGCAGACGCTGGCGACGACGCCGGACAGCAGCTCGAACCGCATTTCGGCGGTGGCGGCGGCCGAGACATTGACCTCTCGCTTCAAGACCCTGTCACAGAACATCCAGAACCTGAGACAGGAAGCCGAATCCAACATTTCCAGCGCGGTCGACACCACCAACACGCTGCTCGACAAGATCTCCAAGCTGGATCGGCAGATCGTGTCGATCGGCGCCAGCGGGGCCAGTACGGCAGGGCTGGAAGACCAGCGCGACGAGGCGATCGATTCGCTGTCGCAGCTGATGGACATCACGGTCCAGCCGCAGGACTATGGGGCTGTTGCTCTCTATACCACATCGGGCGTGCTGCTCTACGACGACAGTCCGGTCAAGCTCAGCTTCGACCAGCATGCAACGCTGACGGCCACCGACGTCTATTCGAGCAACGAGCACGACCGTGGGGTCGGGACGATCAAGATCGCATCGGGCAACGGGACGGGCAACGATCTCTTCGCCGCCGGCGGCTTCCGTTCGGGCAAGATTGCGGCCTACAAGGATCTCCGCGACAACACCCTCGTCGAGGCGCAGACCCAGCTCGATCATCTGGCCGCGCAGATGGCCATGACGGTCTCCAACCGCAATGATCCCGGCACCTATGTGCAGGACGGCACGGCGTCGGGTTACGATCTCGACCTGACCAACCTGACGCAAGGCAACACGATCACGGTGAAATACGCCGACAGTTCCGGCGATCACACCGTAAGCCTGGTGGCGCATGACGGCACGGCGACCCTGAACGACAGCTTCACGGCAGATCCTGAAGACACCGTGGTGGGCATCGACCTCACCGGCGACGTGATGGCACAGATCGGTGCGGCGCTGGGACCGTCGTTCCAGGTGTCCGACCAGGGCAGCAACGTGGTGCGCATTCTGGACGACGGCAGCGGCGTCACGTCGGTCACAAGCGTCAATGGCGCCATCACGGCGAACGGCCTGCAGTCGGGCTTCACGGCCTTGCCCCTGTTCCTCGACGGTGCCTCGGAAACGCCCTACACGGGGCTCTCGGGCAACGTCGTCAATGTGCGCGGCTTTGCCCAGCGCATCTCCGTCAATACCAAGGTGGTCGCCGATCCGGCGCACCTGGTGAACTACTCGTCCAACACCCAGAAGGGCGATAACTCGCGTCCCCAGGGCATTCTGGATTCACTGTCGAACATCACCTACCATTTCTCTGCCGAGACTGGCATCGGATCGCCTTCAGCGCCCTTCAGCGGCTCGGTGGAGGACTTCCTGTCCCAGGTGGTGAGCACGCAGGGTGCCCAGCAGGAAATGGCCAAGCAGCTTCATGACGGGCAGGAGGTGGTCACTTCCAACCTGCAGAAGCGCTATGACGACAGCCGCAAGGTGGACATGGACACGGAACTGGCTTCCCTCATCAAGCTGCAGACGGCCTATTCGGCAAATGCGCGCGTGATGACGGTGGCCAAGGATATGCTCGATACGCTGATGAACACGTTTAACTGAGCGTTAACCATAAAGCGCACAGCGTAATTCAAGGAAGGTCGAGGGCGCCGCGATGGCCATCAACTCAATCATGCGCAATCCGATGATGATGCGTCTGTCGGACATGCGGACCTCGCTGGAAGACCTTCAGCGCCAGCTGGGCACGGGCCAGAAGGCGGAGACCTATGGCCAGCTCGGCACGGAGCGCTCGCAGTCCATTACCTTCCGCTCCAAGATCACCAAGATCGACGCTTACATGGGCGCCACCAAGCAGGTGAACCTGCGCATCCAGCTTCTGGATACCTCGCTGACGCGCCTTGGCACCATTCCCACCGATGTGCGCGCCGCCCTCGATCCCAACAACTACCAGGTCCGGCTCGACGGCAAGACGGACGCGCAAAAGTCGTCGCTGATCGCGCTCGACGAAGTGGTTGGTCTGCTGAACTCGACGGCGGACGGTCGGTATCTGTTCTCGGGCAAATCGACCGACACCAAGCCGGTGGTGACCGTGGACGAAATGCTGAACGGCACCGGTGCCAAGGACGGGCTCAAGCAGGTGACGGCCGATCGGCTCAAGGCCGATCTGGGCACCGGCAAGCTGGGTCGGCTCGAGATTGCCACAGCGGGCGATACGGTATCGCTGAACCGTCAGACGCCGCTGTCGAGCGAGTTCGGCTACAAGATCGCCGATGTGGAGACGACGAGTTCAAACGTGACCGTGGGGACGACGGGGACCTCGCCGGTGGAAAGCGCCAGCGTGAGCTTCACGGGCCTGCCGGCGGCGGGCGACACGGTGAAGTTCGAGCTGACCAATCCGGACGGGTCTGCCAGCTCGCTGACGCTGACGGCAACGCTCTCCAACCCGCCTGAAGATGGCTATTTCACGGTTGGGGCCGATACCACGGCCACGGCGACGAATTTCGAGACGGCGCTGCAGAAGTCGCTGGGCAAGAAGGTGGCGTCCGAGTTCACGGCGGCCTCTGCGACGCGGGCCGGCGAGAATTTCTTCGACACTTTCGGCGGCAAGATGCCCCAGAGGGTGGATACCAGTTCAACCGGCGGCGATCTCGCCACCGCGACCGATCTCAGGGACGCCACTTCGGCCGACACCGTGCAATGGTATCTCGGCTACAACGGCAAGATTGACAATGGCACGGTCGGTGACGCCGACAATGACCCGACGACGGCCGACTACTCGACCTTGCCCCGCAATGACATCGGCGCCACGGTCGACAGTGGCGTGACGGTCAATTACGGCGTGCGGGCCAACGAACAGGGCCTGCGGCTGATGGTGCAGTCCTTGTCGGTGATGGCGACGGCGAAATTCGACAGCACGGTGCCCACGGACGAGGATCGCTATGCGGCGCTGACGGAACGCGCCCGCGATGCACTGGCCTTTGACAACGGCAACCAGAGCCCATCCGACATTCATGCGGAAGTGGCCGTGGCCGGCAAGGTGGCCGAGGATTCCGCCAAGCGGCTCGAGGCCAACAAGAGCGCGATGCAAGAGCTTCTTGACGGGGTCGAGGGGATCGACAAGGAAGAGGTGGCGGCGCAGATCCTGACGCTGCAGAACCGCATGCAGGCGAGCTATCAGACGACGTCGATCCTGAACTCGCTGTCGCTGCTGAACTTCATGTGAGATCAAGGGCAGCGCGGTGCGCCCTGCGGGGCGTGCTGGCACAAGAGCTGCCAGAAAAGCGAAAGGCGCGGATGGGTTCCGCGCCTTTTTCGTATTCGCTTGTTCTGGTGGTCAGCCTGGCGATCCGCGCAGACCGGCGGCGATGTCAGCGTTGATCGAAATCAGCGTGCTGAGCTTTTCCGGTTTGGGATCGGCAAGGACGCGCATGGAATGGCTGAAGATGAAGATTGCCAGCTGGGCCACATTGTCCTTGACGCTCTGCGGCAAGGGATTCTCCGGGCGGGTCGCCGAGGTGGAGAGAATGGTCCAGAGCTTGCGATTGTAGGTGATAGCCTCGTCCAGTTCCCGACTGCCCATTTCCCAATCGTCACGGACACTCTGCAACTTGGCAGCGGCCTTGATCAGGAGAGACGCTTCAAGCTCACGAGGGCTCGCCGTCTTCTGCTGGGTCCGGAGGTAGGCTTGCGCTCCCTGATTGTACATGGCTTATCAGCTTCTGTTCGTACTCAATTAGGTTCCGGGCTTCCTTGAGAGCTTTGTAAAGGGAATTGTTTAAAATATGGTTACTGATCTTGGTTACGTAGCCGATCGAGCTGGGCGCGGCGTCGATTATGTCGTTGACAAGTTTAAAGAAATCGTCCTGAAACTTGTTAACTTGCTTTGACAGGTACATCATCTGGACCGCGAGATAGATGCGTTTTGCAGGGCTGTTTGCGGTCTTGACGGTGAGGATATCCTTCTCGCGCAGGATCGGTGCGCTACCCTCGATGAACAGGCGTGTGCGCTGATTGTCGTTGGTAATGACGGACTCGCCGATGACGATGCGTTCGCCGGGCTTGAGCTCGACTTTCAGTGCCATGATGGTCCATCTCCCCTGTGCCCGATCCTGCCTAGCGGCTGAGGCGGACGTCAATTTGTCTGGGTGCGGCTGCCGATATCATCAGCCGCCAAGCAAGCGCAAAATGCCCTGATCGGCTTCGCTTGAGAAACTGAGGCTGGTGGCTGCCAGTTGCTGGCGCGTGTTGAGGGCCAGGAGCTTGGCGCCTTCCTCGTTGGGGTCGGCGGCCACAAGCTTTTCCGAACTCGTCAGCAGCGAGCCCGAGAAAGACTTCATGAAGTCGGACCGGTTCTGCAGCATGGTCAGATTGGTGCCGATCGTGGTTTCCTGCAGGCGCACGGTGTCGCGCGCACCCTTCAGATCTTCGATGGAGGCATCGGCGCCGGAGGGCTTGAACCAGGTGGATTCGGTCGCGTCCAGGACAAGGTTCTCGAAGGCCCCGCCAGCCGTTCCGCCCGCGATCGTCATGTCGGTGGCGGTCTCGATCTTCAGCGTGCCGGATCCATCGAGGTTGGCGCGGATGCCCTGGCCCTGCTGATCGAAGGTCCGGACCAGATCCGAAACGGTGGTCTTGTCCGTCACGTTCAGCGTGGACACGGTCTTGCCGCTGCCATTGGTGACGGTGATGGTGTCGCCCACCGAGAAACTGCTGCTGTCGGTGAGCTTGCTCTCCGGCTTCAACGGGTTGGTGCCATCGGTCAGCTGGATTTCAGCCTGGCCGAACTGGCCTTCGTTCAGTTTGGACAGGCCGAGCGACTGCTCGGTGTTGGTGAAGTCGATGGCCGAGACGGTGACGGCCTCGTTCATGCTGTCGCCGAAATAGAGCTTCAGGTCGTGGCCATTGCCCAGGAGCAGGTTCTTGCCGCGATAGCTGCTGTCGTTGGCGACGCCGACCACCTGCTTGAGGACTTCGTTGTAGTCCTTCGCGAACTGGGCGCGCTCGAAGGCATTGTCGCTGTCGGAGGCCTTGCGGGCGACAGAGTTGGCCGAGTCCACCAGCTTGACGATGGAGGCGATGCCGTTGTCGGCCGCCTTGATGACCTGAATGCCCTGACCCAGCTGTTCAACGATGCGTCCGAGCTGGGCCGCATTGTCGGACAGCGATTTGGACGTGAAATAGTTGTTGGGATCGTCCAGAGCCGAGTTCACGGCCTTGCCGGTGCTGAGCCGCTCACTGCTGACGGCGGCCTCCTGCACGGCATTGCGAAGGGTGGTTACCGTGTCGCGGGTTGCGCGGGTCAAGGGTATGGTGGTGGTCATCTTCTATGCCGCCGTCCTCTTGGGTGCGCTTGGCTGGCCTGCGTTCAGCAATGCCGGGATCTTCGATCCTGCATCGCGACGCGCGCCGGTCTTATCGCAGCCGATACCTCAAAGCCCCTTGTCGCCTCCGCCAGCCCATCGGCAAGTTGCGACAAGTCGGCAAGAATCGTCCTGCCTGCAGCCTTCTTTCCACAGGATACCGTGGGGCGCTGGAAATGAAAACAGAAAGCGGAGCGCGTTGCCGCGCTCCGCCTTCGACGATCGTGATTTCCAGGTCTGCCGCCGGATCAGCCGAGCAGGCGGAGGACGTTCTGGTCGGCCTGCGAAGCGAAGGAGAGGGCGGTGGACGACAGCTGCTGGCGGGTGTTGAGGGCCAGCAACTTCGCACCTTCCTCGTTCTGATCGGCCAGCGTCAGCTTGTCGGAACCGGTGGTCAGCGTGTTGATGAAGGACGTGGTGTAGTCCTGACGGATCTGAACCGACGACAGGTTGGTACCGAAGGTGGAGGCCTGAGTACGCAGCGAGGTCAGAGCGTGGTTCAGCTTGTCGAGAGCGGTACCGATGTTGTTGTTACCGGTGGTGCCGATCGCCCAGTCGCCGCCGCCGATGGTGCTGAGGGACAGAGAGCTCTGGACGTTGGTGTAGTTCACACCGGAGATCGTCATGAAGTTCTGACCCCAGGTGGCGTCGCCCTGGGTACGTTCGTTGAAGATGACGCGCAGATCGTCGCCACCGAGCAGGTTCTTGCCCTTGTAGGTGGAGTCCTGAGCGATATCCGAGATCTGGCCGAGCAGCTTGTTGTACTCGGAGGCGAAGGTGCCGCGGTCCGTGCTGGACGCAGAGGACAGCGCCTGAGTTGCCTTGGCCTTGGCGGCGTCGACCAGCTTGACGATGGCCTTGATGCCTTCGTCGGCGGCCTTGAGCTGCTGCACGCCCTGGCCCATGTCGTCCAGAAGGGTCGACAGGTCGCTGGCGCGGTCGCTCAGCGCCGCGGCGGTGAAGTAGGAGTTCGGATTGTCGAGTGCCGAGTTCACCTTCTTGCCGGTAGCAAGGCGACCCTGCACGACTTCTTGCATGGACGAGGTCCGCTGCAGAGCAAGGAGGTTAGTACGTACGCCGGCTGCGAGAGTTACTTCAGACATCTTGGACATCCCGTTCTAGGCAAATCAGTCCGCCTCTTCTGCGGCGGGTTGAGGTCATGATGTCTTCTTAACCTTAACGACGGGTAAACGTCCGAAAAGCATGGTAAAAAAAATAAAAAGGCGGCGGGAAACCCCGCCGCCTTGAAGGATTTGCAGTGTGACTACGTATCAGAAGAGACGCAGCACGGCCTGATCTGCACTGGATGCCATCGAGAGGGCAGTGGACGACAGAGACTGTCGGGTCTGCAGCGCCAGCAGCTTGGCGCCTTCCTCGTTGGTGTCGGCGTTGGTCAGGTTGTCGGCGCCTTCCTGCAACGTATTGATCATGTTCTTCGTGAAGTCCTGACGATTCTGCACAACGGTGAGGTTGGTGCCGAAGGTCGAGGCCTGGTTGCGAAGCGTGGTCAGCGCGTTGTTCAGCTTGTCGATAGCGCCATTGATGTTGTTGTCGCCGGTGGTGCCGGAAGCCCAGTCGCCGGCGGTCAGGTCGGAAAGCGACAGGGCGCTGGACGTGTTGCTGTAGTCAACGCCGGTGATCGACAGGGACGCCTGCTCGCTGCCGGTCTTTTCGTTGAACACCACCTTGACGTCATCGCCACTGAGCAGGTTCTTGCCGTTGTAGCCGGAGTCCTTGGCGAGGTCTTCGATCTGGCCCAGCAGGTTGTTGTATTCGGACGCAAACGCGCCGCGGTCGGTGGTGCTGGAGCTGGACAGAGCCTGGTTGGCCTTGGCCTTGGCGGCTTCGACGAGCTTCTTGATGCCGGAGATGCCCTGGTCGGCAGCCTTGAGGGTCTGCACGGCCTGGCTCTGATCGTCGAGCAGGGTCGACAGGTCGTCGGCGCGAGAGTTCAGCGACGAAGCGGTGAAGAAGGAATTCGCATTATCCAGCGCGGAGTTCACCTTCTTGCCGGTGGCCAGACGGTTCTGGGTCTGCGACATGAGGGACGCGGTCTGCTGCAGGGCGAGCAGGTTGTTGCGAACGCCAGAGCTGATAGTAATTCCAGCCATTTTATTGTCCTTTCTGGATCAATTTTGACGCCTCTCTTTCTGAGTAGGCGCTATCATTCCATCGGACAACTGCAAATCAAACGTAAAGTAAGACGGTTAACGGGTGTTACGATTAATAGATGGTGCACAAAAATCTTGTATAGTTAATGTTAACCCTGATAATTTACTTGGAATAAACTATGATTTTTGCAATTGGATATTTGCAAAATGCAAAAAGCCTCCGCTCGATGTGAGGGAGGCAAGTGCAGGATGGAAGAGGGGGCGGCGGCGTCAGCGGCGGCGGCTGTTGCCGTAGCGGATCGCGGCGTTGCCGATGGTGTTGCGATCGCCGACGTGGAAGATGACCTCGTCGAACACCAGGTGGATCGGATTGCCGAGGCGGATCGACCAGCGGCGGGAGAACGCGAAGTCTTCCCCCAGCGTGGCACCGGTACTGAGGGCCACGGCGTCGAAGCAGCCGAGATAGCCGCGCGTCACGCCATAGGGGTGAACCGCTTCCGGCGCTTCCTCGTAATAGTCTTCCGGAATCTTGTCGCGGAAGGTCTCGAAGACGCTGCGGTGGATCAGCATGATGCCGGTGCCGCAGCGGTTCACGGGGAGCAGCGAGCCGTCATACTTGATGCGGATCGGTGTGACCCCGTCTTCGGCGTAGGCAACGGTGTAGGCCGTCTTTTCCGGGATGTAGCCGTTGGCGGCGATCTCGGCGATGCGGATGTCGTTGAACTGGCGCGCCATGTTGTAGACTTCGCCAGTGTCGAGCGCGCGCTTGGGCGAGACGACGCCGACGACAGGCTTGTCGGCCAGCAGCATCTTCTCCATGAGGGAGGGGAAGAAGCCCATGTCGGAATCGAAGAAGAACAGATGGGTGAAGCTCGGATCGTTGAGGACGATCGAGGCATAGGCGTTGCGGACGAGGCGCAGGTCGAAGGTTTCGAAGAACCTCACCTCGAAGGTCACTTGCGGATAACGCTTGGCGAAAGACGCCTTGAGATCGAAGATCGCCTCGCAATATTCGGCGCAGAGGTCGCCATAGGCGGTCGGCGTGGCGATCAGGACCTTGGCCGGTTTCATCGAATAGTCCCCTTGATGCAGGCGGATCGCTCGGAGCGTGGCGCGCCGGCGCGTCAGATCATGCCGAGCTTCAGCTTGCTGGCGAAATGGCCGACGAAGCGATACTCGGTCTGGCGCATGATGGTGGCTTCCATGTGCGTCCAGATCTCGCCGCCACACTGGTCCACCCAGGTCTTGCCGAAGAAGGCGCCCTCGGCGACCATGTGCGAGGGCAGATCGGTGGCATGCTCGAAACATTCGAGGACGCGATCGCCCTTGAAGCCGAGCTTGGAATAGTCGCCGGAGGTGTTGTCGATGAGCAGATGCGGGCAGGTGGCCGCGATCTTCTCGAACACCTGGCGCTTGATCAGGACGAGGCCGGCGCCACAGGTGCTGACGCGGGCAAAGGAACCGTCGCTGATGGGCATCGGGCCATTGGGGCCGTGGCGCATGATCAGGGCATCGTCGCCGCCGACATAGGTGGCGGCGCAGGCTTCGGCAACGGCCGCGTCGTTGTATTTGCGCGCCGCGTCGACGAAGGCCTGGCGGTCCCAGTCGCGGGTGGGATAGGGGCAGGCGACGACGGGCTTGTCGAAGTCCAGCATTTCGGTGACGAAATGCGCGGGGATCGAAATGTCCGGATCGATCAGGAGCAGGTGAGAGATGGACGGCTCGTCCAGCACCTGGCTTGCCAGCGCGTTGCGGCCGAAGCCGATGATGGCGCAGGACGAAACGCGGTGCAGGATCTCCATCTTGGGGCGCTTGGCGCGGAAGTGATCCAGGAGGTTCAGGACCATCTGGAAATGGATGGTGGAGATGAGGCCCCGGTTGTTGGGCGTGCCGACGAGGATGGACATTGCGCTTGCCTTGGTGCCGGTTGGCTGACGTGGATCAGGTTCAGGGCTGGCCGGTCAGCTCAAGCTTGCGCTTGAAGTTGCCGGTAACGATGCGGCTGCCCATGTGGGTAATCAGGCCCTCGCCATAGACCCAGATTTCACCGCCGCAACGCTGGGTCCAGCGCGAGGTGAAGGACAGGTCCTCGCCGAGCAGGACGCCTTCCGAACCGCGCCGATGGGCGAAGAAGCGGACGAGCGGAGCGGTCAGGCCGATGGCGGCCAGCTTGGGCCGCACTTCGGTCTCCGCGAGCTCGGAGCAGTAGAGCTGCATGGTCTCGAAGACGTCGCGGCGGATCAGCAGGATGCCGGCGCCTGTCTGGTGTGCCTTCAGGAAGCCGTTGGCGACCTTGGGGTCGTCGGTGTCCATGGCTTCCAGGTCGATGTCGGCGATGCCGGGCGTGTAGCTCGAAGCGGTGAGTTCGGCGACGCCGGGAATGGGCAGGCGCAGGATCTCCTCGCGCCAGAGGTCGAGATTGCGCACGCGCTGCGGGGCAATGGTGCCGACAACCGGCAGACCTACCGCGAACAGTTGTTCGATGACATCGGGGCGGAAGCCCATGTCGGTGTCGATGAACAGGAGGTGTGTGTACTCCTGGTTCTGCAGGACGCGGTTGGCGAGAATGTCGCGGGCAAAGCCGACGTCGCGACCGATCGGCAGCTCGATGTCGAAGTGCCAGTCCGGGTGGTTGGCCAGCATATGGCCGACCAGGCCCAGAATGCTCTGGGCAAAGCCGCCTTCGACGTCGCCGTCGGCACAGGGGGAGCCGATCAGAATGCGCATGGGCGTTCCTCCGGCTCAGATCTGGCCGTGCTGAAGCTTGGTCAGGAAATGGCCGGCGACGGTGTCTTCGACGCGGCGCTGCATGGGCTCGACGAAGCAGGCCCAGAGTTCGCCGCCGCAGGAATCGGCCCAGCGACGGGAGAAGCCGTTCTGGTCGGAGAACAGGCCTTCGCCGGAGAGCGGCAGCGGATCGAAGCACTGGATCACCGGGCCGGTGAGGCCGAACTGGCGATAGGGATCGGCGCTGTCGGGCAGGACGATGGTGGGCAGATCCTCGGCCATGCGCTCGAAGGCGTCGCGGCGGATCAGCAGGAGGTCGTTGCCGACTTCGTTGACGCGCAGGAAGGCGTCGCGCAGGACCAGGTCCTTGGAGCCATCCCCGGCGTCGCTGTCGACGGTGACGACCGAGGCGCCGCCGCCGGCGTACTCAAGAGCGCAGACTTCGGCGTCGGCGCCGGTTTCCATTTCCTTGGCGAAGGCCATGAAGCTGTTGCGATCGAGCGCGCTGACAGGGTAGGTGGCGCCGACCACGGGCTCGTTGAAGTCGAGCATGCGCTCGATCAGGCTCGGGCGGAAGCCGATGTCGGGGTCGACCAGCAGCAGGTGGGTGTAGCTGGGATCGCGATAGACCAGCGAGGCGAAAGCGTTGCGAGCCCGGTGCACGACGGTGGCCTGGGCAATCTTCAGATCGAGCGAGATATGGTCGTAGGTCTTGCCGAAAGTGGTGAAGAGATTGACCAGCGACTGCAGGCAAATCGTGCTCACGGCTTGGCGATAGGCCGGGATACCTACCAGAATCTTCATGTTTCGCGCTCCAGAAACTGTTTAACAATCAATGAAGCGACAGGGTTAACGGGAGGTTAAGGAGGCGTATCGATCGGTAACGATTTTGCCGTTTGCCGGCGCTTCCGGGCCTGTTTTGAACAGGTTCGAGCAGAGGAGCCGATGTCGCCACGGCGGGGTTCTCCCCGTCGACCTCGCAGCAATGGGCGGGGCGGACGGGGCGAATCGAAGGGGTCGGCTTTCTTGCGATCGCGGTCCGGATCAGACGAACTGGGCGATATATTCGGAGACGTCGAAGACGGCGTCCTTCGGCCCGATCGTCTTGGGGAAGGATGGGTTGATGCGCACATAGGCGCGCGGCACGTCCGGGTCGACGGCGGGCAGCGTCCGGGTGGTGCGGGCGACGGCCTCGGGCTTGAGGACGTCGAAGATGCTCTCGTCGAAGGACGGATCGAGGATGGCGGGGCCGGGGCCGTAGGAAATGGCTTCCTGCACGGCCGTGGCAATGCCGGCCGCGCGGCACATGTTGGTCACGGCGGCCGGCTGAAGGGGCGACCGACCATAGGCGGCCATGCGGTGGTGCATGATATAGGCCTCGGCCCAGTTCTTGGCGCCGACGTTGAGCTTCAGCGCCACCTGCATGCGCGTGGTCATGAACTGGTCGATATGCTCGTTGAGCACGGACTGTTCCGGCAGGGAGTCGCCGGCGACGATGCGGGCGAGCGAGACGAGATACTCGACGCCGCCACGGTAGCGATCCCACTGGAACATGGTCTCGTTGTTGCCCTGCTGCAGGCGCGGATCGGCGGAGACGCCGGTGACGCGGGCAAAGGGCTCGGGCAGGAAGAGGATGTCGGCCTGGGCGAGCGCGCGGCCGGTGTAGAGGAAAGCCCAGAAGATGAAGGGGCAGGGGCTGGAAATGGCGCGAGCCAGCACGTCATGCCGGACGATCATGAATTCGGGGAAGATGTGATAGCCGAGCACGAAGCCCATCAGGCGCGGCAGGTCGCCGCGCGCAAAGCGGAACTCGCCGGGAATGCGATAGAAGGGGCCGATCTCGCCGCCGCCGGGGCGCTCGTCGATCAGCAGCCAGGGCGCCTGGACCATGCCGATCAGCGGCTCGTCTTCCATGCGGGCGATATAGGCGAGCACCTTTTCGGGGATGAGCAGGTCGTCGTCGCCGAGGAAGACAGCATATTTGCCCTGGGCGCGGCGCATCACGAAGGCGTAGTTGTCGAGAAAGCCGGAGTTGCGGGCGCGGGTGAAGGCGCGCACACGCGGGTCGGCGATGGAGGCGAGATAGTCGGCGGTGCCGTCGGTGGAGCAATCGTTGGCGACGACGATCTCGAAGGAGATGCCGAGGGCGCCGAAACGCTCGAGGTGAAAGTCGATGTTGCGCTGGAGCAGGTCGCGGCGGTTGTAGGTCGGCACGCAAATGGAGAGAAGCGGTTGGCTGGTCATGAAAGCCCCTTGCGAGCCGTCTCCCGACATCAGGCGGAGCGAACTCAATTTGGTGATACGCCTGAAATTCGCAAAGCAAGAGGGGCGAATGTCAGCAGAAGACTGATTCGCGCGTATCGTAGAAAACGATAACGGTTTGAAGAAGCTTCGTAAATACTGTTCACTTCAGAGTTTTTGCGGTGTGCCCCAACTTGAAAAGACTATCCACACCCGCTAGCGTCTCAGCGATTCTGCAGCAGGATGCAGGGTCAGGGGAGATCCTGCGTCATGACCACCGGTGAGTCTTCGTCTTCGATGACTGAACCTGCTGCCCTGGAGGCTGCGGTCACCGCGCTTTCTTCTGCCCTGAAGCCCATGTTCGATGCGCAGTCCGATGAGCTGGCGCGGACGCGGCTCGACCTGCTCGACCTTTCGACAAAGTTGCAACCGCCGTCCAAAGCTGCGGAGGCTGCCGATGCGCAGCGCTTCGAGGCGTTCAAGTCGGATGTGCTGAAGACCATCGCCTTCCTGGCGCAGCGGCTCGACCGATCCGACGAGATGGTGCGCTCGCTGGTCGGGCAGATGGGCGGCGTAATCGAGACGGTGTCGTCGGTGCTGCAGGAGGTGGTGCCGCGCATCCAGCAGGACGTGCGCAACGAAGCCGCCGATCTGCGGCAGACGGCGAACCTTCTGGCGCGCACCCGCCCCGTTCCGGCAGGGCAGCGCATCCGCTGCGTCTTCCTGGTGCATGCCATCGAAAGCTGGGACGCGCAGGTCGATCTCTACGAGGCGATGCGCGACGACGCACGCTTCGATCCGATCGTCGCCAGCATCAACCGGCATTTCCCAGGCGATGCCGGCTTTGCCGGTGAGGATCGCATCCACGAAGAGCTGGAGCGCGCCGGTGTGCCGCATATCCGGCTTGGCATGGCCAACTCCTTCCAGGCGCTGGATATTCTGCGGGCGCTGGCGCCGGACGTGATCTTCCGCCAGTCGCAATGGTGCAACGACCTGCCGCCGGCCTTCCATGCGTCGCGGCTCAATTTCGCGCGGATCTGTTCGGTGCCCTATGGCACGTCGATCGTCGAGCGCTTTTCGCCCAACGAGCAGCCGGTCAATGGCGTGTCGGAGCAGTCCTTCGATCTGCCCTATCATCGTCTGGCCTGGCGCATCTTCTGCGAGACCGAGCAGACGCGAGACTTCCTGGCGTCGTTCCAGCATGGCGCACCGGACAAGTTCGTGGTGACCGGCTATCCGAAACTCTTTCGCTTGCTCAAGGGGCGCGAGGAGACGGACGCCTGGCCGATCCGGCGCGAGGGCAAGCGCGGCTATCGGGTGATCTGGGCGCCGCATCATTCGGTGCTGAAGGAATGGCTGGGCTTTGCGGTGTTCCACAAGGTCTACCTGCAGTTTCTCAACTGGGCGGTGGAGCGGCCGGACATCGAGTTCGTGCTGAAGCCGCATCCGAGCCTGTTCTCGCAGCTGGTGAGCAAGAACATCCTGCGCGCCGACGAGCTCGACCGGTTCCTGAACCGGTGGAACGGTCTGCCCAATTGCTGCGTCGAGACGGGGCGCTATGGCGGGCTGTTCGCGGCGTCGGACCTGATGATCACGGACGGCTTGTCCTTCCTGACCGAATATCAGATCTTCGACAAGCCGCTGATCTTCCAGGATTCGCGCCATCACGTGCCCTTCAACGCGCTGGGAAATCTGGCGGTGGAAGCGGCGCATGTGGCCCATGATTTCGAGGCGATGCGGGCGGCGGTGGAAGCCTATGCCGCGGGCGCTCCCTGGGGCTACGAAGAGGCGCGGGCGCGCTTGCGCAAGGTGCTCTTCCCGGCGGAACGGCCGGCGACGGAACTGGTGCTCGACGAAATTGCCAATGGCATCGGAGCAGGCTGATGGGACGCATCAAGGGCGAACAGGTTGAGTTGTCTGCGGAAGCCGTCTCGGACTTCTTCGAGAAGCGGGCGCAAGCCTTCGATCCGGCCAAGCCCCTGTCGGCGGTGCTCTATCAGGACGATCACCCGGAGATCGCCCGCGAGCGCGACAGGATCGAGCGCGACAAGATCACGCCGCTGCTCAAGCTGACCGGCAAGGAGCGTTTGCTTGACGTGGGCTGCGGCATCGGCCGCTGGGCGCAGGCGCTCAGCGACCAGCTTGCCTTTGCCTATGGCGTCGATGCGAGCCCATCGCTGATCGAGCTGGCCCGCAAGTTGTGCCCGCAGGCCAATCTGGCCTTTGACGCCTATGGCGTCGACGATCTCGACGACGCGCTTCTGACGGCCAAGGGGCCGTTCGATCGCGTCATCCTCTCGGGCATCCTCATCTATCTCAACGATACCCAGGTGTCGCGCCTGCTGCACCTTCTCGGCCGGCATCTGGCGCCGGGCGGCCTTCTGTACCTGCGCGAGCCGATGGGCGTGATGGGGCGCCTGTCGCTGCTCGATCACTGGTCGGACGAGCTCAAGGCCAGCTACAACGCCATCTATCGGGAGCCCAAGGAACTGGAGAGCGTGATGGCTTCGGCCTTTCCCGGTCCCGACTTCGAGATCGGGTCGTTTCAGCCGCTCTATGACAATGCGGCGCTCAACAACCGCGTCGAGACGCAGCAGCAGTTCTGCATCGTCCGCCGCCGCGGGGAGGCGATGTGATGGCCGGCACCTGCTTCTGCTTCGATCTCGACGGGACGGTCACGCGGGCCGAGCTGTTGCCGATGATCGCCTCGGAGATCAATCTCGAGCAGGAAATGTCGCTGCTGACGCGGCTGACCATGGATGGGCTCATTCCCTTCGAGGACAGCTTCCGCCTGCGCTTTGCCATCCTGCGGTCCGCCGGGCTCGAGCGCATCCGCTCCGTGGTGGCGGAAGTGGAACTGGATCCCGACATTGCCGCCTTCATCGCGGACAACAGGGATCGCTGCTTCATCGTCACGGGCAATCTGGATGTGTGGGTGGAGCCGCTGATGCAGAAGCTCGGCTGCACGTTCTACACCTCGACGAGCCAGATGAGCGCCAATGGCGACGTGCAGCTCAAGCATATCATGCGCAAGAATGTGCCGGGGCTGGAGCTCAAGGAACGCTTCGATCGCGTGGTGGCGGTGGGCGATGGCTACAATGACCTGCCGCTGTTCGACGTTGCCGACGTGGGTGTCGCCTATAACGGCGTGCACGCCAGTCCCGACGCGCTGATCTCGGTGGCCGATTATGTGACGATGAACGGAAAAGGGCTATGTCGATTGTTGAGCACGCTGTAGTCGCGGCCGCCGGCCTCGGCTCCCGACTGGGCCATGGCAAGCCCAAATGCCTCGTCGAATTCGGCGGCGTGAGTGTGCTTGCGCATATCATGTCGCTGCTGAAGGACGTGCCGGACGTGCGCGTGGTCGTGGGCTTCATGGAAGCGGCGGTCATCGCCGAGTTGCAGCGGGTGCGCCCCGACGCGATCGTGGTGCGCAATCCGTCGTTCCGGACGACGACGACGCTGCACAGTTACGCCCTCGGCGCGCAGCACCTCACCGGCGACTGTCTGTTCATGGACGCCGATCTGCTGATCGTGCCGGAGACGTTTCACACGTTTCTGGAGGGTTGCCGACCGGGCGAGGCGCGGCTGGCGCTGACGGCGTCAAAGACCAAGGACGCGGTTTACGCCGAGCTGGACGGGGAAGCGGTGACGGGGTTCAGACGCGAAAACCCGACAGCCTTCGAGTGGTCGAACATCTCGTGGCTCCCGGTCAAATATTTCACCGACATCGGCATGACCGCTGTCTATGAGCACTTGAGGCGCTACTTGCCCATGACGTCGGGCGAAGTCGTCTCCTTCGAGATCGACACGGCGGAAGATCTCGCTCAGGCAAAGGAAAATGCCCAGCTGTTCGGGCTGGCCGCAACGTGATGACGGTGCCTCTGCCATGTCCCCGACAAGGCCGGGGACTGCAGTGTGACTGTCAGACCGATTGGTCGTAGGCCTGGGTGTGCCCCTTGGCCGTGCCGCCCTCCCATGCCACGATCATGGCATGCATGCGAAGTGCGGATTCCTCGGGAACCTGGCGTACGACATCGCCCGACTGAACGTCGACCTTCTGGAAGACGAGCCTGTTGGTCTGGCTATCCATCTCCACACGGTCATCGAGCGTGCGTTCGCTGTCGCGGGCACGCTTCATGTGCCGCTGATGGCTGATGGTGGCCTGAGCCGATTCGTCGCTGGTGGAGGTCCCGACGTTGTTGCTGTCGGACTTGCCGGTCTCGGTCACAGCCGAACGCGCGGGCAGATCGGTTTGTACCGTCTGGACGCTTTGCGCCGGCGCTCGTGGCACCGGCGTCGTAATGCCGGTCATCACCGGTCTTACATTGCCGATATCCATTGTTGTTGTCCTCGGTTGATCACCATGCATGGGCATGGCTTGGCAAGGACGCTAGCAGCAGGAGATAAAGACCCAGTTCAGAATTTCATTAAAATTTTATCGAAATCCATTTTTCCATTGGTTTCGATTGGTTAGGCCGGATTTTCGAGCGATTTCCGACCCGCTTGCAGGGCGTCTGGGTGTGCCGGTGCAGCGGAAATCTTTTAGCCCGTCGAGTGTTAACGAAGACCGAATGCCGGCATCGTCTTTTCAGGCAATTTTGTATCTGTTTTGTGTGAGCCGGCTTTCCTGAAACCTATCGGGAAAGCGGAACGGTAGAAATCGGTCGGTGTGGGCGCCGACCGTCAGATGTTCAGGTTGACGGCGATGCCGCGGGCACTGGTCTCGGCCGGACGGGGGGCAGCGCCGGGGCGGGCGTAGGTGGAGGCCATTTCAGTGCGCCCGACTTCCTGTGCCACCGTGCGGAACAGATCCTCGGCCACATCCTTGGCGGTGCCGAGAACGGCGAGGTTGACCTGCACCTCGGAGCGGAAGAATTCGTGACGCGCGATCAGGGCGACGGTCTCGGTCGGCGCGAACTGCTTCAGGGCATCGATCTCGTCGCGGGCGGCCAGCATGAGGCGCGTATAGAGGGTTGCCTTGTCGTCCTTGGTTTCGGCCAGATCGGAGGCTGCCTTGAGGTAGCCCTTGCGCACCAGCGCGGTCTCTTCCTGCAACACGGCGAGAAGCTCGCCCATGGCCTCGTCGAGCTTGGCGACCAGCTTGACGGCGATCTCGCGAGAGGTGACCACCGGAGGACGGTGGAGGGGCTTGCGCGCGGTGTTCATGAGTGCTGCCGTCCTTCCTGGATCGCAATGAGTTCTCGGGCGATGCTGTCGGCGATGCCGATGCCGCCGCGCTTGACCAGGTCCTTGGCGTAACCGTCGATCATCATGTCGCGCCAGGTCTCGTTGGAGCTGTTGGAGGTATCCGACAGGGGATCGACCGAGACGTTCTTGAACATGTCCTTGAAGGCATCGGCGACATAGACGGCCTCGAAGTCCTGCGCGGCGCCCATGGCGCGCTTGTGCAAGTCCGAAGCGCTGAGGTTGGAATAAGCCTTGGAGGCGAAGGCGGCCGTGAGGCCGGAGAGCGAAGCGTCGGCCATGATCAGATCACCTCCACATCGGCTTGCAGCGCACCGGCGGCCTTGATCGCCTGAAGGATCGAGATGAGGTCGCGCGGACCGAGACCCAGAGCGTTGAGGCCGTCGACCAGTTCCTGCAGCGTGACGCCCGACTTGACCACGGCCAGCTGGCGCTCGCCGCCGTCGGTGATGGCCAGCTTGGTGCGCGGCACGACGGTGGTCTGGCCGTTGCTGAGAGGGGCGGGCTGTGAGACCAGCGGGTCCTCGGTGATCATCACCGTCAGGTTGCCCTGGGCGACGGCCACGGTGGAGACGCGCACTTCCTGGCCCATGACGATGATGCCGGTGGCTTCGTCGACGACCACCTTGGCCGGCAGGTCGGGCTCGACGATCAGCTGTTCGACGTCGGTCAACAGGTCGACGATGTTGCCGTTGAAGCGCTTGGGCAGCGACAGCTTGACGGTGGCCGGATCAGTCGGCTCGGCGATGGGCTCGCCGTAGAGATCGTTGATGGCCAGCGCGATGCGACGCGAGGTGGTGAAGTCGGGGTTGCGCAGCGACAGGCGGACCGTGGTGAGTTCGGCGAGCTTGAAGGCGACTTCGCGTTCGATGGTGGCGCCGTTGGAGATGCGGCCCTGGGTGGGCACGCCACGGGAAATTTTTGCCGCGTCGCCCTGGATGTCGAAGCCGCCGACCGCAATGGCGCCCTGCGCGATGGCGTAGACCTCGCCGTCGGCGCCCATCAGCGGGGTGACCAGCAGTTGGCCGCCCTGGAGGTTCTTGGCGTCGCCGAGCGCGCTGACCGACACGTCGATCGCCGAGCCCTGGGCGGCAAAGGCCGGCAGCCTGGCGGTGACCATGACCGCGGCGGTGTTGGCGGTGCGCATGTTGGCATTGCGCACGTTCACGCCCAGCCGTTCCAGCATGGCCTGCAGGCTCTGCTTGGTGAAGGGCGAGTTGTTGAGACTGTCACCGGTGCCTTGCAGGCCGACGACAAGGCCATAGCCGATCAACTGGTTCTCGCGGACGCCTTCGACGTCGACGATATCCTTTATGCGCGAAGCCGCGAAGGCCGCGTCGGTCCATAGCATCATGACGAGGGCGCCGAGGACGCCCAGAATGCATTTCTTCATTGTCATCATCCCCGTGTTTCCCGACACGGCTTCCCGTTGAGGGATATCGCAAGGGGCGTGCCAGAGTGTCAGCGGGAGCTGCCTCGCGGGAAAGTTCTTGAATTCGCGACGGTTTTTCAAAGTCGCGTCTGGAAGCCACTTGTGGAGAAGCCCGGTGGGCGGCAAGAGTTGCCGGGCTGTTAACGAAGCGTTAACCTTGGTCGGTCGATATTGCCGGGCATGGACTTGAGGGAAGGGACGCGATGCGTATTCAGGGGCCGACGCGCACAGGTGGGGTGACGACCAGTGGTCCGACCCGTCGCAGCGACGCGTCCGGAGCCACGTTTTCGCTGGGTGTTTCGGAAGAGACGCCCAAGGCGTCCGCGCCGGCCGCAGCCCACAGCCTCACCAGTCTCGATGCGCTGATCGCCCTGCAGGCCATCGATGCGGACGCGCCGCGCAAGCGCCGCAAGGCGGTTCGCAAGGGGCATGACATTCTTGACAAGCTGGACGAGATCAAGGTCGGATTGCTCTCGGGCACGCTTTCAGGGGACGCCATCGAGCGGGTTCTTGGACTTCTCGACGATGTGGAGACGACGGGCGACGAACGCCTCGACGGGCTGATTGCGGACATCATGCTCAGGGCCGAAGTGGAGCTTGCCAAGCTCGGCCGCTACCGCAACTGACGAAAATCACTGGTAACGCTCTGATTCTTTTATGGTTTATCGTCGTTGTAGACGATTGAACATTTTATCGACTTGGCCGTTGTCCCGCGCGCCCTTGATAGCTATATTCCGCCCGCGTTCGTGGTGTGAGAGGACAGTCGATGTCGATCGAACTTGCGGAAGATTACCGGCCGTCAGACGACGAGCCGTTTATGAACGATCGCCAGCGTGAGTATTTCCGCAGAAAGCTCCTGCAGTGGAAGGATGACATCCTTCGCGAGAGCAAGGAAACGCTCCAGAATCTTCAGAATGAGAACATCAACCTGCCGGACATTGCTGACCGGGCCTCGTCGGAGACCGATCGGGCCATCGAGTTGCGCGCGCGCGACCGGCAGCGCAAGCTGATCTCCAAGATCGAAGCGGCGATCAAGCGGCTGGACGACGGGTCCTACGGCTATTGCGAGGAAACCGGCGAGCCGATCTCGCTGAAGCGCCTCGACGCCCGCCCGATCGCCACGCTGTCGATCGAAGCGCAGGAACGGCACGAGCGCCGCGAGAAGGTCTATCGCGACGAGTGATCGCCTGGATCTCGACGGATGAATTTGAAGGCGCCACGCGGCCAGCGGGCGCCTTTTTTGTTGCGCTGATATCTGAAGATGATTCCACCTCCGGCGCGGTCTCCCTGATGACTTGGGGAAGGGGAGACCGCGCCTTTGGGGATGGACCCGTGTCCGGACTTGGGGAAGGGACCGGGTCGCTTGAACTGCCTGCGGCCAATTGGGGAGCGGCCTCAAGGCAGTGTCCGGTCCGCGGGATGCTTGGGGAGCGGCGGACCGAATTGGATTGGGGGGGCGCCCCGGGCTGGATGCCGGGGCGGCTCAGGATCAGAAGGGGAGCAGGATGTCGAGCACCTGCTGGCCAGTGCGCGGCTGCTGCACGTCGCTGATCTGGCCACGTCCGCCGTAGGAAATGCGGGCTTCGGCGATCTTGGCGCTGTCGATGGTGTTGTCGGCGGCGATATCCTCGGGGCGGACGACGCCGGCGATGATCAGCTCGCGCACTTCCATGTTGACGCGCACTTCCTGGCGGCCCTCGATCACCAGGTTGCCGTTGGGCAGCGCCTGGGTGACGACGGCGGCGACGTTGGTCTTCACCGCCTCGCTGCGGTCGATGGCGCCGGTGCCCTTGTAGCTGGAGGCGCTGGTGTCGCTGGCCAGATTGCTGGCGGCCATGCCGGCGGGCAGGGCGATGGTATCGATGGCGGTGCCGAGCGCGCCGCCAATGCCCTGGCTGTCGCTGCCGGCGCGGGTGCGTTCGGTGGAGTTGTCGATGGCGGCCTTGTCGGCGATGTCGACCTGGACGGTGAGGATGTCACCGACGTTGCGGGCACGCTGGTCCTTGAAGAAGGTGCGCGAGCCGGACTGCCACAGGGAGTTGGAGCTGTAGGCGACGGGCTGAACCGTCGGCATGGGCATCTGGACGGGGCGGTAGCCGGGTTGGGTAGTGGGGTTCTCGATGGCCGAGAGGGCGGGCGTCTTGCCCACTGCCGAAAGGCGATCGATGGTCGATCCGCAGCCGGCAAGACCCGTGGCCGTCACGGCCAGCGCCAGGAGGAGGGAGGGGGAGATGCGCATCATGTCGGGTCTCTTCAATTGATGGCCGAAGCCACTTCACTTACCGGGCCGGAACCGCTCACTTCGACCGTGCCGTTCTCGGTGACGACGCCCTGGATGGTCCGGCGGGACTGTTCGTTGAGGATCGACACGAGGTCGCCCTTGCCGCCGTCGCCGAGGGCTCGCCCACGGGCACTCAGAGTGAGGCCGGGCTTGCGGAAGATGATGGTGACGAGCTGTCCGCGTTCGATCAGACGGGGCGGTTCCACGTCGGAGGTGGCGATCTGCTCACCGGCGCGCAGGGCGCGCTTGGCGGCCATCTCGTAGAGTTCATGCGGGTCCAGGATGGCCATGGGCGACAGGCGACGGCGCTCGATGCGGGACATGCGGATGTCGGACGCGTGGATGACGTCGCGGCGGTCGACCGGGCGGGCCAGCGTGGGGATCTCGATGGTCTCGATCGCGCGGCCCTGGACGCGGATGCGAGTGTCGCCGGCACCGATGTCGATGTCGAGCTCAGCGTCGAAGCGGCCGCTGCCGTTCTGGTAGATAAGCTCGGAGACGACCACGGGCGCGGAGGACGAGGCGTCGGCATTGATCGGCTTGATGTCGCCGTCGAAGGTCAGCGACACGTTGTCGGTCGCAACACCCATGCGACTGCCGAGGGCGTCGCGCAGGAGGTTGGTCATGCGGTCCATGTCGACGATGACGGACTGGCGAACGACCGAGACGCTGGCGAAGTTGGGCTCTGCGTCGATCGCCAGGCCGGCATTGCGCGCCGCTGCGAGCGCCTGGGCAGCAGGCAGGGCGCCGTTGACGCCGACCGGCGGGGCGCGGAAGACGGGCTGGGCGGCCAGGTCGCCGGCGTCGAAGAACAGGTCGCCCAGCGTCACGATGTCTGCGTTCACCAGCACCGACTGGCGCAAGGTGGCGGCATTGGCCGAAGACTGCGCGATCAGCCCGGCGGCGGCGAGCGCCAGCACGACGGCGATTGCGAAGCGGATGAGGAAGAGACGGGTCATCATGGGCCTCCTCAACTCAGGTTGGCGGTGGTCTGACTCATCTCGTCGGCGGCCTTGATGATGCGGGAGTTCATCTCATAGGCGCGCTGAGCTTCGATGAGGGATGACAGCTCGGAAACGGCTTCGACGTTGGAGGCTTCAAGGTAGTTCTGCAGCACCGTGCCGTAGCCTTCGTCGCCGGGGTTGCCGGTCTGGGCCGGGCCGCTCGACGAGGTTTCAAGGAACAGGTTGTCGCCGATGGCTTCGAGGCCGGTCTTGTTCATGAAGCGGGCGAGGTTGATCTGTCCGAGCGTGGTGGTGGTGGTGGCGTTGCCGACCTTGGCCTGCACCGTGCCGGTGTTCGAGATGGTGATGTCGGACGCGTTCTGCGGGATGGTGATGGCGGGCTGCACCGTGTAGCCATCCTCGGTGACCAGCGTGCCGGTGCTGTCGATCTCGAAGGAGCCGTCACGGGTATAGGCGGTGCGGCCGTCGGGCATCAGCACCTGGAAGAAGCCCTCGCCGCGGATGGCGACGTCGGTGTCCTTGCCGGTGGCCGTCGGGTCGCCCTGGCTCATCATGCGCGGCGTGGAAACGATGCGCACACCCGAGCCGATCTGCACGCCGGCCGGCACCTGGGTGCCGCTTTCCGACGTGGACGAGCCCTGCCGGCGCAGAGTCTGGTAGAGCAGATCCTGGAAGTCGGCGCGCATCTCCTTGTAGCCGGTGGTGCGCATGTTGGCGATGTTGTGGGAGATGACCGCGACGTTGGTCTCCTGGGCCATCATGCCGGTGGCGGCAATGTTGAGCGCTTTCATGGTCGAAGATCCTCAGCCGGTCAGGCGGTTACGGTGCCAAGGCGGTCGACGGCCTTGGATTTGAGTTCGTTCTGCTGCTTCATCAGCGAGGCGATCTGCTCGTAGGCGCGTTGCACCTCGATCATGTTGGTCATCTCGCGCACGCCGGAGACGTTCGACCGCTCGATCGCGCCCTGGGCGATGCCAGGGAAGGTGGGAACGGTCGGGGGCAGGGAGCTGTCGTAGAGATTGATGCCGACCTTGGAGAGGACGGAGGGATCGTTGAATTCGGCGAGCTTGAGCTTGCCCTTGGAGCCAGCGCTCGAGGAGACGGCGCCATCAGCGGAGATGGTGATGTTGGTCTCGCTGCCGGCGAAGATGATCTCGCCACCCTGTCCGAGCACGGGGTTGCCGTCCGGCGTGATCAGGCGGCCGTTGACGTCGAGCTGGAAGTTGCCGGCGCGGGTATAGCGTTCGCCGTTGGGCGTCTGGACCGTGAAGAAAGCCTGGTCATCATTGAGAGCGACGTCCAGCTCGCGGCCGGTCATCTCGATGTTGCCAGCCGAGAAGTCGTTCACCGTGCCCAGTTCGCGCACGTAGGAGTTAGCCCTGTAGTTCGCCGGGAACATCGTTCCCGACGCCTTGGGCATCGTGGTTTCTTCAAAATCGACGGAGACTTTCTTGAAGCCGTCGGTGTTGATGTTGGCCACGTTGTTGGCGATGACGTCCAGCTTGCGACGGAGCGCAATCTGTCCCGACAACGCCACAAGAGTCGAATTCTCCATGGCGGTATTCCCCAAGTCCTGTTCGATCGCGCTACGCTCCCCAGCGGCGCAATCTGGAACATTAACTGCACGGGGCGTGCCAACATGGAAAAGACAATTAAAACATATAGATAGATGATTAATGGCGGGGTGATCCGGACTGCCGAATTTGCCGCTAGGCAGGATTGGCCGGCAAAATCTGCCGACGCGTTAACCAATCGTCAACCTTTCGTTAACTAATATGAACTCAGCATCAAGCTTGGGACAGCGGGAAAGAATCGTTGCCCCGGCAAAGTCGATCGCGGACTCTGCTCACAGTGAGATTTGAGTCGGTTTGGGCAGCCGATCGAGGAAAGAAGCGCGGCAGTAATGGCCAAGAAGCCACAGACCGAAGGGTCCGAGGACGAGGCCGGCGAAGGCGAAGCCGGTGGGTCCAAGAAGAAAAAGCTGATCATCATCGGCGGAGCGGCTGCGGCTGTGCTCCTGATCGGTGGCGGTGCAGCCTTCTTCCTTCTGGGCGGTTCCAAGGAGCCTGCTGCCGAAGCGGTGATGGCCGTGCAGGAAGAGCAGCCGCACGCCTATTACTTCGATCTGCCCGTGATGATCCTGAATCTCTCCACCGCCGATGAGCGGCCAACCTTCGTCAAGCTGGAGGTGGCGCTGGAGGTGAGCGATCAGAAGATGCTCGACGTGATCAAGCCGAACCTGCCGCGTGTGCTGGATGCCTTCCAGACCTATATGCGCGAGCTCAGGGCGTCCGACCTGCAGGGGTCGGCGGGGCTCTATCGCCTCAAGGAAGAGTTGCAGCGGCGCGTGAACATTGCGGTCTATCCGGCGCGCGTCGACGACGTGTTGTTCAAGAATGTCATCGTTCAATAGGAGCGGATTGAATGGCTGACGGCGATGACGAAGAAGACATGTCGATGGACTGGGGCGCGGCCCTGGCCGAGCAGCGCGAAGGCGACGGCATGGAAGACCTCGCTGCTGAGTGGGGCGCCGCGCTGGAAGAGCAGGGTGTAGAGAACGCCGATGCGGTGGCAGCCCAGTGGGCCGCCATGATCGACGACGGGGAAGGGGAGCTCGAGAGCTCCACCCGTGGCGCCGACCGCGTGCTGAACCAGGAGGAAATCGACAACCTCCTCGGCTTCAATCTCGACGACCATGTGGCCAATGACCAGAGCGGCATCCGCTCGCTGGTCAACTCCGCGCTCGTGTCCTACGAACGCCTGCCGATGCTGGAAATCGTGTTCGACCGCTTCGTGCGCGAGACCACGACCTCCTTGCGCAACTTCACGTCCGACAACGTCGAAGTGTCGCTCGACAGCATTTCCTCGGTGCGCTTCGGCGACTATCTGAACTCCATCCCGCTGCCGGCCATCCTTGCCGTGTTCAAGGCGGAGGAGTGGGACAACTACGGCCTCGTCACCGTCGACAGCTCGCTGATCTATTCGATCATCGACGTGCTCCTGGGCGGCGGTCGCGGCACCACGGCCATCCGCGTCGAGGGCCGGCCGTATACCACCATCGAAATGAACCTCGTGCGCCGGATGATCGAGCTGCTGCTCGCCGACTGCGAGAAGGCCTTCGCGCCGCTGACGCAGATTCATTTCAACCTGGAGCGTCTCGAAACCAATCCGCGCTTTGCGCCGATCTCCCGCCCTGCCAACGCCTGTATCCTCGTGCAGTTCCGCGTGGACATGGAAGATCGCGGCGGCATGGTGGAGATGCTGCTGCCCTATGCGACCATCGAACCCATTCGCAATCTGCTGCTGCAGATGATCATGGGTGAGAAGTTTGGTCGCGACAACATCTGGGAAGGGCATTTGGCGACCGAGCTCTACCATGCCGAAGTCGAGGTGGACGCGGTGCTGGTGGAAGAAGAACTGCCGCTTTCGATGGTGATGGACCTCGAAGTGGGGCAGACGCTGCTGTTCAACGTGGCGCCCAATGATCCCGTGTCGATCAAGTGCGGCGACATTCACCTGACAGCCGGCAACATGGGACGGCTCGGAGAGCGCGTCTCGGTGAAGATCAATCGCAATCTCAAGCGCCCGCGCATGACGCTGGCAGCCTTCGAGCGTGCAGTCCAGAAGGAGATGCAGATAACATGAGCGGCAATTTCAACCTTGGTATCGCAATTGAGATTGTCGTGGCCGTGCTGCTCGTCCTGACCATCTTCTATTGCGCGGTGCTCAATCGTCGCCTGACGCGTCTGCGTGCGGATGAGGAAATCCTGCGGGCCACCATCTCCGAGCTGATCACGGCGACGGAGATCGCCGAGCGGGCGATCTTCGGTCTGCGGGCGACCGCGGCCGAATGCGAGAAGTCGCTCGGCGCGCGCATGGGATCTGCCGAGGAGCTTCTGGGCAATCTCGACCAGCGTCTGTCTGCGGGTAATGAGATCGTTAAGCGGATTGGGGCTATCGTCGGTGCCGCCGGTGGACCGGGCGCGCCTGTCGTTGCGCCAAAAGCGACGGAAGTGCCGCGCGAGTCCGCTGCCAAGACCTTGCAGGCTGCCGCTGAGGCTGCTGCCGAGCGCCTGTCGGCGTTGCGGCGGGCTCAACGCGAGGAGGCCGCGTGAACAGAATCAGGCTCCTTCCCCTGGTGCTCGTTGCGATCTCGGCCCTTCTGGCCGTGAAGATCCTCGGCTTTGTCACGGGGGTGGGGTCCTTTGCCGTCGGCCCGCAGTCGGCAACAGCCGAAGAGGGCGGCGGCCATGGCGGTGAGGCTGCTCCGCCTCCCGGCGATACGGTTCAACCTCTGTCCGGTCCATTGATGACCATGACGCAGCCGGTGGATCTGGCGCGCGAGGCCGAGCAGTTGAAGGCGGCGCAGGCTGCTGCGGCTGCGCATGGCGAAGGCGGCCATGGTGAGGCTGCGCCCGCTGCTGGGCATGGCGAAGCGGCGCCCGCCGATGCCGCCCATGCCGAGGCGGCTCCTGCTGCTGCCGGTCACGGTGAGGCCGCCGCCGCTCCTGCCGAAGCCGCCCCGGCCGCAGGCCATGGTGACGCGGCTGCCGCCGCCCCGGCGGACGCTCATGCGCCGGCCGCCAAGGATGCTGCCGCACCGGCCGCTGACGGGGCTGCCCATGGCGAGGCTCCCGCAACTGCGGCCCATGGGGAGGCGGCGCCTGCAGCCGAAGGTCACGGTGGCGGTGGCGAACATGGCGCTGCCGCGCCAAAGGGACCTGTGGCCTATACGCAGCGCCCGCCGGAATATACGCCGCCGGCCGGATCTTCGGAGACGGCGATCCTCAACGCCTTGTCAGACCGCCGCAATGCGCTTGACCAGCGCGAACAGGATCTCGACCTGCGCGCCAAGCTGCTGCAGGCCGCCGAACAGCGGCTCGACCAACGGCTTCAGGAGCTGAAGTCCATCCAGCAGCAACTCGGCGGCTCGGACGTCAAGACCGCAGACGCCAAGGATGCGCAGGAGGTTCAGGCGCTGGTGGCGCTTTATGAAGCGATGAAGCCGAAGGCCGCGGCCGTTGTGTTCGACAAGCTGGACATGACCGTGCTGCTGCAGATTGCCACCAAGATGAATCCGCGCAAGCTGTCGCCGATCATGGCGGCCATGTCGCCTGACAAGGCGGGTTTGCTGACCATCGCCATGGCCGGCAATCTGGGTGATCGCAAGATCGTGGTGCAGACGGAAGAGGCGCCGCAAGGTCTGTCGCCGCTGCTGCCGGAAGTGACCAACGCGCTGAAGCCGCCCGCCAGTGCTCAGCCGTCCCTTGCGGATCTGCCGCAGATCCAGGGCACGCCTGCCGACCCGTCGCAAGCCGCTCCGCCGCAGCCCTGATCCGCGCGTGCCGTCCCTGGCTTTCTTTTTGAATTTCCGCCCAAATCCGCCCTGAAGCGGTAACGGCACATTAAGCGCGGCAGCCTAGGGTTCATGACAGTGCCGGACGTGTGTCCGGCGTCTGGATGTGAACAGGATATGCGCGCCGCCTGGAGCCTTGACCGCCTTGGATCTTCAGCCTGCTGCAGCCCGGAATGGGGGCTGCGGTGGTTGGCGGCATTGCTCGTCTGCTGTGCTGTCTTCACGCTTGGAATGGCCGCGCCGGCCGCCGCCAACTATCGTGCCGAGGTCGAGCTCAAGACCGAACCGAACTTCGGCCGGATGATCGTTACCTTTCCCGATCTCAACATCATGCCGGCCTACAAGGTGGAGTCGGACAATGGTGTGCTGGTGTTGAAGTTCGACCAGCCGGTTGATCTCAACACCGACAATGTGCCCTCCATCCTGCATGACTATGTGATGATCGCCCGTGCCGACCCGGAAGGTCTGGGCGCACGCTTTGCTCTGGCGCGGATGGTCAAGGTCAACACCATGGAGGCCGGGCCGCAGCTCTTCATCGACTTCCTGTCGCCCAACTGGTCCGGCCCGCCGCCGCGCCTGCCGGACGAGGTGATCGCCGCGCTCGCCAAGCGGGCCGAGGCCGCCGCGATCGCTGCCAAGCAGGCCGAGATGATGAAGGTGGAGGGAAACCGCATCGCGCATGTCGATGTCTCGGCGAGTCGTACGCCGACCTTCAGCCGCATCACCTTCAAATGGAACGTGCCCTTCGAGGCGAACTTCCATCGTCAGGACACCAGTGTCAGCGTGGTGTTCAACCGGCTGGCAACGGCTGACATCAGCGACATCAAGGCCAACCTGCCACCCTTCGTCGACGACATGTCGACGGTCCAGACCGACAAGGGTGTCGCCTTCAACGTGGCGGTCCAGCCCGTTGCCGACGTGCGCGCCTTCAAGGACGAGAATACCTATGTGATCGATGTGCAGGGACCGCCGGACCCGTCGACCATGGCGCCGATCGATCAGGCGCTGCAGTCTGCGGTCGGCATCGTTCCGGAGACGACGCCGGGCGCGACCGATCATGTGTCGGCCCCCGGGCAGGATCCGACCACGGCGGATTCCCCTGACGCGACTGCGCATGGCGCTGCGGCGCCCGATGCGGCGGCGCATGGAGACGCCACTGCCGCCCACACGGAGGCCGGGGCGCATGCCGCTCCTGCCGACCATGCCGCGACGCCGGCGGAAGGTGCGCCTGCGCCTGCCCACGAGAATGTCGACGCAAATGCCGGGCATGCCGCCCCAACCGAAGCCGGCCATGCTCCTGTGACCGAGGCCGGCGCCGACGCCCCGCCGGCCCAGGACACGCACGCGGAGGCGACACCGCCGGCGCCCGCAGACCATGCTGCAGCCGAAGCGCCCACCGAGGCCGCGCACCCGGCGCCTGATGCGGGCGCTCATGCTCCTGAGGCACCTGCCGCGGTAGCTCACGCTGCCGAGACGCTGGCCGCGACCAACGAAGCGCCGGTCACCGCCGGGACGACATCCCAGACCGACACGACCGCTGCACCGCATGCGGCGGCAAACGAACCGTCAGCGACGGCGGCGCCGCAGGATCAGGCCGAACTGCCGGACAATGCGCTCACGCGCGTGCTGACCGACGGCATCATCCGTGTCGACGCCAAGCGGGTAGGGCAGGCGACGCATCTGGTTTTCCCCTATCAGCACCCGACGGGCTCGGCGCTGTTCACGCGGGGCAACACGCTGTGGATGGTGTTCGACGACCCCGCGCCGATCGATTCTGCGTCGCTGCAGGATGCGCTGGCCGGCTTTGCGCGCAGCATCGAGCCGATGACCATCGGCGACGCACAGGCGCTGCGGATCGAGATGGCAAAGTCCTTCCTGGCGACCATCGGGCCGGATGGAAACAATTGGGTGGTGACCATCGGCGAGCTTGTCACCGATCCGCCGCGCCCCTTGCCGATTTCGCGCAATGTGCATCTGGACGGGTCAAAGTCGCTGGACGTGCCCTTCGGCCAGGTGTCGAAGATCCATCGCTTCCAGGATCCGAGTTCGGGCGAGACGCTGTTTGTCGTCACCGGCAAGGGACAGCCGCGCGGTCTCATCAAGCCGCAGAGCTTTGCCGAGATGGATGCGCTGCAGTCGGCGCATGGTCTCGCCTTCATCCCGAAGGTGGATGATCTCGAGGTGACCGCCTCCGGCGAGTTGGTCTCGATCTCGCGACCGGGTGGCATGGCGGTATCCACGGTGGCGCAGCAGAAGAAGGCCAGCCTGCTGGATCTGCCGCTGTCGCTGGGGTCGACCTTCAATCGCAAGAATGGCTATGTGGATTTCCACGGCATGGCCGCGAGCGATCCGCAAGACTTCTGGGACAAGCGTCACAAGATGACGCTGGATGTTGCGCAGGCGCGCGAGATGCCCGAGCGGGTCGAGAAATGGTACAAGACCGCGACCTTCAATCTGGCGAATGGTCTCGGCCCCGAGACCATCGGGCCGCTGAACCTCATCGGCATGCTGGCACCAGAGGAGACGGCGTCCGATCGCATGGCGGTGCTGCGGGCCGGTGGCGAACTGCTGACCTACCGGCCGGAGGAAACGCTGAAGCTCCTAGACCGACCGGAGTTCAGCGAGAGCCCGGACGCTTCGGTCTGGCGTGGCATGGCCTACGCGGACCTCGGCAAGTATCCTGAGGCCCAAAAGGAGTTCGTGCATGGCGACGTGGCCATCGGCACGTTTCCGCCGCTGATCCAGCGCCGCTACATGCTCGACGACGTGGCGACCGCCATCGAGCTCAAGGATTTCACGACGGCCCGCGATCTCCTGGCCAAGATCGATCCGCAGACGCTGAGCAAGCCCGAGCGCGCCAAGTTGGACCTGCTGAGCGCGCTGGCGCGCGATGCGGCCGGTCATGTCTCGGATGCCATCGAGCTCCTGTCCAATATCGTGCGCGAGTCCAACGGTCCGACGGCGGCCGAGGCGACCTACCGCCTGGTGCAGATGCAGCGGCGCGAAGGGCTGATCACCCTCGACCAGGGCATCGACCGGTTGGAGCAGCTGGCGGTGGCCTGGCGCGGCGACGAGATCGAACTGAAGACCCTGCGGCTGCTCAGCCAGTATTCGGTGGAGCGGGGCAACTATCGGCGCGCCTTCGAAGTGATGCGGGTGGCCGAACAGGTCAACCCAAATGCCAAGACGACGCGGCTTATCAGCCAGGACATGCAGTCGGCCTTCGCCCAGCTGTTCCTCGATGGCAAGGCCGACAGCATGAAGCCCATCGACGCGCTGGCGCTCTATTATGACTTCCGTGAGCTGACACCGAACGGTCGTCGTGGTGACGCCATGGTGCGCAAGCTTGCCGACCGGCTGGTGGACGTGGATCTGCTGCCGCAGGCCTCGCAGCTTCTGGACTATCAGGTGCAGAACCGCTTGCGCGGTGCGGCGCGGGCGCAGGTGGCGGCCGATCTGGCGATGATCTACCTGCTGGACCATCGCCCCGACAAGGCGCTGCTGACCTTGGCCAAGACGCGTCAGGCGGAGCTGCCGGTGGCGATCGAACGCCAGCGCAGGACCGTGGAAGCCAAGGCGATGGCGGACTCGGGCAATCCCGACGGCGCGCTTGAGCTGGTGCGACCGCTGGACGGTCCGGAAGTCGATCGGCTGCGGGCGGACATTCTGTGGTCGGCCAATCGCTATGGTGAGGCCGGCGATCAGTTCGAGCGGCTGCTCGGCGGGCGCTGGAACGACAATCTGCCGCTGTCTCCGGTGGAGCAGCTGGAAGTTCTGAAGGCGGGTATCGGCTACACGCTGGTCAACGATCGGCTCAGCGTCGACCGGCTGAGATCCAAGTATGCCGGGAAGATGGCCGAGACGCCGAATGGTTCGGCTTTCGAGGCGGTAACCGGCCCGATCACCGCCAATGGCGCCAACTTCGATGAAGTGGTGAAGTCGGTCGGTTCGGCCGATACCATGTCGTCCTTCCTCTCGGACTATCGCAAGCGCTATCTGGACATTGGCGTCAGCGACAAGCCGGCGGTGATCGATGGCGCCGGTGGCCCGTCGGCGGACGCTGCTGCGCCCACCGATACCGCGCCGCGCGCCGACGCCGGTCAGGCCGGCCCGAGTGCGGGCTGATCGACTGTGGGCAACCGGCCGTCGGCCTGATCAGGTGACGTAGCTGCGGATCAGGCTGCCGGCGAGCAGCGACCAGCCGTCCACCAGCACGAAGAAGATCAGCTTGAACGGCAGCGAGACGACAACAGGCGGCAGCATCATCATGCCCATGGCCATGAGGATCGACGAGACGACCATGTCGATGATCAGGAAGGGCAGATAGAGCAGGAAGCCGATCTCGAAGGCCCGGCGCAGCTCCGAGATCATGAAGGCGGGTATGATGATCCGCGTTTCAAGGTCCGACTGCTGGTCGGGTTGGGGCACGCCCGAGAGATCGACGAAGAGCTTCAAGTCCGCCTCGCGGGTGTTCTTCAGCATGAAGGCGCGGAAGGGGGCGAGGGCGCGATCGAAGCCCACGTCCAGTTCGACCTGATTGTCGACCACCGGCTTGACGCCTTCGTTGTAGGCCTGCTCGAAGGTGGGCGCCATGATGAAGGCGCTGAGGAAGAGCGCGAAGGACACCATAACCGCATTGGGCGGCGCTGACTGCAGGCCGATGGCGCTGCGCAAGAGCGAGAGCACGACGACGATGCGGGTGAAGCTCGTCATCATCACGAGGATGGACGGGGCAAGACTCAGCACCGTCATCAAGCCGATCAGCTGGACGGCACGCTGGGTCAGCGTCGAGCCCTGCCCGAGCGAAATCGAGACGTCCTGAGCTGCGGCGGGGGCGACGGTCAGGGCGGTGGCACAGGCCACGGCCAGCACACCGAGACCGATCCGCCAGCCTGTCGAGCGGAAGCGCCGGGCGCTTTGGTCTGCGGACGAGTCGTGCATCGGAAATGCAACCTTCCCTGACGTTTGTGTCGCCTCGACCGCCAACTGTTGCCAGGCGACGCCTGTCTGGGCGTCATGGCCGGCTACGCAGTTTCATCGCGGTCTCTGTCAGGAGGTTGTTAACCCGGGCGCGCCCAAGGACAAGAGCGCGCCCGGCGTTGATCAACGTTTTCCCTTGGAATCTCCGGCCAGCTCGTCGAGCAGGCGGGCCATCTCGTCTTCCAGCGAGGAAAACTCGGGCGCGTCGGCCTTGGCCGGAGCTGCCACAGGCGGCGGTTCGACGGCCGGCACAGCGGCCACGACCGGAGCGGCGTGCGGCGGATCGAAGCGCGAGGACTCACGGGAGACCAGACTGGATTCAAGGGCCTTGGTCAGATCTTCATCGAAGCTGGGCGAGGTGAGGGCGGTGGGCTCGGCCACCGGCTCCTGTGCCGGCGAAGCGACGCGCGGGCGGCGCTCGACCGCAGTCGGGTTGGCCCGGGGGGCGAAGGAGCGCTCGACCGGCTTGGCTTCGACGGGCTTGGGATCGGCGACGCGCGGCTCGATACGGGCTTCGACTGCCGGTGTTTCGACGGGCTTTGCCTCGACGCTCTTGGGCTCGGCCGGCTTGGCGGTCTGCTGCTGGGTGCGCGGACGCAGCCACGCGCTGGCGGCGGGAATCACGGGGCGAGCGGCGGCAGGCTGCGCGCGCGGCTCGACCTTGGGCTCGGGCGTGGTCGGTGCGGGACGGGCGAGCGGAGCGACTTCAGCCGTCGCCGGACGAACGGGCGCGGGCGCCGGTGCGGCTTCCACAGGGGCGCCGATGTCGCCAAGGTCGTTCTTCAGGGCCTCGTCCAAATGACGGGCGAGATCCTCAAAGGCGTTGCTTTCGGGCGCGGGCTGGGCAACCGGCTGTTCGGGCGCGGCGATTGGCGATTCCGGCTGCGGGACGATGGCAGCGATCGGGCTGACGGTGGGAACCACGCGCTCCGGCTCGGGCGGCACATAAGCGGTGGGCGCAACCGGCGTGGGTTCCACAACGGGCGCACGCTGCGGCACGGGCTTGGGGCGCAGGGTTGCCACGGCCGGGCTGCGCTCGACCGGATTGGAGCGCGAGAGCGGGGGCTGGCGCACGATCGGCGCTTCCGCCGCGCGGACCGGCACAGGGGCGGGTTGGGCGAGAGGCTCGGGGGTGGCGGACTGAATGGCAGGCGCCGGCTCAACGGGGATTGCGGATGGTTCGGACCGCGCGGTGTCCTCGGGTTCCGCCGCAACGGGGGCCGAACTGCGCAGTCCGGCGCGCCCGATGCTGCCGACCGGCACGCCACGGATGATCGTGGGCTCGACGACGAGGTCGTTGCCGCCACCGACAAGAATCAGATGTTCGACATTGTCGCGGCGAACGAGGATCAGGCGACGCTTGGGATCGACCGCCACGGCATCCACCACGGCGAGCCGGTTTTGACGACCCTTGAACGCAGCGAGAGCGCCGCCGCCGACGGAGTTCTGCAGGACCCAACGCAACAGCCACAAAAGTCCGGCGATCACAGCGAATGCCAGGGCGTATTTGATCACCGTTGCACCGGCGGAGCCGAACCAATTTACCAACAGATCCTGCATGTTCCTTACCTGCTCAAAGTCGTCGCGCCGGCACGGCGGACGGGCGTATTTGACGGTTTACCCAATAAATCGAAAATTATTTGGTAACCTCACTACGGCGTTACGATCGTTTCTTTTCCATCGTAACGCGGCAACAATTTCCCCTTCGTCGCAATGCGCAAGGGCAGTGCGTATAGCCCCAAGTCGAGATATCCGCCAATTTTGGCAATTTTCAAGCCTGTTCTATCCCTGAAGGCTTAATTGTTAACCACTCGTTAACCATCAGGCCGGCAATTATTGCCTAGAAGCCCGGGGCCGAGACTCAATGTCCACTGTCGCGACCGGGGCTCTTCAAGGGCAGCAAGGGCTGGCGGTGGCGTCCATTTCGCCCGACAGCCCCTGCAAAACGCGATCGGCGGTTCTGTTCGATGTCAATGACCGACATTCCCATGCTGCAGGCCATCAAGGCCAAGCTCAAGTATCACGAGCTTCGGCAGAAAGTGCTTGCCGAGAACGTCGCCAATGCGGAGACGCCCGGATATCAGGGCAAGGACATCAAGCCGCAGGATTTCTTCCGCGTAGCGGTGGAAGACAGCGACCGGTCAGGCGTCATGCCCATCACCACCAGTCCGCTGCACATGCCCGGACAGATGATCACCAACACCGGCCCCAACAAGGAGCAGACGGTGGATGGCTATGAAGTGACGCCGGATGGCAACTCGGTGTCCCTCGAAGATCAGATGATGAAGGTCACCGACAACCAGATGGACTACCAGGTGGCGACCAATCTCTACCAGCGCAGTCTCAACCTGCTGAAAACAGCGGTCGGCAAGCGGTGATAGCCCGGCGCAACATTTCTCGACAGGAGCGGTAGCATGGACTTCCTAAAGACGCTGATGATCTCCTCCGCCGGGCTCAAGGTTCAGAACGGGCGCATGCGGATCATCGCCGAAAACCTTGCCAACTCGGACTCGGTGGCCGCGGGGCCGGGGCAGGATCCCTATCGCCGCAAGATCCCGACCGTGACGTCGAGCTTCGACAAGGAGCTTGGAGCGGAAGTGGTCAGGCTCGGCAAGGTGGCGCGCGACGAGAGCGATTTTGAAAGCCGCTATGAGCCCGGCAACCCAGCCGCCGATGGCTCCGGCATGGTCAAGTATCCCAATGTCCAGCCACTGGTCGAGATGGTCGACATGCAGAGTGCCCAGCGCACCTACGAGGCCAATCTGAACGTGGTCAGCACGACGCGTTCGATGCTTCAGCGCACCGTGGACATTCTCAAGGGCTGATCTCGCAGAGCGGCGACAATAACAACAGGACGGGCGGATAGACCATGGCTCTCACGACGGCACTCAACGCGGCAAGTGTGTATGGCGCCATGTCGCGTCTGGCGAATCGAGCGCAGTCCGTGCAGACTCAGGCCGGTGGCAGCGGTGAAAGCGGCGGTCTCGATTTCGGCAACATGCTCAGGGATCAGGTGAAGTCGGTTGTGGCCCAGGGCAATGCGTCCGAGGCCAAGCAGGCGGGACTGATGGCAGGCAAGGCCGATCTCGTCGACGTGGTGACCGCTGTTTCGGAAACGGAAGTGGCACTCGATACGATGGTGTCGGTGCGCGATCGCGTGATCTCAGCCTATGAAGAGATCATGCGCATGCCGATCTGACGGCGACGTCCGGTCGGCGCGGCAGCTTGCTTGTGGAGCGCGATCATGACCGGCGCGGAAGTTCTCGATATCGCCCGCGACGCCATCTGGGTGACGGTGAAGATCGCCGCGCCGACCATGCTTGTCGGCCTTGTTGTCGGTCTGGTGGTGGCGCTGTTCCAGGCGCTGACGCAGATCCAGGAACAGACACTGGCCTTCATCCCGAAGATCCTTTCCATCTTTCTTGTCTTGCTGTTGACGCTGCCCTTCATGGCGGACGCCATCAACGGCTTCATGCTGCGCATTTCCGAGCGGATTATTTCCGGATGATCGTCCACGTCCTCCCTGATGTGACGGTGCTGTTCCTGCTGCTGTTTGCGCGCATCGGGTCGATGGTGATGCTGATGCCGGGCGTCGGCGAGCAGACGATTTCGGCGACCATCCGCCTAGCCTTTGCGCTGCTGCTGACGCTGATCCTCTATCCGGTGGAGGCGCGGACGCTGCCGGCGGGACTGTCGGACGACATGAACCGCATGCTGGTGGCGATGATCTGGGAAATCATGATCGGGCTCGGGCTCGGGCTGCTGGCGCGCCTGCTTCTGTCGGTGGCGCAGATCGCCGGTACGACGATCGCGTCGGCGATCGGTCTCGGTTTTGCCCAAAGCGTTGACCCGACCATGGGCCAGCAGGGTGCCATTCTCTCGTCCTTCCTGAGCGTGGTGGGCGTGACGCTGATCTTTGCGACCGACCTGCACCATGTGGCCATCGCCGGCATCGCGGGCAGCTACAAGCTGTTCCCGCCCGGCGAAATGATCCCGCTCGGCGACTTCCGCGATGCGGCCATCATGACCATTGCCGACAGTTTCAAGGTCGGCATCCAGATCTCGGCGCCGTTCCTGGTCTTTGCGCTGGTCTTCAACCTGGGGCTCGGCGTGCTGCAGAAGCTGATGCCGCAGTTCCAGGTGTTCTTCATGGCGATGCCGGTGACCATCATGCTCGGCCTCGTTTTCTTCGCCTTTCTCATCGGCACCATCATGAGCCTCTACGAGGGCCATGTTGAAACGGGGCTGATGCGGCTGGTTCCGAACTGAGGGGTTCGAAACCATGGCCGAAGAAGGCGACGACAGCGACAAGACGGAAGAACCAACCCAGCGAAGGCTGCAACAGGCGCACGAACAGGGCGACGTTGTCCGAAGTCTCGAAGTGAGCACCTTTTTCACGCTCGCGGGCGTGGCGGTGGTCGTCGGGATGGTCGGGCAGGGGACCATACATTCGATGTTCGCGCCCTTGCGGGGGCTCATCGAACATGCCGCCGACCTGTCGATGGATGGCGGAGGCCTTCGGCGGCTCTATCTCGCAATCGGTGGCGCCATCGGCATCGGCATAGCCATCCCGCTGGCGGTGATGGCGGTGGTGGCGATCGCCGGCCATCTCGTCCAGCATCGCATGGTGTTCTCGGCGGACAGCCTGATCCCGCGCCTGTCCAAGGTATCGCCGCTGGCGGGGTTCAAGCGGCTGTTCTCGGTGGACAGCCTGATCAACTTCCTGCGCGGCATGCTCAAGGTCGCCGTGCTCGGCGCGGTGATGACCTATGTGCTCTGGCCGGAGCGCAATCGGCTGGACCAGCTGATCACCATCGACATCTCGCAGATGCTGTCGGTGGCGCAGGCGGTGTCGATGAAGATGCTCTATGCCATGCTGGCGATCATGTTCCTGATCGCCGTGCTGGACTATGCCTGGGCGCGCTGGCGCTGGATGCAGAGGCACAGGATGTCGCTGCAAGAGGTGAAGGACGAGCACAAGCAGATCGAAGGCGATCCGACCGTCAAGGGCAAGCTCAAGGCTCTGCGCATGGAGCGGGCCCGCAATCGCATGATGGCCAATGTGCCGAAGGCGACGGTGGTGGTGACCAACCCGACGCATTATGCGGTGGCCTTGAAATATGACGAGGGCATGCAGGCACCGGTCTGCGTTGCCAAGGGCGTCGACGAAGTGGCCCTTCGCATTCGCGAGATCGCAAAGGGCGCCGACGTGCCGGTGGTGGAGAATCCGCCGCTGGCCCGAACGCTCTATGCCTCGGTGGAACTCGATCAGATGGTGCCGGCCCAGCATTACAAGGCAGTGGCGCAACTCATCGGTTACGTGCTCAATCTCAAGAAGAAGGCGGCCTGGCGGAACTAGGTTGGGCGCGACAGTGCATGACGGGCGGTCAACAGCCGGAAGGCGACGGGGTGGCAGTCCCGGTGTCAAAAGCTGCCAAAAGCGGCAGCCGGGGTGTTCTCATCGCAGCGAATGGGTGACAAGCCCCTGCAAAACTTCAAAAAAGCCCCGTGTGTCATTTGCCTCGGCCCGGTTGATTGTTAATGATTGACCGTTGACAACTCCGATTCTCATCTTGCGCGCTTTCGGTCGCCCTGCATGACGTCGGAATCGCGATTTGGCAGGCGAGGCGAGCGCGGGATGACTGAAAACGAGTCGGCACCCTCGGTGGAGACACCGATCGTCGATCGAACGGAGCGGGGCGGCAACGTCGGGCTCGTTGTGGCGCTTGCGCTGTCGTTGGTGCTGGCAGCGGCGGTCTTTGCGGTGCTCGATCGGTCATCGGCGGAGCCCTATGTGCTCGGGCTCCTCGGGCTCCTTGCCGTCGTTGGCGTGTTCTCCCTGTTTGCTGCGGCCATCGGGCTCATTCGGCTTGGCGCGCGTGGCGAGAACCAGAACGCCCTTTCCAAGCGCTTCCTCGACACGATGACGGATGGTGTCTGCGTCACCGATCCGGAAGGGCGCATCGTCTATGCCAATGCCGCCTATGGCCGGCTGATCCGCGCCGAAGCGGCGACGGATGTGCGGACGGTCGAGCGGGTGTTTTCCGGCGATCCCGATGCGGCGGACGTGATCTTCCGTCTGGCGCAGGCCTCGCGCGAAGGGCGGCGGGCGACGGAGGAGGTGCGCGTTGCACATGCCCTCGGCCGCAGTGACGGGCCGGCGCGCTGGTATCGCATCCGCGTCCGGCCGCTGCCGGGACTGGCGACGCCGCTCAATGTCTGGCAGGTGGCCGACGTCACCCGCGATCGCGACGAACAGGAAGACAGTTTCCAGGCGTTGCAACGGGCGGTGAACTTCCTCGACCACGCGCCGGCCGGCTTCTTCTCGGCCAATGCGCTGGGGCGTGTGGTCTACATGAACGCGACGCTGGCCGATTGGCTCGGCTATGATCTTGCCGAGTTCGAGCCGGGCGTGCTGGCACTCAAGGATATCCTGCTCGGCGACGGTACGGCGCTGCTCGACGGGGTGCGCGGGGCGTCGGGCGAGGTGAAGACCGGCATGGTCGACCTCGACCTCATCAAGCGCAACGGCCAGAGCATGCCGGCGCGCATCATCCACCGGGTGCCGGTGGGGGTGGACGGCGACATCGGCGACAGCCGGACGCTGGTGCTCAATCGATCGCCGGGCGAGGACATTTCGGAGTCGCTGCGGGCGGCCGAGGTGCGCTTCACGCGTTTCTTCAATAATACACCGGTGGCGATCGCCTCGGTGGACAAGGACGGCCGCATCGGCCGCAACAATGCGCCGTTCATGCGCCTGTTCGGGGCCTTCGTGAAGCCGGACGCCACGGCGCCGCGCGGGCGGCTGACCGACGTGGTCGCAGAGCGCGACCGGCCGGCGATCTCCGAGGCGGTCAAGTCTGCTGTCACCGGGCAGGGCAATATTTCGGGCATCGACGTGTCGCTGCCGGACGACAAGGGGCGCTCGGCGCGCTTCTTCGTGTCGACGGTGGAAGAGGGGGCTGGCGACGGCGAGGTGGCCGTGGTCTACGCGCTCGATACCACCGAGCAGCGGGCGCTGGAGGCGCAGTTTGCGCAAGGCCAGAAGATGCAGGCGGTGGGACAGCTCGCCGGCGGTGTGGCGCATGACTTCAACAATGTGCTGACCGCGATCATCGGCTTCTCGGACCTGCTGCTGTCGAGCCACAGGCCGACCGATCCATCCTTCCAGGACATCATGAACATCAAGCAGAATGCCAACCGCGCGGCGGGTCTTGTCCGCCAGCTGCTGGCCTTCTCGCGCCGCCAGACACTGCGGCCGCAGGTGCTGAACCTGTCGGACGTGCTGGCGGACCTGTCGATCCTGCTCGGCCGTCTCCTCGGCGAGAAGGTTCAGTTGAGGGTGGTGCATGGCCGCGACCTCTGGACCGTGATGGCCGACCTCAACCAGTTCGAGCAGGTGGTGATCAATCTGGCGGTGAACGCCCGCGACGCCATGCACGAGGCCGGCAAGCTGGAGATTCGCACCTCCAACGTGACGCACGCCGAGGCGGAAAAGCTCACCTACAAGGGCATGCCGGCGGCCGACTATGTGCTGATCGAGGTGGAGGATACCGGTACCGGCATGCCGCCGGAGATCATGGAAAAGATCTTCGAGCCGTTCTTCTCGACCAAGGAAGTGGGCAAGGGCACCGGCCTTGGCCTGTCGACGGTCTATGGCATCGTCAAGCAGACCGGCGGCTATATCTATCCGGAATCCGAGGTGGGGGTGG
>NZ_JAKJIC010000030.1 GCF_021864535.1 Oryzibacter oryziterrae
TTGGCGTCGACGTCGCCCTGGAATGCACGGGCATCTTCACGTCCAAGGACAAGGCCTCGCTGCATCTGCAGGCCGGTGCCAAGCGCGTGCTGGTTTCGGCCCCCGCTGACGGCGCCGACCTGACGGTCGTCTTCGGCGTCAACGACGACAAGATCACCAAGGACCACATCGTCCTGTCGAACGCCTCGTGCACCACCAACTGCCTGTCGCCCGTCGCCCAGGTCCTCAACAATGCCATCGGCATCGAGAAGGGCTTCATGACGACGATCCACAGCTACACCGGCGACCAGCCGACGCTCGACACGCTGCACAAGGACCTCTACCGCGCCCGTGCTGCCGCCCTGTCGATGATCCCGACCTCGACCGGTGCTGCCAAGGCCGTCGGCCTCGTCCTGCCCGAGCTCAAGGGCAAGCTCGACGGCGTCGCCATCCGCGTGCCGACCCCGAATGTGTCGGTGGTGGATCTGGTCTTCACCGCCAAGCGCGCCACGACGGTCGAAGAAGTCAACGCCGCCATCAAGGCTGCCGCCACCTCCGGTCCGCTCAAGGGCATCCTGGGCTATACCGACCAGCCGAACGTGTCGTCGGACTTCAACCACGACCCGCATTCGTCGATCTTCCACCTCGACCAGACCAAGGTCATGGACGGCACCATGGTGCGCATCCTCACCTGGTACGACAACGAGTGGGGCTTCTCCAACCGCATGGCCGATACGGCTGTGGCGATTGCAAAGACGCTCTGATCGACGCAATTGAAACTCCGCCGGCACAAGGCGGAGATCTCGACAAACTCTCCAGCCCCGCCACCGTCCCTGGCGGGGCTTTTGTTTTTTGAGGGACGTTTGCCCGATCGACTGCATGGTGCTGATTTCGCCGAACGAACAAAAGCAGCATAGGCAGTGCTCCGGCGGTGAGGGCTGTCGGCATTCAAATGTTTGACCGTCGCGGCCGAGTGGGAGAGAGGGGTATCACTGCTGACGGCCGCGAAGAATTGCGGTGACTGCTTTTCGAATTCACCTCTGGTGCTCGGGAGGCTCGCACGCGCGGTCAGGGTGAATTCGGATAGCTGTCACCAGGCAATTCGGGGTGGGAGTCCAGGCGAGGACGAATTGCCTGGTGACAGCTAGCCCAATTCATTGAAAGACCTGAGAAATACCGCCACGCGCCGCGCGTGAATTGAGCAAGCAGTCACCGGAATTCTGCGTCCCACAAACACCGTCACCTCCGCAAGGCCGAGGCCTCCGGAGCTTCACCTTCATCATCTCCCCACGCAATGCGGGGACGGGAGCGCGGCGGGGCCGCGGTAAGGTTTGGAGTAGGATAGCGGTCGCCCGCGCTCCCGCCCGGTGTGTACGAAGCCTGTCCGAGAGCTCGCGCCCCCGATTTTAAACGGTACGTCTTCAGGGCTGTCCCGGCTTTGGTCAGCATCCCCGAGGGGACACCTCCCGAGCCTCCGTCTGCCGCAACGCCCGAGGGCGCGCGGGGAAAGACAGTGGCCCATCGGCCGGAGCCAGGCGGTCCCGGTTACGAAAGGACGGGCTGCGTGACTCATCGCCATCAGTGCCGCCTCCGTCGCTCTGGACCCACCCGACACCCCTATCGCCCTCCTGCTTCAGGGCACCCCGTCCGCGCGCTTGCCGGTCCCGAAACGGGACCGACCAGCAATCGCGCTCCTCTTTTTGCGCGCATGCTCTTGTCGAAAAAGTCTGCAACTTTTTCGGAGCATGCGTGTGCGGGGCAGTGGTACCGAGGTCAGGCTCGCCCGGGACTGCCACCAGTCGGCAGGCGCGGGACCGGTCCCCGGCCAGATGCTCGGTGCTGGATCCTGACACCTCCCCGCCGGCCGCGGATGAGGGGAAGTGTAAGGGCGGGAGGGGGGAGCGCGGATAAGATTTTTCGAGGGGATGGCGGGCGGAATGGATGGGGTGGGGGCGCCCCGTCTTCCCCCAACGCCGTCATGGTCCGCGGAGGCGGACCATCCATGCAGTCAGAGCAAAGATGTAGATGGCCGCATCCGCAACACTCTCCGAAAGAAGCGGGCCTTCGGACTTTGTTCGCGTGACTGCGTGGATGGTCCGTCTTCACGGACCATGACAAGCGGAAAGGTGAAGGAGAAGCGCTCGGAGCCTCCTTCTCCCCTTGTGGAAGAAGGTGCCCGGCAGGGCGGATGAGGGGTGAAAGTGCCAACGATCAAGGTCGAGCTGGCACCCCTCACCCGGCGACTTCGTCGTCACCCTCTCCCACAAGGGGCGAGGGTTGGGCATTGGCGCTTGGTGCAACGAGGGCCGGCGTAACTGTCGCCGGCATGCGTGGCGACTGCCTTTTCGGTTTCATCTCTTTGCAGCCGAGAAGATCGAGCGCGGGCCTCGCCCCACACGGGGCGAGGTTCGGGCGATGGCGCTTGGCAAAAGAATTGCGGCTCTTCCTTTCCCTGTTCTTTGCCATGTATCAACGCGTCACAGGCGGGGATGAGGGAAACTTGATCTTCAAGCACATGAAATGTGCCAAGATCGCGACAACCACAGGAGCCCGATGATTCAATGACTGCGCAGGACAAGCACCAGACCTATGAAATATTTGGCTCCGATGCCTATGCCCCGGCCGAGATCCAGAACAAGGTGGAGCAGCTGGGCGTGAAGAAGGCGCGCATGCCCTGGACGGCGAGCTTCATGCTGGCCATCGTCGCCGGCGGTTCGATCGGCTTTGGCGGCATGTTCTTCGCGATCGTGCTGTCGGACGCCTCGCTCGGCTTTGCCGTGCAGCGCGTGCTCGGCGGTCTGGTGTTCACGCTGGGGCTCGCCATCGTGATGATCGCCGGCGCGGAGCTGTTCACCGGCAACTGCCTGCTGGTGATGGCCTGGGCCAGCCGGCTCTTGCGCACAAGCGAGGTGCTGCGCAACTGGGTGATCATCTGGACCGGCAATCTCGTGGGAGCGGTCGGACTGATGGCCCTGCTGCTGCTCGCCCATACCGCCAGCCTCAACAATGGCGCGGTGGGAGACGCGGTGATCCGGCTCGCCGCCGCCAAGATGGCACCTGACGCCCTGACCATCTTCTTCAAGGCCGTGCTCTGCAACATTCTCGTCTGCCTGGCCGTCTGGCTCTCTTATGCCGGGCGATCGGTAACCGACAAGATCCTGGGCATGGCCCTGCCCGTTTCGGCCTTCATTGCCGCCGGCTTCGAGCATTGCATCGCCAACATGTTCTTCCTGCCCTATGCCTGGGCGCTGGCGCAAACGGGCCACCTGCCCGAGGGCGTGGATCCGTCCGTGTTTACCCTCGGCAACATGCTGCACAACATCGTGCCGGCAACGCTCGGCAATATCGTCGGCGGGGCCGGACTGGTGGGGGTGATCTACTGGATCATCTACCGCCGAAGCCTCGGGGTCAGCACGATTCCGCGTGCGTGATGATATGCTCTCTCCGCATGGCTGGCATCGAGAACGCGGCTGGCCATGCGTGAGAAAAACTTCTCCAGATTTTGCATGATAAACCATTGCGCGAATCTTGGACGTGCGATGTGCGGGCTTTCGTGTCCTTTCCTTGGGGCGCTGCGCTCGCCTTTCGCAGGAAAAAGCCATCAAAACAGATGCTTGGAACGTCTGCCCTCAAAGGGTGCAGCCTGTACCGGGCGATGCGGTCGAGCTCCAGGCGCTCCGGCCGCCGGGTTCTGAAGATGCGCTCACACTCAAAAATTGAAAAATGCGCAAGAAATATTCGTGCGCCATACCGATTTAAAGAATATCGAAAATGAGGCTCCGTATATGTGCTTACTTTACTCTGTGGCTCAGGTAATAGATCTCAGAGTCATGAGCGTCAAGTTGAGCTGAAAACTCAACAACCCGTAAGTAATATGTGTTATGTGATGCTCAGCGAAAACAAGGCCTGCAAGGGTCGGTTGCGATAGCAAGGGAGCCAATATCATGAACATGCACGTCACCTCCGAAGCCGTCGAAGCCGATAACAGCAATGCCTGGCGCGACTTCGCTGCCGGCAACTGGACGCGCGAGGTCGCCGTCCGCGACTTCATCATCGCCAATGTCACCCCCTATGTGGGCGACGCCGCCTTCCTCGCCCCGGTGACCGGGCGCACGGAGGCGCTCTGGGGCAAGCTCAAGGACCTGTTGAAGGCCGAGCGCGACAACGGCGGCGTGCTCGACGTCGACGCCAGCCACGTGTCGTCCATCGCCACCCATGGCCCCGGCTATATCGACCGCGAACTCGAGCAGGTGGTCGGCCTGCAGACGGATGCGCCGCTCAAGCGCGCCATCATGCCCTTCGGTGGCTATCGCATGGTCAAGAGCGGTCTTGAGGCCTATGGCTTCAAGGGCGAGGACTATTTCGACAAGGTGTTCCCGGCCATCCGCAAGACGCATAATGACGGCGTCTTCGACGTCTACACGCCGGAAGCGCTCAAGTGCCGCAAGTCCGGCATCATCACCGGCCTGCCCGATGCCTATGGCCGCGGCCGCATCATCGGCGACTATCGCCGCGTGGCGCTCTACGGCGTCAATCGCCTGATCGCTGACAAGAAGGCGCAGGCGGCGAGCTATGAACTCGACCAGATCGACGAAACCGTGCTCCGGGCTCGCGAGGAGATCGCCGACCAGATCCGCGCACTGAAGGAACTGGTTGTCATGGGCAAGACCTATGGCTTCGATCTCTCCCGCCCGGCCGAGAATGCCCGCGAGGCGATCCAGTGGGTCTACCTCGCCTATCTCGGTGCGGTGAAGGAAGCCAATGGCGCGGCCATGTCGATCGGCCGCGTGTCGTCCTTCCTCGACATCTACATCGCCCGCGACATCGCCGAGGGCACGCTTTCGGAAGCCGAGGCGCAGGAGCTGATCGACCATTTCGTCATGAAGCTGCGCATCGTCCGCTTCCTGCGCACGCCCGAGTATGACCAGCTGTTCTCCGGCGACCCGACCTGGGTGACCGAGGTGATCGGCGGCATGGCCCACGACGGCCGCACGCTGGTGACCAAGTCGTCCTTCCGCTTCCTGCACACGCTGGAAACGCTGGGGCCGGCGCCGGAACCGAACCTCACGGTGCTGTGGTCCGAGCAACTGCCCAAGGGCTTCAAGGAATTCTGCGCGCTGACCTCGATCCGCACCTCGTCGATCCAGTATGAGAGCGACGACCTGATGCGGCCATATTGGGGCGACGACTACGGCATCGCCTGCTGCGTGTCGGCCATGCGCATCGGCAAGCAGATGCAGTTCTTCGGTGCCCGCGCCAATCTGGCCAAGACGCTGCTCTATGCCATCAATGGTGGCCGCGACGAGATCTCCGGCGAGCAGGTCGGCATGACCATGGCGCCGGTGACCGGCGACGTGCTCGACTTCGAGGACGTCAAGGCCAAGCTGATCCCGATGATGGGCTGGCTCGCCCGCGTCTATGTCAATGCGCTCAACGCCATCCACTACATGCACGACAAGTATATGTATGAGCGGCTGGAAATGGCGCTGCACGACCGCGACATCCTGCGCACCATGGCCTGTGGCATCGCCGGCCTGTCGGTGGCCGCCGACAGCCTCAGCGCCATCAAATATGCCAAGGTCAAGGTGATCCGCGATGCTCGCGGTCTGGCCACCGACTTCGAGATCGAGGGCAGCTATCCCGCCTTCGGCAACAATGACGATCGGGTCGATGACATCGCCGTCTGGCTGACCGAGACCTTCATGAACCAGCTGCGCAAGCAGAAGACCTATCGCGGTTCGGTGGCGACCCAGTCGATCCTGACGATCACCTCCAACGTGGTCTATGGCAAGAAGACTGGCTCCACGCCGGACGGTCGCAAGGCCGGTCAACCCTTCGCGCCGGGTGCCAACCCGATGCACGGGCGCGACGTGAAGGGCGCCATGGCCTCCATGGCCTCGGTGTCGAAGCTGCCCTATGCCCATGCGCAGGACGGCATCTCCTACACCTTCACCATCGTACCGTCGGCACTCGGGGCGACCGATGAAGACCGCGTCGAGAACCTGATCGGCCTGCTGTCGGGCTACTTCCAGGGCAACGGCCACCATATCAACGTCAACGTCTTCGACCGCGAGACGCTGCTGCACGCCATGGATCATCCCGAGCTCTATCCGCAGCTCACCATCCGGGTGTCCGGTTATGCGGTGAACTTCATCAAGCTGACCCGCGAGCAGCAGCTCGACGTGATCTCGAGGACCTTCCATGGACTCAACTAACGCCCAGCTTCGCGAGGTTCCCCAGCCCTCCCGCCCCGTGCGGGAGGTGCGGCCGGTGGTGCGCGGCTTCGTGCATTCGAGCGAGGCGGGCGGCGCGGTCGATGGCCCCGGCGTGCGCTTCGTGCTGTTCGTCTCGGGCTGCCCCTTGCGCTGCCAGTATTGCCACAACCCCGACACTTGGCACACGCGCCAGGGCAAGGAAACCACCAGCCGCGAGGCTCTTGCCGAGATCGCCAGCTATTCGGCCTTTCTCAAGCGCGCTCATGGCGGCGTGACCATTTCGGGCGGCGAGCCCATGGTGCAGCCCGACTTCCTGCGCGAAGTGCTGCATGGCTCCAAGGCCATGGGTCTGCACACGGCCATCGATACCTCGGGCTATCTCGGCCACCATATCGGCGACGACATCCTGGCCGACATCGATCTGGTGCTCCTGGACATCAAGGCCTTCTCGGAGGCCACCTATCACGAGGTCACCGGCGTCAAGCTGAAGCCGACGCTGGATTTCGCCCGCCGCCTCGCCGCCATGGGCAAGCCGATCTGGCTGCGCTACGTGCTGGTACCCGGCCTTACCGACAAGATGGACGAGATCTCCGAACTCGCCCGCTTCGCTGCCGGCCTCGGCAATGTGGAACGCGTCGACGTGCTGCCTTTCCACAAGATGGGCGAGTTCAAGTGGGACGACTGCGGCCGCCCCTACAAGCTGAAAGACACCCAGCCGCCGTCCGCCGAACTGACGGAAGAGGTTCGGAACGTGTTCCGCGCCGAGGGGCTGCTGACGCATTGAGGAGCAAGGGGGCGTGCCACCGGCTCCCCCATCTTCCCAAGCTGCCACTCCCGTGCTTTCCTGTCCCGTGTCGCCCCCTGACAACGGACGGATGCATGCGTCTGACGCCCATCGCCCTGCCGCCTGAGATTGCGCCGTGGATCCATCAGATGTGGGTCTTCGAGAGCGAGCGGGGGCTGCCGCCGGGGGATGCGCGCGTCGTGGTGCCGAACGGTCGGCCGAAGCTGATCATACCCTGGCGCAACGGTCTGATGGCGGAAGCGTCCGGTCTTCGGCAGGTGCATGACGAGGGCGACGCGGTGCTGATCGGCCTTTGGGATGCGCCGACCGTCATTTCGTCATCACCGGCGGCCACGGTGTCCATCGGCATCGAGTTCAAGCCGAATGGTCTCAGCCGCTTCGTGGCCGGTGATATGTCCGATCTCAATCAGAAGATCCTGCCGATCGGCGATGTGCTCGGGGCGCTGGGCGACAGGCTCAGGCGGCGCGTGATGGCGGCGGAGACTTGCGGTGATGCGGTCAGGGCGGCCATCGGCTTTCTGCTCGAGCGCTTCCGCGCGCTGGAGACCGGCCCTGCCCGCCTCGCGGACGAAGCCTTGCGGCTGATGGGCGAGAGCGGCTACCGCCTTGATGTCGCCGATCTCGAACGCCGGCTCGGCTATTCGCGCCGCTACATCGCCGCCGTGTTTCAGCGCGACGTGGGACTGGCGCCCAAGCGCCTCAACTCCATCCTCGCCTTCGAACGGCTCTATCGCGCCTTCAGCCAGCACAAGTCGGCCAGCCTGTTGCGCGACGATGCGCTGGATCTCTTCTACGACCAGTCGCATTTCATCCGCCATTTCAAGCAGTTCACCGGGACCTCGCCCAGGCGCTTTGCCGAGATGGACAACGAGTTCGGTCGTATCTTCTACCGGACGCGGGAGGCGACCGGCAGTTCCCATTTGTCCAATACGGACCGGGAAGGATGAGGCAGGTTGCGCGCATTGGCCCTCTCGCATACGGAGACAACAATGCATCACCTCAGCAACTGGATCGAAATCCCGGTCACCGACATGGCGCGCGCCCGCCGCTTCTATGAAGCACTGACCGGCGCTGAGCTGACGGAATTCGACTTCGGCCCCTTCCGTTACGCCATGTTCGGCACGCAGGATCGCTTCAATGCGGGCGCCCTTGTGAAGGGCGAAGGCTACGATCCTTCTCCCGCCGGCCCGGTGATCTATCTCGACGCCAGCGGGCGCATAGACGAACTTGCTGTCCGCCTCACGCAACTCGGTGCGACGATCCTGATGCCGAAGACCTTCCTGTCCGACGAAGCCGGCGAGGTGGTTTTGTTCCTCGACAGCGAGGGCAATCGGCTTGGTTTGCAGGCACCGGTCGCGCGAGCGAAAGACGCTCCGGTGGATGATGCGACAATGCAGGCCCAGCTCGGCAGTGCCAAACCGGCCATCGCCTTCGTGCTGACGCGCGGCCCCGCCCATGACGATCCAGCCACGGCGCCGATGCAATGGGAACACGCCCGCAACATGTTCACGCTGATGCGCGACGGCACGCTGTCCCACGTCAGCGCCTTCATGGACGGCACCGACCTCTTGGGCTACGGCATCCTGACGGTGGCGACACCCGCGGAGGCGGACGCCATTCTAGCTGATGATCCCGGCGTACTCTCCGGCCGCCTCAGCTATCGCCTGCTGACGGCCGTGGCGTTTGACGCGGGGAACGTGGCTCACCGACTGTGACAACTAAATGCCGCCAAAGCCTTCTCCCCTTGTGGGAGAAGGTGCCCGGTAGGGCGGATGAGGGGTGTTGGTGCCAACGCTTAACGTCGAGCCGTCCCCCCTTCACCCGGATGCCATGTATCCATCCTTTCCCTCAACGGGATAGGGATTCGTCGCCATACGAACCTCAAGTGGTCGTCACTCGGCTTCGGCTTTCTTCTTCTCCGCCACCTTCTCGACCAGCGGGACGCTCAGTTCCTGCATGTTGTTGAAGCTGGCTTCGAAGGAGCCGAGGTCAGTGTGCGCAGACGCCCGCGACGGCTGAGTCGTCCGCTGAGCTCTTTGCGGATTCTGAGCGTTGGCACCCGTTCCTTGACCTGTCGCTCCTCCGGGAATATGACGATTCCTTAGGTGATCCTGACTGGGCATCTAGCTGGGATGTCCAGTCAAGTCTCTTATTTCATTGATATTTCACCCCGCGACTCCGGTTTTACCGCCGAGGGGCCGCGAGGGAGTTGCCCGCCATGCTCCGATCATCGGCAAGACGGACGCCGAATGGAGATCGGACCATGAGGATTGGCGTTTTCCTGAGTTTCACCATCGTTGCGGCTTTTCTGGCAACGCCGACGTCAGCGGCTGGCAAGACGGCGAAGTTCGTCGGTGCGCTTCAGTTCACGACGGTCAACGCGAACTGCACCGACGGGCCGGCTTCCGGCTCGATCTTCCCGAGCCGCTTCAAGCCGTTCAAGGCCAACGTCACCTCGGGGTCGAGCCTGTCGATCCTCGACAACTACGACGCCAAGGCCTACCGCCTCGACAACAAGCTGTTCGGCTCAAGCTACGTCCGGGTCGGCTACGGCGACACCGTCTACGTCACCACGCCTGCGTCCGACGCCCCGGTCTATCTCAAGATCACCAAGTCGGTCCCGGCGATGAGTACGCTGACGTCGACAACGCCGACGGTCTATCTCGAGGGGACGATCAAGAACCCCAGTGGCCAGATCGGCCAGGAGGCGTGTGAGGCGTCCTTCACGGCGAGCTTCGTGCAGAAACACTGACGGAGCCTACTGACATTGGTGTGCCGGACAGTCGAAGGGCGCCGCAAGGGCGCCCTTCACGGTTGTCTGATGCGGTTACGCCGCTTCGGCCTTCTTCTTCTCGGCCACTTTCTGGGCGAGCGGGCCGCTCAGTTCCTGCAGGTGGTCGAAGCTGGCTTCGAAGGAGCCGACGCCGGCGGAGGCGGAGCGGAGTTCGACGATCAGCATGCCCATTTCCGACTGCGGGATCAGGGCTTCCGTCACGTCCCAACCCGGCCAGCCCTCACGTCCGTCGAAGCCGAGCAACTGGCCGCGGCGACCGGTGACGATCTGGTTGACGCGCGCGGTGGCCTCGCTCGGGCTGAAGAAGCGCACCTTCAGGATGGGCTCCAGCAGCGCCGGCGAGCACTTGGGCAAGCCTTCCCGCATGCCGATGCCGGCGGCGGTCTTGAAGGCTTGGTCCGAACTGTCGACGGTGTGATAGGAGCCGTCGGTCAGCGTCACCTTGACCCCCACGAGTGGGAAGCCAAGGGCGCCGGCCTTCAGGCTTTCGACGATCCCCTCCTCGATGGCACTGAAGAAATTGCGCGGAACGGCACCGCCCGTGACGGTCTCCGCGAAGGTGAATCCAATCTCGCGATCCTGCGGCTCGATGGTCAGCACCACGTCGCCGAACTGGCCGTGACCGCCGGACTGCTTCTTGTGGCGGCCGCGCACGCTGGTCGAGCTGCGGATGGTTTCCTTGTAGGGAATGCCCGGCTCGGAGGTGACGACGGCCACGCCGTAGCGCGCCAGCAGGCGTTCGAGGATGACGCGCACGTGCATCTCTCCCTGCCCTTCGAGGCGCGTTTCCGCCATGTCGCCGTCCTGCACGATGATCAGCGACGGGTCTTCCTCGGCGAGGCGGGCGAGCGACGTGGACAGCTTCACGTCGTCCTTGGCGTCCTTGGGGGCCACCACCAGGCTCATCACCGGCTTGGGCGGATCGAGCGGTGCCAGTGCCGCCGGCGCGGCCTTGCCGGTGGAGAGCGTCGAACCCGTCTGCGCCGGCTCGACCTTGCCGAGGCCGACCGTGGCGCCGGGGCCCGCGTCGGCGATCTTGACGAGATCCTTTGCCCCGAGCGCATAGAGGCCGGAGACGCGACCGGTTGCACCGCTGTCCGCGATGACGGCGATGCCGTCGGTCAGCTTGCCCGAGAGCACGCGGGCGACGGATAGCTTGCCGGCATGGGAGGTTTGGATGGTCTTGACCACCTGCACCACCGCGTCGCCATTGGCCTTGAGGCCGAGGCGTGCCCGGGTCTCGTCGATGCCGCCAGCTTCATGGCGCAGGGCCTTCAGGAGCCGGGTGATGCCGTTGCCGCGTTCGGCCGAACCGATGAACACCGGCATGATCAGGCCGTCGCGCATCTCGCGGGCGAGATCGTCGAACACTTCGTCGCGCGGCGGCGCCACGTCGGTGAGCAGTTCCTCCATCAGATGGTCGTCATAGTCGGCCACGCGTTCGAGCATTTCGTAGCGCGCCGAGACTTCTTCGGCGGCCAGCTCGCTCGGAATCGCGATCACCTTGCTTTCGGCATGCGGCTGGTAGACCAGCGCCCGCTCGAGCGCCAGATCGATGGTGCCGATAGCGGCGCCGTCCTTCCAGATCGGGATCTGGCGCAGCACCATGGGCACGGACGAGGCCGCCTGCATCAGGCTCAGCGTGTCGCGCAGGGAGGCGTCGGCCTTGTCGATCTTGTTGAGGAACAGGATGTGCGGCACGTTCAGTGCCTCGAGCCGCTTCAACGTCAGCTGAAGGGCGGGAATCTTCTTGTCGTCCGCCTCGCACACCACAATGGCGACGTCGACGACAGGCAGGATCGGGTCCATTTCGAAATTGAACTCAACCGATCCCGGGCAATCGAGAAATGTATAGCTCTCCCCCAGAAACTGCGCTTCGGTGATGTTGACTTCGACGCCCATGCCATGGGCGCGTGCTTCCTTGGATTTGTCACCTACGCTGGTGCCGGCAGCCACGCTGCCCGCCTTCGCTATTGCCCCCGTCCGTTCCAGTATGGCCTCGAGAAGCGTGGTCTTGCCGCTTCCATGAGGGCCCACGATGGCAACGCAACGAGGGCCCGACGCTCTGCCCGAGACAGCTCTTCCAGATGTGGTTGACATGGCTGACCTCCAGAATGTTCATATTATGTTCTGTGTTGTCCAATTCCGCAGCCCCCTTATTTCGGGACTGCGGCTGGGACCGCCTGGGTACGGACGCGTGCCAAACCGTCCGTAAATGGCAGCTTCTTCCTGTTTCGCCGGCTTGGCAAGATGGTCCGCAAAAGGGCGGATGAGGAGGCTCTGAAACCTTGCCGTCAACCATCGGGAAAGCATGGTTCAACATTTGCCGTCGTGCAGGGTGCGACGTTGACGCGACATTATCGTCTGCCGCGGAAGCTGGTCGGCAACGCCACGGGCAACGGGCCATTCGCCTTCGACCATGAAATTCCTGATGCAGCTCCTCATCACCGCCGGCATCGGCATCTACCTGCTGGGCAAGGCCTCGGCGGCGGACGTGCCGCATCCTGTCGGTCCGGAACTCCCAGATTTTCCGGCGGCGATAGCCTCGCGCTAGACTGATTGCCCACCGCATCCCTGACCGCAAAAGCAAAATGCCGCCCTTTGGGGGCGGCACTTGATTGGCAGTTGCGCTGATCGCGAAGGATCAGCTACGCGGCTTTAGGTTCTCGGGATCGTAGAGTGCCTTGTAGCCGACGCCGGTGATTTCGGCGGGGAAGACGCTGTCGAAATACTGGACCTCGAGCTTGCGGCCTTCCTGGGCGAAGGCGTGCGGGATGTAGGCCAGCGCGATGTTCTTGCCGACCGACGGCCCGAAGGCGATCGAGGTGGTGAAGGAGCGGCGACCGAGTTCGTCGACCAGCGTTTCGCCCGTGGCCGGATCGATCACCGGCAGCACGCCGACCGGATAGCGGGTGACGCCGTTCACGTCGACCGTGTCGGTCAGCACGAGCGTGCAGAGCATGGCCGGCTGATGATCGCGGGCGCGGTACTCAAGGTGCTTGGCCTTGCCGCAGAAGTCGGCTTCCTTGACCTTGGGACGGGCCAGATCGGCTTCGAGCAGGTTATACTCGGTGAGAAGGTCGGCGTTCTGCAGGCGCAGGCTCTTTTCCATGCGGCGGCTGTTGGCATAGGTCTCGATGCCCACAGCGATGGCGCCGGTGGAGCGCAGCGCATCCCAGACGGCGAGGCCGTCCTCATAGGCCATGTGCAGTTCCCAGCCCTGCTCGCCCACATAGGAGATGCGGAAGGCCGAGACGTTCTTGCCGGCGATCCTGATCGGCTTGATGGCGGCGAAGGGGAAGTTGGCGGCTTCGAGGCCGGCGGGATCTTCCACCACGGTCTGCAGCTTCACGCGGGCGTTGGGGCCCCAGAAGCCGATGGTGACATACTTCTCGGTCACGTTGGTGACGGTGACGTTGAAGCCCTTATCCTCGGCCGTGCGCTTGATGTAGTTGTAGTCGCGCATGCCGGCGTCGGCGCCGTCGACGATGCGGCAACGATCGGCCATGCGGAACACCGTCAGGTCGGCGCGCACCATGCCCTCTTCATCGAGGAAGTGGGTGTAAATGCCCTTGCCGATGTTGGCGTCACCGCCGATCTTGGCCGCGCAGAGCCATTCCAGCAGCTCCACATGGTCAGGGCCTTCGACGTCGATGATGGCGAAGTGCGACAGGTTGATGATGCCGGCATCCTCGCTCATGGCCAGTTGCTCGGCGTTGGAGACGCGCCAGAAGTGGCGGTTGTCCCACTCGTTGGCACGCACCGGCACGCGGTCGCCATACTTGGCCAGAAGATGCTCGTTGGCGGCGTAGCCGTGGGCGCGTTCCCAGCCGCCCAGCTCCATGAAGTAGCCGCCGAGCTCCTGCTCGCGCTCGTAGAAGGGCGAGTGACGGATGTTGCGCCCGGTGCCGAAGGGCTCGCGCGGATGCACGCCCGGCGTATAGACCTTGCAGGCCGCCTCGCGGCAGCGGCTCTCGATGATGTCTTCCTTCAGCTGATGCGGATAGAAGCGCGAATAGTCGATCTTGGCGTGGTCGATGGCGGTGCGCCCGTCGGTCATCCAGTCGGCGACCAGCTTGCCATAGGCCGGACCGTCCTTGACCCAGATGGCGACGCAATACCAAAGGCCGCGCACCTTCTGGCTCTCACCCACCGACGGGCCGCCGTCGGAGGTGACCTGCAGCAGGCCGTTGAAGGAATGGCCTTCGTTATAGCCGATCTCGCCGAGGATGGGCGTCAGCTCCATGGCACGCTCGAGCGGGCCGATGATCTGTTCCATGTCGAGGTCGCGCTGCGAGGGCGACAGGCGCGCCTCGTGCTTTTCGAGGATTTCGCGCGGATGGCACAAGCGCGGCTCGTGCTCCTCGTAATAGCCCCACTCGATCTGGCCGCCCTCGGCGGTCTTCGGATCGCCGGTGTCGCGCATATAGGCCGAGTTGCCCTGGTCGCGCAGCAGCGGCCAGCCGATTTCCTTGCCGGTGCCGGCAAACTCGTTATACGGCCCGAAGAAGGTCAGCGGATGGTCGATCGGCATGACCGGCAGGTCCTCGCCGGCCAGTTCCGCGGTGAGGCGGCCCCAGATGCCGGTGCAGACCACCACATAGTCGGCCATGATGGTGCCGCGATGGGTGACGACGCCCTTGATGCGGCCGTTCTCGATCACCAGCGACTGCACGGGCGTGTTGGCGAAGGCGGTAAGCTTGCCGGTCTTCTCGGCCTGATCGACCAGCTTGCCGACCACGGTCTGCGAGCGCGGGATGACGAGGCCGGCATCCGGGTCCCACATGCCGCCCTGCACCACGCTTTCCTCGATCAAGGGGAACTTCTCCTTGATCTCGGCGGGGGTGACGAGGCTGACGCGCGTGCCAAAGGCCTTGCCCGAGGCGACCTTGCGCTTGATCTCGTCCATGCGGTCGTCGTCGCCGACGCGGGCAACCTCAAGGCCGCCGACGCGGGCGTAGTGGCCCATCTTCTCGTAGAAATCGATGGAATACTGGGTGGTCCACACCGACAGGAAGTCATGGCTGGTGGTGTAGCAGAAGTCGGAGGCGTGCGCCGTCGAGCCGATGTCCGTCGGGATGCCCGACTTGTCGATGCCGACGATGTCGTCCCAACCGCGCTCGATCAGATGGTGCGCCACCGAAGCGCCCACGATGCCCCCGAGCCCGATGATGACGACCTTCGCCTTCTGGGGAAATTCTGCCATGACCCTGCACCCTCTTGTTTTGCAGTTATTGTCGCGAGCTTAGAGGCGCCCCTTCCGACCGTCTTGAAGGATTCCGACATATCCGGCGCGCGCTTTGACCGGACAATTCCCGGTTTCCCGGCGATCCCGCGGATTTCAGGGCTTGAAGATGGGCGACACGCTGTCACGGGTGAAGGTTCTGCAAGGGCGATGTCAATGGGGGAGAAACCCTTAGGCGTGGCGGATTAACAAGGCGCGGCGTTGCGGCTAAGGTCGGCGTCCGGAACAAGCCAAAGCGCGAAAGACGTCATGACCCAGGAAATCACCGCCGCCGACCTCGCCCGTCATCTTCTTGCCCTTGCGCCCCAACGCCGCGTGATGGCGGCCATCGCCGGGGCGCCGGCGTCCGGCAAGTCGACGCTCGCCGAAGCGCTGGTCGATGCCCTCAATGCTGCCGAACCGGGGTCTGCCGCGCTGATGCCCATGGACGGCTATCACTATGACGATCTCTATCTGATCCCGGCCGGTCTGCGCCCGCGCAAGGGGGCTCCGGAAACCTTCGACGTCGGCGGCTTGCGCCACACGATCGAGCGTCTCAGGAAGAATGACGAGGCGCATGTGGCGGTGCCGGTGTTCGACCGCGACATCGAGATCGCCCGCGCCGGCGCGCGGCTGATCCCCTCGTCGATCCGCATCATCGTCTGCGAGGGCAACTATCTGCTGCTCGACCGGCCGGGCTGGCGCGATCTGAAGCCGCTGTTCGATGTGACGGTGGCCGTGGAGGTGCCGGAGGCCGAGTTGCGCGCCCGCTTGACGCGGCGCTGGCAGGGCTATGACCTGCCGGCCGAGGAAGTGCGCCGCCGTGTGGACGAGAACGATATGCCCAACGGGCTGGTGGTGATGGCCGAGAGCGCGCCGGCCGACTATCGCCTGCGCAGTTGACGGCAAGCAAAAACGGCGGCCCAAGGGATGGAGCCGCCGCTTGCATTTCCGTTTCGGTCTGACCGGTCTCAGATGCCGGCGAGCTCGCGCACCCAGCCGTGGCTGTCGTTGGTGGCACCGCGCTGGATCGAGGTCAGCGCTTCGCGCAGGCGAGTGGTGACCGGGCCGTTTTCGCGATTGTTGATGACGAACTCGCCGGTGGAGAACTTCACCGATCCGATGGCGGCCACCACGGCGGCCGTACCGCAGGCGAAGGCTTCCTTGAGGCGACCGCTGGCCACATCGGCCTGCCACTGGTCGAAGGCATAGGGCTCTTCGCGGACGTTGAGGCCCTGCTCGCGCGCCAGTTCGATCAGCGACTTGCGGGTGATGCCCGGCAGGATGCTGCCGCCGAGCGGCGGGGTGACGATGGAACCGTCGTCCATCACGAAGAAGACGTTCATGCCGCCCAGTTCCTCGACCCAGCGATGCTCGGCGGCATCGAGGAAGACCACCTGGTCGCAGCCGTTGGCATAGGCTTCGGCCTGGGCCACCAGGCTGGCGGCATAGTTGCCGGCGCACTTGACGTCACCGGTGCCGCCGGGCGCGGCGCGGGTGTACTTCTCCGACACCCAGATGTTCACCGGCTTGGCGCCGCCCTTGAAATAGGGGCCGACCGGCGAGGCGATCACGCTGAAGATCACTTCGGTGGACGGGCGAACACCGAGGAAGCTCTCGGAGGCGAACATGAAGGGGCGCAGATAAAGGCTGCCCTCGCCCGATGGAATCCACTTGGCGTCGGTACGCACCAGCTGTTCAACGGCGGCGAGGAAGTCGGCCTCCGGCAGCTCGGGCAGCGCCAGACGACGGGCGGAATCGTTGAAGCGGCGGGCATTCTCGTCAGGACGGAACAGCACGGCGCGGCCGTCGGCGGTGCGATAGGCCTTCATGCCCTCGAAGATCGCCTGGGCGTAATGCAACACGCTGGCGGCGGGATCCATGGCGAAAGCCTCACGCGCCTTGATCTCGGCCGAGTGCCAACCCTTGCCCTTGCTCCAGCGAATGATCGCCATGTGATCGGAGAAGAGTGTGCCGAAGCCCAGATTCTTGAAGGCTTCAAGGCGTTCGGCTTCCGGCATCGGATTGGCGTTCGGCTTGACATCGAACTGCAACGACGAGGTGTTGGTCTGCATGAAAATGGCCGTCCGGCTGAGTTTGAAATGTTGAACAAGGCACGGACCGTGCTTCCGCATCCTTGCCCCGCCCCGACCGGCGCACATTGGGATGGCGTGCCGGACGAATTCATCGCGGAAGCAGGCAATAGCACTCCCCAAGCCCCCATTTCCAGTAGGTTCATGGTCGTGTCACGTTGAAGTGGGGCAGAAATCACGCTCGCACCCTGCCCTGCGATCCGGGAACGCGACTTTCCGCCGCTGGTTTGATCCTGGGCGCGAGGTCGTCAGCTCCGTCTGCGAACGCCCGTGAAAAAGGCCGCCCGGTTGTCCGGAGCGGCCTGTGACAGGTCAGATCATTTTCAACGAGCCTTCTTGGCCCACACGCCGATGAACCATCGGTTCGGGCGCGCGCAGACGGTCAGCCACCTTCGTCGTAGACAACTTCTCCGTCGCCACCACCGCTGTCGCCGCCACCGTCATCGTAGCTGCCGCTATCGCCACTATCACCGCTGGTGTCTTCGTAGCTGGCATCTCCGCCACTATCACCGCTGGTATCTTCGTAGCTGGTGTCTCCGCCACTATTGTCTTCGTAGCTGCCAGCGTCCGAGCTGCCATCGTCGACGGCTTCACCGCCGCCCTGGTCGGAGCTGCCGTCATCATAGCTGCCAGCGTCCGAGCTGCCATCGTCGACGGCTTCACCGCCGCCCTGGTCGGAACTGCCGTCGTCATAGCTGCCAGCGTCCGAGCTGCCATCGTCGACGGCATCGCCGCCGCCCTGATCGGAACTGCCGTCGTCATAGCTGCCGGCATCCGAGCTGCTGTCATCGCTGCCGGTGTCGCCGCTGTCGAGCGACGAGCTGTCGTCGGAACCGCCATCGTCCACGGCGCCGCCCTGATCTCCGGAATCGCCGGAGGAGTCATCGGCACCAGTGTCGCCATTGTCCATGGAGGAACCGTCGTCGGTGCTGCCGTCATCGACCGCACCGCCCTGATCGGACGAGCCATCGTCGGGAGCCGCATCGCAGGTGGTGCCACCATCAGGCGTCGGCTGGCAATCCTGCGAGTCGCCGCTGGACGAGTCGTCTGCGCCGGTGTCGCCGTTGTCGGTGCCCTGATCGCCGTTGTCCAGGGACGAGCCGTCGTCAGGCGTGCTGCCATCGTCGACGCCACCCTGGTCGGAACCGTCATCGGTCGAGCCATCGGCACCGGTATCGCCGGAGTCATTGCCCTGATCGCCGTTGTCCAGGGACGAGCCATCGTCAGGCGTGCTGCCGTCGTCGACGCCACCCTGGTCGGAGCCACCGTCGGTCGAGCCATCGGCACCGGTATCGCCGGAGTCATTGCCCTGATCGCCGTTGTCCAGGGACGAGCCATCATCAGGCGTGCTGCCGTCATCGACGCCACCCTGGTCGGAGCCGTCATTGGTCGAGCCATCGGCACCGGTGTCGCCGTTGTCATTGCCCTGATCGCCGTTGTCCATCGACGAGCCATCGTCAGGCGTGCTGCCGTCGTCGACGCCACCCTGGTCCGAGCTACCGTCGGTCGAGCCATCGGCACCGGTGTCGCCGTTGTCGTTGCCCTGATCGCCATTGTCCATCGACGAGCCATCGTCAGGCGTGCTGCCGTCGTCGACGCCACCCTGGTCCGAGCCGTCATTGGTCGAGCCATCGGCACCGGTGTCGCCGTTGTCATTGCCCTGATCGCCGTTGTCGACACCGCCCTGGTCGGGGGTGTCGCCCGAGGCGCCGTCCGTGCCGGTATCCGCTCCGCCCTGATCAACGGCGTCCCCGCCATCGCCTGCGCCGGCGGCGTCTTCGCTGTCAGCGCCGTCATCGGAAACGACGGCCTGCTCCAGAGCGTCGTCGGACACTTCAGGCAGATCCGCCGGAACTTCATCCAGTGACGCATCATTGGAAACGGCCGCGTCGGGAATATCGCTGGACGAAGCCGCTACGTCCTCGATGCTGTCGATCGACGAGGAGACGTCCGATTCTCTGTAGAGCTGTTCGGTGGTGCTTTCGTAAGTCTCGCGAGAGGATTCGTATTCGCTCTCGAACGAGGCATATTCCTGCTGCGAGTAGCCGAAATCATAGGACTCGCTGACCGAGACGGTCTCCTCGTATGAGCTCCAGGAGTAGGACTCATAGTAGGAGTAGCTCTCGCTGTAGGAATAGGAGACTTCCGTCGACACATAGCGCCAGGACTCGGCGTAATAGCTGGCGTAGCTCGGCTCATAGGCGATGTAATAGTCGTAAGAGCCAGCGTAGTAGCCGTAGAAGTCGGCCAGCAGCATGGCCGCATACCAGGCGCCGTCGGGACGCTGGTTGGCGGCAAGCGCCAGGTCGAGCATGCGGTTCATCATGCGCAGGGCGCGCTGATCACCCGAGCGACCCTGGCGATGTCCGATCTGGCGAACCTGCTGGCGCAGTGCGTTGATGCGGCGCGTGTTGCGCTGGGTGTACGCCTTGCCCTTGGCCGGCGCATGGCCCTGGATCTGCTTGACGTAAAGACCCCACAGGCTGTGGATCGACTTCATGCCGAGCGCGACCTTCTTGTCCCTGATGCCGGACAGGGCATAGGTGCGCTCAAGCTTGGAGATGGCGGCGGCCAGCTTGGGAACGTTGGCGGCAAAATCGCGCGAGTTGCGAGTCTTGGTCGCTTTCTGCACGGCGCGGATGGCCTTGCTGGATTCGGTGATGGCCTTCAGCATTGGACCGGACTTGGCCCGATCTGCCTTGGACAGGCCGGAATAGGCCTTGATGATATAGACCAGCGATTGATCCTGTTTGGTCAGGATCTGCGCGGCCGTCATCTTGGCGGTCTTGCTGCTGCTTGCGGCATAGGCCGCGTCAATGAAACTACCCTTTTCCGGCAAACCGACACTGAGCGCAACGCCCAAGGCGACTGTCGTCAATAACTTGCTACCCAATCCGCCTGCCATTCCAATCTCCTGGGTTGAGGCGTCATTCTCAAAGCCAAAGCTGCGAGCAACTATCTGTTCTTCGAGCTATTTTGTCGCAAACAACGCCAGCAGATCAGGGCATATCGCGCAAAAAGTCAAGTGATACAAGGTATTTACACCCTGGATACCCAAATGGTCGCAGGCTCGCTGCGTCTCAGGTTTACGGTCTGAAAATCATGCCACCAACTTTCTCGCATTGGCTGCGTTGAGTTCTTCCCCAGATTGTCTTCTTGGTCCAGGATTGGGTAGCCCAAGCGTCAGGACGTGTCGTCAGCCGTTCGCGCCGGTTGAGGGGCCGAAAGCAGGAACCGGAGCCATGATCACTCCAAGAGCCAGTGTCTTGTTTATGGTATTGGCGACGGCGTGTTCCCTGTCTCCACCCATCCAGACCGGCGCTGCGCACGCCTGGCAAACGACACTCGACATGATGGACGACCGGCCGGTCGAGACGGTTCTGATCATCGGCAACAGCCGTGTCTTCTGCAACGACATGCCGGACATGATCCGCCCGATCGCCGATTCCGCCGAAGCGCCGGTTCGCTACGTCGTCACCTCGCATGCCGTCGGTGCCGCAACCTTCGAAACCCATTGGCGGAGCCCCGAGGTGCATGCACTTTTGGCGCAGCACTGGGACCATGTGATCCTTCAGGCGGAAAGCGCAGCCCAATGGTATGAGCAAGACAACAGGAAGTTCCATGAGTTCGGACGCCTGCTGGTGAACGAGGACCGCCTGAAGGGGGGCTCGCCCATCGCCATCAATGTTGGCTGGGTCTATGGCGAAGAGAACTTCAACGGTGACGCCCAGGAGCGTCGCTACTATCTGTCCAAGATCCAGAGCGAGCACCGGCTGTTCGGGGAGGAGAATCATGTTCCCCTGATCAACACCGGTCACGCCTGGGAAATGGTGCATCAGGCCGATCCGCGTCTGGCGCTGACCACAGACGGCAATCACCCTACCGCCAATGGAAGCTATCTCTCGGCGCTGATGATCTATCGCTACATCGCGCAGGCAAAAGCCGCGCCCGTGCGCTTTGCGCCCGATGGCGTGTCTCAGGGGGATGCCGACGAAATCAGGATGGCGGTGGATCGATTTGGTGGATGAGGCGTCAAATCGCGCTAACAAAGCACTTGAAGGCTTTCGCCTTGGCGCTTCAAATCACTTCATTTTCAGGAAGAAGTGGCGGGAGTGACGGGGCTCGAACCCGCGACCTCCGGCGTGACAGGCCGGCACTCTAACCAACTGAGCTACACCCCCGCTGGGTCGTATCGGAACCGGTTTCTGTCGTTCGGCAGCGCCGCGTTCCGTGTTGGTGAGCGGTGATTTAGGGAATGGACCGGGGGAAGTCAAGCGCCCTTTTTCATTTTTTCGGACGGATTTTTCCGAAGTCGCGAAAATGCTGGGTTTTGCTGGCAAAAAAACTTCTGTCGCGCCCCGAAGGCAGTGCGCCAGCCGCCGCCCTGCATGGCCAATTTCGACGATCATCCTGATTCTGCGATCGAATCTGGTGCGACCATCCCGGCGACCCTGAATCAAAACCCGGCCTCCCCCTTTTGGAGAAGCCGGGCTCTTTGAGCTGAAGTTGGGCCAGATGGCGTGCTTACTCGAGCGTCAGCGGCAAGGCGAAGGCGTCCATGGCGCCATCGGTAGAGCCCCTGCGCGTGAGGCGACCGGCGACAAGGAAGCCGCTGCGTGCCGTGCCACGCACATCGTCGATGAGGCCTGTGGACGGCAGCTGTGCGATCGTCACCGGCTTGCAATAATAGGAGCCGTCGGGGTTCCAGATGGCGGCCCGCAGGCTGTAGACCATCTTCACGCCATCGTCGTTGACGTCGAAGGTGCTACCCCAGACGACCAGAATGCGTCCGAGGTCGAGCGGACAGGCGCGGAAGGTGTAGCCCATGGTGGACGGCGCCTCCGGCACGGACAATCTGGTCCACCTGCCATCCTTCTGTTCTATGGCGCCGACCATCTGGAAATGCAGGTGAGCCACGCCGCCGATCTTCTCGAGCCGGCTGGCCGAGCCGATGCAGAACTTGCGGCCGAGTGTCGTCGTTCCAAAGACAGCGTCGGCGCCGAGCTGTCCCACCGCACCGCTCAAGACCCCACCTCTTGTCAGTCGTCCTGACTTGTCGAGTTGCGCGAGCTGGATATCGCCCCAGACCCCGATCTTCTCGTGCGATGCTACGCCGAGCATGACGTCTCCATTGGGGAGAGGATAGGCGCCGATCTCGGAGAACACGCCATTGGTGCCGAACTCGAAGAGATTCAGCCCGTCGATCAAGGTTTTGCCTTGCTGGGCGGCGATGCGATTGACGGTGAACGGCGCGGCTGCAGCCCGGCTGGCCGGGCCGAAGTCATTGAGGCACAAGGAATAGAGGAAGCGATCGCCGCCGATCGGATAGGCGAGGTTCAGGACATAGTTCTTGGGCGAGGTGAACAGCCTGATGGGATAGCCAGACGCGACGACACCCTTGGTCGAGGTCAGAGTGTAGCTGAACTCGCAGCCGCCCGACTTCGGTGTCGACTGGGTGATGAAGCCCCGTCGGCCATCGGCAAACGCAAAATAGGCGGTGATCCTGCCGTTCAGTGTCGCCATGAAGTCATACATCGGCAGTGTACTTGAGCCGACGTTATGCAAGGCAAGGCGACTGCGGCTGCCGTCTGAAAGCAGCTCGACGCGGGCAATGCGAGGAAAGCTCGAAGACGCCGACACGATCTGCACCGGGCCACTGCCACTCGGCAGGTTGGTCTTGAGGATGCGCGGACTGCCGACCGGCTTGAGCGTCTTGCTTGTAGCCGCCTCAGCCAGCGACGACGGAAGCAGAATGGCGGAGCTCAAACCTCCGAGAAGCAGCTGCCTGCGGTCAATCATGTCATCCCCTCTCAAGTGCAAGCAGCACATTCCATCCAGAGACGCAGAAAGGCAACCTTGCACCACGCTAAATGACGTTTGTTCAGTTATTAGTTTGCCAGAATCGGCTCTCGTTTCATGGCGGCGCAATCGGTATGCTGCCTGGCGTCGATCCGGCCGCGCAATCAGGGATATTGCACCAGGGATTGTCGCTTTCGTGCCGTTGTCAGGCTGCTGGCGGGCGCAAGCTGGATCGGCCATTGCTTTTGCGGGGAACATCCTGTATGAGCCCGGGGTCGTTCATGACGAATGATGCCCGGCTGGGGGCTGAACGGAAGGCAGGCCACGTGTCTGCATGGATTTTTGATCGAATCCGTCTTCCCGTGTCTCCGCTCTCGATCTCGTATCTGTCGAGCCTTTCCAGTGGGTTCGCAGAGGCTAGGCGCCGGGTGATATGGAACTTTAGAAAGGCTGATCCAGCATGGCGCTCTACGAGCACGTGTTCCTGGCTCGCCAGGACGTCTCCGGCCCGCAGGTCGAAGCTCTGGCTGACCAGTACAAGGCTGTCATTGAAAGCAATGGCGGCTCCGTCAAGAAGGTCGAGAACTGGGGTCTCCGCGCCCTGGCCTACCGCATGAAGAAGAACCGCAAGGCTCACTACGTGCTGTTCAACATCGATGCCCCGCACGCTGCCGTGGCCGAGATGGAACGCCAGATGAGCATCAGCGAAGACATTCTTCGTTTCATGACCATCCGCGTTGAAGAGCTCGAAGAAGGCCAGTCGGCCATGCTCCAGAAGCGTGACCGCGACGACCGCGAAGGCGCTCCCGCCGGCCGTGATGGCCGTCCCGACCGCGGCCCGCGTGGCGATCGTGGCCCGCGCCGCGACCGTGGCCCGCGTCGTGATGCCGACATCGGCGATATGGAGTAATAGAGAATGGAAATCACCTCTCTCCCCGCCGCCCGTCGTCCCTTCTTCCGTCGTCGGAAGACCTGCCCGTTCTCCGGCGCCAACGCCCCGAAGATCGACTACAAGGACGTCCGTCTGCTGCAGCGCTACATCTCCGAGCGCGGCAAGATCGTTCCGAGCCGCATCACCGCGGTGTCTGCCAAGAAGCAGCGCGAACTGGCCCAGGCCATCAAGCGCGCCCGCATTCTCGGCCTGCTGCCCTTCGTCATCAAGTGATGACGCCGGCCGGTTCCTGACCGGTCTGTTGTGAAATCCAGCGTCGCGCCTTTGGTGCGGCGCCTTTGTCTTTAAGCAAGTTGGGGTATGGCCGACGGCTCGATGCCCCTAACCGCAGATGTTGCGGGACAGCGGAAACCGAAATGAACCCTAGCGCGCTCCTTGTCGGCCTTGCAGGCGGTATTGCCTCGGCCCTCCTGATCGCCGCCCCCGTCGCGGGCGGATCGATGGGCGATCTGCTTGTGTTCGTTGCCCCTCTCCCGCTCGCCATTGCCTCGCTCGGCTGGGGCACCCGCGCCGGCATTCTCTCGGCTTTCGTGAGCTGGGTCGGCCTGATCATCACCTTCAACTCGCTGGTGCCCGGCGTCGACGCCATGATGCAGGCGACGTCGACGGCTCTGATCATTGCCGTTCCCATGGTTCTGGTGGCCCATTACGCCGGCCTTGCCCGGCAGAATGAGGCCGCGGCCGGCGGTCTGGAATGGTACCCGTATTCGCGCCTCTTCCAGCTGATGACGTTTCTGTCCGCCGTGATGGTGGTGCTGTCGCTGGTTGTCGGCGGCTATGACCCCGCAAAGCTGGCGGTCGATTTGGCAGCGGGCCTCAAGGAAGCGTTCGTCAATTCCGGTGGTCAGGTGCCGGATGATGAGACCATCAATGCGATTTCGAACTTCTTCGCGTCGATGGTGCCGCTGATCTCGGCCAACGGCCGCTTGATGGTTCTGGTTGGCAACCTCTGGATCGCCTTGCTGGTGGTGCGTCATTCGGGGCGTCCGGTGCGTCCGCGCGACGACCTGGCGGCCAACTGGATCCTGCCGTCCTATATGAGCCTCGTCTTCGTGGTCGCGCTTGTGCTTGCGGCTGTTGACGGCCCCGTCGGCATGGTTGCCGCGGCTTTTGCGGGCGCCGCCGGCATGGCCTTCTCGATGATCGGCCTCGGTGACCTGCATCTGTTCGTGCGCCGCAAGGCAAGCCGCAAGCCGCTGCTCGTGGTCACCTATGTCCTGATCTTCCTCACTTTCGGACTTCCCTTCCTGCCGCTGATGCTGGTCGGCCTTGGGGATGCTCCGCTCAACTTCAAACGCAAATTGCTGGCTCCTGCGGGAGCGGCATGACACTACGGTCGGCAGTGTGCCGGCCATCGGACCAAACAGGAGAAACCAAATGTACGTCATCCTTCTTGAGCGCGTCGGCAAGCTCGGCCACCTCGGTGAAACCGTCCGCGTCCGCGACGGCTATGCCCGCAACTTCCTGCTGCCGCAGGGCAAGGCGCTCCGCGCCACCAAGGAAAACCAGGCCAAGTTCGACCGTGATCGCGCCAACATCGAAGCCCGTAATGCCGAGCACAAGGCTGGCGCCGAGCAGATCAAGATCGGTCTCGACCAGCGCTCCTTCGTGGTCGTCCGTCAGGCTGCCGAGACCGGCCAGCTCTACGGCTCCGTGGCTGCTCGCGACATCGTCGACATCCTGGCCGGTGCCGGCCACACGATCACCCGCGCCCAGGTCGACATCAAGGCTCCGATCAAGAACCTCGGCATCCACACCATCGATATCATCCTGCACGCCGACGTGCATGCTTCGATCACCCTGAACATCGCCCGTTCGGAAGACGAAGCCCAGCGTCAGGCCAAGGGTGAAGACGTCACCGCCAACGCCCGCGAAGAGACCTTCGTGCGCGAAGTCGGCTCGGTGCTCGACGAAGAAGGCATGGACCGCGAAGAGCTCTGATCTTCCGCGTTTTCAAGACCTTGAAGGAAAGGGTGCCGCAGGTTCGGCACCCTTTTTTTGCCCCGATTCGGCTTTGATGGAGTCAACACTCCAATCAAAATTCGCGTGCAAAATTAATTAGCTGTGACATTTGCCGCGGGCTCGGGTGTGGATAACGGTATGATCGGTGAGTCGTCCGGCGCCTCCCCTATCCTGCTGACGACTCCGGACCGGTCGGCTGCTAGAGTTCCGATCCCCTTCCTTTCGATACGTTTTGGCTGATGGCAACCTCGATCCGCAAAGTTGAAGAACAGGCGACAGCCCTGACCCGCTCGGCACCGCACAATGTGGAAGCCGAACGGCAGCTGCTTGGCGCCATGCTGATGAACAACGAGACCTATTTCCGTGTCTCGGACTTCCTTGAGCCGCCGCATTTCTTCATCGAGCAGCACAAGGTGATCTATGAGAAGATCGGCCAGCTGATCCGCGCCGGCAAGGTGGCCTCGCCGATCACGCTGAAGACCTTCTATCCGTCCGATTACCAGATCGCCGACGTGCCGGTGACGCAGTATCTCCTGCGCCTTGCCTCGGAAGCGACCACCATCATCAACGCCGAGGACTACGGCCGCATCATCCACGATCTCGCGGTGCGCCGGAACCTGATCCGCATCGGCGAGGACATGGTCAACATCGCCTTCGACGCGCCGATCGACATGCCGCCGCGCGCACAGATCGAGGACGCCGAACGCCGCCTGTTCGAGATCGCCGAAACCGGTCGTTACGAGGGCGGGTTCCACACCTTCTCCGACGCCCTGAAGGACGCCATCGACATGGCCGCCGCCGCCTATCAGCGCGACGGTCAGCTGTCCGGCATTTCCACCGGCCTTGCCGATCTCGACAAGACCATGGGCGGCCTGCAGCGCTCGGACTTGATCATCCTGGCTGCCCGTCCCGCCATGGGCAAGACCTCGCTGGTCACCAACATCGCCTTCAACGTCGCCAACGCCTATGAGGCGGCCGAGCAGCCGGATGGCTCGCTCAAGACGGTGAACGGCGGCATTGTCGGCTTCTTCAGCCTCGAAATGTCGTCCGAGCAGCTGGCGACTCGTATTCTCGCCGAGCAGTCGGAAATCTCGTCGTCGGACATCCGCCGCGGTTCGATCGACGAGCAGCAGTTCTCCAAGCTGGCGGCCGTGGCCCAGCGCATGCAGACGCTGCCGCTCTATGTCGACCATACCGGCGGCATCTCGATCGCCCAGCTGGCGGCGCGCGCCCGTCGCCTGAAGCGCCAGCGCGGTCTCGACGTGCTGATCGTCGACTATCTGCAGCTTCTGAGCGGCTCGTCGAAATCCTCGCAGAGCAACCGCGTGCAGGAAATCACCGAGATCACCACCGGCCTGAAAGCGCTGGCCAAGGAACTGGTGGTGCCGATCATCGCCCTGTCGCAGCTGTCGCGTCAGGTGGAAAACCGCGACGACAAGCGCCCGCAGCTGGCTGACCTGCGCGAATCCGGCTCGATCGAACAGGACGCCGACGTGGTCATGTTCATCTACCGCGACGAATATTACATGCAGTCGCGCATGCCCAAGGAAGGCACCGAAGAGTTCTTCAAGTGGCAGGCGGAAATGGAGCGTGTGGCGGGCAAGGCCGAGGTGATCATCGGCAAGCAGCGTCACGGTCCCACCGGCACGGTGCAGCTCGCCTTCGACGCGTCGGTGACGCGCTTCTCCGATCTTGCCAGGGAAGACTATCTGCCTGAGCGCCTTGAATGAAAGACGCCGCCGGACCCCGTTTCCAGGATCCGGCGGCGCCTTCTGTTCGCAAGGTCAAGCCAGCGTCCGCTCAGGTGGGCGGCGGCAGACGCCGGCCCTTCCTCACGACTTGCAGAACTTGGCCTTGAGATCGGCCGTGAACTCGAAGGTCTTGCCGTCGGTCGACACGTCCTTGAGGATGCACTCGCTGTTCGGATCCTCATCGTCATAGATGCGGACGTCATAGTTGCCGGCAGCAACTTCCTTCGGCGAAGCGTAGGTCATGCCGTTTTCGAAGGACTTGTCCGGGGCACCGTCGAGAAGATTGACGGAGAAGTCAGCCGCGCCCGGCTTGGAGAACTCGATCTCGTCCCAGTCAGCACCGCTGTGGTTGGCGATGGTCAGACCACCAGCATAAGCCGGGGCGACAACAGTGGTGGCAAGGGCGAGAGCAAGGATCAGCTTCTTCATGTGAGACCTCGTTGGACAACAACCGGAACATCCCGTGTCCGTGCCCAAGGAGATACTTTGCACAAGCTGTCCGCGTACTGTCCGCGGTCGCTGTTGCAGTGCGACCGCGGGGTTACACGTATTTTGCCAGACCCAGAGACTATTGCCCGGCGATCCAGGCGCCGAGCACGTCGCGTTCCTCGCGCGTGATGCCGGTCTCGTTGCCGAGCGGCATGGTCTCCGAATCCACCGCCTGCATCTTGATCAGCGGCGCGTATTGGCGGATGTGCTCGATGTCGGTGAGCACCAGGCCCTTGGGCGGCTCGGTAAAGCCTTCGTGGGTGGGCTTGGCGGAATGGCACATCACGCAATGGGTGGCGGTGATGCGCAGCACGTCGAGATCGGTCACCTCGCCCACGGTGGTCTCGCGCGGCTTCGGGGCGGTCATCGCCAGCGCGGCGACCAGCGCAATGGCGGCGATCGGCAAGGTCCAGACGATCTTGGCAAAGGCATCGCCGGCTTCGTGGCGATTGAGGAAATGCCGCACCATGGCGCCAATCACCAGGATCAGGGCGACGAGAATCCAGCTCTGCGGATGGCCCGTCAGCAGGGCGTAGTGGTTCGACACCATCATCAGCAGCACGGGCAGCGTCAGATAGTTGTTGTGCACCGAGCGCTGCTTGCCCATGACGCCGAGCGCCGGATCAGGCGCCTTTCCGGCCATCAGTGCGGCGGTGATCTTCTTCTGGTTCGGGATGATGATGCGGAACACATTGGCGGCCATGATGGTGCCGACCATGGCGCCCACATGGATAAGTGCGCCGCGCCCTGAGAACACGTGGGTGAAAAGATAGGCCGCGCCGACGATCAGAACGAAGACGCAGACGGCCAGCAGCGGTGTGTTGCGGCCGATGGGCGACTTGCACAGCAAAAGGTCATAGATCAGCCAGCCGCCGAGCAGGGAGGCGATGGAAATGGCAATGGCCTGCCAAGGCGCCAGCGGCAGGATCGCCGGATCAATCAGATAGGACTTGGCGTTGAAATAATACTGCACCGACATCAGCAGGAAGCCGGTGACGAAGGTGAGATAGGCTTCCCACTTGTACCAGACCAGATCCTCGGGCAGTTGCGCCGGCGCGACGAGATATTTCTCGACATTGTAGAAGCCGCCGCCGTGCACCAGCCATGCGGTGCCATAGACGCCCGGGTTCATTTCCGCCCGCTTCCTGAGGGACAGATCGAGGGCGATGAAGAAGAAACTGGCGCCGATCCAACCAATGCCTACTACCAAATGTGCCCATCTGATCAATATGTTGAGCCATTCGGCAGCAAATGCGAGCATGAATTGGTTCCCTCTCTTTACACGACCACTTGGCGCGTCGCCCTCAGAGCCTTCACTGTTCGATCGGGTTCACTCGACCCGATCGGCGGGAGCTCTAGGGGACGGCTGCCGCGGCAAGCTCCTGGCGATGCTTGCGGGCGCGGCCGACACGCTTCATCACGGCATACTGACCCAAGAACAGCACAACCTTGCTGACGATCGGGAAGAAGGCAAGAAAGCCGGTCCAGACCTCGATCGACGCGCCATAGGCGAGAATGCCGTTCAGGGCAGATGTAGCAAGCATCAGGCCAGCCCAGACAAATCCGAAGACCTGCAACACGTCGCCGAGCAGGTCGTTCACCCGATCGGAAACATAGCGCCGCATCCAGCCGGGCTTCAGCATGACGACGCCGATCACGGCGTAGATGACGCTGGGCTTGAACATGGCGATGCGCGGATCGTCTGCGATCAGGCTGGCGGTGCCGAAGCCGATCACCATCACCAGGCTGATGACCTGAAACAGCGGCAGCCGGCGCACCGAGTACCACGACCACAGCACCTGCCCGATGCCGAGCAGCACGCCGCAGGCTACCGCGACATCAAGCCGGCCGGTCAAGGTCAGGGCGGCAGCAAACACGAGCGTCGACAGGAGATCCTGTGCCAGGTGTCGACCGGCGTAAAGCAAGCCGTTCATGACGGAGACCTCCCTGACGGTTCGTGGAAAGGGGCCGGAATGGGTTCCCCCTCCCCGGCCCTGATCCTTCTTCCATCATATCCCGGGTGCACGGTACGACTGATCGCGGGCATTGAGGCACGCCACAGTCGCGGCCGGAGCACGAGGGACGGCGGCGGTCGGGTGTGACCGCCGCGATCGCCTTACTGCGGCAGCTTGTCGTCGATGCCCTTGACGTACCAGTTCATGCCGAGCAGGTCGCCATCGGGGGCCGTGACACCAGCGGCATAGCGCTCCTTGCCGTCCTGATCGACGATCGGGCCGGTGAAGGGGTTCCAGCCGCCAGCGATCTTGGCTTCGGTTTCCTGAGCCAGCTTCTTGGTGTCGTCGGCCATGTTGGCATAGTCGGCCATGTGCACGGCGCCGGCCTTGATGCCGTCCCAGGCGTTGTCGGCCTTCCAGGTGCCGTCAAGCACGGCTTTGACGCGGCTGACGTAATAGGGACCCCAGTTGTCGACGATGGCGGTCATCTGGGCATGCGGGGCGAACTTGGCCATGTCGGACGACTGACCGAAGCCCTTCAGGCCACGCTCTTCGGCAACCTGCAGGGCAGCGGTGGAGTCGGTGTGCTGAACGATGATGTCGGCACCCTGGTCGAACAGCGCCTTGGCGGCGTCGGCTTCCTTGCCCGGATCGAACCAGGAGTTCACCCAGACGATCTTCACCTTGAAGTCCGGATTGATCGACTGCGCGCCGAGCACGAAGGAGTTGATGCCCATCACCACTTCCGGAATCGGGAAGGAGACGATGTAGCCGGCGAGGCCCTTCTTGGATTCCTTGGCCGCGATCTGGCCGAGGATGTAGCGGCCTTCATAGAAGCGGGCGTTGTACAGGCCCATGTTGTCGGCGCTCTTGTAGCCGGTGGCGTGCTCGAACTTCACGTCCGGGAACTTCTTGGCGACCTTGAGTTCGGGATCCATGAAGCCGAAGGAGGTGCCGAAGACGATGCCGCAGCCTTCACGGGCGAAGCGCTCGAACACGCGCTCGGCGTCCGGGCCTTCGGCGACGTTCTCGACATAGGCGGTCTCGACCTTGTCGCCGAGTTCCTTCTCGACCTCGAGGCGGCCCTGGTCATGCTGGTAGGAGTAGCCGAAGTCGCCGATCGGGCCAGTATAGACCCAGCAGGCCTTCAGCTTGGCGGCGTCAGCCGACGAAACGGCAAAGGCAAGCGCAACGCCCGCCAGAAGTGCGATTTTCTTCATGTTCTTCTCCCCGTTGGCGGGATGCGGCCCCGCAAGGATTTGACGGTCAAAGGATGCGGCGTCAGACGGACCGTTGCGTCCTGGCCGTAATCAAGATCGCCGGTCAGCGATCCGGAACGAAGGATTTGCCAAGGCAGGCCGGCGTGTTGAACAACGTTGCCCGGCGGTTGCCCGAGATTGCCACAAGCACCACCACCGTGGCCAGATAGGGCAGCATGGACAGAAATTGCGAGGGCAAGCCAATGCCGAGCGCCTGCGCGTGGAACTGCAGCACGGTGACGGCGCCGAACAGATAGGCGCCGGCGGCGACGCGGGTCGGCCGCCAGGAGGCGAACACCACCAGCGCCAGCGCGATCCAGCCGCGACCGGCCGTCATGTTCTCGACCCACAGCGGCGTATAGGCCACCGACAGATAGGCACCGCCGAGGCCGGCCATCAGACCGCCGAACATGACCGCCAGATAGCGCACGCCGATCACCGAGTAGCCGAGGGCATGGGCGGAGCTGTGGTTGTCGCCCACCGAGCGCAGGATCAGGCCGGCGCGGGTGCGGAACAGGAACCAGTTGACCACGACGATCATGGCGAAGGACAGGTAGACGAGCAGATCCTGGCTGAACAGGATCGGGCCGATCACCGGCAGATCGCTGAGGCCCGGGATGTGCAGCGCCTCGAGCTTGATGCCCGGCTTGCCGACGAAGCTCTCGCCGATCAGGCCCGACAGGCCGAGGCCAAACATGGTGAGCGCCAGACCCGAGGCGACCTGATTGGCGACGAGCGTCAGCGTCACGAAGGCGAAGACCAGCGAGGTCAGCAATCCGGCCACTGCGCCGGCGAGAATGCCAAGCGTCGGGCTGCCGGTGGAGATGGTCACGGCAAAGCCGGCAACGGCGCCCATGACCATCATGCCCTCGACGCCGAGGTTGAGCACGCCCGAGCGCTCGGTGATCAGTTCGCCAAGGGCGGCCAGCAGCAGCGGCGTCGCCGCCGTGATCACCGTCAGGATGATGGGAACGACGATATCAAGCACGCGCGACCTCCCCGGCCCGGCCGGCCACGATCCTGACCTTGTAGAGGATGAGCGTGTCGCAGGCGAGCACGAAGAACAGCAGCACGCCCTGGATGACCGTGGCGACCTTGGAGGACATTTGCAGCGACGTCTGGATCGCCTCACCGCCCAGATAGGAGGAGGCGATCACCAGACCGGCGATCAGGATGCCGACCGGGTTCAACCGGCCGAGGAAGGCGACGATGATGGCCGTGAAGCCGTAGCCCGGCGAAATCACCGGCTGCAGCTTCTGGATCTCGGTCATCACCACCATCATGCCGGCGAGACCGGCCAACGCGCCCGACAGGGCGAAGGCGAACAGCGTCATGCGGCGATGGTTGAAGCCGGCAAAGGCGCCGGCGCGCGGGCTCTGGCCGAGCACGCGGATCTCGAAACCCTTCAGCGTCGAGCGCATGACCACGGCAAGCACGATCACCAGGATCAGCGCAATCAGAGCCGACAGGTTGAGATAGACGCCGCCGAAATCGTGGCCGTCGAGGATGGCCCATTCGTGGAAGTCGACGGTGATCGGGAAGTTGTAGCCCTGCGGGCTGCGCCAGGGGCCGCGCACCATCCAGTCGAGGAACAGGTTGGAGCAATAGACCAGCATCAGGCTGGTCAGGATCTCGTTGGTGCCGAAGCGGATCTTCAGCTGCGCCGGGATCAGCGCGAACAGCGCGCCGCCGATCATGGCCATGATCAGCATCAGCGGCAGGACCACAGGATTGACGAAGTCGGGGAACATCACCGGCAGGATCGAGCCGACGATGGCGCCCATGGTGAGCTGGCCCTCGGCGCCGATATTCCAGTTGTTGGACTGGTAGCAGACGGCCAGACCAAGGGCGATGATGACCAGTGGCGTCGCCTTGGTGACAAGCTGCTCGATGCCCCACAGCGAGGTGATCGGCTCGAGGAAGAAATACCAGATGCCTTCCAGCGGGTTGTGGCCCTGCAGGAAGAAGACGATGCCGGCGACGATCACGGTGAGCGCCACGGCAATCACCGGCGACAGCACGGACATCACGCGGCTCTGCTGCGAGCGCTTGACGAGCTCGATGCGGATCATGCCGCGGCTCCCTTCTTTTCGGCGCCGCCGGCCATCAGCAGGCCGATCTTTTCCGGCGTCAGCGTGTCGGCGTCTTCGGCGGCCGACAGATGGCCGCGCGAGATGACGGCGATGCGGTCGGCGATTTCGAAGATTTCGTCGAGATCCTGCGAGATGATGATGATCGCCGCCCGATCCTTGCGGGCAAGATCGATCAGCGACTGGCGAATGACCGCGGCCGCGCCGGCGTCGACGCCCCAGGTGGGCTGGGCCACCACCAGAATGCCGGGCGAGCGGTGCACCTCGCGGCCGACGACGAATTTCTGCAGATTGCCGCCCGACAGCGACCGCGCTTCAGGGTCGTTGACACCCTTGCGCACGTCGAACAGATGGGTCACCGCTTCGACCACCTTGCCGGCGCGGCCAAAGCGGGTGAAGCCGCGCTTGGCCATGCCCTCGCCCGTGCCGTGGCGGGTCAGCACCACGTTCTCCGACAGCTTCAACGCCGGCACGGCGCCATGGCCGAGACGTTCTTCCGGCACGAAGGCGGCGCCCAGCTGGCGGCGCTGGTTGATGGTGAGGAACCCGGCGGCCTCGCCGTCGAGGATCAGCATGTCCTCCTTGGGACAGGCCTCTTCGCCCGAGAGGGCGTCGAACAGTTCCGACTGGCCGTTGCCGGCCACACCCGCGATCGCGACGATCTCGCCGGCGCGCACCGACAGGTTGATATCCTTCAGCGAGACGCCGAAGGCTTCCTGCGACGGCACGGACAGGCCCTTCAGCAACACCTTTTCCGGACCGACCTTGCCCTTTTCGCGGGCGATGCGGGCGATCTCGCTGCCCACCATCATCTGCGCCAGCGCGCCGACGGTCTGCTCGGCCGGATCGGTTTCGCCCACGACCTTTGCCCGACGCATGACCGTGGCATGATGGCAGAGCACCCTCACCTCTTCGAGGCGATGCGAGATGTAGAGGATGGCGCAGCCTTCCGACGCCAGGCGGTTCAGGGTGATGAACAACTGGTCGGCTTCCTGCGGCGTCAGCACCGAGGTCGGCTCGTCCATGATGATCAGTTCGGGGTTCTGCAACAGGCAGCGCACGATCTCGACGCGCTGGCGCTCGCCAACCGACAGATCGACAATATGGGCGCTGGGGTCGAGCGGCAGGCCATAGCTTTCCGAGACGCGGGCGATGGTCGCCGACAGCTTGTCCGTCACCTTGCAGTCGGGCAGCGCCAGGGCGATGTTTTCAGCGACGGTCAGCGACTCGAACAGCGAGAAATGCTGGAACACCATGCCGATGCCGACGGACCGCGCTTCGGCCGGCGAGCTGATGGTGACAGGTTTGCCCTTCCAGTAGATGGAACCCGAGTTGGGCTGCAGCGAACCGTAGATGATCTTGACCAGCGTCGACTTGCCGGCGCCGTTCTCACCCAGAAGCGCGTGGATCTCGCCCGGCATGATGGCAAGCGACACGTCGTCATTGGCGGTGTTCGAGCCGAACCGCTTGACGATATTGCGCACTTCCAGGAGCGGCACATCGCCGCCGACGCGGCGCACAAGAGCCTCTTTTTTGTTCTGATCAGATCCGGTCATCCGGCACTACCGCCCTCAAGACGCTTCTTTGTCTATTTTATGAGCAGCATAAAACCACGGATTCGCAAACGGTACGCGCATAAAATTTGCACAGGCAAATGGAAAAAATGTGCAGGGCGCCTAAACGGCGCGCCCCACCGCGAAAGAGGCCGCGCCGGCTGTCGCTCATCCCTCCTGGATCATGTCGATGATGAACCAGCCGACCTTGATGCCGCCCGCCGGTGCCGGACCATTGAGGGCGATCTTGAACTTGGCGGGATTGGTTCCCCGCTTGATGCCCAGGATGGCCAGGTTGCCGGACACCGCTTGCAAGGTCGCCAGAACCAGGGAACTGGAAAACAGCCGATCCGGGGTGCTGAGGTTGATGGGCGGAATGGTAACTTCCACCTCCCGCTTGCCCGCCTGCACGGTGGCCTGGCCGGATCTTTTGAAGCGCGTCACCCCTTCTGCCTGAAAGGCGATGCCGCCGGCGCTGGTGTTTTGCGCTCTGACACCGATTCCCGAGGTGCTGGCGCCGTAGATGCCCGCGCCCTTGCGGCTGGTTCCAATGACGCCGGAGTTGTTTTCGGACGTTCCGTAGATCGCCGCAAGGTCACGACCGGCCGTCGTGGTTTTGGGGCGCAGGTTTTCCGCGTAGATGGCGGCCGTGAAGCTACCCTGAACATTGGCGGCAATTGTCCCGCCGTGGCCATTCAGGTAGCTCGCAGTCGGCCCGTCGTTCACGCCGAAGGCATAGTCTTGGTAGTTTGCTCCGCCGGTGAAGGTCAGGCTCGTCGGGTGGTTTGCCTGATTGTAATAACTGCCAGCCACCAGCGCATCGCCTGTGGCCGCTTCGGCCTTGCCGGTTCCGCCGGCCAGTCCGGCAACCGCTCCCGCAGCGGCAGCGGCAACGCCGGCGAACAGCCCGCGCCGCGACAATGCGGGCGATACGGCCTCGACCTGCGCACCGGAAGCCTCACCGGCAAGGCGCTGAATCACCGCCTGTTGCTGTTCGATCAACTGGCGCTGCGCTTCGACCGTACGCGCCAATGCTTCAAATTCTTCGCGTGAAACGCTCATGGAGTAACTCCCGAAACAACGAAAAATACCCAAGCCGTGCCAGGAATTTGCGCGGCGTGTTCCAACAAGTCCACGGATGATGCATCCAAACCGGCAGGACCAGATTGCCGAAAACCGCTTCAATCACAGCCGATCGAAAATCACCCACGCCACCTTGGCGCCGCCCGCCGGTGCATTGCCCGTCAGCACGATCTTGAAGGAAGACGGGCTGGTCGTCTTGACCTCGACACGCGCAACGCTCACGCCGCTGGTGGCCGTCTGGATCGTGGCGAAGACCATGGCAGTTGCCTTGAGCTGGGTCACAGCCACGGTGGCGGTCTTCTGCCCGGCCTTCACGGTGGTCAGTCCGGACCGGGACATGCGGGCCACGCCGTCGACCTTCAGCGCGGTTTGGTTGATCTGACTGTCGCCATAGGCAGAAACGCCGACGCCCCCGCTGTTGGCGGCTAGCCCATAGACACCGACCGAACCATAGCCCTGAATGCCGATGCCCGTTTCCGACGAACCAGCGATGGCCCTGCCGTACTTGCTAAAGGCAAAAATGCCTACCCGTCCGCTCTGGGTAAGGTCCTCAGCATATATCGCTGCGGGTAGGCCTGTCACATTGGCGCAGATGGTGCCGGCGCCCTGGAACTTGTCCAGATATCCATCGTTCACGCCGAACGCATAATCCTTGTAGGTGGCCCCTCCGGTGAAGGTGAGGCTGGTCGGGTGGTTGACCACGTTGTAGTAGCTGCCTGCCACCAGTGCATCGCCGGTGGCCGCTTCGGCCCTATTGGTCGTGCCGGCCAAGCCTGCTACCGCGCCGGCTGCGGCCGCCGCAACGCCCGTGAACAGGCCTCGGCGGCTGATTGGCACGTCTGCATTTTCGGGCTGCCGATCCAGCTGCGCTTCCAGCCTGGCGATTGTCTGCTGCTGCGAAACGACCAGTTGCTTGAGCGCGTCAAATTCCTCGCGTGAAACCGTCATCGCAAATGTCTCCAAACATGAATTTCAAACAAACCGGAAATAATGATTCATACATCTCACATGAAAGTTTTTTCAACAAGAGGCAAACACAGCCGCGCGGTCAAATCACGCAACCTGGTCAGCCCGGCAAGCGCGTCAGAAGATCTGCGGCAACGGAAGCGGCGATCACCGCCGGTTCCTTCGACAGGATGCCGGGAATGCCGATGGGACAGGCAAATGCCCCCGCCATTTCCGCATCATGGCCCAGATCTCTGAGCCGTCGCTCGAACCGCGCGCGCTTGGTGGCGCTGCCGATCATGCCGACATAGGGAAAGCCGCCCCGCACGAGTGCCGCGTGCAGGATGTCGAGATCGAGGCCGTGATCATGCGTCATGATCAGGATGGATGTGTCCGGGGCCAGCTCGGCGACGAGTGCAGCGGGCTCTGGCGCGTACCGCTCCTTGAGGTGGGCAAAGGGCAAGCCCGGCAACGCCTCGGCGCGGCTGTCGATCAGCGTGACGTCGAAGGGGAGCGGTGCGAGAGCCAGCACGATCGCCCGGCCCACATGCCCGGCGCCGAACAGTGCCACCGGGTGCATCAGCCGGCCGAATCCCTCGACGAGCCATCCTGAGGCGTCCAGTTGCGCAAAGGCCGGCCGCCGATCCCTCGATGTCACGCGGCGGTCGATCGGCTGCCCGGCCACAAACTGCGCTTCGGTCTGGAAGGGTCCCCCCTGCTCTGCCGCCGCCAGGCTCTGCAGATGCCCGGTGCGCCCGGCGGTGAACACCTCGACGATGAGGCTTGCGTGGCCACCGCAGCATTGGCCGGTCGACGGGCCGAGGGCCAATGACAGGCGTTCGGCTGTCTCCTGACCTGCCTTCATCATCGCCTGGGCACGTTCGGTCGCCTCCAGCTCCAGCCGCCCGCCGCCGATGGTGCCGGATATGGCGCCGTCGCGCGACAGGATCATGCGGGCGCCAGCCTCGCGCGGCGTCGATCCGCGGGCATCGGCCACCGTGATCAGTGCGGCGATTCCATCACGGGCGACAAGGCGGGCAAGCGGGGCAAAGACGTCGGACATGGGGCAAGTGTAGTCGGGGACCGCGCTCGTGTCATCCGAGCCTTGCAGCATCAGCGCTTTCCATTCGCGGACGGACAGGGTATCCAACAGCGCAAATTCCTTGCCGGAGTCCCCGTTGCCCATGTTCACCGAAGGCCTGCTCTTTGACCTCGACGGTACGCTGACCGACAGCGATCCCCTGCATTTCGAGGCCTTCGTCCGCACTGCCAGCGACTATGGCGTCGCGATGGACGAGGAGATGTTCCGTGTGCACGTGTCCGGCCAGACCAATGCCAACATCTGCCGCAATCTGTTTTCGCATGTGGACGACGGCCTGCATCCGAAGATCGCCGACGACAAGGAAGCCCTGTTCCGCAGCCTGATCGTCGGCAAGCTGAAGCCGATTCCCGGTCTTCTGGACTTTCTCGATTGGGCCAAGGCGCGCGGCATGGGCATGGCGGTCGTCAGCAACGCGCCGCGGGCCAACGTCAAGGACATGCTGGCTGCGCTTGGAATCGCCGACTATTTCTCGGCCATTGTCATCGGCAGCGAGCTGCCGCGCGGCAAGCCCGATCCGCTGCCCTATCTCACCGGCCTTGAAAAGCTCGGAGTCCCCGCCGCCAAGACGCTGGCCTTCGAGGACGCGCCTCCCGGCATCACCGCTGCCCACCGCGCCGGCATCGCCACGGTGGCCTTGCGCACCTCGCTGTCGGACGAAGAAGCCCGCGCCAATGGCGCCAACGTCACCATTGCCGACTATCGCGATCCCCAGCTGATGGCCTACGTGCTGTCGGTGCTGGACGGCGCCTGATCACTTCGCTTCCACGTTCAGGCTAAATGTCTCCACCGGCGCCACCCCGGTTTCCCAGGGGCGGCGATAGCCGAGCTCGATCACGCTGGTGCCTGCGGCGATCGCCTTGAGACGGAACAGCACCTTGCCCGGGGCGCCGGGCATCGGGGTGGCCGCCGGCTGCGACTCGTGCCCGGAAAGCGACACCAGCGCCGGATCGCTCTTCACCACGTCCCAGCTGTAGCCGGTCGTCACATTCTCATCGAGCAGGATGCTGATCTCGCTGCCGACGGCGATCTTGACCGTCTGCCCGTTGGCCTTGGCGCCCAGGGCCACCGCGGCGGCGGTATCGTCGGCGCAAGCGGGCAAGCCGGCGATCGGCAGCAGCACGGCAGCACAAAGCATCAAGCGCGACAAGGACTTCAACATTGGGGCCTCCCGGACATGGTCGGAGGCATCTTATCGACCTGATGGGCGGTTGACCATCCGGGAGATTGGCCCCGGATGGTTCTGGTCTCATTCGGCGTGGCGCATGTAGCCGACGGCGCGCATGATGGCTTCCGGCGTGGCCGGGGCATCGAGCGGCGGCACTACACCGGGACGCAGGCTGGCGACGGCGTCGAAGATCGCCGAGAACACCGCGCATCCATGCATGAACGGCGGCTCGCCGACCGCCTTGGACGAGTAGATCGTCTCCTCGCGGTTGCTGTTCTCG
>NZ_JAKJIC010000031.1 GCF_021864535.1 Oryzibacter oryziterrae
ACGAGTCCCCGCGCCGCGGCGAGACCTTCGTCACCCGCAAGATCACCCGCGGCCTTGCCAACATCGCCATGGGCCTCGAGCCCTGCCTCTACATGGGCAACATCGACTCGCTTCGCGACTGGGGCCATGCCAAGGACTATGTCCGCATGCAGTGGCTGATGCTGCAGCAGGACAAGCCCGAAGACTTCGTCATCGCCACCGGCGTGCAGCAGTCGGTCCGCGAGTTCATCACCTGGGCCGGTGAAGACCTCGGCATCACCATCGAGTTCAAGGGCACCGGCGTCGACGAGATCGGTGTCGTGACCGCGATCACCGGCGACATGGCGCCGGCGCTGAAAGTCGGGGACGTCATCGTCCGCATCGATCCGCGCTACTTCCGCCCGTCGGAAGTGGAGACGCTGCTGGGCGATCCCAAGAAGGCCAAGGACAAGCTGGGCTGGGTTCCCGAGATCTCCGCGCGCGACATGTGCCGCGAGATGATCTGCGAAGACCACAAGTCGGCCCGGCGCTATGCGCTGCTCAAGAAGCACGGCCTCGACCTCCCGGTCAGCGTGGAGGGGGGACGATGAGCTACGATCTCAACGGCAAGAAGGTCTGGGTTGCCGGCCATCGGGGCATGGTCGGCGCGGCCCTGGTGCGACGTCTGGCGTCGGAGAACTGTGAGGTCCTCGTCGCCGGCCGCGACGTGGTCGATCTCAAGGATCAGGCCGGCGTGCGCGCCTGGGTGGCCAAGGCCAAGCCCGACGCGGTCTTCGTGGCCGCAGCCAAGGTGGGCGGCATCCTTGCCAACAACAGCTATCCGGCCGACTTCCTCTATGACAACCTGATGATCGAAGCCAACATCATCGAGGCGTCGTTCCGCGAAGGCGTCGAGAAGCTGTGCTTCCTGGGCTCGTCCTGCATCTACCCCAAGTTCGCCGCGCAGCCGATCGTGGAAAGCGCCTTGCTGACCGGCGAGCTCGAGCCGACCAACGAGTGGTACGCGATCGCCAAGATCGCCGGCATCAAGCTGTGCCAGGCCTATCGCAAGCAGCATGGCGCCGACTTCATCTCCGCCATGCCCACCAACCTCTACGGGCCGGGCGACAACTTCGACCTCAACTCCAGCCACGTGATGCCGGCGCTGATCCGCAAGGCACACGAAGCCAAGCTCAGCGGCGACAAGGAGATCGTGGTCTGGGGCACCGGCACGCCCTTGCGCGAGTTCCTCAACGTGGACGATTGCGCCGACGCCTGCGTGCACCTGATGAAGGTCTATTCCGACTTTGAACATGTCAACGTCGGCTCGGGCGAGGACCTGTCCATCCTGGACCTCACGAAGCTGGTCTGCGATGTGGTCGGCTTCAAGGGCGAGATCGTCCACGACCTCAGCAAGCCCGACGGCACGCCGCGCAAGCTGATGAGCGCCGACAAGATCCGCGGCCTCGGATGGAAGCCGAGGATCGACCTGCGGACCGGCATCGCCGGCGCCTACGCCGCCTTCCTCGCTGGCAACGCCACAATGCGACCGGCAGGAGCCCATCAGTGACACAGACCGGCGAAGAGCAAGTTCCGGTTATGGCTCACATGGTCGAGCCGTTGAGTTCGGCGGCAGCGGTTGGGTCTTTCGATGGATACCGCATTCTTGTCTATGGCATGAACTATGCGCCCGAAATTGCCGGTGTCGGGAAGTACACGGGCGAGATCGCCGAGTATTTTTCGGCCGAGGGTGCTGATGTGACAGTGGTGACCACCCCTCCGCATTACCCGGGGTGGGTCGTCAGGGACGGGTTTGCCAACCGGTACGGCACGTCTATCGAAAACGGCGTGCGTGTCCGTCGCACGCCGTTGTTCCTGCGGCGCAAGATGTCAGGCATCTGGCGTCTGTTTGCGCCATTGTCCTTCGCTCTCTGCTCGGCACCCGTGGTGCTGTTCGAGACCCTTCGTCGGCGTCCACAGATCGTCTTCTGCATCGAGCCGACGCTTTTTGCCGCCCCCGTAGCCCAATTTGCCGCCTGGCTTGTCGGTGCGAAGACCGTCCTCCAAGTCCAGGATCTGGAGGTTGATGCCGCGTTTGCCGTAGGCCATCTTGGCTCCAAAGCGTGGCTCAAGAAGTTGGGCTATGCCTTTGAAAGGGCAGCTTTGCGTCGGTTCAGCAAGGTAATCACCATTTCCAACCGGATGGCGGAAGGGCTTTTGGCCAAAGGGGTCGCCAAGGATCGCCTGACCATAGCGCGCAACTGGGTGGATCTCTCCCATATCTACCCAATGACTGGCGAAAACGGCTATCGCAAGGAGCTTGGGTTCGAGCAAGACGACTATGTGGTGCTGTACTCCGGCAACATCGGTGCCAAGCAGGGACTAAATGTGCTGCTTGACGCTGCAGACGCCCTCAAGAACGATCGCCAAATCAAGTTCGTTGTTGCGGGCGAAGGGCCAGTGAAGGCTGATCTGGAGAAGCGCTATGGCCACCTAGCCAACGTGCAGTTTCTTCCATTCCAGCCTTATGAGCGGCTCAACGAGTTCATGAACATGGCTGATCTGCACGCCTTGCCACAAGAAAAGGGAGCGGCCGATTTGGTGCTTCCTTCAAAGCTGGGGGGCATGCTGGCCAGCGGCAAGTCCATCATCGTGACCGCCGACCCGGAGACCGAACTGGCCGAGTTCCTGGGTGACGCTGCGGTGATCACCCAACCTGGCGACTCCGCAGGTCTTGCCGAAGGTATCAAGCTGGCTCGGACGCGGACCGCGGTGGACGATCGTCAGTCCCGGTTGGCGAGATCTTTGGACAAGACCATCAGCCTCGCGTTGATATCCGCGTGCCTCAAGCAATGATGCACGCCAGCGAAGAGCGGGCGGCGGCGGTTGGCAGTCACTTTTTGGGCGATGACCGGCGGGGAGGAGGCTGCGTAGGGTTCGATCCGACGAAGGCTGGCCCATCTCCGGCGGCTTTGAAGTCCCTGCAACTTGTTGCCCAATGAAGATGGTCGACCGGTCGCCGCTATCGAAACTCCCATGCCATTGATACAATTGCGGAATTTGAAGTCGCGCTATGGAGCCGAAGAGACGGCACATTCAGCCGAATTTATGTTTCCTTTTTGAATTAATGGATGCTTGGCCGAAAGTGTGACAGTGTCAGTGGGATCAGGCGTGAACAGTGGTGTGTGTTCTTATGACCGATAAAAGCAAGTCCTCGCTGTATTTTGAAAGAGCGGCGGTCGGCTTTCTGCTCTACTCCGCCACTGGCGTTACCGTCTTTGCGCGCTCGTCAATGACTTGGGAGAATCTCCTGATGCCGGTCCTGCTTGCGGGGCTGGCAGCGTTCATTACTCTGCGCTATCGCCTGACAATCTCGCGACGTTTCACGTTGCTCATTGGTGGGTTTCTGGCGCTGTTTATAGCCCAGACCTTTGTGTTTGGTTCAATCCATCCGAAGTATCTGCTTTTGTATCCGCTCAATTTTTGGGTTGCCTATTGTTTTGTAAAGGCGATGCAAGAGCGTGTTCTGATCCATCTGGAATACTTGATCACGCGGTTTGCGGCCATCAGCCTTGCCATTTGGTCAGCCAACATCTTGACCGGTGGCGCTGTACAGCAGGCGTTGCACGGCTTTTCAGTCGGGCAGCCCTACGCCAGCATTGTGGACTCCTACATACTTGTTCAATCTTTCATCAACGAACACGTCGAGTCCTTCCTGCCGCGCAACTCGGGTTTTGCGTGGGAGCCTGGCGCTTTCGCCGTCTTGTGCTGTTTGGGATTGATGGCCAACTTCTACCGGACCGGCTTTGCGTTGAAGCGGAACCCGGCGGCCTGGGTGTTGCTCGCAGCGTTGGTCTCGTCGCAGTCAACCACCGGCTTCAGCATCCTGATGATACTGATCGTCTTCAAGCTGTGGCATGACATTCCAGGTGCGGCTCGCCTCGTCCTGTTTCCTGCCGCGGCGGCAGCGGTTGTTGTCGGCCTCATCTCCTTGCCCTTCATGCAAAGCAAGATTGAGGAACTGTGGGCGCAGAATCTCAATGATCTGGCTTACAGCGCCTCGCAAGACTGGAATGTGGCTGAACCTTTGGCAGCCCAACGCTTCCTGTCATTCCAGCTCGATTTCTCGGACTACCTTCGCTACCCGATGACGGGATATGGGGGAGAGGACGACGCAATGCTGGTGCGGCAAGACGCGCTCAACATCGTCTCCATCTCTGGCATAGGCAAGATTTTCGCGCGTTTTGGTACATTCGGTTTCGCGTTCTTTGCGTGGGCCACAGTCACGAGCTCCCGCAGCCTGAGCCGAAAGTTCGGCGCCGGAAGCCCTGTGATGTTGACGCTCTATATTTTCATGGTGTCCGTCAGTTATTCGCTCATCGAACACCCGGTATTCTTGGCCTTGTGGTGCTTTGCATTCTTCGGAGGCGAAGCAGAGGCTCGATCTGAGCGGCCTAAAATGGTGGCAGTGTCTTGATGGAAGTTAATGCGCATACGATGAAGATTGTCATCATCAATGATATGCTTTGGGGTGGTGGCCGTGAGCGTCGAATTGTTCAACTCATCGCTGGTTTGAACCGATTGGGTGTGCGGGACATAACGCTCATATTGCTCGATGACCGCGTCGACTACCCCGAGGTTTACGACCTGGACGTCGAGGTCATCAAGATCGACAGAAGCAGCAACCGCGACTTCAGCGTTTTCCCAAAGCTCCATGCGATCCTGAAGAAAATGGGGCCCTGCATCGTCAATCCCTGGTCCTACATGAGCGTGTTCTATGCTGCGCCTGTATGCGCGGCCTTGAGGCTCCCTTGCCTTGGCGCATTTGTGGTCGACGCCAAGCCCGCGCGTCCCATTTCCGTCAACTGGATCGCCATGCGCATGGGCTTCCTGCTCTGCAAGAAGATTGTCGGCAACTCGAAGGCCGGGCATGACGCCTATGGTACGCCGCTCCAGAAGCGCGTCGTGATCCACAACGGCTATGACGAGGCGCGTCTGAAAGCCGTCGTGCCAGCATCACGCACGGGATCGGCAACCCGTATTGCCATGATCGGCCGCTTGGATCGGCAGAAGGACTACCGCACCTATATCGACGCTCTGGCCATCCTGAAGGCGCGTGGTGTCGATTTCGAGGCCTTCGTGGCCGGGCAGGGCGCAGATCTTGAAGTGCTGCAAGCCTACGCTGAAGCCAAGTGCGCCGGGAGTGTCACCTTCACCGGCTTCATCAAGAACATCGACGCCTTCATTGCTGGCATAGACATCGGCGCACTCTGTACGGATCCTGTGTTTCATGCGGAGGGCATTTCAAATGCGCTCATGGAAATGATGGCACAGGGCAAGCCGGTCGTGGCCACCGATGGCGGCGGCACGCCCGAGATCATCGCGGATGGCGAGACCGGTTTCCTGGTCCCTCCGCACGATCCGACAGCGCTTGCCGACAAGCTTGAACTACTGTGTGTCAACCCGGGCCTGCGCAAGGTTTTAGGCGAAGCATCGGCCAATACAATTACGACACGCTTCAGCTTGCCGCGAATGGCGTCTGAATTTCTTCAGGTATATCATGACTGCCTCTGAGCCGATCAAGATTTTATATACGATTTCCTCGCTCGCAAATGAGGGGCCGACCCGTGTTCTGTTGAACATGGTGCGCAATCTGGATCGAAACAGCTTTGCGCCAGCGGTCGCCACATTCACGGCAGAGAAGGAAAACTCGTTGTTGTCCGAGTTTCAGACGCTGGGAGTACCTGTGTACCCGCTTGCTGCCAGCGCTCAGGGCGCTTTCGGTCGTTTCAAGGCCTTGCGTGATCTTCTGAGGACCGGTGCCTTCCGCATCGCCCATTCCCATTGTCCGCGAAGCCTGTTCTTTCTCGCCGCCGCCCGCGTGCGCGGCGTCAAGACAGCCTACACGGTCCATGTCTATCCCGACGTACAGTACCGCGTGATCCACGGTCCGGTGAAAGGCCCGGTGATCACGGCGGGATCGAATGTCGCGCTTCGCTTCATCGACAAGCCGATCGCCTGTGCAGACAGTGTTGCCGCCGAGTATCTTGAGAAGCGGGGCTACAGCTTTCCTGCCGTCAACAACGGCATCGAGCCCATGAGCCTCGACGGCTACGGCAGCCGCAACGAGGCACTCGCCCAGTTGGGGCTTGACCCTCGGCGCCGTTACCTGTTGTCGGTGGGGCGCCTGTCCGGCGAGAAGCGGATCGGCGAACTTGCGGAGACCTTTGCCAGGGTGAACCCTGCTGACGTTGATCTCGTGGTGGTCGGGGCCGGACCGGAGGAAGAACGGATTGCCAAGGTGGCGAGCCCTCGCATTCACCTGATGGGATTTCACAAGGATATCCGGCCCTTCCTTGCTGCCTGCGACTTCTATGTTTCGCCGTCGTCGACGGAAGGCTTGGCCAATACCCTGCTGGAGACAATGTCGGTGGGAATGCCCAGTCTCCTCTCTGACATCCCGTCTCATCGATTTGTCATTCAGAAGTGTCAAGGCTTTGTCGGCTGCATGTTTGACCCGCTGTCGGACGCGAGCCTGCTTGCCGGCCTCCAGAGCCTGATGCAGCAAGACACCGACGAGGTTCGGGCAAGCATTCGCCGGAATTTTCAAACTCTCTTCCATGCCCAGGTCATGACCCGTGGCTACGAGGCGATCTATAGGGAGATGGTAGCGTGAGTTTCAACCGCATCCTGGTCACCGGTGGCTCGGGCTTCATCGGCACAAACCTGATTGAAGAACTCCGCAAGAGCAGCAATGTCGCCGTGGCGAGCGTTGATTTGGCTGACCCGAAGATAAGCTCGCACCGGAGCGTCTGGCAGGCGGGCGACATCCGCGACGGGGCTGCGCTGACCAGTCTTCTCAAAGCCTTCCGGCCGGACGCGGTCATTCATCTTGCCGCGCGCACCGATCTCGACGGCAAGACCATGCCGGACTATTCGGCCAACACGGACGGCGTCTCGCGCCTGCTGGAGGGGCTGGACGCGATCGGCTTTGGCGGACCGGCGATCTTCACTTCATCCATGTATGTCTGCCGTCCGGGATACCGCCCGACGTCCGACCTCGACTTCCAGCCTCACACTGTCTACGGCGAGAGCAAGGTGATCGGCGAGCAGATCGTGCGTGCCGCCAACCCATCCTACCCTTGGGTGATTGCGCGGCCCACATCGATCTGGGGCCCCTGGTTTGGTGTTCCATACGCCGATTTCTTCAAGGTTGTTCTTTCGAAGCGCTATCTGCATATCGCCGGCGACAGCACTCAGAAGACCTACGGTTATGTTGGCAATGCCATTGCCCAGATGTCGACGATCCTTGATCATGCCGAGGCGCTGAAGGGGAGGGCGATCTATCTTGGCGACTGGCCGGGCTACGTGATCCGCGAGTGGGCCGACGAGATCGCCGAGTTCGTCCCCTATCGTGTGCCTCGAGTGCCCAAGCTGGTGTTTCAGGGGCTGGGCCTGGTTGGCGATGTGGTTCAGAAGGCCGGCCTCCGGTTTCCCATGACCTCCTTCCGCCTGAACAACATGACCACCAACAACGTCCATGACATGTCGCCATTGCCCGAACTGATGGGCAACGTGTTGCCTTATAGCCGCCAGCAGGGCAACAAGCTGACGGTCGAGTGGATACGGTCACAGGCGTGATCGGTGCCGCTTTCCCAGTCTGCAGCGGGCATTGGTTCCCCACCGTCAAGGCTTGATGGAGAGCGATCGACCGCGGCAGCGACTCAGGCGGATCATTGCGCCGAGCAGGTTCACCGGCGTGGCGGGTGTTCTCAAGCCCGCTGGATTTGTTGCGATCGAAACAGGTCATCGCCGCTCGGCTAAGCGCAGGGCGCCGAGTTTTGCAATTTCAGGTCAGAGGCCACAGCGGCTCGTACCGCAGCCGCGTGGTCCGCAGTTCACAGGAAAAGTCGGATGTCGGCAGCAGAGAACAAGCGCAAGCACGTGGTGCTGGTTCGTCGAGGCGTTGGGTTCCCCAATGGCATGGCGACCGCGGACCGTATCCGGAGGATCGGTGCGGCCCTTGCCTCGGTGGGCGCGCGCGTTACACTGCTTACTGTGGGTACCACTGAGGCACCGAACCGAGTGGTGAACAAGGATGTCCGCGGCCACTTCGAAGGTGTCGACTACGAGTACACATCTGGCCGCACTGTGCGTCCAACTTCGGCTATTGTGCGTCGCTTTGTCGATGCTTGGAGTCATTGCCTGACAGCATGGCGAATACTGACACTTAACAAGGCGACTGAGTATCCTGCCGTATTTCTTGGATATGATCTGAGTGGCCCTACAGCGCTGAACTACCTCGCGACTGCCGCTGCATGGCTTCGCGGAATCCCCGTTTACATCGAGGTCAACGAGCGTCCTTGGGCCCTAATGGAGAACAAGAAATGGTTCTCGCGCTTATCGCCTTTGACAGGTACCGACGGTGCAGTTGTCATCTCCGATCTGTTGGCCAAATGGGCTCGCGAAGACACGGCCCATCGTCGTGAAGGCTACAAGATCCTCCAGATCCCCATCCTCGCATCGGGTGAGGAGTTCAAGGATATAACGCCCGAACCGCCCAAGAACTATGTCGTCTTTTCGGGCGCCATAGCCTACGCCTCCACGATGCGCTTCATCATCGAAGCAATGGAGAAGGTCTGGCCTACCCATCCCGATTGCAAGCTGATGCTGACCGGTTACCGCGAGGGGCATCCGGAGTGGAAGGCGTTGGTGGACTGGATTGCCGCCAAGGGACTCCAGCAGAATGTCACACTGCTTGGCTATCTCGATCGCAAGGACCTCCTGCAACTCTACTGCGAAGCCAAGGCCTTGCTCATTCCATTGTTTGAGGATGTCCAGTCGGCCGCTCGTTTTCCTACCAAGATCGGCGAGTATCTTTTTTCATCACGTCCAATCGTTACGACTAATGTTGCGGATGTAACGCGCTATTTTCGCGATGGCGAGACAGCCTATATCGCGGAGTCAGTAACCTTGGATGCTTACGGTGCCGCCATTCGACGCGCATTAAGTGATGAGGCAAGTGCAGATGTCGGTGAGAACGGGCGCCGAGTTGCAAAGGACAATTTTGATGTATCTTTGTATGGCAAGGCGCTAAACGATTTCTTCTGAAATTACATTTGTTTTAATTTTAGACGAAAGTATACATCTCGAGTTTACTGGGTTGTTTTCGTTGGGTGAGTGTAGGTCTCGGATTGGAGTGCAGTTGTGATGCTGGGAATCCTGAAACGATTTGTCGCAATGTATCAAAAGCATAGAGACCCGGTTCGGTATGCGCGAAAGCTTGGCGTCACGATAGGAAAAGATTGTCGATTGCTAGGGGCGGACTTTTCCACAGAGCCCTATCTCGTGACATTGGGAGATCATGTCAGCGCGACGAAAGTTCAGTTTCTGACGCATGATGGCAGCGTTTGGGTCTTCCGCGATGAAGAGCCGGAAATCGATCTCGTGCGCCCTATTCGGGTTGGCAACAACGTTTTTATTGGTTTCGGAGCTATAGTCCTTCCGGGAGTCACTATTGGGGATAACGTAGTGATTGGCGCGGGTTCTGTTGTAGCGAAAGATATTCCATCAAACTGTGTTGCTGCGGGGGTCCCGGCGAAGGTTATACGCAGTTTGGAAGAATATAAGTCGAAGACTATGAAAAATGTAGATCGAACAAAAAGCTTGAGTGAATCGGCCAAGAGAGAGCACTACATTCGGAAATTTGGAAGGGCATCTGATTAAGGATATTTGGTTTTGCTTGTGCGCTGGATGCGCAATCATGTGTGATGGCCTTTATTGGCCCGGGTCAAGTGAGTTCCCAGTTTCATGACCAGACAAAAACATTCCGGCAGTGTAAGGCGCGGCGTTCTGTATATCTACGGGTCTCTGATGATGGCGCTCGTCTTTGGACTTGCGTCGAGCAGCTTCACTGCACGGTTGATGACGGAAAGAGATCTGGGACAATACCGTTTTGTCATCAGTTGCGTGACAGTCCTCACCAGTGCGTTGACCCTGGGGCTCTTCTCTTCCGCTGGCACGCTGTTGGCCGGAAAGGGGGGGCGAACGTTTCGGACTCTGGTGGCGCGCGGTGCCAGTACACAGGCCTGGATGATCGCCGTCGCCTGTTCCGTCTGTGTGGGCGGCGTACTGCTCGTCTCCGAGTGGCCGGACGCTCTCAGCTTCTGGATTGTTGCAGCCGCCTTCCTGGGAAGCGCCATGGCTTGGCCGCTTCTGCTGCAGGAAGTGCTGCGCGCCAGCGGCAATTTTCTCGGCCTTGCGGTGCTGAACGCGGCGCCCACAGCTCTCTTTCTGCTGTTGCTAGGTGGCTCGAGACTTCTGTCGCTGCCACTCAACGCGCCGCTGTGCGCCACGCTGTATTTTCTGTCGCAGGGGCTGGTGGTCTGGATCCTGATCTCCAGGAACGGGATATCGCTGAAGCCCGATCGCATTGGCTTTGCCTATCTTTTCAAGGAAAACAGAGGTCTTGGGCTCAACGTCTACTGGGGCTCGTTTCTGGCTGCGCTTACGGCCCAATCGGGCATCTTCGTACTTCAGGGCCTGAAGTCGCCGGCAGACGTCGCGGTCTTCTCACTGGCCGTAACGGTTACTGCGCCGCTGACACTGCTGCCAAGCGCCGTTGGTACCGCCTATTTCAGTCGTCTTCCTGGAGCCTGGGGTTTCCCGGACAAGGTCATTCCCTTGGCCTGGGCAGTGTCGCTTGCCATCACGATCGGATTCTGCCTTCTCGTGCCCTTCGCCATTCACATACTCTACGGTGAGCGCTTTGCGTCCGTCACCATCCCGGCGCAGCTCCTGGGAATAGGCTCCATCCTCAATGGCATGGGCGACGTCTACAATCGCTATTATCTCGCCAATCGCGACACGAAGTTTCTGCTCAAGATCGCGGCCATCGTTTGCGCGACGGCGCTGATTGTCGGTGTTCCCGCCGGTGCCTATTTGGGCCCGATCGGTGCCGCCTTGGCACGATTGGCCGCGTCGGGGACCTATGTCTTGATCCTGGTCTACAGCTATCATGTTGCTCAGCGCCGCTTTGGCGAGAAGGTGGGTCAGAGCCCGTCGTGATCCGACAATTTGGGCACGCGCTCTAGAGCACCCGCCGATCATGTTGAACCAACATGATCGAAAAGCGGCTGCTCAAACTCTTGAATCTGGAGCGATTTCTTGTCGACCTGACGATTCCGTCAGGTCGGAAAGCGCTCTAAGGCGAGCCGGCCTCATCAAGACAGGGCATGCAACCAGCACAAAAGACAAAGCGCCGGAGAGGTCCACCTCTCCGGCGCTTTGCTTTTCACAACACCGCCTGCGGATTTGCAGGGGAGATTACATTGCCGCCGTCTGCGCCTGAATGGCCAGCACGCGCACGGCGCCGTTGCTCAACGGACCGAGGCGGCAGCGATCACCCGCCGGGCCTTGATCACACAGGGTGGACAATGCCTTGATGGTGGCCGAGGTGAGTAGACCATTGAGCGGTCCCTTGTAGATGCCCGCAGCCTTCATCTTGTCCTGCAACGCGTAGACGAAGGCATTTTCGTTGGCCCAGCGCATGGCATTCAGGATGCCGGGCTGCAGCGACACTGGCGCTTGCCAGACATGCTTGGACACTTCGGCATAAGCCTTGGTGCCTGTCGCCGACGCTGCCTCGATCAGCACCTTCTCCTGTGCAAGGCTGTTCGGGTCGAAGGCCGTGGCATAGCGGTCAAGCAAGCGCGCCGCTGTATCCGGTGACTTGCGAACCACGTCCCCACGCCCGTTTCGATAGAGCGACACCAGGGTGCGAGCCGCCTGGCGATTGCCGGCATCTGCCGCTTCGGTGAGGATCTTGATGGCTTGGCGCGGTGTCTTGGCAAGGCCGCCCTGACCGCTGAGGTAGGCATTGGCCAGCATGGGGGCTGCGCCTTCAATGCCCATGTCCTGAGCCTTGCGCAGCGAGGCAATGCCGAGTTTGGCGCTCGACGACGAACCGAAGCGGTTATTGAGATGTCCATCCGCCAGGGCCAGCAGGCTGGCGCCGTGCCCGGCGTCGGCGTTCTGCGTGAGCAGGGCGATCGCGAGCTTGGGATTCTTCGGAATGCCCTTGCCGCCATCGCGATTGATGATCGCCAGCTGGTAACGCGCCGTGGTGTTGCCCTGATCGGATGCCTGCTCGTAGAGCTGCACGGCCCGCTTCTGGTCCGCCTGCACATACTCGCCATTGTAGAGCACGTCGGCGAGTTTCAGCGTTGCGCTCATGTCGCCCTTGGCAATGCCCTGTTCGAGCAGCGAAATGGCCTTCTCGCCGTCGCGCGGCTGGCCGATGCCTTGCAAGGCCGCGTCCGCCAGGCTGGTATAGGACGACTTGGAGCCGGCATCAGCGGCCTTCTGGAACAGTTCGGCCGCTTTGGCTCCATCGGCCTGCACGCCAATCCCGTCGCGATAGATTTCGCCGAGGCGCAGATACGCGCTGGCATTGCCGGCATCGGCCGACTTTTGCAACAGATCGATCGCCTTGGGGCCGTCGACGGGCACGGCACCGCCGCGGCTATAGAGATCGCCCAGAATGTAGAGACCATTCGTGTTGCCGCTGTCGGCAACGTCCTGGATCAGTGCGATGCCCTTGTCGGTGTCGACTGCAATGCCCTGACCCTTCACATACATCTGGCCAAGGCTGAGCTTGCCATAGACGTTTCCGGCGTCCACCGCCTTCTGGAACGCCTCCGCCGCCTTGGCGCCGTCGATGGTTACGCCGAGACCGTCGCGATAGACTTCACCCAGTCGAACATATGCGCTCGCATTGCCGCCTTCGCCGGACTTCTGCAACAGGTCGATAGCCTTTGCACCGTCCATGGGTACGGCACCGCCGCGCGTGTAGATGTCGCCCAGAATGTAGAGGGCATTGGTGTTGCCCGTATCGGCAACCTGCTGGATCAGCGAGACGCCCTTCTCGGCATCCACGGGCACTCCCTGTCCCTTGATCAAGAGCTGACCGAGGCTGAGCTTGCCATAGATGCTTCCGGTGTCCGCTGCCTTCTGAAACGCTTCGGTTGCCTTCGTGGCATCGGCCGGGATGCCAATGCCGTCTCGGTAGACTTCGCCGATGCGGACGAATGCACTCGAGTTTCCAGCGTCAGCCGACTTTTGCAACAACTCGATTGCCTTCGGTCCGTCGATCGCAATTGCGCCGCCGCGCGTGTAAAGATCACCCAGGAGATAGAGCGCATTGGGGTTGCCGGTATCGGCAACCTGCGCAATCAGCGCCATGCCTTTTTCGGTATCTGCAGCGACGCCCTGTCCCTTGACCAGCAGCTGACCGAGACTGAGCTTGCCGTAGATGTTGCCGGCATCGACCGCCTTCTGGAACTCTTCGGCGGCCTTGGCGCCATCAGCGGTGACACCGAGGCCATCGCGATAGATCTCGCCCATGCGCACATAGGCGCTGGCATTGCCGGAATTCGCAGCCTTTTGCAGGAGATCGATGGCCTTCGGACCGTCCACCGGAATGGCTCCGCCACGCGTGTAGAGGTCGCCAAGGACATAGACGGCATTCATGTTGCCGGCGTCGGCCACTTCCTGAATGAGCGACAGTCCCTTGCCTGCGTCGACCGGAACACCCTGTCCCTTGACGAGCATCTGGCCGAGGCTGAGCTTGCCGTAGACGTTGCCGGCGTCGGCAGCCGTCTGGAACGCGTCGGCAGCCTTGCCGCCGTCGGCCGGCACGCCGAGGCCGTCGCGGTAGACTTCACCAAGACGCACATAGGCGCTCGGGTTTCCAGCCGCACCCGCCTTTTGCAGATAGGCTTCCGCCTTAGCACCATCCACCGGCACGACCGCGCCGCGAGTATACAGGTCGCCCAGCACGTAGAGCGCATTCGGGTTGCCGGTGTCGGCCACTTGCTGGATCAGCGCAATGCCCTTGTTGGCGTCAACCGGTACGCCCTCCTGGCCCTTGACCAGCAACTGGCCGAGGCTGAGCTGGCCATAGATGTTCCCGGCATCCACCGCTTTCTGAAACTCTTGCGCGGCCTTGGCGCCGTCGGCCGGCACTCCAAGGCCGTCACGGTAAACCTCACCCAGGCGGACAAACGCGCTTGCGTTGCCGGCGTCGGCGGCCTTCTGCAGCAGCTCGACAGCCTTTGTTCCATCCACGGGAATAGCGCCGCCGCGAGTATAAAGATCGCCCAGCATGTAGAGCGCGTTTGCGTTGCCGCTGTCGGCCACCTCTTGAATCAGAGGCATGCCCTTGGACACATCAACAGCGACGCCCTGGCCCTTGACCAGCAACTGGCCGAGGCTGAGCTTGCCGTAGATATTCCCTGCATCCGCTGCCTTCTGAAAAGCTTCGGCGGCCTTTGCACCGTCGGCGGGTACACCAAGGCCATCGCGATAGACTTCGCCCATTCGGACATAGGCGCTGACATTGCCGGCATCGGCCGACTTTTGCAGAAGGTCCAGCGCCTTCGGGCCGTCCACCTGCACGACACCGCCGCGGGCATAAAGATCGCCGAGCATGTAGAGCGCACCGGCATTGCCGCCGTCCGCAGCCGCCTGAAGCTTTTTCAAAGCGTCCACTGACGCGTCTGAGGTCGGAGACGACTTGATCACATCGACGAGCGCCTTCACATCGACCTTGGGGGGCGAAGCGGCCGTCGCATGTGCCAGGCTGAGTGTCGCGAAAACAAGTGCGGTCGACGCGAGGAAGGTCCCAATTTTGCGCATGACGCCTCCAATTCGAAAAGTGCAAGCAATTTCGCCGAAAATGGCTGTAGATCCAAAATCCGCGGCCAGAGTAGTTTCAATCTCCGGCTTTGGCAACAGGGCGATAAGATTTACCAAACGTCACTGAGCGGGTCACATAGAAACATTTCAGCATTTCTCGTGTCTTCCCGGCTGCGGGTAGCATAAAAAGCCCAGAAATGAAGCAGAATGTCAAAAAAGAGCTCATGATACTCAGGCTGGTAACTAATTCGTGTGGAAGGTGTGAAGGCGCATCACTGGTGGGGAAGCCAGTCGCAACGAGATATATGCCTTGTCTAGAAGTTCACGCGTAAACACAGGAACTTACGATTGATCAAGTGCCCCTGTGCGTCGGCGACCTTTGCGCTTGCGCTGGTGCTGCAATCCAGGTCTCAACGCCCATTGCTAATTTGTTTCACCCGCAGAGCCGGCAAATGAAAATCGAGTTTCCACGGCCTCCGGGGGGAGATGTCGTGAGAGAACTGAAAGCTAGCAAGCGAATGCCGACGCCTTGGCCGTGTCGTTGTCAATCGGCGCAAAGAGACTGGCTCTCCAGCGGGGCGTGGAGTTTGCCGGAATGCTCCGGATTTCCAGCCTCACAAACGCCAGATACCGGAGCGGATCAGGTTCTTTCTCATCTCTCCGCAGCATGCTCATCTTGTTGACGGACGAGAGGGGGCGATGACGCTCGTCCCCGTTGCCAGCAGGGTTGCCTCCAGCAGCGTCTGGGCGCCGGCGATCACGTGTTCGGGCTCCACATACTCGGCTTCGCTGTGGCTGACGCCATTGCGGCAGGGCACGAAGATCATGGCTGCCGGGGCGAGGCGGGCGATGAACAGCGCGTCGTGGAAGGCACCGGACGTCAGGCGCCGCACAGGCTTGCCCAGGTTGCCGGCGGCTTGCTCGACGAGATCGACCAGCCGTTCGTCGAAGGACACGGGTGGCAGATCCAGTGTACGCGTGATCTGGCACAGGCAACGATTGTCGGACGCGAAGGCCTCGCAGGCTGTCCGCACGGTCTGTTCCAAGGCTACAAGCCTGTCGAGGTCGCGATGGCGCAGGTCGACCGAGAAGGCGACCCGCCCAGCGATGGTATTGACCGATCCGGGCGTTACTTCGAGGCGCCCGACCGTCAGCCGTGCCTCGGGATCCTCCGCCATGACCGACGACAGGGCGTGGATGGCGGACACGGCGGCAACCACCGGATCGCGGCGGAAGGTTGCCGCGGTGGTGCCGGCATGGGCCACGGCGCCCTCCATGACGACCTCCAGCCAGCGCGTTCCCTGAACGCCGGTGACAGCCCCGATGGGGATGCCGGCGGCCTCCAGCGAGGGGCCTTGCTCGATATGCAGTTCAAGATAACCGGCAATCGGCTGGCCGAGGGGGCGCAGGGGCACATCAGCCAGCGCTGCCAGCGTGGCTTCGAGTTCGCCGGTTAGCGGTGCGCCATCGCGGGCGAGGATCGCCTGCCAGTCCTCGGGAATGGCGCCGAGCGCAAAAGCCTGCGAGCCCATGGCACCGGGTGCAAAGCGGCTGCCTTCCTCATTGGTCCAGGACACGAGCTCGATCGGCATGGACGTCGCCACGCCCGCATCTTCAAGCGCTTCAAGCACTTCGAAGGCCGTGAGTGTGCCCAGCGCGCCGTCGAAGCGGCCGCCGGTCGGCTGGCTGTCCAGATGGCTGCCGATCAGGAAAGGCGCGCCGCTGGCTCCGCCGGACCGGAGCAGGAAGAGATTGGCGATGGCATCCTGCGCCACCGCAAAGCCGCGCGCCCGGCCAAGATCGGCCAGAAGCCGCCGAGCCTGACGATCTTCGGGGCCGAGGGCAGGGCGGTTGACCCCGCCGCCGACCGTCGCTCCAAGGCGAGCGAAGTCATCGAGGCGCGACAAGAGGCGCTCGGCGTTGATCCTCAAGCCGACCATGGTTTGGCATTGCCTTTCCTGTTGCGTGTCTGGCTGGACCTTAAGCAGATTCCGGTCGGAAATCCGTGGGACAGCTTTCCGGAACCTGCGTGGGCTCAGGCCCCAGTGGCCCAGGCCAGCATCTGCTCGAACAGCGGCTTGTAGCCGGGCCAGGCCACGAAATCGGGCGACAGCCAATGGGGCCCGACGTCCGAGGTCCAGGCGACGGTGCGGCCCTTGCCATATGTGCCGGTGACCAGCAGCGGCAGCGAGCCATATTCGCCCGTCACCGTCGCCAGCACTTCGGCGCCGGGCTTGACCGTCACCTCGTTGAAGCCGAGCAGCACCGGCCAGTCGCCGCCGAGGCCCTTGAGGATCGGATGGTCGGCCGCCCCGGTCACCACCGGCGTGAAGCCTTCGGGCACCTCGACGCGGTCGTCGACCGGCAGGCAGGTGACCGGCAGCACCTCCTCGACGGCGGTCTTGTGATAGCGGGCGCCGCCGTTGATGCCCTGGAAGGAATAGTAGCCGCCGAACATCAGCAGGCCGCCGCCACCGCGCACATACTCGCGGATGAGCTTCAGGCGATTGGGCGTGGTCTTGGAATGGATCCAGGTGTCGGGGTGCAGCAACAGCGTGTTGGCACCGAGATCGGACAGGATCACCGCGTCATAGTCCGACAGGGCCTCGATGGTCTGGGGAAAGTCGCGCTGTGCCTCATGGGCCGGCATGAAGCGCACGTCGAACGGGCCGCCCTTCAGTGCGGCCAGCAGGGCGTCGGCACCGGTATGGAAGGTGACGGTGGGGAACTGGTCGAAGCCCTTGATATGGGTCGCGGTCGACACCCAGGACTCGCCGGCGAGGAGGACTTTCTTGGTCATGATGGCTCCGTGTAGGGAAAGGGTCAGGCCGCGAAGACGGACCGGGGATTGTCGATCAGCATGCGGTCGATGGCCGCCTGATCGACCCCGTGGCGTTTCAGTCGCGGGAGGAAGTGCTTGAGGATATAGCCGTAGCCGAAGCCGCCGTAGCGGGTCAGCATGATCTTGAGGAACACGTCCTGCGACATGAGCAGGCGGTCGGCATGGCCGGCATCGATCAGCCGCGCGATGGCGCGGGCGTTCTCCTCGTCGGACGGCGACTGGGCGTCCTGGTCCGCGTAGTAATAGTCCATGCCGATCATGTCATATTCCAGGAAGGCCCCGCGTCGGGCGAGACTGTCCTGATAGGTAAAGTCGTCATGGCTGGGATTCATGTGGCAGAGGATGGTATGGCGGAGATCGGCGCCTTCCTCCTCGACAATGTCGAGCACCTTGTGCGCCAGCCGCTCCCAGCCGGGCAGATGGATGGTCAGCGGCACGCCGGTCAGCCGGGCCGCCCGGGCCGAGGCACGCAGCGACTTGGCTTCCTCGGCGGTGAAGTCCTTTGAAACGCCAACCTCGCCGATGATGCCGGCGATGATCGGCGGCTGTTCCTTCCCGCCGCCGACGTCGTTGACGATATATTCGGTCACCGCCTCCACATCCATGGCCTTCAGCCAGTCGGGATGGGTGTGTTCGAGGTAGAAACCGGTGCCCATGATGATGCGCAGGCCGGACAGGCGGGCGATGCGGGCCAGCGCCTCGGGGTCGCGGCCGATGCCGATATTGGTGGCATCGACCACGGTGGCACCGCCAAAGGCCTGGAAGCGCTTGAGTTCCTTGAGGGCGAGATCGACGTCGTCGAGCGAGACATTGTCGCGGCTGAGATAGGGGTTCATGCGCAGCTCGCCGATGGCCTCGATCGACACGGGCTGCTCGGAGATCGCCCGCTCTTCGGCGTCGATGTCGCAGGGGCAGCGCCAGGACTTGGCGCCGTCAAGCAGGATATGCTCATGCATCAGGGTAACGCCGAGGTCGGCCACCGGCACCGGCCCCAGAACCGTCATGGCCTGACTGCTCGCCACACCGATGGGGTGGCGCGGCGCCTGCGCCTTGGTGAAAAGATGGTCCATGACTACCTCGTGCGCGTCGCCGCCGGGAACAGGCGGAAGTTCAGCCAGATGGCCACCAGGATGATGGTGCCGGTGACGATGGGCGTCAGGAAGGGCGACAGATGGGCGAGGATCAGCCCGTTGGCGATCACCGAGACGGTCAGCGCACCGAGTAGGGTGCCGATGATCGAACCGCGCCCGCCGAACAGGCTGGTGCCGCCGAGCACGACGGCCGCGATGACGTCGAGTTCGAAACCCTGGCCCGAGTTGGCCGACCCAGACCCGAGGCGCGCGGCGATGACGATGCCGGCCAGCGCCGCCGCCGTTGCCGAGAGGATGTAGACTTTCAGCAACACGAGACGCGTGTTGACGCCGGCGCGGCGGACCGCCTCGGCATTGGCGCCGACACCGGTGACATAGCGACCGAAGGTGGTGGCGCCATAGACCACGTTGGCCAGCACGATGAACAGGCAGGCGATTACCACCGGCGCCGGGATCGGGCCGATCTGGCCGCGGCCGATCAGGTTGAAACTGCTCTCCGGATCGATGGGAATGGAATAGCCGCCCGTGATCAGGAGCGCGATGCCGCGGATCACCGACAGGCCCGCCAGCGTGACGATGAAGGCGGGGATGCGCTCGAAGGCGACGAAGAAGCCTTGCAGGGCGCCGATGGCCGCGCCGATCCCCAGCAGCGCCAGCACGGCCAGCGGCCAGGGCAGGCCCCATTGCAGGAAGACTGCCGAAAGCGTCGCGGTGATCGCCACCACCGAGCCGACGGCCAGATCGATGCCGCCGGTGGTGATCACGAAGGTCATGGCCGCCGAAACGATCAGTAACGGCGCAGCTTGGCGGACCACGTTGAGCAGGTTCGCCGAGGTCAGAAAGGCGTCGGTGCCGAGCGAGAACACCACGCAGACCACAGCAAAGAAGGCAGCGATGGAAATGACGCTGTTGCCGGCGAGCTCGGTGAGCAGGCTGTGCTTGAGCAGCCGCCGCTCGCTCGGCAGCGAAGCGGCACGGACGTCGCCGGAAGAGGTTCCCTGGTTCATGGTGCCAGCTCCGCGTCCTGGGCCCTGCGGGCAGATCGCGCCGTGAACTTGCGGCCGACGATCAGGTTGACGATTTCCTCGATGGTGGTCTCGCTGACCAGACGCTCGGCCACATTGCGGCCCTCGTACATCACCTGGATGCGGTCGCAGACCAGAAACAGATCCTGCAGCCGGTGGGTGATGAGGATGACCGAAACGCCTGCGGCGCTGACGGTCCGGATCAGCTCCAGCACCGCTTCCACCTCGGCCACGGCCAAAGCGGCGGTCGGCTCGTCCATGATCAGCACGCGCGGTGCGAAGGACGCAGCCCGGCCGATGGCAATCGACTGGCGCTGGCCGCCGGAGAGGTTCTCCACCTTGAGGCGGGTATCGGCGATGACAATGCCGAGCCGGTCGAGCATGGCTCGGGCCTGCCGGTGCATGTCGGCCTTGTCGAGAAAGGGTATGCCGAGAATGCGGCGGCGCGGCTCGCGCCCCAGAAACAGGTTGCCGGCCACATCAACGGTGTCGCACAGCGACAGGTCCTGGTAGACCATCTCGACCCGGGCGGCACGCGCGTCGGCGGGCGAGGTGAAATGGACGATCTCGCCGTCGATCTCGATGGTGCCGCTGTCGGGAATGATGGCGCCGGACAGCACCTTGCTGAGCGTCGACTTGCCGGCGCCATTGTCGCCGACGAGGCCGAGCACCTCGCCGGGCTTGAGCGTCAGCGACACGTCGTCCAGCACCTTGATGGGCGGATATTGCTTGGAAATTCCGGTCATCCTGACCCGGAACGGCGGAGTGTCTTGCATCCGGAAGTCCTTCGTCATCGCGTCGACGCCTATCGGCCGGGCCGGGAAGTCGGCAACCGCAGCCGATTGCCCCTTGTCCCCGGACGGGACGGCGGCCCGCCGTGCCAAGGGCCGGCGAGCCTCGCTCAAGGGTCTCGCACCGTCCGGACCCGATCTTCACGACAGGAACCGGACGGATGCTCTAGCTTCAGCTTATTCGAACATCGGCTTGAAGGTCGCCACATTTTCCTTGGTGACGATGGTCACCGGCACGTTGATCACAGCCGGCACGGTGCCGCCCTTCTTGAGGGTTTCGAGCGCCTCGACGGCGGCCTTGCCTTCGCCGGCCGGATCCTGCTGCACGACGGCGGTCACCCAGCCGTCCTCGATGCCCTTGACGGCCTGCTTGGTCAGATCCCAGCCGAATACCTTGACGCTGTCGGTGTGGCTCTGCGCGGTGACGGCCGACACCGCGCCGACCAGCGCCGGTTCGCCGGTGGCATAGAGCGTGCCCATGGAAGGGTTGGCGGTCATCAGGTTTTCGGCGGCCGACATGGCCACGTCCTGAACGTTCTGGCCGTCGACCGTGTCGAGGAAGGTGACGGCGACGCCACTGTCGGTCACGGCCTTCTTGAAGCCGTCGAGGCGCTGGTTCTGGATGAAGGAGTTGAGCGCACCAACCACGCCGACCGAGGCCTTGCCGCCAAGCGAGGACTTCACGTAATCGGCGTAGAACTTGCCGATATCATAGCCGGCCTTGGTGTTGTCGACGCCGACGAAGGCGATGTTGTCACCGTCCGGGATCTGCGCGTCGATGGCGATCACCGGTATACCGGCCTTCTTGGCTTCGGTGATGGCCGGCTTGACGCCGTTGACGTCGATGGCCACGAGGATGATACCGTCGACCTTCTGGGTGATGTAGTTCTCGATGGCGTCGTTCTGGGCCGACGGCACGTTGTTGGCATTGAAGATGACCAGATCGGCACCGGCGGCCTTGGCCGCGGCCGTGGCGCCGTCGTTGATCTGGTTGAAGAAGAGGGCCTGCTGGTTGATGGTCACCAGCGCATAGGTGGCGGCATGGGCGGCCGAAAGGCCGGCGGAGGCCAGCAGGGCGCAAGCGGCGGCAGAACGCACGAGCAATTTGGACAGTGTCATTGGAGTTCCCCTTTTTTCTCGCCCCCTCGTCAGGGCGGGGCACCGAGATGCCGGGGGTGATAATTCAAGTAACTTGATTGCTTGTCAAGTGACTTGAATGCACAAACTCTCACCCTGGTGAACCCTTGATCAGATGGTCGCTGCCGGGGGGTACTCCCGGCAGGCCGGAAAGGCTCAGAAAGTCGCCGGCGTGTTGACCCAGAAGATGCTGGCCGCCTCATCGCCGCCATTGCGATAGTGATGGGGACGGTCGGAGTTGAAGACGAAGGAGTCGCCCTGTTCGAGCAGGTAGGTCTTGTCGTCAACGATCAGTTCGACCCGCCCGGCCAGCACATAGCCGACTTCCTCGCCCACATGCTGAATCGGCCCGGCACTTTCGCCGCCCGGTTCGATATGGTGGATGTTGCACTGGAGCAGATGGCCCGGCGAATAGGGGATGATGCGCTCGAGGCGGATACCGGTGCCGCGGCGCAGAGTGTCCAGCGTCAGCAGCGGGCGTGAACCGGCGCGATAGATGATGCCTTCCTCGGCCTGGGTGTCCTCGAAGAACCAGCCGATATTCTTGTCGAGCACCTTGACGATGCGATGCAGCATGGGCAGCGACGGCGAGGCCTTGCCGTTCTCGATCTTGGACAGCAGGCTTTCCGAACAGTTGGCCTCCACCGCCAGCGCCTTCAGCGTCAAGCCGCGAGTCTGCCGTGCCAGCTTGAGGCGCATGCCAAGCCCCGGCGGCAGGCTCACGGCGTCATCGGCACTGTCCTGACCTGCTTGTCCCGGCAAATGATGCTTGTTCATACGTTCTGTCCTGTTCACGTCCGCGCAGGATAACAACCGTTCGGCGGGCCGGCAATCGAACTCGACCAAGAGAGTGATATACACAAGCGTTGGCACCCAGCTGGACGGATCCCCAAAATGGCGACTGCCACCGGCAAGTGTCCAGCATGCTGAAGCGCCGTAGCCGCTCAGACCATTGCCCGGACGGAGGCGAGGCGTGCGAGGCCCCATTCCCGTGCCGAAGACCCAATCTCAATATCGACGTTCAGCCGCGCTATCCGGATAACGGAAACTGCGTCTCATCCGACAGTGGCTGCGTCAGGTTTGCCGTGACGGTGCGAAGCCATGCGACGAAGGTGTCCACGCTCTTGCGCGCAGGCCGGCGGTCCGGCAGCAGCACATGATAGGCCCCTGGCGGTTTCACCGAAAACGGTGAGAGGCGCCGGAGGCGTCCCTCACGCAGGGCGTCGCCGATCAGGTGCCGCCAACCGAGCGCGACGCCTTCGCCTGATGCGGCGGCATAGATCGCGTCCGTATAGTGATTGAAGCGCAGATGCAGCGACCGCGGCTCGTTGGGCAGCCCGAGCCGGGCGAACCAGTGGTCCCAGGTGATCCAGCTGCGCTCACGCGCATCGGCGGAGATCAGCGGCAGAGCCAGGAGCTGTTCGAGCGTCTGCGGATCGCCATGCCGTTCGGCAAAGGCCGGCGTGCAGACGGGAAAGACCTCCTCGGACCAGAGAAACTCGGCCTTGCCGGAAGGGAAGGGCGAGTCGCTGTAGGAAATGGCGACGTCGATGTCCTCGGTGGCAAAGTCGACCGGGTGATCCTGCGAGACGATCCGGAGGCTGAGACCGGGCATCAACGCGCGGAACTCCGGAATGCGCGGCAGCAGCCAGAAATGCGACAGCGCGACCGTGGTGGCGACCGTCAGCTGATGCTCGTCCTCCGGCTGCATCCGCGCCAGCGTGTCGGCGATGCGGGTGAAGCTGCTGCCGAGCACCTCGGCCAGTTCGCTTCCCTCCGCTGTCAGGGCAACTCGACGATGAAAGCGCAGGAAGAGGGGCGTGCCGAGATCGCGCTCCAGCTGGCGGATCTGCAGGCTGACCGCGCCTTGCGTGACGCCAAGCTCGGCCGCCGCCAGAGTGAAGCTGCGCAACCGCGCCGCCGCTTCGAAGATCAGCAGCGACTTGAGCGGCGGCAGCTTCTTGTGAAAGGCGACCATGCGTCCTCCTGTCGCACGGCTGCCTTCAAACAAGCCTCACTGCCGCGCCTCTGATCTTTCTGCCCAAATGGCTATCACATTAGTTTTTCAAATGTCAAACCCGCAAAAAACTGCGGTTGACGAAAAAAATAGCCCGGATCTACTAATTGAATATACCTAATTGCATGTGAGATCCCATGCTGGACAGAACCTTGAAATCCATCGCGCAACTCATCGCGGCACGCCGGCCCGGCCATAGCCTGCCAGCCGACCTCTACACGCGTGCCGACGTCTTTGCGGTCGACATGCAGGTCATCTTCCACAATCACTGGATCTATGCCGGCGTCGAAATGGACGTGCCGGAGGCCGGCGATGTCTCGGTGATCGAGTTCGGCAAGGCTTCGGTTTTGCTGATGCGCGGCGACGACGAGGAGGTTCGCGCCTTCCACAACGTCTGCCGCCATCGCGGCGCGCGGCTGCTGCCACCCGGTCTGCACAGCATCGGCAACCTGACGTGCCCCTATCACCAGTGGACCTATCGCCTCGACGGCGACCTGGTTCACGCCCAGCACATGGGCAGCGACTTCGATCACACCTGCCACGGACTGAAGCCGGTGCACCTTCGCTCGATCGGCGGGCTGCTGTTCATCTGCCTTGCGGACACCCCGCCCGACGACATCGACGACCTTGCCGCCGTGATGGAGCCGCGCCTTGCCCACTACGACCTGCGCAATACCAAGATTGCCTACCAGGAAGACATTATCGAGGAAGGCAACTGGAAGCTGGTGATCGAGAATAACCGCGAATGCTATCACTGCTCGGGCACGCATCCCGAGCTCTGCAACAGCTTCATCGCGCTCGACTTCGGCTATGATCCCGACAGCCAGAGTCCGGAGGAACGGGCGGCGGCAGCCGAGCATCTTCAGCGCTACGAAGCGCAGACCGCCAACTGGGAGGCCATGGGCTTTCCCTCCCGCGCCGTCGAGCATCTGGCCGGTCACGCCACCAATTTCCGCACCCAGCGCCTTATCATCTCCGGCGGCGGGCAGTCACAGTCCATGGACGGCAAGGCCGTGTCCGACAAGCTGCTCGGCAAGGACGGCCGCACCGATCTCGGCGACGTGCATCTGTGGACCCATAACTCCTGGCACCACTTCATGGGCGACCACGCGCTGACCTTCACGGTCATCCCGCTGTCGGAAGATCGCACCATCGTCCGCTCGAAATGGCTTGTGCACAAGGACGCGGTCGAGGGTGTCGACTACGACCTGCAGAAGCTCATCGAGGTCTGGCGCGCCACCAACCGGCAGGACGCCGATCTCGTCGGCATGACCCATGCTGGCGTATCGGGCATCGGTTACCAGCCGGGACCCTATTCGCGCTTCACCGAGTACCAGCTCGAGAATTTCGCCACCTGGTACATCGAGCGCCTGACCGCCTTCGGCTATGCGGACGAGGTCAGTCATGGCCTTTGATGCCCGCCGCCGCGATCCGCTGCTTGAGCCCTTCACGCTGAAGGGCGTGACCTTCCGCAATCGCCTGCTGTCGACCGCCCACGAGCCGGCCTTCACCGAGGACGGCCTGCCCAAGGCGCGCTACCGCCTCTATCATGCCGAAAAGGCGAAGGGGGGCATTGGCCTGACCATGATCGGCGGCTCAGCCGTCGTGGCGCCCGACAGTCCGCAGGCCTTCGGCAACATCCTGCTCTACAAGGATGAATGCGTCCGCTGGTTGTCGGAACTGGCCGATGACGTGCACGACAAGGGCGCGGCGGTGATGATCCAGGTGACCCATCTCGGCCGCCGTACCACCTGGGCCAAGGCCGACTGGCTGCCGATCCTAGCCCCGTCCTCGGTGCGCGAAGCCGCGCACCGAGCCTATCCCAAGGCCATGGAGGACTGGGACATCGCCCGGGTGATCACCGCCTATGCCGACGCGGCCGAAAAGGTGAAGGCGGCCGGGCTCGATGGTCTCGAACTCGAATGCTACGGCCACCTCATTGATCAGTTCTGGTCGCCGCTCACCAACCGCCGCGACGACGACTATGGTGGCAGCCTGGACAATCGGATGCGCTTCGGCAACGAGGTGATGGACGCTATCCGCGACCGCGTCGGCCCCGACTTCATCGTCGGCGTGCGCATGGTGGCCGACGAGGTGGCCGAAGGCGGCATCACCGCGCCCGAGGGCCTGGAGATCGCCCGACGGCTGACGGCGGCGGGCCGCATCGACTTCATCAACGTGATCCGCGGCCATATCGACACCGAGGAAGGCCTGTCGCACGTCATCCCCGGCATGGGGGCGAAGGCCAATCCGCATCTGGAGTTTGCCGGCGAGGTGCGGGCCGCCGCCAGGGTCGCCACCTTCCACGCCTCGCGTATCCAGGATGTCGCCTCGGCCCGCTATGCCATCGAGGCCGGCAAGCTCGACATGGTCGGCATGACGCGGGCGCATCTGGCCGACCCGCATATCGGCCTCAAGCTGGCATCGGGTCGTGAGCATGAGATCCGCCCCTGCGTCGGCATGGGCTATTGCATCGACTCCATCTACAACGGCGAGGCCGTCTGCATCCACAACGCCGCCACCGGGCGCGAGGCGAAGATCCCGCATGTGCTGGAGAAATCCACCGGACCGCGCCGCCGCATCGTGGTGGTCGGTGGCGGACCGGGCGGGCTCGAAGCGGCGCGCATCGGCGCCGAGCGCGGCCATCAGGTCATCCTGCTGGAGGCGGCCGACGAACTCGGCGGGCAGGTGCGGCTGACGGCGCAGCTCAATCGGCGCAAGGAAATCCTCGGCATCGTCGACTGGCGTCAGACAGAATGCGAGCGGCTGGGCGTTGACCTGCGTCTCAACTGCTATGCCGAGGCGGCGGACGTCTTGGCGCTCGATCCCGATGTGGTGGTGATCGCCACTGGCGGCCTGCCGAACCTCTCCATGCTGGCCGAAGGGGCGGATCTGGCCACCTCGTCCTGGGATCTCCTGTCCGGCGCCGCCAAGCCGGCGGGCAAGGTGCTGGTCTATGACGAGAACGGCGGGCACGCCGGCCTGACCGCCGCCGAATTCGCCGCCACGGCCGGCGCCGAGGTGGAGCTGGTCACCCCCGAGCGGAGTCTCGCTCCGGACGTGGGCGGCACCGCCTTCCCGCCCTACATGAAGGTGCTGAGCGAGCACAACACCACGATCGGCCTGACACTGAGGCTCACCGGTATCCGCCGCGCCGGCAACCAGTTGACCGCGACTTTCGTCGACGACTTTGCCCGCCGCAAGGTGGAGCGCAGCGCCGACATGATCGTCGTCGAGGCCGGCACCACGCCGCTGGACGAGCTGTATTTTTCGCTGAGGCCGCTGTCGTCCAACCTCGGCGAAGTCGACCAGGCCGCTGTCATCGCCGCCACGGCCCAGACCGTCCTGCGCAATCGCGACGGGCGTTTCCAGCTGTTCAGGATTGGCGACGCCGTCGCCGGCCGCAACATCCACGCCGCCATCCTCGATGCGGTGCGGCTGCTGAAAGACCTTTGACAACAAGAACCATAAGACTTCCAGAGAAGGGTAAATCCATGCAGGACAAGCGTTATCCGCATCTCGCCGCCTCCGGCTTCACGCTCGACCGCCGGCGCTTTCTCACCGGCGCCGCCGCGCTCGGTCTCGGCGCCGGCCTTCTGCCCGGCTTGTCGGGCCGCGCCTTCGCCGACGGTCCGGTATCGGGCGGCACGCTGCGCCTCGGCATGAGCGGTGGCTCGACCACCGACGTGCTCGACCCGCGCACCCTGACCGACTGGGTGCCGGTCAACGTCAGCTATCAGATCTACAACGGCCTCGTCGAAATCGACGAGACCAACCAGGCGGTCCCCGAACTGCTGGAATCGTGGGAATCCAAGCCCGGCGCCGCCGAGTGGATCTTCAACGTCCGCAAGGGCGTGACCTTCTCCAACGGCAAGACGCTCGACGCCGACGACATCATCTATTCGATCAACCTGCACCGCGGCGAGACCACTTCGGGCATCAAGTCGACGCTGGCGGCCATCGCCGACGTGGCCAAGGTGACCGACAGCCAGATCAAGATCACGCTCACCTCGGGCAATGCCGACCTGCCGTTCATCCTGTCGGACTATCACCTCATGGTGGTGCCAAAGGACTTCACCGATTGGGCCAACCCGATCGGCACCGGCGGCTATGTGCTGGAAAGCTTCGATCCGGGCGTGCGCATCGTCACCAAGAAGCGGGACGGCTACTGGAAGGCCGGCCGCGCCTATGTGGACGCCATCGAGACCACGGTGATCGGCGACACCACCGCCCGCACCAACGCGCTGCTGACCGGCGAGGTCGACGTCATCAACCGGCTCGATCCGCATGCCATCGACATGCTGAAGGGCAATGACGCGATCTCCGTGACGCGCAACTCCGCCGGCCAGCATGCGGTGTTCCTGATGAACTGCACGGCGGCGCCCTTCGACGACGTCAACGTGCGCATGGCGCTGAAATACGGCATCGACCGGCAGAAGATCATCGACACCGTGCTGCGCGGCTATGGCGTGCTCGGCAATGACCATCCGATCCCGCGCACCAGCCCCTATCACGCCGACCTGCCGCAGCGGGCCTATGACCCCGACAAGGCGGCCTTCCATCTCAAGAAGGCCAACCTGTCGTCGCTGTCGGTCGACCTGTCGGTGTCGGACGCCGCCTTTGCCGGCGCGGCCGACGCCGGCGTGCTCTACCAGGCGGCTGCCGCCAAGGCGGGCATCACCGTCAACGTCAAGCGCGAGCCTGCCGACGGCTACTGGTCCAACGTCTGGATGAAGGCACCGTTCTGCGCCTCCTATTGGGGCGGTCGTCCGACGGTCGACCAGATGCTGTCGGTCGCCTATCTGTCTGACGCCAGCTACAACGACAGCTTCTGGAAGCGGCCGGACTTCGACAAGCTGGTCATCGCTGCCCGCACCGAGCTCGACGATGCCAAGCGCAAGGAGCTCTACTTCGAAGCCCAGAAGCAGATTTCCGACGACGGCGGCGCGATGATTCCGATGTTCATCGACTATCTCGAGGCCTCCGCGTCGCATGTGAAGGGCGTCGGCACCCATCCGCAGTTCGATCTGATGGGCCAGCGCATCGGCGAAAAGGTCTGGCTGGAAGGCTGACCCGGGTTCCTCATGGCTCCGGCGGCCCGCCCTGGCTGGCCGCCGGAGCCCTTGCATCTCCTCTTGTATGGCTCAGGCATGGCCCGCTTCATCTTCTCGCGTCTGGCGATCGGTCTGGTGACCCTGTTCGTCGTCAGCGCTCTCTTCTATCTCGGCACCGAAATGCTGCCGGGCGACGTGGCGACGGCCATTCTCGGCCAGTCGGCGACGCCGGCCAACGTGGCCAAGCTCAGGCTCAGCCTCGGGCTCGACCAGCCGTCCTGGCTGCGCTTCGTCAACTGGCTGTGGGGTTGCCTGCACGGCGACCTCGGCAAGTCGCTGGCGAGCGGTCGGCCGATTGCGACCTTGCTGCTGCCGCGCCTCGGCAACACGCTGTTCCTGGCCGCCTGCGCGGCTCTGATCGCCGTGCCGCTGGCGCTCACGCTCGGCATCCTGTCGGCGCTGCACGAGGGCAAGGCCACCGACCGGGCCAGTTCGGCGCTGTCGCTCGGGATCATTTCCATGCCGGAGTTCCTGGTCGGCTACGGGCTGATCATCGTCCTGTCGGTGCATCTGGGCTGGTTGCCGAGCCTCGGCACGGTGTTCCCCGGCATGGCGCTCGGCCTGCGCCTGAAGGCCATGGCGCTGCCAATCCTGACGCTGACGCTGGTGGTGCTGGCGCATATGCTGCGCATGACGCGCGCCACCATCCTCGCCGAGATGGCGGCACCCTATGTGGAGATGGCGCGGCTCAAGGGTCTCGACCGTCGGCGGATCATCCTCGCGCATATCCTGCCCAACGCTTCAGGTCCGATCATCGCCGTGGTGCTGCTCAATCTCGCCTACATGGTTGCCGGCGCGGTGGTGGTGGAGACGGTGTTCGTCTACCCCGGCATCGGTCAGTTGCTGGTCGACGCGGTGACCAAACGCGACCTGCCGACCGTGCAGGCCTGCGGCCTGGTGTTCGCCATCGTCTACGTGGGGCTGAACACCGGCGCCGACGTGCTGGCGCTCGTCTTCAATCCCCGCCTCAGGCACCGGAGGTGAGGCCATGAAACTGTTCGGATCCCGCCTGTCCACGCCCGCGCTGATCGGCATCGCCCTCCTGGTGGCGATCGTCGGCGCCGGCCTGCTCGCCCCCTGGATCGCCCCTTACGGCGAGACCGACCTCGTCGGCGACGTCTGGGCGCCGCCGTCGCTGGCCTTCCCACTCGGCACCGACAATCTCGGCCGCGACATGCTCTCGCGCCTGCTGTTCGCCACAAGGACGACGCTGACCGTCGTCATCCTCTCCACCATCGTCGCCTTCGCGCTGGGCGTGGCCATCGGCTTCCTGTCCGCCCTGATCGGCGGGCTGATCGACCAGCTGATCTCGGCGCTCGTCAACGTCATCATGGCCGTGCCGGTGCTGATCGTGGCGCTTATGGTGCTGGCGGTACTCGGCACCTCGGTGCCGGTGCTGATCCTCACCATGGGCATCCTCGAGGCAACCCGCGTCTACCGGCTGGCGCGCGCGGTGGCCAACGGGCTGATCGTGCAGGAGTTCGTCCGCATCGCCGCCCTGCGCGGGGAGGGTTGGCGCTGGATCGTCTGGCGCGAGATCCTGCCCAACGCCGTGCCAGCGCTGGTGGCCGAATTCGGCCTGCGCTTCTGCTTTATCTTCCTGTTCGTTGCCTCGCTGAGCTTCCTCGGCCTTGGCGTGCAGCCCCCCTTTGCCGACTGGGGCGCCATGGTCCACGACAACACCGCTGCCATCAATCTCGGGGGGCTCGCCCCCTTCTATCCGGCGGCGGCCATCGCCGTGACGACGATCGCCGTCAACCTGATCGTGGACTGGCTGTTGTCGGTGCACGCCCGTCCGGCGGGGATCAAGGAATGAGCGCCATGCACGATCATCCGCTGCTCGACATCGAAAACCTGGTGGTGACCGCCACAAGCGGTACCCGTCTGGTCGACAGCGTCAGCCTCAAGCTCGAACGCGGCAGCGTGCTCGGGCTGATCGGCGAGTCCGGGGCCGGGAAGTCCACCATCGCGCTGGCGGCGCTCGCCTACAGCCGGCCCGGCTGCCACATCACCGGTGGAACGATCCGCCATGGTGGCGTCGACCTGATGGAACTCGACGAGGACGCCCGGCGCGCCTATCGCGGTGCCCGCATCGCCTATGTGGCGCAAAGCGCGGCGGCGGCCTTCAACCCGGCGCTGACCTTGATGGATCAGATCTGCGAGGGGCCGGTGCGGCACGGTCTCGCCAGCCGCAAGGACGCGGAGGCGCACGCCGTCGAGCTGTTCACCGCTCTCGATCTGCCCGATCCCGCCCGCTTTGGCCGGCGCTATCCGCATCAGGTGTCGGGCGGACAGTTGCAGCGGGCCATGGTGGCCATGGCCATGTCCTGCCGGCCGGACATCCTGGTACTCGACGAGCCGACCACCGCACTCGATGTCACCACGCAAATCGAAGTGCTGGTGCTGTTGCGCCGCCTGATCCGCGACCAGCAGGTCGCCGCGCTCTATGTGACCCATGATCTTGCCGTGGTGGCGCAGATCGCCGACCGCATCATGGTGCTGCGGCACGGCAAGCTGGTGGAGGAGGGGGCAACGGCCGACGTGCTCCTGCGCCCGACCACCGATTACGCCCGGGCGCTTGTGGCCGAACGGACCGCCGCCCGCTCCGCCGCCTTCGAGGTCGAGGACAAGCGGCCGGAGACCGTGCTGGTGCTCGACCATGTGGACGTCTCCTATGGCCCGAAGAAGGCGGTGTCCGGCGTCAGCTTCTCGCTGTCGCGCGGCGAGACGGTGGCGGTGATCGGCGAGAGCGGTTCGGGCAAGTCGACCATCGCCTACTCGATCGCCGGTCTGGTGTCGGCGTCGGGTGGCGAGATCCAGTTCGACGGTGGCGATCTTCCACCCGGCCATCGCGAACGGGACCGCGACACGCTGCGACGCATCCAGCTGGTCTACCAGCTGCCGGATGTGGCGCTCAATCCGCGCCAGAGCATCGGCGAGATCATCGGCCGTCCGCTCACCTTCTATTTCGGCCTGAGGGGCGAGGCCCGCAGCGCGCGGGTCGGCGAACTGCTATCGCTGGTGGGCTTGCCGGTGGAGTTTGCGCAGCGCCTGCCGGGACAATTATCCGGTGGCCAGAAGCAGCGCGTCTGCATCGCCCGGGCGCTGGCTGCCGAGCCGGACGTGGTGATTTGCGACGAGGTGACCTCGGCGCTCGATCCACTGGTGGCCGAGGAGATCCTGAAGCTCCTGCATCGCCTGCAGGCCGAACTCGGGCTCGCCTATCTGTTCATCACCCACGATCTCGGCATCGTCCGCCGCATCGGCCATCGCGTGGTGGTGCTGGCCAACGGCAAGATGGTCGCCGACGGCACCACGGCGGAGATCTTCGCCCAGACCGACCACCCTTATATCGGCAAGCTGATCGCCTCGGTTCCCGAGCTCGACACTGGTTGGCTTGACCGTCACCTCCAGGAAAGAACGGCCTCGTAGATGTCCGCCCCCGAAATCATCGAGAATATCTGGATCCCCCTCAAGGACGGCACCAGGCTCGCCGCCCGGCTGTGGCTGCCGGCGGTGCGGCCGGCGCCATGCGTCCTTGAGTATATTCCCTATCGCAAGACCGACGGCACACGCGGTCGCGACAATCCCATGCACGGCTTCTTCGCCGACAATGGCCTTGCCGCCATCCGTGTCGACATGCGCGGCACGGGCGAGAGCGAGGGGCTGTGCCACGATGAGTATCTGCCGATCGAGCAGGCTGATGCGGTGGAGGTGATCGCCTGGATCGCCGAGCAGGAATGGTGCAGCGGCGCGGTGGGCATGATGGGCAAGAGCTGGGGCGGCTTCAACTGCCTGCAGGTGGCCGCGCACAATCCGCCGGCGCTGAAGGCCATAATCACCGTCTATTCGACCGACGATCGCTTCGGCGACGACATCCACTACATGGGCGGCTGCCTGCTCAATGACAATCTTTGGTGGGGCGCGATCATGCTGGCCTATCAGGCCCGGCCGCTCGACCGGCGCCTGGTCGGGCCGAGTTGGCGCGACCAGTGGCTGAAGCGCCTCGAGGCCATGCCGCTGTGGCCGGCGCTCTGGCTCGCCCATCCGACGCGCGATGCCTATTGGAAGCAGGGCTCCGTCGGCGAGAATTACGCGGCGATCCGCTGTCCGGTCCTGGCCATCGGCGGCTGGGCCGACAGCTATACCAACACCGTGCCGCGTCTTCTGCAGCATCTCGCCGTGCCGCGCCAGGGCGTGATCGGCCCCTGGGCGCATGTCTATCCGCAGGACGGCGTGCCGACGCCGGCCTATGACTTCCTCGGCCATGCGGTTGCCTGGTGGAAGCACTGGCTGGCCGGGGAAGACACTGGCGTCGAGGCCCGCCCCATGCTCACCGCCTATGTGGAGGACGCCCGCGCGCCCGATGCCACGCTGCCCGCTTCGCCCGGCCGCTGGGTGGCGGAAGCCGTCTGGCCGAGCCCGACGATCACGGACCGCATCTTTGCCTTCGGCGATCATGCCCTCGGTACTGTTGCAAGCGACGACCGCCTGTCGATCCGTTCGCCGCTCTATGCCGGCGTGACCTCCGGCGAATGGATGGGCACCGGCTGCGCCGGCGAGATGCCCACCGACCAGCGCCTCGATGACGGCTTCTCACTACTGTTCGACACCGACCCGCTGGACGCACCGCTCGACATCCTTGGCAATCCCGTGGTGGAGCTCACCTTCGCTTCCGACAAGCCTGCGGCGCAGGTCTGCCTCCGTCTCAATGACGTGGCGCCGGACGGCACCTCCATGCGCGTCACCTATGCCGTACGCAATCTCGCCCATCGCGACGGCTTTGAGGCTCCCGAGGCGTTGGAACCGGGAGAGGTCTACACGGTGACGATTCCGCTCGAAGTGGCCGGCCATCGCTTCCCGGCCGGCCATCGCATCCGCCTTGCGATCTCCACCGCCTATTGGCCGATCGTCTGGCCGGCGGCCGAGGCGGCGACACTGACCATTCATTGTGCGGGCAGCCAGCTCAAGCTGCCGGTGCGTCCGGTGGTGGCCGACGAAGCCGAACCGGTGATGGCCTCGCCGCGCCAGGGCGCGCCGACGCCGGTCACCAAGCTCAAGGAGGGGACGCTCAAGCGATCCGTCTCGCTCGACGCCATGACCGACACCATGACCTACGTTACCGAGGGGCGCGGCGGCGTGTTCGGCGAGGGCGTGCTGCGTTTCGACGAAGTGGGCGTGACGCTGTCGCACGATCTCACCCGCCGGCTGAGCGTCAACGGCAGCGACCCGCTGTCGGCGGTGTCGGAGGTGGACGAGACCTATGTCATGGACGTGGACGGCCAGGTCTTCCGTACCGAGGCATCAACCCGGCTGACGGCTGACCGCAGCCACTTCCGGATGGAGGCAACGCTTCAGGTCTTCGAGGCCGACGTCGAAGTGTTCAGCCGCCACTGGGACGAGCGCCTGCCGCGCTTCCCCCTCTGACGCCCCACCGCCGGACGCCCATCCGCCCGGCGGGTCGCGCATGAAGCGGAATGGCGGCATTCTATCGCCGCCATTTCCGTATGGACTCTCTCGATCGCCATGTTCTGCTCGCCCGAACCTTCGACGAGGCGACCGTGCACATTGAATAGGGCACATGCCGATATCCACCCGCCGGCGGAGGCGGCAACACCGGTGCAGTGGCAAACCTGTTCCGAAGGTCACCGCTCGTCCGGTTGACCATTCGATCCATTGTTCCCGAACACTGGCAGACGATGGCGATCAGCGCAGTCTGCCGGCACGCCTGTCCGCTCCAGGAGCCGCATGCACTCGACCGCAGCGTCGTCAAACAGCCCGACTTTGTCGAACACTCTGCTGATCGCGTCGCTCTGCGTCCTACCATGAAGCACGATGGCGGTGGCACCACACGGTCGCCTCAAGCAAGCGGCCACATTGCCGGACCAAATCACTGCACCAGCCAGCCGAGACATTGGCGTTGCCATCATCAGCAAAACCGATCATTTGGCACGCGCAAGAAGGGCGGCGAAAGGCTCCAGCCACATGCCACCAAAGCGTCCTCGCAAGCCGCCGCGGCAAACTGAACTGCCCTGTTCCAGGCTCGCACCTGAAAACACATGGGCCAGCTAACCCATTGAAAACTCAATAGTCCGAAAAGTGAGTGGCGGATGTCGCAGTCTTGTGCGAACTGGTCTCGCTTGCAATTCCCTGTTTCAACGACTTCGCGTCAAATCGATCGATTGGCACGCTCCATGTCCGGATGAGTGCGATAATCTGTTATTTCAGTATCTTAGCTACGATACCTTTGTTGAAACAACCTCAGGGGCGGTGGCATTTCGAGGGGTTGTTGGTCTGGATCAGGGTATTTCGGTTGTCGTTATACGGGATTGGATTGTCGCTATGTGGGGTTAATTTGCTCGTTGGAGGGAAGGGCATGCGTGTCTGCAGGTCTGGTTTGCCATTCGGCGGAAACGCGTTGCCGCGCATTGAAAGGGCTTTGCTAATCGCCGGTTTCCGATTGTCTTTTCCTGGTTTCGATTGCCACCCGGTCATACAGAGATCGATAGGGGCCATGCTCGCAGTCCCTCGGTCGAGACGTTTCACAATGATGGTCCGCGGAGACCGCGGCGAAGCCGTGCGCGCCCCAGAAGTTTTGTGCTCGCCAAGTTCCCCGAGCAAGCCGACAAAGGGGAGCGGGGTGACTTTTAGGGTGCTCAAGAAGAGGGGCCGTGGCACGGCGGGCCAACTCTGGCGCGACGTGATTCGGTCACAAAGTGAGGGTTATCGACCTCCAGGGCCACACAATTTTTAGGGGCATTTCTAAGTCTTACACCTGATTTTCCCTTTAAAGGCCTTTCAAAGGGGTTTTGAAGGCTGTTTGAAGGGGGCTTCGAAGGCAACCTTGCGCTTCGGCCTAGCTCATTGTTTTTGCTTCTCTTTTCAGAAATACTCTCCTTCTGTTCCAGCGACAGTTCAATGACGCGCTGGCGTATGACAGGAGAAGGACGCAGATGGAGCCTTCGTTCCCCTCGGTTGAGATCGTTCCGACCACCGCACTCAGGCCCTATGCGGGTAATGCGCGAACCCATTCGAAGAAGCAGATCGGGCAGATCGCCGACAGCATTCGGCGTTTCGGTTTCACCAACCCGGTCCTGATCAGCGACGACAATGAGATCATTGCCGGACACGGCCGTGTGCTCGCCGCCCGGGAGCTCGGCATCGCGGCCGTGCCGACGCTCAAGCTGTCGCACCTCAGCCCGGCCGAACGACGGGCCTATGTGTTGGCCGACAACAAACTGGCGCTCAATGCCGGCTGGGATGCCGAGATCTTGGCGGTCGAACTGCAGGCGCTGGTCGATATCGACTTCGACGTCACCTTGACCGGTTTTTCACTCGCTGAGGTCGACCTGACACTCGATCGAGCCCGAGAAGCTTCCACAGCGACGCCGGACGCATCGTCCGATTTCATTCCGCCGACGCCCGATCACGCCGTCACGCGCCCTGGCGACCTGTGGCATTTCGGAGCCCACCGGCTGCTCTGCGGCGACGCTCGCGTGCTGGAGACCGTCTGCCGTCTGGCCGAGCCAGGATCGGTCGATCTGATCTTCACCGATCCGCCCTATAACGTGCCGATCGACGGTCATGTCTCGGGGCTCGGTGCAGTCAGGCATCGCGAGTTTGCGGTCGCCTCAGGCGAGATGACGCGGGAGGAGTTCACGGCCTTCCTGTCCTTGACTCTGTCGAACGCTGCAAGGCTTGCCAAGGACGGGGCAATCGCTTTCGTCTGCATGGACAGGCGGCACATGCGCGAACTCCTCGATGCCCGGTGGGGCCGCCTTCACCGAGCTCAAGAACCTCTGCGTTTGGAACAAGACCAACGGCGGCATGGGCAGCTTCTATTGTTCCAAGCATGAACTGGTCTTCGTCTTCAAGGTGGGGGAGGGGGCGCATACCAACACCTTCGGTCTCGGAGAGACCGGGCACTATCGCACCAATGTCTGGGACTATGCCGGCATCAGCAGCATGAGCGTCACGCGGGGCGAGGAGCAGGCCATGCATCTGACTGTCAAGCCAGTGGCATTGGTGGCCGACGCGATCCGCGACTGCACGCGGCGCGGCGAGACCGTGCTCGACATTTTCGCCGGCTCGTGCGGCACACTGCTGGCCGCCGAACTCTGCGGCCGGCGCGCGCGGGTGCTGGAGCTCGACCCGGCCTATTGCGACACCATCATTGCCCGCTGGGAGCGCTACACCGGCAAGCGGGCGACGCTTGGCGACGGAGGACTTTTCTTTGAGGACTTGGCACTCCAGCGGGGAAGGGCTGACGTTGCTCCCTCAGTCGTCGCGCAAGGCACGTCGTCTGGCAAGCGGAGGGCTAAGCGATGAGCGGCAAGCGCCGCAAAGGCAAGGGCCCGTCGGACGAGACCGTCGAGGCCGTCAAAAAGAAGGTCCTTGAGGTTGTCGGCTACAGCCGCCCACCCGAACATACACGCTTCCAGCCGGGCCAATCGGGCAATCCCAGAGGGCGACCGCGGATCGGCCCCCCGGAGACGAGGCTTGCCGACCAGCCCCTGCTCAACGCGCTGCTGAAGGCCTCCCGCAAGCCCGTCCGCGTGCGCGAGAACGACCGCATCACCGAAATGCCGATGGCCGAGGCTGTGGTCCAGACGATTTTAGCCAGCGCCCTCAAGGGCAACGCCGTATCGCAGGATCTGGCCTACACCCTCATCCAAACGGCCGAGCACGCTGCACTTCGGGAGCGACAACGGGATATCGAACTTTGGTCCTGGTACAAGGAGGAAAAGTCGAAGGAGCTTGCATTGGCTGCAGAACGCAAGCAGCCGTCGCCACGCGTCCTGCCCCATCCTGACGACGTGATCATCGACTACGCAAAAGGCGTTAGGTTCGTCGGACCGATCTGCGAGGTAGACGAAGCGCCGCTGAAGGAGACAATGGCGTTCTGAAGTGTTTTGATCATGCAGGATGTCCTCGATCACCGATCTGAGACACGTCTCAATAGCGAGCCGGTGCATGAACCCGGAACCGCAATGGTACTTTATTACCTGCTTGAACGCAGCATTCCACCGCGACTACGGCTTGCCGAAACGGAAATCACCTTGCTGCTGATGCGCTACGAGAGCTGGTCGAAGCGCCGTCTGCTGAAAGAACTTTATCAGGCGTGGACTGCATTGGGCCGCAAGGTACGCCGGGGCATGGTTCTGCCCGACTTGGGTACTGTCACCAAATGGCTCTCATTCCAGATCGATCTGATCAAAGGGTTTAACAGTGCCGCATTTCCGACGAGCGGCCGCAGTGCTTGGCGTCTGTGACCTGCGAATATGGTGCTAACTTCGATATCCTGACCCACCCAAATCGTCACAAGCAACTTTGACCATCTGAACAAGGTAATCAAAATCGCGGGCAATGTGTGTTCGGCTGCATTGGGGCCAATCGTTCGCAATTCAAAGGTCGGACATCTTCCCTTTGGGCTTATGGCCAACACTTTGTCCGATGCCGGCATGTGGTCAGTTGTAGGCGTTCGCCTCCGTTTGATGGGCATGTGGATAATTTGCGGATGTGTTTTGTGGATTCGTGATTGTGTCCGGATAAAAACGGGTTGCAATGTTGATTGTCATCATGCGAAGAGAGATTGCGGCAAACTTTAGGTGGGCTTGATCGGACC
>NZ_JAKJIC010000032.1 GCF_021864535.1 Oryzibacter oryziterrae
CCCAGGACATCTCGATCCCATGCTGCCCCCCTCTCCCACTCTCCCCCTCAAGGGGGGAGAGAGTTGGTTGAGCTGATCAGAGCACGACTTTCCAGGTTCTGATTGGAAGCAAGCGGTCCTCTCTCCCCCCTTGAGGGGGAGAGTTGGAGAGGGGGGTACCCGCTAAAGCCTTGCGAGCGCTTTGCTCGCCTCGTGAAATTCGTGAGGGAGCCAACGCGTGCTCGCCTCCAACAAGGAGCAGACAAGATGATCCGTATCGGCGCCAATCCGATCTGCTGGTCCAACGACGACATGCATGAGATCGGCGGCAATATTCCGCTGGAAACCTGCCTCTCGGAAGCCTCCGAGATCGGGATCGAGGGCATGGAAAAGGGCCACAAGATGCCCTCCGACGGCCCGGCCCTCAAGGCCAAGCTGGCCGAGTATGGCATGGTGTTCGTCTCCGGCTGGTACTCGACCTTCCTGCTGGAGCGCGATGCCGACGCCGAATTCGCCGCCGCGCAGGAAGACCTGAAGTGGCGCAAGGAAGCCGGCGCCGAGGTGCTGATCGTCTGCGAATGCACCCGCACGGTGCACGGCACCAAGTCGGCCCCGCTGTCGACCCGCCCGGTGCTCACCGACGCCGAATGGGCCGTGTTCCTGCCGCGCATGACGCGCTTTGCCGAGCTGGTGAAGGGCTTCGGCCTGCAGCTGGTCTACCACCACCACATGGGCACGGTGGTGCAGACCGAAGAGGAAGTCGACCGCTTCATGACCGGCACCGGCCCGGCGGTGAAACTGCTGCTCGACACCGGCCACATCACCTGGGCCGGCGGTGACGCGGTGAGCGTTGCCAAGAAGTATGCCGGCCGCATCGGCCACATCCACTGCAAGGACGTGCGCGATGAAGTGGCCAAGAAGGCTGCCGCCGAGAACTGGTCCTTCCTCGACGCCGTGGTCGAAGGCGTCTACACCGTGCCGGGCGACGGCAAGGTGGATTATGTCAACGTCTTCAAGTCCGTGCCGGGCTATTCCGGCTGGGTGGTGATCGAGGCCGAACAGGACCCCGAGAAGGCCAACCCGAAGAAATACGTCACCATGGGCTTCAACAACCTCAACCGCTTCCTGAAAGAAGGCGGGCTGAAGTAAGCGTTGCCACCGCGGTAAATTTCGCGCCATGATTGCCGGGAGGCACTTCAACAGCCTCCCGGCATGAAGTTCCAAGATCTTCTTGCTGAAAATGCACCTTTTAAGGTACAGTCCGCATGAAGCGCTTGATTGCCCGTTTCTTCAAAACCGAGGGCGGCCGCGAGCCGGTCAGAGATTTTCTGCTCGGCCTGCCTGGCGAAGATCGCAAGATCGTCGGACAGGATATCGCCACGGTGGAGTTTGGCTGGCCTGTGGGCATGCCGGTGTGCCGGCCGCTCGGTGGCGGGCTGCACGAGATCCGCTCGACCATTCGAGACGGAAAGGTGGAAGTCAGGGTCTACGTGTGCGTCGAGGCCCAGGTGCTCGTATTGCTGCATGGGCAGCAGGGCAAGGGGCGCCAGGACGCGGACATTGCCTTGGCGAGAGGCCGGCAGGCGGAGTTACGGCGGAGGTCATCATGACGGACACGATCGACAGCGGCGCGCTCGGCGGATCGCTGGAAGACATGCTGACCGAGACCGGCCAGCGCGAAGAAGTCTATGGCGAAGCGATCAAGCGCGTCCTTGCCTTTCAGATCGACGCAGCCCGCAAGACGCGCGCCATGAGCAAGAGCGCTCTGGCGGAAACGGTTGGAACCAGCCGGACGCAGATCGATCGGGTGCTCGATCCGGAGAATGTGTCCGTCTCGCTTGAAACGCTCGAGCGCGCGGCCCGAGCCGTCGGCAAAACCCTACGAATTGAACTGGTGGATATCTGAATGTCTAAGCTGCTTGTGAAGCCGGCGGGGAACCGCGGCAAGGTGGTTTCGGTGACGCCTCAGAGCGCCGGCTGGACCTATGTGGGCTTCGACCTGATCAAGCTCGGTGCCGGCGAGAGCCACGCGGCAGCGACGGGGACGCGCGAGGTCTGCCTCGTGCTGATCTCCGGCAAGGCGAAGGTGAGCGGCGCCGGCCAGGACTTCGGCGTCATCGGCGAGCGCACAAGCCCCTTCGAGGGCAAGCCGCATTCGGTCTATGTGCCGGCAGGTGCCGACTGGTCGGTGACGGCGGAGACCGAGGTGACGCTGGCCGTCTGCAGCGCGCCGGGTGCCGCCATGAGCCGCCCTGCCCGCTACATCGATCCGAACGGCCTGCATCAGGAGACGCGCGGCAAGGGCAACAACACCCGCCATGTCACCAACATCCTGCCCGAATGGGAGCCGGCCGACAGCCTGCTGGTGGTGGAGGTGATCACGCCGGCGGGCAATACCTCGTCCTATCCCTCGCACAAGCACGACCAGGACAACCTGCCGCACGAGAGCTTCCTGGAAGAGACCTATTACCACCGCCTGAACCCGCCGCAGGGCTGGGCCTTCCAGCGCGTCTATACCGACGACCGCAGCCTCGACGAGGCAGTGGCGGCCGAGGACGGCGACGTGGTGCTGGTGCCCAAGGGCTATCACCCGGTGGCGACCATCCATGGCTATGACAACTACTATCTCAACGTCATGGCCGGCCCGACGCGCATCTGGAAGTTCCACAACGCGCCCGAGCACGAGTGGCTGCTGAAGGCCTGAGACCCGGCCCTCCGCACACGAGACACAAGAAAGCCCGTCGCGCCCCGCGGCGGGCTTTTTTGCTGCATCGCAACAGGAGACTCGGCGCCCGCGAGACGCTGCGGGGCGACACGTTCTGCGGATCGGTGAAAATCAGGAGGGCGCGCCGCGCTCACGAAGTCGCGCAATGGGCCTCCAGCGGCGATCCGAAACACGCTATGCGCGTTTGCGGCCTCCGGAAAACATTCAGCCGGAAAAGCCGGAGAGTCGAGGGCGGATCAACGCCTTAGTGATTTTGCCGGCAAAAGGATTCCACAGACTCTCCCCACCTTCAGATAACCTTTCGTATGGCTCTCGATTTTTTCGCTTGAGTTTCGATTTGGTTTCGGTATGCATTATCCCCAATAGGGAAATGAAATATAAATGTTGCAGCGCGAGGCAAACATTGCGGCGCAACAAGGGAGAGAGCCTTCGATGGCGGACGTGGATCTTCTGGTCATAGGCGGTGGCATCAACGGCTGCGGCGTGGCGCGCGACGCTGTCGGGCGCGGCTACTCCGTGCTGCTCGCCGAAAAGGCCGACCTTGCATCGGGCACGTCCTCGGCCTCCACCAAGCTGATCCACGGCGGCCTGCGCTATCTCGAGCATTACGAGTTCCGTCTGGTGCGCGAAGCGCTGCAGGAGCGCGAAGTGCTGTGGCGCATGGCGCCGCACATCATCTGGCCCCTGCGCTTCGTGCTGCCCCATCATGAGGGCCTGCGCCCGTCCTGGCTGCTGCGCCTCGGCCTGTTCCTCTACGACAACCTCGGTGGCCGCAAGCTGCTGCCGGCGACCCGGACGCTGGATCTGCGCAGCCATGCCGCCGGCAAGCCGCTCAAGGGCAACTATCGGAAAGCCTTCGAATATTCGGACTGCTGGGTGCAGGATTCCCGCCTTGTGGCGCTGAACGCCCGCGACGCCGCCGACCGCGGCGCCACCGTGCTGACCCGCACCGCGGTCACCTCGGCCGTGCGCGAGGGCAAGGAATGGGCGGTGACGCTGACGGACGTGGATAGCGGCGCAACCCGCCTGGTGCGCGCCCGCATGGTGATCAACGCCGCCGGCCCATGGGTCGACCAGGTGCTGACCAATGCCGTCGGCAACAACGATGCCCGCAACGTGCGCCTCGTCCAGGGCTCGCACATCGTGGTGCCGCGCCTCTACGAGCATGACCGCTGCTACATCTTCCAGAATGCCGACAACCGCATCATCTTCGCCATTCCCTATGAGGATGACTTCACGCTGATCGGCACCACCGACCGGGACTACAAGGACGATCCGGCCAAGGTGAAAATTACCGAAAGCGAAACGAAATACCTGATCGACGCGGCCAACGAATATTTCTCGCGCCAGCTGACGACCGACGACGTGGTGTGGACCTATTCCGGCGTCCGCCCGCTGTTCGACGACGGCGCCAGCAAGGCGCAGGAAGCGACCCGCGACTATGTGCTCAAGCGCGACGGAGCGCCTGGAACCGCGCCGATGATCAACGTCTTCGGCGGCAAGATCACCACCTATCGGCGTCTGGCCGAAAGCGTGCTGGAGCTGGTGGAGGCCGAACTCGGCGCCAAGGGCGGATCGTGGAGCGGCACGCTGCCGCTGCCAGGCGGTGATTTTCCTGAGACCGGGTTTGCTACCTTGGTGGAAAACACTATCCGTGCCTTCCCACACATTCAAAAAGCAACTATTCATCGGATTTGCCGCAACCAAGGGACGAGGGTTCGCGACATTCTCGGCAGTGCCCGGTCGGACGCCGATCTGGGTCGCACATTCGGCGCAGGGCTGACGGAAGCGGAGGTCCGTTATTTCTGCGATCGCGAATGGGTGAGGAGCGCCGAGGATCTCCTGTGGCGGCGGACGAAGCTGGGACTGCGCGTGACCGCGGAGGCGGCGCGCGAACTGGATGAGTTCATTCGAAATTACGTAAGCGACCAGGAGCTTGACCGAAAGCGTGCCTGAGAAGGCCTTTTCCTGAGGAGGAAAGGCGGTCAAGTGGTCGGGGGGAGACAATGCTTGAACTGGTAGGTGTTACAAAACAGGTGGGCGCGGAGACCCATATCACCGACGTCACGATGACGTTGGTGAAGGGCTCGCTCAACGTCCTGCTGGGCCCGACGCTATCGGGCAAGACCAGCCTGATGCGGTTGATGGCCGGGCTGGACAAGCCGACCGCAGGCGATATCCGCATGGACGGCGTTTCGGTGGTGGGCGTGCCGGTGCAGAAGCGCAACGTCGCCATGGTCTACCAGCAGTTCATCAACTATCCGACGCTCACGGTCTATGAGAACATCGCCTCGCCGCTGCGCATTCAGGGCGCGTCGGACGCGGTGATCAAGGCCAAGGTGGGCAAGGCAGCCGAACTGCTGCGCCTGACCGAGCATCTCGACAAGACTCCGTTGCAGCTGTCCGGCGGCCAGCAGCAGCGCACCGCGCTCGCACGCGCCGTGGTCAAGGAAGCCGGCCTGGTGCTGCTCGACGAGCCGCTCGCCAATCTCGACTACAAGCTGCGCGAGGAACTGCGCGCCGAGCTGCCGAAGATCTTCGCCGAGACCGGCGCCATCTTCGTCTACGCCACCACCGAACCCATGGAAGCCCTGCTGCTGGGCGGCAATACCGGTTGCCTGAGCCTCGGGCGGCTGACCCAGTTCGGCTCGACCATCGGCGTCTACAACCGCCCGGCCGACCTGATCACGGCGGAGACCTTCTCCGATCCGCCGCTCAACATCATCACCGTCGACAAGCGCGGCTCGGAGTTCCGCCACACCGGTGGCGTGTCCTTCCCGGCCACGCCGAAGCAGGCAGCCCTTCCGGACGGGCGCTACACCATCGGCTTCCGCCCGCATCACCTCTATCTCGATGCCCAGGGCAGCACCGGCACCGCGACCCAGGGCCGCGTGGCGATCACCGAGATCACCGGCTCGGAAAGCTTCGTCCACGTGGACGTGGCCGACAGCCGCTGGGTGGCGCTGGTGCCGGGCGTGCGCAACCTCGACGTCGACACGACGATCACCGTCTATGTCGACCCCGAGCGCTTCTTCATCTTCGATCAGACGGGCAAGCTGGCCTCAGCTCCCGCCTCAGCCGCCTGAGGAGGGACCGATGGCCCGCATCACGCTCGATCACATCGCCCACTCCTACAAGGCCAACCCGCAGAAGCCGACGGACTATGCCCTGCGCGAAGTCCATCACGTGTGGAATGACGGCGGCGCCTATGCCCTGCTCGGCCCGTCCGGCTGCGGCAAGACCACGCTGCTCAACATCATCTCCGGCCTGCTGACCCCGTCCAAGGGCCGCCTGCTGTTCGGCGACAAGGACGTGACCCGCCTGCCGACAGAAGCGCGCAACATCGCCCAGGTGTTCCAGTTCCCGGTGATCTACGACACCATGACGGTGCACGACAACCTCGCCTTCCCGCTGCGCAATCGCGGTATTCCGGAAAGCGAAGTCGAACGTGCCGTCAAGGAAACCGCCGAGATGATCGGCCTGACGGCGATGCTGAAGAAGCGCGCCAAGGGCCTGACCGCCGACGAGAAGCAAAAGATCTCGCTCGGCCGCGGCGTGGTGCGCTCGGACGTCAACGCCATCCTGTTCGACGAGCCGCTGACGGTGATCGACCCGCACATGAAGTGGATGCTGCGCTCGCAGCTCAAGCATCTGCACAAGCGCGTCGGCCACACCATGATCTACGTGACCCACGACCAGACCGAAGCCCTGTCCTTCGCCGACAAGGTGGTGGTGATGTACGAGGGCGAGGTCGTCCAGATCGGCACGCCCGCCGATCTGTTCGAAAAGCCCAAGCACACCTTCGTGGGCTATTTCATCGGCTCGCCCGGCATGAACGTGCTGCCGGCCAAGGTTGCCGGCGACAAGGCCTCGGTGGGCGAGCATGAGATCGCGCTGCGCGCGCCCTATGCGGAGCTCTCCGGCAAGACCGAACTCGGCATCCGCCCGGAGTTCGTCAAGCTGGTGCACGGCAATGACGGCGTGCCGGTGAAGGTCAGCGCCGTCGAGGACATCGGCCGCTACCGCATCGTCCGCACGCGCCTTGGTGCCCATGAAGTCAACGCCGTGCTGCCCGAGGGCACGCCGGTGCCGGCCGAACCGCGTGCCGTCTTCGATACCTCCCGTCTCAACGTCTATCTCGACAGCCACCTGGTGGAGGCGCGCCAATGAACAAGACCTGGAACAACAAAGCCTGGTTCATGGTGCTGCCCGTGTTCCTGCTGGTGGCCATCTCGGCGATCATTCCGCTGATGACGGTGGTGAACTATTCGGTTCAGGATACCTTCGGCAACAACGAGTTCTTCTGGAACGGGACGGACTGGTTCGTCGACACGCTGACGTCCGAGCGCTTCCATGCGGCGCTCGTCCGCAACCTCTCCTTCTCGCTGATCATCCTGGCCATCGAAATCCCTCTGGGGATCGGTATCTCCCTGACCATCCCCAAGAAGGGCTGGGGCGTGTCGGTCTGCCTCGTGCTGATGGCGCTGCCCCTGCTCATTCCCTGGAACGTGGTGGGCACCATCTGGCAGGTGTTCGGCCGCGTCGACATCGGCCTGCTCGGTCACACGCTCGCCGCCCTCGGCCTTGACTACAACTATGTACAGGACCCGATCGACGCCTGGGCGACCGTGGTGGCCATGGACGTGTGGCACTGGACCAGCCTCGTCGCCCTGCTCTGCTACGCCGGTCTGTCGGCCATTCCCGACGCCTATTACCAGGCCGCCAAGATCGACGGCGCGTCGCGCTGGGCCGTGTTCCGCTACATCCAGCTGCCCAAGATGAAGCGCGTTCTGACCATCGCCGTGCTGCTGCGCTTCATGGACAGCTTCATGATCTACACCGAGCCCTTCGTGGTGACGGGCGGCGGTCCGGGCAACTCGACGACCTTCTTGTCGATCGACCTCGTCAAGATGGCGATCGGGCAGTTCGACCTCGGTCCGGCCGCGGCCATGTCGATCATCTACTTCCTGATCATCCTGCTGCTGAGCTGGATCTTCTACACCGTCATGACCAACTCCGAGGGGGCCAACTGATGTCCGCCGTCGCCAACACCGCAAGGGCCGAACGGCCCGTGACCATCGGGACGGTGCGCTCGAGCAACTCCGGACGCCTGTCCTGGCTGGTACCGACGATCTACATCGTCCTGCTCATGCTGCCGATCTACTGGCTCGTCAACATGAGCTTCAAGACCAACACCGAGATCACCGGCGTGTTCTCGCTGTGGCCCGAAGCGCCGACGCTGCGCAATTACGAGGTGATCTTCTCCGATCCCTCCTGGTACATGGGCTATGTGAACTCGATCATCTACGTGGTGCTCAACACGGTGATCTCGATCACCGCGGCGCTGCCGGCGGCCTACGCCTTCTCGCGTTACCGCTTCCTCGGCGACAAGCACATGTTCTTCTGGCTGCTCACCAACCGCATGGCGCCGCCGGCCGTGTTCGCCCTGCCCTTCTTCCAGCTCTATTCCTCGCTGGGCCTGATCGACACGCATATCGCGGTGGCCATCGCCCACTGCCTGTTCAACGTGCCGCTGGCGGTATGGATCTTGGAAGGCTTCATCTCCGGCGTGCCGCGCGAGATCGACGAGACCGCCTATATCGACGGCTATTCCTTCCCGAAGTTCTTCGTGAAGATCTTCATGCCGCTGATCGCCTCCGGCATCGGTGTCGCCGCCTTCTTCTGCTTCATGTTCTCGTGGGTGGAGCTCCTGATCGCCCGCACCCTGACCACCACGGACGCCAAGCCGATCACCGCCATCATGACGCGCACCGTCTCGGCGGCCGGCATGGACTGGGGTGTTCTGGCCGCCGCCGGCGCCCTGACCATCATCCCCGGCGCCCTGGTGATCTACTTCGTCCGCAACTACATCGCCAAGGGCTTCGCCCTGGGCCGCGTCTGAGAGGAGGCCTCACATGGACCTGTCATGGATGGCCTGGACCTGGCCGACAGCGATCTTCTTCCTGACCATTCTGACCATGCTGATCGGCATGAGCGTTTGGGAATACTTCGTGCCCGGCGGTTCGCCGCGGGTCGGCGTGCTGCGCTTCGAAACGACGCGCGGCGACCGCCTCTTCGTTTCGCTGCTCGGCAGCGCATTCATTCACTTGGGTTGGCTCGCCTTCATGGGGCCGAACCTCTGGTGGGCTTTGGCAGTCTCAGTCGTCTACGCCGTTCTGGTGTTCCGCTACGTCTGAGACAGTCAATGGGGGAATCCAGTCGCGCAAAGAGGATGCGCGACCGGATGGAATTGACTTCACTCTGGTTTCTGGGAGGAAACTCATGCGTTTGAAGCTTTTGACCGGATCGGCTCTGTCGATCCTCGCCATGGGCCTGATGCCGGCCTACGCAGGCATGGACGAGGCCAAGGCATTCCTGGACAAGGAAGTTGGCACCCTGTCGACGCTGTCGCGCGCCGATCAGGAAAAGGAAATGCAGTGGTTCGTCGACGCCGCCAAGCCGTTCGCCGGCATGGAAATCAAGGTGGTGTCCGAGACGCTGACCACGCACGAATATGAGTCCAAGGTGCTGGCCCCGGCCTTCACCGCCATCACCGGCATCAAGGTCACCCATGACCTGATCGGCGAAGGCGACGTCGTGGAGAAGATCCAGACGCAGATGCAGACCGGCGAGAACATCTACGACGGCTACATCAACGACTCCGACTTCATCGGCACCCACTGGCGCTACGGCCAGGTGCGCAACCTGACCGACTGGATGGACGGCGAAGCCAAGGACGTCACCAACCCCGGCCTCGACATCAAGGACTTCATCGGCACGTCCTTCACCACCGCGCCGGACGGCAAGCTCTACCAGATGCCGGACCAGCAGTTCGCCAACCTCTACTGGTTCCGCTACGACTGGTTCAACGACGAGAAGACCAAGGCCGACTTCAAGGCCAAGTATGGCTACGACCTCGGCGTTCCCGTCAACTGGTCGGCCTATGAGGACATCGCCGAGTTCTTCACCGGCCGCGACATGAGCTATGTGGGTGGCCCGACCAAGGTCTATGGCTCCATGGACTACGGCAAGAAGGACCCCTCGCTCGGCTGGCGCTTCACCGACGCCTGGCTGTCCATGGCCGGAAACGGCGACAAGGGCATCCCGAACGGCAAGCCGGTTGACGAATGGGGCATCAAGGTCGACGAGAACTCCCGTCCGGTCGGCTCCTGCGTCGCCCGCGGCGGCGACACCAACGGCCCGGCCGCCGTCTACTCGATCAACAAGTACATCGACTGGCTGAAGAAGTATTCGCCGCCGGAAGCCGAAGGCATGGTGTTCGGTGAAGCCGGCCCGGTGCCCGCCCAGGGCCAGATCGCCCAGCAGATCTTCTGGTACACCGCCTTCACCGCCGACATGGTCAAGGACGGTCTGCCGGTCGTGAACGCCGACGGTAGCCCGAAGTGGCGCATGGCCCCCTCGCCGCATGGCTCCTACTGGAAGGAAGGCATGAAGCTCGGCTACCAGGACGTGGGTTCGTGGACCCTGATGAAGTCGACCCCGGTCGACCGCGCCAAGGCCGCCTGGCTCTACGCCCAGTTCGTCGACTCCAAGACGGTTGACGTCAAGAAGAGCCACGTCGGCCTGACCTTCATCCGTGAATCGACCATCCAGGACAAGTCGTTCACCGAACGCGCTCCCAAGCTCGGCGGTCTGATCGAGTTCTACCGCTCGCCGGCCCGCGTGCAGTGGACCCCGACCGGCACCAATGTTCCTGACTATCCGAAGCTGGCCCAGCTGTGGTGGCAGAACATCGGCGACGCTTCGTCGGGCGCCAAGACCGCGCAGGAAGCCATGGACGCGCTCTGCGCCGACCAGGAAAAGGTGCTCGGCCGCCTCGAGAAGGCCGGCGTGCAGGGCGACATCGGCCCGAAGCTCGCCGAAGAGCATGACCTCGCCTACTGGAACGCCGACGCCGTCGCCAAGGGCAACCTCGCCCCGCAGCTGCCGCTGGCCAACGAGAAGGAAACGCCGGTCACCGTCAACTATGATGAGCTGGTGAAGAGCTGGCAGAAGTAAGACCTGCCTGCACCGATCACGAGGGAGGCGGGCAACCGCCTCCCTTTTCCAATTGGTAGCCCTTCCTGCAACTGGCAGGGGTAACACACTTGCGAATGCTCCCGGGCATCCTATGTTTGCCTTCGTCTTGCGCACCGCGACTGCGCGGAAACATACGCGCAGGCCAAGAGGGGCGCATGGACATTCTGATTTCCCAACCCTTTCAGCCTTTCGCGATCGCGGCGGGCGTGCTGATGGCGCTTGTGCTGATCGAGATGGTCGGCACCTTCGCCGGCTCGGCTCCGAGCCATTGGTTCGGCGCCGACGGCATCGACTTTGCCGAGGGAACGCTCGGCTGGCTGAACGCTGGCCGCGTGCCGTTGCTGATCCTGATCATGCTGGCGCTCGGCGTCTTCGCCGCCACCGGCTACGTGCTGCAGGGGCTGGCCTTGTCGTTCAGCGGCCCCATGCCGCAATCGATCGCCACCTTTGCCTCTGCTGTCGTGACCATTCCCGTGGTGCGCGCCTCCGGCCAGATGCTCGGCCGCTTCTGGCCGCGCGACGAGAGCTACGCCCTCGACGACGGCGACTTCATCGGCAAGGACGGGGTGGTGACGGTCGGCCCGCTGACCGGCGCGTATGTTGGCCGCGTCCGCGTCGTCGACCCCTTCGGCAACACCCATTATCTGCGCGTCAGACCCGACGACGGCTTCGATGACATCGCGGTCGGAACTCAAGTGAGGATCACAACCAGCCAGGGACGTGAGTTTCGCGTCAAGCCAATCACGGATTGACAGACCAGCGCCGCGACTGGAATGAGTTTTTCGACCAAGTGCTGTTGAGGGGTTGAACATGCTGACCACATTGCTGTTTCCGATTTCATTGATCCTGCTGTTGATCGCGGGCATCGGATTTGTCGTTTCCACCCTCTATCGCCGGGCCGAGAAGGACCGCGCCTATGTGCGCACCGGCCTCGGCGGGCAGAAGATCGTGCTGGACGGCGGCTCGGTGATCCTGCCGATCTTTCAGGCGATTGCCTGGGTCAACCTGCAGACCCTCCGCCTCGACGTGGCGCGCTCTGCCGCCGACGCGCTGATCTCCAAGGACCGCATGCGCGTCGATATCGGCGTCGAGTTCTACGTGCGCGTGAAGCCCGACGCCCAGTCGATCGCGCTGGCCGCGCAGACGCTCGGCGAGCGCACCATGCACGCCGACCAGTTGCGCGAACTGGTGGAAGCCAAGTTCGTCGACGCCCTGCGTTCTGTCGCCGCGACCATGACGCTGGCCGACCTGCAGGAAAAGCGCGCCGACTTCGTGCGCGCTGTGCAGACCACCGTCGCCAACGATCTCGAACTCAACGGCCTGGAACTGGAAGCGGCGTCGCTGACCAAGCTCGACCAGACCGACACGCAATATTTCAATCCCAACAACGCCTTCGACGCCGAAGGTCTGGCGACCCTGACCCGCATCATCGAAGCGCGCAAGCGCGAGCGCAACGAAGTGGTGCGCGCCACTGAAGTCGCCATCGCCCAACAGGATCTCGAAGCCCGCAAGCAGACGCTCGCCGTTGAACTGACCAAGCGCGAGGCGGAGCTGAACCAGGAACGCGACATCGTCAACAAGACGGCGGAGACCCGCGCCGCTGCCGCCCAGCGCGAGGCCGAAGCCCGCCGCTTCGAGGAAGAGGCCCGCATCGCGTCGGAGCAGGCCATTTCCGAACGCAAGGCCGAGGCCCAGCGCGTTCAGGAACAGGCCAACATTGCCTCGACCCTCGCCATTTCCCAGCGCAAGATCGAGGCCGATCGTGAGGCGGAAACGCTGATGATCGCGCAGAAGCGCGACGTCGAGCTTGCCAACCAGGATCGCCAGATTGCCATCGCCGAGCGTTCGCGGGCGGAGTCGGAAGCCCGCGCGCTGGCCCAAGAGGCGCGCGCCAAGGCGACCTCGGCCGAGGAAAGCGTCGTCACCGCCCGAGAAGTCGCCATCGCAGAACGCGAGCGCCAGATCGCCGTCATCGCCGCCAAGCGCGACGCCGAACAGCAGGCGACTGCCGTCACCGTGGCTGCCGAAGCCGAAAAGTTCGCCGCCGAGGACAAGGCAGAAGCCGTGCGCATCGTCGCCAAGGCTGATGCCGATGCCACGCTGATCCGCGCCGACGCTCAGGCCAGGACCTATGAGGTGGACGCCGAAGGCCAGCGCAAGCTCAACGAAGCCCGCAATACGCTGGCCAAGGAGATCATCGAGTTCGAGATCACCAAGGAACGGCTGAAGATCATTCCCGCGGCTCTGGCCGAAAGCGTGCGCCCGCTGGAAAAGATCGGCGATGTCAAGATCATCGACATGGGCGGCACGGCCTTTGGCGGCGGCCAGTCGGGCACGGCAGGCGGCGGCGGCGGTGGTGGCACGGGCTCGATCCCCGACAACCTGCTCGGCGCACTGTTGGCCTATCGCGCCCAGGCGCCGATGATCGACAAGCTCCTGACCGAAGCCGGATTCGCGCCCGCCGCCAATCCGGTGGACCAGATCCTAGGCGCCGCCAACGCGCCGGCACCGTCCAGTCCATCACCATCCAAGCCGGGCGCATGACCCGGTCCTGAACAGGGAGGAAATGCTGAAATGACATCCTACATTCTGGCCATCGACCAGGGCACCACGTCGACCCGGTCGATCGTTTTCGACGACGAGTATCACGTCAAGGGCGTCGGCCAGCAGGAGTTTGCCCAGCATTTCCCCAATTCCGGCTGGGTCGAGCATGATCCGGAGGACCTGTGGCAGACCACGGTCGAGACCATGCAGTTTGCGCTGGCGCGTGCCAAGGTCTCGGCCTCGGACCTCGCCGCCATCGGCATCACCAACCAGCGCGAGACGACGGTGATCTGGGACCGTCAGACCGGCAAGGCGATCCACAATGCCATCGTCTGGCAGGACCGCCGCACCTCGGACTTCTGCCAGAAACTGAAGGCCGACGGCCATGAGCCCACCTTCAGCGCCAGGACCGGCCTGCTGCTCGACCCCTATTTCTCCGGCACCAAGATTGCCTGGCTGCTCGACCATGTTCCGGGCGCCCGGGCGCAGGCGGAAGCGGGCAAGCTGGCCTTCGGCACCGTGGACAGCTTCCTGCTGTGGCGGCTGACCGGTGGCAAGGTGCACGCCACCGATGCCACCAATGCAGCGCGCACGCTGATCTACAACATCCGCACCGGCGAGTGGGACGACGAGCTGCTGAAGCTCCTGAACATTCCGCGCGCGCTGCTGCCGGAGGTGAAGGACTCCTCGGCCGACTTCGGATCGACCGACGTATCGATCTTCGGCGCGACCATCCCGATCCGCGGCATCGCCGGCGACCAGCAGGCGGCCACCGTGGGGCAGGCCTGCTTCGAGCCGGGCATGCTGAAGTCGACCTATGGCACGGGCTGCTTTGCACTGCTCAACACCGGCGCCGACTTCGTGCCCTCCTCCAACCGCCTGCTGACCACCATCGCCTACCAGCTCGGCGGCAAGACCACCTATGCGCTGGAAGGTTCGATCTTCGTGGCCGGCGCGGCCGTGCAATGGCTGCGTGACGGGCTGAAGATCATCCAGCGCTCCGACCAGACCGGCGCCATGGCCGACGCGGCCGATCCCAACCAGAATGTCTACCTGGTACCGGCCTTCACCGGCATGGGCGCGCCCTATTGGGACGCCGAGGCGCGCGGCGCGCTGTTCGGCCTGACGCGCGGCACCGGCCCGGAAGAGATCGCGCGCGCGGCCCTGGAAGCGGTCTGCTACCAGACCCACGACCTGCTCTCGGCCATGCAGAAGGACTGGACCGGCGCCCGCACCACCGTGCTGCGCGTCGATGGCGGCATGGTGGCCAATGACTGGACCATGCAACGCCTCGCCGATCTCCTGGACGCTCCGGTCGATCGCCCGGTGGTGCTGGAGACGACCGCGCTGGGCGCCGCCTGGCTCGCCGGCTTCGGCGCCGGCGTCTGGCCCGATCAGGAGGGGTTCGCCAAGAGCTGGCGGCTCAACCGACGCTTCACGCCGTCCATGGACGACACCGTGCGCAGGGGCAAGCTGGCTGGCTGGCAGGACGCCGTGCAGCGGACGCTGACCAAGCGGTGAGCTTGCGATCGCAACGCGCACGCGAGACGAGGAGACCGGCGGCGTGATGGGCCAAGCCATCATGCCGCCCGAATCCGCCGATACATCTAAGCGGCATTGATAAGTTACTGATAACAAAAGACCATTATCCGATATGGCCTCGATCCGCCGGCGTGCGCCACCGCGCCCCGGCCCCCAGTTGCTCGCGCCCAAAGGAATTTCAGATGATCGCTTGCCCTGCCCCGCTACGGTCCGCGTTGACCATTGCCCTGCTGCTGACCGGCCTTGGATCCGCGCGAGGGGAAGAATGCCAAGCCAACTTCGCGCCCTCGCCCGGCACCGATTGGCAGTCGCGCATCGCCTTCCACAACGACACCAACTATGCCATGCGGCTGCTCTGGGTGGATTTCAACGGCGGCCTCAAGGACTACGGTCTGCTGCAACCCTATGAGAACACCGGCTTCAAGACCTATGTCGGCCACAACTGGGTGGTCGAGGTCTACACCGAAGAAGGCCCCGAATGCCTGGGGCCGATCAGCGCACCAGATCAGAACGGGTGCAATCTGCATGTCGTCAATGACGCCGGCCTCGGCTTCAACGCCGACCAGTGCGACTTCTGAGGATTTCGCTCAGGCGTAATCGGGGATGCCCGGCATGACGCGGAATCCCTCGATCTGACGGAAGCGACGCAGCCATTTGCGCAGGGCCGGAAAGGCGTCGTGCTCGACGCCGAAATCGCGCGACAGGGCGAAGGACGGAAACAGGGCGACATCGGCCAGCGTCGGCCTGTCGCCGACGAACCACTCCTGATCGGCATGACCGCGCAGCACCATGTGATCTTCCATGGCGGTAAGGGCTGCAACGGCGGCCGGCACCAGAGCCTGCGGATCGCCGAGGCCGAACAGGGCCGAGCGGCGCGCCGCCACCGCCGCCGCCAGCGGGCCGGCACTGAAGGCGAGCCATTGCATCACCGGGCCGAAGAGATCGGGAGCGACGGGCAACCAGCGCTGGGCCGGGTCGTGGGACTGCGCCAGAAAGGCAAGGCCGGCGGCAGCGCCGACCAAGGTCAGGCCGTTTGCGTCGAGCACCGGCAAACGACCGGGCAGATCGGCGGCAACGCCAGCGGGCAGCAGCACCGGATGGCCGGGCTGAACGCCGACGGCCACGCGCGTGTAGTCCAGACCGAGGAAGCCGGCCAAGAGGCGCAGCCGGTAGCAATCCTCGTCAAGCTCATGATCGTAGAGGGTGATCGCCATCAGGCCGCCTCCTCGGCGCTAGCAAGGGAAAGACGCACAGCGGCAAGCCAGCGCGAGAGAGCCACGCGGGTCGCGGCGTCGGCCTCGCCCAGCAGGACGACATGCAAGGCGACAGCGTTCGGGCCGCTTTCGTGACAGGCCACCAGAAGGCGATGCGGGCCGACGGTGAGAAAGCCGGTGGCGTCATCAACGGCAGTCCAGACGGTGCCGCCGGCGTCGGGCGTCGGGAGGGCCTTCAGCGCGTTCAGCGCGACCGCGAGCGACACCGGCAGGCGCAGGCTGCGCAAGGGCGTGACCGGGCCAGGATCGGCAAGCGCGAGGCTGGCATCGGGGGCGGTGGAGACCCAGACGATGCCGGCCCGCTCGATCACAGGGAAGCTCGGGATGCGGATGGTCTTGGGAACTTCAAGGTCCGGATGCGCCGGGATGCGGCTGCACTGACCGTCCTTGCCATATTGCCAGCCGTGATAGAGGCAGTTGAGGCTGCCACCCCGCACGAAGCCGAAGCTCATGCGCATGCCGCGATGCGGGCAGCGATCGTCCCAGGCATGGGCGACGCCGGCTTCGTCGCGCCAGAGCACGAGATCCTGACCGGCAACGCGAATGCCCGTGACGGCCCCCGCATCGAGATCGGCCGACAACGACACAGGAACAAGACTCATGGGGCGGAACTCCTGGCAACGTCGAGGATCAGGCAATCGGAGGGGCCGAGGCTGCAAGCCATCTCGAAGGCATCGACCAGCGGTTCGGGGCCGGTGACGGCGACCTCGGCAAGCGCGGCCGACAGAGGGCCGACCGCGAGGCCGAGATCGAGCCGGGCGGCGCGATGTTCGGCGAAAGCGCGGAAACTCTCCGGCACCAGGGCACCAGAAAACACGAATCTTGTGGCATTCGTGGCCGGCAGGGACGGAGACAGCAAACCAGAGGCGACCAAAATTTGACCTCGCACGATTTTTGGTCAATCTAGACGGAGCTACGTGAAAACCGCAAGCCCCGCCTTGCACGGAAGGAGTCGCCAATGGTCGCCATCGACAAGGCCACACTGGACAGCTGGTATGTGATCGCCACCGCCGCGGACCTGCCCTTGGGCGTGAGCGCCAACCGGCTGCTGGGCACGGATCTCATGGTGGAGAAGATATCAGAGGGCGGAATCACGGTGACCGCCGGCGGGCGCGCCCTGCCCGTCCGCCAGCGTTACGGCTTCGTCTGGACGACCCTGGGCGCTCCCACCGGCGAGGTCTTCGACATCCCGGAAGCGGACGAGCCCGACCGGCGCACGGTCAATTGCGGCGTGGTGGCGGTGAAGGCGTCGGGCCTGCGCATCATCGAGAATTTCCTGGACATGGCGCATTTCCCCTTCGTGCACACCAATGTGCTGGGGGCCGAACCGCATACCGAGGTCAAGCACTACAAGGCGGAGATCCGCCGAGATGTGGACGAGGTCTGGGCCACCGAATGCAGCTTCTTCCAGCCGCAGGCGGCGCTGTCGTCGGCGGACGGCGCCGATGTGGGCTATGTCTATCGGGTGCCGACGCCGTTCAACACGCTGCTCTACAAGAGTTCGCCGAACTCGGACAATCGGGACGACCTGATCTGCCTGTTCGTGCAGCCGCTCGATCCGGATCGCTGCCGGGCGCATCCGATCATGTTCCTGATCGACGACGTGAGCAGCACGGCAGCGCTGGTGCAGTTCCAGCAGATGATCTTCCTGCAGGACCGCATCATCCTGGAAAACCAGCGCCCGGTGCTGCTGCCGCTGGAAGCGCGCCTCGAGATCCCGACGCGCGCCGACGCATCCTCCATCGCCTATCGCCGCTGGCTGAAGGAGAAGGGCGTGAAATACGGCACCACCTCAATGGAAGAGGCGGCCGCCTGAGATAGAAGGGACGTCCGGCGCTGCGGGGTCACAGCGCCGGATCAACCATCGTCAGTTGATCGAGAGACGGTAGACCAGCACGCGCGTGTCGACGTCGGTCTTTTCCTTGTAGGCAGCGCCCGCCTGGAAGCCGTCGGTGGTCAGGAAGTCGTTGTCATTGGCGATCAGCACGAACACATCCTTGGGATGCGCGTCGTCGAGCGCCGGCACAACGGCCACCGATTCCCACTTTTCCGACAGGTCGGTCGCGTCATGCGGCGCGCCATTGTGCAGGCCGGCCTTGGCCAGCTCGGCATTGTCGTTGATGTCGATGACGGTGGTGAGGGTCGCCGGCTTGACCGAGGCGTCGAGTTCGCCCTTGGGCGCCACCGGCTTCAGGCCGTCGAACTCGGTACCGGCGATATTGGTGGCGCCGGAGACGTCGAGCAGATCAAGGCGGCGATAGAGCGAGGTCTCGCCCTTGACGCCCCAACCGTTGTTGCTGTCGCGGCTGAGCAGCAGGTAGCGACCGTCGGGCAGGATGGCAAGTTCGCTCTCAGCCGCCACCAGTGTCTTGCCCTCGCCGTCCTTGAAGGTCGGCAGCGGCACGACATACTCGGCCTTGAGCGTCAGGGAATCGGGATTGGCCGCGTCATAGACCAGGGCGCGCGTGTTGCGACGGGTCGACTTCTTGTCACCGCCGTCCTGACGGGTGGCGCTCTGCAGCACCACCGTCAGCGTCTTGGCGGCCGGATCATAGGCCATGCCCTCGAAGCCCTGATTGTTCTGACGCCCGGTCTCCGGATCTTCCGGGTCCGGCTTCGGCCCACCGTTGGCAGGATTGTTGGACGAATAATTCACGGCGCCCTTGCGCATGGGCAGGATGGCCTGCGGCGGCAAAGTGGCCGACAGCATCTTGCCCTCGGCAGAGAAGTGATAGATGGCCGGGCCATACTCATCGGACACCATCAGCGAGCCGTCCGGCAGACGCACGACCGCCTCGGGGTCGAGGCTGACCGCACCGGTGGCCGCGCCCGGCAGATCGACGCCATTGGCGGTGTTGATGGCGACGGGATCGAGGCCGCTCAGGTTCTTGCCGGTCTTGTCGGTGAACTTCACCGTCGCCTCAAGCTTCAGCGTCGCCTCGGCGGCATTGCCGGCAGCCGGCGCCGGGAAGGCGATCGACAGCGTGTTGATGCGGGTCTGGTAGTCGGTGGTGCCCTCCACGTTGTAGCCACGATCGGGCAGCAGCAGGAAGGTGCCGGCGTAACCGGTGTCGGTCTTCTTCCAGTCGATCGCGGCCATGCCCGAACCGGAACCGAAGGTCTCGCCGAAGCCGTCCTTCAGATTGGCCGGCAAGCTGCCGGACGCCACCAGACCGGCGTTGACCGGCAGATCGGATGCAAGGAGCGGCGCCGCCGAAACGCCAAGGGCGGCGACGGCAACGGAAAGGAACAGGGCCTGCAGTCTCATGGGGTTGCCTCCGAAACAAGGGACGGGAAGACCCACAGGCTTAGGCCCATCGCTTGACGATCATGTGAAGCTCACGCCAACAGCCGCGCCGCCTCACGCGCCAGAATGGGCGCCACCACCTGCACAGCGCGCGAGGGGCTGAGACCATGCGGCTGGGCCAGGACAACCTGCCGGCTGAGCGGTGGCGCGAAGGAGCGCGACGCAAAGCGGTCGGAGCTGGCAAAGCGGCTGACGATCGAGCGCGGCAGCACCGTGAGGCCGATTCCGGCAGCCACCAGATTGAGGATGGTGAGGAAGGACGTGGCTTCGACCACCACATGCGCCTGCAGCCCGTCATGCTCGACGGCGCGATCGACGATCAGGCGCAGGCCGTGCGGCTGGCCCGGCAGCACCAACGGCCAGCGGCCGAGATCGGCAACGGCGACCGGCCCCGCCAGCGCCGGATGATCGGCCGGACCGACGCACAGGAGTTCGTCGGTCTGCACCGGTTCGGCGTGCATGTGCAGTTCGGAGGCCGGGCCGTAGATCAGTGCCAGATCCACATCGCGGTGGTGCAGCCAGTCGAGCACATGGCCCGTGTAGCCCTCGACGAAGCGCAGGCGCACGTCGGGATAGTCGCGCAGCACGGTGAGCGCCAGCGACTCGGCGACGATGGCGGCCACCGTCGGCACGATGCCGATGGTCACCTGACCGCGCGGCCGGTCGGCAAAGGCGCGCACATCCTCGAAGCTCTGTTCGAGCTGACGCACGAGACCGGAGACGCGAGCCTGCAGCTCCGTCCCGGCAGCGGTGAGGTCCATGCCGCGCCGCGACCGGACGAAGAGGCTCTGGCCGACCTCATCCTCCAGCAGCCGGATCTGGCGCGACAGCGCCGGCTGGGCGATGCGCAACAGATCGGAGGCGGCGCTGAGCGAGCCGGACTCGGCGACACACAGGAAGGTCTTGAGGCGGTCGAGATCCATGATCCATACAATCTTGTTATGGAAGCAATGCTCACATTATAATTTTGCAATGGCGCAAAGCGCAATAGAAGCGCTGACATGGTTCCCGTTGCCCCAGGTTCTGCGTCCATGTCCGCCGTCGGCGAAGTCTCCGCCTCCTCCAAGATCTCCACCGCCACGCCCGGCTTCGCACGCCTGTGCATCGCCCTGATCCTCTCGGGCTTCTCGGCCTTTTCCGCGCTCTACTGCATGCAGCCGATCCTGCCGATCCTTGCGGACAGCTTCAGCCTGTCGCCGGCCGCCGCCAGCCTGTCGGTGACGGTGACCACGGTAACGCTGGCCATTGGCCTCGTCTTCGCCGGCCCGCTCTCCGACGCGATCGGCCGCAAGCCGGTGATGCTGGCCTCCATGACGGCCGCGGGCGTGATGCTGATCGCGACGACGCTGGCGCCAAACTGGCACCTGCTGATTGCCGCAAGAGCGGTGCTCGGCCTGCTGCTCGGCGGCATCACCGCCATCAACCTCACCTATCTCGCCGAGGAAATGGAACCGGCGAGCCTTGGGCAGACCATCGGCCTCGTGCTCGCAGGCAACTCGGTGGGCGGCATGATCGCGCGCCTCAGTGTCGGCGTCGCCGCCGAACACATGGACTGGCGCTGGCCGGTGGCGGCCATCGGCCTGATGTCGCTCGCCGCCACGGCGGTCATGGCGCTTTGGCTGCCGCCATCACGGCATTTCCGACCGATCCGTCTGGATCTGGCCACCGTGCTCGGCAACTATCGCCGCCACCTGACGGCCCCCGGATTGACGCCCGCCTTCATCGCCGGCTTCCTGCTGATGGGCTGCTTCGTTGCCTTCTTCAACTTTCTCGGCTTTCGTCTGCTGGCACCGCCCTTCGGCCTCAACCAGTCGGTGGTGGGGCTGATCTCGCTGGTGTTCCTGCCCTCGTCCTACGCGGCGGTGGAAGCGGGCAAGCTCAGCGACCGGCTGGGCGCGGCACGGGTCCATGTAGGCGCGATCGCGGTAATGGCGCTTGGCCTCGCCCTGACCGCCGCGCCAACCTTCTGGCTGCTGGGCACAGGCACGCTGCTGTTCACGCTGGGCTTCTTCGGCGCCCATTCGGTGGCCGTCGGCCACGTGGGACGGCGCGCCCGCACTGCCCGGGCACAGGCGACGGCGCTCTACCAGATCGCCTTCTATGTCGGCGCCAGCGTTGCCGGCACCATTGGCGGCCTGTTCTGGCAGGCACTGGGCTGGAACGGCATCCTGCTGCTGCTCGCCGGTTTGCTGGCGCTGGCAGCGCTCAACGGCCGCCAGCTGCGCTAGCACTACAATTGCAATATCTGTGATGCCGGTCTGCAACTGTAGTGCTAGGCAACCGCAGCCGCCCTGATGTCGGCGATCAGCTGATCGACGCGGGCCAGATCGGTGTCCCAGGCGAACATGAAGCGGGCGCCGCCACCGATGAAGGTGTAGAAACGCCAGCCGGCCGCGCGCAAACCGTCGAGGACCGGCTCGGGCGCTTTCAGGAACAGGGCATTGGCTTCAACCGGGAAGATCGGCTCGACGCCGGGCAAGCCGGCTATGCCCTCGGCCAGACGACGGGCGCAGGCATTGCCATGGGCGGCATTGCGCAGCCAGGCGCCGCTCTCCACAACGCCAACCCAGGGGGCGGCGAGGAAGCGCATCTTCGAGGCCAGCTGTCCGGCCTGCTTGCAGCGATAGTCGAAGTCGGTCGCCAGCGCCTTGTTGAAGAACAGGATCGCCTCGCCGACCGCCATGCCATTCTTGGTCCCACCGAAACACAGCACGTCGACGCCGGCCTTCCAGGTGATGTCGGCGGGCGTGCAGCCGAGGCTGGCACAGGCATTGGCAAAGCGCGCGCCATCCATGTGAAGGCTGAGGCCGAACTCGCGGCAGGTGGCGGCGATGGCCTTGATCTCGTCGATCGTATAGACGAGCCCGGTCTCGGTGGGCTGGGTGATCGTCACCGCCTGCGGCTTGGGATAGTGGATGTCGGTGCGGGCGGTGGCGAGCGCACGGATCGCCTCCGGCGTCAGCTTGCCGTCGGCCGACTGCGCGGCCAACAGCTTGAGGCCGTTGGAGAAAAACTCGGGCGCGCCGCATTCGTCGGTCTCCACATGCGCCGCCGACGAGCAGATGACGCTGTGATAGGACTGGCAGATGGCGGCCAGTGACAGCGAGTTGGCGGCGGTGCCGTTGAAGACAAAGAACACCTCGCAATCGCTGGCAAACAGGCTGCGGAAGGCATCGGCGGCCCGAGCGGTCCACACGTCGTCGCCATAGGCGCGCGCCGACCCCATGTTCGCCTCACCCATCGCCGCCCAGGCTTCCGGACAGATTCCGGCGTAATTGTCACTGGCGAACTGCTGGGCATCCTGCGTCATGATCGGTCTCACTGTGCGGCGACGCGAAAGGGCGTCCACCTTCGTGAGCGCAGAAATACACTATACAGGAAATCATGTCCAATAAATTGGAATATCCAGTCAAGAGATCACGATGAGCAAGGCGCGGGCCGGCTGATCGCCGGGGTTGGCGATCTCATGCGCCACATCGGCGTGATATCGGGCGGTGGCGCCGGCGACGACGGACGCACGCTCGGCACCGGAGAGCACGTCGAGCTGGCCATCCAGCACGGTGAGGTGTTCGCGCGCGCCAGGCGCATGCGCCGCAGAGCGCAAGCTGCCGCCGGGGGAAATGCGCAGCTCATACCATTCGAGGCTGTCGGCCCGCTCGGCCGGGCTCAGGATCCGCAGGACGCAGAGGCCATCCTCGGTGCGGATCTCCGGCGTGAAGGTGGGGCTGGCGATGTCGATATGCCCCTGCCGCTCCTGCACCTTGCGGGCGCCGATCAGCTCGGACATGTCGACGCGCAGCGCGTTGGCCAGCGCCCAGACGGTGGCCAGTGTCGGATTGGTCTGCCCGCGCTCGATCTGCGACAGCATGGAGCGCGAGACGCCGGAGAGCGAGGCGAGGCTGTCGAGCGTCAAGCCGGCCCGCTTGCGGATCTGCTGTACCAGCGGCCCGATCTGCGGTGATCCAGTCTCATCGGCCATGACGATTGCTCCCTGCGCCGGGTGTTTGGCGGCGAATATGTGCGGGCAATCTATGGCAGGCTTTCGGAGTGAAACAAGGGGCACGGCGGGATCGGATCGCCTGCCACGATCCCCTCAGCTACCGGCACAGCTCGTCACGCATCAAAGCCGCCGCGCCCCGGACGGGAACGCGGCGGCCTGTTGTCAAACTCACCACCACTTGTCCGGCGAGAACTTGCCCACGGCCTGCTCGATGGCAGAGCCGACGGAGAACAGGGTCTCCTCGCCGAAGGGGCGGCCGATGAGCTGAAGGCCGAGGGGCAGGCCCTCAGCCGACAGGCCGGCGGGGACCGAGAGGCCCGGCAGGCCGGCCATGTTGACGGTGACGGTGAAGACGTCGTTGAGATACATCTCGACCGGATCGGCGTCCGCCTTCTCGCCGATACCGAAGGCGGCCGACGGGGTGGCGGGTGTCAGGATGGCGTCGACGCCGGCGGCATAGGCCAGCTCGAAATCGCGCTTGATCAGCGTGCGCACCTTCTGGGCGCGCAGGTAATAGGCGTCGTAATAGCCGGCCGACAGCACATAGGTGCCGATGAGAATGCGGCGCTTGACCTCGGCACCGAAGCCCTTGGCGCGCGAATTCTCGTAGAGATCGATGATGTCGGAACCGTTCTCGCGCAGACCGTAGCGCACGCCGTCATAGCGGGCGAGGTTGGACGAGGCTTCGGCCGGGGCGACGATGTAATAGGCCGGCAGGGCGTATTTGGTGTGCGGCAGCGAGATGTCGACGATCTCGGCGCCGGCATCGCGCAGGATGTCGATGCCCTTCTGCCAGAGCGCGTCGATCTCGGCCGGCATGCCGTCGAGGCGATATTCGCGGGGAATGCCGATCTTGAGACCCTTCACCGACTTGCCGATGGCGGACTCGTAGTCGGGCACCGGCAGATCGACCGAGGTGGTGTCCTTGGGATCGACCGAGGCCATGGACTTGAGCAGGATCGCGGTGTCGCGCATGTCGCGGGCGATCGGACCGGCCTGATCGAGCGAGGAAGCGAAGGCGACCACGCCCCAGCGTGAGCAGCGACCATAGGTCGGCTTGATGCCGGCGGTGCCGGTGAAGGCGGCCGGCTGACGGATCGAGCCACCGGTGTCGGTGGCGGTGGCGCCCAGGCACAGGCGCGCGGCGACGGCAGCAGCCGAACCGCCCGACGAACCACCGGGAACCAGATTGGCATTCGAGCCCTTGCGGCGCCACGGGTTGGTCACCGGGCCGTAATAGGAGGTCTCGTTGGACGAGCCCATGGCAAACTCGTCCATGTTGAGCTTGCCGAGCATGACGGCACCATCGGCCCAGAGATTGGCGGTGACGGTGCTCTCGTAGGGCGGCTTGAAGCCGTCGAGAATGTGGCTGCAGGCCTGGGTGTGCACGCCCTTGGTGGCGAACAGGTCCTTGATGCCGAGCGGAATGCCTTCCAGCGCCCCGCCCTGCCCCTTGGCGAGCTTCTCGTCGGACGCCTTGGCCATGTCACGGGCGATGTCGGGCGTCTCGACGATAAAGGCGTTGAGCGAACGGGCGGCTTCGACGGCGGCGATATAGGCCTCGGTCAGCTCGACGGCGGTGAAATCCTTGGCCTTGAGGGCGTCGCGGGCCTCGGCAAGGGTGAGCGCGGTGAGATCGGTCACGGCAGGTATCCTGAAAAGCTGGGCGGAAGGACCAGGGCGGGAGGTTACTCGACCACCTTGGGGACCATGAAGAAATCGTCGTCGGTGAGCGGCGCGTTGAGCGTGACGCCCTTGGGGTCCTGCCCGTCGGTCACCACGTCGCTGCGGCGCTTCATCTTGACCGAGACCACCGAGGTCATCGGCTCGATGCCATCCACATTCACTTCGTCCAGTTGCTCGACGAAGCCGAGGATCGAATTGAGCTCATGGGTCATGCGCCCGGCTTCTTCTTCGGTGACCTTGATTCTGGCGAGACGCGCAACGCGGCGGACGGTGGCCGTATCCACGGACATGGACTGTTTCCTCAAACAAACTGAATGGTCCGCCTATAGCAGAGCCGGCGCCGGATCGCCAACCGGATCGTTGATGCTTCGGCAAATTTCATCACCCGAGCACATCAAGGCGAAGCGACCGCTTCCGCTGACGCCTAACAAGCATGCATATGAGATATACGTACAATCACTGGAGGGACATCAATGTATGACAACTGAATCTTAGGCATTTGCTATATATATGTATCACTGCAGGTAACATTATCGAAAATGAGCTCCGGATAACATGCATATCGTGCTGGTGGATGGCAGTCGAACCGGCTTGATGATCATCAAGCGCATGCTCGACCCTCGGGGCGATGACGTTGCCTATTTCACCGATGGCCGCGAAGCGCTGGACTATATCCGCAGCACGCCGCAGGCCGACCTGCTGATCACTAGCTTTGAAATCGGCGGGATTTCCGGCACGGAGCTGTGCTGGGAAGCGCGCGTGATCGCCGATTCCGGCCGTCCCTTCTATGTGATCGCCATGTCGTCCAGCAACGACACGGAGCATTCGATCAGCGTGCTGGACGCCGGCGCCGACGACTTCATGTCCAAGCCGCCGCATCCGGACGAACTCAACGCGCGCCTGCGCGTCGCCGAACGCACGCTGACGATGCAGCGCCGCCTGATCGAGATGGCCACCATCGACACGCTGTCGGGCCTGCTGAATCGCCGGGCCTTCCGGGCCAAGTTCGACGAAGTCGTGGAGATCCTGCCCAGCGACGGCTGCCTGTCGATGATCCTGTTCGACATCGACCACTTCAAGCGCATCAACGATGTCTTCGGCCATGACGCCGGCGATGACGTCATCCGCGCCATCGGCAAGCTGCATGTGCCGCCGGACACCATTTTCGCCCGCATCGGCGGCGAAGAGTTCGCCGTGGTGATGCCTGACATTCCGCTGGATGGCGCAGCGTCGGTCGCCGACTATCTGCGTGAACAGATCGCCGCGCTGGAAGTGCCCTACCAGGACAAGATCATCACCCTGACCGCCAGCTTCGGCGTGAGCGAATACCGCGCAGGCGAAACGCACGCCGATCTCTACCGGCGTGCCGATTCGGCGCTCTATCATTCCAAGAACAGCGGCCGTAACCGCGTGTCCAAGCTGTCGCCCGTGCTGGTGGCCGAGTAGCGGCTGCGGCCTCTGCTCACACCTCGAAGGCGACGCCGATCTGAGCCACCTTGGCCCTGGACGCCGACGCCCCCAGCGAATCCACGAACAGATCCGCCGTCTGGTCGATGAGCGGGAACGTGCCGTAGTGGCACGGCACGATCGTCTCGAAATCGAAGAAGCGGTTGCAAGCCAGCGCCGCCACCTTGCCACCCATGGTGAAGCGATCACCGATCGGCACGATGCCGATCTTCGGCGCGTGGATCTCGGCGATCAGCGCCATGTCGCCGAAGATGTCGGTGTCGCCCATGTGATAGAGCGTGCGCTCGCCCGGCGCCTTGATGATGATGCCGTTGGGATTGCCCAGGCTGTGCGAGATGCCGTCGATCTGCGTCGCCGACGAATGCAGGGCGTTGACGAAACTGACCGTGAAAGCCCCCTGCTGCGTGGTGCCGCCGGTGTTCATGGGATCAAGGTCGGCAAGGCCACGGCTGCCGAGGAAGCCGCAGATATCGGCATTGGCCACCACCTTGGCGCCCGTCGCCAGGGCGATGGGAATGGTGTCGCCGAGATGGTCGCCATGACCATGGGTCAGCACGATATGGGTGAGCCCGCCGGTCACATCCTCGACCTTGCCCTTGAAGGACGGGTTGTGGGTGAGGAACGGGTCAATGAGGATCGAAGCGCCGGCAATATCGACGCGAAAGGCGGAATGACCGAACCATGTGAGCTTCATCTGCTACCCCTGCCACTTGCCGTTATCGGTAATTGTCCGGAGAGTAGTAAAGCCGGTTGGCCTTGGGAAGGCGGCGATTTTGAAATCCCCGTGATCGGTGCTATCCAGCGGCCCATGACAGAGCCCCTCGATCCCCTCGCCTTCACCGCCGCCCTCGCGCCGGGCGCCCGCCTGTTCGGGCTGGACCTCGGCACCAAGACCATCGGCATTGCCGTGTCGGACGAAGGCTTCCGCATTGCCACGCCGCTCGAAACCATCACCCGGGTGAAATATTCGAAAGACGTGGCCAAGCTCCTGGAGCTGGCGGAAAGAAACCGGGTCGGAGGCCTGATCCTCGGCCTTCCCGTCAACATGGACGGCTCGGAAGGACCGCGCGCCCAGTCGACGCGCGCCTTTGCCCGCAATCTCAAGCCGCTCACCAGCCTGCCGCTGTATTTCTGGGACGAACGCCTGTCGACCGCAGCCGTGACGCGCACGCTGCTGGAGGCTGACGCTTCGCGCAAGCGGCGCGACGAAGTGGTGGACAAGCTGGCGGCCAGCTACATCCTGCAAGGCTTCCTCGACCGCCTGCACGTGGCCGAGCGGGCCGACGATCTCAGGCGGCTCTGATCAAGCGTTGTCGCTGCGCGTCTTCGCCTTGCGGATCAGCATCAGATTGCGGATGTAGATGAGCAGTCCAAGGCCCTGGCCGGCGATGAACACCGGGTCTTCGCGCTGGATCGCATAGACCAGCAACAGCGCACCGCCACCGAGCGAGAAGAACCAGAAGGCGACCGGGATCACCGAATCCTTGGCCTTTTCGGACGCGATCCACTGCACCACGAAGCGCATCATGAACAGGCCCTGGGCGACGAAGCCGAGGATCACCCAGAAATCGATCTGCTTGACGAAGACGTCGTGAAGCCAGGTGAGGAGGGACGACAGCATGAACGATAGGCTCCGTCAGTCGATTTCGGAAACGGTGGGAAGGCGCTTGATGCGGCGCTTGAGCCACCAGACGCCGTAAAGATCGAGAATGCCCTGAAGGCCGCGGTCGAAGATGCCGTAGTTGGACTTGCCATGCATGCGCGAGCGATCGACCACGTCCACATGGGTGACGTCGAAGCCCTCGCGCAGCGCCAGCGCCGGCAGATAGCGATGCCAGCCGTGGAAGAAGGGCAGCTTGAGGAACAGATCGCGGCGCACCGCCTTGAGACCGCAGCCGGTGTCGCGCGTCTTGTCCTTGAGGATGGCGCCGCGCAGGCCGTTGGCGAACTTCGAGGCATATTTCTTGGCAAAGCCGTCGGTGCGCTTGAGGCGCTGTCCGGCCGCGATGCCGAAAGCGGGACCGGCGCTGACCAGCGCGTCGACGAGCTGCGGGATATAGGCCGGATCGTTCTGCCCGTCGCCGTCGATGGTGGCGACGATCTCGCCGCGCGCAGCCATCATGCCGGACCGCACGGCAGCGCTCTGGCCGCAGGGCAGCTCGTGGCGAATGTGGCGGACAGGCTTGCCCTCGGCCTTGTAGCGGGCGATGAGCGAGCCGGTGCCATCGGTGGAGCCGTCGTCGACGACAATCACCTCGAAGGCGCGACCGGCCATGGCGGTGAGGATCTCCGGCACGATGACGGCCAGATTGTCGGCCTCATCCTTGGCGGGGATGACGACCGAGACGAAGCCCGGTTCGGAGGCGGGTATCATCGGGGATCTCAAGTCCTTTTCCAGCGGCCGAGCGGCGGAAAGCTCTGGCTCGGAGGCGACCAGACGGGTCGCCGATTGCCAGGCCAGGCGCAGCGCCAGGGCCGTATCCTGCAAAAAAGCGTCGATAGCATGACGCCTTGCCTTCGGCCACCCCGCCTCCGTCAGATCGAAGGCTTTATTGTGGCGGGCAAAGCGGATGGCGATGAAAATCGTCAGCCAGGCGCCGAAGGACACGCCGGCGACGGCATCGGACAGGTGGTGCGCCTGCAGCTTCACCCGTGACAGCGCGATGCAGAAGGCCAGCGCCCAGGCCGGCCAGCGCCAGCGCGGCTTGAGCAGCGCCACGATCACCGCCAGCGAGCCGGCGGTGGTGGAATGGCCCGAGGGAAAGCTCGCAAAGTCGGAATCGAAGGCAAAGGGATGCGCGCCGGTGGTCAGGCTGAGCTTGGGACGGGGGAAGCCGAGGCCGTATTTGAAAACGTCGGCGGCCAGACCCGTACCCGCGATCGCCACGAAGACGAAGGCCGAAAGGGCGAGCGCCGGCCCGAGATCGACGCCATGCCGTTCGAGCGCCGGACGACGCTGCCAGTAGAGGATCAGGCTGAGCACGCCCGAGGAGATCAGCAGCCAGTCGGACTGGCCGAGCCGGGTGAAGCCGCGCCAGATCGCCGTGTTGCTGGCCCAGCCGCGCGCCACCTCGTCATAGGAGGACGCGACCAGAACCAGGAGAACGCAGCCGAGCACCGCCAGCCCGACAAGCGTGCGCGGCAGGGCACGACGCCGGTAGCTCTCGGAAACGTCAAGGACAGGGCGAAAGGGCATGAGGCCACAAAACTCGCTGGAGGCTTTGCAGGGGCGGCAGACGGCGTCAGCCGCCCTTCACGAAGACCTGCATGGAGCGGAACTTGAAGGCGTTGAGATTGCGCGCCTCGACAAGCCGCACGGGAACCGGCGCAGCAGCGCCCGGAGAGGCGGCGGCCAGCGCGGCGAGAAAGTCGGTGGAGCGGTCGACATTGACGAAGGCCACGGCGCAGGCGGCACCCGTGAAGGCATTGGCCCCGCCGATGGCGTCGGGCAGTTGCACCCTGGTTCCCAGACGGAAGACGACGCTGGGCTCGCGATAGCCGACCACGATCACCTCGGGCGCCGGACAGGGCTTCACCTCGGCAAGTGCCGCGGCAAGATCGTCGGACAACCAGAGCTCAGTTGCCGCCGGCAGCAGCCGCTCGAAGGCCAGGCCATAGATCAGCGCCGTGGTGAGCGCGAGAACGCCGAGGGCGGGCACGAGACGACCGCGGCTGAGCAGCCACCAGCAGCCGACGCCGGCGGCGCCTGCCGCCACGCCGAGACCGAGGCCGATCAGGTCGGCGCGTCCCTGAACATAGACAAAACCGCCGTTGAGCCCGAGGCCGAGCAACACGGCGACGATCGGGATATAGGCGAACAACCAGCGCTGCAACCGGCCGAGGGTGGCAAAATCGGTGCGGATGAGCCCCGTGGCAACGATCAGCGCCACCGCCGGCATCAGCGGCAGAATGTAGTTGGGCAGCTTGGTCGGCACCGCCTCGAACAGCAGCCAGACCGGAATGACCCAGGCCGCCGCAAAGCGCGTCAGCGGCTCGGCGCGGTGCCTCCAGGCATGGCCAAGCCCGATGGGAGCGAAGGCGATCAGCGGCCAGAACAGCCCGAGCGAGGCCAGCAGATAGGTGCCCGGCGGGGCGCCGTGGCTCTCCTGCGCGCCAGCCACCTTGCCCATCATGTCCTTGCCCAGCGACTCCGAGAAGAAGGCGCCGCCGGAGATCCAGCCGATCGCCAGCAGCCAGGGCAGCACCAGCAGCAGCATCCAGCCGATGCCCTTGAGCGGCGACAGCGACAGCCAGAGCGAGCGGCGGCGCTCGATGAGCGACAGGGTGAGAATGGTGAGGCCGGAGACCAGCGGCGTGATCGGCCCCTTGATCAGGGCGCCGAGGCCCATGGCCGTCCAGAACAGGGCGTTGCGCCAGAACAGGCGGCGACGCTGCGGATCGAGGTAGGCCGAAGCGAGGGCAAATTGCGCGGCAAGAATGGTCGCCGCCAGCATGGCGTCGGTCTTGGCGATGCGCGCCTCGATGTTGAGCGACAGCGCTGTGGCAGCGAACAGGCCGGCGATCAGGCCGAGCCGCGCCCCGCCGAACTGGGCGCCGAGGCCGTAGGTGAACAGCACCACCAGCAGCGCACCGACGATCGAGGGGACGCGATAGGCCCAGAGCGGGGCGTCCGCCCCCTGCCCGGTCGCCAGCGCCGACAGGCCTTGCAGCCAGTAGATGCCGACCGGCTTCTTGTAGCGCGGCTCCTCCTGGAAGCGGATGTCGATCCAGTTGCCCGTTTCGATCATCTGCTTGCTGGCCTGGACGTAGAGCGCCTCGTCGCGATCGGTGAGCGGCAGGCTGGAAATGCCGGGCAGCAGCACCGCAAGGCCGAGCAGCAGCAGGAACAGAAGGTTGAGGGCGTGCAGGAACGGGCGCCGCGCAGGCGACAGCGGGACCGCCGGGGCGTCCGGCGAGACCGATTGCGGCGCCTCGACCGGGGCCGGGTCCACCTGGCCGACGGGCGCCTGCGGCTCTCCTTCGGGCGTCGTCGTCATCGAGGTGGGCTGTTGCGCGTCCATGTCCGGGTCCATGACCGTTCGAGATCTCGAGGCCGAACGGGTGCCGATCTAGAGCCGACGCCAAAACTGGCCTGCACGGGCGTCAACCACGCGCAAGCACACTTCAGGGCAGGCATTCAGCGCGTCATAGCACGGTTCGGGAAAAATTGTGCATTTGGCAGTCGTTTTTTTCGACCTCCGGTACCAAACGTCGATCCCGTGGAATGCCTCTGGTCGACCGTGGGCGGCGCACGGATTTGCAGCTGAAGTCCTTGCTCGCGAGCCAAACACCGCAGCTTCGAGGGCGACGGTTCCGGATCAACCCAAGGGATGAAAGGAGTACCAATGGACAAACACGGTTGCGACCGTCAAATTATGGAAATGATTCAAGCTTTTCTTATTTTTGCCGTTCTACGCTGACAAGGTGGTGGCGCAACGCAAGAGCAGAGGGAGAGGACATGGAACAGATCGCGAGTGCGAATTTCGGCCTCGCCCTTGGCGCGATCCTGATCCTGCTCGGCATTCTCTCAAGCTTGCTGGCCTCCCGCTTCGGTACCCCCTTGCTGCTGGTCTTCCTGGCAGTGGGCATGCTGGCCGGCGAAGACGGCATCGGCGGCATTCAGTTCTCGAATTATCAGGCGACCTATCAGATCGGCTCCTGCGCGCTGGCCATCATCCTGTTTGATGGCGGTCTGCGCACGCGGCTGTCCGAAACCCGGGACGCTCTCGCGCCAAGTTTCGTACTGGCGACGGCGGGCGTGGCGCTGACCTCCCTGCTGGTGGGACTGTTCGGCTCCTTCCTGTTCCACCTCAACTGGCCGCAGGGCCTGCTTCTCGGCTCCATCGTCGCCTCGACCGACGCCGCTGCCGTGTTCTTCCTGCTGCGCACCGGCGGCTTGCAGCTGAAGCCGCGCATCGGCTCGATCCTGCAGATCGAATCCGGCTCCAATGACCCGGTGGCGGTGTTCCTGACCATCATCCTGACGGAAGTGGCGGTCGCCCATGTGGCGCCGGGTTTTTCGACAGTGACGTCGCTCCTGAAGCAGGCGGTGCTCGGTGGTGCCTTCGGACTCGCCGGCGGCGCCGTCACCGTGTTTGCGCTCAATCGCCTCACCCTGCCCGCCGGTCTGCATCCGCTGTTCGTGGTGGCGCTGGCCATCGCGCTGTTCGGGGCAACGTCCATGCTGGACGGCTCCGGCTTCCTTGCCGTCTACATTGCCGGTCTGGTGGTGGGCAACAAGACGGTGCGTGCCTTCCCCTCGATCGTGAACTTCCACGACACCGCCACATGGCTCTGCCAGATCGTCATGTTCCTGGTGCTGGGCCTGCTGGTGACGCCATCCGAGCTGATTTCCTATGCGCCGCAGGGGCTTGCGGTGGCGGCCTTCCTGATCCTGATCGGCCGGCCGGTGGCGGTCTGGCTCTGCCTCAAGCCCTTCGGCTTCACCAATCAGGAGATGAACTTCATCTCCTGGGTCGGCCTGCGCGGCGCGGTGTCGATCTTCCTCGCCGCCATTCCGACACTGGCCGGCGTCGACAATGCCAGCATGTATTTCAACGTCGCCTTCTTCGTGGTGATCGTGTCGCTGCTGGTGCAGGGCTGGACCATCGCGCCAGCCGCCCGCTGGTTCGGCATGGCGCTGAAGCGCACCGCCGCCGCCACGCAGCGCATCGAGATCGACTTGCCCGGCCAGCAGGACAAGGAACTGGTGGGCTATCCGATCCGCGCCGACAGCTATGCCTTCCTGCGCCCGACCTCCATGCCGTCCTGGCTGAAATGCGTGCTGGTGGTGCGCGAGGGCGAGGTGAAGAACGCCGCGGAGGCCGGCAATCTCAAGATCGGCGACTATGCCTATTTCCTGGCGCCGCAAGAGAAGGTGCACAAGCTCGACCGCATGTTCGCCGCCCTGCCCCAGGACGCCGTGAACGCGGCCAAGCGCGGCTCTTTCGGCGAGTTTGCGGTGGCGCCGGACGCGAGCCTCGACGACCTCGCGGCCTTCTACGAAATTGCCCTGCCGAAGCCGCTGTCCGGCCTGTCGGTGCAGGAGGCGTTTGCGGCCCAGTGCGGCGCCAAGCTGCGTGTCGGCAGCCGCATCCCGCTCGGCTCCTTCGCCGAACTGATGGCGCGCGGCGTCGAGGATCACCAGCTGATCCGCGCCAGCCTCAGGCTCGAGGACATCGTGGATCTTTCCCTGCCCACGCGCAACGAAAACGGCGGCAGCCTTGTGAGCCGCCGCCTGCGCGAAATTCTCGGGCTTGAGTGAACCGTCGCCTCAATAAATCCGCTTGCCTTCCGCGTCGAACAGCAGCGCCTTGTCGGGGCTGAAGCGGGCGGTGAGGGTCTCGCCGCTTTTGCCGGCCTCGCGGTGGCTGGCCGAGATGGTGACGAGGTCGGAGTTGCCGGAGACGGCGCGGGCGTAGACCAGCGTCTCACCGCCCAGATGCTCCAGAATGTCCACCACCACCGCGATCGAGGCGCTGCCGGCCTCGTCGAAATGCTCGGGACGGATGCCGAAGGTGACCGGCGTGCCCGTGGCAAGACCGGTGGCCTTGACGGAAACCGGGACGGTCACGTCGCCGAAATCGGGCAGGCGCACCAAGGCCTTGCCCGCTTCCGTGCCGGCGATGACGCCCTTCAGGAAGTTCATCTTCGGCGAGCCGATGAAGCCGGCGACGAACAGGTTGGCCGGGTTGTCGTAGAGGTCGAGCGGCGCGCCCACCTGCTCG
>NZ_JAKJIC010000033.1 GCF_021864535.1 Oryzibacter oryziterrae
GCGCCGCCGCCGCCAGCACCGCAGCCTCCCGCGCCGCCGCCGCTTCCAGCGCCAACGCCGCCATCGCTGCCGCCGCCACCGCCTCCCGCGCCGCGGTCGACGCCGCTGCTACTTCCCTCGCCGCCGCTGATATGTGGCAATCCATATCTCAGGATTGTTCCGCGCTTGTGATTGGGCAGGCGCTGCATGCGAATACTCTTTGGCCGAACGACGCCCCTAGATGGGCACAGGAGGCGATCGACGGCATGAACGATGTCCTGCTTGCCGACGGGGCTCATTGGGAGGTGTTCGTCAATTGGTACAGGGATCGACTGGAGGGAGATGCTGCTGCAGCAAGGCGGGGGCGTCCGGCGATCAGAGAGATGGACATCGAGATCGCGACGATTCCGGATGAGGTCTGGAAGGCGGGGCCGGAGCGGGTTTTGGGGCTGATCAAAGAGATACAAGACAAGTATTGGGGGAAATCACAAAGTAATACGCATATCGAGATTCCGGCTCCTCGCCCAGCCGCGATAGAGCCAGAATGGCTTGAAGGACAGTTGGTGCTGCCGGCAAAGCCGGTGCCGTCGGACTTGTCCAAGACCTCTCTGGATTCTGCATTGATAGCACTGAAGCAGGAGCTTCAGGATCTGGTTGGAGATGCGCGGCAGGTCCACAACATCGATCAGCGATCCATCGACTTTCTTGAAAGGCTAACCCAGCGCCTGCCTCTCTCCGCTCCCACCGAAGTGGAGTTGTTTCGCATTGCTCACACGGAACAGAAACTGCAGGGCTATGTGACGACCGTCAATGACGAGTGGCCAGGTTTTCTGGCGGTGAGCTATGCCAGCACGTTGTTGGCATTCGACCGGACATTGAGACAGTTTCCCGCTTGGCGCAGCTTCTTGCGCAATGCTGCCGACGCCCGCCTTTCCAATGAAGAAGTCGCAGCGGCACCGCAAGTTGCCATAGAGTTTGCCGAGGCTTTGCGTGTACCGGAAATCGCTACTGTTGTTGACCAAGCGATCCCTGAAGCGCTCAACAGTCTGGCCGCTTTGGCTCAGCGAGAGGATTGGCAGGCCACCATTGACGTTGGAGCTCAGGACCTCGCTGCAGATCTCATTGAGAGTGTGTCCAATATCCTGAAAAATCTGGCGATCCCGGTGCTGGGATATTGCAAAGGCAAGGTCGTTGCTGCCGCGGATTGGGCCAAGGAACTCAAGGTGGGTGACAGGGCCAGGAACAGCCTTGGCAAAGCCCTTCAGGATGAAGCCGACAACTTTGGTCCGAACCTGATCAAGCTCCTAAAGAAGATGGGAAAATGGGGGCCAGCGATCGCTGGAGCCTACCATTTTGGAGCTTTGGATTGGTTCTGGAAGTTATTGGAGCTTTTGGAGCGCTATGCATAGGTAGGTAGATTTAGGGGGAGGTGCTCATTTTGGTGTGCTTTACAGACAAAATCTTATGCTATGTCGAAATGTAGCGGTGTTATTTGGGGAATTTTGCTATTTACTGTAATAATACCAAAGTATTTCCCCTTATCCTTCTCCCTCCTTTGTATCCAACTGTATCTCCCTGTCATCTCTTCTTACATATTAGAGATTACTGAAATATCCAAATCGGCAGATAGTCCTCTGTGAAGACCGGGCGGGGCTCGGTGGGGTTTCTCAGGAGGATGAAATGTCGGATTTGGGGCATGGGCCGCAGGGGTTCAATTGGCGGGCTTACACGTCGATGATGACCACCGGCGGGTTTGTGGTGATGAGCGTCACGGGCGTGATGCTGTTCACCATTCCGGAGGGGCGGGTGGCCAACTGGGTGGATTGGTCGATGGTCGGCCTCACCAAGGGGCAGTGGGGCGACATACATCTGACGTCCAGCCTGTTCTTCATCGTGATCGGCCTGTTGCACCTATGGTACAACTGGCGCCAGTTCATGGCCTATCTGCGCAGCCGCTTCCAGCAGCGCGTCAAGATCCGGCCCGAGGGACCGGCGGCGGCGGCCTTCATGGCGGTCCTGGTGGCCTGCACGCTCTATGAAGTGCCGCCCTTCACCTATGTTCTCGACCTCAGCAGCGCCATCAAGGCGTCCTGGTCGGTCGATCCGGCGATGGAACCGCCCTTCGGTCATGCCGAAGAGGTGACGCTGAAGACGCTGGCGCTGCGCACCGCCACCACGCCGGCCGAGATCATCGGTGCCCTGCGCGATGCTGGCTGGACGGTGGTGGGCGAGCAGCAGACGGTGCGCCAGGTTGCCGATGCCAACTCGACCTCGCCGGCCGAACTGTGGGTCGACGTGCAGACCGCCATTCCCGCAGTGCGCCCGGAAGCCATTGATGCAACGGCTGCATGGACTCCTGAAGCCGTCGAGGCCCGCTTCGAGGGCATGGGCTATGGCGGCAAATATGTCAGCGAGGCGGCCAAGGATCTCGGCCTTCCGGAAGAGACCGTGCTCGGCAAGCTCGCCGCTGTCGATCCGTCGGCCAGTGCATCGGACAAGCTCAAGGATGTGGCCGAGCGGGCCAAGACCACACCGACCGAGCTCTTGAAGCTCATCCTGGTCAAGGACTATCAGCTGCCCAAGGCCGAGTGATCCACCACCCCTTGCACGGTTTGGCAATGGCATCGGCTCCCACCGGTGCCATTCGCCGCTTGGGGCGCGAATCGGCTAAGACTGGGGCACTATCAACGTGGCCGCGAGGTCAGCCATGTCGCTCGTTCTTCTTTTGCATATCCTGTTCGCCGGCCTGTGGATCGGCTGTGTGATGACCGAAGTCCTGTTCGAGCGAACGCTGTCCGGACAGGGGTGGGCGGCTGACAAGTTGTTGGCCCGCCTGCATTATCGCGTTGACCTTGCCGTCGAGATGCCAGCCGCCCTTGGGGTGGGCGTCACCGGCAGCCTGATGGCGGCACGGATCGTCCACTGGGACATGGCGCTTGCCACCATGGCCACGGCAGGTCTGCTGGCCATCGCCGCCAACATCCTGTGTCTCGTCCACGTGCGTCGCCGCCACCTGGCTGCACTCGACGGAGATCGCAAGGCCCATTCCGCCGCCGACATCCGTCAGCATCGCGTTGGAACGCTGGTGGTTCTGGCGCTGCTCGTCGCCATTGGCGCGGCTGTCAGCGGCACGCAAATCCTGTGAAGACCGAGTCCATGTCGGTCCAGGCGGAGTCATCTTGAGTCAGGCACACTCATCGGCAGCCTTTGGGGGCCATGGGTCAGCATGGCCGTTCAAAGACCACCCTTCGCCTTGTGCTCACCCGAACAACGCCCTCAGATGATCGTTGAGGAACACGCCCCTAGGATCGAGCCGGTCGCGGATGGCGCAGAAGTCGTGGTAGCGGGGATAGAGGCGGGGCAGGTCTTCGCGCTCGTTGAAATGCAGCTTGCCCCAGTGCGGGCGGGCGTTGGTGGTCGAGCGTAGTCGCAACTCGTTTCTTGAGACCCGTACAACTAAGCAGTCTGCGCCGGATGACGAAACGGGATCGCTCCAAGGCGGCAGCCCAACCCCGACGTGTTGCGCCCGGGCTCGATAGGTTTCTAGTGTGTAACTTCTTGGACATATTGACAATTCAAGATTGTAAAAATACAAATCATCATTGTCTTGAGGTGCAATTTGAAGCTGTTTCCCTTCCATCTTGCCATGTTTGTCCTGTTCGCCTTCAATGCTAGCGCAGAGTGCAGGTATGGAATAAGCCTTCCAATGATTGTCGGCGACTGCGAAGTTATTGATGGAAAGCGGGTTTATCGAGCGCAAGAGGATCATCTGGTCGGAACGAACTCACGCGAGGATCTCGATGGGGGCACGTTGAATGACCGCATCGAAGGGCTTGGTGGAAACGACCAGTTGTTCGGGGGAAGTGGCGACGACATTTTGTCCGGCGGGGCGGGTTCCGATGACCTTGATGGCGGGGAGGGCAATGACGTGTTGATTGCGGGGCCTCCGGGAAGTGGTGTCGTCGATGGGCGGTTCATTGGAGATATGCTGTATCCGGGGCCTGGCGATGATCGACTGACCGGTTCATCCGGCGACGACAGTCTCAATTTGAGCGCGAGTTTCAAGGCAAGCGGCTCGGATATCGGTCACGCAGGGGCAGGCAATGATGAGGTTCGGGACGGCACCAAGGCGGACACCATCTGGCTTGATGCTGGCGATGACCGAGTTTTGGACCAGCCGGCGGGGCTGCCGGATCATTGGTATGGAGGGGCGGGCTTTGATGAGTTCTATTTCACGGGAAGTCCTGTTGCGGTTGATCTGACTGCAAATCCCCCCGTGGGGCCAAATGGTGACATCATCAAGGGTTTCGAAAGGTTTGTGCTCACTCCATTCAGCGATACGTTCACGGTGAGCTATGATGTGTCGGATACGACGCGAGATTTCGGGGCACCTCTGCATTCGCTAGAGATTTTAACCTATGACACGCCAAAAGATGACACTGTCCTCGACCACATCGTGGTCAAGGATGGCACGGGATCCAGGCAAGGCGGCGGTGCGTTGATCATTCTGCCGATCGGGCCCGTCGACGTCACTACCGGATCGCGCTCCGACAGTATTATTTTTGGCCAAGGTACTGTCCACGCGGGTGCGGGTGCAGACTTTGTCTCCATTGTTGGTTTCTCTGACGCCACAGTGTTTGGTGAAGCAGGGGACGACGAGATTGATGGTGGGCTTGGCAAAGCCACTATTATTGGCGGTCAAGGTGCTGACGCAATAAACTGCGGTTCAATAGATAACGAGACTGACAATGGGGCAGTTGATATTGTGCGCTATGAGAATGCGAGTGAGTCAACCGTCAAGAAGACCGACGTCATTTCTCACTTCAATCCTAAACAGGACAAGATTGATCTGAGCCAGCTGGACGCCGATGCTATTCATGGTGGCAGGCAACCCTTCAAACTGGTGTCCAAATTTACAGGAAAACCTGGTCAGTTGCTGGTGAAGTTGAACAAGCTATCCAGTTTGCAGTCGTCCATCCTGCTGAAGGGCGATATCAATGGTGACCGGCGGGTGGACTTCCTCGTCTCGATTTCCAACGCCAAAGGCAGCTTTCTGCAGGTGCCGCCTTCTGAGTTCATAGTCCTCAAGTGACGCTCGCGACGTGGGCGACTTGGGGCCGCGTCAGGGCGGTCCCCACATTCCGGCGCCTCACCCGAACAGCGCCCTCAGATGATCGTTGAGGAACACGCCCCTGGGGTCCAGGCGGTCGCGGATGGCGCAGAAGTCGTGGTAGCGGGGATAGAGGCGGGGCAGGTCTTCGCGCTCGTTGAAATGCAGCTTGCCCCAGTGCGGGCGGGCGTCGTAGCGGCGCAGGATGGTGTCGCAGTCGGTGAGGAACTCCCAATAGTCGATGCCGGGGCCGCCGGAGACGGAGATCATCACGCTGGGGCGCTTGTAGAAGGGACTCAGCATGGCGTCGTCGCCGGCGATGAAGCGGTATTCCACCGGGTAGATGCAGTTGGTGTGCTTGCTGAGGATCAGCGCGCGGATCTCGCGCAGGGCGGCGACGCCAGCTTCGACGGGGACGGCATATTCGAACTCGTGGAAGTTCGGCACATAGGTGATCGGATAGATCTCCGATGAATAGGCGGCACGCTCGAAGGTTGCCTCGTTCTCGAAGGGCGCCTCGTCGGTGATGTTCATCACCTTCATCTCGCAGCAGTCGTAATCCTTGTCCGTGGTGGACACGGCGGACAGGTCCGGCAGGCAATAGAGATGGCGGGATTCCGGCGTCGGGCACCAGAAGAAGCCGAAGTGGCGGTTCTCGGCGGCGAGCTCGTCATGTTTGGCCATGGCGGTCTCGAAATCGTCGCGCCAGAGTTTTTCCTTGAGATTGTAGGCCTCCATCACCGAAATGGTGACCTCGGAGATGACGCCGAGCATGCCGATGGAGACGCGGGCGGCGTTGACCATGTCGAGGTCGGTCGTATCGTTGAAGGCGAGCACGGAGCCATCCGGCTGCACGATGCGAAAGCCGACGGCCGAGGAGGCGAGGTTGCCGAGGGTGAGGCCGGTGCCGTGGGTGCCAGTGGTCATGGCGCCGACGATGGCCTGGCTGTCGATGTCGCCCTGATTGCGCAGCGACAGGCCGAGCGCCTTCAGCTCCCGACCGATCTGGTTGATGCGGGTGCCGGCCTTGACGGTGACGCGTTTGGCCTCCTGGTTGACGGAAACGACGCCGTTGAGCTTTTCGAGGCTGAGCTGAAGACCGTTGATCGCCACCACGGGCGTGAAGGAATGGCCCGAGCCGGCGACGCGTACACCCATGCCCTGGCTGGTGGCGAGCGCGACGAGTTCGCAGAGTTCAGCCTCGCTCTCCGGAACATTGCGATGGCGCGCCACGAAGGATTGATTGCCGACCCAGTTGCGCCAATTGCCACCCTTGCCAAGCGAAGCCATCGACCGATCCCCCACAAAAAGTCAAATAAGCAAATGTCCGGGGGCAGCATGCCATGCGCCTGTGGGCATGGCGATAACATTCTTGAGGCAGTCCCGGTCAATCGGCAGGCGAGTCCATGCGGGTTCATGAGGAGTCAGATTGATTCATTCTGCCGCATATTCCCGCACCCGGTGTCACAGGGGATCGGGAAAATCAGCTTCCGGGTGCAAGACAGACACATTTCGCTGTGGCAATATGTGATTATATTGCGGAGGTTTTCCATGAAATCACTTTGTCTTCTGGCAACAACTGCGCTCATGGCTTCGGGACAGCTTGCCTTTGCGGGGCAATGCGAGACCAAGCATTCCAGCTATTCCGACATTGTCGGCGATTGCTACACCACATCCGGCGGCAAGCAGGTATTGGGCAATCGGGCCGACACGTTGATCGGCAATCCCGGCGAAGACCACATCTGGGGTTACAAGCTCAACGACGACATCCGCGCCGGCGGCGGTAACGATCAGGCCTGGGGCGGACCGGGCAACGACACGATCATCGGTGAAGGCGGGCGCGACGTCATCGACGGAGAAGACGGCAACGACAGCCTCGACGGCGGCAGCGACAACGACGATCTCTATGGCGGCAAGGGTAATGATACCTTGCACGGTCGCGAAGGTGCCGATGAACTCTACGGCGCCGACGGGGACGACACCCTGTTCGGCGATCTGCCCGAGGCTGCTGCCGGGTTTGGCGGTGTTCACGAGGGCGACACCTTCCATCCCGGCAATGGCGTCGACACCATGACCGGTACCTCAGGTTACGACGATTTCCAGCTGGACGCCGACACCAAGGCCGGCAGCAACACGCTGCATGCCGGCGGCGGGACGGACGTCGCCAAAGGAGGGCTGAAAGCGGATTATGCCTGGATGGAAGGCGGCAACGATACCGTGGAGGACAACAACAATGGCGCCGCCGACCGCTGGAATGGCGGCCTCGGGTCCGACAGTATCAGCTATTACCACTCGGCCACCGGCGTGACCATCGATCTCACCAAGGGCAAGCATCAGGGGCCGGGCGGCGACACCATCACCGGCTTCGAACAGTTCGTGTTGAGCCAGCAGTCCGACAGCCTGCGCGTCGACTATGAGGACGCCGACACGGCTTCAACGAAGGTCGGCAGCGCACCGAACTATCTGTTGATCATCACCGGTACTGCCACATCCTCTAAGAAGGGTGACTTCATCGAGGTGAAGGGCCCGGCAAAGGGGGCCAAGCTGCCCAAGGCGAGCAAAGGCGCTCTCATCGCCGCAACCGACGGAAATGACACGGTATTCGGCGGGGATCTGACCGACGATATCCTGTTGATGGAGGGCGATGACACCGGCGTCGGCGGCGGTGGCGACGACTTGATCCAAGGCGGTGACGGCGACGACACCTTGCGCGGGGAAGCCGGCAAGGACACCCTGTTCGGGGCCACCGGCGCCGACACTTTAGTGGGTGGTGACGGCGGCGACATGATCGATTGCGGCCTGAAGGGCGTCACTTCCGGCGGCAAACCCATCCATGACGACGCGGCCGATACCGTCGTCTTCAACAAGGTTTCGGACTCGATGCCCTCCAAGCCGGACATCATCACGTCCTTCCATCCGGCCAAGGATCGCATCGATCTGTCGCGGGTCGACGCTAACAGTAAGGTGGCGGGCGTTCAGCATTTCAAGATCGTCAACGCCTTCACCGGAGCCGCCGGCGAACTGATGGTGACCTATGACCCAAGCTCGCCTGAACAGCCGTTGTTCACCCTGATGGGTAACACGGCGGGAACCGGTGTCGATTTCATGGTCATGATCGGCTTCCTGCCCGGCAACTGGGGTGCCACAAAGCCGGCGAGCTTCATCATCCTGAAGTGACGATCCGGCAAGCTCCGGCTTGTGCGGCGCTCGGAAAGTGCATAGAGCGTTGGCGCCGCACATGATTTCCAAAAGGCCGGACCCGATGACCGACGACAGCCTGCTCGACCCCGCCCGCCATGGCTTCCTGGAGGATGCCATGGCCATCATCACCGGCACGCTGCTCTGTGCCCTCGGCGTCGAGTTTTTCCGTCATGCCCACCTGGGCACCGGCGGCACGGCGGGCCTTGCCTTTCTGGTGCACTATGTCTCCGGCTACCCGATCGGCAACGTGCTTTTCGTGCTGAACCTGCCCTTTTACGTCTTCGCCTGGCTCGCCATGGGCCGGGAGTTCACCCTCAAGACCTTCGCCGCCGTGGCGCTGTTTGCCGGCGAAGGCCTTGTCATGCCACATGTTTTCGCAATCAACCTCGCTGTCCCCCTGTTCGCGACGATTGTCGGCGGCATTCTCGTCGGCGTCGGTCTGCTGATCCTGCTTCGCCACAAGGCAAGTCTCGGCGGTATCGGCGTGCTCGCCGCCTTCGTGCAGCAGAAGCTCGGCTGGCGGGCCGGCAAGTTCCAGATGGCCTGCGACCTCCTGATCGTCGCCGCCGCCTTCCTGGTTCTGAGCTGGCAGGACGTAGCCCTGTCGGTGCTCGGCGCGGTGGTGCTGAACCTCATCCTTGCCGTCAATCATAAACCCGGCCGCTACAACGGGTATTAAATCCGTGAAAATGGGCGGGAATTGGTGTCTGCTTCAGCTTGCCCAGGCTCGTGGACCTCAAAGTCCATTCCGCTTCGGGGCTTCGTCAGACACCATTTTCGCCGCGTTTTGACGGATTTAAGGGGCAGTATGTTGTGTTGGCTTGGAGGCTTGGGCGATCAGCGTAAGCAGCTGAATTAATGTGGGTTACCCCTCTCTCCTACTCTCCCCCACAAGGGGGGAGAGGGCGCCGATCGGTTCCTTGCAGAACCTGCAGAGGCTTGCTGTCTCGCTTCATATCCCAATCTTGGAAGGTTCTGGCCGAACCACATTCCCGGCCCTCTCCCCCTTGTGGGGGAGAGTTGGAGAGAGGGGTAAACGACAGAAAAATCAAAGGTTTTGGCTGCTGAGTTGGCGCCATCGCCAAGGATCGCGCTCCCTCTACACCCCGGCCATCTCCCCTTCGATCAGCCGTCCCAACCGCGCAATCCCCTCGTCGATCATCTCGTCCGAGGCGCAGGAGTAGGAGAGGCGGAGGGTGTTGGCGCCTGAGCCGTCGGCGTGGAAGGCGCGGCCTGGGACGAAGGCAACGCGTTGGCTTTGCAGGGATTTTGCCAGGAGATCGGCGCCGTCCATGCCCTCGGGCAGCGTGACCCAGACGAACATGCCGCCCTCCGGTCGGGTCCATTGCACCCCCTTGGGCATGTGCCGGTCGAGGGCGGCGAGCATGCGGTCGCGGCGGTGGCGATAGGCGGCGCGGATGGTGTCCACCTGGGCGTCGAACAGGCGGGTGGCCACCTTGGCCATCACCGCCTGATTGATGGTGGAGGTGTGCAGATCCGCCGCCTGCTTGGCCAGAACCAGCTTGCGGATCAAGTCCTTGCCGGCCACGATCCAGCCAAGGCGCAAGCCCGGCGACAATGTCTTGGAAAAGGAACCGCAGTAGACAGTGCGCACGGCGTCAATGTCGCCGTTATGTCGCTGAAGGTCCAAGGCGAGGATAGAGGGCACGTTATCCCCGTCGAAACGCAGCGCCTGATAGGCCGCATCCTCGATGACGGGGATATCGAGCGCCTCGGTGAGATCGAGGATCGCCTCGCGGTCGGCCCGCGACAGGGTCTCGCCGGTGGGGTTGGAGAAGTCGGGAACGCAATAGGCGAACTTCACCCGGCCCCCGGTCGCCGCGGCCTTGTCGCGATAGCTCTCCACCTCGCGGTTGGACCGCGGGTCGAGCCGGTCATAGGCGGGCTCATAGGCATTGAAGGCACCGAGCGCACCCATATAGGCGGGGAAGGTGACGAGCGCGGTGTCGCCGGGGCTCAGGAACAGCTTGCCGAGATAGTCGAGGCCCTGCTGCGAGCCGGAGACGATGAACACGTTGTTAGCACTGCAGGTGACACCCAGCCGGGCCATATGGCCGACCAGCCAGTCGCGCAAGGGGCGGTAGCCTTCCGACACCGAGTATTGCAAGGCCGGCACCGCATCGGGACCGGACAGGACTTCCGCATAGGCAGCACCAAAGGCCTCGGCCGGGAACAGGCGCGCATCGGGGATGCCGCCGGCAAAGGAGATGATGTCCGGCTGGTCGAGCAGCTTCAGCAGTTCGCGGATCTCCGACGCCTTCATCCGGCCGGCGCGGGTGGCGAAAACCTGATCCCAGTTCATGATGGTCCAACTCCCTCCAGATTCAAAAGTCTGAGCAGCCGTTTTTCGATCGGGTTGTTTCAACCTGCTTGGTGGGTGCTCTTGCCGTGGCGAGCCTCAACCCGCCACCGTCGGCGCTGCCGATCTCGGTGCGTCGCTGAAGCCAGCAAATCACGTGGGGAAATTTATGTCAACAATATTGACCTATTTGTGAACCTGGCCTAAAAGCTGCAGTGTCGGGACCTGTATCCATCCTCCTGTCGCTGTTCGTGCTTGCCGAGGTACCCAATGACCACTGATGCCGATGCCAAGGAAACGCTCGCCCGCCATCGCCCTTGGGAAGACGCGCTGGCCATCCTGATGGGGACGCTCTATGCGGCAGTCGGCATCGAGTTCTTCCGCCAGTCGCATCTGGCCACCGGCGGCACGGCGGGTGTTGCCTTCCTGATCCACTATGCCAGCGGCTTCGGCGTCGGCCCGGTGCTCTTCGTGCTGAACCTGCCCTTCTATGCCTTCGGCTGGATCACGCTCGGGCGCGAGTTCACCATCAAGAGCTTCATCGCCGTCGGCCTGCTTTCGCTCGAAAGCGTGCTGATGCCGCATTTCCTGCGCATCGACTTCATCGACCCGCTGTTTGCGGCGGTGGCAGGTGGCTTCCTGGTGGGCATCGGTCTGTTGTCGCTGATCCGCCACAAGGCCAGCCTCGGCGGCATCGGCATCCTCGGCGCCTTCGTTCAGGAGAAGCTCGGCTGGCGCGCCGGCAAGTTCCAGATGGCCGTCGACAGCCTGATCACCGCCGCTGCCTTCTTCGTGCTGAACCTGCACGACATGGCCCTGTCGGTCGCCGGCGCCGTGGTGCTGAACCTGGTGATGGCAGTGAACCACAAGCCGGGCCGGTATAACGGCTATTGACCGGGGGAGAGCGGCGATCGGCTTGTCAGAGCCGCCTTTCAATCAGAGAGGGTAACCCGGAGCGCCGCCGCTATCGCGTCTCCGATCTCCTTGTGAAGCTCTGTGCGAAAATGCCGCAGACCGACGGCACTCCGGTATGCTTAAGCATTGTAAATCAGAACTAGCACCATTGATTTTGTTCTATACCTTGCGCTAAAGGAGTCTAGTGCAGGGGATGCCGCCGAGCGTAGTGCAACTCGGACGAAAGCAACGTACTGACGGCGACAAGGCTTCGCTTCTTCATGTGAAGAAGTCATATATTTCTGCCTGCGTGACGTTTTAAAATAGAACTTTGGAGATTGTCTTGCTTAAATTTGCCAAAATACTGTTTTCTGTTTCCGCAATCGCAGCGGCCTTTGACGCAAGCGCAGCAACCCACACGGTGATCTACAGTTTCCAGCCGGGCGCTGGCGGATACTGGCCCAATGGCGGCGTGATCGCGGACAAGGCCGGCGCGCTCTACGGCACCACCACACTTGGCGGCAGCGCGGGCAAGGGCGTCGTCTACAAGCTGACGCCACCGGCCACCAGCGGCGGCGCCTGGGTGGAGACCGTCCTCTATTCCTTCAACGGAACCAGTGACGGCGCCGGTCCGCAGTCCGGGCTGACCTGGGATGCGAAAGGCAATCTCTACGGGACCACGCAGGGCGGCGGCAGCAGCGGGCTCGGTACGGTGTTCAAGCTGGCACCGCCAAAGTCGGGCACCGGCGCCTGGACGCTGACGGTGCTCTACGCCTTCAAGGGCAATATGGACGGCGCCGCTCCGAACGCCGGCGTCGTCTTCGACAAGGCCGGCGCGCTCTATGGCACCACCTATTACGGCGGCGGCCCGAGCGATGGCGGCATGGCCTACAAGCTGACACCGCCGGCTCCGGGCAAGACCAACTGGACCGAGACCGTGCTGACGTCGTTCATGAAGACGCCGGACGGTGCAGCCCCCAATGGGGGCCTGCTGGTGGCTGCGAGTGGCAAGGTGTTCGGCACCACGGCCTTCGGCGGCACCAATAGCCAGGGCACCGTGTTTCAGCTGACTCCGCCTGCCGCCGGCAAGACGGCCTGGAAGAAGACCATCCTCTATAACTTCAAGGTCAGCCCCGATGGCGTATCGCCCTATTGCGATCTGGTGGCCGACGCCAAGGGGGCGCTCTATGGCACGACCACGGGCGGCGGCAATCCCGGTTCGGCCATCCCCGGCCAGGGCACCGTCTTCAAGCTGACCCCGCCGGCGGCTGGCAAGACGGCCTGGACCGAAAAGGTGATCTACAACTTCAAGGGTGGCAAGGACGGGGCGGGCCCCTTCGCCGGTCTGACCTTCAACGCCGCGGGCGCCCTGATCGGCTCCACTACGAAGACCGTCTTCAGGCTGACCCCGCCGGCGACGGCGAGCGGCAAATGGACGGAGACCATGTCGGTCTATCTGCCCACCCAGGCAGGTAGCATCATCGCCGTGGGCGATCCGATCGTCGGTGCTGGCGGCGTGATCTATGGAACGACCACCTACGGCGGCGCGTCGGGTTTAGGGACGGTCTACAAGGTGAAGCCGTGATCCATTGGGACGGGCGCCTGAGGTGCCTGTCCCTTGCTTCAGCTGGAACGAGCATCTTTCTGCACAAGGGGCTATGTGGGCAGATGCGTCGATGGCTGCCCGGACATCCGGGCGCTGTGGGCCTTTTCCTGCACCCACAGGTCGAGGACACGCGCTGTCGTCTTGCGAGCGGTACAGAGCACGAGGCGCAGCGGTAAAGCAACCTTGGTGACATCAGCTTCTTCGGGGCTCGCGTAAAGTGGGAACTCCACTGGCCCGCCGGCACGTTCCGGTTGGCCGCCAACAGCCTGATCATCGCGGTTGTCTTTTTCGTACCAGACCTGAGCGACGTGGCCCTGTCAGCCGGGCGCATGGTTCGGTCTCGGGCGTTGAGGTTAGGGTATTTACTTAAATTTTTTTCGTGTCACTATTTACCAATGTTACCAATGTGACTGCTGAAGGCCGGGGGGACCTGTAGCAGTGATTTTGCGCTTCGGTGGAGTCCACGCGCAGCGCGTTGTTTGTTTCAGGGGGACATTGACGATGAAAAGACTGATTGCCTTGGCAATCGGCATCGCAGTGATGCTGATTTCCACACTGGCCGCCGAAGCTGGTCGCATCAAGTTTCTGGACGGGACCTATTGTTACTATGTAAGTCCTTATTTCGGAAAGAATATCATCGGAACTTACTCGCTGTATAAAAATGGCGTTTCAGTGCAGGGCCCCTTTGATCTGGGGCGCTTCGGTGAGTATGGCAATGCCCCGTCCCGACCGGGCATCACCACGCCCACAGCCCCTGGCACCTATGAGGTGCGGGTGACCTGCGGCTCGACCATCTACAAGATTCCGGTGGGCAACCAGTTCAGCTTGCCGAGCGTTGACCTGTTCATGGACAACCGGAGCCCGCGCTTCAAGCTGTTGCAGGTGGAGTATCCGATCATCCTCGGGGGCGGTTACCAGAAAGTGGTGCGCGTCCCCCCCGGTTCGACGGTGCATATTCGCGCACGCTACAGCGACCCAGGCGGCGCGCTGGTACCCAAGGAGACGGTGAAGTCGCCTTTCGGCACCATCTCGCAGGTGTCGATAACGCAGATCGACAGCACGGTCTGGGAACTCATCTTCGATTGGAAGTTGCCGGCCGACAAGGGGTGGTACGACGCCTATGTCCTGATCGACGACCGCAGGGGCGGATATGTCGAAGGCGGGGTCAACATCAATGCCGCCGACGGGCCCGTGCAAACCCCGGTTGCGTCCACACCGGCAGCCGCCTTGCCCTCGGCAAAGGCCGGCCAGCTCGACCAGTTCCTCACTTTCTGGTCGACACGCGGCAGTGACTATCCCGACACCGGCGCCGATACGGCCGAAACGTCCTGTGCCTATTACAAGGCCTTGGGCTTTGCCACCGGCTGCAATGGCAAGGTGATGACCGGCGAGATCACCTTTGCCCAGTGGAAGAAGAGCTGGGGATTTACCGCGCTTGGCATGCTGGGATCGGACGCCGACGCCGGGAAGGTTGTCGTGCCGAGCACGACGGTTTCGGCAACCTATGTCAACCTGGCTGACCTTGGTCTCGAGCGCGCCATGCATGCCACCTCGACCTCCAAGGGCAAGGCATTCTATGTCTGCAACCATCCCTATTCCGATCCGTTGCGCGGCGAAGATCCGCTGTTGAACCGGGCCATTAACGGCGATCTTCTGGTGGCCTGCGTCGCCATGGAATATTCGGCGACCACGGGCATCAACAGCGGCAAGAAGTTCACCAAGTTCCTGGTGTTCGCGCCGAATGGCCGCCTGGTACGGCAGGCCAATCTCGACGGCCGCGGAAGCAAGTACATCCCGGGCAATTGTGTCGTCTGCCACGGCGCGTCGCCCAACTACACGCACTACGGCGATCCTGCCACGGCTCCGACGCCGGCACTGGGGGCCAAGTTCCTGCCGTTCGATCTCGGCAATTTCGCCTTTGCCGACCGGGACGGCTATCGCAAGGCGGACCTGCAGGACGAGTTCCGCAAGCTGAACGACTATGTACGCCAGACGACCAAAGCGGGGGACCCGATCCGTGAGCTTGTCGACGGGTGGTACCCGACGAGCACCAGCAACTTCACGGGCGGATTCGTTCCGCCAGGCTGGGCCGGCAACACGAGCCTGTACAATCGTGTGGTCAAGCCGGCGTGCCGCACCTGCCATATCGCCATGCCAGCCAGCTTCAATACCCTGGCGCAGTTTGACACCTACGCATCCTTCATCAAGACACACGTCTGCGGCAATACCGGCAATTACGAGAAGTCTCGTTACTCCATGCCCAATGCACGCGTCACCTTCGACCGCTTCTGGACGAGCACGGGCGGGGTGTCGGGTGTCGACCAGCCCGCAACGCTCCGGGACTATCTGAGGACCAAGCTGGGCGACAGCAGCCTCAAGTGCGATCCGCCCAAGTGATGTGACACGCGGGTACGGCGGCCAACCGGTTGTCGCCGTACTCGACAAGTGGCCTGCAGCCGGTCCTGGCTAAGGCAGGTAGCCTGAACTTGCAATATTTTACACAACCGGGGATAACATTTCTTGAAATACACACTTGACAGCGTAACGCTGGCGAGCTAGTGTTTTGGCATGATCTCACAGTTGTAAGCGGCGCGCCGGAAGGTTCGCCGCTTTTTTGTTGCCGTGCCGGCCGGAGGGTTGGCGGCGGGGAGTTTGGCATGGACGGGATGCAGCCGGATTTGCTGGGCGAGGAAGCCCTGACGGTCGCCACCGAGGCGGGCGGCGGCTCTGCGGGCCGTCCGCCGCTGCGCAGGAAGGTCGTGCCGTGGGACGCAGTGCGGATCGCCTATGAACAGACGCAGGAGCCAGTGGTTGATATCGCGCTTCGCTTCGGCGTGACGCGGCAGACGGTCGAGCGCCATGCGGCCACCGGCGGCTGGACGGCGCGGCGGCCGGTGATGGCTTCTGCAGCACGGCTGACGACGCTGAAGGAACGGGCCAGCGAGCCCGACATGGCGGCGCTGTCGCTTTCGATGAAACGGATCCTGGCGGTGATGGTCAGCCGCCTGGAGGGGCGCATTCTGGGCGCGGGGGACGAGGTCGACGAGCGGGACGTCAAAGCGCTGACAGCGCTGGCGGCGGCCCATTCCAAGGTGACCGAACTCGACCGCAACCCAAGGAGCGCCCGTGACAAGCAACCAGGAAACCCTGCCGCCGGATTGGCTCGATCGGTTCTCGCAGCTCTGGAAGCGACTGTCGACGGACGAGCGCCGGGCCTTGCTGGCGAGGCTGAGTGACGCCGAACGCGAGTTCATCGGCACGCATTGGCCGCTGTTTGCCCGACCCGATCAGCTGCCGCCGCCCGGCGACTGGACTGTGTGGCTGGTGATGGGCGGACGCGGTGCCGGCAAGACGCGCACCGGCGCCGAATGGGTGCGCGCCTGCGTGCTCGGCCTGCCGCATGCCGGCGGTCCGGTTGCCGGGCGCATCGCGCTGGTGGGCGAGACGCTGCATGACGTGCGCGAGGTGATGATCGAGGGCGTGTCGGGGCTGATCGGTGTTCATGCCGAGGCGGAACGGCCGCGCTGGTCGCCGTCGCTGCGCCGTCTGGAATGGAGCAACGGCGCCTTGGCGCAGGCCTTCTCGTCGGAGGATCCCGACGCCCTGCGCGGCCCGCAGTTCGACGCGGCCTGGGCCGACGAGGTGGCCAAATGGAAACATGCCGACGCCACTTTCGACATGCTGCAATTCGGCCTGCGCCTCGGGACCCGTCCGCGCCAGGTGGTGACGACGACGCCGCGTGCCGTGCCGCTGATGCGCAGGTTGATCAAGGCGCCGGATACGGTGGTGACGCACTCGCGCACGATCGACAACGCCGGTTTCCTCGCCAAGGGCTTCCTGAGCGCCGTGGTTCGGCAATATGAGGGCACCCGGCTCGGCCGGCAGGAGCTGGACGGCGAGCTGATCGAGGAACGCGCCGACGCGCTGTGGAGCCGGGCGCAGCTGGAGGCGATCCGCATCACCGGCCGCCCGGCCATGACGCGCATCGTGGTGGCCATCGACCCGCCGGCGAGCTCCAACCGCACGTCGGACGCCTGCGGCCTGATCGCCGCCGGCCTCGACGGCGAGGGACGGGCGATCGTGCTGGAAGACGCGACCGTGCGCGGCGTGCGCCCGGAAATCTGGGCGGCGCGCGCCGTGGCGCTCTATCACGCCCTGAGCGCCGACCGGCTGGTGGCCGAGGTGAATCAGGGCGGCGACATGGTGTCGTCAGTCATCGCCCAGGTGGATGCCCGCGTTCCCGTGGCCGTGGTGCGGGCGACGCGCGGCAAATGGGTCCGCGCCGAGCCGGTGGCCGCGCTCTATGCGCAGGGCCGCGTGCGCCACGCCGGCCATTTCGCCGACCTCGAGGATGAAATGTGCGACTTCGGCCTCGACGGCCTCTCCGGCGGTCGCTCGCCCGATCGGCTGGACGCGCTGGTGTGGGCGATTACGGCGCTGATGCTGACCGGCGCCGAACCGAAGGTGAGAAATCTGTGAAGGCGGGCTGCAAAGCGCGCCGACCTCGGCTTCCGGTGCTCATGGACCTTCAAGTCCATTCCGCTCCGGTTCCTCGGCCGGCACCCTTTTCGCCGCGTCTTGACAGATTTCTGCGGCGCGCGGTGAAGGCGGGCTGCAAAGCGCGCCGACCTCGGCTTCCGGTGCTCCTGGACCTGCAAGTCCATTCCGCTCCGGTTCCTCGGTCGGCACCCTTTTCGCCGCGCCTTGACAGATTTCTGCGTCGGGTGGGGTCTGTAGTGATACGCAAGAGTACCTATTCGCGATCGCGGGAGGATTTCCCATAGCGTTCCTGCGATTTCATGTGAAAGACTGCAAAAATTCCGCGAATGGGAATCCCTTCCGGAAATCATGCAAGATTGGCTGCCATGTCGGATTTCCTCACCACCCGTGAAATCGCCGACCTCCTGCGCGTCAAGGAGCGCAAGGTCTATGACCTCGTCGCCAAGGGCGAGATTCCGGTGCGACGGGTGACGGGCAAGCTGCTGTTTGCCCGGGCGGAAATCGAGAACTGGATGGCGGGCGGCAAGGGCGCGGCGGCGCAAATGCCGACGGTGAGCCTGACCGCGCGCCAACCGGCGGCGGTGCGGCCGTCCATCTGCGTCGGCGGCCACGATCCGCTGCTGGAATGGGCGCTGCGCGAAAGCCGTTCGGGCATCGCCGCCTTTCTTGACGGCGCGCTCGATGGCATCGAGCGGGCGGCGGCCGGCGAGTGTATCGCGGCGGGGCTGCATATCCCCGAGGCCGACGACTGGAACGTCGGCATGGTCGCGGAACTGTTCGGCGGCGAGCCCTGGGTGCTCCTGGAATGGGCCAAGCGCAAGCGCGGCCTGTTGATCCGCCGTGGTCTCGGGGCCAGCCCCCGCAATCTCCGCCAGGTGCGTGGACTGCGCTTCCAGAGCCGCCAGCCGAGCGCCGGTTCGGAACTGGTGCTGACCCAGCTGCTGGACGCAGAGGGCATGACACGGGATGACCTGACGTTGGTATCGAGTGTCGAGCGATCGGAAAGCGATCTCGGCCTGGCCATCGCCACCGGGCGGGCGGAAGTGGGCCTCGGCATCGAGGCGGCCGCGCGTCAGTTCGGGCTCGACTTCGTGCCGCTGGTGGAAGAGCGCTTCGATCTGATGATCTGGCGGCAGGCCTTTTTCGAGCCGCCGATGCAGCGCCTCATGGCCTTCTGCCGCAGCGAGGCCTTCGCCGAACGCGCGCGCGACCTCGGCGGTTACGACGTGTCGGGCTTCGGCACGGTGCATTTCAACGGCGCGTGAAAAACCCGCCGCGACGTGGGTGCGCGGCGGGCTGAAAGCGTCCGGTCGATCCGATCAATCGATGGCGACGAGCACGTCCGAGGCCTTGACGACGGCCTTGGCCTTGTCGCCGACCTTGAGGCCGAGATCATCGACGGCTTCGTTGGTGATCGAGGCAGTGACCGTGGTGCCGGCGACGTCGAGAACCACGTGAGCGGTGGTGGCTCCCTTGGTGATCTTGACCACGGTGCCGGCGAGAACGTTGCGAGCGGAGATCTTCATGGGGCAGTTCCTTGCGCTGGCGGATGCGCTCCGCGAGGGCGACCGGCCGGGAGGTGCGGCGGCGAGGGGATGATCTACCAGCCTTGCCCCTCCGGCAACTGGCGAAGCCCTGCTAGATTTCGCAAGGCGGGAACGAAGCGCAGGACTTCGCAAGGTCGCGGGAAAAGAAACAGGATGGCAATCCTGGGGCGACGTCCGCGCGCGAAGGTCCGGGCATCGGGCGACTACCGCTGCGCATCTGACGATGACCACAGGTGCTGCGTGCTGCCAAATGATGTCAGGAGTTCGGCGTGGCGCCGAAGGACCAATGGGTCTGGACGATGCGCCAGCCGTTCCCATCGCGGCGGTAGACCTCGGTGCAGTTCCAGCGCATCTCGTCGCCCTCGCTGCCGGCCCGGGACACGAAGCGGAAGCTGAGGATCGCGGTATCGCCGATCTCGGTGACGGCGGGTTCGATCATCTCGTGCACCAGCGCGAAGATCTTGCCGCGCAGGCTCTCGTAATAGGCGGTGAGCTTGTCGAGGCCGTCGAGGCGCGTGGGCAGGAAGGGATCGAAATAGCGCACATCGGGTGCGGAGATTTCCAGAAAGCCGGACGGGTCGCCCGCGCACCATCGGTCAAGGGCGGCGCGCTCAAGGGCGATGACGGGATGCGCCGACGCAGGGGTGGGCTTCGACGCCGCCGTGCCGATGGTCTTGGCCATGTTGATGCCGGTGACGGCAAAGCCGCAGGACTCGTAGACATGGCGGGCGCGATGATTGTTGGCCGCGACACGCAGACGGATCTGGTGCAGGCCTTCGGAGGCGAGACGCGTCTCGAGCGCCGCCAGGGCAGCCTTGGCCAGCCCTCTGCCTTGCCAGGCGGGGCGGACGTGGAAATCGAGAATGAAGGCCGAGCCGGCCTCGACATTCGGACGGTACCACAGATAGCCGACGGGGGCGTCGACCTCAGCAATGGCGAGGCAGGACAGGACATGGCCGGCGGTCACAGGGCCGTCCGGCAGGTCGTTCGCCACCTCGCGGCGCGCCTGCTCGACGGCCTGATCGAGGGGCAGGCGATAGTTGGCGGCCATCTCGGCGGCATAGTCGGGGATGAAGTAATCGAGATAGGCGGCAAACTCGCTGTCGAGCATCGGGCGCAAGGCGATCATGGGCGTGTCCTTTGGAGCGACCGGAGCAAGGCGCAGCGGTGGGATGCCCGCCTCAGTTCGGCAGCGGGCGGAAACCGGTATCGGGAGCGTTGGGTTCGAGCTCGCGCCATTCCTTCATCAGCACGCGGCGGCGGCGCGGGTAGCGCTGGCCAAGGTCGACGGCCTGCGCCATGCGATCGATGCGGAAGTGACGGAAGTCCTGCCTGAGTTCGCACCAGGCGGTGAGCACCCGCGCCCGCTCGAAGAAGGCGACGGCGATCGGCCAGACGGTGCGCGTGGTGGCAATGCCCTTTTCGTTGACATAGGCAAAGGTGAGCCGCGTCTCGTTGCGGATGGCGGTGCGGATCATCGCGAGATCCACCTGATCCTCGGGCGCGCGCCAGGGCGGGGCGACGATGAGGCCGGTGGTCTCCATACGGTCGGCCAGATCGCGCGGCAGCACGGCGGCAATCTTGGCCAGCGCGTTCTCCGCCGCCGAGGCCAGACGATCGTCGGCCCGCGTGGCGGCGAGGCGGGCGCCGAACACCAGCGCCTCGATCTCGTCTTCGGTGAACATCAGCGGCGGCAGCATGAAGCCGGGCTTCAGCACATAGCCAACGCCGGCCTCGCCTTCGATCGGCGCGCCTTGGCCGACCAGAGCCTGGATGTCGCGATAGAGCGTGCGCAGCGACACGCCGAGCTCATCGGCAAGCTCGGCGCCCGCCACCGGGCGACGACGCCGGCGCAAGGCCTGGACCAGGGTGAGAAGACGCTCGGCACGGGACATGGAAACCGCCGGAAGGATCGCGGGAGACTCAAGTGATGGCGCGCGATCATGCCAGTCCTTGGCGCGCGCGTCCACAAGATTGATCTCGTTTTGTTCTGTATCCACCTGTTAATGCAAGGGAGTGTGCCATGGCGATGAGCTGGCGACAACGGCTCGGCCTGAAACCCAGACCGGCGCCGGCCGAGACCAAGACCGCGCGTCCGAGCGCCACGCTGGCCTTCACCGGCGCGGGACGTCCGGTGTGGTCGTCGAGCGACTATGCCGAGCTGGCGCGCAGCGGCTACATGCGCAACCCCTTCGTCCATCGGGCGGTGCGCATGGTGGCCGAGGGCGTCGGGCGCGTGCCCTGGATGCTGCGTCAAGGTGTTCAGGATCTTGATCACCATCCGCTGCTCGACCTGATGGCGCGGCCCAATCCGCGCGAGGGGTTTGCCACCTTCGTCGAGGCGGTGGCGAGCCACCTGATGGTGGCGGGCAACGCCTATGTGGAGCTGACCGAGATCGACGGGCGTCCGCTCGAGCTGAACATCCTCAGACCCGATCGCCTGCGCGTCGTGCCCGGTCGCGACGGCTGGCCGGAGGCCTATGACTATACGGTGGATGGACGGACGGTGCGGCTGCCGGCGACCGCCGAGCGAGGCCCGGCGCCGCTCATGCACATGCGCAGCTTCCATCCGCTCAACGATCATTATGGCCTGCCGCCCATCGAGGCGGCGCTGGTGAGCCTCGACGTGCACAATGCCGCGGCCGGCTGGAACAAGGCCCTGCTGGACAACTCCGCCCGGCCCTCCGGCGCGCTCGTCTATTCGGGTCCCAACGGCCTCAGTGACGACCAGTTCGAGCGGCTGAAGCGCGAGCTGGAAGAGGGCTATCAGGGCGCCGACAATGCCGGCCGCCCCCTGGTGCTCGAAGGCGGGCTCGACTGGAAGAACATGTCGCTGACCCCGCGCGACATGGACTTCATCGAGGCGCGCAACATGGCGTCGCGCGAAATCGCACTCGCATTTGGTGTGCCGCCCATGCTGCTGGGCATTCCAGGCGATGCAACCTATGCGAACTATCAGGAAGCCAATCGGGTGCTGTGGCGCCAGACGATCATCCCGCTGGCCCAGCGCATCGCCGATGCCTTCGGCGGCTGGCTGGCCCCGACCTACGGAAAGAGCCTCAGCATCGAGCTCGACCTCGACCAGGTGCCGGCGCTGCAGGGCGAACGCGATGTGCTGTGGGAGCGGGTGGGGCGCGCGAGCTTCCTGACCGACGACGAGAAGCGCGCCGCGGTGGGCTACGGGCCGGGCGACGGGGCAGCGGAACCGGTGACGAAGGCCGCGGTCATCCCCCGATCCAACTGAGGCGCTCGGCCATGGACGTGACGAAAATCTTCGCCGAACGCGGCGATCTTGCGCACCTCGCCCTGTTCCTCTGGGCCACGGGCGCGAGCTCTCTGCTCGTCTTCACGTTGCGGGAACTGGTGGCGCAGACCCGCCGCTTCGACGCTTTCGTCGCGGAAATCGCCCACTTGAATCGCCGTCTCAACGCCGAAGCCGACGCTTCAGCAACCCTGCCCAAGTGATTCATCCGACTCACGAATCCGGCCGCTGTTGAATCACTTTAACAGCGAGCGGATTCAAAACGTTAAGCGATTTTAACCGTTGAAGCTGAATCAGATTGTCAGCCCGTTGGCATGGGATGCCAAGGCGCAGACTCAACCTGCGAACGCCTTGGCGCTGCGATGAAGCGCGGCGCTGAACCATCTGAATTTGTGCATGAACGAATTGAATCCCCGTCTCCGCATCATCGACAAGGAGCGCCAAATGCAGATGCAGACTCGCCTTTTCCGGCCGTTGATTCAGCGGCTGAGCGGCGCGCCCATTTCCCCCGGTTTCGACCCTTCGGACGTTTTCCGCGAGTTTCGCGAACAGGTGGAAAAGCGCATCCGCAAGCCGTCCTCGCCCCAGCCGCGGCTGCGCCTGCCCGGTGACGGGCGCCGGCTGGGAGGCGTGCAATGAGGGCCGCCTCCGTTACCCGAGGTGGGGCGGTGGCCCAGATCGGGCCGGACGGTGACCTCACCTTCAGTGGCTACGCCAGCCTGTTCAACGTTGCCGATCTCTCCGGCGACATGCTGCTGCCGGGCGCCTTCCGCCGCTCGATCGGCCGGCGCGGCGCCCTCGGCATCAAGATGCTCTACCAGCATGATCCCACGATCATCCTCGGCCAATGGTTGCAGATCGAGGAGGACGCGAAGGGTTTGAAGGTCACCGGCCAGTTTGCATCTGGAGTTGCAAAGGCGGTGGAGGTGATGAGCCTGGTTCAGGCCGGAATTCTCGATGGTCTCTCCATCGGCTTCCGCACGGTGAGTGCCCGCACCGACGCCAAGAGCGGCATCCGCCGCGTGGCCGAGGTGGACCTCTGGGAGGTGTCGATCGTCACCTTCCCCATGCTGCCGGGCGCTCGCATCACGGCCTCCGGCGGCGAGGCCAAGGGGCAGTCCCTGACCGAAAGCTTCAGCAAGGCCGCAAGGCATCTGCGGGCCGAGGCAGGCCGCGGTGACGCCCGGGACGGTGCGCGGGGGCGGGTTCCGATGGGGCGCCTGGCCGTCGCGAGCCGAGGCTGGACGCCCCACCTTTCGCCCTGAGCGAGGGGGACAGTTCCCCCTCGAGGACGCTGTCACCAGCAGTTGGCGCGACCGCTCCTGCCGACGGCCTGCCAGGTCATCGGCAGCGCGCCGATCCATTTCGCACGCCCTTGGCGCGTGCATCCGTTCGGGTCGCCGACGGCCCGCCACACCGGTTCCGATGACCGGAACCTTCCCTAGAGCATAAGGACAGACCATGACGAAAGACATCGGCACGGTGCCCGAGACCAAGGGCACCGGCGACATCGCGCACGCCTTCAACGACTTCATGAACGCCTTCGAGCTGTTCAAGGAAACGAACGATCGGCGGCTCGACGAGATCGAGCGTCGCTCGGGCGACGTGCTCACCGAAGAGAAGCTGACGCGCATCGACGAGGCGCTCGACCAGCAGAAGAACCGCCTCGACGGCCTGCTGCTGAAGGCCAACCGGCCGCAGCTGTCGGGCGCCGAGACGCCGCGCCCGCTCACCGAGCTCGAACACCGCTCCGCCTTCGAGACCTACATGCGCACCGGCTCCGAGCGCAAGCTGGCGGTACTTGAGGCCAAGGCCATGTCGGCCGGCACCGGCACGGCCGGTGGCTATGTGGTGACGCCGGCGGTGGAAGACGAGATCGGTCGCCGCCTGCTTGCAATCTCGCCGATCCGCTCCATCGCCAGCGTGCGGCAGGTGTCGGTGGGCACCTACAAGAAGCCCTATCGCGTCACCGGCACCACGGTGGGCTGGGCGGCGGAAACCGCGAGCCGCACCGAAACCACTTCGCCGGTGCTGTCGGAACTCTCCTTCCCGGCCATGGAACTCTACGCCATGCCCTCGGCCACCCAGACGCTGCTCGACGACGCGGCGGTGGACATCGAGAGCTGGCTGGCCGAGGAGATCGAACTGGCCTTCGCCGTGCAGGAAGGCGCCGCCTTCGTCAACGGCAACGGCACCACCCAGCCCAAGGGTTTCCTCGCCTATACCAATGCGGCGGAATCCTCCTGGGCCTGGGGCGGCCTCGGCTATGTGATCACCGGCGTCTCCGCCGGCTTTGCCGCGTCCAATCCGTCGGACAACCTGCTCGACCTCATCTACACGCTGAAGGCCGGCTACCGCCAGAACGGCACTTTCGTGATGAACCGCAAGACGCAGGCGGCGGTGCGCAAGTTCAAGGACTCGACCGGCAACTACATCTGGCAGCCGCCGGCAGTGGCGGGCGGCCAGGCGAACCTCCTCGGCTTCCCGCTGGTCGAAGCCGAGGACATGCCCGACGTGGCCGCCAACAGCTTTTCCATCGCCTTCGGCGACTTCAAGCGCGGCTATCTGGTGGTGGACCGCATCGGCACCCGCGTGATGCGCGACCCCTTCAGCGCCAAGCCCTACGTGCTGTTCTACACCACCAAGCGCGTCGGCGGCGGCGTGCAGGACTTTGACGCGATCAAGCTCCTGAAGTTCGGCACGACTTAATTCACTTCGGCGCAGCTCCTGTCCCTCCCGTCTCCCCAGGAGCTGTCCGAAAGGCGGCGCCGGCGACTTCCTCCCGCCGGCGCCGCCAAATTCTATGCGAAGGGGAAACGGTCAGACACGGTAGTTGGCGACGATCGCATCCGGGACCAACTGCGAAAGATAGTCGAAATCGGCGATGTTGCGCGTCAGCACGGCAACCCCGAGCGAGCGGGCTTGCAGGAGGATCAGGGCATCGTTGAGAAAGCGGTGCTCCTGTCCCTGATGGCGGGGAATTTCCTGCAGTCGCAGCAGCAGGCCTGTCAGGATATTCGCCTCGATCCAGTGGCTGTCGGACGGCGTATGCGTTCGAGAGGGCGGGATTGCCGCGACGGCGCCGCGGAGGGCGTCCTGCACGGCCGCTGTGCCGGCGTGCTGTGGGTCGAGCCGCCCGAAGGCATGCAGCAACTCGCCGATGCAAACCACGGAATGATGTCGGGTGCGCAAGTCGAGATCGGCATCCAGGCTGGTGCTGGTGCGACCCTGCAGGATGTCGATGTAGACGCACGTATCGAGCAGGACGGGCAGACCCCTCAGGCGGGGATCGTCCTGCCAGAGCAGCTCGGCGTCGCCGCGTCGCTGCAGCTGTCGTCCGCGCTTGTGTGGCTTGAGCCGACGCAAGGCCTTGTCGAGGTCAAAACTCAAGATCGACGTCCGTGGGGATGCTGCCCTTGAGCGCGCGCATGCGCTCCATGAAGTCATCCTCGGCGGCGAGGCGCGCCAAGGCAACTTCGAGCAGATCGGACGAACTTTGAACGCCGGTTCGTGCGCGGGCCGCCTCAAGCAATCGCGAGGATACCCGCGCCGAGAAGCGCGCGTCCTTTCCCGATCCGATCAGGCCGTGTGTCCGGGCGAACTCAAGATCGTCCCGGTCGCGCTGCCGGGCGACGACTGGTGTGTGTCCCGTTTCAGGCATGGTTCAAACGGCTCCGGTTTGTCTGACCCAAATATAAGCTTTGTCAGACAGTCGGACAACCCACTTCCCAACCCGCAAGACAATGGAGTTGCCCATGGCTACTCGCCTTCTCTCCGCCCCGGTGGTGGAGCCGATCACGCTTGCCGAACTCAAGGCCCATCTCAATCTCGACGGTAGCGGCGAGGATGAGGTGCTGACCACGCTGGTGGTGGTGGCGCGTGCCACCATCGAGCGGCTGACGGGCAAGCTTCTGTTGACCCAGAGCTGGCGCATCACGCTCGATCGCCTGCCGCCCGGTGGGATGTTGCGCCTGCCGCTCGGGCCGGTGCAGACCGTCAGCGCCGTGCGCGTCTACGATGCCTATGGCACTGCGACCACCTGGCCGGGGTCGTCCTATACGCTCGATCTGGTCGGCGAGCCGGCGCGGCTCTTGTTCAACGACAGCCTGCCCAATCCGGGCAAGCGGCTCAACGGCATCGAGATCGACGTGGTCGCCGGCTTCGGAGCGACGGCGGCGTCGGTGCCGGCGGAACTGGTGCAGGCCGTCAAGCTGCTCGCCGCCCATTGGTATGCGACCCGCGGCGACGGTCCCAATGCGTCCAGCGTGCCGGACGATGTGCTGGCACTGGCGCTCGGCCATCGCGGCCTGAAGCTGATCGCATGACGGCGCGGCAGACGGCGGCGATCGCCGCATTGCAGACGGCGCTGACCACGGCCTTCAAGGCCGACGCGACGCTGACCGGCCTCGTCAAGGGCCGCATCCACGACGGTCTGCCGCGCGGCCCGGTGATGCCCTGCCTGGTATTCGCCGACGCGCGCGGCCGCGACTTTTCGAGCGGCGACGGCACCGGTGCCCGCGTGCTGCTGGCGCTGGAAGCCTATGCCGGCGACACCGAACGCAGCCGCGCCCTCGCGGTGCTGGATGCGGCGCTGGCGGTGGCGACGACGGCGCCCCTCAGCCTGACGACCGGCAGCCTCACGCTGATCCGCGTGAGCGACACGCAGGTCGACCGGACTCGCGATGGCGCCTGGCGGGCGCGGGCGGTCATCGACGCACTCATTGACCAATAACTGCCAAATCATGACAGGAGCAGAGCATGGTGGCTCAGAGAGGACGCGACCTTCTCCTGAAGGTCGACAGTACCGGCGCGGGTGTCTTCGTGACGGTGGCGGGACTGCGCGCCCGCAAGCTGGCCTTCTCGGCCGGCACGGTGGACGTGACCGACGCTGACAGCCCCGGCCGCTGGCGCGAGCTGATCGAAGGGGCAGGCATCCGCCGCGCTTCCATCTCCGGCAACGGCTTGTTCCGCGACCAGGCGGCCGACGAGACGGTGCGCGGCATCTTCTTCAACGGCACGCTGAGGAACTGGCAGGTGGTGATCCCGGACTTCGGCACCGTGCAGGGTGCCTTCCAGCTCACCGCGCTCGATTACGCCGGCACGTACGACGGCGAAGTGACCTATGACATCGCGCTGGAATCGGCCGGCGCACTGACCTTCACGGGAGCCTGACCATGACCAACAGCTATCGCGGTGAAATCTCGGCCGTGCTCGGCGGTGCCGAGCGGGTGCTGCGCCTGACCCTCGGCGGCCTTGCCGAACTCGAGGAAGCCTTTGGCGCCGAGGACATGACCGATCTCGCCCGCCGCTTTTCCAGTGGCACGCTGAAGGCGGCCGACGCGGTGAAGGTGATCGGCGCCGGTCTGCGCGGCGCCGGCGAGGCCATGACCAACGCCGACGTTGCCGGCCTGCATGTGGAGGGCGGCGTCGCCGGCTATGTCGACATCGTCGTCCGGCTGATCGCCGCCACCTTCGGTCTTGATCCGGCCAGGGAGGGAGAGCGCCCTTTGGCCCCTCCGGCGGAGACGGCGCCCGCGCCTTCCCCTGGGACGAAGTGATCGGTTTCGGGCTCGGTGTGCTCCGGCTGCCGCCGGACGCCTTCTGGGACCTGACGCCACGTGAACTGGCGCGCGCCATCGAGGCGGTGCGCCCGCGTGGCGCTTCGCCCATGGACCGCCGGGCACTCGACGCCCTGATTGCCAGCCATCCCGACAGGAGTGGGATTCATGACCAACAAGTCTGACACGAGCGGCCTCGGCGCCAGTCTCGACGACAACCTCGCCCGGCTCGATTCGCTGAAGAGCGCCGCCGACGGCTTCTCCGGGGCCTTGAGCTCCGGGCTGAAGGCGGCGGTTATCCAGGGCAAGGCGCTGGATGACGTGCTGAAGCAGATGCTGCTGCGCCTGTCGGGCAAGGCGCTGGAAGCGGCATTGACGCCGCTGACCGATCTCCTGGGTACGCTCGCCAAGGGCTTGGCGGGCGCGATCGGCAACGGTCTCAAGGGCTTGGCAGGCGGCGCCGTGCCCTTCGCCAAGGGCGGGGTGGTGCCGTTCGCCGGCGGTGGCGTTGTCGCGACGCCGACCTACTTCCCCATGCCGGACGGGCGCACGGGCCTGTTCGGCGAAGCCGGGGCCGAAGCCATCCTGCCGCTGGCGCGCGGCGCCGACGGACAGCTGGGTGTGAAAAGCGGGGGAGGCGGCGTGTCCGTCACCTTCAACGTGACCACGCCGGGTGTGGAGGGCTTCCGTCAGTCGGAAGCTCAGATCACTGCAATGCTAGCCCGCGCCGTCGGACGGGGACGGCGCGGGCTATAGCGCTGAGGCCCAACGAGGAGGGGTGTCAAGCCACTGCGCGTTTATTGGCGGCAACAAGCGCCGCGATCTCTTCTCTGAGGGCAAAGCGATGCTGCTTCAGATAGTCGAGCAGCGAGTCCGTCGCCGGCTCCACCAGTAGTTCGATACGATGAATGCGGCGATTGAACTCTTCATACGCATCCGTCAGGTCGCAAAACGAAAGATCGTCCTGACGGAGGGCGTGGATCACATCCATATCGCGGGCGAATTCCGCGGCCAGTTCATGCGGGATCTGCACGTTTTCTACTCCGTCTTGTTCATGATCCGACCCTAGACTCGCAGCAGTTTTCGGGCCTTGAGGTGGATCAAAAAAGAACTTCGCCTTCTAACGGACCGGATTTGTCACTATGTCATCTTTCCATGAGACCAGCTTTCCTCTGTCCGTTGCCTTGGGCGCGAGTGGAGGACCTGAGCGGCGCACGGATATCGTTTCGCTGGCTTCGGGTCGTGAAGTGCGCAACAGCCGATGGGCCGACAGCCGCCGCCGCTATGACGCATCGAGTGGAATCAAGACGCTGGACGACCTGTCCGCAGTGATCGCCTTCTTCGAGGAGCGGCGCGGCCGCCTCTACGGATTCCGCTTTCGCGACCGCGCCGACGACCGGTCCTGCGCGGCGGGGCTCGCGCCTGCGCCCCTCGACCAGCGCATCGGTACCGGCGACGGTGGGACCAGGAGCTTCCAGCTGATCAAGACTTACGGAAGTTCCTTCGCCCCCTATGTGCGGACCATCGCCAAGCCGGTGGCCGGCAGCGTTACGGTGGCGGTTGCCGGCACGACGCTTCCGCCCGGCTCGGTGGCGGTGAACACGGCGACCGGCATGGTCACCCTGGCAAGTGCGCCGGCCAACGGAGCGGCGGTGACGGCGGGTTTCCTGTTCGACGTGCCGGTCCGCTTCGACACCGACCAGTTGACGCTGGAACTTGCACATTTCAACGCCGGCAGCCTGCCGGCCATTCCGCTGATCGAGGTGCTGCCATGAGGACGCTGCCGGCGGGATTGGCCGCCCATCTGGCGGGCGAAGCGACGACCCTTTGCTCGGCCTGGATCGTGACACGCAAGGACGGCGTCCTCTTCGGCTTCACCGATCATGACCGGAGGTTGACCGTGGCGGGCGTGACCTGCGAACCGGCCACCGGCTTCGATCGCAGCGCCGCGAGCCGGGGCGCGGGCTTTGCCGTCGGCGAGGAGGAGATCGCCGGAGCGCTGTCCTCCGACCTGATCACCGAGGCCGATCTGGCGGCGGGGCTCTGGGATGGCGCGACCATCCGCGTCTATCTTGTCAACTGGCAGTCGCCCGGCGACGCACTGTTGCAGCGCACCGGGGTGCTGGGCGAGGTGGTTGCCTCCGACGGCGGTTTCCGGGCGGAAGTGCGCGGCCCGACGCATCTCATCGACCAGCCGCGAGGCCGCCTGTTTTCGCGCGGCTGCGACGCCAACTTCGGCGACAGCAGGTGCAAGCTGGCGCTCGGTTCCTGGCGGACGAGTGCGACGGTGGCGGCGGGCTCGGACGACAGGGTGATCTATGTCAGCGGAATCAGCGGCTTCTCGGCCGATTGGTTCGGGCGCGGCACGATTGCTTTCACCAGTGGTGCTCTGGCCGGCAAGACGGCGCCGATCGACGAACACCTGGACGATGCCGCCGGCATCCGTCTGCTGCTGCGCGCCGCGCTGCCCGCAGTTCCGGCGACGGGAGACTCGGTGACGCTGACGGCCGGCTGCGACAAGCGCTTCGAGACCTGCCGCGACCGCTTTGCCAATCACGAGAATTTCCGCGGCTTCCCGCATATGCCCGGCAAGGACTTCGTCTTCTCCTATGCCCGCGGCAACGGGACCGATACCGGCGAGGTGCTGTTCTGATGACGGACGACGACATCGTGCGCGAAGCGCTGACCTGGCTCGGCACACCCTACCGCCATCAGGCCTCGCTGAAGGGGGTAGGCTGCGACTGCCTCGGACTGGTGCGCGGCGTCTGGCGCGCCTGCATTGGACCGGAACCGGAGACCATGCCCGCCTATACACCCGACTGGGCGGAAGCGAACGGGTTCGAACTGATGGCCGACGCCGCCGGACGGCACATGACCGTGGTGCCGGCGGGGGATCTGCGGGTGGGCGACGTGCTCCTGTTCCGCTGGAAGCCGGGCTATCCCGCCAAGCACGCGGGGATCTTGATCGAGGGCGATCGGTTCATCCACGCCCATGAAGGCGCCGTGGTGGCGCTGGCACCGCTGGACCGGTGGTGGCGGGGGAAGCTGGCGGGCGTGTATCGGTGGCCGGGGCGCATCCCTTGACCGAGTATCAATCCGCAAGGCCTATCATCAGTGAAAGCAGGTTGCCGAGGGCCGTAAGTTGGCCTTCGCTCAATCGGCCAATGACGGGACCACATTTTCCGCGTGGATAGGCGAGGATCTTGTCGATCATCACTTGTGACGGAAGGCGCAGCCCGTTGGAGTCCTCTGGGTCGACTTGCAGCCGGTAAAACGGCGTGTCGGTAAGCGTGCTGGTCAGCAGCGCAACAAGAACACTGTCGCCGCCAGCAAGCCTGTCCGATTGGATGACGACCGCTGGGCGTGGCTTGCCGTAGTCACCCGGAGCTGAAACCGTGACGATGTCGCCGCGCTTCATTCCGGCGGCCACTCGAAGGCGTGAGCAATGAAGTTCAGGGCGTCCTGTTCCTCAGCCCGACCGCGCAGCACAGCCGCCTGCCGGGCAGCTTCCTCTGAGAACTCCGGTCGATTTGGATCGGGAACCCAAACCCTTATGAGTTTCATCCCGCGCCGGGCCTGAGCGTGTCGATAACGCTGAAGCTTGCTCGCAGGCGCGGCTCCGGACGACTTAACTGCTGGCATCGAACAAAACCTCACTACCGCGCCAATATAAGGCAAGTTTGGCCCGAAGGCGAGATCGTCAGCCTTTCGCGTGGTAGAGCCTGACCCGAAACTCTCTAGTGGTTCTCATGATTCTGACATTTGCTCGGCGCTTTGTATCAGACCGATGCAAATGTCAGAATCGAACCACTAGTAAGTCATTGTTTATAGTGGAATTTTAGAATTTTACATTTGAGCGCGCGACCGATGTCTTCTGGGACACAAATGTAAATTTCACTCCACTAGGCGTGGGCATCTGGCTCATTCGATCGTCACCAGATCGGTTTGGCGGAACTCGTCGGCGGTGGCGAGGATCGGGGCATCGTGGTGGCGGGCGCAGGCGTAGTGCAGGCAGTCGCCGAGGTTGAGGCCATGGCGGCCGCTGCGGAAACGGTGCATGGCGTCGAGGGCGAGTCGGGTCAGGTCCGATGCCGGCGGCATGTCGCGAATCTCGATGCGGCGGGCCTCCAGAAATGCACGCACGAGTGACTCTGCCGCTTGCGTCGAGATGTTGAACTTGTCGGGTCTGGCCAGCGCCGTCACCACTTCCAGAACAGCCACCGGCGAGGTGAAGGCCTGCGGATGGCTGGACAGGGCCGCCGCCACGCGCGCGGCTTCGGGTTCGTCGCTGAGGATGGCGATGATGGCGCAGGCGTCGACGAACATCACGCGTCCCACATGGCGTCGAAGACGGAGCGCGGCAGCGGGGTGCGGGCGTTTTCAGAAAGCGCGATGCCGAAGGTGTCCCTGAGGCGGGCCGCGGTCGCGAGCGGCGTTTCGGCCAGCGTCCGCCGATCGATGGCTTCGCGCATGGCGATGATGATTGCCTCGGAAATGGACACGCCTTCCAGGCGCGCGAATGTCCGCGTCAGATCGTCGGCCTCGGCATTGGTGACGTTGATGGTCATCGAAGACTCCTGTCGATGTAGATAAGATAGTCCATCGATGTAGATTTTTCAATCCGATCAGAATCTGCAACCAAAAGTAAAGCGGATCTCCTCCCATGGCGACACTTCTTCTCGCCGCTGCCGGCTCTGCGCTCGGCGGCGTCTTTGGCACGACGGCGGCGATCATCGGTCAGGCGGCCGGTGCGGTGGTCGGCGGCCTGGTCGACAACGCGCTGTTCGGCGACCATTCAGCGCGCGAGATC
>NZ_JAKJIC010000034.1 GCF_021864535.1 Oryzibacter oryziterrae
CCTGCTCTCCCGGTCTCCGCGGTCCGGTCGCGCCGGTGTCGCCCTTGAGGCCCTGCGGCCCGGTCGCGCCGGTGTCGCCCTTGAGGCCCTGCGGTCCAGCCGCGCCGGTATCGCCCTTGAGACCCTGCGGCCCGGTCGCGCCGGTGTCACCCTTGAGACCCTGCGGTCCGGCCGCGCCGGTGTCACCCTTGAGGCCCTGCGGTCCGGCGGCGCCGGTATCGCCCTTCGGCCCCGCAGCCCCCGTGTCGCCTTTCGGCCCCGCCGTCCCCGCTTCGCCCTTCGGCCCCGCCGCACCCGTGTCGCCCTTGGGACCGGTTTCGCCCTTCGGCCCCTGAAGGCCGGTCGAGCCCTTGGGGCCGGTGTCGCCCTTGGAAACCAGGAGCTCCCAGAAAGTGGGGTTGGAGGAGGGGATCTTGTTCTTGTTGGCGCCGCTCGCGGCAATCGCACGCCAGGCCGAACCGTTGTAGACCACGACGTCGTCCACGCCGTAGCTCTTGCTCGCCGACCATGTTCCCCGGGCTACCAGTCCCTGCGGACCGCAGTTGGCCACCACGGCGTCGTCCGAGCTCGTGCCCACCGTCACGGTCACGATGCAGGTCTGCGGGAAATACACCTGCGAGAACTTGAACTTGCGGCTGCTGCTGGCGATCGGAGCCGTGAACTTGCCGTCCAGGCTGGCACTCGAACCCGTGGTGCTCGTGCCCTCAACCACCAGCGCGCCGCCGGTGATCGTCGCATTCGTGATGGTGACAGCGGCCAGCGCTGTGCCGCCTGGCAGGGCGCCGGCGACAAGGGTGGAGAGCGCAAGGCTCCGGGCCAATCGCCGCAAATTCATTGTGTGGCTCCAATCGCAAAGGCCAGCAAGACGAGCCTGAGACTTTGAATGTTCGACTGCTGGATGTTCTTGATGAGATACACCTGCAAGTCAGTGAAACGTCAACGGCTTGGACCCCGTTGGAGCCGTCAAAGATTGTACGGATCTCCGGCGCTTCTCCAGCAAGGGCGCTCGATTGAAGGGCGCTGCGCCAGTATAGTTACGCAAGTGAAAGTTGATCTGAAAGTGCCATAACGAGATGTGCTTACGAATATTCAACCAGTCGTAGCCAACCCAGAGTCTCGCTGCTTTTGTTGCGAAGTGCCGCGCAAGGGTGGTGTTGAAGTTGCGAGATATTTCGAAAAAGAGATACATCATGAAAAATATACGGATGAAAATGACCTTTTCGCCAGCGTTGATCAGAATTAAGTCGCTAAGTTAAAGCAGTGAATTCGTTGTTATATTCCGATGTTAACTATATTTTAACGTTTATGCGAGATCTTTACATACGTGATCAGCCACACACGGATCGTTCTCCTCCCCGTCCGTCTGGGCCTTTCGCATCGCTTCGTCTCAGCTCCTCCCGAGACGCGACACTGACCTCGAGCATCCTCCCAAGGCTCGAGGTCTTTTTCTTTCAGCCCCCGCAATTTTCGTCCCGCTTCACGCAGATTTGTTTTTGCGGCGCATCAATTGACACCCATGTGCCACACCCCCTCGGCAATTGCGGCAACTGGCGGAAATGCGGCCGACGACTCCTAGATTTTGCCACGAATGTCCCTTAAGGCGTCCCGTAAAGCATAACCGGCGCCTTCGGTCTCGGTTTCATGCTGCATCGCGGTCCTGGGTAACACTATATTAGCCAAGATCGTTTCCACTGATGTGGCATGTCATCCAGTCGGGTTCATCGGCTGGACGTGATCGTGGTGGCTTTTCCCGGTAGTCGTTGACCGAGCTTCTTGGCCGAAGCAACCGTCATCGAAGTTTCCGCCGCAAGGGTCCGCCTCCGGATCACGGCATGCGGCAGCCAGCATTTCGGAGTGGGTACGTGAACGGATCGCTTTTTTCCATGAAATCCAGTCGTCGCAGCTTGCTGAAGGCCGGTGCCGCCGGGGCCTTGTCCCTGGCTGCCTTCCCGGCCCGCGCTCAGGAGATGCTGGCGCAGGTGGAATGGACCGAAGGCTTCGATGCCTCCGCCCCGACGGAGCAGGCCGCCCAGTCCTCGCGTCCGTCGCTGTCCAATCAGTCGCCCTTCTTCACCGAGCAGGCGATCGCCAACTACACCCAGATCGCCTCGCAGGGCGGTTGGCCGACCGTTCCGACCGACCAGACCCTGAAGGTCGGCTCCGAAGGTGCCTCCGTCTCGACGCTGCGCCAGCGCCTGATGATCACCGGCGACCTCGCGCAGACCGCCGGTGACGCGACCGCTTTCGACAGCTTCGTCGACGCCGCTGTCCGCCGCTTCCAGGCCCGCCACGGCATCATTCCCGACGGCGTTGCCGGCGGCGATACGCTGCGTCAGATGAACGTGCCCGTGGACATGCGCATCCAGCAGCTTCAGCTCAATCTGGTCCGCCTCAACGCGCTGCCGAACCCCATGGGTGACCGTCACGTGATGGTCAACGTGCCCGGCGCCGAGATCGAGACCGTCGAGGGCGACACCGTTCATTCGCGCCATCGCGGCATCGTCGGCAAGATCGACCGCCAAACCCCGCTGCTCAACTCCAAGATCGTCCTGATCAAGTTCAATCCCTACTGGACGGTGCCCAAGAGCATCATCCTCAAGGATCTGATCCCCAAGATGCAGAAGGATCCCGGCTATCTCGATCGCCAGAAGATCCACATCTACGACGAGCGCGCCAAGGCAGAGATCGGCTGGCAGCAGATCAACTGGAACTCCTCCGACGCGGTGAACTACACCTTCCGTCAGGACCCGGGCGATCTCAACTCCATGGGCACTGTCAAGATCGAGTTCCCCTCTCCCGAAGGCGTCTACATGCACGACACGCCCGCCAAGGGCCTGTTCGGTGGCAATGATCGCTTCCATTCCTCGGGCTGCGTGCGCGTCCAGAACGTCCGCGAATATGTCTACTGGATCCTCGAGAACACGCCCGACTGGCCGAAGGATCGCATCACCGAGGCGCTGACCTCCGGCGAGCGCATCGACGCCCCCGTTGCCGATCCCGTGCCGCTGTTCTTCCAGTACATCACCGCCTGGGCGACGCCCGACAACGGCGTCCAGTTCCGCGACGACATCTACCAGCGCGACGGCCTCGGCGTGCCGCAGACCGCCCAGGCGCTCTGAGCGCCCCGGCGGCCGGTCGCAGCACTGTTCCATATGACATCCCGCTCGGCCCCGCCGGGCGGGATTTTTCTTGGCGTCGCCGCCGGGGATGCGGGCAGGGCGCACCGATGCCCTGAACCGCCACGGACAAATCATGCTAGAGTGATCGGGCCGGGCTGGTCCGGCTGACGGTGCTGACGGCGGATGGCATGAGTGGACAGGGCGCTGGGCGCGAGATCTATTTCGAGTTCACGGTCATCGGCCGCCAGGTCCGCGTCGCTGCCGTCTGCTCGGTCACCGGCCTCGAAGCCGTCATCCTCGGCCCCGCCACCACACCCCGCCACGACCTCCAGCGCCTCGCGCTCCGCAAACTCGAACAACGCCTCGTCGCCGAAAAGCCCGCGCCTTTGCCCGGCCGGGGCGGCGAGGGCTATGTGTGAGCGGGGACACCAATACCGCCCCCCTTCGCTAAAACTAGCGCTTTCCTTCAGGAAATCTGTCGTGCGCCACCGGCTTCTGCGTCCGAACGCGCGGTTGAAGCGGCGGCCTTGCCATGCTATCGGCAGCACTTCGGAAGCAGCTCCATAAATTTCTTCAATCGGAGCGCACCGTCCCATCGTCCCCTGACGGAATGGAATCCAGCATGACCGCCGCAGACCTTGCCAACTTCTTCAACCGCTCCCTCGCCGAAGCTGATCCCGAGATCGCCGCGTCGGTGGCCAAGGAGCTCGGTCGCCAGCAGCATGAAATCGAACTGATCGCCTCCGAGAACATCGTCTCGAAGGCCGTTCTGGAAGCGCAGGGGTCGGTGCTCACCAACAAATATGCCGAGGGTTATCCCGGCAAGCGCTATTACGGCGGTTGCCAGTTCGTCGACATCGCCGAAAACCTCGCCATCGAGCGCGTCACCAAGCTGTTCGGCTGCCAGTTCGCCAACGTGCAGCCCAACTCGGGCAGCCAGGCCAACCAGGCCGTCTTCCTCGCGCTCGCCCAGCCGGGCGACACCATCCTCGGCCTTGACCTCGCCTCGGGCGGTCACCTGACCCACGGCGCCAAGCCGAACCTGTCGGGCAAGTGGTTCAACGCCATCACCTATGGCGTGCGCGCCCAGGATCAGCGCATCGACATGGACCAGCTGGCCGCGCTCGCCCGCGAGCACAAGCCCAAGATCATCATCGCCGGCGGCTCGGCCTATTCCCGCGTCTGGGATTTCGCTGGCTTCCGCGCCATTGCCGATGAGGTCGGCGCCTATCTGATGGTCGACATGGCCCATTTCGCCGGCCTCGTCGCCGCCGGTGAGCATCCTTCGCCGTTCCCGCATGCCCATGTGGTCACCTCGACGACGCACAAGACCCTTCGCGGTCCGCGCGGCGGCCTCGTGCTCACCAACGACGAGGCGATCGCCAAGAAGATCAACTCGGCCGTCTTCCCCGGCCTGCAGGGCGGCCCGCTCATGCATGTCATCGCCGGCAAGGCGGTGGCCTTCGGTGAGGCGCTGCAGGCTCCCTACAAGGCCTATATCAAACAGGTTGTCGAAAACGCCCGCGTGCTGGCCGATGAGCTCAAGCGCGGCGGCGTCGACATCGTCTCCGGCGGCACCGACAACCACCTGATGCTGGTCGACCTGCGCCCGAAGGGCCTCACCGGCAAGGTGGTCGAGGCCGCCCTCGGCCGCGCCGACATCACCTGCAACAAGAATGGCGTGCCCTTCGATCCGGAGAAGCCCACCATCACCTCCGGCATCCGTCTCGGCACCCCGGCCGCCACCTCGCGCGGCTTCGGCGTCGCCGAGTTCAAGGAAGTGGCCGCCCTGATCCTCGCCGTGCTCGATGGCCTCAAGGTCAACGGCGAAGAGGGCAACGATGCCGTCGAAGCCGGCGTCAAGGCCAAGGTCCGCGCCCTGACCGACCGCTTCCCGATCTACAACTGATCGCCGGAATCACCTGACGATATCGCCGCCGCGTGGGGGAACCCGCGCGGCGGTTTTGTTTGTGGGGCAGCGGGCAGCCGTCACGGCTTGTCGAGGAAGGCGCGCACCGCCGCCGTGTAGCCGGCGGGATCCTGCAGCATGGCGAAGTGGCTGACGTCCTTCAGGATCACCAGTTCGGCGCCCGGCACCGTCTTGGCGATATACTCGGTATGCCCCCGATCGACCGCTTCGTCATGGTCGCCGAGCACGATGGCCGTCGGCGTCTTGATGGTCTTCAGCTGATCGTCGGTCCAGTTGGGTTCCGAGGCCCACATCTGGCCGATCTGGTTGACGAAGGCGTCATACTGGTCCGGCGTCGGCGAGATCTTCTTGTAGACCTCGCCGCAGCGGTCGATATAGGCGAGGAAGGTCTTGTTCTCCAGCACGTCGGCCTTCACGCCGGAAGTCTTGGTATTGGCCGCCTGCGCGAACAGCCTGGTCAGGCGCTCCGGATGCTTCATGGCGATGTCGAGCCCGATGATGCCGCCGTCGCTCCAGCCCACCAGCGCCACCTTGTCCACCTTGAGATAGTCGAGCAGGGCCAGATAGTCCGAGGCCATCAGGTCGTAACCATAGGGCGCGTCCGTGCGGGTCGACCGGCCATGGCCGCGGCTGTCGGCAACGATCACCCGGTGGTCCTTGGCCAGATCCGCCACCTGATTGGCCCAGATGTCGGCATAGCCGAGCCCGCCGTGGATCATCAGGATCGGCGTGTCCTTGGCCGTGCCATAGACGGCATAATACATCTCGATGCCGTTGACCGGCGCCTTGCCGCTTTCCACGGCCTCAGGCATGGCCGGCGGCGTCGGCAGTTCCGTCCAGCGGTCGGCGGCTTCGGCGCCTGACGGGCTGGCAAGCACCAGCAGCGAATAGGCGATGGCGAGCAGTTTGCGCATTCTGTTCCCTCTTTCATGCATTTGGCTGATCGGGCGCCTCAAGAGGCTTGGCGATCGCGTAAGGGATGCTACGCTGGTCTCGACGCTGCCGTTATCCGAAAGGCGCAAATAACGACCATGCCCAACAAAGACGCAATCCCGCGCCTTGGCATCCAGAGCGCCGAGTTCGACGACATCGACGCGCAGTCCGCGCAGTTGAGCGGCTATGATCAGTCCTATCGCCAACTCAGCCGCGGTCGATTTGTCGGTCAGTTCACCTCCCTGGAGGTCCCCGGCGCGGGCCTGCATGTGGAGCGGTGCAATCAGGTCATCGAGCAGGCCGCCGCAGTTCCGGCCGGGCAGGTGGCCTTGATCTTTCTGCTCGACGGACTGCAGCCCACCCGCTTTGGCCAGCGCCCCTTCGGTCGCCAATCCGCGGCGCTTGTCTCTGCGGGCCAGCAGATCGAGTTCTGCAATGCCGTGGATACGACGATCTGCGTGCTGGCGCTGTCGATTCAGGTTATCGAGTCGGCGCTTGCCGAACGGGCGCGCAACGTCGCACGCGCATCCGTCTTCTCCGATCCCCTGTCAGTGGAGCGTTTGCGCCGGCGGGCGTCTGGCCTGATCGGCGATGCCCTGACCGGCCAGATCCTGCGCGATACCGCCCCGCGATTGACCGCATCCTTCGCCGACCTTCTGGTCGACGCGTTGCCGCCCTCGGCGTCCGAACAGGCCGTTGCCCAGCGGTCTCGGCCCAATCTCTTCCTGCAGGCCCGCGCCCATATCCACGATCACCTCGATCGCGTCACCGTCGCCGGCATCGAGCGCCATCTTGCGGTCAGCCGGCGATCGCTCGAATATGCCTTCGAGGCGGCCGTCGGCCTGTCGCCGCAGCGCTACATCGCCATGTGCCGCCTCAACGCCATCCGCCGCGACCTGTTGAACACCACCGACAGTATCGGCGACGTGGCCGCCCGTCACGGTGTCTGGCATCTCGGCCGTTTTGCCGGCGCCTATCGCGCTGCCTTCGGCGAGTTGCCGTCCGCCACCCGCAACAGGTGAGCGGCGCAGCCGGCACTGCCCCGCTGCTGCCGCCCTCCGTCTGTCCCGGATGCCGTTCAGGCCGCCCGCACCGCCTCGGTGAAGCTGTGGATCAGATCCAGAAGCTGCTGGATCTCCGATGCCACCGACGACGTCGTCTCATAGAGCCCCTCGGCCACGCCCTGCGTCCGCGCCACGTCGCGCGACAGCGCTTCGGTCTGCCCGGCGAGATCGGCGGTACTGTCGATCGCCGCGCCGGCGCTGCGCGAAATCTCTTCGCTGGCCATGCCCTGGCGCGTCACTGATTGCAGAGCCGCCTGCGCCGCCGTGTCGATCTCGTCCGTCGAGGCCACGATGGTGCGGATCAGGTCCACCGCCGAACCGGCCGAGCTTTCCACGCTGGCGATATGGCTGCGAATGTCGTCGGTGAGTTGCTTGGTCTGCGCGGCAAGGCTCTTCACCTCGCCGGCGACAACGGCAAAGCCCTTGCCGGCTTCGCCCGCCCGCGCCGCTTCGATAGTCGCGTTGAGCGCCAGAAGATTGGTCTGGTTGGCAATCGACTGGATCATGTCGACCACCTCACCGATGCGCGAAGTGGCTTCCGACAGCCCGCTGACCACATGGCTGGCGGCGTGCGCCCGACCGGCCCCCTTGCTGGCATACTCCGAGGTGGAGCGGGTCTGCTCGCGCGCGTCCCGCACGGACACGGCAAGCTCCTGGCTCGAGGCGGCCACCGTACTGATGTTGTCCCGGGCGATGGCACCGGCCGACGTGGCGCTGTCGGCCCGCTGTGCCGCCGCTTCGGCCACCGTCTTGATCTCGGTGACGCCGCGCCCGAGGTGCTGGATGTTGGACGATACGGTGCTGACCAGTTCGCCAACCTGCCGGTCGAAATCGGCGATCAGCCCCGCGACATGCCGCACCCGTGCGTCGCGCTCGCGATGCTCCGCCTCCGCCTGCGCATGCAGGTCCTCCCGCTCCCGGGCGTTGCGGCGGAAGATGCCGAGCGTGCGGAACATGGCGCCGATCTCGTCATTGCGCTCCGGCGGCAGCTCCACGTCCAGATGCCCATCGGCCAGACGCCGCATGGCCGAGGTCACCCGCTGGATCGGCCGGGCGATGCCCACGCGCAGCATCAGCATGATCGCCGTCGCCAGTACCAGCAGGCTGCAGACGGTCGCCAGCACGATGCCCATGTTGCGGTTGCGGGCCTTGCCGGCGGTGGCGGCGGTCTGATCCGCGTTGCGCCGGATCGCCTCCATCGCCGCCTGCGATTGCTTGAGCGCCTCCGCCTGGGCCACCTGCAGCGTCTCGGTCGAGGCCACCAGCCCGTCGGCGGCCTTGGCGAAGCTCTTGAAGTCGCGGGCAAGGTTTGCTCCGAGGTCGGCAGGGAAGGCCGACAGCGAACCCTCGATGGTCTTCATGGACGCGTAGAGTGCAGCCTCATTGTCCTTGGTCGGCTCCAGCCGGTAGAGCTGCGTTGCGCGCAGCAGGGCGTCGGTCTGTTCCCCCAGCTGGCGCGCCTGGCTGCCGTCACTGACCAGCGACTGGCGCTTCACGTCAAGGCCGGCCAGCCGGTTGCCGAGCTTGTCGGACTTGTCGCGCTCGCTCTTGACCAGAGTGTCGATGGACTGGGTCGCTTCCGCGAACTTTTGGGAGAGTGCCGGCCAGCTGTCGCGCAGGTTGCCGCTGGCCGCACCCGCCTTGATCCCTGCGCTCAGATCCGCCACCCCATCGCCAATCGCCTTCAACGCTCCCGCGATGCTTTCGTCCGTATTGTCCGACTGATTGTCGTCGGCAAAGCGGGCCGCCGCATCCGCAAGAGCCCCGCCGTCGATCCGGTCCTTGTCGGCGCCGGTGCGCATATGCGCTTCCAGCAAGGCGCTCGCCTTCGTCAGGCGGATTTCCGTGTCGACCAGCCCGGTCAGCACGAAGCGATTGTTGTCGATCTCTTCGTTGGTCGTCTCGATCTTGCCGTCGATGTCGTCGATCGCCGCCAGGCTGTCCTGCCCGAGCTTGTTGGCGCTGGTCTGCAGGGCGGAGAAGGCCGCATTGATGCGCTCGCGCTCGGCACGGATTGCGTCCCAGCCGGTCGTCAGTTGTCCGACGGCCGCCTCCATCGCGTCGAGCGAGCCGGCTAGCTCGCCCTGACGCGACAGCTCGCGGCCCTCCCGCACGGCCTTGATGGCCGTACGGGCGAGGTTGGCGTCGTCCATGTTGCCGGTGCCATAGAGCGACCTGACCGCGGCCGCTGCACCGTTCATCTGCCCCATTGCGATCGATACGCTGGACAGCTCGTCGATCGAGCGTCCCGCGTCATAAAGGCCCAGCAGGCCGGCCATGCCCGCAGAGGCCGCGAGCAGTGTCAACGCCAGCGCCGAGGCTGACAGTTTTGCAGTGATGGTCTTCAGACGAATCGTGCCAAGCATGCGAAACTCCCATGCGGTTTGCACACGAGTTAGGGTTTTCAGCTTAATCCATAGTAAAAGAAGAAAAGTTGCGACGAATTATGAACGTAATATGACGCAATATTCGTCTGTCAGTCACAAACAGTGGCGTATAAAACGATTTACTTTTTGGATGAAAAGCATAAAAATGGAGACTTTTACAATGAGAAGTATTGTATAGGTTGATTTCATTTTTGAAATATCTAATGATAATTGATGTGGTATGGGGTGTTTTGCTTAGGCGGGAATGTTTGTCGTTTGGCAGCTTCCGCGCGACAGGCTTGCAGCTGGCACATTCGCCGCGCCCTGCCGGTCCCTGGCCACGACGCCGATGCGAGGCCACCTCGCCGAACTGCCGCCGCAATGCTATGCAGGCTGGGATTGATTTGAGGAAATCCCTTTGCCCCGCCGTTCGCCCCTTCTGATTGCGCTTGCCGTCACCTTCGGCCTGACCGCCACGGCGGCGCCGATCGCCTTGCGCCTCACCGTCGAGGCAACGACCGCGATCGACATTTCCGCCGTCACCTCGCGTGTCGTGCTCGATCGCAACGGCCGGCTGCTGCGGCCTTATGTGGTGGAAGACGGTCTGTGGCGCCTGCCGGTCGATCCGGCCAAGGTGGATCCGCTCTATATCGCCATGCTCAAGGCCACCGAGGACCAGAGCTTCGCCGAACACCACGGCGTCTCGGCCAAGGCGCTGCTGCGCGCCGCCTGGCAGCTCGGCACCCGCGGCCACATCGTCTCGGGCGGCTCCACCCTGACCATGCAGGTGGTGCGCCTTGCCGAGCGTCTGCACACCCGCGACGCCTCCGGCAAGCTTGGCCAGATCATCAAGGCGCTCGCCCTCGAACGCGCCGCCAGCAAGGACGACATCCTCGCCGCCTATCTGCGCCTTGCTCCCTTCGGCGGCAATCTCGAAGGCGTCCGCTCCGCGTCGCTGGCCTGGTTCGGCACCGAGCCCGGCCAGTTGACGCCCGCCGAGGCCGCCTTCCTCGTCGCCCTGCCGCAGGCGCCGGAAGCCCGCCGGCCCGATCGCTTCCCCGCTGCCGCCAAGGCGGCGCGCGACCGCATCCTGCGCCGCGCTGCCGCGCTCGGCGTCATCTCCGAGGCCGACGCCCGGACGGCCATCTCCGAGCCCTTGCCGAAGAAGCGGCTCGACTTCCCGCTGCTTGCCGCTCAGGCCGCCGATCGCGCCATTCGCATCGAGCCCGACAAGCCGGAAATCCGCCTCACCCTCGATGCCACCATGCAGGGCGCGCTCGAACGCCTCGCCGCCGAACGGGCGCGCGCCATTGGCCCGCATATCTCCGTCGCCATCCTCGTCGCCGAAACCGTCTCGGGCAACGTCGTCGCCTCCGTCGGCTCCGCCGGCCTTTTCGACGAGAAGCGCCAGGGCTTCATCGACATGACGCGCGCCGTCCGCTCGCCCGGCTCGACGCTGAAGCCCTTCATCTACGGTCTCGCCTTCGAATCCGGTTACGCCCATCCCGAGACGCTGGTCGAGGACCGGCCCACCGAATTTGCCGGCTACACCCCCAACAACTTCGACCGCCAGTTCCGCGGCACCGTCACTGTCCGCCAGGCGCTGTCCGACAGCCTCAACGTCCCCGCCATCCAGGTGCTGGAACTGGTCGGTCCGGCGCGTCTCATCTCCCGCTTCCGCCGCGCCGGCGTCGAGGCGCGCCTGCCCGACCTGTCGCCCGCCAGCCTCGCGGTCGGCCTTGGCGGCGTCGGCCTGACGCTGCACGATCTGGTCACGCTCTATACCGCCATGGCCCGCGGTGGCCTGCCCATCGCCCTGCGCGAGCGGCTCGACGAAATCGGCCCGGCCGAACCGCCCAAGCCGCTGATGGATGAACGCGCCGTCGGCTATGTCACCGACATCCTCGCCGGCCAGCTCGGCGCCGCCAAGGGCGACACCCGCGTTGCCATCAAGACCGGCACCTCCTACGGCTATCGCGACGCCTGGGCCATGGGCTACGACGGCCGCTATGCCGTCGGCGTCTGGGTCGGTCGCCCCGATGGCGCCCCCATGCCGGGCCTGATGGGCGTCGACGTGGCTGTCCCCATCCTCGCCGACACTTACGTGCGCCTCGGTGGCGCCACGCGCCTGCCACCACCGCCGCCGGGCATGCTCAAGGCCACCACCAGCCAGCTGCCGCTGCCGCTCCAGCACCTGCGCGGAGCCCGCTCGGCCGTTGTCGATCGCGACACCGGCCCCGCCATCGCCTATCCACCCACCGGCACCCATGTGGATCTCGGCTTCCAGGCCGGCGCACCGCAGCCGCTGGAGCTCAAGCTTCGCAACGGCAAGGCGCCCTTCACCTGGTTCGCCGACGGCGTGCCGGTGGCGCGCGAACCGTGGTCGCGGCAGTTCTCCTTCCTGCCGAAAGGGCAGGGCTTCGTCACGCTCTCGGTGGTCGATGCCGAAGGCCGCGCCGACCGCGTCACCGTCTTCGTGGAATGAGGGCGGTCACAAAACTGGTGACTACTCCCTAGCGCTAGTTTCGCCCCCTTGAGCTCGGCTGTATGGTGCGCGCCACTTTCATTGGGGGCTGCCGCATGACCAAGAAAGAGCGTGTCGCGCTCATCTCCCTGCTCGCCAGCGTCGGCGTCACCGCCGCCAAGCTGATCGTCGGCCTTCTCATCGGCTCACTGGCCCTGATCACCGATGCCCTGCACAGCGGCACCGACTCGATCGCCACCATCATCACGCTGATCACCGTGCGCATGGCCGACCGCCCGGCCGACGAGGATCACCCCTATGGTCACGGCAAGTTCGAGAATGTCGCCGCCATGGGCGAGGCGACCTTGCTGCTGGTGCTGGCCGGCGGTGTCGCCGTCGAGGCCTGGACTCGTCTCGGCGAAGGCGCCCCGCCGCCTGAAGTTGGCTTCGTTCCCTTCACCGTCATGGGCGTCGAAATCCTCATCAACCTCTGGCGCGCCTGGGTGCTGAACAAGACCGCGGTGGAAACCGGATCCAGCGCGCTCGCCGCCGATGCCATGCATTTCGCCTCCGACGTCGGCTCCGGCATCATCGTCATCATCGGCCTGATCTTCACTTGGATGGGCTTCAAGTGGGCCGACCCGGTCAGTGCGGTTGCCGTGGCCTTGTTCATCGGTCTGCTCGGCCTGCGCATGATCCGCCACACCTTCGACGAGCTGACCGATCGCGTCTCGCCCGGCCTCATCCGCGGCCTCACGCGCAATGTCGAGGAACTGCCCGGCATCGTCGAAGTGCTGCACCTGCGCGTGCGCCACGTCGGTCATCAGGCCTTCGTCGATGTGGCCGCCACCGTCCCGCGCAGCTTCGCCTTCGAGCAGATCATGGCGGTCAAGCAGCACATCTACGACACCGTCAAGATCGATCTGGAGGGGGCCGAGATCACCGCCAGCTGCAATCCCGTCGTCATGGACGACGAGACCGTCCGCGAGCGCGTCCACCTGGCCGCCTCACGCCACGCCCTGCCGATCCACCACGTCACCATCCAGCACGTGGGTGACCGTCTGGCGGTGTCGCTCGACCTGGAGGTTGACGGTGACATGCCGCTTGGCCACGCCCACGAAATCGCGTCGATACTCGAGGATGCCGTCCGCTCCGAACTCGGCGACGACGTCGAGGTCGAGACCCACCTCGAACCGCTGCACCCGGATCTGATCCCGGGCGAGCCGCTGGAAGACGGTCGCACCGAGGCCATCGTCGCCGCCCTGCACGATGCGGCCATCACCCACGGCGCCACCGACATTCACAATGTCCGCGTCCGCGAACTGGAAACCGGCCTCTTCGTCGCCTTCCACTGCCGCTTCGCCCCCGAACTCATCGCCCGCGAAGTGCACCGCCGCGCCGACGCCGTCGAACGCGAAACCCGCGCCCGCTTCCCCGAAATCCTGCGCATCGTCAGCCACCCCGAACCGATCCGGGCGTGACGAGGCCGGCCGGGCACGAGGCGTCAAAGCAATCACCGATCCTGTGGAATCAACAGGATCGGCTGCGGCTCAAGCTTCTGACGCTGGCGTGATGTCTTGTCTTTCCGGCGTCCCCTACGAGTCGGAGGCGCTCTGGATCGTGTCGCGGCCGTGATCACTCACAGATCCGGCAGCTTCCGTTCCGGCATCGGCGGCGTGTCAAACCGCCCCACCATGGCATTCCAGTAGGACCAGGACCGAGCGTCGAACACGCCGGGCGGCGCTTCCCTGAGGGCATCGCGTATGTCGTCGAGTGTCAGGTGCCTGCGCACCACCGCGACATCTTCCGCGGTACCATAAGTCAGCACATGCGCCACAAAGTTCGACGTGTCACGAACCGCGTCGATTGGCATCTTGTACCATACGGTTCTCTCGGCAACGCCGAGCAGTTCGCTATCCTCTGGAAGTGCCTTCATCGATCAGCTCCCAGCAGGGGCAGTGTGGGCAGCCTCAGGAGATCGACCATGGTTGCGGCCCGTTTGAGCCGCAGCCTCAGCTCCTCAGGCAAGTCTCCGAGGTCCCCGTCACCGAAATAAGTCAGAGCCTTCACTGTGATCTGCGGCTCAAACTGCGATCCGTAAAGTGCCTTTCCGGCCGCCAGCATCGTCGGGAGTTCGAGACCGGCTTGCGTCATCAGAGCGTCGATATCCAGATAGTCCTTCGCTTGCGCTCGCTTTTGCACGACCGTGACCTTCATGCCTGCCAAATCGAGCAAGGAAGCGACGGCCAGACCGGGGTCTTCGGCAACGTCAGGCTTCCGCAGTCGACCAACTTTGGGAACGCCGAAGAAGGAAACTTGCACATAGCCGTTTCGGCGGACCAAGCAGGTCAGCGTGTTTTCCTCGCGCTGAAGGATGCGCGCGTCTTTGAGGTAGGGCACCTCTCGCAACAATCGGTCCGGGTCAAAGGCCTTGCTGCCAAAGAAGTCAAAATCGACCGAGAACCTGTGTCCCAGGCGCAGCGCAATGGCCGTCCCGCCATAGAGCGTGAACTCGGGCGGCGTTGCGCCAAGTTCCGGCCACAGCATTCGTTGGGCTTCTGGCAAGATGTCGAGACGAGGCTTGAACATGCCCAATTATGGCCCATCCCGCTTCCTGCGAAAAGCGCCTTGACGCTCCCGTCACGCAACGCCGATCCGAAGCAGGTCCAGCGTGTGCAGGATGCCGATCGGCTTGCCGTCTTCCACGACGAACAGCACCGAGATCTTGCGATTCTGCAGCGTCTCCAGCGCTTCTGCGGCAAACACCTGCGGCGCGATCACGATCGGCGCCTTGGTCATCGCCTGCGTCACCGACGTCGCCAGCATGTCGGGATCGAAGCGGGGCCCATTGTCGGTCTTGATGAAGCGGCGCAGGTCGCCGTCGGTGATCAGTCCCGCCAGTCGCCCGCCGTCATCGACGATGCCGACCACGCCGAAGCCGCCCGAGGTCATCGCCAGGATGGCGTCGGCCATCGCCGCGGTGCTCGGCAGCAGCGGCAGCTTGTCCTTGTGCATGATGTCCGACACGCGACGCAGCTGCGAGCCCAGCTTGCCGCCGGGATGGAACACATAGAAGTCCTTGGGCGTGAAGCCTTTCTTGGTCATCACCGCCATGGCGATCGCGTCGCCGATGGCAAGCTGCAGCACGGTCGATGTGGTCGGCGCCAGGTTGTGCGGGCAGGCTTCCGTCACTTTCGGCAGGACAAGGGAAATGTCGGCCGCGTTTGCGAGTGTCGACCGGGGACCCGCGGTGATGGCGATCAGCGGCACCGAAAATCGCGTGGCATGGGCGAGAATGGCGGCAAGTTCCGCCGTCTCGCCAGACCAGGACAGGGCCATGATCACATCGGACTCATCCACCATGCCTAGATCGCCATGGCTCGCCTCGGTCGGGTGCACGTAATAGGCGGCCGTACCGGTCGACGAGAAGGTCGCCGCCAGCTTGCGCGCGATATGGCCGCTCTTGCCGATGCCGGTCACGATCAGTCGCCCGGTCTTGTTGGCGACGATATCCACAGCCGCTTCCACCGCCTTGCCCAGGGCCCCCGTCGCGACTTCAGTCTGCAGCGCCTTTATGCCGGCGGTGGTGATTTCCAGCGCATTGAGGGCAGTGTCGAAGGGGGTGATCATGGGGATGGGCTGTGTCATCGGTTGGCGTCCCGTCTTCCAAGGTAACATCCGGAGGGTGCCGGATGTCCGCCACCGCTTCTGTGCCGCCTTTGTTGGCCGATTGGCCGGCGAAGTCAAATCTGAATTAGGGCTGCCCATCAAACCCGCCGAAAGTATGAATGCACAGGGCGATGGACCGACCGCTTTTTCGAAGGACCTTTTCGGCCGATCCCCGATCACCGGTTCTCTCTCTTGCCTCCTTCGTGCTAAACCCACGCCCACTTGGTCTTTGTCGGAGATGTTAGGTGACTGCGCTTGTTGATGCCCCTTTGCCGGGACAGGGAAGATCCGGCATGTCGCGCGAGGCGGAGGGCAGGGGACGCGGGCTCGCGGGCATGCTCTTGGTGGCCACCACCACCTTGGCATCCATCCTCACCTTCGCGCTGATCTCCAACTTCCTGCCGATCACGCCGACGACCGACGTCATCCGCGGCGCCTTCGTCATCGATGCCGGACTGCTGCTGTCGGTCGCCATCATGGTCGGCCGCGAAGTCTGGCGGCTGGCCCGCGCCTGGATCGATGGCAAGGCCGCCGCTCGCCTGCACTTGCGCGTGGTGGCGCTCTTCGCCTTCATTGCCGCCCTGCCGGCCGTGCTGGTCGCTGTCGCCTTCACCGTCTCCCTCAACCAGGGCTTCGATCACTGGTTCGAGACGCGGACGCGTCAGGTGGTGGACAATGTCCTCACCGTCGCCAGCGCCTACATGCAGGAGCATGCCCGCGTGCTGCGCGGCGACCTGATCGGCATCGCCACGGCGTTGGACGCCGCCAAGCCGCTCTACGATTACGAACCGACCCGTTTCGATCAGCTCTTGCGCGCGCAAGCCTCGCTGCACGGCCTGCAGAGCGTGTTCCTGCTCGATGACAAGGCCACCATCATCCTGCGCACCGACATCGACCCGAGCGTGCAGACGGTGATGCCCAGCCTTGCCACCATGGCCGAGGCCAAGAAGGAGGGCGCCATCCTCATCGCCCCGGGCGACACCAATCAGGTTGGCGGCATCCTCAAGCTCAAGGCTTACGACAACACCTATCTCTATCTGGTCCGCCTGCTTGATCCGGTGGTGCTCAACAACCTCAAGCTCGCTCGCGAAAGCGCCATGGAGTATCGCGAGCTGGAGGCCAATCGATCCGACGTGCAGATGGGCTACGCGGTGATCTTCGCCGGCCTGTCGGTCGTCTTCCTGCTGGGCGCCATTTGGATCGGTCTGTCCTTCGCCAACCGCCTGGTGACGCCGATCCGCCATCTCATCGACGCTGCCAACCGCGTCGCCCATGGCGAACTCGAAACCACCGTCCCCGTCGGCCCCACCGCCGACGATCTGTCGAGCCTCGGCGCCTCCTTCAACAAGATGACGGTGGAGCTGCGTTCCCAGCGCGACGAGCTGATCAGCACTGGCGCTGAGACCGAACGCCGCCGGCGCTTCACCGAGGCTGTTCTGTCAGGAGTCTCCGCCGGCGTCGTCGGCGTCACCAACGAAGGCCGCATCGCCATTGCCAACAGTTCCGCACTGAGTCTGCTCGACGTCGAGATGTTCGGCATTCTCGGCCGCCTGCTGGTGGAAGAGGTGCCCGAACTGGGGCATTTGCTGGCGCTCGCCATGAAGAGCGCCGACGGACGCGCCCAGCAGGGTGTGGTCATCGTCAGCCGCCACGGTCTTGAGCGCACCATGTCCGTCCGCGTCACCCCCGACCAGTCGGAAGGCCGCGAGCACGGCTATGTGGTGACGCTCGACGACATCACCGATCTCGTCACCGCCCAGCGCACCTCCGCTTGGGCCGACGTTGCGCGCCGCATCGCCCACGAGATCAAGAACCCGCTCACCCCGATCCAGCTCAGCGCCGAGCGCATCCGCCGCCGCTTCGGCAAGCTTGTGGTCGACGACGACCGCCGTGTCTTCGATCAATGCGTCGACACCATCGTCCGCCAGGTCGGCGACATCGGTCGCATGGTCGACGAGTTCTCGCAGTTCGCGCGCATGCCCAAGCCCACAATGGAAATGCGCGATCTCGGCGATTGCGTGCGGGAAGCCGTCTTCCTTCTGGGCGTCGGTCATCCCGAGATCACATTCGAGGCGCACTTGCCCGACGAACCGCTCACCGGCCGCTTCGATCATCGCCTCGTCAGCCAGGCGGTGGCCAATCTGGTCAAGAACGCCGTCGAAGCCATCGAAGGGCTTCAGCCCGAGCAGCGCACCGGCGCGCGCATCGATGTGCATGGCCGCCGCGAGGGCAGCGTCAACGTCGTCGAAGTCATCGATACCGGCGTCGGCCTGCCCAAGGTCGACCGTCATCGCCTGCTCGAACCCTACATGACCACCCGTGAGAAGGGCACCGGCCTTGGTCTCGCCATAGTCCGGAAGATTGTGGAGGAACACGGCGGGCGTATCGAGCTGCTCGATTCACCCGAGGTGGAACGCGGCGGTCACGGTGCCATGGTGCGTGCCACGCTGCCGGTCGAACCGCCGGCCGCCGACTGATACTGGTTCCGATTGATTTCGACCTTTCGGGCAAGATCAATCTGAACCGGAAGCGCCGAAGAAGCGCCGGCCGGTCAGGCCGCACCCGTTCGGTTCGGACGAGTCCGAACTGAACGGACCAAGTATGAGCCGTTTCATAACCTCCGACAATCGGCTCGCGAGGGCTTCAGATTGTGTGGCATTTATGTTACTGCCCATGGCAAGCGAGCCAGGTGGTCTGCGTCATTGAAAATGACATGAGCAGACCACCAGCAAATATCTGGTGCGGCTGGGTCGTCACTTGTTTTGATCCTCAAAATCAGTGGCGCCGCACTAGGGTGGGAAGAACCGGAGGCTGAAGAGTCTCCTGGTTCGGCGTCGGACAAACAGTGCAGGGAACAATGGCAACCGACATTCTGATTGTTGACGACGAGGCCGATATTCGCGAACTCGTGTCCGGCATCCTCGAGGACGAGGGGCACGGAACACGGACCGCCGGTGACTGCGATCGTGCCCTGGCCGCCATCGCCGAGCGTCGTCCCCAGTTGATTTTCCTCGACATCTGGCTGCAGGGCAGCCGCATGGACGGCCTGCAGCTGCTTGAGGAGATCAAGGCCAACAATCCCGACGTCCCCGTCGTCATGATCTCCGGCCACGGCAATGTGGAAACCGCCGTCGCCGCCATCAAGCGCGGCGCTTACGACTATATCGAGAAGCCCTTCAAGGCCGATCGCCTGCTGCTGATCGCCGACCGCGCCCTCGAATCCTCCAAGATGAAGCGCGAGATCCGCGAGCTGCAGCTGCGCTCCGACCGGCAGGAGGGCATCGTCGGCGGCTCTTCCGTGGTCAACCAGCTGCGCAACACCATCGAGCGCATCGCCCCCACCAACAGCCGCATCCTGATTTCCGGCCCCTCCGGCTCCGGCAAGGAGAGCGTCGCCCGCGCCATTCACGAGCATTCCAACCGCGCCTCCGGCCCCTTCGTCGCCCTCAATGCGGCGGCGATCACCCCCGAGCGCATGGAGATCGAGCTCTTCGGCACCGAGGCCGACGAGAACGGCAAGCGCAAGGTCGGCGCCCTTGAGGAAGCCCACGGTGGCACGCTCTATCTCGACGAGATCGGCGACATGCCGCGCGAGACGCAGAACCGCATCGTCCGTGTGCTGGTCGAGCAGGCCTTCGAGCGCGTCGGTGGCACCCAGAAGGTCCACGTCGACGTCCGCTACATCTCCTCCACCGCCCGTGACCTCGAACGCGAGATCGCCGAGGGCCGCTTCCGCGAGGATCTGTTCCATCGCCTCGCCGTGGTGCCCGTGCGCGTGCCCGGCCTGTCCGAACGCCGCGAGGACATTCCCTTCCTCATCGAACAGCTGATGCACCAGATCTCGCGCGCCACCGGCCTGCCGGTGCGTCGCATCGGCGAGGACGCCATGGCGGTGCTGCAGAGCCACGACTGGCCCGGCAACCTGCGCCAGCTCCGCAACAACGTCGAACGCCTGATGATCCTGACGCGCGGCGAGCCCGAAGCCGTGATCACCGCCGACCTGCTGCCCGCCGAAATCGGCACCATGCTGCCGACGCTGCCCTCCAACACCGGCGGCGAACACCTCATGGCCCTGCCGCTGCGCGACGCCCGCGAGATTTTCGAGCGCGAATATCTGAAAGCCCAGCTCAACCGCTTCGGCGGCAACATCTCCCGCACCGCCGAATTCGTCGGCATGGAACGCTCCGCCCTGCACCGCAAGCTCAAGAGCCTGGCCATCGCGGGGTAGGGGACGATAGGCTCCGCACCAACGGCTGCCGGTGACTGGATGGAGCCGGCAAGGCCGGCGTTTCCTATCACCCTTTGCGCGGGAACCGAATTTTATCCGCAGCACTCAATGCGCCATGCCCGCTCAAGCCGGCATCTTCAGCGGCTCTATCTGCTTCAATTCATCGCGCAAGCTGTCTGACGTGCGTTCAATCGCATAGCGGCTCTGGATGCTCATCCAGAACTCGACGCTGGTGCCGAACAGGCGCGCCAGGCGCAAGGCTGTATCGGCGCTGAGATCCACCTGCTCGGCGGCCAGTCGTTCGATGCGGGTGCGCGGCACGCCCACCGCTCGTGCAATGGCTCCGGCGGACAGCTTGAGCGGCGCCATGAACTCCTCGCGCAGCACTTCGCCGGGATGGATCGGGGGCAGTTGGTTCATGGCCTCTGTCCTTCAATGATAGTCGACACATTCCACCTCCTCAGGCCCGTCCGCGGTCCAGCGGAAGCAAAGGCGGAACTGATCGTTAATGCGGATCGAGTGCTGTCCTGCTCGATCGCCCTGCAGAGCTTCCAGCCGATTTGCCGGTGGCGCCCGCAAGTCCTCAAGTGTCCGCGCACTCTCCAGCATGATCAGTTTCCGGCGCGTCACTGAGGCCAGATCCGCAGGAAAACCCTTCGGAATCCTGCGATCGAGAATGTGAGGCAGGCGCGAGTCCCGAAACGATTGAATGGTCAAGACAGTGTCCTGCACACACTTTTGGTGAAATGTATCATATCATGATACATGTGTCCATATTGGCTTTCCGTCCGCGTTCCGTTCCTTGTCCTGTCTTCAATATTGAGTATATTGAAGACAGTCGCATCGGAGGCACCCAGCATGTCCAACACTACGACCATGACCGTCCGTGTCAGCGGTGCCCTGGCGGAGCATGTCAGCGCCAATGTCGGCGAAGGCGGCTCCTATGAGAATGTCAGCGAGTATATTCGCGACCTGATCCGCCGCGACAAGGAGCGCAGCGAAAGCGAGTCCTTCGATCGCCTCAAGGCGGAACTGACCAAGGCCTTCGCCGCGCCCGATCACGCCTTCAAACCGCTCACCGCTGCCGACATCATCGCCCGTAACAGGAGGTGACCGCCATGCCCGGTGTGCGCATCGAGCAGGCGGCAGCCCTTCGTCTTGACGAGATCTACCGGCACACCCGCGATCGCTGGGGGGACCAGCAGGCCGAGCGCTACATTACCGGCCTGTTCGAGGCGTTTGACAAGATCGCCAACCATGGCGTCGTCTCCCGTCCCATCCCGGCCGAGTTCGGTGTGGACGGCTTCGTGTTCCGCTACGAACGGCACTTCGTCTACTGGCGTTGGCTTGCCGACGGCGACGTCGGTATCGTCACCCTCCTGCACGAGCGCATGCACCATATCGACCGCTTCCGGGAGGATTTCGGCCTGTGATGGTCTCCTAGCGCATCGACCCAATCGGATGCTACGGCCCGCAAGGGCCAGTCCGATTGGACAAGTCGTGGCACAAACAAAAAATCGAGTGTACGGACTACCGTTCCAGGTGAATCCTCTGACTGAATTCGGTGCACTAGCCCACAGTACACGACAGTGAGCCACATGCCTTTGCCAGGCACAAACTGATCCAGCTTGTCATGGTCCGCGAAGGCGGACCATCCACGCAGTCAAAACAAAGATGTAGATGGCAATTTTTGGCGTTGTGGTGATGGACTGCGCTGCGTCGATGGGTGTTGCGTTTTCCTAATTGCTGGCAAGGACCTTCGGATATTTTTGCAATGACTGCGTGGATGGTCC
>NZ_JAKJIC010000035.1 GCF_021864535.1 Oryzibacter oryziterrae
CGGAACTGCTCGAGCTGGTGGAGATGGAAGTTCGTGAGCTTCTGTCGTCCTACAACTTCCCCGGCGATGACATTCCGATCATCAAGGGTTCGGCTCTGTGCGCCCTGGAAGGCACCAATCCGGCCCTCGGCCATGATGCCATCCTCGAGCTGATGAAGGCGGTCGACGCCTACATCCCGCAGCCGGAGCGTCCGGTTGACCAGCCGTTCCTGATGCCGATCGAAGACGTGTTCTCGATCTCCGGCCGTGGCACCGTGGTGACCGGTCGCGTCGAGCGCGGCATCGTCAAGGTCGGCGAGGAAGTAGAGATCGTTGGCATCCGTCCGACGACCAAGACCACCGTGACCGGCGTCGAAATGTTCCGCAAGCTGCTCGATCAGGGCCAGGCCGGCGACAACATCGGTGCTCTTCTGCGCGGTACCAAGCGTGAAGACGTCGAGCGCGGCCAGATCCTGTGCAAGCCGGCTTCGGTTACCCCGCACACCGTCTTCAAGGCTGAGGCTTACATCCTCACCAAGGAAGAAGGCGGCCGTCATACGCCGTTCTTCACCAACTACCGCCCGCAGTTCTACTTCCGTACGACGGACGTGACCGGCATCTGCACGCTCCCCGAAGGCACCGAAATGGTGATGCCGGGCGACAACGTGTCGATGGAAGTCAACCTGATCGTTCCGATCGCCATGGAAGAAAAGCTGCGCTTCGCTATCCGCGAAGGCGGTCGCACCGTCGGTGCCGGCGTCGTTGCCGCCATCATCAAGTGATTGATTTTCAGCTGGCAACAGCTGGAAAATATTGAAGAAATCTCTCCGACGGGCTTGCCGCCGGAGAGAGAATCGGAGAGAAGGACGCACCGGACGATTTTGGTGCTTGATCCTTAAGCCGGTTCCGCTATAAGCGTTCGTGAATTCGTCCCGGAAGGGAATAGGGGTATAGCTCAGCTGGTAGAGCGGCGGTCTCCAAAACCGCAGGTCGCGGGTTCGAACCCTGCTGCCCCTGCCATTTCCCTCTTGCGTAGACGGCTCGAAAGCTTTAAGTAACGGTTCCCAACTCGAGGCGCGCGGAATCACTGTTCCGCGCGCCCGACTGTCATGAGTGTATGAATGGCCAAGACTAGCCCACTCGAGTTTCTGCAGCAGGTTCGCACCGAGGCCCGCAAGGTGACTTGGCCGACCCGGCGCGAAACCACGATCACTACGACATTCGTGTTCTTCATGGCTGTGTTGGCGTCCATCTTCTTCCTTGTGGCGGATCAGCTGCTCCATTGGGTTGTCGGGCTGCTGCTTGGCATTGGCGCGTGACAGGTCCGGCGAGGGGATAAGAAGTTATGGCTAAGCGCTGGTACATCGTTCACGCCTATTCGAATTTCGAAAAGAAGGTGGCCGATTCGATCAAGGAGCAGGCGCAGCAGCGCGGGCTTGATCATCTTTTCGAGCAGATCCTTGTGCCGACCGAGAGCATCACCGAGGTGCGTCGCGGTCGCAAGGTTTCTGCCGAGCGCAAATTCTTCCCGGGCTATGTCCTGGTGCGCATGGACATGACTGACGAGGCCTATCACCTCATCAAGAATACGCCGCGCGTCACGGGCTTCCTGGGCTCCGACAACAAGCCGATCCCGATTCCGGATCGTGAGGCGGAGCGCATCATCAATCAGGTGGAAGTTGGCGTCGAGCGGCCCAAGCCCTCCGTCAGCTTCGAGGTTGGCGAGCAGGTCAAGGTTTCCGATGGCCCGTTTGCCTCGTTCAGCGGTCTGGTCGAGGAAGTCGACGAAGAGCGCAGCCGCCTCAAGGTGGCCGTGTCGATCTTCGGTCGTGCCACGCCGGTCGAGCTTGAATACGGTCAGGTCGAAAAGATCTGATTGGGTTTTGCGCAGAGCCCCCGATGACCAACAGGTCATCGGGTTCTTTTGCGTTGAAAATGAGGGTCCGTGTGGCCTTCACCTGTCCGGCCGGTAACGGCAGGACGTTCACCCCGTGGGAGAGGAAACCTGGCATTCGCCGCCAGGAGACATTCCTCCGACCACGATCTCTGGACGATCGCATGTCACGCGATCGCACAATGAGGAGACAGACATGGCGAAGAAGATTACCGGCTACCTGAAGCTTCAGGTGGCAGCCGGTTCGGCGACCCCGTCGCCCCCGATCGGCCCCGCGCTCGGTCAGCGCGGTCTGAACATCATGGAATTCTGCAAGGCGTTCAACGCTCAGACGCAGGGTATGGAAAAGGGCATGCCGATCCCGGTGCTCTTCACCATCTATGCGGACCGCTCGTTCACCTTCAAGCTCCGCACTCCGCCGATCTCCTACTTCCTGAAGAAGGCCGCTGGTCTGACCAAGGGCGCCACCACCCCGGGTAAGGGCGGTGCTGCCGGTTCGGTCACCAAGGATCAGGTGCGCGAGATCGCCGAGAAGAAGCTGGTCGACATGAACGCCGGCGACATCAACGCAGCCATGCTCATGGTCGAGGGCTCTGCCCGCTCCATGGGCCTGAAGATCGCGGAGTAATCCTGATGGTCAAGATTGCAAAGCGCGTCGCTGCGTCCCGCGAAGGGATCGATCGCAAGAAGCTCTACCCGGTGACGGAAGCCGTCGCCCTGGTCAAGGAGCGCGCCAAGGCCAAGTTCGACGAGACCGTCGAAGTTGCCATCAACCTCGGCGTTGACCCGCGCCACGCTGACCAGATGGTCCGCGGCGTGGTCCAGCTGCCGAACGGCACCGGCAAGACCGTTCGCGTCGCCGTCTTCGCTCGCGGCCTGAAGGCTGACGAAGCCAAGGCTGCCGGTGCGGACATCGTCGGCGCCGAAGACCTGGTCGAAGCCATTCAGGGCGGCAACATCGATTTCGATCGCTGCATTGCCACCCCGGACATGATGCCGCTGGTCGGTCGCCTCGGTAAGGTCCTCGGCCCCCGCGGCCTGATGCCGAACCCGAAGGTCGGCACCGTGTCGGTCGACGTCGCTGGCGCCGTCAAGGCTGCCAAGGGCGGCGCCGTGGAGTTCCGCGTCGAGAAGGCTGGTATCATCCACGCCGGTGTCGGCAAGGCCTCCTTCACGACGGATGCTCTGATCGAGAACATCAAGGCTCTGGTTGACGCCGTTCAGCGTTCCAAGCCGACCGGTGCCAAGGGCACCTACATGCAGCGCGTTGCCATCTCCTCCACCCAGGGCCCTGGTGTGAAGGTGGATGTGTCGAGCGTGCATGCTTGATGACTTGCCGCCCGGATGCAGATCCGGGCGGCCACAAGTTTCCTGTCGGTTCGCCGGCAGGAAATTCGGATGACCGGTTCGCCGGTTCATTCGAACCTGTCCGAGATTGCAGGTGTCCGTCCCTGTGACGCGACTTAAGCCGCTCGGACCCTTTCCCGGCTCACCGGGATCGCGGTCAGGGCCTGCATGAGACGGGAGTGAGACCCAATACGACCTCTGGTCGGGTGAAAACCCTGCCTTCGGTCCGGTTCGAACTCTTCCCTCCAGCTGCTTCGGGCAACCGATAAGGGCTGGCGGACAGGCCGCAAACGTCCTCTGAAGTCCCTCGGGATGGAAGAAGACAACAGCAACCTGACGATCTGGCTTGCGCCGGGTCGTTAATCTGGAGACAGGCCGTGGATAGAGCGGAAAAGCGGGAACTGATCGACGCACTCAACGCCGAGTTCAAGGCGGCGGGCGTCATCGTTGTGTCCCACTACCAAGGCCTCACCGTCGCCAATCTGCAGGCGCTGCGCGCCCGCATGAAGGAAGCCGGCGGTAAGGTCAAGGTCGCAAAGAACCGCCTCGCCAAGCTTGCTCTTCAAGGCACTGATGCAGAGCACATTGTCGACCTGTTCAAGGGTCCGACCGTTATCGCCTACTCGGCGGATCCGGTCGCTGCATCCAAGGTCGCCGTCGATTTCGCCAAGACCAACGACAAGCTGGTCATCCTTGGCGGCGCGATGGGCAAGACCAACCTCGACGCTAACGGCGTGAAGGCTCTGGCCTCCCTGCCGTCGCTGGACGAACTGCGCGCCAAGCTGCTGGGTATGATCAATACCCCGGCGACCCGCATCGCAGGCGTCCTGCAGGCACCGGCCGGTCAGCTGGCCCGTGTGTTCGGGGCTTATGCCAAGAAGGACGAAGCGGCGTGAGGCCGTTTGACCTGAAATCAAAATCTGGTTCGAACTGTTAACGAAGGAAATACAAAATGGCTGATCTTGCCAAGCTGGTCGATGAACTGTCGGCCCTGACCGTCCTGGAAGCCGCTGAGCTGTCCAAGCTCCTCGAAGAGAAGTGGGGCGTCTCCGCCGCCGCTCCGGTCGCCGTTGCCGCTGTTGGTGGCGCTGCTGCTGCCCCGGCCGCTGCCGAGGAAGAGAAGACCGAGTTCGACGTGATCCTCGCCGATGCCGGCGACAAGAAGATCAACGTCATCAAGGAAGTCCGCGCCATCACCGGCCTGGGCCTCAAGGAAGCCAAGGACCTCGTCGAAGGCGCTCCGAAGCCGGTCAAGGAAGGCGTGTCGAAGGACGACGCTGCCAAGTTCAAGAAGCAGCTTGAAGAAGCTGGCGCCAAGGTCGAAATCAAGTAATTCGACTGAAGCGGGAAAACTGTGGGCGGCTCGAATATTCGGGCCGCCCAACAGTTGTTTTTTAAGTATGGTCTTGTTTTGGCCCGAATCAGGCGCATTGCTTGAAATTTGGCCAAGCTCTGATGGATCGGACAGCCCCGAACTCTCCCAGCTGCGGACGGTTGCAGCGGACGGGCGGAGAGTTCCGGTCTGCCGATCAGGTGTATGAGGGAAGCGATGGCGCAAACGTTCAACGGCCGCAGGCGTGTCCGCAAGTTTTTCGGTGATATCCGGGAAGTTGCCGAGATGCCCAATCTGATCGAAGTTCAGAAGGCGTCCTACGACCAGTTCCTCATGGTTGACGAGCCCAAGGGTGGCCGTCTGGAAGAGGGCCTGCAGGCCGTCTTCAAGTCCGTGTTTCCGATTTCCGACTTTGCCGGCACTGCATTCCTTGAGTTCGTCCGCTACGAGTTCGAGGCCCCGAAGTATGACGTCGACGAGTGCCGCCAGCGCGGCATGACCTTCGCTGCCCCGCTCAAGGTGACGCTGCGTCTCATCGTGTTCGATGTGGACGAGGATACCGGCGCCAAGTCCGTCAAGGACATCAAGGAGCAGGACGTGTACATGGGCGACATGCCGCTCATGACCGACAACGGCACCTTCATCGTCAACGGCACCGAACGCGTCATCGTCTCGCAGATGCACCGCTCCCCCGGTGTGTTCTTCGACCATGACAAGGGCAAGAGCCATTCGTCGGGCAAGCTGCTGTTCGCCGCTCGCATCATTCCGTATCGCGGTTCCTGGCTCGACCTCGAGTTCGACGCCAAGGACATCGTCTATGCGCGCATCGACCGTCGCCGCAAGATCCCGGTGACCAGCCTGATGTTCGCCCTCGGCCTCGATGGCGAAGAGATCCTCGAGACCTTCTACAACAAGATCGTCTACACCCGCGCCAAGGACGGCTGGCGCATGCCCTATGATGCGAACCGCATGAAGGGCATGAAGGCCGTTGCCGACCTCATCGACGCCGACACTGGCGAAGTCGTGGTCGAAGCCGGTCGCAAGCTCACCGCCCGCTCTGCCCGTCAGCTCGCCGAGAAGGGCCTCAAGGCCCTCAAGGTCACCGATGAGGAAGTCGAAGGCCTGTACCTCGCCGAGGACGTGGTCAACTTCGTCAATGGTGAAATCTACGCCGAAGCCGGCGACGAGATCTCGCCGAAGCTGCTCGCCATGCTGAATGACCTGGGCTACGAGGAGCTGCCGCTTCTCGACATCGACCACGTCAACACCGGCGCCTATATCCGCAACACCCTGGCTGTCGACAAGAACGAGACCCGCGAGGGCGCTCTGTTCGACATCTACCGCGTCATGCGTCCCGGCGAGCCGCCGACCATCGACACTGCCGAAGCCATGTTCAAGTCGCTGTTCTTCGACGCAGAGCGCTATGACCTCAGCGCCGTCGGTCGCGTCAAGATGAACATGCGCCTCGACCTCAAGTGCGAAGACACCGTCCGCATCCTGCGCAAGGAAGACATCCTTGCCGTGATCAAGACGCTGGTCGAACTGCGCGACGGCAAGGGCGAGATCGACGACATCGATAACCTCGGCAACCGCCGTGTCCGTTCGGTCGGCGAGCTGATGGAAAATCAGTATCGCGTCGGTCTGCTCCGCATGGAGCGCGCCATCAAGGAGCGCATGAGCTCGGTCGATATCGACACGGTCATGCCGCAGGACCTGATCAACGCCAAGCCGGCCGCCGCCGCCGTGCGTGAGTTCTTCGGTTCCTCGCAGCTCTCGCAGTTCATGGACCAGACCAACCCGCTCTCCGAGATCACCCACAAGCGCCGCCTGTCGGCCCTTGGCCCGGGCGGTCTGACCCGCGAGCGCGCCGGCTTCGAAGTCCGCGACGTGCATCCGACGCACTACGGCCGTATCTGCCCGATTGAAACGCCGGAAGGCCCGAACATCGGTCTGATCAACTCGCTGGCGACCTTCGCCCGCGTGAACAAGTATGGCTTCATCGAAAGCCCCTACCGCAAGGTGGTGGAAGGCCGCGTCTCGGAAGAGGTGGTCTACCTCTCCGCCATGGAAGAGGCCAAGTACACGGTCGCCCAGGCCAACGCCGAGCTGACCCCGGACGGTCACTTCGTGAACGATCTGGTCATCTGCCGTCATGCCGGCGACGTCGCCCAGTATCCGGTCGAACGCGTCGACCTGATGGACGTGTCGCCCAAGCAGGTCATCTCGGTCGCCGCCGCGCTGATCCCGTTCCTTGAGAACGACGACGCCAACCGCGCGCTCATGGGCTCGAACATGCAGCGTCAGGCCGTGCCGCTGGTGCGTGCCCAGGCGCCGTTCGTCGGCACCGGCATGGAACCGATCGTGGCTCGCGACTCCGGCGCCGCCATCGCTGCCCGTCGCGGCGGCGTGGTCGACCAGGTGGACGCCACCCGTATCGTTATCCGCGCCACGCAGGATCTGGATCCGTCCAAGTCCGGCGTCGACATCTACCGTCTGATGAAGTTCCAGCGCTCGAACCAGTCGACCTGCATCAACCAGCGTCCGCTGGTGCGTGTCGGCGACATGGTCGAGAAGGGTGACATCATCGCCGACGGTCCGTCGACCGATCTGGGCGATCTGGCGCTCGGCCGTAACGTGCTCGTCGCGTTCATGCCGTGGAACGGCTACAACTTCGAAGACTCGATCCTGCTCTCCGAGAAGATCGTGTCGGAAGACGTCTTCACCTCGATCCATATCGAAGAGTTCGAGGTGATGGCCCGCGACACCAAGCTCGGCCCCGAGGAAATCACCCGCGACATTCCGAACGTGTCGGAAGAGGCGCTGAAGAACCTCGACGAAGCCGGCATCGTCTACATCGGCGCCGAAGTTCAGGCTGGCGACATCCTCGTCGGCAAGATCACCCCCAAGGGCGAAAGCCCGATGACGCCGGAAGAGAAGCTTCTGCGCGCCATCTTCGGTGAAAAGGCTTCCGACGTTCGCGACACCTCGCTGCGCGTGCCGCCGGGCGTCACCGGTACCATCGTGGAAGTGCGCGTCTTCAATCGCCACGGCGTTGAGAAGGACGAGCGCGCCATGGCCATCGAGCGCGAGGAAATCGAGCGGCTGGCCAAGGACCGCGACGACGAGCAGGCCATTCTCGACCGTAACGTCTACGGTCGTCTGATGGACATGCTCATCGGCAAGACCGGCATCGGCGGCCCGAAGGGCTTCAAGAAGGACGTCGTCCTCGACCAGGAGAAGCTCGAAGAGTTCCCGCGGTCGCAGTGGTGGCAGTTCGCTCTGGCCGATGAGCAGGCCATGGGCGAGATCGAAGCCCTGCGCAAGCAGTATGACGAGAGCCGCAAGCGTCTTGAGCAGCGCTTCATCGACAAGGTGGAGAAGCTGCAGCGTGGCGACGAACTTCCGCCGGGCGTGATGAAGATGGTCAAGATCTTCGTCGCCGTGAAGCGCAAGATCCAGCCGGGCGACAAGATGGCTGGCCGTCACGGCAACAAGGGTGTGGTCTCGCGCATCGTTCCCGTCGAGGACATGCCGTTCCTTGAGGACGGCACTCACGTGGACATCGTGCTGAACCCGCTCGGCGTGCCCTCGCGCATGAACGTCGGTCAGATCCTCGAGACGCATCTTGGCTGGGCTTGCGCCGGTATGGGCCGCAAGATCGGCGAGATGCTGGAAGCCTACCGGCATTCCAACGAGATTGAGCCGCTGCGCGAACTCATCGTCGAGACCTTCGAGGGCTCGCCGAAGACCGAGAAGATCAACACCTATAATGACGATGAGATCCTGCTGCTCGCCGATCAGGTGAAGAAGGGTATCTCGATCGCCACGCCGGTGTTCGATGGCGCGCGTGAGCCGGACATCAACGCTCTCCTGGCCAAGGCAGGTGTCAACACCTCCGGTCAGTCGACGCTCTATGATGGCCGTACCGGTGAGCCCTTCGACCGCAAGGTCACCGTGGGCTACATCTACATGCTGAAGCTGCACCATCTGGTCGACGACAAGATCCATGCCCGTTCGATCGGTCCCTACTCGCTCGTCACCCAGCAGCCGTTGGGTGGTAAGGCGCAGTTTGGTGGCCAGCGCTTCGGTGAAATGGAAGTGTGGGCTCTCGAAGCTTACGGCGCGGCTTACACGCTGCAGGAAATGCTCACCGTCAAGTCGGACGACGTGGCGGGTCGTACCAAGGTCTACGAAGCCATCGTGCGTGGCGACGAAGCTTTCGAGTCGGGCATTCCGGAAAGCTTCAACGTGCTGGTCAAGGAAATGCGCTCGCTCGGCCTCAACGTCGAGCTGGTCAATTCCAAGGAACACGCGGTCATTCAGGACGATCGACCTGCGGATGCGGCGGAGTAATCCGCCGCTCCACTGAACGGAGCGGCCTTGAGCCGCCGGCGGGTGACGAAACCCTCCGGCGGTTCGGTCGTCCCGGAATCGGCCCCGGCTTCGTCGGTGGCTTAACGAATTGAGTTTCCTGCGCGTCTACAGCCACACCTGCGGCATCCGGCGGACAGACGGCGCACCTGAGGAGAATGAGCCGATGAATCAAGAGGTCATGAACCTTTTCAATGCACAGGCTCCCGTGCAGACGTTCGACCAGATCAAGATCACGCTCGCTAGCCCCGAGAAGATCCTGTCGTGGTCCTATGGCGAGATCAAGAAGCCGGAAACCATCAACTACCGGACCTTCAAGCCGGAGCGCGATGGCCTGTTCTGCGCCCGCATCTTCGGACCGATCAAGGACTATGAGTGCTTGTGCGGCAAGTACAAGCGCATGAAGTACAAGGGCGTCATCTGCGAAAAGTGCGGCGTCGAAGTCACGCTGTCGCGCGTTCGCCGCGAGCGCATGGGCCACATCGAGCTCGCCGCTCCCGTCGCCCACATCTGGTTCCTGAAGTCGCTGCCGAGCCGCATCGGCCTGTTGTTGGACATGCCGCTCAAGGATCTTGAGCGCATCCTCTACTTCGAAAACTACGTGGTCACGGAACCCGGTCTCACCCCGCTCAAGCTGCATCAGCTGCTGAGCGAGGAAGACTATATCCGCGCCCAGGAAGAATATGGTGACGACAGCTTCACCGCCATGATCGGCGCCGAAGCCATTCGCGAACTTCTGCAGACCCTCGACCTGGCCAAGCTGGCCGAGAAGCTGCGCCAGGAGATCGCCGAGTCGACCTCCGAGCTCAAGCCCAAGAAGCTCGCCAAGCGCGTCAACATCATCGAGGCCTTCATTCAGTCGGGCAACAAGCCCGAGTGGATGGTCATGAGCGTCATCCCGGTCATTCCGCCGGACCTGCGTCCGCTGGTGCCGCTGGACGGTGGCCGCTTCGCGACCTCCGACCTCAATGACCTCTATCGTCGCGTCATCAACCGTAACAACCGCCTGAAGCGCCTCATCGAGCTGCGTGCACCGGATATCATCATCCGCAACGAAAAGCGCATGCTGCAGGAGTCGGTTGACGCCCTGTTCGACAACGGCCGTCGCGGCCGTGTCATCACCGGCGCCAACAAGCGTCCGCTGAAGTCGCTCTCCGACATGCTCAAGGGCAAGCAGGGCCGCTTCCGCCAGAACCTGCTCGGCAAGCGCGTCGACTACTCCGGCCGTTCGGTCATCGTGGTCGGCCCGGAAATGAAGCTGCATCAGTGCGGCCTGCCGAAGAAGATGGCGCTTGAACTGTTCAAGCCCTTCATCTACTCGCGCCTCGACGCCAAGGGCTTCTCGTCCACCGTCAAGCAGGCCAAGAAGCTGGTGGAGAAGGAGCGTCCGGAAGTCTGGGATATCCTCGACGAGGTCATCCGCGAGCATCCGGTCATGCTCAACCGCGCCCCGACGCTTCACCGCCTCGGCATCCAGGCCTTCGAGCCGGTGCTGATCGAAGGCAAGGCGATCCAGCTGCATCCGCTCGTCTGCTCGGCCTTCAACGCCGACTTCGACGGTGACCAGATGGCCGTGCACGTTCCGCTGAGCCTCGAGGCCCAGCTGGAAGCACGCGTGCTGATGATGTCCACCAACAACATCCTGCACCCCGCTAACGGCGCGCCGATCATCGTTCCGTCGCAGGACATCGTTCTCGGTCTTTACTACCTGTCGATCCTCAACGAGGGCGAGCCGGGCGAGAACATGGCCTTCTCCGACTTCGGCGAACTGCAGCATGCGCTCGACACCGGTGCTGTCACCCTGCACACCAAGGTGCGCGGTCGCTTCAAGACGGTCGACAAGGACGGCAACCCCGTCTCCAAGATCTACGAGACCTCGCCGGGCCGCATGATGATCGGGCAGCTGCTGCCCAAGCATCACAATGTGCCCTATGACATCTGCAACGAACTCATGACCAAGAAGAAGATCTCGGGCATGATCGATGCGGTTTACCGTCATTGCGGTCAGAAGGAATCGGTCATCTTCTGCGACAAGATCATGGCGCTCGGCTTCCGCGAAGCCTGCAACGCTGGCATCTCGTTCGGCAAGGACGACATGGTGATCCCGGACACCAAGGCCAAGCTGGTGGCAGACACCCGTGCACTGGTGAATGACTATGAGCAGCAGTACTCAGACGGTCTGATCACCCAGGGTGAGAAGTACAACAAGGTCGTCGACGCCTGGGCCAAGTGCACCGACAAGGTCGCTGAGGAGATGATGAAGCGCATCTCCTCCGTGCAGAAGGACGACGCCGGCCGTACCAAGCCGATGAACTCCATCTACATGATGAGCCACTCCGGTGCCCGTGGTTCGCCGGCCCAGATGAAGCAGCTGGCCGGTATGCGCGGCCTCATGGCCAAGCCGTCGGGCGAGATCATCGAAACGCCGATCATCTCGAACTTCAAGGAAGGCCTGTCGGTGATGGAGTACTTCAACTCCACCCACGGTGCCCGTAAGGGTCTGGCCGACACCGCTCTGAAGACCGCCAACTCCGGTTACCTGACCCGCCGTCTCGTCGACGTGGCCCAGGACAGCATCATCACCGAAGTCGACTGCGGTGCCGAGAGCGATGGTCTGCGCATGCAGGCGATCGTCGACGCCGGTCAGGTGGTGGCAACGCTCGGTGCCCGCATCCTCGGTCGTACGTTGGCTGAAGACGTGCTGGCGCCGTCCACCGGCGAAGTGCTGGTGGCCAAGGGCAAGCTCATCGACGAACGTGATGTCGAGCGCATCGAGAAGGCTGGTATCCAGTCGGTCAAGATCCGTTCGGTGCTCACCTGCCAGACCAAGATTGGCGTTTGCGCCAAGTGCTATGGTCGCGACCTTGCCCGCGGTACCCCTGTCAACATGGGTGAAGCGGTCGGCGTCATCGCCGCTCAGTCGATCGGTGAGCCGGGCACGCAGCTTACCATGCGTACCTTCCACATCGGTGGTACGGCGCAGGTGGTGGACAGCTCCTTCATCGAAAGCAATTTCGAAGGTTCGATCCGCATCCGCAACCGCAACGTCGTGCGCGACTCCGATGGCAAGCTCATTGCCATGGGCCGTAACCTCGCCGTCATCGTCGTCGACGAAGCCGGCAACGAGCGCTCGACCCATCGCGTGGTCTACGGTGCCCGTCTGCATGTGGACGATGGCGACAAGATCAAGCGCGGCCAGCGTATCGCCGAGTGGGATCCCTACACCCGTCCGGTGCTGACCGACGTCGACGGTATCGTCGGCTACGAGGATCTGGTTGAAGGCGCCTCGGTGTCGGAAACCACCGACGAGGCCACCGGTATCACCAAGCGCGTCGTCATCGACTGGCGCGGTTCGGCCCGTACCTCGGACCTCAAGCCGGCCATGGTGGTGAAGGATGCCAACGGCAAGATCCTGAAGCCGCAGAAGGGTGGCGACGCCCGCTACCTGCTCAGCCCCGACGCCATTCTGTCGGTCGAGCCGGGTGCCAAGGTTCACGCCGGTGACGTGCTTGCGCGTATTCCTCTGGAAAGCGCCAAGACCCGTGACATCACCGGTGGTCTGCCGCGCGTGGCCGAGCTGTTCGAAGCTCGTCGTCCGAAGGATCACGCCATCATCGCCGAGATCGATGGCACCATCCGCTTCGGCCGCGACTACAAGAACAAGCGTCGCGTCATCATCGAGCCGCATGACGCAAGCCTTGAGCCGCGTGAGTACCTCATTCCCAAGACGAAGAACTTCCATCTGCAGGAAGGCGACGTCGTGGAAAAGGGTGACTACATCGTCGACGGCAACCCCGCACCGCACGACATCCTGGCCATCAAGGGCGTGGAAGCACTGGCTGCCTACCTCGTCAACGAAATCCAGGAAGTCTATCGTCTGCAGGGCGTGGTGATCAACGACAAGCACATCGAGGTGATCGTTCGCCAGATGCTGCAGAAGGTCGAGGTTACCGAAGGTGGCGACACCGACCTCATGGGTGGCGATCAGGTCGACAAGATCGAGTTCGACGAGATCAACGCCCGTGCGGAAGCCGAAGGCAAGAAGCCGGCGATCGCTCATCCGATCCTGCTCGGCATCACCAAGGCCTCGCTGCAGACCCGCTCCTTCATCTCGGCGGCGTCCTTCCAGGAAACCACCCGCGTCCTCACCGAAGCGGCGGTCAACGGCAAGGTCGATACGCTGGAAGGCCTCAAGGAGAACGTCATCGTCGGTCGCCTGATCCCGGCCGGTACTGGTGGCATGATGAGCCGCATCCGCCAGGTTGCCGGCCGTCGCGACGAGCTCATCCTCGAGGAGCGCCGCAAGGATGCCCTCGGCGATGAATTCGACGTCGTCGTGGCGGACGTCGATCAGCTGACGGTCAACATCTGAGGCTGGCCACAAGTTTGGTCCATTTTCGGCCCGCTCTGGCAACGGAGCGGGCCGATTGATTCTGGGAGTTGGCGGACAAGCCGAGGCCCAAATGCGCGGTCTCACCCGTATGGGCGATGCCCGACCTCCACTTGGCCCACTATGGTGCCAGTGCTTCCATTTAGAAGCGAGGTGGGTAGGGTAGGGGCTCCACGGTTCCAGGACGGGCTGTGGGACGGCTTCCCGATCCTGCCTCATCCGGGGGCCAGCGCCTTCAGCCGCGCCTCCACGGGGCGGCTTGAAGCCTACCTGTCGACCGGATCATTTGAGTATCCGTTTGCCTGTACCTCGACCGCACTTGGCGGGGCACTCAAAGCTGGTGCTCCGCCACCTTTGCAAGGGCAGGTGGGAGGAGATTCGCACCGATCAGGGCAAGCTCGCGTCCGCTTCAAGTGCTGGCCGTGATTCCAGGGCGGGGCGATGGGGGAGGGCGCCAGGACGAGGGTGATTCCAGACGGCACATCGTGTTATGTTTTCATTAATTGCTAAAATCCGGCGCCAACTTATCCGATTGTTAAGCGCGTCGGCCCGCCTGGACGCCCTAGACCGCGTAAATCCGGGAAATTTTCAAAGGTCTCTTGACTGATGGCCATCCTTTGAGTACGGTCCGCGCCACTTGAAGAGTTGGTCTGTAACGGTTGACGGATCACTGGCCCATAAGCCTTTGATCGAGAACCGTTAAACGCATCTCTCCCATCTGGTGGTGAAAGCTGTTGTACGCATGATCGGTGCCGCAAGGTATTGATCCTCTGCTTTCCGCCGCGCCGAACGTGAGTTTCACGTTACCGGCGCGCTTCGTTTTGTGCGAAGGGCTTGGGAGAGTTGTGAAGTTCGGTGGAGATCGGTTTGGAACTTCGTTCTGGCGATCTCTGGAGAATAATAAGTCTCGATCCAACGAAGATATGGTCGAGACATTGGATTGAAGGTGAAGGATGCCGACGATCAATCAGCTGATCCGTAACCCGCGCGTTGCGCCGGTTTACCGTGAGAAGGCTCGCCATCTTGAAGCATGCCCGCAGAAGCGCGGCGTTTGCACTCGCGTCTACACGACGACCCCGAAGAAGCCGAACTCGGCTCTCCGTAAGGTCGCCAAGGTGCGCCTGACCAACGGTTTCGAAGTGATCGGCTACATTCCTGGTGAGGGTCATAACCTCCAGGAGCACTCGGTCGTCATGATCCGCGGCGGCCGCGTCAAGGACCTTCCCGGCGTGCGTTATCACATCCTCCGCGGTGTGCTCGACACCCAGGGCGTCAAGAACCGCAAGCAGCGCCGTTCGAAGTACGGCGCCAAGCGCCCGAAGTAATCCTGTGGCGAGCTGCGCCACGGGCGCGGTTCCCAAGGTCGTTTTGAATTTCCGGAGACTTATTCATGTCCCGTCGTCACAGTGCAGAGAAGCGTGAGATCAATCCCGATCCGAAGTTCGGGGATCTCGTTGTTTCGAAGTTCATGAACTCGATCATGCTCGATGGCAAGAAGTCGGTTGCTGAAGCGATCGTTTACGGCGCCTTCGACTCCATCGAGAACCGCACCCGCCAGAGCCCGGTGCAGGTCTTCCATCAGGCGCTTCACAATGTGATGCCCCAGATCGAAGTGCGCTCGCGTCGCGTTGGTGGTGCCACCTACCAGGTTCCTGTCGAGGTTCGTACGGATCGCCGTCAGGCGCTTGCCATTCGCTGGCTGATCACCGCTGCCCGCGGCCGCAACGAAAAGACGATGATCGATCGTCTGTCGGGCGAGCTCATGGACGCTGCCAACAATCGTGGCACGGCCGTCAAGAAGCGTGAAGATACGCACCGCATGGCGGAAGCCAACCGCGCCTTCTCGCATTATCGCTGGTAAGCCCTTCGGGCGGAGACGATTATGGCTCGTACGCACAAAATCGAGGACTACCGTAACTTCGGCATCATGGCCCACATCGATGCGGGCAAGACGACGACGACGGAACGTGTCCTTTACTATTCGGGCAAGTCCCACAAGATCGGCGAAGTGCACGACGGCGCTGCTACCATGGACTACATGGAGCAGGAGCAGGAGCGTGGCATCACCATCACCTCGGCCGCTACCACCACCTTCTGGAATGGCAAGCGTCTGAACATCATCGACACCCCAGGTCACGTGGACTTCACCATTGAAGTCGAGCGCTCGCTGCGCGTGCTTGACGGTGCCGTCTGCGTTCTGGACTCGAACCAGGGTGTTGAGCCCCAGACCGAGACCGTGTGGCGTCAGGGCGACAAGTACAAGGTTCCCCGTATCGTCTTCTGTAACAAGATGGACAAGATCGGCGCGAACTTCGACCAGTGCCTGAACGACATCAAGGTTCGTCTTGGCGCTCGTCCGATCGCCATTCAGCTGCCGATCGGTTCGGAGTCCAACTTCAAGGGCATCGTTGACCTGGTTCGCATGAAGGCTGTCGTCTGGGAAGACGAACAGCTGGGCGCCAAGTTCCACGACGAAGAGATCCCGGCCGACATGGTCGAGCGTGCCAACGAGGCCCGCGCCGAACTGATCGAAGCCGCCGTCGAGATGGACGACGTTGCGATGGAAGCCTATCTGGAGGGTGTTGAGCCCGACGAGGCGACCCTCAAGCGCCTCATCCGCAAGGCGGTCCTGGTTTCGGCCTGGTTCCCGATCCTTGCCGGTTCGGCCTTCAAGAACAAGGGTGTGCAGACCCTGCTCGACGCCGTCGTCGACTACCTGCCGTCCCCGGTCGACGTTCCGCCCACCAAGGGCATCGACGTCAAGACCGAAGAAGAGATCGTTCGTCACTCGACCGACGCCGAACCGCTTGCCATGCTGGCCTTCAAGATCATTGAAGATCCGTTTGGCGTGCTGACCTTCGCCCGCATCTACTCTGGCACGATCGCCAAGGGCACCACCGTGCTCAACTCGATCAAGGACAAGCGCGAGCGCATCGGTCGCATGGTTCTCATGCATGCCAACTCTCGCGAAGATATCGAAGAGGCTTATGCCGGCGATATCGTTGCCTTCGTCGGCCTCAAGGAGACCCGCACCGGCGACACGCTGTGCGATCCCATGAAGCCGGTGATCCTCGAGAAGATGGAATTCCCCGAGCCGGTTATCGAGATGGCCGTTGAGGCCGCCACGAAGTCCGAGCAGGAGAAGCTGTCGCTGGCCCTTCAGAAGCTCGCCTCGGAGGATCCGTCCTTCCGCGTGTCGACTGACCAGGAATCCGGCCAGACCATCATCAAAGGCATGGGCGAACTCCACCTGGACATCAAGATCGACATCCTGCGTCGTGCTCCGCACAACATCAAGGTGAACGTCGGTGCTCCGCAGGTGGCCTATCGCGAGACGATCCGCAAGGCGACCGACATCGACTACACCCACAAGAAGCAGACCGGTGGTACCGGTCAGTTCGCCAAGGTGAAGTTCGTCGTCGAGCCGAACGAAGTCGGTGCCGGCTTTACCTTCGAGAACAAGATCATCGGTGGTGTGGTTCCCAAGGAATACATCCCCGGCGTCGAAAAGGGCCTGAACTCGGTCATGTCCTCTGGTCCGCTGGCCGGCTTCCCGGTTGTGGACGTGAAGGTGACCCTGGTCGACGGCGCCTACCACGAGGTCGACTCGTCGGCCATCGCCTTCGAAATCGCCTCTCGCGCTGCCCTCAAGGAAGCCATCGAGAAGGCCAACCCGGCTCTGCTGGAGCCGGTGATGAAGGTGGAAGTGGTCTCGCCGGAAGAGTATCTCGGTTCCGTCATCGGCGATATCAACTCTCGTCGCGGCCAGATCCAGGGCCAGGACATGCGCGGCAACGCCAATGTCATCACGGCCTTCGTGCCCCTCGCCAACATGTTTGGTTACGTGAACCAGCTCCGCTCGATGAGCCAGGGTCGCGCTAACTACACCATGCAGTTTGACCACTACGAGCAGGTTCCTGCTGCGGTTGCTCAGGAGGTTCAGGCGAAGTACGCCTGAGCCCCAAACCGAAGTCTGAAGCCTCTTTGAAAGATTGAATGGAGTAATCCGATGGCCAAGGAAAAGTTTTCGCGGACGAAGCCGCACTGCAACATCGGCACGATCGGTCACGTTGACCATGGCAAGACGTCTCTGACGGCTGCGATCACCAAGGTTCTCGCCGAGACCGGTGGCGC
>NZ_JAKJIC010000036.1 GCF_021864535.1 Oryzibacter oryziterrae
AGGGGACGAGGTGGGAAGGGGGATGCGAGCCTTCGAAGTCGGGGCACTGTCCGCCCCACCCTCCAGCCCCCGCCGGAACCAAGCCGCACTCTCTCCCCCCTTGCGGGGGAGAGTTGGAGAGAGGGGTGAGCAACCATAAACACGGGGCGCCTGCTCTTCTGGTTTTGCCGCAAAAGTCCCGACCGTTCGCCCGATCGAACTGTCGCAAACCCCTCTCCCTGTCCCTCCCCCACAAGGGGGGAGGGGATGAGGTGGGAAGGGGGATGCGAGCCTTCGAAGTCGGGGCACTTTCCGCCCCACCCTCCAGTTCCCGCCGGAACCAATCGGCACCCTCTCCCCCTCAAGGGGGGAGAGAGCAGGACGGTGTTGCCGGCCAGAACCTTCTCGCGCCGATGCCCACCTCCTGGTCCAGCTCGTCGCCCCGATGCCCAGCTTGCGGACCATTGTCCAGCTTGCACCGGACACTCGCGGCACTCTCTCCCCCCTTGAGGGGGAGAGTTGGAGAGGGGGGTACCCCGTCCGATCCGCTGCTTCCTCGCCGGTCGGGCACCCATCTGGAACAAGAGACAGCTTCATGTTTTCGGTTGCAAACCCCTCTCCCCCCTTGTGGGGGAGAGTTGGAGAGAGGGGTGTGCAACCTTAAGCGCGGGGCGCCTGCTTTTCTGGTTTTGCCGCAATAGTCCCGACCGCTCGCCCGATCGAACTGTCGCAAACCCCTCTCCCTGTCCCTCCCCCGCAAGGGGGGAGGGGACGAGGTGGGAAGGGGGATGCGAGCTTTCGAAGTCGGGGCACAGTCCGCCCCACCCTCCAGTTACCGCCGGAACCAATCGGCACCCTCTCCCCCTTGTGGGGGAGAGTTGGAGAGAGGGGTGTGCAACCTTAAGCGCGGGGCGCCAGCTATTCTGGCTTTGCCGCAAAAGTCCCGACCTATCGAACTGTTGCAAACCCCTCTCCCTGTCCCTCCCCCGCAAGGGGGGAGGGGACGAGGTGGGAAGGGGGATGCGAGCTTTCGAAGTCGGGGCACCGCCCGCCCCGCCCCCAATCCAGCTCCCGCCGGAACCAATCGGCACTCTCTCCCCCCTTGCGGGGGAGAGTTGGAGAGAGGGGTGAACAACCTTCCAGTCGCACGCACGGGCCAGAAGCTACACTAGCCCCCCGCCCCCTTACGCCTGCCGCAGTGCCTTCAGGAAGCGGTCCACCTCGCCGTGCAGCCGGCTGCAGGCGCCGTTGAGTGTTGCCGAGGACTTGTCCAGGCTCGCGGCGGCGCCGGAGGAGCGGTCGTTGGCGCGGGCGACGTCGATGATGTCGTTGGCAAAGGCGCCGACGCCGGCGGCGGCGCGCTGGATGTTCAGCGAGATCTCCGAGGTGGCCGCGCCCTGCTCTTCCACCGCCGAGGCGATGGCGGCGGCGATGCCGTTGAGATTGCCGATCACCGAGGCGATCTGTTCCACCGCCGCGACGGACTCGCGGGTGGACGCCTGGATGTCGCCGATCTGCTGGGCGATGGTGGAGGTGGCCTGGCCCGTCTGGTTGGCGAGCTGCTTGACCTCGGCGGCCACCACGGCGAAGCCCTTGCCCGCTTCGCCGGCGCGGGCGGCCTCGATGGTGGCGTTCAGCGCCAGCAGATTGGTCTGGCCGGCGATGTTGTTGATCAGCTCCACCACGTCGCCGATGCGCTGGGCGGCGGCCGACAGGGCGCCGATCTGCGAGGAGGTGCGCTCCACCACGGCGGAGGCGTCGCTGGCCACCGTCGAGGCCTCGCTGGCCTGACGGGCGATCTCGCGGATCGAGCTCGACAGCTCCTCGGTGGCGGCGGCCACGGTCTGGACGTTGGACGATGCAATCCCGGCGCCCTGCGTCAGGCTGACGGTGCGGTCCGACGCCCTCGTGGTCGTCTCGCGCAGTTCGGCTGCCGCCGTGCCGACGCCGGTCATGGAAGACGCCACCTCGCCGGTGATCGTTCCCACAGAGCCTTCGAACAGGCCGGCGAGCGTTTCCAGCGTCTCGCGCCGCTCGCGGCGGCCGGCCTCAAGATAGACGGAGACGGCGAAGTTCATGTCGAGCATCACGGCCTGGGTCAGCGCCTTGACGAGCGCGGCGTCGTCGGCGCGGCCACGGCCGAAGCGCGGGCGCCCGGGCCGGGTGGCGATCAGGTCGCCCATGCGGGCCAGAAGATCGTTGTAGCCGCCGATGTACCAGGTCGGCTCCAGGCCGATCTTGTTGTGCACCTCGCCGATGCGGGTGACGGAGGCGACATAGTCGGCGTCGAACCGGCCGTCCGTGATCACGCCCCAATGCTTGAGCTGCATCGCCTTGGCATGATCCATGTGCTGCTGGGTGGCGAAGAATTTTCGCGTGGCCGGGAACTTGCCCACATGGGCATAGAAGCCGTCGAGCGCGATGGGCAGCAGCGACAGGATCAGCGGCTTGTTGGTCCGCAGCAGATCGCGGGTCGCCGGATCGATGTGGAAAAAGGCAAGCGTCTCCGTGTGCGCCTGCGAGGAACCGGTCGACAGAATCTGGGCCACATCCATCTCCATGGCGCAATGAACTTAGTAAAGTTCCCCATACATATTGCAGGTTAAGGTAGTTTTAAATGAAGCAACGTTCAAACGGCCGCGCCGACGAAAGCGCCGGAAGCGCTTGCGAAACAGCGTGAAAAGTCGGTGTAGCCTAACGCTAGTTCGCTTTGATCTGCATCTTCAAGTAGAAAAGCCGCGGCAGGTGGCCCGCACCAGCCATTCGATCTGGGCGTTGAGGGCCTGCGGCGGAACGGCGATCAGGCGGTCTTCGAGGCCGATCACCACGATGCCGTGCACGGCGGCAAACAGCGTGCGGGCCGTCAGCCCCCGGCCTGCCTCGGTCTGCTGCGGCAGCAGCACGGCCAGAGGCTCGGCGATGTGGTGGAAGAGGCGCAGCTGGTCGTTGGCGGCCCATTCGGGCAGCACGGCGTCGCCGGCCAGGCGCAGTTCGAACAGCGTGCGCCACAGGCTCAGATTGCCGCGGGCAAAGGCCAGATAGGCCTGCGCGATCGCCACCAGCCGGTTCACCGCATCGTCGGGCGTGGCGAGCGGCCACCGATCGGCCGTCGCCGTCAACGCCTCGCCGAGCCGGTTCAGCGTGCGCGAGGAGACGCGCAGCGCGAGTTCGTCGAGGTCGGGCACCAGATTGTAGAGCCCGCCGAGCGCGATGCCGATCTCCGCCGCCAGGTCCCGCGCCTTCAGCGCCTTGATCCCGCCTGTCGCAATGCGCCGCTCGGCGGCATCCACCAGCGCGTCAAGCTGCGCCTGCCGCCGTTCGCTGGTGCTCGTGTGCCTTGCTTCCATCATCTCCGCGCCTCATGTGAACGGCGTTCAAAAAATGCCTTGAACATCGTTCATGCCGATGCTATATCCATCTCATGAACGATGTTCATAGCACGCAACGCCGCGCTGCGACAGTCCGAATGCGCACTGCACCGAGGCTGTTGCCGCTGTTGCGCCGCCGGTGCACTGGATCAGTCAGGGGCCTCACCTTGAACGGAATTCCGTGCACTCGATTTTCTTGTTTGTGCCGCGACGTGTCCAATCGCACTGGCCCTTGCGGGCCGTACCATCCGGTTGGGTCGATGCGCGAGCGAAAGGATGGATCATGTCTGCTCCCCGCCAGCCCCACAGCACCGCCTGGGTGAACTTCTCCTACGCCGCCTTCACCGCCGCCGCCGCCATGGTCTCGGCCGGCATCCTGTTCCTGCCGCTCGACTGGTGGGTGCGCGGCTACTTCGCCATGGGCATCGTCATGCTGGTCCAGAGCACGGTCACCCTGTCGAAGACCCTGCGCGACAACGACGAGGCTTCCCAGCGCAAGGGGACCGAGGGGGGCGTCTGACTGGAGAGATCGCCTCGCTTCGGCTTGAGGCCTGGTTCTTCGGATGGGTCAAGGATGGAAAGGCGGACACTCGCGGCACTCTCTCCCCCTCAAGGGGGAGATTTGGAGAGGGGGGTACCCCGTCACGATCCGCCTCACCCTCGCCGGTCAGGCGCCCATCTGGAACAGGAGACAGCTTCATGCTTTCAGGGGCTTACCCCTCTCCCTGTCCCTCCCCCACAAGGGGGGAGGGGACGGTGACGGGCCTGTCTTGTGAAACTGGCGGATCAATTGCCTCGTTCACGCCGCTACCCCGTCCGGAAGGCTCGCTCTCCAGTCCAACCCGAGTCCCCTCCCCCCTTGTGGGGGAGGGACAGGGAGAGGGGTGTGCGACGCTGCGATCACTCTCTCCCCTCCCCGGAAAAGTACCTGAGCGAAAGGGCAGAAGCTCAATGGTTCCTGTTGCTTACCCCCTCTCCAACTCTCCCTCGCCGGTCAGGCCCCCATCTGGAACAGGAGACAGCTTCATGTTTTCAGGGGCTTACCCCTCTCCCTGTCCCTCCCCCACAAGGGGGGAGGGGACGATGACGGGACTGTCTCGTGAAGCCGGCAAGCCGATCGCCTCGTTCGCGCCACTACACCGTCCGGAAGGCTCGCTCTCCGGTCCAACCCGAGTCCCCTCCCCCCTTGCGGGGGAGGGACAGGGAGAGGGGTGTGCGACGCTGCGATCATTCTCTTCCCTCCCCGGAAAGGCGCCAGAGCCAACCCGAGACCCCTCCCCTCCCGTAAACCCCTCAGCAACCCTGTTTGCAGCCTGCCGGCCCGCCTGATCCGAACCTTAACCCCCGGTGGTGTGGAGTAAGTTCCACGCCCCGTCCGTTCACCGAGGTCATTTCATGTCGCATTCGCTTCTTCTCAAGCGGCGCTTCGGTCCGCTGTTCCTGGTTCAGTTCTTTTCCGCCTTCAACGACAATTTCCTCAAGAACGCGCTGGTGTTCACCATCCTGTTCCAGATGGCCGGGGCGGGGGGCGAGTCGCTCGTCACCATCGCCAGCGCCATCCTGATGGTGCCCTTCATCCTGCTGTCTGGTCTCGGCGGACAGATGGCCGACCGGCTGGACAAGGCGGTGGTGGCCCAGCGGCTCAAACTCGTGGAGATCGCCATTGCCGGCGTCGCCGTCATCGGCTTCCTCATCCACTCGATCCCCGTGCTGATGGGCGCGCTGATGGGCTTTGGCGTCATCTCCGCGCTGTTCGGGCCGGTGAAATACGGCATCCTGCCCGATCATCTGAAGGAAAACGAACTCGCCCGCGGCAACGCGCTGGTGGAGGGCGCCACCTTCATCGCCATCCTGCTCGGCACTTTCGCCGGCGGCTTCGTCACCTCGTCGGCGAGCGGGCCGATCGTCTTCAGCGCCGCCATGATGACGCTGGCGCTCCTGAGCTGGATCTCCGCCCTGTTCATCCCGAAGACCGGCGCCGCCGCGCCCGACACGGCGGTCGACCGCAACGTCTTCCGCTCCACCCTGCACCTGACCGGCGAACTGTGGGCCGACACGCGGCTGTGGCGCACCGGCGTGATGGTGTCGCTGTTCTGGATGATCGGCGTCGTGGCGCTGGCGCTGATGCCCACCTTCACCAAGTCGATCCTCGGCGGCATGGAGAACGCCATTTCCGCCTATCTCACGGTGTTCGCCGTGTCGATCGGCGTCGGCTCGGCCATCGGCTCCTGGCTGTCGGCCGGGCGCATCGTGCTGCTGCCGGTGCCCCTCGCCACCGTGCTGATCGGCCTCTTCGCCCTCGATCTTGCCTGGACGCTCACAGGCCTCGCCCCGGCGCCGGCCGCTGCCACGCTCGGCGAATTCTTCGCCCATCCTGGCGCCATCCATGCCGCCATCGACCTGTCGGGTCTGGCCATTGCCGGCGGCATCTTCATCGTGCCGGCCTTTGCCGCCGCCCAGCATTGGGCGCCCGCCGATCGCCGCGCCCGCGTCGTCGGCGCCATCAACGCGCTGACCGCCGTGTTCATGGTGGCCGGCGCCGGCACGGTGGCCGCCACCCAGGCGCTCGGCGCGACGGTGCATGAGATCCTCGTCGGCCTCGGCATCTTCTCGCTCGGCGCGGCCGTGTGGATCTTCCGCGTCATGCCCTCCAATCCCCTGCGCGACTTCATCTCCATCCTGCTGCGCGCCGTCTTCCGCCTGGAGATCATCGGCGCGGCCAATGTCGCCAAGGCCGGCCCGAGCGCCATTCTCGCGCTCAACCACACGAGCTTCCTCGACGCCGTCGTCGCCATCGCGCTGACCGACCGCGACCCGGTCTTCGCCATCGATCACACCATCGCCCAGGCCTGGTGGGTGAAGCCCTTCCTGCGCTTCACCCGCGCCCTGCCGCTCGATCCGACGCGACCGCTGGCCACCCGCGCGCTGATCGCGGCGGTCAAGTCCGGCGAGACGCTGGTGATCTTCCCCGAGGGGCGCCTCACCGTCACCGGCACGCTGATGAAGGTCTATGACGGCGTCGGCCTGATCGCCGAAAAGTCCGGCGCGCCCATCATTCCGGTGCGCCTTTCTGGTCTGGAATCGACGGTATTCAGCCGGCTCAATTCCATGCAGGTGAAGCGCCGCTGGTTCCCCAAGGTTACCGTGCAGATCCTCGAACCGGTGACGCTCAGCGTGCCCGACCACCTGCGCGGCAAGTTCCGCCGCCAGGCCGCCGGCAACGCGCTCTATTCCATCATGAGCGACATGATGTATCGCACCACGGTGACCGATCTCACCCTGTTCGGGGCGCTGGAAGCGGCGGCCCGCCAGCATGGTCCGTCGCGCCAGGCGCTGGCCGATCCGGTCGCCGGCCCGCTCAGCTACAAGCGCCTGATGATGGGCGCGCGCATCATCGGCGGCAAGCTGGCCCGGCGCAGCAAGGCCGGCGACGCGGTGGCCCTGATGGTGCCCAACGCCGTCGGCGGCGCCGTCGCCTTCCTCGGCCTGCAGTCGGCCGGGCGCGTGCCCGCCATGATCAACTTCACAGCGGGGCCAGCCAACATCCTCGCCGCCTGCAAGGCCGCGGAAGTGAAGCTCTTCGTCACCTCGCGCTTGTTCGTCGAGAAGGGGCGGCTCGAACCGATCATCGCCGCGCTGACCGACAAGGTGGAGGTGCTCTATCTTGAAGACCTGCGCGCCGCCGTCACCGGGCTCGACAAGCTGGACGCGCTCCTCAACTGGCACCGCCCGCGCGTGTCCGGCACGGCCGAGGATCGCGCCGCCATCCTGTTCACCTCCGGCTCGGAGGGCACGCCCAAGGGCGTGGTGCTCACCCACCGCAACATCCTCACCAATGTGGCGCAAGTCTCTGCCCGAATTGACTTTTCGCGCACCGACCGGGTGTTCAACGCCCTGCCGATCTTCCACTCGCTCGGCCTGTCTTCGGGGCTGATGCTGCCGCTGGTCTCGGGCGTGCCGGTTTATCTCTACCCCACCCCGCTGCACTACCGCATCATTCCGGAGCTCGTCTACCAGACCAATGCCACCGTGCTGTTCGGCACCGACACCTTCCTGTCCGGCTATGCCCGCATGGCCCATCCTTACGATTTCCGCTCGGTGCGCCTGATCGTCGCCGGTGCCGAGGCCGTCAAGGAGGCCACCCGCCGCGCCTATATGGAAAAATTCGGCCTGCGCATCCTCGAAGGCTACGGCGTCACCGAAACGGCGCCGGTGCTGGCGCTCAACACGCCGATGTACAACCGCGCCGGCACCGTCGGCCGCCTGATGCCCGGCCTCGAGACCCGGCTCGAGCCCATGCCGGGCCTCGAGAGCGGCGGACGCCTCATGGTGCGCGGCCCCAATGTGATGGCCGGCTATCTGCGCGCCGAAAATCCCGGCGTGCTGGAAGTGCCTGTTGATGGCTGGCACGACACCGGCGACATCGTCGAGATCGACGCCGACGGCTTCGTCGCCATTCGCGGCCGCGCCAAGCGCTTTGCCAAGATCGGCGGCGAGATGGTGTCGCTCGCCGCCATCGAGGCCATCGCCGGCGATTGCTGGCCGGGCGCCAATGTGGCCTGCGCCAGCCTGCCCGACGCCCGCAAGGGCGAGCGCATCGTGCTCGTCACCGACGTGAAGGGCGCCACGCGCGAGGACTTCCAGGGCTTTGCCCGCATGCGCGGCGCCACCGAGCTGATGATGCCCTCGGAGATCCTGGTGGTCGACGCCCTGCCGCTGCTCGGCTCGGGCAAGACCGACTTCCCCGCCGTGACGCGCCTCGTCAAGGAACGGCTGGGGTAAGTTTCCAATACCAAGTGTCATTAAAGATGACACTTGGTATTCCGCACACTGCACGACAGTTATACACATGTCCTTGCAATCAAAATCTGCCCCAGCTTGTCATGGTACGCGAAGGCGTACCATCCACGCAGTCAAAACAAAGATGTAGACGGCAATATGTGGCGCTGTGGTCATGAACTGCACTGCGTCGATGGGGTTAGCATCTTTCCAACTGCAGGCAAGGACCTTCGGACATTTTTGCAATGACTGCGTGGATGGCCCGCCTTCGCAGACCATGACAAGCGATATATTGTTTAGCAATAACAATGATTTGGCTGCTTTCATGTCGTCGCCGGCGGCAAGGTGCCGATGTTGCCCTGCTGGTTGCTCGCTGGTTCCCTGATTGTGTCGTGTCGTGTGCATCGCCCTTCGCACGCCTCCCCTAACCCATTGGTTTATAGAGGGTTAACTGCCGGTTAGGCATTGATGGGCTATCCCTGAGGCACTCAGGCAAGGTCGCAATCCGGATGTCTTCAAGCTTTCCGTTGTCGCCCTTGGGCTTGCGGCTGCGGGCCCAGGGAGTTGGTGTCATCCTGCACTGCCGACCGGCGGCGGTTGCGCTCACCTATCTGACCCTGGCGGCGCTGCTGCTGCTGTCGTCGCTGACGCTGGACGCCATCGGCGTGCCCTACAGCTCCCCCGATGGCAGTGCGCTCCTGAAGATCCATCCGGCCAGCTATCTCTCCGTGCTCTCGCTGCTGTTCTGGATCCTCGCCGACGGCGGGCCGGCGCGCTTCTTCCACCGCAGCTGGCGGGAGAGTCCGGGCTGTCTGGTGTTCGTGCTGGTCATCGGCGTGGTGCTGTTTCAGGCGCTGGTAGTGCAGAAGTCGCCGCTTTCGGCGGTGATCGACAATTTCCTGCTGGCGGTCGCGCTGTTTGCCGGGTTGCAGCGGCTCAAACCGGAAGAATTCCGCATGCTGGGCTTCGTGCTGCAGCTGTTCTTCTTCCTCAACAGCCTGATCGGCTATGCCGAGGTGGCCGGCCATTTCCACTTCGTGCCCATGTATGAGAACGGGCAGCTGGCGACCTATGACTGGCGCGGCCGCGCCCTGCTCGGCCATCCGCTGGTCAACGCCATGATGACCGGTCTGTACATCATCACGCTCGCCATGCAGGGCGGCCCGGCCCGGCCGTCGCTGCGGCTCTTCCTGATCGCCTTCCACTTCGGCGCCATGGTCTGCTTCGGCGGCCGCACCAGCACCGTCCTCACCGGCCTGGTGCTGGCGCTGGTCGGCGGGCGCTATTTCGCCGCGCTGCTCATGGGCCGCCGCTTCAGCCTGGAGGCCGGCATCGCTGCGGTGGTCGTGCTGACGGCGTCGGCCATCATCCTGCCCTATGCCCTCGACGCCGGATTCTTCGACAAGTTCCTCGGCCGCTTCGTCGACGACAGCGGCAGCGCCAACACCCGCCTTGCCATGCTCTCGGTGTTCCGCGAGCTGCCGCTGTCGGAGGTGCTGATCGCGCCCAACCGCGAGATCATCCACGACACCCAGCTCAAACTCGGTCTGGCCATCGCCATCGAAAGCGCCGTGATCGGTTCCATCGCCACCTATGGCGGCCTCGTGGCCGGCCTCCTGTTTCTCGGGGTCGGCGCCTATCTCTATGAATTCGTGCGGCGATTTGGTCGTCGCGCCCTGCCGCCGCTGGCCGCCTATGCGGTCATCGCCGCTTCGGCAACCTCCTTTGCCACCAAATCGACGGAGATCGGGCTGTTGACGCTGCTGCTGTTCATCCAGTTCGAGACCTCGCCCACCCGCGTGCCTCCCCCGGAGCGGCAAGCGCCGGTGTGAAGCCGCATACCAATTCGCCCAAGATGCTGACGCATGGGCTCATTGAAGATGTTTCGAATTTCTCATCTGCATCAAGGGCATGAGAAAATCGAAACAGGAATGCCGAGGTCATTTTCAATGACACTCGGTCTCACGCCGCGCGCAGACCCACCAGACAGACGCCCGCCACGATCAGGCCGACGCCCAGCACGCCCTGCCAGCCCACCGGCTCGTTGAAGACGAAAAAGCCCGCCGCCACGGTGACGAGGATGCCGAGCGAGACGAAGGGATAGGCCTGCGACAGCGGAATGCGCGACAGCACGAACAGCCACACCACGGCGCTGAGCCCGAAGCAGAACAGCCCCGTCCAGACCAGCGGCGCGGTGCCGATGGTCCAGGCGATGTCGCTGGCCCGCCCGCTGCTCATCGCCTCCTGCACCGCCGTGCCGGTCATGCCGCGTTTGAGAATGATCTGCGAGGTCGACGACAGGCCGACGCTGAGGATCACGAGCAGGATATCGGCAAGTCTCACGGTTGGTCTCCGGGTTGGGCGGCTGAGGGGGCAGGCTGCGGCAGCCAGCGGGTGAAGCCGAAATGCGAGGGCCGCAGGCCGAGCCGGGCGAAGGGGCTTACCTGCTCCGCCGCGTCCGCCGCAAGGAAGCCGGTCACCGGCGTCGCCGCCGAACCGCCGGAGGCCTGCAGCTGATAGTGGACGTCGCACAGCGCCGGATCGGGCGCGCCGGGCGCTTGGGCAAGACGCAGCGACAGGTGAACCGAGCGGGCGAGCTCCGGATCGTCGAGGGCGGCCAGCACCGCCGCGTCGGCGCAGATCCGCCGCCTGGCCGCGTGATCCGAGGCAACCGCCTGGGCCAGCTGCAGCCGGGACGGGGCGATCAGCGGCCGCTCTGCCAGCGCCTGCGCCGACCACAGGCCGATGCCGGCGAGCGCCGCAAGGCCGAGCGTCATCAGCGCCGCGTCCACCGGCCAGCGCCAGCGGCCGTGCGCTCGCAGCGCCGCCATCAGGCCGAGAGCCACCAGCACGCCGGTGAAATTGTAATAGGTCGCGGGGATGCGCAGGGCCTGCCGGTAGAGGAGGAAGCCGCCCGCAAGGCCGATGGCCAGGGCGAGCGCCACACGCAGCCAGCGCCAATGTGTGAATCGCGGCGGCAGGCTCGCCGACCAGGCAGCTGCGACGAGCGGCAGGGCGAGGAGGCCGAAGCCCGGCAGGAAGCGATTGGCGAGAAAATAGCGCAGCAGCCCTTGGGCGTCGGTGCGCGCCAGCGTGATGCGGGCCGCGTCCGCAAGCCCCGTGAGCCAGGTGAGGGGCGCGGGGCCGAATACGGCAGCAAGCAGCAGCGCCGCCACAAGCACAAAGCCGGCGATCATGGCGAGCGCCAGTGCAGCAAGCGATCCAGGCGACGGCCGCCTGCGCAGCACCTCCACGGCCAGGAAGGCGGCAACGGCAAAGCCGGAAAACACCGCGACCGCCGGATGGGTCGCCGCCAGTGCCGCCATCAGCGCGCCGATGCCGGCGCCGTGCCAGAGCCCTTGCGGAAAGCGCCGGGCGAGCCCGGCCGCAAGCCAGACCAGCCCCACGTCTTGCGCCGTTGCCAGCACTTCCGGCCGCGATCTGGCGTCGAGCATCAGCGCGATCGCCACCAGCACCAGGGCGGCGGCGCGGAGCGGCGACAGGCCGAGGCCGCGGGCTGCCAGCGCCACGCTCAGCACGGTCAGCGCCGCCAGGAGATTGATCGCGCCATAGGTCCCCGTCCAGCCGCCGCCTAGGAGACCCGAGAGGCCGCCCACCAGCCAGGGCTGCAGGAAACCGTGCCAGTTCAGCGCCTCATTGAAGCCCGGTTGCAGCCAGGGATTGGCCAGCTGTCCGGTCTCGGCCATCCACCAGCTGGCCGGCAGGAAATAGGCGTTGTCGCTCACCAGCGGGAAGGGAACGGCGCCGCGCAGCAGCACCAGCAGCAGCGCGCCGAGGGCGGCGACGATGAATGGCGCGGCGATTGTAAGCCGGCTCAATGAGGAGTGTGCCGCGGCCTCTCTCGCCGCTCCGCCGGGCGTCACCATTTCACCCCCGCGATCACAAGCAGCAGCGCGATCAGCACGAAGGCGATCTGGCTGTTGCGGTCATGCAGCGCAAACAGCACCGGATCGTCGTCGATATAGCGGCGCTGGGCCATGATCACCATGCGGCCGATCCAATACATCAGGATGGGGCAGACCAGCCACAAAAAGCCCGGATGCGGATAGAGCAGGCGCACGGCGTCGGAGGAAATGTAGAGCGCAAAGACGGTGACCGCATTGAAGCCGGAGGCCGCCGTCAGCGCCGCCACCACGCTGAGGTCGGATTTGAGATAGTTGCGGTTTGTCGCCTCGGGCAGGTCGGCGTCGATGCGCGCGGTCAGCTCCACATAGCGCTTGATCAGGGCCAGCGCGGTGAAGACGAACATGGAAAAGGCCAGCAGCCATTCCGACGCCGGCACGCCGATGGCCGCCGCACCGGCGAGAACGCGCAGCGTATAGAGCGAGGCGAGCGCCACCACGTCCACCAGCATCTTGCGCTTGAGGCTGAAGGAATAGGCGGTGGTGAGGACGAGATAGCCGACAAGCAGGCCGGCGAGCGACCAGGAGATCAGCGCGCCGATCCCCAGCCCCGTCAGCATCAGTCCCGCCGCCACCAGCGGCGCTCGCAGGATCGGCACGGTGCCGGCCGCCAGCGGCCGCCGCCGCTTGCTGGGGTGCTCGCGATCGGCACGGATGTCCACGAGGTCGTTGACGATGTAGATGGACGAAGCGGCCAGCGAGAAGGCGAGCCAGGCAAACAGACAGGCGACAATCGACGCGAGGTCGAAGTGATGCGCGGTCGCCAGCGGCACGAAAACCAGCACATTCTTGGCCCATTGATGCGGCCTGACGAGCTTGATCCAGGCCCGCCAGGGCTGGGCGTCGGCGGCCACCAGCACCTGTGCCGATGGATCGATCGCCATCAGCTTGGCGCGCGTCGCCTCCGACGGCCGCACCGCCAGCGAGCGGCGGCTGACGGCCCAGACCGGCAGGTCGGCGTTGTCATTGCCGATATAGTCGAAGCCCTTGTGGCCGAAGGCCTCCACCAGCCGCTGCGCCTTGGCGTCTGCGGCGAGATTGGTGGTGGCGTCGGAGGCAAACCAGCCGTCGACGCCCACATGAGCGGCGACCGCCGCCACATAGCGCGCGTTGCTGGCGGAGGCGATGTAGACGCGTCGCCCCTCCGCCCGCGCCGCCGCCATGGCGGCAAGCACCGTCTCGTCATAGGGCAGCAGGCTGACGTCGATGGCGGTTTGCGCCGCGATTGCCGCCTTCAGCGCCGCCTTGCCGGATTTGAGAAGCGCCGGCAGGCCGAAAAGCCTCTTGGGCTCGGCCACGATCCAGGCCGTGCCCGATTCCACCAGCAGGTCGGAGCGCAGCAGCGTGCCGTCGAGATCGACCACCAGCGCAATCGCCTTCTCGCCGGCGATCGGCGCCGGATCGGGCTCTCGCGGGCTGTCGTGCGGAAGGGGGATGTCGGTCAGGTCTGCGTCGCTCATCTTGGGCTCCACCACGCTGTCGCCGTCGAACGGAGGGGGCAGGATTTGCGACGTCACGCCTACAGCAACAATGCTGAGATTTGCTTGCGAGGCCCAGCATTTTCGCCCCATGGTAACCGAAGTCTAGCGATGATGGCCTGCTTCAGATTGTGGGAGGGGTGCGGTAACACACTTGTGAATGGGCCCACCCACCGTGTCGCGCTTCCAAGGTTCGGCAAGCGTCAAAAACCGGGTCGCGCCGGGGCGTCCCCTCCCCGCCGGTCGGGGCAAACAGGCTGTGGATGGGCGGTGCGGCCAAAGGGCGACATTTCCGCCGTCCTCACCGGGCCTGAGGGCGACAAAAGCGTGACATTTCAGCCGGTCCTTGCGCCCGTCGTTAAGGCGCTGTTAACGAAAAAAAGCTGGACAAGCGGCGGGAATCGGCGCTCATCATCCATTGATGGAAAGAAGCGGCATTGGCGAAAAAAACCGTCAGTGACGCCCGGACCACCGGATGGGGGATGAACGTGACGACTGCCGTGGAGACCGTGGTTCTCGAGGATACGCCCGAGCGGGTGATCCGCTATGCGCAGGCGCTGTCGTCGCGGCTCACGGCCATTCGCGCGGCGCTCTATCCGCCCGAGGCGCGCAAGACCCTGCGCCGCTTCACCACGCTGGAAGTCGCCCAGCTGCTCGGCCTGTCCGAATCGTCCATCCGTACCCTTGATTTGAGCGGGGTTGGGCCCGAACCGCAACGCCTGCCCAACGGCCGGCGCGCCTTCACGCTCGACCAGATCAACGCGCTGCGCGCCCATTTCGCGGCAAAGCGCAGCAACCCTTTGGAAAGCCTCGATATTCTGCCGCGTCGCCGACCGGGTGACAAGCTGCAGGCCATCGCCATTTCCAACTTCAAGGGCGGCTCGGGCAAGACCACCACCTCGGTGCATCTCACCCATTTTCTGGCGCTGCAGGGCTTGCGCGTGCTGGCCATCGACCTCGACCCGCAGGCCTCGCTCACCTCCATGTTCGGCATCCAGCCCGAGTTCGACGTCGGCCCCAACGAGACGCTCTACGCCGCCGTGCGCTATGATGCCGAGCGGCGGCCGCTCGCCGAGGTGATCCGCCCCACCTATTTCGACGGTATCGATCTCGTCCCCGCCAATCTGGAGCTTGCCGAGTTCGAGCATGATACGCCGCGCGCGCTTGCCGCCCGCGACGGCGCCGCCACGCTGTTCTTCGAGCGCATCGCCCGGGCGCTGGGCGATGTGGAAGACCGCTATGACGTGGTGGTGATGGACTGCCCGCCGCAGCTGGGCTTCCTCACCCTCGGCGCCCTCTTCGCCGCCACCGGCGTGCTGGTCACCGTGCATCCGGCCATGCTGGACGTGGCCTCCATGAGCCAGTTCCTGCTGATGGCCGGCGATCTCATGGCCGTGGTGCGCGATGCCGGCGGCCGGCTCGACCATGATTTCCTGAAATTCGTGCTGACGCGCCACGATCCCAACGATCATCCGCAGCTGCATGTGGTGGCGCTGTTGCGCTCGCTGTTCGCCGACGCGGTGCTGAAGCATCCGGTGGTCGAAACCACCGCCATCGCCAATGCCGGCATCGAGCGCAAGAGCCTCTACGAAATGGAGAAATCCTCCATCGGTCGCGACACGCTGGCCCGCGCGCTTGAATCCGTCGACGCCGTCAATGCCGAGGTCTTCGACCTGATGAAGGCCGGCTGGGGCCGCGCTGGAGGGGCGAAATGATCGTCTCCCGTCCTCGCCGCGCCCGTCACTTGTCCCCCCTCCCCTCCCCCGGGGTTAGGCTCGCGCCCAGCGAGAGGGGTGAGGCATGGACGATTGGATCCGCCTTCGGGAGGCGCGCATGAAGGCCAGTTCCCGCAACAAGCTTCTAGGGGATCTCCTCGGCGGGCAGGGCCCGAAGTCCGAGGCCGCGTCGCAGGCCGGCGCGGCACAGCCGCCCGCCCCGCCGGTGGCCCCGCGCGTCGGCGCCGGCGCTGTCGGCGCGCTCAAGGATTCGCTCGCCCATCTGACGCGCGAGGGCCGCGTGGTCGAACTCGACGTGCTCGACGTCGACCCCTCACCCTTCCCCGATCGCCTCGATCCCCATCACGGC
>NZ_JAKJIC010000037.1 GCF_021864535.1 Oryzibacter oryziterrae
AGAGCGGCCACAACGATCATTACGCCAACGTCGGCAAGCTCACCTCGGTGACCAACGACAGCGGCACCATCTTCACCGACTACAGTCCGCTGGGCATGCCGGAGACGACCACTTGGGCGCTTGTGGGCTTCCCCGGCTCGACGGTCACCTCGGTGGCGAACAGTCGCGGGCTCACGGGCTACAAGGCGGGCACGGCGGCGGGCTTGTCCAAGCGCATCACCTACAGCGAGACAGGCGAGGTGAACTATGTGAGCTGGCCCGACGGCTCCACGACGGCGAGCGCCGACAAGCCCTTCGTCTATGACGCGGCGGGCCGCCTGAAGACGGTGCCGGGGCTGATCTCCTCGATCACCTACGAGCCCGACGGGCAGACCGACACGGTCGCCTATGCCAACGGCGTGACGACCAACTTCAGTTATAGCGCCACACGGCGCTGGGTGACCTCCATCATCACCGCCAAGGGCACCACGACGCTGCGCAAGGTGGACTACACGCGCGACGACGCGGGCCGGGTACTCACGCAAGCCGTTACTGGAGAGCCGGACAGCTGGAGCTATACCTACGACGCGCTCGACCGGCTGACCTCGGCCAGCAACACCGTTTCGACGGCGGCCAATGAAGATCGCAACTACGGCTACGACGACGCCGGCAACATGATCGCTCAGAGCTATGTCGGGCGCTATGTCTATCCGGCCCCCTCGGCCACAGCAACGCGGCCGCATGCGGTGACGACGATCACGCATTTCTCGGACACCAACAAGGTGCGCGGCTATGCCTATGACGCCAACGGCAACCTGACGAAGATCACCATCTTCGACGGCACCGCCGACGCCAACGAGATCCCGGCCAAACGCCGCAGCATCGGCTATGACCGCCAGAACCGGCCGACATCCGTCACCATGGGTACGGCGACCGACAATACTGAGGTCGCCACCACCTATGGTCCGGACGGCGAGCGGCTGCGCAAGACGGTGACGGTGGTCGCAGGTTCGCTCGCAAAGTCCACCACCAGCACCTGGTTCCTCGGGGCGGACGTGGAATATACCCCGGCGACGGCGAATGCCGCGGCCAGCTGGACCATCCTGCCGCACCCGGACATCCGCATCGTCAAGTCGGGTACGACGACGGCGACCTGCTATGTGCACCGCGACCAGCTGGCCTCGGTGACGCTGGAGAGCGACGCCACCGGCGCCATCGCCGCCGAGAATCGCTACACCCCCTGGGGCGACCAGATCGCCGGCTCAACCCCCACCAAGGGCTGCGGCCTCGGGGAGACCCGCGGCTACATCGGTGAACGCGCCGACGCGGAGACCGGCCTCATCTACCTCCACGCCCGCTGGTACGATCCCGAGATCGGAAGGTTCATGACCCCCGACTGGTGGGATCCGGTGGATGGGGGCAGTGCCGCCAAGGGTGCCGCAGCGGGGGTCAGAGGCAATCCCGTCGGCATGAACAGATATGCCTATGCGGGCAATGATCCCATCAACAAGAGTGACAGGAATGGGCATGAGGTTCACTGGAGCGAATCGTTCTACGATCCCAGCTCCCGAAGCATCCAGCATCTTGGAGGCGGCAGCAGTGGAGGCGACTATCACGGCGGCAACGGCTTTGAGCACGCCTCCGAAACCATCGCTAACTTCATGGGCAACCTCGGGTTTGGCGATGGTCACTCCAGCACCTGGCATGACAGCGCGGACTTCCGGGATCAAGTTGCCGGAGATGACATCGTTACAGGAAGCGTCCTAATTGGAACGCATGCATCATCCCAAATTGGGAATCTCGGGCTGTCACTTCAAGGGCTAAATGCAATTCTTGCGGCTTGGCCAGGGCAGTTTCACGAAGAGCTGAAATCAAGACTTGCCGAAAATTTTGCCAACAGCGGGCTAACTGTGGCAACTGAAGTTACACTCGTAATGTTGGATGGAATAGCTGAAACTAGGGCTGATATTATGGTTCAAACAATAGATGGATTCACTTCAATAATAGACGTAAAAACTGGTGTAGCTCCCGCATTTACAGTTGACCAATTAATAGTATATCCGCATATTGAGTCGGGGTGGAAAGTGTATTCGCCAAACAGCGGCATAAGCGCGTTCGGCTTTAGTAAGGGGCAGCCCCTTCCGCCTATACCTGTATATGAGTATTATCAAACAAATCCGGGTACAAAGCAGGTAGTTTCCAGACCTTTCGAGGTATTCGCGCCATAGGAGGTGGGTAGCGTGAAAATTATATCCAGAGCAAAAAAGAACCATAAAAACAACACAGGCGCGCAAATTATACCTGACTTATTGACGTCTTTTGAAGGTATCGAGATTATTGACGATGAGTTCTCTATCAAATATGCGTCATACATAATTTGTAAGGTATTTGGCGAAGTCGCTTTCAACGCTGTACAGCCGCTCGTGTCAGAAAAGAGCGGGAGCGTTTATATAATAAGCGGGCAGAAAAATTGGAGCCATATTGATGCTGGAAAATATTTTGAGGGGAAAATATTAATAAAAATATCTGCAATCAATGGTGAAATACTAGATGTCAGATATGAAACTCAGCAAATCTTCCCAAACACTATTGATAAATAGCATTGATTTATTATTGAGTTTGCGTGCGCCTTGGTGCCCAAATGCCTCCCTCCCACCCCACCTCCGGCTACATCCTCGTCCTCACCCTGTTCCTCCTCCTCCTCCTCAGCGCCGCCTCGCTCACCCTCACCTTCGGCCTTCGCGGCTTTGCCGTTGATGTCGCCGACACCACCCGTGCCGTCGAGCGGCAGACGGCCCGGCAGGCGGGGGTCGCGCTGGCGCTGGCGGCAGTCGATGCCGGCGTGTTCGGCGAGGACGTGACGCGCCTGCCGCACCTTGTCACCGGCGGCATCTCGGTCGACGTGGCGCTCGAAGCGCGGCCGGTGACGGCCGATGTCAACGCCGCGCCGCCGGAGCTCCTCAAGGCTGTGACCTCTACGCTGCTGCCGGCCCCGCTCGGGCAGCAGACCTATGAGGCGATCGAGGCCGAGCGGCGGGCCGGGCGGAGGATCCCGTCGATCCGCGCCCTGCTGCCGCCCTGCCGGCGGCTCACCGCCGATCGCGACAGGCTCGAAGCCGTGCTCACCGTCGGCACGCGCGAGCCCACGATCAACCGCGCCTCCGCCCCGCCGGCCCTGCTCGCAGCGCTGCCGGGCATGACGCCGCTGGCGCTGAAACTCATTGAGGACGACCCGCAGGGAACCCTCGTCCTGCCCGACGATCCCCGCATCGCCCCGGTCAGCCGCTTCCTCGGTTCCTCCGGTGGATCCAGCCGCCTCACCGTCACCGTGTCCGACGGCCCCGCCCACTGGACCGCCGCCCTCCACATCGCCACACGCCGCAAGGCCGCCCCCATCCTAACCGGCCTCGACCCCAGCCCAAGCCCCATCCCGGACCGCTACTGCCCATCCTCAGAGGGCTGAGCTTCGGTCTCGGGCGGATCGAGCTGGTATTCGTGGCGCTGATTGCCGTCGGTCAGGATCACCGCATGGTTGGAAATGGCGACGACGGTCCAGCCGGCGACGTCCTGCCCGACCCAGGCCCGCAGGGTGCTCTCATCAGGCAGGCGGATCAGCGCCACCGTGGTGCCGGTACCGTTGATGACGCCAACCAGCTTGAGGTCCGGCGGCGGCGCAACGTCCTGAGGTTCCTCGGCAACCGGCTCTTCGGCAACCGGCAGCGGAGCAAACAGGTGCCGCTCGGACAGAGACGGTTCGGTGGGCAGGCTGAGGGACGGAGCCGTTGGGCCGGCCTGCGGCAAGGTGTCGGCAAGGCGTGTGGGCGCTGCCCTTTCCACCTCGGCCGACGGCAGCGCGAAGCGTGTGATCAGCATGCCCCCCAGCGCCAGATTGAGTGAGGCCAAAGCCAAGAGGCGGAGGATCATTGCGTGGCCTCCTGCGGCACCATCCAGTCGCCCGATGCTTTCACCTCCAGCTGGTCGCCGCCACTGTCGGCCTCGGTCAAGCGGCGAATGTCCAGGCTCCTCATGAGGAAGGGAGGCTTGCCATATTCGAGGCCGGCGAGCCAGGCCTCCAGGGTATCAGGAGGAAGGTCGACGGCAATCGTGGCAGAGTAACCCGCTTCCGAAGGCTTAAGGCGCAAGCTCTGCACCGTGCCTCCGGTCGCCTCGATGGCAGAACGGGCTGCGGCTTCGATCGCGTCGGCTGACGTATCCGCGCCGAAGCTGTCGGCCGTCTGCCGCTCGATGGCCTCCAAGGTGGCGCGATAGCCGGGGCCGGTGTTGGCGAGGCGCTGCAGGTCCGGCGCACGCTGGTCGAGATCGGCAATCTCGCGCTCTATGTCGAAGCGTTGCCAGAGCGGCGACACATAGGCGAGCCAGGTCAGATCGAAGACGAGAGCGGCGAGCACAAGGCGCGTGCCCCAGAGGCGAAGCCGACGGGAGGTCATGGCTGGTGATCCCCGGGTTTGAAGTCAAGCTGGTAGCGAAAGCCGTCCTGGTCCCGCCCCAGCGTCACGGGCGTGATGGCGGACCCGTCCAGGTTCCGAATGTCTAGTTCATCCGGCGCGAGCTTGGCGCGGATGACAAGCTGCAGGATCGTGGCAGACCAGCTGACGGATTCGACAAGGACGCCGTCGGGCAGATGATCGACGACTTGCAGGATGTCACGGGCTGCGCTTGGGCGGGCGGAGAGCGAGCCGGCAAGGGCGTCGATGGCTTTCTGCCGCTTGTTCAAGGCATCTGCGGCGTCGCTGGCTGCCGAAGCCGCGTCGACCAGCCGGCGGATCTCGCTTTGTCTGAGGGCGAGACGGGTCTCTGCCTGCCGGAGTTCTGAAGCAATCAGGATGGAACCCAGCAGAAAGGCAAGGACCATGAGGCCGGATGCAAGTCGCGCTCTACTGCGAAATCGACGGCGGCGGCTTGCCGGCAAATCCACGACCAGCGTTTCGCTCAACTGCAGCCGATCGATCGGCAACCCAAAGGACGCCAGTCGGTCAAGGATGGGCGTCAGATGGCGGCGTTCGACAAAGGCAATGCGAAGGCGGTCGGCGTCGTCTTCTAGCGGAGCGCCGCAAAACCAGACTTCGTCGGGCTTGAACGCAGTCCATGTTTCGAAGTTCCAGCGCAACAGGTCGTGTATATGGCTGGATGTCTGGCCCACCGGCAGCGCGACGTCACGACGGAGAACCAAATCCGGCTGCACGTGCAAGCAGACCAAGGCGCGGCGCGCCTGCCGTCGGCAGCGCATACGCGTCTGCGGCGATGCCTCGATCTCGGCAAGGGCGAACCCATTGTCAGTTGTGGCGCCTTGCCAGATTCCGATGGGACTGTAGCTCCCCAAGAGCAGCGCACGCAGACCAGCGGGGACAGCCTCGTCGAGCACGTGCAGCAGCAGGTCGAAGGCTTTGTCCAAATGTCGCCAGCCGGCCGCGAGCAGTTTATGGTCTGCCATGCATCTCTCCGCAGGGACTCAAAGTTGGGTCACGATCGCAGGCATAGGGATAGCGTTCGTGCGTTGCAAAGAGCAACGTGAACGGCGTGTCGACATCGGCATATGCGACGGTGAGTTCGATTGCGAGCGGCAACACGTCCGGCGTGGTCCAGACCGCTGACCAAGCCGGTGTGTTGCCGTTTGGATCAGCCAGCAAATAGCGAAAGGCGAACCGCGAGGCGGTAGGCAGCAGAACTCGACTTTCGGTTCGCGCCCCTGATGCCGGCAGCCAACTCAGCGCCAGATGGCCGGACCGATCCGACGCCAGCGTGAAGGCCGCGTGGCTGGGCTCGAGCATGATGGTTGTTCCGCGCGAGAGAAGCGTCAACGTCACGTCCGTCCCTCCAGCTGTACCGGCATCGGGTCGCCCAGGCAAAGCTGCGGCGAACAGTTCGGCCAGCACGTCGTGCGTTGTCGTCAGCTCCTGCCTTGCGGCATCCACCCGTGAGAAGCGATGACGTAGATCGGTCAGGCTGGAGATCAGAACCGTCATGACCGAAAGGACCAGTGAGGCGACGACCAGCGCGACCAGCGTCTCTAGAAGCGTGAATCCGTCGTTGGCGTCGCGCCGCTTCATTCGACCGGCTCCGGCACGGCCAAGAGTGTCGTCAACTTGAAAAGTTCGCCTCCGTCCACGTCCAGGATGTGTACCGTCGCTTTGCGCAAGTACATATGGCGCGCGATGAGGTTGCCGTTCGCGTCCTTTGGCCAATCGTAGGGGGCAAAGTCTGTTCGGTAACGGAAACCGTCAGGTCGGGTGCCCTGCGGCGCGGGGATATCCGCCCCACCAGTGACCATCAACTCGGTCAAGATCGCCTCGGCGTCGAAGGTGGCATGGAGTTGCTTTACATCAGCAGCAAGACGCGCACGAACCTGCGACACGAGCAATGTGCCGGCGAGAACCATGCCGCCGGCAATCGCAGTCGCGATCAGACTTTCGATCAGCGTGAAGCCGTCATTGTGTCTGCGCATCTTCGTCGATCCGACCGGTCAGCCAGTCCACCCGCAGTTGGCTCCTATCTGCTGATGTTGCAAAGTTGATCACTCCTCCTGCACTGCTACCACCACCTAGAAACAGGATGGCGGGCTGGTCTGCACCTTGAAGATGATCCCGCGCGCCGAGAACTTTGACCGAAATGCCTTCCGGCACTGAAACCTTGCGGTTGCCTGGTTCAAGCGAGAAGGTGCGATCCTTGGCATCGAAGGATACGACGGCCGTTGTGTTCGATGCCTTGGCGTCGTGCCGCGCCGCGCTCAACAGCGCAGAAATCCTGGACACCGTGCGCTCCATTTCCATGCGGTCGCCATAGCTCCAGACAATCACCGACGTGCCGGCCCCGACGAGTGCCAGAAGTGTCATGGTGACCAGCACTTCCAGCAGCGTAAAGCCGTCATTCGATCGACCAGTTGCCAACATCGGCGGCGTCTCCCTCTCCACCTGCCGTGCTGTCCGCCCCTAGGGTCGAGAGATCATAAGGTCCGTGATCGCCAGGACTCTTGTAGAGATAGGGATTGCCCCAGGGATCCTTGAGCAGGCTACGGTTCTTGAGATATGGCCCGCGCCATTTCTGCGCGTCTGCGGGGGCCGCAATCAACGCGCCAAGCCCTTCCGAGGTAGTTGGCGGGTGGCCCGCATCCAGCTTATAGAGATCGACCGCAAGCGACAGTTCCCGGATCTGCAGAACGGCCGTGTCCGCCTTGGCCCGATCAAGGTAGGACAGGATCTGGATACTGCCCAAGGTCGCCAGCAACCCAAGGATGACCATCACCACCAGAAGCTCCAGCAGCGTCATGCCTGCCTTTGCATCTCGCTTGGGATGTTGATTTTGTTGAGATCTTGAAGGGAAGACAAGAATTTTCATCGGAACGCAAACTCGTTGATGGACAGGATGGTTGTCAGCATGGCGTAGACGATCAAGCCTGCGATCAAGCCGAAGACGATTGTCATGATGGGTCCGAGCATGGCGGCCAGAACCTCAAGCCGCTGATCACCGCGCGCCTGAAGGAGGAGGCCTGCCGCACGCAGCATGGCGTCCAGGCGACCGGTCTGCTCGCCGCTGCGAATGAGGCCCAAGGCGTCCTCGGCAATCAGGCCGGTGTCTTCCAGCGACATGTGCAGCATGCGTCCTTCGGCAAGCGCTGTGCTGATGCCGGCCAGCCGCAGCCGCATGTGCGCGTTGGTCACCGTCTCGGCCGCATAGCCCTGGGCTCGGGCCAGCGATACACCACCACCGACCAGCGACGCCAAAGTCTGCAGGTATCGCGACAATTGTTGACTTGCGAGCACTGGCCCGATCAGCGGCAGACTTAAGACTTGGTGCGACAGCGCGCGACGACCGGGTGTCGAATGCCAGAGGGCCGCCATGGCAGCCGTCGTCGTGGCCAGGATTGCGATAAACATGAGGCCATAGTCGCGCAGCAGGTGACTTGCGGCGATGACCGCTCGCGTCACCAGTGGTAGTGTAACCTGCCCGGCGTCGTCGATCAGTTGCTCGATGTTCGGAACCACTATGGTCAGCAGTACGACAATCGCGGCTGAGGCCGTGACGCTCAGAAAGGCCGGATAGATCAGCTCTTTTTTCAGTCTCTGCGCGAGCTGCAGGCGCGTTCTTGCCGTCTCGGCAACCTCCTTGAGCGATTGATCGAGCGCACCCGAGGCCTCGCCTGCACCGACGAGTGCAACGAAATCCGCGGGAAACTGGCCACTCTCCGCCAGTGCCTGCTGAAAGCTGCGGCCCTTGCGGACGTCGTCCCGGAGCTTTGCGACAAGCGCGCCGAGCGCCCCCTTGCGCCCTTTCGCCGACAGGTCGAGCAAAGTGTGGAGATTGAGCCCGGCGCCGGCCAGTGTCGCCCATTCCTGCACGAGGGATAGAAACTCCTTCGGGCGCAACCCACTTGAAAGCCGCACCTCCTTGGCCAGCAAACCGCGGAGCGTGCCCTGGGCACGCGCTGTTTGAAGCTTGAGCACCGTGAGGCCGGTCTGTCCGAGTTCGCGGGCAGCATCGGCTTCGCTGGCGGCCTCGATAGTACCCTCACGCTGTTCCTGGCCTGCCGTCAGGGCAATGTAGGTGAACCGGGCCATCATCCGGCTCCGATTACGCGACGCAACTCGTCACGGCTGGTTTCGCCCGAAGCGACGCGCGCCCAGCCGTCTTCAGCAAGGCTACGCCTCACGCCGGCCTTGGCCAAGGTGCCTTCGCTCGCGCCGTTACTCAGAAGCTCAAGAAGCTCGGCACCCACTTCCAGCGTTTCGCCGATTGCCGCGCGGCCCTTGTAGCCGGTGCCGTGACAGGATGCGCAGCCAACCGCCTCGCACTCGAAGCTTCCTTGAACAGTGGCCACGGCCTTCCTGCAATGGACGCAAAGCTTGCGCACCAGGCGTTGCGATAGCGCGCCCCGCAAGGTCGACGCCAACAGATAAGGCTCGATCCCCATGTCGATGAGACGCGGCACCGCGCCGGCTGCCGTATTCGTGTGGACTGTCGCCAGCACCAGATGCCCGGTCAACGCCGCCTGCATGGCCACGGACGCCGTCTCGCGGTCGCGGATTTCGCCGACCATGATGACATCAGGGTCCTGCCGCAGGACCGCCCTCAGCACGCCCGCAAAATCGAGGCCGATCTTGCGGGCCACCTGCACCTGGTTGACGCCGGGCAGGTCGAACTCCACGGGATCTTCTACCGTCACGATGTTGCGCTCGGGCGAGGCCAGCCGCAGCAGGGCCGAATAGAGGGTCGTCGTTTTGCCCGAGCCCGTCGGACCGGTCACCAGGAACAAGCCATGCGGCCAGGCGATGGCCCGGTCGAGTGAGGAAACCAGCGTATCGTCAAAGCCGAGGTCGGCAAGGCTCAGCTTGACCGCGGAACGATCGAGCACGCGCAGCACGGCGCCTTCGCCATGGGCATGCGGCATGGTCGCCACGCGAATGTCGACCGGTCGGCCGCGCGAGGTCACGCGCATGCGCCCATCCTGCGGCAGCCGTCGCTCGGCAATGTCGAGACCGGCCATGATCTTGATGCGCGAGATGACCGCCGCGTGCAGCCCGGCCGACGGCGGCTCCATGTCCCTGAGCACACCGTCCACCCGAAAGCGCAGTCGCGAGCCCCGGCCGGCCGTCGCCGTCAGGTGAATGTCAGAGGCCCGCTCTTCGATCGCCGCCTCGATCATGGTGTTGACCAGGCGGATGATCGGGGCGTCGGACGCCAGATCCTTGAGGCGGGACGCATCCTCATCACCGCCGCCATCAAAGTCGGCAAGTTCGGCAAGCGAACTGACCTGCGCCGCAACGCCAAGCGCGCCCTTCAATCGGTCGAAGGCGCCGGGCGCCATCAACCGCCGCTCGATCTTGTAGCCCGTGCGGGCCGACAGTGCGGCCACCAGGAAATCGTCCAGCGGATCCTCGACCCCCACGGTCAGCACATCATCGACGAGCCGCAGCGGCAAACAGCGAGCGTGTTCGAGAAAGGCGGGCGAGAGGCCTGTCTGCAACTCCTCGTCCGGGGGCTGTCCGTCATGCCGCGGCAGGCCGAGGACCGCCTCAAAGGCGGTGAGCAGCGCGTCGTCGGAGACCAGGCCCAACTGGCGCAGCGCCCGGTCGAGCCGCGTGCCGCTCGACTGTGCCGCACGTTCGGCGCGCAACAGGTCGGCCTGTGAAAGCGTGCCGGCCTCGACCAGACGCGCCGTCACCTCGGTCAGGCGAGGATCGACGGCGGTGGAGCGGGGGGAAACGGCATTCACCGACGACATGTCCTTGGCCATTCCTTGGATATCGAGCCAGACTTGCGACCGCGCCTCCCCGTGCCCCAATCGTCACGAGGCGCAACCCGGCCTTGCCTCGGCAATCTAGCGGACAGTGGGCCGGCGTACAACGCGCACGCACGCGTGTTGCAGCCTTCGGAGTGACCTTTCACCAGGGTATTGCACCCCACCGCACGCTCAGCCGTCGGATGCGGGGCAGTAGAGGTCCGGGATGGGGCTTGGCACAGGGTCGAGGCCGGCGAGGATGGGGGCGGCTTTTCGGCGGGTGGCGATGTGGAGGTCGTCGGTCCAGTGGCTTGTGCCGTCGGAGACGGTGACGGTGAGGCGGCTCTCGCCGCCCGACGAGCCGAGGAAGCGGGTGACCGGGGCGATGCGGGGATCGTCGGCTAGGACGAGGGTTCCCTGCGGGTCGTCCTCGATGAGCTTCAGCGCCAGCGGCGTCATGCCCGGCAGCGCGGCGAGCAGGGCCGGCGGGGCGGAGGCGCGGTTGATCGTGGGCTCGCGCGTGCCGACGGTGAGCACGGCTTCGAGCCTGTCGCGATCGGTGGTGAGCCGCCGGCAGGGCGGCAGCAGGGCGCGGATCGACGGAATCGTCCGCCCGGCCCGCCGCTCGGCCTCGATCACCTCATAGGTCTGCTGCCCGAGCGGGGCCGGCAGCAGCGTTGATGTCACGGCCTTGAGGAGCTCCGGCAGGGCGGCGTTGACGTCGACACTCACCGGCCGCGCTTCGATCGCCACGTCGACGGAGAAGCCGCCGGTGGCAAGGCCCGGCAGGCGTGTGACGTCCTCGCCGAACACATCCGCATCAACCGCCGCCAGCGCCAGCGCTATCCCCGTCTTGCCCGCCGCCTGCCGCTCGACGGCACGGGTGGTGTCGGCGATGTCAACGGCAAAGCCGCTGAGGCCGAGGGTGAGGGTGAGCGAGGCGGCGCTGAGGAGCAGCAGCAGGAACAGGGTGAGGACAAGGATGTAGCCGGAGGTGGGGTGGGAGGGAGGCATTGTGCAGTTGTGTGAGGTGGATGGGGGTAAACAGCAGGCCTATCAGCACCTTTGAGCCGCGTGGGTGAAATCTGCGTTGGTGCTGAAAAAGACCCACCCAGTGCGATCTTGACCGCAACCCGCCCTCGCGATTTTTGTAGCGCACCTCCGCCAACTGCAGCATGCTCTGTGTCAGAGAAAACCGTTTCAACTGCCTTCTGGATGCATCCTCAATCCATATAATTGCGCGGAACGAAAATCAAAAATAGACTCTATCGCTTCCAGCTTCGGATTTCCGTTTCAACGTCGGGATCGTTCCGCAACTCGTCTATTGTCTGCTTCGCAAGTTCTGATTTAGATTTTCGTAGGGCAGAGAGCAAAAGAATTCTACTGCTTCCAAGAGATTTATCCTTGGCGAGCTCCACCAATTCCGGCATGGTGTCCTTCGTTACAAGTACCGCCAGTGTAGCTGCGAGCGCAGACTTGGTCCCGAGCCAAAACTCCTGTGTTTCGCCTGGCCCAATCGGCCCCCACCCGGATGGCGCTTTGCGATATTCCTCTACGATAAGCGGCCAAGCCTTGATCGCCTCAGGTTCCTTGACCGCGAGGGCGCGTGCTATTCCTTCACGCGTACGGTCCGAATATGGCAAAATCAGATGTTTGAGCAGAACGGGTATGGCTTCGGGATATCGATAGCGTGTCGTGGCGATGTCCCAGACGTTTTCAACGTTCCAGCCGACCTCACGGAGGTCGGCAAGAAGTGCTGATTGTTCCACGTTCAGCCTAACACTCCTCTCTTTAATCCTTTGCTCGCGCTCCAGATTGAATTGACGCCTGCGCGCCTTCTCTTCATCGGACAATTTGATCCGCAAGAGATCATCAATCGACAGATTTCGAATTTCATCATCCGTCAAAGGAGGCCGGTTCGCTTGGCTGGCTTTCGATTTTTCGGTCATGGTATGTACCAATGTGTGATGTTGCCGTCGTCGATCAGACTTTGAAGCGGACCCGACAGCTTTGTTTCTGGCCGCGTGTATAGATTGAAGGTACGATCTGTCCGTCCGGCAAAGTCAAGATAATCTCGCAACTGACTTGTGAGGCTCTGCTTGCCGACATTTTTCACTTCCGAAATCGTCTCTGTTGTCATGCCGTCCGGAATCCGTCCCTTACCTTTTATTCCCATTTCAATCGGGGAAGTGGGCTTTTCGCCGATATCATACAATTTTCGAACTGCAGCCTCCCCCTCTTTGCCAAGGGTACCCGGTGATTTGGCCTGAGATGCGCTGGAACTTCCTGAGCTTTGCCCGGGCGCGGGCTTTTCGTTTGGCGGATTGTTGATCTGATAGACAGCATTTGGGTTTTCAAGCCAGTTGTCGATAGCTCTCCCTATAACCGCACCGCCGAAAGCACCGCCGGCAATCCCTGCACCAATCTGTTCAGGGCTTGTAGCTATAGCAGCGACCGATCCAGCGCCTCCAGAAGCACCAGCTTCGCCGGCAACGCCAGCGGCCCCACCTCCGCCTCCCACTATGGCGCCCAAGATTGCCCCGGTGCGTTCATATGTGCCGGGCTTATACCCATCGGTGGCGTTGTGCCAAGCGTCGCTAATGGTGTCTACAAAGTGGTCCCAAGCATCGCTTCCCCACCAATGCCCATTCTTGTCACTCTTGTTGATGGGATCGTTCCCCGCATAGGCATACCTGTTCATGCCCACCGGATTGCCTCTGACCCCCGCCGCTGCCCCCTTTGCGGCGCTGCCCCCGTCCACCGGGTCCCACCAGTCGGGGGTCATGAAGCGGCCGATTTCGGGGTCGTACCAGCGGGCGTGGAGGTAGATGAGGCCGGTCTCCGCGTCGGCGCGTTCGCCGATGTAGCCGCGGGTCTCCCCGAGGCCGCAGCCCTTGGTGGGGGTTGAGCCGGCGATCTGGTCGCCCCAGGGGGTGTAGCGATTCTCGGCGGCGATGGCGCCGGTGGCGTCGCTCTCCAGCGTCACCGAGGCCAGCTGGTCGCGGTGCACATAGCAGGTGGCCGTCGTCGTACCCGACTTGACGATGCGGATGTCCGGATGCGGCAGCTTGGTCCAGGTGGCCGCGGCATTCGCCGTCGCCGGGGTATATTCCACGTCCGCCCCGAGGAACCAGGTGCTGGTGGTGGACTTTGCGAGCGAACCTGCGACCACCGTCACCGTCTTGCGCAGCCGCTCGCCGTCCGGACCATAGGTGGTGGCGACCTCAGTATTGTCGGTCGCCGTGCCCATGGTGACGGAGGTCGGCCGGTTCTCGCGATCGTAGCCGATGGTGCGGCGTTTGGCCGGGATCTCGTTGGCGTCTGCCGTGCCGTCGAAGATGGTGACCTTCGTCAGGTTGCCGTTGGCGTCATAGGCATAGCCGCGCACCTTGTTGGTGTCCGAGAAATGCGTGATCGTCGTCACCGCATGCGGCCGCGTCGCTGTGGCCGAGGGGGCCGGATAGACATAGCGCCCGACATAGCTCTGAGCGATCATGTTGCCGGCGTCGTCGTAGCCGTAGTTGCGATCTTCATTGGCCGCCGTCGAAACGGTGTTGCTGGCCGAGGTCAGCCGGTCGAGCGCGTCGTAGGTATAGCTCCAGCTGTCCGGCTCTCCAGTAACGGCCTGCGTGAGTACCCGGCCCGCATCGTCGCGCGTGTAGTCCACCTTGCGCAGCGTCGTGGTGCCCTTGGCGGTGATGATGGAGGCCACCCAGCGCCGCTTGGGGTCATAGCTGAAGTTGGTCGTCACGCCGTTGGCATAGGCGACCGTGTCGGTCTGGCCGTCGGCCTCGTAGGCGATCGAGGAGATCAGCCCCGGCACCGTCTTCAGGCGGCCCGCCGCGTCATAGACGAAGGGCTTGTCGGCGCTCGCCGTCGTGGAGCCGTCGGGCCAGCTCACATAGTTCACCTCGCCTGTCTCGCTGTAGGTGATGCGCTTGGACAAGCCCGCCGCCGTGCCCGCCTTGTAGCCCGTGAGCCCGCGACTGTTCGCCACCGAGGTGACCGTCGAGCCGGGGAATCCCACAAGCGCCCAAGTGGTCGTCTCCGGCATGCCCAGCGGACTGTAGTCGGTGAAGATGGTGCCGCTGTCGTTGGTCACCGAGGTGAGCTTGCCGACGTTGGCGTAATGATCGTTGTGGCCGCTCT
>NZ_JAKJIC010000038.1 GCF_021864535.1 Oryzibacter oryziterrae
AACACATCGCGGCCCAGCACTGTGTCATGGGAGAAGAACACCGTCTCCGGTGCGATCAGCGTGACGCCGGCGGTCGCCGCAAAGCGCGGCCGCACCGGGCCGGGCGGCACGATCTCCTCGGCGCGCGCGTCGCCCCAGGCGGCGGCGTGGCGTCCGGTGCAGCGGCACAGCGGCGCACCGGTCGCCCGGCATTCGGTCTCGCGGAACACCACGGCGGCGCCGAGGAGTTCGCTCACATAGCCCGAGGCATAGGCGGTCTGCATCCAGCAGGCCGGATCGGTGGCGAGGCCGAAGGCGGCCAGATGCTCGTCGGCTTCCGAGGAATCGTGCCAGAGAAACTCGCCGTCATAGGTGGCGGCGCCCATGTCGAAATCGATCTTCAGCGTCGTCACCTTGACGAAGCCTTCCAGCGTGTGGATGCGCGGTCCCGCAGCGAACAGGTCGGCCATGTCCTGGTCGGCCCAGCGCTCGCGAATGGTCGCCGCGTCCGAGCGGCCCTGCTCGTAGCCGACGCGCGTGAACAGCGCCCGGGCGCCGGCCTCGCCCAGCGCGCCGATCACCTCGGCCCTCAGGCGGCCGAGCACATGGGTCTGCATCAGCACCATGCGCTTGTTGTTGAGCCAGATGCGCCCGTCGCCGAGGGCGAAGTGCAGGCATTCGGTCAGGTCCTCCAGCGTCGGCGCCGGTGGCCGCACCCGCATCGCCGCCGGCGCCACGCTGGCCTCCGGCTGGCGCGCCTTCGACACCTCCCGCAGCGACACCCGCCGTTCCCCGACCATGATCCCCTCCCGTTTCATTATTTGATGAAATGATGACGTGATCTTTCATCATTTCAAGAGCCGTCACCGGCCCCTTTGCGCCCCCGGGGAAGGCCATCCCGGAAAAGGCGAATACGTGCAATTACTTAAGTCGGCTGCGACAAATGGCACACGCCTTGCGATGGTGGCTCCGCAGGGCGCGTTTCGAGGAGGAGACGCGTTCCGGTTCTGAAAGCACAAGCGGTCGCAGCCGATCGGGGTTTCCCCGGGCGGCGTCACGCTCCGGCATCTTCTCGGGAGGAGGAAGCAATGAACGTCATCAGTCACGATTTTCTCGACGCGAACCGCTGGCACGGCAAGGTCTATGGCGCCGGCTGGCTGCTGCCCAAGGGCGGCATGCGCGAGGTGATCGAACCGGCCACCGGCACCGTGCTGGCCACCGTCGGCTTCGGCAATGCCGAGGATATCACGCAAGCCGCCCGTCTCGCCGCCGCCGCCCAGCCGGGCTGGGCCGCCGTCAGCCCGCGCGACAAGGCCGCCATCTTCCGCAAGGCTGCCGACCATCTTCAGGCCCATTTCGACGATCTCGCCCTGATGATCGCCCGCGAGACCGGCGGCATCATCCCCAAGGCCCAGCACGAAGTGCGCGAGGCGGTGTTCCTGTTCCAGCTGGCCGCCGGCCTGGCCGTGCAGTCGCCGGGCGTGCTGCTGCCCACCACGCCGGGCCGGCAGAGCTATGCCCGCCGCGTGCCCCATGGCGTCGTCGGCGTCATCTCGCCCTTCAACTTCCCGCTGATCCTGTCGCTGCGCTCGGTGGCGCCGGCGCTGGCCGTCGGCAATGCCGTGGTGCTGAAGCCCGATCCGCAGACGCCCATTTCCGGCGGTTTCATCATCGCCCGGGCGCTGGAAGAGGCGGGGCTGCCGCCCAACGTGCTGCATGTGGTGCCGGGCGCGGCGGAAGCCGGCGAAGCACTCTGCTCCGATCCGCATGTGGGCATGGTCGCCTTCACCGGCTCGACGGCCGCCGGCCGCAAGGTGGGCGAGGCCTGCGGCCGCAATCTCAAGAAGGTGTCGCTGGAACTCGGCGGCAAGTCGTCGCTGATCGTGCTCGAAGACGCCGATCCGGAGATCGCCGCCTCCAACATCGCCTGGGGCACCTGGCTGCATCAGGGCCAGATCTGCATGTCCTCGGGCCGCATCCTGCTGCATGAGAAGATCGCACCCGCCGTCATCGAGATCCTGAAGGCCAAGGCGACGCATCTGCCGGTCGGCGATCCGGCGTCCGGCCAGGTGGCGCTCGGGCCGTTGATCAACGCCCGCCAGCGCGACCGCGTGCACGCCATCGTCACCGAAACCGTCGCCGCCGGGGCGACGCTCGAGGCCGGCGGCAGCCATGACGGCCTGTTCTACAAGCCGACCGTGCTGTCCGGCGTCAAGCCGGGCATGCGCGCCTTCGAGGAAGAGGTGTTCGGCCCCGTGGTCAACATCACCACCTTCGCCACCGACGCCGAGGCCGTGGCACTCGCCAACCGGACCGAATACGGCCTGTCCGGCGCGGTGATCTCGCCCGATGTCGGCCGCGCCATGGCGCTCGGCGAACAGCTGAAGACCGGCCTGCTGCACATCAACGACCAGACCGTCAACGACGAGTGCCTCAACCCCTTCGGCGGTCGCGGCTGCTCGGGCAACGGCGGCCGCGTCGGCGGCCCGGCCGATGCCGACGAATATACCCAGTGGCAGTGGGTCACGGTGAAGAACGAAGCACCGCGCTATCCGTTCTGACCTCCAGAGCGCCTTCCGATCAGGTCTGGTCACCTGATCGGCGGGTGCTTCACCCCTGATCCCAGTTCAATGGCCCGGCACCCGGCTCGCAGTCGCTGACTGCGGGCCGGACGGATGGCTGCGGCCTCTACACGGAACCAACCCATGAAAATTCAAGCCGCCATCGCGCGCCATCCGCGCGCTCCCATGGATATTGCCCAGGTGGACCTCGAGGAGCCGCGCGCCGACGAGGTGCTGGTCAAGGTCGCCGCCGTCGGCATCTGCCACACCGATCTGGTCATGCGCGATCAATATCTGCCGGTACCCCTGCCGGCCGTGCTCGGCCACGAGGGCTCGGGCGTGGTCGAAAGGGTCGGCAGCGCCGTCACCAAGGTCAGGCCCGGCGATCGGGTGGTGATGACCTTCAACGCCTGCGGCGCCTGCCCGTCCTGCCGCGATCACCAGCTGTCCTACTGCCACGAGTTCTTCCCGCGCAACTTCTTCGGCCGCCGCCCGGACGGTTCGACGGCGCTGAAATGCGAGGGCGTCACCGTGCACAGCCATGTGTTCGGCCAGTCGTCCTTCGCCAGCCACGCCCTCTGCCGCGAGATCAACGTGGTGAAGGTGCGCGACGGCGTGCCGCTCGATCTGCTCGGCCCGCTCGCCTGCGGCATCCAGACCGGCGCCGGCACGGTGATCAACGGCCTGAAGATCGGCCCGGGCAAGAGGCTGGCGGTGTTCGGCGCCGGCTCGGTGGGCCTGTCCGCCGTGATGGCGGCGCGCGCCACCGGCGTCGGCACCATCATCGCCATCGATCTCAACCAGGACCGGCTCGATCTCGCCCTCGACCTCGGCGCCACCCATATCGTCCACGCCAAAGCGTCCGATCCGGTGGTGGAAATCGTCAAGATCACCGGCCACGGGGTCGATTTCGCCATCGACGCCACCGGCCTTCCCGCCGTGATCGAGCAGGGCACCAAGGTTCTGGCCCCGCGCGGCACGCTGGCACTGGTGGGCGCGTCGGCGCCGGGCCAGACCATCCCCCTCGATCTCGTGCACATGATGAGCGGCGGCCGCTCGGTGCGCGGCGTCATCGAAGGCGAATCCAACGCCGACGTCTTCATCCCCTATCTGATCGACCTGTACACCCAGGGCCGCTTCCCCTTCGACCGGCTGGTGACCTTCTACGACTTCCCCGACATCAACACCGCCCTGCAGGACGCCGAGGCCGGGCGGGCCATCAAGCCGATCCTGCGCCTGTGAGGATCCGGCTACTCACACCAGATGCTTGAGATACGGGCGCGCCTCCTCGGTCAGGATGAAGGGCGCGCTCACCTCTTCGGGGTGGCTCGACAGGGTGGCCGCCTCGCTCGGCGACAAACCGTATTTCTCCTTGAAGGCGCGGGTGAAGGCCGAGGGATGGCTGAAGCCGAGCGTGAAGGCCAGCTGCGAGACGCGTGGCTTGTCGGCCTGCTGCCCGGTGATCAGGCGGAAGGCGAGGCGCAGCCGGCGCTCGCGGATATAGGCGGCAACGCCGCCCATGGGTTCGAACAGACGATAGAGCGTCGAGCGGGCCAGCCCGAATTCCTCGGTCAGGACGCTCGGGCTGAGCTCGGGGTCCTCGAGCCGGCGCTCGATCGCCGCCTTGATGGCCGGCAGCGGGGCTAGTCCCGGGGAGCCGGCTTGCCGGGCGTTCTCGGCAAGGCATTCGCCGATGGCGCCGGCCACCGTGCGCGTGATCAGGTCGGAGACGGTGCGCGCCTCGCTGATGGTGATGCGCGGCCCCATGGCCGCCACCTGTTCCAGCAAGCCCAGCAGGATGGCGTTGAGGGCGCCCGGCTTGAACTGCAGGCCGTGCGCGTCATCAAGGAAAGGCACCAGGGTCTCCAGCCGCCGCCGCGACAGGATCACCCCGATGTTGCGCATGGTCTCGATGCGGATGTGCAGTTCGCGCGACAGGTCGAAGACCAGAAACGCCCCGAGGTCCATGTGGACGTCGTGCCAGCCGCCGCCGACGGAAAAGCGCACGGCACCGCCGAGATAGTTGACCAGCATCAGATCATCGGACGCCGAGCGGGCGATCGTGCGGGCATGGCGATCGAGATGGCAGGCCGAGTTGCTGGCCCGCGAGACGAGGACATCGGGCAGGAAGAAGGTCTCCGTCTCCGCGTGGAAGGGCTGCGACCGGCTCTCCGGCGGCAGGCTCATCTCCATCAGCGGCGACAGCATCCGCCCGTAATACTCGGCGCTTTTCGGATCATCCTTGGGAAAGCTGACGCGCAGGCAATGAATGGTGTCCTTTGGCGGTGTGGGGACTGATTTTTCCATCTGCTCCACTCGGGTCCAAGGGTCGCTGACGTCTCGGCGCCTGCATGTGGCGCCGGTCCTGAAATCATGGTGCGGTCGAGGGAGGAAGCCGGCGCCTCCGCTCTCGGAATCCGCACGATAGGCACAGATTTGCAAAATGGCGACGGACTCTCCCGTCGAAACGTCCCGGTTTGTTGACCGTCCGTCTCACCCGGACCGTCACGGATGGGTCCTTGCAGCTATCGGTAGCAGAACCCTGGCGACGGTGGCGCCTTGTTTCCCGACTGCGTCAAAAGGCCACTGCCGAAACAATTCATCCCAATCACTTGCCACAGCGTCCCAATTGCACGGCAAGATGTTGCAGATAGTGAAAATACTGATTAACCACAACTTATTGGAATAAATACGTCGAGGTGAGGAGAAATCATGTCCTTCATAAAGAATACTCTGATCGCTGCGCTGTGCGCGGGCTATGCATTGATTGGCAATGCTTATGCAAATGGTTCAAGCGATGGCGGCAGCGCCCAGATCATCAATGGGACCGTGGCTCCGGCCGGCAAGTGGCCGTCCCAGGTTGCCTTGCTCTACACGAATGCGGGCAGCAACTATGCGTCCTTCTTCTGCGGTGGTTCGCTGATCGCCAACAACTTCGTTCTGACGGCCGCCCATTGCATCACGGGCGACGACGGCCGCGTGGTCGCGCCGAGCTCGATCAAGATACTCTACGGCACGCAGAGCCTGGTATCCGGCGGCAAGACCTATGCGGTCTCCAAGATCTTCCGGCATCCCAAGTACAACACCACGACCATCGATTATGACGTGGCGGTGATCAAGCTCACCAAGAATGTCACCAATCCCAAGCTGGTGACCCTGATCGACCCGATGGACGAGGCCGACATCGCCAGCGCCGGCGATCCCGCCTATGTGGTGGGCTGGGGCAATACGTCCACCACCAAACCTGCAAAGATGCCCAAGCAGCTCATGCAGCTGAAGGCGCCGATCATTGCAAAGTCGGTCTGCAACGGCCCGTCCGCCTATGACGGCCAGCTTACCTCGCGCATGATCTGCGCCGGCTACATGGCTGGCGGCAAGGATGCCTGCCAGGGCGACTCCGGCGGCCCGCTGCTGGTGCCCGACGACAACGGCAGGTACACCATCCAGGCCGGCGTCGTCAGCTTCGGCGACAAGTGCGCCCAGAAGAACAGCCCGGGCATCTACACCCGTCTGAGCTATGCCGCCATCAACGACTGGGTCCTGTCCAAGATCGGCTTCTGATCCCTTCCACCCGCCTGACCCGTCGCAAGGGGCGCAGCTGCTGCTGTGCCCCTTGTCGTTTGCACGGACCTCGGAACAGGCGGCCCTTCCTCGAATTCCTGCCCCGCATTTAGGTATGATCCATAACCTTCCGGTTATGGCTGCGGGCTCAATATGTATTACTACGCAACGCGAATACATGTCATGATCCCGGAAGATCAGAACGCGCGGCGCACGCTGGGAGGTTGTGCGCCGGAAGGCTCGTGTACGGCCTCGTTCTGGCAGGACCGCGCCGGATCGCCAGGGGCTTGAGGAGGCTTCACTGGCGAGGGGACACGCACTGGCCCAGCGCATCCGATCTTTCAGGGGAGGGGAAATCATGTTGAAAGCTCTGTTCGTCGCCGCATCCGTGGGTGCGATGACCCTTGCCGGCGCCGGCGCGTCGCTGGCGGCCGATGTGGTGTTGCGCCTGCATCAGATGCTGCCGCCGCAGGCCACCATTCCGGCCAAGGTGCTGGCTCCCTGGGCCGAGGCGATCGCCAAGGATTCCGGCGACCGCATCAAGGTCGAGCTCTATCCGGCCATGCAGCTCGGCGGCAAGCCGGGCGATCTGGTCGATCAGGTCAAGGACGGCGTCGTCGACCTCACCTGGACCGTCATCGGCTACACGCCGGGCCGCTTCCCCAAATCGGAAGTCTTCGAGCTGCCCTTCATGGTCACCACGGGCGCCGCCACCTCGCAGGCCTTCGAGGAGTTCTACGAAAAGCACCTCACCGACGAGTTCAAGGACTATCACGTGCTCGCCGTGCACACCCACGGCCCCGGCCTGATCCACACCAAGGGCAAGGCGGTCGAGAAGCTCGAGGACATGGCCGGCCTCAAGCTGCGCGGCACCTCGCGCGTGGTCAACAACATGCTGGCCGCCCTTGGCGCCACGCCCGTCGGCATGCCCGTCCCGGCCGTTCCCGAGGCGCTCTCCAAGGGCGTGATCGACGGCACGGTGGTGCCCTGGGAAGTGACCCCGTCCATCAAGGTCGCCGAGCTCGCCCCCTTCCACACCGGCTTTTCCGGCAAGCACGGCCTCTACACCGCCACCTTCCTGTTCGCCATGAACAAGGACAGCTATGACGCGCTGCCCGACGATCTCAAGAAGGTCATCGACGCTCATTCGGGTCCAGCGCTGGCCAAGGCGTTCGGCGAGGCCATGGACGCCGGCGACATCCGCGGCAAGGAACTGGCCGACAAGGCCGGCAACACCACCGTCACCCTCGACGACGCCGAGACCGCCCGCTGGAAGGACGCCGCCGACAAGGTGATCAAGGACTGGATCAAGGAAATGGACGCCAAGGGCCTCGACGGCACCGGCCTCTACGCCGACGCCCAGGCGCTGGTGGAGAAATATTCGAGCCAGTGAGGAGAGTGAGGTTTTGAAGGTTCTGGTGGGCCTACTCAAGGCCCACACGCCCGCAAGTTCTGGCCGGAACCAATCGGCACCCTCTCCCCCCTTGCGGGGGAGAGCAGGAGAGAGGGGTTGCGACCTCAATCCCAGCCACCAACCTTTCCGATAGATCACCCCACTCACAAACGCCGACACCCCAAGTCTTCTGTCGCTCACCCCTCTCTCCCACTCTCCCCCGCAAGGGGGGAGAGGGCAGGTTGAGGATCAATCGAGAGCCTTCAAGCAAAGTCCGATCAACCACCACTCCAGCTACCGCCGGAACCAATCGGCACTCTCTCCCCCCTTGCGGGGGAGAGTAGGAGAGAGGGGTCTGCGACCTCAATCCCAGCCACCAACCTTTCCGATAGATCACCCCACTCACAAACGCCGACACCCCAAGTCTTCTGTCTCTCCCCCGTCTCCCACTCTCCCCCGCAAGGGGGCCATCCGGAACCTTTTCCCCAACCCACGGCACACACATGGCTGCAAATCGCTTTGAAGATGACGGCCCGATCGATCGGGCGTCCGGCTGGCATGCCGGTCTCTCGGGTTTCGCCAATCCGCATGGTCCCGTTCATCAGGCGGCCAAGTGGGTGGCGCTGATCTCGGCCTATGCCGGCGGCGCGCTGCTGCTGGTGGCGGTGGTGATCACCGTGCTCAGCATCATCGGTCGCGCCTTCATCCACATGGGGCTCGGGCCGGTGCCCGGCGATTTCGAGATGGTGGAGGCCATGATCGGCGTTGCCGTCTTCGCCTTCCTGCCGCTCTGCCAGCAGATGCGCGGCAATGTCACCGTCGACATCGCCGTGCTGCCGCTCGGCCCGAAGGCCATGGCAGTCAGCCAGATCTTCGGCAACATCGTCATTGCCGGCATCGCGCTCTTCACCACCTGGCGGCACTGGTATGGCCTCGTCGACAAGTTCGACAATGGCGAGGTCACCTTCATCCTGCAGTTCCCGGTCTGGTGGGGCTTTGCGGCGGCTGAAGTCTTCCTGGTCGCCTTTTCCTTCGTCGCTGTCGTCGCCGTCCTCCGCGACATCTCCGATTTCCGCGCCGGCCGTGCCGTGCTGATCGGTCAGGGAGCCCATTGATGAGTGGTATCGAAATCGGTCTGTGGTCCTTTCCCGTCCTGCTGGTCCTGATTTTCCTGCGCGTGCCGATCGGCCCGGCCATGTTCGTCTGCGGCATCGTCGGCAACTACCTGATCACCGGCCGCTGGATGCCGATGCTCAACCAGATGAAGGGCCTCACCTGGTCCACCTTTGCCAACTATTCGCTGTCGATCATCCCGCTGTTCCTGCTGATGGGCCAGTTCGCCGCCCGCGGCGGCATGTCCACGGCGCTGTTCAAGGCCTCGGAAGCCTGGCTCGGCCATCGCAAGGGCGGGGTGGCCATGGCCGCCGTCGGCGCCTGCGCCGGCTTCGGCGCCATCTGCGGCTCGTCTCTGGCGACCGCTGCCACCATGGCGCAGGTGGCGCTGCCCGAGCTCAGGAAATACGGCTACTCCGGCGCGCTCGCCACCGGCACGCTGGCCGCCGGCGGCACGCTCGGCATCCTGATCCCGCCCTCGGTGGTGCTGGTGATCTACGCCATCCTCACCGAGCAGAACATCGCCAAGCTGTTCATGGCGGCGCTGCTGCCGGGCATCCTCGCCGCCATCGGCTACATCATCGTCATCTCCATCTATGTGCGCCTCAACCCCAAGTCCTGCGGCTCGCGCGAACGGGCCTCGTGGGCCGAGCGCTTCACCACGCTGCGCGACGTCTGGCCGGTGGCGCTGGTGTTCCTGTCGGTGGTGGGCGGCATCTATTTCGGCTGGTTCACGCCCACCGAAGCGGCCGCCTTCGGCGCCGCCGGCACCGGCCTCATCGCCGCCTTGCGCGGCGGCTTGCCCTTCAGCGAACTCAAGGCCTGCGTGCGCGAGACCACGGTGTCCACGGCGATGATCTTCATGATCGTCATCGGCGCCGGGCTCTACAACAGCTTCCTCGCCGTCAGCCAACTGCCGCAGAGCGGTGCCGAATGGGTCACCGCGCAAGGGTTTTCGCCCTGGACGGTGCTCACCATCATCCTCGTGCTCTACATCCTGTTCGGCTGCATCATGGATTCCATGTCCATGATCCTGCTGACGGTGCCGATCTTCTTTCCCATCGTCTCGGCGATGGATTTCGGCCTCAGCCCCGAGGAATTCGCCATCTGGTTCGGCGTGCTGATCCTGATCGTCGCCGAAGTGGGCCTGATCACCCCGCCGGTGGGGCTCAACCTCTTCATCATCGGTTCCATGGCCAAGGACGTGCCGGCGCGCGAAACCTATCGCGGCGTCAGCCCCTTCATCGTCTCCGACCTGATCCGCACGGTGATCCTCACCCTGTTCCCCGCCATCAGCCTGACGCTGGTGCGGCTGCTGTATTGAACGCCATACGCTTGCGCGACAAATGCCGGTGACTGTTTCGGCTGAAGGCCGTAACTGTCACCTCTTGCGCGGAATAACCGTTTCCCGACAGGGACTTGCATGGTCGAAAAGGTGCCAGAAACCTAGACGACACAATGCAGGACCGGGCTAACGAACCGCGGGGAAGTGTCAGCAATTTGCCGCTGGCGATGGACCGAACGCAACCTGACTATTTGCTGACCTGCGCAGTATCTCGCTTGTCATGGTCCGCGAAGGCGGACCATCCACGCAGTCATTGCAAAAATGTCCGAAGGTCCTTGCCAGCGATAAGATTGACCCAAACCCTATCGAT
>NZ_JAKJIC010000039.1 GCF_021864535.1 Oryzibacter oryziterrae
ATGACGGCTTCTCGATCTACTTCAACGAGATCGGCTATGACGGCCGCTTCAACCAGATCCACATGATGGCTGCCTCGAACCTGATGGCCGAGGGCTATGGCTATGCGGCGGAAGGCGACACCAACTGCGCCTCGCTGATGGTGGCCGGCCGGGCGATCCAGGCCGATCCGCAGTTCACCGAAATGTACGCCATGGACTTCAAGCTCGATGCGGCGCTGCAGAGCCACATGGGCGAAGGCAACTGGAAGGTGGCCCGCAAGGACCGTCGCCCCAAGCTGATCGACCGTCCGCTCGGCATCGGTGGCCTCGACAATCCGCCGACCGTGCTGTTCCAGGGCGAACCCGGCCCGGCAACGCTGGTCAGCCTGGTCTCGATCGGTGCCGACAAGTACCGCCTCGTGGTCTCCCAGGGCACCATCCTCGACACCGAGGAACTGCCCGGCCTCGAGATGCCCTACTTCTTCTTCAAGCCCGACACCGGCGTCAAGGAATGCCTCAACGGCTGGCTGAAGAACGGTGGCACCCACCATCAGGTCCTCCACCTCGGCGACACGCGCGCCAAGTGGAAGGCCTATTGCGAACTCGCTGACGTCGAATACGTCGAAGTGTGAGTCGCATCATCATAAGATGAAACTTCATGGGGTCGGCGCAAGCCGGCCCCTTTTTTCCTGGCGCGCCAATCTGGGCGCAGATCCGTATCCATGCGGGTTGCCAAGCGCTTATTTCATCCATATATCATGATTTATGGATAAATTGCAGACACTCGCCGCTCTGGCGGCTCTGGCACAGGAAACCCGGCTGGACGTGTTCCGGTTGCTCGTCGTGGCCGGCGATGAAGGCTTGCCCGCCGGCGAGATCGGCGAACGGCTCGGCGTGAAGCAGAACACCATGTCAGCCAATCTGGCGGTGCTGGCGCGCGCCGGGCTGATCGGCAGCCGACGCGAGGGGCGCACGATCCGCTATTTCGCCGAATACGCCAAGATCCGCGGCCTGCTGCACTATCTGGTCGAGGATTGCTGTGCCGGGTCGCCGGCCTGCTGCCCGCCGTCCTGGAGGCCAACACCATGAACATCCAGCACAAACGCGGGCGGTTGCTGACGCAGAGCCTCAACCGGTTTCTTGCCTGCAGCTTCCTGGACAAGGAGTTGCTGGCCGCGCGGCTGAACATGACCGCGGCGCTCGGGCAGATCGTGCAAGGATTGCCGCAATCCCATCCGCATCTGTTCGCCTCGGCGCCGGTGTTCATATCCCGCGAGGATGTGAAGGCGATCCAAGGGCTTGTCAGGACCGTCGAGTCCGTCGTCTCGCGCCCGGCCTATCGCGATGCCGTACTCGCCAACGCGCCGCCGATTGCCGGCTTTGAACCGGGCGCCAAGGGCGTGTTCTTCGGCTATGACTTCCACATGTCCGACAGTGGGCCGCGGCTCATCGAGATCAACACCAACGCCGGTGGCGCCTATCTCAACTGGGTGCTGCTCGAAGCGCAGAAGGCCTGCTGTGAGGCCGTTGAGATGCTGATGGACGAGCCCTTGCCGCATCGGCCACTGCCGCAGCTCTGGACCCGGATGTTCCAGGCCGAGGCCGGGCGTGCTCCGAACCATATCGCCATTGTCGACGTTGCGCCGCGCGAGCAGTATCTCTACCCGGAGTTCCTGCTGGCACAGGCGATGTTCGAGGCGGAAGGGACGCAAGTCAGCATCGTGGATCCGGCGAAGCTCAAGTGGACCGGGGAGCAGTTGCTCGCCGACGGCAAAGCGGTGGACGTGGTCTACAACAGGCTGACCGACTTCTATTTCGACGAGCCCGCCTCGCAAGCTCTGCGCGCCGCCTATCTCTCCGGCACGGTGGCGGTGACACCGCATCCGCGGGCTCATGCCCTGCTTGCCGACAAGGCCAATCTGGCGCTGCTGTCCGATCCGATGGCGATTGCCGCGCTCGGCGCTTCGCCGGAGGAGGTGGCGATCCTGAGCGAGATCATTCCGCCGACCCGTCTGGTCAAGGCGGAGACGGCCGAGAGCCTCTGGGCGGCGCGCAAGGGGCTGTTCTTCAAGCCGCGCGCCGGCTTCGGCAGCCGCGCGGCCTATCGCGGCGACAAGATCACCACGCGGGTGTGGGCGGAGATCCTGGCGCATGACTATGTGGCACAGGAGATCGTCCGGCCGCCGGAGCGACGGGTGAAGGCCGGTGCGGACGGCAAGCCGCTGAAATTCGATCTCAGGGCCTATGCCTATGACGGTGAGGTGCAATTGCTGGCGGCCCGGCTCTATGATGGGCAGACCACCAACTTCCGCAGCGCCGGCGGGGGCTTTGCCCCGGTGTTCATTTCGCCCGAGCCAGCCGGGTGACGGCGATCATCTCCCGGGAAGATACCATTCATCTGTCGAATGAATTTGTCTTGGCGAGACGCATGGGCAATACCCTGAGCCACAGTGGGTACCCTGCCCGGATATGGAGGCAAGCATGAAATATCGCGCATTCGGTCGTCTGCCGGTCACGGTCTCGGAGATCGGTTTCGGAGCCTGGCAGATCGGCGGCTCTTGGGGCGACGTGAGCGAGGCTGACGGCAAGGCGGCGCTGAACGCGGCGCTCGACGCCGGTGTGACCTTCGTCGACACTGCGGACGTCTATGGCGACGGCCGTTCGGAAAAGATCATCGCCGACGTGCTGAAGGCGCGCGGCGGCGACCGTCCCTTCGTGGCGACCAAGGCAGGCCGGCGGCTCAATCCGCATGTGGCCGCGGGCTATACGCCTGAGAACATCGAGGCCTTCATCGACCGCAGCCTCAAGAACCTCGGCGTCGAGTGCCTGGACCTCGTGCAGCTGCACTGCCCGCCGACCGAAGTCTACTACACCCCCGCGCTGTTCGATGGCCTGGAAGCCATCAAGAAGGCCGGCAAGATCGCCAATTACGGCGTGTCGGTGGAAAAGGTCGAAGAAGCGCTGAAGGCGATCGAGTATCCGGGCGTGGTCTCGGTTCAGATCATCTACAACATCTTCCGGCAGCGGCCTGACCATCTGTTCTTCGCCGAGGCGAAGAAGCGCGGCGTCGGCGTGATCGTGCGCGTGCCGCTGGCTTCGGGCCTCCTCTCGGGCAAGATCACCGCCGACACCAAGTTTGCCGACGACGACCACCGCAAGTTCAACCGCAACGGCGAGTTCTTCGACGTGGGCGAGACCTTCTGCGGCGTGCCCTTCGGCGTCGGCCTCGAGGCGGTGGAGGAGATCCGCAAGCTGGTGCCGGCCGGGGCCTCCATGGCGGCCTTCGCGCTCAAGTGGATCCTGATGGCCGATGCGGTAAGCGTCGTCATCCCCGGTGCGCGCAATGAAGCCCAGGCGATCGGCAACGCCGCGGCTTCGGATCTGGCGGCCCTCAGTGCCGACGTGATGGCGGCGACGCGGGAGATCTACGCGCGCCTCGTCGCGCCGCATGTGCACCACCGCTGGTGATCTGGCCGGCGCCAGCCCAAGGGCATCCCGGAGGCACGGGCGGCTCGGCCGCCCTGCCCTTCGGGAGCCGCTCGCACCGAAATGAGGTCCCGACTTTTGCGCAGATAAAACACAGCCGGGATATCGAAAAAATGGGATTGACCAGACTCGTCCCTTCCTCTAGGGATGCGCCCTAACGGAGCTGTGGCCGAGAGGCTGAAGGCACTGGTTTGCTAAACCGGCGTACGGGCTTAAACCCGTACCGAGGGTTCGAATCCCTCCGGCTCCGCCACTTACCCTTTTCACGAGATGTCAGACAGCCGCAGAATGGCGGTTCTCTGCGGCTTTTGCCAGACGGGCGATTGCAGCACATTTCATCGTATGCCACTATTTGGCGTAAAATGTGTGGGATTACCCCCTCACCGCTTCCCACACACCGAGGGGGAATGCGGCTTCCCACACAGAGAACCCACATAGTGAGCGTGCCCCTGACCAAACAGAAAATGAAGCAACTCATTGCCTCTGGCATCGCTTCGAGAACCACCGATCGTGATGGTTTGATTCTTCAGGTGTCGGGCAAAGGTGGCGCTTCATAGCTCTTTCGCTTTCGTTGGAAGGACGACCCGCTTGCGCCCGGCTCCGGTAGACAAAGGGAATGTGGACTTGGTTCGGCGTATGAAGTTGGGTTGGATGAAGCCCATGAACTAGCTGCGGAGTGCCGTGGACATCTTAAGGCTGGTCGCGACCCAATCACTGCCAGAAAGGCGAGGCCGGCGGCACCCGCCCCTATGAACAAGCCTACGTTTGGCAGCGTTGCAGACGACTACGTGTCAACAGAGCTTGGCCACCTGAAGAACGAGAAGCACCGGGAACAGTGGGCAACCACGCTCGGATGCAAGCCGTTCGACATGGACCGCGTGCGCATATCCAAACTCGCACATAGCCAATATCTTGCCGCACTTGAAGCCATTCGCGCCAAGGCGTTCGACACCATCACAACGGCAGACGTGCAAGGCGTCGTGCGGCCAATCTGGACCGAGCAGAACGAAACCGCGTCGCGCGTACTTGGTCGAATAGAGCGTGTTCTATCCTACGCGGCTACATTGCATGGCGCGCCCAACTTCACGAACCCGGCCACGTTCAAAGGTAACCTCGAACATGTGCTACCAAAGGTCCGCGTTCAGACCGAACACCATGCCGCCCTACCCTATTCAGACGCCCCCGCGTTCATGAGCCGGTTGCTTGCGGTACGCGCGCCGTCGGTAAGCCTGACCGCCCTTATGTGGACCGTCTTAACGGCGTGCCGATCCGGCGAGACCTTGGGCGCAACTTGGGCCGAAATATCCGAGGACGGGCTAACTTGGACCATACCGGCGGCCCGGACCAAAGCAGCAAAGGAACATCGCGTTCCACTGTCCACCCAGGCACAGATGATCCTCGACCAGATGCGGCGCTTTCGGAGAACACAACGGGGCGATCTCACCCAACCTTCAAGGGAATACGCCTATGTCTGAGTTCACTCTCATTGCCGCCGAAAACTCCGCCGCAGACGCAACGCGGTTTGCACGTTCGTGGATCGCCGATCGCAGCTTTGGCCGAGGCGTCGAACATTGGCAGGTCCGCAACGCTTTCCTTGGCGCTCTCGGCATAGTCCCCGCCAACATCATCACGAGTTTGAGCCTTCACCAGTTCGCTACCTGGACTGATGTCCTTGAAGAGATCGAACGCCTGATGCAGCCCGCGCGCCGCCCGCTTGAGCCCGTGTACATCTCCCTCGGCGTGCCAGTGTCGGAGGCTGATCCTCCGGCCACCACTTCTGCCCCTATCGGGGAGGCACCGCTGCCCGCATCCGCAACATAATCGGCATCGCTGCCTTCAGCGGCTGGGCCGACCCTGTCGGCAGCTGCGCCCAACTCGGAGGTCGGAGCTACTCCGGCATTCCCGTCGACAACGACGGCACCGATAGCTGCGCCCGTGCCGGTCAGTTCTTTGGCTTGATCAATCGCCGTGGCGACCGGTACTGCTTGTCGTCCCCGCCGACGGACTACTTTCGTCTTGTCTGTGATGGACATGGTGCGATCCTTGTGACCGGACGCGTCATCGCGCCCTTCGCACCAGCTCAAGCCCCGGATCGGCTTGGATCCGAGGCGGCTCGCGTTGCGGGTGCCGCTTACCGCCGCGGCAGGAGCACTACCGCTCTGGTGGCCGCGGACGTCCAGCGGAAAAAGGCGGATGGCTCCCGCCCCTTACAGAGTTGCAACAGAACTCAATAATGGCAGATAGAATGGGGCGGCCGCTGGTGGCTCCATCCCTTGTCACTCAACCTGCCGTGCTGACCAGACAATCAGTGGCCAAGCGATCAGTTCGCAAACAGCCGCGCCTTGATTTCGCTGGTCACGGCGTTTACGTCGACATTCGTGCGGAGGACTACTGGCTTGATGATGATCATCAGCTCGGTCTTGTCGGACGTCTTGACCCGGTTTGTCGTGAAGGCCTCCCCAAGAAGGGGGATATCCTTCAACAGGGGAACGCCGGTCCGGGATCTCTCCTTCTTGGCGGATATCAATCCTCCCAGAATGATTTCTGTCCCGCTCTGCACTACGACAGAGCTTGTGATGGCCCGCTGCTGAATCGTCGGGGAGTCGATGGACGACGTTGTCGTTGCTACCACGTCGCTGATCTCTTGAGAGATATCCAGCTGGACTAGGCCGCTGGCATTCACGCGTGGCTTCACGTTCAGGATGATGCCGGTGTCCTTCATCTGGATCTCGCTAACGATCGGAGCCTCCGGATCAGTGACGCTTTGCGCTGAGCGGGTGGCGATAGGGACCTGATCGCCAACTTTCAGGGTCGCCGTCTGATTATCGAGAACAGTCAGAGCCGGCGAGGAAATGACTTGAACATTCGTGACGCCTTCGAGGGCGTTGATGACCAAGCGGGCGTCGGTCACGGAGAATATGTAGTTGAAGCCGGGGACGATGGGATTGATTGTGGAGCCGCTGCCGTCCGACAGCAGAGCGGCGTTGTTGCCGCTTTGGAAAAACCAACGGACGCCGTGTTTCAGAGAATCGTTCAGCGAAACCTCGGCGATGGTCGCCTCGATCAAGACCTGGGGCGGCATGACGTCAAGACGGCGAATAGCCTTCTCGATCAGGGCGTAATCTTCATCAGACGCAACGATCACCAGCGAGTTTGTCGACTTGTCGGCGCTGATGGAAATGCCGTTCATCTGGGAAGCCCCGCCCACAGGTTGCGCCGCGCCTGCCGCCGGCTCGCCCGTCCCGCCGAACTGGGTGGTCGGGTCGATGCCTCCATCCCCGCCAGATTGGGCGGGGGCAGAAGCGACCGCCGGCTCTACCCCCTGTGTCGCCTGTGCCTGACTTGCGGCGGTTGATTTGGCAGCCACCATGGACTGCAGCACGCCGGCAATCTCCGAAGCATCGCGGTTCTGGACAGGGTAGACGTGAACTCCCTTCTGTTCGCTACCGCCCTGATCAAGACGCGTCAGCCAAGTTCTTGCTCTCTGGATGAGTGACTTTGATGTCCCCATCAGCAGCACGGCGTTCATGCGCTCAACGGGATAGGCCTGAAAGCTGCCGCGGTTCCCGCCGAACATCTGGTTGAGTTCGGACGATACCGCCTGAGCGCCAGCGGTCTCCAACGGCTGAAGCACGAAGGACTTGCCCTTGAACTGGTCGATGTCCAGCGAGGAAAGCACCTGCACAAAGCGATCAAGATCACCTTCGGCGCCGGTCAATAGAACGACCTTGCCTCCCGAGAGCGAAACAACCTTCGAAGGGTCTGCACCGAAAGGCTGCAGAGCAGCGCGCGCCTGTTCCGCGTCTATGTTGTTCAAACTGACCACACGAAAGGACGAAGCCGACTGCCCTTGCCCCCCCTCACCGGATGAAGCCAAGACCCGAAATGTACCACCAGCTTCTGAGAGCGATGCGCCGTTCATGGACAGTACGTTTCGAATGAGCCCGATCGCTTCGGACCGGCTGACGGGATTTGCGGTTCGCACGGTCACTCGTCCGGACACGCCCGGATCCACGACGACGTTCGCCTTGAGAACCTCCTCAAACACCGAGCGAACGAACTCCTGCACGTCAACATTCACGAAATTCAGCGAAAAACTGCCGCCGTCATTTTGCAGTGCGATCGGGGCACCCGAGTTCTGGAAAGATGCAGCAGCCCCTTGATCCGTCCCGAGATCGACGACAGCGGAAGGTGTGCGCTGTGTCGCGCCTGCAATTGAACTGGCGGATGCCGCGCGACTGTTGCTGCCTGACGTCGTTCCGAGAAACCGACCTGACGCCAGGGCCTCGGAGAAGGACTCTCCCTTTTCGCCGTCGCCGTTGCATCCAGCCAGCATCAGGGCAAGGAGCGACATCAACGTCAGTGCGACGGATCGTACACAATACATTCTCACCGCCGTAATTTGATTGTACCGGCTTGTTTCGGATTAACGGGAGGTTAACTGTTTCTGGTTTTTTGCACAACGGGTTGAGGATGGTGTTTGCCCTCAAGTGGTCCCGCATGTGGATAATTTGCGGATGTGTTTTGTGGATTCGTGATTGTGTCCGGATAAAAACGGGTTGCAATGTTGATTGTCATCATGCGAAGAGAGATTGCGGCAAACTTTAGGTGGGCTTGATCGGACC
>NZ_JAKJIC010000004.1 GCF_021864535.1 Oryzibacter oryziterrae
ACAGTCTCCTTCATGCCTGCAACAGTCGCTGGTCAGTTGCTCTGGGCCGCATCGAGGCGCAGGGGGATTTCGAGACGCGCCACTTCGCCCTCATCGGTCGCCAGCGCGTCCTCGCCGAAAGCCACCGTGCCGCCACAGGCGCGAGCGAGCGTCTCGATCAGGAAGCGGCGCTCGATGGCGGCCGCCTCGACGATGGAGAGATCCCCGCGGATCTCCGGCGCTTCCCAAACGCCGGCCGACAATGAAACCAGCAAATGCCCAGCCTCGATCCGCAGGCCGGCCGAAACCGATATGCCGTCTTCGAGAAGATCGCCGGCCTCGGCAAAGAAGCCGTCGATGGTATCGCCGAACAGCGTCGGACTGGCTTCCAGCATGATCGGGATCAGCGGGGCGCGGAACTGGAACGTGGCTCCGCCGCGCGCACGCAGGCTCTGCTTGCGAACCGCGTCGGTCACATAGGCGGCCGCATCGATGCGCGTAACGCCGGCCCCATCTCGTGTGGCGCGTTCGAGACCGGCCAGTTTCTCCATGACGTCCTGACGCGTCGCATCGGACCGGCCGAGGATTTCGTCCATGAACTCGCGCAGGCGCAGGCTGTCATCGTCGTCGCCGTTGGGCGGCGGCAGCAAGGCACGCGCCCTGTCAAGGCTTTCCATGAGGCCGCGCAGCCAGGCGGCAGCGCCCTCCGGACGAGACACGGGGGCCGGACTGACCGGCAACAGCGTGTTGAAGACGCGGTCGAGCGAGGCAGACGTCAGATCGCCCTTCGCAACGAAGCCATCGGCACCGGCCCGGCGCCCGATGAGCTCGATATCGTCATTTTCCAGCGAGGAGACGAGCACGATCGGTGTCTGGGCACAGTTGCTCTTCAGCTCGTCGATCAGCGGGATCGTCGTTTCCGAGCCGAGCCAGAAATCGCACAGCACCACGTCATAGCTGCGTTGAGTGACCTCGAAGCGCGCATCCGCCGGGGTTGAGGCATGCACGAAGTCGACGTCAAAGGATGGCATCATGCGCAGTTGATGGCCCAGAAGATAGATGTCGTCGGTATCGTCCTCGACGTAGAGCACGGCAATCTTCCGCCGTTCCGGTGGCGGAAAATCGGCATCGACCAGACGCAGGCGGCGCGACAGCGTGCCTGAAGTCGACTGGTAGCGGTGCTCAGTCCCACGGGACATACGCCCTCCTCACCCATCCTGATTGGCAGGCCGAACGGAATGATCAGCCTTTCCGCATCCCAACTTGCGATCTAGGTAAATTCCCGGAATCGGAGATTACCAACCCAATTCCCGAAAACGTACGCAACCGAAGTTTATTCCGATAGGTTTAATAAAAATAGTTAACAGGAAGTTAATTTTGCAAGGCACCTGCAATATGCACACAAAATTTATGTGGAAAAACAATTAAGTAATACTACTTAAAGAAATCGGAAAAGCGGTGGAAATCGCCGAAAATAGGATTGCGGGCCGAGCCGATCGAGGCGAACGGCGCAGCGCGCCTGGATTCGCCCGATTTAGTAAGTACCTGTGATGACGAAGATTTTACCAGATGTGTTTCGTCTTGAAAATGCCGTCGCTTCCGTGTCCTTTCACGGGATGAACGCTGCGCCCTTCAATACTCGCCTGAAAGGGCAAAACCCTTGGTGAATACTACCAAGTCTTGGCTGTAGTTCTCGTTGTTTTTACCAACGGTGAATTGCGGTTCGAAAGTGACGGTTGATCTGCTAGTAAGGGGCGATGGTCCGGTCGTGCTTGGGCAGGGTCAGTTGGCATTTGCATCTGTACGAACCGTGGTGGTCGCACGGATGAGGGTAGTTTTGGCAATTTGTGGCCGGTACCCCGACGCATGTGGAGTTTTCGATGGCAATTCTGGTGACCGGCGGTGCCGGCTATATTGGCAGTCACATGGTCCACGCCCTCGTCGATCGCGGCGAACGGGTCGTGGTTATCGACAATCTGTCCACCGGTTTCGAAGCGGTGCTGCCGGCTGCCGCGCGTCTTGTCGTGGGCGACATCGGCGACAGCACCCTGGTCGATCAGGTTCTGAAGGAAGAAGGGGTAACCGGCATTGCGCATTTCGCCGGTTCGATCGTCGTCCCTGATTCGGTCACCGATCCGCTCAGCTATTATGAAAACAACACGGTGAAGTCGCGGGCGCTGATCGCAGCTGCCGTGCGCGCCGGGGTCAAGGCCTTCCTCTTCTCGTCGACCGCCGCCGTCTACGGCGAGCCGGGCGTGTCGCTGATCGACGAGACCCTGTCGCCGTCTCCGGTGTCGCCCTACGGCTGGTCCAAGCTGATGACCGAGATCATGCTGCGCGACACCTCGCGCGCCCATGGTCTCAAATATGCGGTCCTGCGCTATTTCAACGTCGCTGGCGCTGATCCCAAGGGGCGCACCGGCCAGTCGTCGAAGCGCGCCACTCACCTGATCAAGATCGCCTCGCAGACCGCCCTCGGCCAGCGCGCCAGCATGGACGTCTACGGCACGGACTATCCGACGCCCGACGGCACCTGCCTGCGTGACTATATCCATGTCACCGACCTCATCGACGCCCATGTGCTGGCGCTGATGCATCTGCTCGGCGGCGGTGACAACCTCACGGCCAACTGCGGCTACGGCAAGGGCTTCTCGGTGCTGGAAGTGATCGACGCGGTCAAGCGCGTGTCCGGCGTCGACTTTGCGGTGAACCTGGCCGAACGCCGCGCCGGGGATCCGCCGGCACTGGTGGCGGATTCGCAGTTCATCCGCAACAAGCTTGGCTGGGCACCCAAGCTTGAGGATCTCGATACGATCGTTTCGCATGCTCTGGCGTGGGAAAAGTCGCTGTCGCTGCGCAACTCCAAGCCCTGAGCCGTCCCCGATCTGCAACAGGCGCGTCACAGGCTTTGGCCGTGTGGCGCGCCTTGTATTTTTTCTTGCATTACCCGCCGAAAGACGGTTTCTCAGGGCGCACGTACTCGTCGCTTTCTTGCTTGAGGGATTTGAAAACATGGCCGTCGCTACGCCGCAGAAGTCCGTCCGGACCGGCAACGTCACCTTTGACAACACGCTTCCCTTCGTTCTGATCTCCGGCCCCTGCCAGATCGAAAGCCGCGAGCACGCGCTGAAGATTGCCGACTTCCTCGCCAAGGAAACCGGAAAGGCCGGTGTGCCCTTCGTCTTCAAGGCGTCCTATGACAAGGCCAATCGCACCTCGCTCAAGGGCCAGCGCGGCGTCGGCATCGAGACCGGCCTTGCCATCCTCGCCGAGATCCGCGACACCTTCGGCTGCCCGGTTCTGACCGACATTCACGACATCGAGCAGGCCCGCCGCGCGGCCGAAGTTGTCGACATCATCCAGATTCCGGCCTTCCTCTGCCGCCAGACCGATCTCCTGATCGCCGCCGGCGAGACCGGCAAGACCGTCAATGTCAAGAAGGGCCAGTTCCTCGCCCCCTGGGACATGCAGAACGTTGCCGACAAGATCGCCTCGACCGGCAACGAGAAGATCCTGCTCTGCGATCGCGGCACGTCTTTCGGCTATTCGACGCTGGTCACCGACTTCCGCGGCCTGCCCACCATGGCCGAAACCGGCTATCCCGTGGTCTTCGACGCCACCCATTCGGTGCAGGAGCCGGGCGGGCGTGGCACGTCGTCCGGCGGCAAGCGGGCCTTCGCCCCGGCGCTTGCGCGCGCGGCAATCGCCGTCGGCTGTGCCGCCGTCTTTGCCGAAGCGCATGACAATCCCGACGTGGCCCCGTCGGACGGCCCCAACATGCTGCCGCTGGAATGGGTTGCCGGCTTCCTCGCCGATCTCAAGGCGATCGACGGCATCTCCAAGTCGCGGGCACTGACTGCCGGCTATTGATGAGAACCGAGCCGTCTCAGGCGCTCAAGGCCTGAGACGGGTCCTTGGCCAGCACGGTCCGCCGCAGCTCGGCAACCGTGCCGTCGATCGCGGTGATCGCCAGCATCAATTGGCCGAGCGCGCCGATATCCGGATCGGGAAGCTGCTGCATCAAGGCAAAGGCTTGGGCTGACAGTCCGTCGAAGCCCACATTGGCGGCCGCCCCCTTCAGCGTGTGCAGCGCCCGCTTGGCTGTCGCCTGATCGTCGTCGCCGAGGGCCTGCGACAGTTCGCTGAGCATGCTGGAGGCTTCTTCGACGAAGGAGGTCAGCAGAAAGTCCGCGTCCTCCACCCCGAGTTCCGTCACCAGTGCCCGAATGCGCTTGACGTTCACGCCCGCGCTGGCAGCCGGCTCTTCCGTCGCCTGCCTGGCTTCGGCCGGGTGCATCTGCCGGGGAGCGATCCGCCCCGAGAGGACGCGGTTGAGCGTGGCGAGCACGGCATCGCGTTCGATCGGCTTGGTCAGGAACTCGTTCATGCCCGCGGCGAGGCAGGCCTCGCGGTCGGTGGCGAAGGCATTGGCCGTCATTGCCACGATCGGTACCACCCGGCCGTGGGCGTGTGACTTGCGAATGGCGCGCGTCGCCTCGAGCCCGTCCATGATGGGCATCTGCATGTCCATGAAGATGATGTCATATTCGCGCGCATTGGCCATGGCGAGGCCTTCTGCGCCATTCTCGGCCACCGTCACTTCGCAGCCGAGGCGGCGCAGCATGCGCACGGCCACTTCCTGATTGACCCTGTTGTCTTCCACTACGAGGACGCGCAGATCGGCCGTGACGCCCGGCTGCGCCGCGCGCTGCAGCTCGTCATCCGGCGCGGGAGCGGTGAGCGCTGCCAGAAGATGGCTTCCGATCAAGGCGTTGAGGGGGCGCCAGGACGAACTTTCTTCCTTGCCGGCGATGCTGAGCTGCAGGTGAGCCAGGGCATGTTCGGGCGGCAGAGTCTCAACGGCAACCCGGATGTCGTCGGCACAAGCGTCGACTGTTGCACCCAGATGGGTGAATGCGGCACTGATCGCGGCGACTTCCTGCGCATTGCGGCCTTCAACGGAGAGCTTGCGGCCTTGAAGCGGCGGCACCGCGCCAACCGGGGCGTCGCAGGCTTCGAGCGGCAGTTCGAAATGAAACGTGCTGCCGGTGCCCTCCGAACTGGTGACGCCAATGCGCCCGGACAGCCCCTGCACGATGCGCCGGCAGATCGCGAGCCCAAGGCCCGTACCGCCGAACCGACGTGTAATCGACGCGTCCACCTGCGAGAACTCGCGGAACAGACGGTGCTGGCCCTCTTCGGAAATGCCGATCCCCGTGTCGCTGACTTCGACCCGCAGCGTCGGCGCCTGCGGTGAGCCGACATTCCTGAGGCGAACGATCACATTGCCGATCTCGGTAAACTTCACCGCATTGGCAACGAGATTGAGGATGATCTGGCGAATGCGGCCGGGGTCGCCGAGATACTGCGTGCCGAACGGCAGTTCCGGTGCCAGGATCACCACCAGGCCCTTTTCGCGCGCCCGGTTCTCCACCACGGTAATTGCCCCTTCGGCGACCGTGACCGGGTCGAAGGCAATGTGGTCGATGTCGAAGCTGCCGGCTTCGAGTTTCGAGAAGTCGAGGATGTCGTTGATCAGGTCGATCAGGCTGCGCCCGCAGGTCTGGATGCTGGACGCCAGGTTGCGCTGGTCGGCATCGAGATGGGTGTCGAGCAGCAGATCCGCCATGCCGAGCACGCCATTGATCGGCGTGCGGATCTCGTGGCTCATGGTGGCGAGGAAGGTGGACTTGGCCCGGTTGCCCGCCTCGGCGGCGCTTGCGGCAGCGCGCAGTTCGTCGGCCATGGACAGCAGGCGGGCACGACCGCGGCTGATCTCCTTGATCTGCCGGATCAGGTTGACGATGAAGATGCCCATGGTCAGCGTCAACGCGCCCACCAGGATGGCGAACACCCGGTAGAGGCTTTCCAGGTAGACCCGCGTCTCCGTCCGCTGCGCCGCTTGCTTGCGGTTGGCTGTGGTGACCAGCGTTTCAGTCGTCGACTGCATGGCCGCGAAATGGGCTTCGATGTCGTCCAGCAGTGCGGGGCTGACTTGGCCGGTGTGCACGATCTGGTCGAAGTCCGACGCCACGTGCCGGATGCTGCGCACCACGTCGGCGGTCGCCTTGACGAACTTGGGGTCGGAGCTGAACTCTTCGGGAAAGTCGCCGCGCTCCAGGACGTCCATGCGGCTGTAGAGGATGTCGAAGCGCTGCGTCAGGTTGGATAGGGACGCGGTATCCTGATGGTGGCGCACCTCGTCAACCGCCCGCAGAAGCTTGCCGGTCTCGCGGTCGAGCTGATAGGTGGCCCAGAGCGCGTCTTCCTGGACGGAGGATTGAATGTCCTGCTGCTGGCGCACCAGCAGAACGAAGACTGCAATGGCGGCCACCAGGAACATCAGGCCGGCGGCGATGAAGAAGAACAGCCCCGGCAGGCGCAGACCGAAGCGTTCGGTCTGCTTCATTTCGAGCGTGCCAGGGTCAGCGTGTGGGGTCAATCATGGACCTCGATCGTTGCGACCTGCCAGGCCGAACGGTTGAAATACTGTTCGTTGTAGATGTCGGGATATTCGGAGAAGGGATAGATCACGAACAGCGGTCCCTTGTCGCGCACGGACATCGGCATTCCGTTCATGGTCGAGGCGAGGATGACCGGATAGCTGGTAAAGTCCGAGGTCGGAATTTCCGTGGCAAAGTCGTTGAGGGCCGTGACCGTCAAGGCTGATCCCTTGGCACCCACCTTGTCGAGCAGCGCCTTCAGCACCGGGCCGGAGAACTCCGTTTCGCCTTCGGTCCACGGTGTCTTGGTGTGGGTGGTCCGCTGCTCGATCTCGTTGAGCATGGCCAGATCGAACTCTGCCTTGTCCCCATTGTTGGTTTCGGTGATCGACCCGGAAATGGTCAGGATCACCGGCCCTTTCGGCGGATCGAGCGCGAGCGCCGGGCTGGCCAGCGCAACGGCCATCATCGTCAAGGCAAGACGAGCGAGCATGAAGCAACTCCGAGCGGTTGAGAAAGGTCTATCCTGCGTCTCAGGCAGCGTTGATCACGGGATCGGGAACGGACTCGACGATCTTGATGATGCGGAAATAGCGCAGCGCAAAGGCCTGGGCCACGTCCGGATCGAACAGCGTGCCACTGTTGTCGGCGATATACTGGGCCGCCTTCTCGAACGGCCAGGCGTTCTTGTAAGGACGCGGCGAGACCAGGGCATCGAACACGTCAGCCACGGCGACGATACGGCCGGACAGCGGAATCTGCGTTTCCTTGAGGCCGCGCGGATAGCCGCCGCCGTTCCAGCGCTCGTGATGGGTTTCGGCCACTTCCGCCGCTAGGCGGATCAGGCGCGATTCCGACCCTGCGAGGATGGCCCCGCCCACTTGCGTGTGGGTTTCCATCAGCTTGCGCTCTTCGGCCGTATAGGGGCCGGGCTTGCGCAGGATCTCGTCGGGCACGCCGATCTTGCCGACATCGTGCATCGGGGTCGCCAGATAGATGTCATGGCAGAACTGCGAGGTCTGGCCGAGCTCCTCCGCCAGTTCGCGACTGATGCGGGCAACGCGCAGGATGTGGGCACCGGTGTCGCTGTCCCGGTATTCCGAAGCCCGCGACAGGCGCATGATGATCTCTTCTTCCATCACCGCCATTTCTTGCGTCGCCTTGCGCACTTCCGACTGCAGCCAGTCCGCGCGGTCGCGCAGCTTGTTGTGCATGTCCCTGAGCGAAGCGAGGTTGCGCAGCCGGGCCTTGGCCTCGGCCATGTCGACGGGCTTGGTCAGGAAATCCGTGGCGCCGGCTTCCAGCGCGGCATAGCAGATCTCTCGCTGGTCGACGGTGGTGACCATGACGATGGGAACATCGGCATAGTTGGGCAGGGCCCGCACTTCCTTGATCAACGACAGGCCATCCATGCCCGGCATCATGTAGTCGACCACAATCATGTCGAACTGGGCGCGTCTTGCCTCTTCCAGCGCCTGCAGCGGGTCGCGGAACGACGCCACGTCGCTCAGTCCCGAGTTCTGGGCCAGTTTCCCCAGCATGAACAGGTTGCTGGGATTGTCATCGATCAGGAGGAGTTTCATCAGCAGATCCAATCCGCGTTTCAATCCGTCAAGGATCTAGCATGCGAACTATGAAAACTTGGAAAAAAAGAATGCCAAATTGCATATTTATATTTGAGCAGTGTATCTTACGGAAAGTACTAACATGCTATTAACCATCGTGGAGCCATGCACTCGATATTGAAGTAAATACGAAACTGTCAAAATTATCGTTAACAAAGTTTGTACAAGGCCAGGAATTATTACAATTGGCTAAAGTTCTGCTAGGGGATGCAGAGGGATTGCCTGAAACGGTTTGATTTTGGTCTGGAAGCAGTGCCGCACGACGGGCAAGGTAGGGGTGACATCGGATCCCAGCGCCATTCTGCTCCCGCTCCGGTGACAGCACATCTCTCCAGGGCCGCACGCGTGGCTTTCTGAACCCGGCCGAAGAACTTGGGGCTTCGGCCGGGCTTTTTGCTTTCGCGTCGTGAGGCTCCCCGCCGCCTCTCACACACGTGACCTGGTTGCCGAAACCTTGCCGGCCGCGAAGGCTTGAGGCGAGCGGACCGGCATGGGGCCCGAGGCGGTCGTCCTGTCACGGTCGGCTGATGCAACCTGTCGCCGTCGATCGAATCAGGGTGATGTTTTACGTATGCAGAGTATGTGATTTGTCTTGAACCGATACAGCAGGCTATTCAGCTTGCCAAAGATTCGGAATCCACTCTGGAATAACTCCAGGTAAGGCGCAAAGAGCAGGATCGGCAATGCGCAGGGTTCAATTTATGGTTAGAAACTGCGGATACCGTTTTATCTTTCGTCATCATCTTGCTATCGTATTGTTCCGCCGGACTGGAAACAAATTGCCATGTCGGTGAGAATAGAAGCGAAGTAGCGTCACGTGCCATGTCGCGATGATGGCGAAGAATGTGCCGCCGCCTGCGGGCAACCGCGCGGCCCGTTTTGCCTGAAAGCGCCTGGGAGGCTTGGGCCGATGCACAATCCGTTCGCGGAAACGAAGGAAACCGAGACGATCCCGTCGCAAGCGGCCTTCGATCCCGCGCATCTGTCGCAGCCGGTCAGCCTCGACGACATCAAGGGTCTAGCCTCTGTCCTCTGGCAGCAGACCGACGGTCATCGCGTCTTCCGGGCGTTGATCGACCAGGTCCCGGACATGCTCTATGTGAAGGATCGCAGCAGCCGTTTCCTCCTGTGCAATCGCGCGGCTGCGCTCCGGCACGGATATACCTGTCCGGAGGCGATGATCGGCCTCAGCGATTTCGATATTCATCCGCCGGAAATGGCGCGCGAGTTTTTCGCGCGCGAGCAGGAGCTGATGGCGCTCGGCACCAGCCTGATCGAGCTGGAGGAAAGCATCGTCGACGGGGCGGGCAACGTCCTGTGGATGTCGACGAATAAGGTCCCCTTCGTCACCGCCGACGGCACCGTGGTCGGTCTGGTGGGCATGGGGCGCGACATTACCGAGCGCCGCAAGGCCGAGCAGTTGCGCCTGCACAACACGCGCGCACTGGAGCTGATCGCCGGCAACGCCCCGCTCAGCCACGTTTTGACCGAACTGGTTCTGCTGCTGGAGGCCCAGTGGCCAGGTCGGAATGCGTCCATCAATCTGCTTGACGCCCAGGGACTTCGCCTCAAGCGCGGTGCGGCCCCCAACCTGCCCGAAGCGATGACGCTGGCGGCCGACGGGCTGCTGATCGGCCCAAACGCGGGGGCCTGCGGCACCGCCGCCTATCGGCGCCAGCCGGTCATCGTCTCCGATATCGCAGAGGATCCGCTGTGGCGCGACTTCCGGGCGGTTGCCTTGCCGCTCGGATACTGCAGCTGCTGGTCGGTGCCGGTGATCTCCAGCGACGGACGGGTGATCGGCACCTTTGCCGTTTACGGTCGCTCGACCGGGACACCGAACACGGAAGAGCTCGACTTGCTGCAGGGCGCCGCCCGCATCGCCAGCATCGCCATCGAGCGCAAGGCGGTTCAGGACGAGTTGCGCTTTCTCGCCAGCCATGACGCACTGACAGGCCTGCCCAATCGCTCGCAGCTGGCGCGGTTGTTTGCCGTGACGGAGCGCGCCTCCGGTTTGCACGGTGGTCGCTTCTGCGTCTCCTTTGTCAACATCGACAATCTCGGCCTCATCAACGAGAGCCTCGGCCGCGATGCGGGCGATCAGGCGGTGCGCGAAGTGGCGCACATCCTGAAAGCGCGTGCAGGCTCGCGCAGCTCCGTCATACGCCTGGTCAGCGACGAATTTGCCGTGTTGATGACGCCCTTTGACCCGGCGGCCGTCGAGCGGCTGAACCTGGATCTGTTGCTACCGCTTGAAGGGCCCGTCGGCACGGTCAACGCCACGATCAGCGTCGGCTACGCTGTCTACCCCGATGACGGGATCAGCCTCGAGACCTTGCTGGTCAAGGCCGAGACGGCGCTGGTTCACGCCAAGCAGCGCGGCAAGAACAGCGTACTCCGCTTCCAGGCCGCCATGGGCAGCGGCATTCAGGATCGCCTGCAGCTGCTGCAGGACATGCGGCAAGCCCTCAACGAGGACCAGTTCGTCCTGTTCTACCAGCCGCAGGTCGACGCCCCGAGCGGCAGGATTTTCGGCGTCGAGGCTCTGGTGCGCTGGCGCCACCCGAAACATGGATTGCTGTCTCCCGACAAGTTCATTCCCCTTGCCGAGGAGAGCGGCCTGATCGTCGAGCTTGGCGACTGGGTGCTGCGCGAAGCCTGTCGCCAGGCCAAGGCCTGGCAACGGGACGGGCTGCCGCCCCTAAGCATCTCGGTCAACGTGTCGGCCCGGCAGTTCCAGGAAGGCGACATCTGCCAGGCGGTCGGTGACGCGCTGCGCGATAGCGGCCTGGACGCCGGCTGGCTCGAGCTCGAGCTGACCGAGAGCATGCTGATGCGCGACGAGGAAATGACCGTGAAGACGCTCGGCGTGCTGCGCGGCTTTGGTATCAGCCTCGCCATCGACGACTTCGGCACCGGCTATTCCAGCCTCAGCGTGTTGAAGCGCTTCCCCGTGCAGCGGCTCAAGATCGACAAGAGCTTCATCCGCAATCTGTCGGAAGATGACGCCGATCAGGCCATCGCGGCGGTGGTCATCGCCATCGGTCACAAGTTGCACATGCAGGTTCTGGCCGAGGGGGTCGAGACCGACAAGCAGCTGTCCGTGCTGCGCGAGATGGGCTGCGACGCCTATCAGGGCTATCTGTTCAGCCGGCCGTTGCCGGCCGAGAACATCGAGCCTCTCTTGAACCGGGCCTGAGCTGCCACCCCGGAGACGCCCGCGGCGGGAGCCTCCTGGGTGGCAGGATTGTCTCTCTTCAGCGGGCGAGCAGCGCCTCGATTTCGTCCCGCGACGGCATGGCCGGTGCGGTGCCGAACCGTGTCACCGCGATGCCGGCGGTGGCGCAGCCGAAACGGGCGGCGTCCACAGGGTCCATGCCGCGCGACAGCGCCGCCGCAAAACCGCCGAGGAAGGCATCGCCCGCACCGGTGGTATCGACCACCTTGCCGGCGGAGACCACGGGGATATGCACCGAGCGGTCGGCGTTGTGCAGCAGCGCGCCGTTCGAGCCGAGCGTGATCAGCGCATTGCGGGCGCCGCGCTTGAGCAGGATGTCGCCGGCCTTGCGGGCATCGTCGATCGAACCGGGCTCGATGCCGGTCAGCATGGCCGCTTCCGTCTCATTGGGGGCGATATAGTCCGAAAGCGCGTAGAGCTCATCCGGGAAAGCCACGGCGGGTGCCGGGTTGAAGATGGTGGTGACGCCGGCGGCGTGCGCGATCTCCAGCGCCCTGGCGGCGGCCGGCACAGGTTGTTCGAGCTGGGTGACGAACACCTTCGAGCCGGTGATGGCGTCGGCTTCGGCGTCGATGTCGGCGGGCGTCAGGGTCGACGGTGCGCCCGGGGCGATGATGATGGCATTGTCGCCCGTCTCGTCGTTGACGAAGATGAAGGCCGTTCCCGTCGGCTTTTCGGCAATCCGCTGAACGCGCGGCGTGACGCCGGCTCGGGTCCAGATGTCCACGGCGAGATCACCGAAATTGTCCTGCCCGAGCTTGGAGATGAACTTCACCGCTGCGCCCGCCTTGGCGGCGGCCACGGCCTGGTTGGAGCCCTTTCCGCCCGGTCCTATGGCAAAGCCGGTGCCGGTGAGGGTCTCGCCGATGCGCGGCAGGCGCGGACCGCGGAAGATGAGGTCGGCGTTGAAGATGCCGAGAATGGAAACGCCTGTTGTGTCAGCCATGGCAAAAGGGTCCGGAAAAGCGGGAATGGCGAAAGCAGAGGGGCGCCCGCCGGGGCACCCCATCTGCGCAGGGATCAACCTTCAGGCGGGATGACGCCCTTGGTCAGAAGGAAGCAGCCGTAGAAGCGGCGTTCGCCGGTCTGTACCACGGCATAGGCGCGCTTGGCTTCCTCATAGAAGGCATAGCGCTCCACATTGCCGAGCTTGAACTGCGGCCCTTCCCACTTGTCGATGGCCGCCTGGAACTCCTGCTGCACCGCCGGACGCTCGTCAGGGCTGCCCACCACTTCCATGCGGCGCGCCGGTTCGGGAATGAAGGTGTCCAGCGGAAACACCGACAGGATTGCCTCGGCAGCCCGCGCGGCCGTCGGTGCGGCAATGGTCAGCGCCTGCCCGACGACGGTCTCCCGCCCGACCGAATCGGAGGGGAAGTTGGTGTCCACGATGGCGAGCACGTCGCCGTGCCCCATGGATTGCAGCGCGTGCAGAAGATCCGCGTTCAGCAGCGGATCGATGTTCTTGAGCATCTTTGTCCTCCCGGGGGAACCCCGGAGGCTCATTCGCCATAGGGGATCCAGATATTCTTCACATTCACCGCATGGCGCAGAAGGATCGGTCCCTCCGCTTCCGCCGGATTGAACCAGTCGGTTGCAAGCCCGTTGTCGGTGAGCGTGCGCTTGAGGTTAGCGACCGAGAGCCGTTCTGCCAAGGCGGACAATTCCTTGGGTCCGAAAACCCAGAGGGAATCGAGGTCGTTGTGCTCGGCAAGCGTCTTGGTCAGCTCGGCTGGCGAACCCGTCACGATGTTGACGACACCGGCCGGCACGTCCGACGTCTCGAGCACCGAGTAGAAATCGGTGGCGGCCAGCGGGTGACGCTCGCTGGGGACGACCACAACGCGGTTGCCAAGCGCGATCGCCGGCGCCACCAGGCTGATGAAGGCCAGTAGCGGCGCCTCGTCGGGGCAGACGATGCCGACAGTGCCGACCGGTTCGTGCATGGCGAGCGCCACGCCGCGCAAGGGCGGGGTATGGACGACACCCTCATACTTGTCGGCCCAGGCGCCATAGGTGAACAGGCGCGCGATCGACGCATCCACCTCGGCCGTCGCCTTGGCCGCCGTCGTGCCGGTCATGGCGGCGATGCGAGCGGCAAACTCGGCAGTCCGGGCGGAGAGATTCTCGGCGATGTAATAGAGCACCTGCGCGCGGTTGTGAGCCGTGGCGCGGCTCCAGCCTTCGGCGCCTCGCGCTGCGGCAACTGCGTTGCGGATATCCTTGCGGCTGCCGACGCCCACTTCACCCAGCACCTGGCCCTTGGGGCCAAGCACGGTCTGCGAATAGTTGCCGTCGGGACGGGCCTGCTTGCCACCGATGAACAGCTTGGCCGTGCGGTCGATGCCGGGCAGATCGAAGCCGCCTGAGGCAACGCGGGCCTCGGGCAGGGCGGGGCGAGCCCCGCGCGGCTTGCGTGCCGCCCAGGCCTTGGGCTTCAGATATTCATAAGCGCCTTCCTTGCCGCCCTCGCGGCCATAGCCCGATTCGCGATAGCCACCGAAACCGACGGCCGCGTCGAACAGGTTGGTGGCGTTGACCCAGACGACACCCGCCTGCACCTTGGCGGCCACTTCAAGGGCAAGGCCGATGGTCTCGCTCCAGATGGACGCGGCGAGGCCATAGCGGGTGTTGTTGGCAAGCTGAATGGCCTCGTCGGGAGTGCGGAAGGTCATGGACACCGCAACCGGGCCGAAGATTTCCTCCTGCGCCACGGTGGAGGCCGGATGGACGCCGGAAATCAGCGTCGGCTTGTAGAAGCAGCCGCCCGTGGGCAGTGCAATGTCGGCCTGGTAGAGTTCGCCACCCTCCGCCACGCCCTTCTGCACCAGCGCGTCGATGCGCCGCCGCTGGCTCTCGTCAACGATGGCGCCGAGGTCGATGCACTTGTCGAGCGGATGGCCGGTGACCAGCGTGCCCATGCGGCGCTTGAGCTTGGCGAGGAACCTTGGCGCCACGCCTTCCTGGATCAGGAGGCGCGAGCCGGCGCAGCACACCTGGCCCTGGTTGAACCAGATGGCGTCGACCACGCCTTCCACGGCGCCGTCAAGATCGGCGTCGTCGAAGACGATGAAGGGCGACTTGCCGCCAAGCTCCAGCGTCAGCGACTTGCCCGAACCGGCGGTACGCTCGCGGATCAGCCGACCCACTTCCGTCGAGCCGGTGAAGGCGATCTTGTCGATCCCCTCATGCTCGACGATGGCCGTGCCGGCCACCGAACCCGAGCCGGTCACCACATTGAGGACACCCGCGGGCAGTCCAGCCTCGGCGGCAAGTTCGGCAAACAGCAGGGCGGTCAGCGAGGTGAACTCGGCCGGCTTCAGCACCACGGTGTTGCCGAGCGCCAGCGCCGGCGCCACCTTCCAGGCCAGCATCAGGAAGGGGAAGTTCCACGGGATGATCTGGCCGACCACGCCGACCGGCTGGTGATCGGGAAACTCCCGTTCCTGCAGCTGCGCCCAGCCGGCATGATGGTAGAAATGGCGGGCCGCCAGCGGCACGTCGATGTCGCGCGTCTCGCGGATCGGCTTGCCGTTGTCGAGCGATTCGAGCACGGCGAATAGGCGGGCATGCCGCTGGATCATGCGGGCCAGCGCATAGAGATGGCGGGCGCGGGCGTGGCCCGAAAGGCGCGACCACGGGCCCTGAGCCTTGCGTGCGGCGGCAACGGCAGCGTCCACGTCGACCTTGGTCGCCATGGCGATGCGGGCGAGATCCTTGCCGGTCGCAGGTTCATGGGCGGTGTGAAACTCACCCGACGACGGGGCCACGAACTTGCCGCCGATGAACAGGCCAAAGCCGGGCTCATGGCGCTTCAGCCAGGCACGCACGTCGCCATCGGCTTCGGGGGCGGGGCCGTAGGACAGGTCGTCGAAATAGCTGGCAACGGACATCTGTTGGTTCCTTCGAACTCGGGAGGAAAGGCGATCGACGCGAAAGTGCGGATCAGCCGAGGGGATGGCGGTTGAAGGCGGAATAGGCGCCGGTGACATGATGCTCGAGCTGCCGCTCGATATCGGCGAGCAGGCTCGAAGCGCCGACGCGGAAGAGGTCGGGCTCCAGCCAGCGGCGGCCCAGCTCTTCCTTCATCAGGATCTGATAGTTGAGCACATCCTTTGCCAGCGAGATGCCGCCGGCCGGCTTGTAGCCGACCTTGATGCCGGTCATCTCCTGATAGTCGCGGATCATGCGCACCATCACCAGCGTCACCGGCAGCGTGGCGTTGACGCCTTCCTTGCCGGTGGAAGTCTTGATGAAGTCGGCACCGGCCATCATGCAAACCATGGATGCACGGGCGACATTGCGCAGCGTCTTGAGATCGCCCGTCGCCAGAATGGCCTTCACATGGGCCTCGCCGCAGGCTTGGCGATAGTCGCGCATCTCGTTGTAAAGCGCCTGCCAGTTGCCGGTCAGCACATGCTCGCGGGTGATGACGATGTCGATCTCCGACGCGCCCTCGGCAATCGACCGCTCGATCTCCTTGAGCTTGAGGTCATGCGGCACCAGACCGGCGGGAAAGCCGGTGGAGACGGCGGCCACGGGAATGCCCGATCCTTCGAGGGCTGCCACGGCATGCGGCACCATGGTTCCGTAGACGCAGACCGCACCGGTGGTGATGCGCCGATCCCCCATGCCGAGCGCGTCGAGGATATCCTGCCGCACCGGCTGGCGTGCCTTGGCGCAGATGCGCTTCACGCGCTCCGGCGTATCGTCGCCCGAGAGCGTGGTGAGGTCGATCTCGGTCACGGCCTTGAGCAGCCAGGCAGCCTGCGCATCCTTCTTGACGGTGCGCCGGCCCGGCAAGGACGCCGCGCGCCGCTCGACCGCGGAGAGGTTGACGCGCAAGCCTTCGATCACCTCAAGCTCCAGCGGCCCCGGCACATTGCGCCTTTCGTGGTTGCTGCTGGTCTCAGAGGTCGGACCGGACGTCGGAACTGAACTGTCGGCGGGCATGGGAAAGGATCCTCCGCTGCGTGACGAGGCAGCTGTCAACAGAAACAATCGATGATTGCGGACGCGCAGGGTCCGCAAATGTGACTATGATGACATATTGTTATAATCTTGACATTCGCAAGGGCGACTGTCAAGTCGCGCCGCCTGCTGGCGCGGCGCTGCGCCCCGGGAACCGCTGAAGCCCGTCTTCCGTGACGAGACCGGCGAAGTCGTCCAGCCCGGCAAACAGCGCAGGACGAACGCGCCCCTTCTTGCTGCCGTCGATCACCAGATAGGAGGCCTGCGCACAGGCCATCGCCTGCTGCTTGATCGGCACTTCATGCAGATGCGAGCAGCTGACCCCACGGGCCGGGTCAACCCCGCCGGCGGAGATGAAAGCCGTGTTGATGCCGAACCAGCTGAGGGAGGCTCCGGCGTCTCCGGCAAAGGAGGCTGATTCGGGGTGGTAGAGCCCGCCAAGCAGGATCAGCCTGATGTCGCTGCGATGGGCGACCCGCTCGGCGACATTGAGCGAATAGCACAGTACCGTCAGCGCAAATCCGGTCGGCAACTGCTCGGCGAGATGGGCGAGCGTGGTGCCGCAATCGATGAAGATGGTGCTGTCGGGCGCAATCAGCGGCACGGCGTGGGCACAGGCGGCCCGCTTGCTGGCAGCCCGACTGTCGGCCTCCCGCTCGAACTGATAGGGCACCTGCGGTCCGCCATCGCCCTGCGCCACGATATGACCGCCGAGATAGGTGAGACGATCGCGGGCGCCGGCCAGGTCGCGCCGCACGGTCATCTCCGAAACGCCGAGCAGGGCGGCCGCATCCTTGAGCCGCAAGACGCCGCGCGCGGCCACCTCGCGCCCCAGGCGCTCCATTCGTTCGTCGCTATTGCCGGCCATGCTCATCTCGCCTGTTTCACATGATGTTGTGATTATCACATTTTTCACATGGCTTCAAACAGGCTGCGCGCCAAACTGCGGGGGTGTCGACTTTCGACGGCCCTGGTGCCAAAAAACTCCGCGACGTTCGCTGCGGGGCGTTAAGCAGTACCCCATAGGCAATTTCTGCAATTTTCATAGCAACTTGCCGGTTCTGCGAGGTGTATGGCCCGATGGGTGTGGCATCGCGAGGAAATCGCGCCTGCGAAGCCCGCCCGACATGTCCAAATGCGGCAATGGTCACATTTTATTAACATTCGTCGCCGCTAGATTTGAGGGCGGGCGCAAAGAAAAATGCTCCGTATGGTTGTGCATACCGCGTGCCGGGCTGGAAAGTGCCCGGTTTCGGCGGGATGGGCAAACTTGGCCCAGGGAAGAATCAGGCTCGGTCGACGTTGCTTCAATATTGGAACACACTTCACGAACGTCATCCGGGACTGGCCTGGCCACTTGTCGCGGCGATGAGCGCTGCCTTGCTCCTGCTGCTGGTCGGCATGGCCGCCTGGTCGGACATGCGCACCGTCGCAACTGCAAGGCGGCTCGTGTCCGAAACCGCTGACGAGGCCGCCCTTGCTGCCGCCCGCAATGCCGATGGCATTCGCACCACGGTCCGGCATGTGATCGAAAGCCGGGCGGAAAGCCGCCTGCAGGCCGACGTCAAGTCCGGGATCTTGCGGGGCGACACCTTTGTCGAGCAGTCGCAGGGCGGCAACATCGTTCGTGTGACCGTGTCGGGGCAGGCTGTCCTGCCCTTCGGCGCCTTCGTCGGATACAAATATTGGCCGGTCGCCGCGACCGCCATGGCGCGCCGCACCGGCGTCGTGGGCCTCGCCATCAAGGGCATGGCTGCCCCGGGCAATGACGCCATCGCCGGCGCCATCGAACAGGCCCTGTTCGGCAACGGTGTACATCTGGATATCGACGATCGACGGGTGCTGTCGCAGGTCTCCATTGCCTTGCCGGATCTGGTCTCCCGTCTCGAGGCGGCTGAGACGGCGGATGCCCCCCCGGATCTCGACCAGATACTGCGGACGCGCTTCGGCCCGGGCAAGGTGTTGACCGCCGCCGCCGATCAACTGGCTGCACAGGCCAACCTCTCCGCCTTCGACGCCGCCGCCGTCGCCGCCTTGCGGCGGTTGGCCGAGCATGGCGCCCAGCCGGGCACGGAAGTCGAACTCGGCTCGATCTTCGGCTTTGCCTCAGGCCTCAAGGCCTCCGAAGTCGGCTTCCCGCAAGAACTCCTGTCGATCCGCGCCATCGATCTTGTGGGCGGCCTCCTGCGCGCCATCCTGGCCGAGGCACCGGTCAGCGTCACGGTCGTCAATCCCCTCGACGGCATCGATCTCGTTGACCTCGACCTGTCGACGGCCAAATCCGCCGAAGGGACCGTCGCCGCGCTCGTCGCCAGCGAGGGCAGCACGATTGCCACGGCGCCCATGCGCATCGCCGCCCGCGTCAAGGTGCGCGGCATCGCCATCGCTGACGCTGTCGAATTTACCCTGCCCGTGGAAGTGCGCCTGTCCGCCGGCGACGCCGTGGTGCGAACCATCCAGTGCGACGGCAAGGGGTCCGACATCACCGTGGACGGCAGGCCGGTGCGGGCCAGCCTAGCCATCTTCAAGCCCGCGGACAGTGAGGCCGACGGCGCCGCCGACAGCAAATATGTTCCGCTGATCGCCACCGACACGGTCATCGCCTGGGGGCAGGGCAGCGAGAGCTTTGCCGACGACCCGCCGATCACCATCGTCTTCCCGACGGCGGCCAGCGGCCCGACCATGCGCAGCCTGCGCGCCCCCATCGACCTGCGCAATCGCCTCGGCAAGCTGGCCGGTGACGCCGACATCGTCGTCACCTTCAAGCGGCCACAGCCCGACATGACCGAAAGCGGTGTCCGCGCCGATCTCGCCCAGGCCATCAACGACAAGGCCGACGGCCTCAACGAGATTTTCTCCAGCGCCTTTGCCACCTTCGGCGTCAAGCCGGGTCAGATGGATCTGTCCGTCTCCGGCGTGTCCTGCGCCACCTCGCAACTGGTTGACTGAGCGAGCGGCCGTCTGATTGTGGCAATCGCGGGAAGGCGCTATAGCTGCGCCGAACGGAGCGAGCGTCGCTCCCCCCGATGCCGCAGGCCAGCAACAACTCATGACTGACGACGAACTCATCGCCCGCATTCTCTACCGTGACGGCCAGATGCTGATCGTCGACAAGCCCGCAGGCATCCCGGTGCACGGCGGCTTTGGCGGTGGCGAGACGCTGGACCAGCATTTCCCGGCACTGCAATTCGGCCTGCCCAACCCACCGCAGCTGGCGCACCGGCTCGACAAGGACACCTCCGGCTGCCTGGTTCTCGGTCGCCATCGTCGCTCGATCCGGGAGCTCGGCGAGATGTTCGCCTCCCAGAAGATCGCCAAGACCTATCTGGCCGTTGTCGTCGGTCAGATGCCCGAGGACGAAGGGGTGATCGACGCGCCGCTCGCCAAGCAGGTGCACGACAAGCGCTCCTGGTGGATGAAGGTCGATCCGTCCGGTCAGCCCTCGGTGACCGAGTATCGCGTCGTGGCGCGCGGCGACAAGCTCTCGGTCGTCGACCTCTTCCCACGCACGGGCCGGACGCATCAGCTGCGGGTGCACACCGCGTTTCTGGGCTGCCCCATCGTCGGCGACGGCGTCTACGGCGGTGACCTCGCCCGAGGCGTCGACAAGCGCCTGCACCTGCATGCCCGCCACATTTCCGTGCCCCTTTACAAGAAGAAGCCGGTCATCGAGGCCGAAGCGCCGGTGCCCGAACACATGACGCGGCTGCTTGGCCGTCTGGGCGTCATGGACGAGACCGGCTGGCTGCGCCATGTGCCGCGGCCTGCTGCAGTCGAACCGGTTGAGGTCCCGGAGACGGTTCAGCCATGACCCGCCGGCTGCCGCCGCTCGTGGCCCTGCGCGCCTTCGAGGCGGTGGCGCGCCTGGGCTCGGTGCGCAAGGCGGCCCATGAACTCGGCGTGGATCATTCGGCGGTCAGCCGGCACGTGCACAATCTCGAAGCCTTTCTCGGTGTCCGGCTGATCGACAACAGCCCGCGCGGCAGCGAACCGACGCCCGAGGGGCGGCGCTATTTCGAGCAGGCCGCGCTCGCCTTCGAGGTGATCGCGCAGGCGACCGAGGCGCTGAAGCCGGCAGGAACGCGGGGCGAACTCAATTTCTGGTGCGTGCCCGGCCTGGCCGTGCGCTGGCTGATGCCGCGCCTCAACGAACTGGAAGCGCTGCTGCCGGGCCTCGACATCGTCCTGCGCCCGACCGACCAGCCTCCGGAGCTCACGCGTGGCGAGGCCGATGTGGAACTGCGCTTCAACCCGCGCCCCGTCACCGGCGTGCGCTATGAGGAACTGCTGTCGCCACGCTTCTTCCCGGTGGCAAGTCCCGCCTTTCTGGCGACCCACGGCGCGGTCACCTCGGTCGAAGACCTCGCCCAGCGCCCGCTGATCCACGAGGAAAGCCGCGAGCAGTGGCGCCGCTGGCTGGCCATGGCAGGGCTCGACCCCGTGCCGCCGCTCGCCGGGCCGCGTCTGTGGTATGCCAATGTCGCCATCGAGGCGGCGCTGATGGGGCAGGGCGTCACGCTGGTCAACCGGCTGCAGGTGGCTGACGAGCTCGCTTCCGGGCGGCTGGTCGAGCTCATGGCCACCGACATCCACCTCGGCGCCTATGTGGTGCAGACCAGCGCCGAGCGCTGGGGCGAGGCCGCCTTCGTCAAGCTGCGCCGCTGGCTCGCCGAGGAGATGCGGCGATGTGGTGATAATTAGTCACCGCTCGGGTGTGGATTTTGCGGCTCCACCTGTGGGCTGTTTCCCGGTTTGATGCCGCAACCCAAACCGGAGGCCTTGCCCATGTCCACCAATGCCGAACTCGTTGCCCGTCGCCAGATCGCCATTCCGCGCGGTGTCGGCAACGCCTATCCCGTCTACACCGCCCGCGCCGAGAATGCCGAGCTGTGGGACGTGGAAGGCAAGCGCTACGTGGATTTTGCCGGCGGCATCGCCGTGCTCAACACCGGTCATCGCCATCCCAAGGTGATCGCCGCCGTCAAGGCCCAGCTTGACGCCTACACCCACACCTGCTTCCAGGTCACCCAGTACGAGCCCTATGTGGCGCTGGCCGAGAAGATCAATGCGCTTGCTCCCTTCAAGGGCCCGGCCAAGACCATCTTCTTCTCCACCGGTGCCGAAGCCGTCGAGAATGCCGTCAAGATCGCCCGCGCCGCCACCGGCCGCTCGGCGGTGATCGCCTTTGCCGGCGGCTTCCACGGCCGCACCATGATGACCATGGGCCTCACCGGCAAGGTGCTGCCCTACAAGAAGAAGTTCGGCCCGATGCCGAACGAGATCTATCACCTGCCCTTCCCGATCGCCGACCATGGCACCACCACGGCCGACACGCTGAAGGCGCTGGACTTCCTGTTCCGCGCCGACGTCGAGCCCTCGCGCGTTGCCGCCATCATCGTCGAGCCCGTGCAGGGCGAGGGCGGCTTCTATGAGGCGCCCAAGGATCTGCTGGTGGCGCTGCGCACCATCTGCGACGAACACGGCATCGTGCTGATCGCCGACGAAGTGCAGACCGGCTTCGGCCGCACCGGCAAGATCTTCGCCATGGAAAATTCCGGCGTCGAACCCGACCTGGTCACCATGGCCAAGTCGCTGGCCGGCGGCTTCCCGCTGTCGGGCGTGCTCGGCAAGGCCGCCATCATGGACGGCGCCGAAGCCGGCGGTCTCGGCGGCACCTATGCCGGCTCGCCGCTGGCGCTTGCCGCCGCTCTGGCCGTGCTCGAGGTGATCGAGGAAGAGAAGCTCTGCGAGCGCGCCAACACCATGGGCGCCACCATCAAGGCCCGCCTTGCCAAGATCGCCCAGCGCAACGACGTGGTGCCGATCAGCGGCATCCGCGGCCCCGGCGCCATGATCGGCTTCGACGTCGTCAAGTCGCACGGTGCCTATGAGCCGGACGCCGACGCCACCAAGCGCATCACGGCCGCCGCCATCGAGAGCGGGTTGATCCTTCTGTCCTGCGGCGTCAACTTCAACGTCATCCGCATCCTGGTGCCGCTGACCGCTTCGGACGAGATCCTGAACGAGGGTCTCGACAAGCTCGAGGCGGCCCTGATCAAAGCCAAGGGCTGATCTGCCGGACCGGGGCCTCGGCCCCGGTCTTTCCCTTGCAATTCTCGCATCTTCTTCGGCGGTGCCGCGTCCTTGCGGGCCGCCCTTCCTTTCGGAGGCCGTGCCATGACCCTCGCTCTCAAGGACCCGACGCTTCTCATCCCCCGCTGCTATGTGAACGGCGCCTGGGTGGGCGAAGGCACCGTCGACGTCACCAACCCGGCCACCGGTGCCGTCATCGCCAAGGTGCCGAACTTCGGTGCCGCCGAGACGTCCGCCGCCATCGATCATGCCGCCGCCGCCATGGAGGCCTGGGCTGCCAAGGTGGCCAAGGAGCGTTCCAACATCCTGCGCCGCTGGTTCGATCTGATCATCGCCAACCGGGATGATCTCGCGCTGATCCTCACTTCCGAGCAGGGCAAGCCGCTGGCCGAGGCCCGTGGCGAGATCGACTATGCCGCCGCCTATATCGAGTTCTACGCCGAAGAGGCCAAGCGCGTTTACGGCGAGACGCTGCCCTCGCACCGCGCTGACGCCCGCATCCTGGTGATCCGCCAGCCGGTCGGCGTCGTCGCCGCCATCACGCCGTGGAACTTCCCGGCTGCGATGATCACCCGCAAGGTGGCGCCGGCGCTCGCCGTCGGCTGCACCGCCATCATCAAGCCGGCCATGGAAACCCCGCTCACCGCGCTTGCCCTGGTGGCGCTCGCCGAACGCGCCGGCATTCCCGCCGGCGTTCTCTCCGTGGTGACCGGCCGCGCCGCGCCGATCGGCGAGGTGATGACCTCGCACCCGGCCGTGCGCGTCGTTTCCTTCACCGGCTCGACGGAAATCGGCAAGCTGCTCGCCCGCCAGTCGGTCGGCACGCTCAAGAAGATGGCGCTGGAACTCGGCGGCAACGCCCCCTTCATCGTCTTCAACGATGCCGATCTCGACGTTGCCGTCGAAGGCGCCATGGTGTCGAAGTTCCGCAACATGGGCCAGACCTGCGTCTGCGCCAACCGCGTCTACGCCCAGCGCGGCATCTATGACGCCTTCGTCGAGAAGCTGACGGCGGCAGTGGCCAAGCTCAACGTCGGCTCGGGCACCGAGGCTGGTGTCACCCAGGGTCCGCTGATCAACGAAAAGGCCGTCGACAAGGTGGAAGAGCACCTCGCCGACGCGCTCGCCAAGGGCGCCAAGGTGGTGCTCGGCGGCAAGCGCCATGCGCTCGGCGGCACCTTCTTCGAGCCGACCGTCATCTCCGGCGTCACGCAGGACATGAAGGTGGCGCGTGAGGAGACCTTCGGTCCGGTCGCCCCGGTCTTCCCCTTCGACACCGAAGAGGAAGTGGTCCGCTATGCCAACGACACCGAGTTCGGCCTCGCCTCCTACTTCTTCTCGCGCGATGTCGGCCGTATCTTCCGCGTGGCCGAGAAGCTGCAGTATGGCATGGTCGGCATCAACTCGGGCCTGATCTCCACCGAGCTCGCCCCCTTCGGCGGGATCAAGGAGAGCGGCTTCGGGCGCGAAGGTTCGCACCACGGCCTCGATGAATTCGTCGAGAAGAAATACATGCTGGTGGCCGGCCTCGACAAGTAAGGCCGGTTGCCACGGTCGGCCCGCCATGAGCGCTTTCCGACCTGACGGAATCGTCAGGTCGACAAGAAATCGCTCCGGATTCAAGAGTTTGAGCAGCAGGTCCCGATCGTCTGCTGCAAGGCCGAAACGGGGGGCTGACATTCAGCCAGATATTGACTGGAGCGGTGACGTGCGGACTGGCACGCCACCGCTTTTTGTCTTTGACTCACCGCATCCACGGTGGTTCGCTGCCCGCGCCATCCTCCAAGGGAGCGTTCGATGCCGCAAGAGACCCCCATCCTTCGTCCCTACAGGGAAGAAGACTTCGAAAGCCTGCGCCAGGCGGTCGGGGTTGTCTCGCGCGAGCGCAAATACCTGTCCTTTCTCGATACGCCACCGCTTGAGGCGGCGCGCGCCTATGTGCAGGAATGCACCGAGCGCGGGGATCCGCGCTATGTCCTCGCCCATGCCGGTGCCGTGGTCGGCTGGTGCGACCTCACGCGATTCTCCGACCGTGAAGTTTTCCGCCACCGGGCCGTTCTCGGCATGGGGCTGCTGCCCGGCTGGAGAGACAAGGGACATGGCCTTCCCCTGATCGAGGCCACCATTGCCGCAGGCTGGCAGGTGGGCTACCGCCGGATCGAGCTGATCGTCCGGGCCGACAACCTTCGCGCCATCGCCCTCTACCGCAAGGTCGGCTTTCAGGAGGAGGGCGTCTCGCGGGGCGCCTTCCTCGTGGACGGCGTCGCCCATGACGATGTCCGCATGGCGCTGCTCGCGCCGATTCAGTTGGGTGACCTGACGCAACCCCGATGAATCCATTCGCATTGGTATTAAATCCATAAGGCCAATTGCGCAGGCGGACTCTTGTCACGCCCCTGACATGATTTTCATTGAATCTCGCGCTCATCTTAAGTGACTGCGAGACAATCACATTTTCCGGCAGTCTCGATCGCGGGCGATAATGCCAATCGAATTGGTATTGAAACCAATCCGCACGCGGTGCTAAGGGAGCGGGCAGCGCCATCAGGCGTGGTGCGCGCCATTGGTATTATCCAGGACTCGCGAAGGACTCGAAGTTGCCTGCACAGGATTCCCCCCTCTTCCTCGGCATCGACGGTGGTGGCACCAACTGCCGCGCACGTATCAGCGATGCGGATGGGATCACGCTCGGCAGCGGTACCGGCGGTCCCTCGAACATCACCACCGATCTTGACCGTGCCGCCCAGTCGATCCTCACGGCCACCCGCGCGGCGCTTGCCGAGGCGGGCCTGACGGACGCCGCCTTCGGACGTGTGCACGCCGTCCTCGGCATGGCCGGCGGCAACTCCCCGCGCGAAGCGGCGGCGCTGACGGCCTGGCCCTTCGGCTTTGCGGCGCAGATGGTCACCTCCGACGCCGAGACCGCCTGCGTCGGCGCCCATGACGGACAGGACGGCGCCATCCTGATCCTCGGCACCGGCAGCCAGGGCTATGGTCGCCTCGACGGCGAGAGTTACCGGGTTGGCGGCTGGGGCTTTGCCCTGTCCGATGGTGCCTCGGGTGCCGTCGTCGGCCATCGGGCGGCGCGGCGTGCGTTGCTCGGCTTTGAAGGCATCAAGTCCGCCTCGCCCTTCACCGACGCCATCATGGCGCGCTTTGATGACAGCGAGACCACCATGCTCGCCTGGGCGCTCAAGGCCATCCCGCGGGATTGGGCCGAGTTCGCCCCCATGGTCTTCACCTACGCCGAAGCCGGCGACCCCGTCGCCATCGAGCTTCGCACCGAGGCCGTGTCCGAGGTCGAGGGACTGGTGTCCCGGCTCGTCAGCAAGGGTGCGGCCCGTATCGCCCTGGTCGGCGGTCTTGCCGCCGTCTATCGCCCCCATCTGGCCGCCAACCTCTCCTCCGTCCTCACCGAGCCCCTGGGCAACGCGCTCGACGGCGCCCTGCGCATGGCGCGCGGTCTCAAGCGGGAGTAGGCGCCATGGCATCGCTCGCAGACGTGATCGGTACGTCCTGGCGCGATGCTCCCGGGGCGGCGCCCATCTACATGCGCCTGCAGGCGGCCCTGCGCGACGCCGTTGCGGCGGGTGGGCTGCAAGCCGGCGATGCCTTGCCGGCCGAACGCGACCTTGCCACCCTCTTCGGCATCTCCCGCGTCACCGTCCGCAAGGCGTTGAGCGGGCTTGCCGCCGAAGGCCTCCTGGTGCCCCGCCGAGGCGCCGGCACCTTCATCGGCAGCAAGCCGCGCCAGGTGGAACAGCCGCTGTCGCGTCTCACCTCCTTCTCCGAGGAGATGCGGGCTCGCGGCATGCGTCCGGCCACGCGGGTGCTCGACAGCACCATCTCGCTTCCGTCCTCGTCGGAGGCCATGACGCTCGGCATCACGCTCGGCGAGAAGGTCTGCCGGATCTATCGCCTGCGCTTTGCCGACGACGTGCCCATGGCGCTCGAAATGTCCAGCCTGCCGCAAGCGCTCCTGGCTGATCCGTCGGAGGTCAACGAGTCCCTCTATGCCGTGTTGCGGGCCCGCGGCATCCGCCCGGCCCGCGCCATGCAACGCATTCGCGCCGTCAGCCTCGGCGCCGTCGAGGCCGAGCATCTGGGCATCGCCGCCGGTGCGCCGGCGCTCAAGATCGAACGCATTTCCTATCTCGCCGACGGCCGCGTCGTCGAGTTCACCCGCTCCTTCTATCGCGGCGACGCCTATGACTTCGTCGCCGAACTCAATCCGGGGAAAGATCCATGACCACGACAATGACCGCCATGCTGCGCGAGACGACCGAAGCGCCGGATGTGGTCGCGCGCCTCTTCGCCGAGGAAGCGGCCAACTTCCGCGACCTCGGTCGCCACCTGCGCCAGCTGTCCCCCTCACCGCTCGCAACGTGCGCCCGCGGTTCGTCCGATCACGCCGCCGCCTTCTTCAAATATGCGACGGAGATCCTGATCGGTACGCCGGTCGCCTCCATCGGCCCCTCCATCGCCTCCATCTATGACGCGCCTCTCAAGATGCAGGGCGGCGCGGTGCTGTCGGTGTCCCAGTCGGGCAAGAGCCCCGATCTCGTGGCCCTGCAGGCCAAGGCGCGCGCTGGCGGCGCCTTCGCCATCGCGCTCGTCAACGTCGAGGACAGCCCGCTTGCCCGTGAGGCCGATGCGCTGATCCCGCTGCACGCCGGTCCGGAAACCTCGGTCGCCGCCACCAAGAGCTTCATCGCCTCGGTTGCCGCTGCCGCTCGCATCGTCGCCGAATGGGCCGCCGACAACGACCTGCTGCGCGCCCTCGAAGCGCTGCCCGACCACCTGGCCATGGCCTTGCGCATGGATTGGTCGCCGGCCGCCCGCGTCTTCACCCACGCAGACTCCATGTTCGTCGTCGGCCGTGGCACCGGCTTTCCGGTTGCCCAGGAAATCGCGCTGAAGTGCAAGGAAACCTGCGCGCTGCACGCGGAAGCCTTCTCGGCCGCCGAAGTGATGCACGGGCCGCTGCGCCTGGTGCAGGACCAGTTCCCCGTGCTGGCGCTGGTGCCCGAGGACGCGGCCGCCTCCGCCAATATCGCCGGCATCGAGAAGCTGAAGGGCGCCGGCGGCAACATCTTCACGGCAACGGCCCGCAACGGCCTGCCGGGCACCCACCTGCCGACCGTCTCCACCGGTCACGGCATCACTGATGCCATCGCCATGGCGCTGTCCTTCTATCGCTTCATCGAGGGCATTTCGCTGGCGCGCGGCTTCGATCCGGATCGTCCGGTCAATCTCGCCAAGGTGACGGAGACCCGCTGACATGACCCTGACCGCTTTCACCGGCGCCGACCTGTTCGACGGCGACAGGATTGTCTCCGGCAGGACCTTGCTGGTGGAAGCCGGCCGGGTTGTCGGTCAGTGCGCGCCGTCGGAGATCCCGAGCGCCGCGCAGCGGGTCGACCTTGAGGGCGGCCTCCTCACCGCCGGCTTCATCGACGCGCAGGTCAACGGCGGTGGCGGCGTTCTCCTCAATGACGACCGCACGCCCGGCGCCATGGGCCGCATTGCCGCCGCGCACCGCCGCTACGGCACCACCGGTCTGCTGCCGACGCTGGTGACCGACACCCAGGCGGTCACCGAGCAAGCGCTCGACGCCGCGGTGGCGGCGGCCGGGGTTCAAGCCGGCGTGCTCGGCGTCCACCTCGAGGGGCCGCATCTGGCTCCGGCGCGCAAGGGCGCTCATCCTGCCCATCTGATGCGTCCGCTCGACGACACCGATGTGGACAGGCTGATCGCGGCGCGTCCGGCCATCGGCGTCCTGATGGTCACCCTGGCCGTCGAGCAGGCGCCGCCGCGCCTCATCCGCCGGCTGGCGGACGCCGGCGTCATCGTCTCGCTCGGTCACACGGACGCGGCCTATGACGCGGCCATGGCTGCCATCGATGCCGGCGCGCGTGGCATCACCCATCTCTTCAACGCCATGAGCCCGCTCGGCCATCGCGCGCCGGGCATGGTCGGCGCTGCCCTCAACAGCGGGTCGGTCTGGTGTGGCATGATCACCGACGGCCATCACGTGCATCCCGCCTGTCTCGATCTCGCCTTGCGCGCCAAGCAGGGGCCGGGCAAGTGCTTCATCGTCACCGACGCCATGCCGACCGTTGGCGTTGACGCCACGAGCTTCTCGCTGGGGGGGCGGCTCGCGACGCGCGCCGACGGGCGACTGACCTTTGACGACGGCACCTTGGCCGGCGCCGACATCGACATGGCCGCAAGCCTGCGCTTTGCCGTCGAGCATCTGCAGTTGAGCCGCGAAGAAGCCCTGCGCATGACCACGCTCTATCCGGCCCGGTTCCTGCGGATCGACGCGACGCGCGGCAGCCTGCAGCCCGGGCGCATTGCCGACATGCTGCTGCTCGACGACGGCCTCAGGCCGCGCCGTGTCTGGCTGGACGGTGTCGAATGCTCTGACGCGCCGATCGGCTGATCAGTTGCGCCCCGCCTTGGGGCGCAGCCGGACCACCACGTCGACGCGGACGATCTCCATGCCCTCGGGGGCTTCCGGCAGCATGCCCACATCCAGGCCCTTGCCGGGAATGTCGAAGATGCGGCTCTCGCCTTCCACATAGAAATGGTGGTGGTCGTCCACATTGGTGTCGAAATAGGTGCGTGTGCCCTCGACCGCCACTTCCCTGAGCAGACCGGCCTCGGTGAATTGGTGCAGCGTGTTGTAGACGGTGGCAAGCGACACCGGCACGCGGGCAATCACCGCCTCGGCGTGCAGTTCTTCCGCGCTCACATGCCGGTGGCCACGGGAATAGAGAATGTCGGCAAGGGCGACGCGCTGGCGGGTCGGCCTCAGGCCGGCGTCGCGCAGGCGCGATCGCGGGCTGATCTGAAAGGCGGCAGACACGCGCCGATCCTGCGCGTTCACTTCGGTCTCGGGATCGTCGAGGCTGCGGGTCTGTCGTTCAGTCGGCAAAATACGTTCCATTTCTCTGATCCGGTCTGCCGGCCCAATTGTCCGCGACAGGACAAGCAATCCGGATTTCCAATCTCAAATAATATGCAATTCGAAGGCCAAGCGCAAGACAACGAAAAAAGGCCGGTGATGCGCACTTGGCGAGGCTTTCGATGGGCTGTGACCTGTGTTAGAGATCGCCCACTTTACCGTGCGGGGCGCAGAGCCTCTGCAGGCCGGACTTCGCATGAAGACCGGCGTCAGAGGCCGTTGATGCCACGGAAATCCTGAGGCGGCCGGCAACCCACGTTCCGGCGGCCGTTTCGGTGCAGGCTCCTTGAAGCCGTTGGCGCTGGCAGGATTTTCGGGAGTGTCAGGCGCTCGCCGGGTATTATGAGACAGGATTGCAACGGGCCATACGAAAATGTCGGCCCGGGTCAGAAAAACGACAAGCGAGGCGATAAAAGAGCATGAGCGGGCGAAGGAACAGTTTCGACTACGAAGACCTGTTGGCTTGCGGACGCGGCGAGATGTTTGGTCCCGGCAACGCCCAACTTCCCATGCCCCCCATGCTGATGTTCGATCGCATCTCCGAGATCTTCGAAGACGGCGGCGAGCATGGCAAGGGCTACATCCGCGCCACGCTGGAGATTCGGCCGGACCTCTGGTTCTTCCCCTGCCATTTCAAGGGCGATCCGGTGATGCCGGGCTGCCTCGGCCTCGACGCCCTCTGGCAGATGACCGGCTTCTTCCTCGGCTGGCTCGGCGAGCCGGGCCGCGGGCGCGCCATCTCCACCGGTGAGGTGAAGTTCACCGGCCAGATCGTGCCGACCACCAAGCAGGTTGAGTTCGGCGTCGATTTCAAGCGCGTCATGCGCGGCCGCCTGGTGCTCGGCATTGCCGACGGCTGGGTGAAGGCCGACGGCGAGGTGGTCTTCAAGGCCACTGATCTCAAGGTCGGCCTGTTCAAGGCCTGATCGGCATTTCGGGCCTGTGCGCCACCGGACTTGAAGGCCGGGCGCACAGGGCCATATGGACTTAAGCTGGCCGGGCGACCTCGTGAGGGCACCCATTCGGCCACCACAGATCAAGGAATATTGTCATGAGGCGCGTCGTCGTCACCGGTATGGGCATTGTGTCCTCGATCGGCAACAACACGCAGGAAGTCCTGTCGTCGTTGCACGAGGCCAGGTCGGGCATCACCCATGCGCCGTCCTTCGCCGAACTCGGCTTCCGTTGCCAGGTGTACGGCGCGCCGACACTTGACCCGGCCGCCGTCGTCGATCGGCGCGCCATGCGTTTCCATGGCGGCGGTACCGCCTGGAACCACGTGGCCATGGAGCAGGCCATCGCCGACTCCGGTCTCGAGGAAGGCGACATCGTCAACGAGCGCACCGGCATCATCATGGGCTCGGGCGGTCCGTCCACCCGCACCATCGTCGAAGCGGCCGACATCACCCGCACCAAGGGGCCCAAGCGCGTCGGCCCCTTCGCCGTGCCCAAGGCCATGAGCTCCACCGCCTCGGCGACGCTGGCCACCTGGTTCAAGATCAAGGGCGTCAACTATTCGATCTCCTCGGCCTGTGCCACCTCCAACCACTGCATCGGCAATGCCTACGAGCTGATCCAGTGGGGCAAGCAGGACGTGATGTTCGCCGGCGGATCGGAAGAGCTCGACTGGACGCTCAGCGTGCTGTTCGACGCCATGGGCGCCATGAGCTCGAAGTATAACGACACTCCGTCCACCGCCTCGCGCGCCTATGACAAGAACCGCGACGGCTTCGTCATCGCCGGCGGCGCCGGCGTGCTGGTGCTGGAAGAGCTCGAACATGCCAAGGCGCGCGGCGCCCGCATCTACGGCGAGATCGTCGGCTATGGCGCGACGTCTGACGGCTACGACATGGTCGCCCCCTCGGGCGAAGGCGCGGTGCGCTGCATGCGTCAGGCCCTGTCGACCGTCAAGGAAAAGATCGACTACATCAACCCGCACGCCACCTCGACGCCGGCTGGCGACGCCCCGGAAATCGAGGCGATCCGCACCGTGTTCGGCGGTGCCGACAAGTGCCCGCCGATCGCGGCCACCAAGTCGCTCACCGGCCATTCGCTCGGCGCGACCGGCGTGCAGGAAGCCATCTACTCGCTGTTGATGATGAACAACCGCTTCATCTGCAAGAGCGCCCATATCGATGAGATCGATCCGGCCTTCGCCGACATGCCGATCCTGCGCGAGCGCGTCGACAACGCCAAGATCGACACCGTGCTGTCCAACAGCTTCGGTTTCGGTGGCACCAACGCCACGCTGGTTCTGCAGCGCTACGTCGCCTGATGACGATGTTTCACGGCCGCCGCGGTGCCATGAGCGCCCGGCGGCTGACCTTTTTTCTGTTTCAAGGTTGGACGAGATGACTGGATTGATGGCCGGCAAGCGCGGCTTGATCATGGGTGTTGCCAACAATCACTCCATCGCCTGGGGCATCGCCAAGGCCCTGTCATCGCAGGGTGCCGAACTTGCCTTCACCTATCAGGGCGATGCCTTCGGCAAGCGCGTGAAGCCGCTGGCCGAGGAAGTGGGTTCCAAGTTCCTGATCCCCTGCGACGTCGAGGACATCGCCTCTGTCGACGCCGTCTTCGAGACGCTGAAGGCCGAATGGGGCAGCATCGATTTCCTCGTGCATTCGATCGGGTTCTCCGACAAGAACGAGCTGAAGGGGCGCTACGCCGACACCACGCGCGAGAATTTCTCGCGCACCATGGTGATCTCGGTCTTCTCCTTCACCGAGATCGCCAAGCGCGCTGCGGCCCTGATGCCGAACGGCGGCTCGATCCTGACGCTGACCTACGGCGGCTCCACCCGCGTCATGCCCAATTACAACGTCATGGGTGTGGCCAAGGCCGCGCTTGAGAGCTCGGTGCGCTATCTGGCTGCCGACTTCGGCGAGGATCAGGTGCGCGTCAACGCCATCTCGGCCGGCCCCGTGCGGACGCTGGCCGGTGCCGGCGTCACCGACGCGCGGCTCATGTATAACTTCCAGAAGAAGAATGCGCCGCTGAAGCGCACCGTCACCATCGATGAGGTCGGCGGTTCGGCGCTCTACCTGCTGTCCGATCTGTCCACCGGTGTCACCGGCGAGATCCACTTCGTCGATTCGGGCTACTCGATCATGTCCATGCCGCGCATCGACGAGCTCAAGGAGCAGGATCGCCGCGAAGCCGCCGAGGGTGTCGTCAGCGAGTGATCGGCTTCAAGGGCTGAAAGTTGCTGGAAGGGCCGGTCCGATGGATCGGCCCTTTTTCATGCCGTCAATCGTCGGACGGGTCGTCGGCGGCCGGATTGCTGTCATCGCCCGCCCCCTGGCAGGTGGAGGCGGCCGTAGCGATCAGCGGCCCGAAGCTGGCATTGGGGCCGCGCGATTTCCAGATCTCGGTGCCATCGAGCGAGCTGGCGACGCAGCCGCAGAAGGCGGTGCAATAGCCCTCACCGGCGCCGAAGTTGCCGCATTCGGCCTTGCAGTCGTTGATGAAGGTGACACGCTCCACCACCGGATCGACAGGAAGGATCGCCGCCAGGCCCTCGGCGATGCCGAAGAGCACCGGCTGGTGCACCAGATAGAAGACCAGGCTCCAGCGGCCGAGCGTCGCCAGGAACCCGAGCGGCTTGCTCTTGGGCAATCCCTGCGGCAGGCGGATGCTGCCGTTGACGATCCAGCGACCGATGGCCATGCCCGCAAGCATCGGCCCGATCCAAGGAAAGAAGGGCACGAAGTCGTTGGACACCGGAACCGTGTCCGACAGACCTATGACCGCATAGGGCAGGGGATCGAGGGCCGGATTGAAATAATAGACCGGCAGGGCCATGGCCCCGGCCGCAAGAGCCAGGAGCAGGATCGGCGGCAGGCGCAGGACCAGCAGTCCGGCGATGCTGCCGGCCACCATCATGTGCAGGATGCCGAAGAAGATCCAGGCATCCGGAAACATGTACCACGAGGCCAGCGACACCAGCACCGCACCGGCGGCGATGCGGAGCACCCGCCCGGTGAAGCGGGTGATGTCGATCCCGTCGCGGTGCGCCAGTACCAGTGAAATGCCGGCCAGCATCAGGAAGGTCCCGGCGATCCCCTTGGCAAAGTCGCGCCACAGCGGATCGGAGGCAACGCCCCATTTCACCAGATGAACGTTGGCGAGATCCCAGGAGAAATGGTAGACCGCCATGGCGATCAGCGCGAGGCCGCGCAAGAGGTCAATCGCAGCAATGCGACCGGCTCGCGGCTGGGCATCGGCCCTTGGGAAGGTCGAATCAGTCATGGTGCCTCCTCAGACGGTTTGCGCGAGAAGGCGGGGAGACGCAACAGGTGCAAACGGTCGCGGACGCAGGGCAAGTGCTTTTTGACGAGGGAAGTGGCAGCCTGCGGATGCGCCTCAAGGCCGGACGCGGCAGTGCGCGACTTGTGGTCGTCTTCAGCCAGGTGCGCGTGCCCGACGGCAAGTTCGGGCTGGAGCGTCTGTTTGCCCGCACCACCCACGCCTGCCTCTTCCTCAATCAGCCGGACAACGCCTGGTATCGCGGTGCAGACGCGGCCATCGACGCAGCGATCGCCCGGGCGCAAGCCATGACCGGCGCCGAGGACCTGATCTTCTACGGCAGCTCCATGGGCGGATTTGCGGCGTTGGCCGCGGCGGCCCGCTGGCCGCAGGCGCGCGTCTTCGCCTTTTCACCGGATTTCCGCATCGGCGAGCCGGCCAGCCAGTCAGCCGCTGCCGGGCTCACGGCGGATGCGGCTGAACCGGATATCGCGGCCTTGGTGAGTGCTGTCCGTGACGGCCGCATCGAGATCGTCACGGGCCTCTTCGACGCCTATGACGCCGGCGTTGCTGCACGGCTCGCGGCCGCAGCGCTGCCGGCGACGGTGCGCCTGACGACGCTTGCCTCAAGCCACGAACTGCACGATCACCTCTACAGCCTCAACATCATCCGCAAGGTGATCGCCACCTTTGCGCGGGATGTGCGGGAGGAATGCGCGGCCCGCAGTCTTGTGGTGGATGTCGCCGATTGGGACGGCTACCGGGCCTTTGCAGCCGCAAGCCTTGCTTTTGCTCAGGGCAATGCTGTGGATCTGGGCGGTCTTGCCGCCATGCCGCCGGCCTGCAATCCCGGCGTCGAACTCCTGCGTGCCGCGGTGCTCGAACACCAGGGACACAGGGGCGCGGCGCTCGAGTGCCTCGAGGCTCTGGAGCGGACCATACGGGCCGACGAGACCCTGTCGGGACTCACCAAGCGCTATCTCAAGGAAGTTCCCCGTCGCCGCATCCTGCTGCTGACGGAGCTAGGTCGGACGGAAGACGCCGCCGTGGTGGCACGGCAGGCTCTCAGCCTTCATCCGGCGGACGGGGACTTCGCCCGCATCGCCGGAGCTGTCGCGGATCAGTGAACCGACACGGTCACCAGTTCGGCCTCGACGGCATTGGCCAGCGCCGCCTCGCGGCTGTCGGTCAGCATGATGGGACGACCGTCGGCCGAATGCAGCGACCACAGCGTCAGACCGGGCGCCAGGTCCAGATAACCGGGATAGGCGGCCAGGACTTCGTCGGACCGCACGGTCTTGAGATAGGCAACTTCGCCGCCGCCGAGCTGCAGGAAGGCCGCATCGGGCATGACCTTGCCGTCGGAGCAGGTGACATTGTAATCGGTAAGCATGACGCATCTCCTCTCCTCACGTGTCCCGACAGGGCGGGCACAGAGGACAGTCACCCTTCGGTGCCAGACCGGCAGACCAAACGGCGAAGTCAAACAGTATCAGGAATTCCCTACCGGGGTGTTTATGCCGACCGGCAGCTTTAGCCGAGCCCGTTGATCTCGATCTTTCGGATCACGCGCTCAAGCGGCGGTCGCACCAGATCGATGGACAGCAGGCCGTCCTTGAGATCGGCGCCGAGGATCTCGATGCCCTCGGCCAGCACGAAGCTGCGCTGGAACTGCCGCGCGGCAATGCCCCGATGCAGATATTGCCGGCTCTTGTCGTCGATCTGTCGGCCGCGGATCACGAGCTGGTTTTCCTCGACGGAAACGTCCAGCTGATCGCGCGTGAAGCCAGCCACCGCAAGCGTGATGCGGATGACATCGCCGTTGGGCTCGTCGCGCTCGATGCGCTCGATATTATAGGGGGGGTAGCCGTCGCTGGCGGCCTTGGTGACGCGGTCGATAGCCCGCTCGATCTCGTCGAACCCCAGGAGGAAGGGGCTCGAAAATCCTGCCATGCGTGTCATGTCTGCAAAGTCCTGACGGTAGCGACCTTGGATCCGGACCCTCCAGGAGGCATCCGGCAGTTACCCGACCTATATGGCAATGCCGACGCGGTCATTCAAGATACGATTCGGCGGCGCCCCGGGCTCGGCTGGCAGGCTGCCGTATTCGTAAGGGGCGGTTGCCGTATGCTGCGCCATGGCCCGGGACGCCGGGCAATGGTCTCCCGCGCCAAAGCAACGTGAGAATGATCGCCACATTTCTCCCGCGCTTGCGGCGTCTTCGCGCATCACAATTGGTCTTACTTGCGCGGCCTTTGCGCATTTTCCCATAGTGCAGCGCAAGATCACCTTTGACGGACGCCCCCCGAGCCGTTAGAAGAAACTCATATTCACAGCTATCCTTACGCTTACGTAAGCGTCAGAGGGTGGCTCAGGAAGCTGCCACTTCCAAAGGAACCCGGGGGACACCGACCTGATGGCTGACGCACGCACCGCCGCTTCCCGCCCGCTTTCGCCGCACCTGCAGGTGTTCCGGCCGATCCTCACCATGATGATGTCGATCGTTCACCGCATCACCGGCGGGGCACTTTATGTCGGCACGCTCTTCGTGGTCTGGTGGCTGGTCGCCGCCGCCAGCGGTCCGGAGTATTTCGCCTTCGTCAACGGCATCTATTCCTCCTGGTTCGGCCGTCTGGTCCTGCTCGGCTTTGCCTGGGCGCTGGTGCACCACGCCATTGGCGGCATCCGCCATTTCCTCTGGGATTTCGGCTATTGCCTCGACAAGGCCACAGCTACGCGCATGGCCCAGATCAATATCGTCGCCTCCCTGGCAATCACCGCGGTGATTGCCGTCATCGGCATTCTGGTCGCCTGAGCCTTCGGAGACTTATCATGAGCAAGCCCTCCCGCATGCGCACCCCGCTGGCGCGCGCCCGCGGCCTTGGCGCGGCCAAGTCCGGCGTCCATCATTTCTGGCACCAGCGAGTCACCGGCGCGGCCAGCCTGCTGCTGGCCATCGTCTACATCATCCTGGTGCTGAAGCTGCAGGGCGACGACTATGCCTCGGTTGTCCATACGCTCGGCAATCCGCTGGTCGCCGCGCTCATGCTCGGCTTCATCGGCGCCGGCGTCTATCACATGAAGCTCGGCATGCAGGTAATCATCGAGGACTATGTCCACGGCGAAAAGCTGAAGATCGCCTCGCTCATCCTCAACAATCTCTTCTGCGCCTTCATCGGTCTTGCCGCCGCCGTCGCGCTTCTCAAGATCACCTTCGGAGCCTGACCCATGGCCGACGTCAACAAGTCCTTCAACGTCAACGGCCGCGCCTATCCCTTCATCGACCACACCTTCGACGTGGTCGTGGTGGGCGCTGGTGGTGCCGGTCTGCGTGCCGTGACGGGTGCTTCGGAAGCCGGTCTGCGCACCGCCTGCATCACCAAGGTGTTTCCGACGCGCTCGCACACCGTCGCCGCCCAGGGTGGCGTCGCCGCCTCGCTCGGCAATATGGGGCCGGACGACTGGCGCTGGCACATGTTCGACACCGTCAAGGGTTCCGACTGGCTCGGCGACCAGGACGCCATCGAATATCTGGTGCGCAACGCCCCGGCCGCCGTCTACGAGCTTGAGCACTGGGGCGTGCCCTTCTCTCGCACCGAAGACGGCAAGATCTATCAGCGCCCCTTCGGCGGCATGACCACCAAGTTCGGTGAGGGCGGCCCTGCCCAGCGCACCTGCGCCGCCGCCGACCGTACCGGCCACGCCATGCTGCACACGCTCTATGGCCAGAGCCTGCGTTACGGCGCCGAGTTCTTCATCGAATTCTTCGCCATCGACCTGATCATGGAGAACGGCGCCTGCCGCGGCGTCGTGGCGCTTGATCTTGCCAATGGCACCATCCACCGCTTCCGCGCCCACAAGACCGTGCTGGCGACCGGTGGCTACGGCCGCGCCTATTTCTCCTGCACCTCCGCCCACACCTGTACCGGTGACGGCAACGCCATGGTGCTGCGCGCCGGCCTGCCGCTGCAGGACATGGAATTCGTGCAGTTCCATCCCACCGGCATCTACGGTGCCGGCTGCCTGATCACTGAAGGCGCGCGCGGCGAGGGCGGTTACCTCACCAACTCCGAGGGCGAGCGCTTCATGGAGCGCTATGCGCCGTCGGCCAAGGATCTTGCCTCGCGTGACGTCGTCTCGCGCTCCATGACCATGGAGATCCGCGAAGGTCGCGGCGTCGGCAAGAACAAGGACCACATCTACCTGCACCTCGATCATCTCGATCCGGCCATCCTGCACGAGCGCCTGCCGGGCATCTCGGAGAGCGCCAAGATCTTCGCCGGCGTCGACGTGACGCGCGAGCCGATCCCCGTGCTGCCGACTGTGCACTACAACATGGGCGGCATTCCCACCAATTATCACGGCGAAGTGCTGACGCTGGTCGGCGGCGACCCCGATGCGGTGGTGCCGGGCCTGATGGCTGTCGGCGAGGCCGCTTGCGTGTCGGTGCATGGCGCCAACCGCCTCGGCTCCAACTCGCTGATCGACCTCGTGGTCTTCGGTCGTGCCGTCGGTCACCGTTGCGCCGAGACCATCGACCGGACGGGTCGCCATGCCGATCTGCCGGCCGATGCCGGCGAGTTCGCGCTGTCGCGCCTCGACAAGGCCCGCTACGCCAACGGCTCCAGCACCACGGCCGAACTGCGCCTCTCCATGCAGAAGACCATGCAGAACAACTGCGCGGTGTTCCGCACCGGCGACGTGCTGGAAGAGGGCGTCAAGCTCATCAACGATTGCTGGGCTGCCGGCTCCGATCTCAAGGTCACCGACCGCTCGCTGGTCTGGAACACCGACCTGACCGAAGCGCTCGAATACGAGAACCTGATCATCCAGGCCGTGGTCACCATGGAAGGCGCCGCCAACCGCAAGGAAAGCCGCGGCGCCCACGCCCGCGAGGACTACGCAAGCCGCGACGACGTCGAGTGGATGAAGCACACGCTCGCCTTCATCGACGAAGGCGCGCGCAAGACCTCGCTCGACTATCGCCCGGTGCACACCTACACGATGACTTCGGACATCGAGTACATCAAGCCGAAGGCGCGCGTGTACTGAGTTCGTTGGGTCGCGGGGTATCTGCGGTGCGGCTGGATGAGATTATGAGTGGTTATGGGAAGCCGGCTTCTATTTGTGCTCTTTGGATTGTTGCAGCGCTGCTTTCGAGTTGCGCGAAAGGTCCAAGTCCCGTCGTGCAGCCGGAAACAAAGTCGCGTTTCGATGTAGAAAAAGCCTTGGCAAAACGGGAAGCACTGCCTCAGCAGCGCTTCCAGGAGTTAATTGCCGGCGACTGGTGCAATGCGGACGCGATGAATACGTTTTGTTCGTCTGGCAGCAAAACGGGCGATGTTAAAGGAGAGATGTACAGCTTTTCTTCGAACGGGCGTTTCAGGTTTTCCTTCTTCAAGAAGACATGCGCAGATCTTGGAAGAAATGCACCTCTGTCTACATGTGAGCGAAAGGGGGAGGGGCAATACTCTCTCTCTGGCATATTTGTGGGTGTGTCAGCATCTCCAGTAGCCGGATCTGGGATGTTCCCCGGGCGAAACTCTGTCTGTGCAATTGACTTTGTATCGAAGGATGTCCTGGAACTTTACCGGTGTGCCCAGGACAAGAGGCGAGAGTTTTTGTTCAGAAAAGTCGGACGATGACGAAAAGTATGCGTTCCCGAGATTTTGACCGGGGACGTGCAGGATTGGGTAACAAAGGCGGCATGAAACACTCGATGCGAGCGGGAGCCAGTGCTCCATGCGGAATTGGAGCACCCACGTTCCCGCGGCGCGCAGGATGCATTGCACCTCCTTGCTCGAGATGAGTGGGGCCACGGTGCCCGCCTGAGATGACATGCAGTTGGTAGCTCGTACGGTGGGCTGCGTTGACAACGGATCTTAGCCAGGGAATAGGCGACATGGTTGAACTTGCGCTGCCGAAGAATTCGAAGATGACGCCGGGCAAGGTCTGGCCCAAGCCGGTCGGGGCGACCAGTCTGAGGGAGTACCGCGTCTATCGCTGGGACCCGGAGGACGGCCGCAACCCGCGCATCGACAGCTATTTCGTCGATCTTGACGACTGCGGCCCGATGGTGCTCGACGGTCTGCTCTACATCAAGAACAAGATCGACCCGTCGCTGACCTTCCGCCGGTCCTGCCGTGAGGGCATCTGCGGTTCCTGCGCCATGAACATCGACGGCATGAACACGCTGGCCTGCACCAAGGGCATGGACGAGATCGCCGGCCCGGTGAAGATCTATCCGCTGCCGCACATGGACGTGGTCAAGGATCTGGTGCCCGACCTCACCCATTTCTACGCCCAGCATCGCTCCATCGAGCCCTGGCTGCACACCGAATCGCCGACGCCGCAGACCGAATGGCTGCAGAGCCGCGAGGACCGCGAGAAGCTCGACGGTCTCTACGAGTGCATCCTCTGCGCCTGCTGCTCCACCTCCTGCCCGAGCTACTGGTGGAACGGCGAGCGCTACCTCGGTCCGGCCATCCTCCTGCAGGCCTATCGCTGGCTGATCGACAGCCGCGACGAAGCGACCGGCGAGCGTCTGGACTATCTGGAAGATCCCTTCCGTCTCTACCGCTGCCACACCATCATGAACTGCGCCCAGACCTGCCCCAAGGGCCTCAACCCGGCCAAGGCGATCGCCGAAACCAAGAAGATGCTGCTGGAACGCCAGTTCTGAGGTTGGTGCGGCAGGTCTGAGGGCTTGGCTCCTCGCGCCTGCCTCTCTTCCTCCCAAGGGGGAAACATGGCGGCCATCGAGGACGGCACGGTGCTCTTCAGGCAGGGCCGGCGCCTGCCCGCAGATTTTGATCCGGCCGTTGTGACGGCTATTGATGCCAGGCTTGCACGCATTGCCGACAATCGCGGCGCAAGGCTCTTGATGGCGATCGAGAGCGGCAGCCGCGCCTGGGGCTTTCCATCCCCTGACAGCGATTATGATTGCCGCTTCCTCTATGTCCGGCCGGCCCGTGAATATGCCAGCCTCGTCCCGTTGCGGGATGTCATCGAGTTTCCCCTTGAAGGGGATCTGGACGTCAACGGCTGGGATCTGAGGAAGGCCCTGAAGCTGGCCCTCAAGGGCAACGCCGTCATCGTTGAATGGGCAACGGCTCCGATCCGCTATTGTGACCCGGACGGATTCCAGGCGCGTCTTGCGTCCTTGCTTGAACACATCGTGGATCCCCGTCTCGCCGCCCGTCATTACGCGGGACTGATCTCGACCGGTCTGGGGCATGTCGACATCGGGGCACCATTCCCGCTCAAGAAGCTGTTCTACCTTCTGCGTCCCATCGCTGCGCTGATGTGGATGCGCGACCGCGGCTGGAAGAAGCTGCCCCCCATGCGCTTTCAGGACCTCGTCGGCGATATCGAGTTGAGCGGCGAGGAATGCCGCGCCATCGAAGATCTGCTGGCCGCCAAGTCCGCTACACGCGAATTGGGAACAGGCTGCGTGCCTCAGGCGTTGACCGCGCTGATCGCGCGAGGCGATCAGGTGCGCGGCGATCTCCCGCCCCGGCCCTCCCGCGAGGGATGGCTGGAACCCGCCGTGAAACGGGCTGATACGTTCTTGTTGGCCGAAATACAGAAACTCGGCGCCTGAAGTGCATCTCGAATGCTCAATTCGTGAGCATGCTGGTTTTGTGTTCGCCCCTTCCCTCCGCGCTCAGTCTTCATCTGTCCGGGACGAGACTGGCGTCTGGCCCGCAAAAGCGTTTTGCTGATCTGCTTCCGGAGCGACTTTCGTCGCATCTCCAAAACTTGGCGCGCATCCTGCATTACCCTTCGAAAGGCGCTGTCGCCTGCCTTTGATCCTGCTGTCATCATAGCTACATGGGTTCAGGGCATCTCAGGCGGCGACGACGCCCGGCGCTGGCCGTTGCGGTTCGGCGGGCCACTGAACGTCCGGAGGTCATTGCCATGGGATATCTCAGTCACGGCCTGTTCAAGGATCAGGCGGCGGCGAAGGCAATCAGAGGCGTTTTCGTCATGCAGACAGTCGACATCTTGTTCCTGTGTGAAACCAACAGCGCCACCTCCCTGATGGCGGAAGCGCTGGTCAACCAGCGGTCCGACGGCAGCTATCGCGCTTTCAGCGCCGGCAGCCGCCCTGCCGCCGTGATCCTGCCGGAAGCGCGCATGGCCCTGCAGCAGCGGGCCATCCCCACGGACGGGCTTGAGCCCAAGTCCTGGACCATCTTCAACCTGCCCGGCGGGCTGAAGCCGCATATCGTGGTCGACCTTGCCACGGTCACCTGGACCGAACCGGAATGCGCCAAGCTCGCCGAATATGCGACGCTGCGCTGGCCGCTGCGCGATCCGGCGCTGGTCGAGCGCAAGGGCGAACGCCGCCAGATCACCGAGGCGGTACTCGGCGCGCTGATCACTCGGATCAACGGCGAACTCGTCCGTCGCGTCGAGGGCGCGCGCCATTCCATGGCCAGCGCGCTGGAAGCGCGCCCGGCCCAATGGGCCTGAGCGCTTTCAGCCGCAAATGAAATCAAGGTTTTGCAAGCTTTCACGGCTCGCAAAGCCACCACATAAAAAAGTGCCAAAGTCCCTTGCGCCGCTTCGCAACATCAGTATATTGCGCGCCGACGGCTTGTCCTTGGGTGAGCCGCTGGAGAGGTGGCCGAGTGGTTTAAGGCGCACGCCTGGAACGCGTGTATAGGGGAAACTCTATCGAGGGTTCGAATCCCTCCTTCTCCGCCAGAATTTCTTTTCAACGACATCGCCGTTGTTTTTTCCTCCGCTTGAATGCGAGCGGATGGCGTTGACATATCCGTGTTCACCTCGTCCATTTCTGATCGTTTTCCGGCCCTTCGAGCCTCTCCCGTCATGACCCCGGTCCCCTCCGTCCTCGCACGGGGCTGGTCAAGCACGCCTTCCTCGGTCTAGGAATGGGGACGAGGAGCCGCGTGGAGAGCGGCGCCGGATGGAGTGGGAGAAGACGCGGTGAGCAAAGAGAAGAGCGACGTCGAGATCAAGGCCTTTGTCGACGAACTCATGGGCAAGATGACCCTTGAGGAAAAAGCCGGCCAGATCACCCAGTATTTCAATTTCCTGCGGGTTCCCGAGGAATCGCGCCGCGTCGAGGCCGAGCTTGCCGCCGGCCGCTGCGGATCCATGCTGTTCGTGCCCAACGCCGAGGACATCAACCGCCTGCAGAAGATCGCGGTGGAACAGACCCGTCTCGGCATCCCCCTGCTGTTCGGCTACGACGTCATCCACGGCCTGCGCACCGCCATGCCCGTCCCCATCGCCGTTGCCGCGAGCTGGGACCCGGACCTGGCCGAGGAAGGCCAGTCCGTTGCTGCCGCCGAAGCGCGCGCCGTCGGCCTGCACTGGTCCTTCGCGCCCATGGTCGACATCGCCCGCGACCCGCGCTGGGGCCGCATCATCGAAGGCGCCGGTGAGGATCCCTATCTCGGCGCCGCCATGGCAGCCGCCCAGGTGCGTGGCTTCCAGGGCGCCTATGTGGGCGCGCCGGATCACGTGATCTCCGGCCCGAAGCATTTCGCCGGCTATGGCGCGGCCATCGGTGGCCGCGACTATGACGAAGCCAACATTTCCGACAACGAGCTGTGGAACGTCTACCTTCCGCCCTTCAAGGCCGCCATCGACGCTGGCGCCTATAACATCATGAGCGCCTACATGGGCCTCAACGGTGTGCCGGCCACCGGCAACAAGTGGCTGCTGAGCGACGTGCTGCGCGACACCTGGGGCTTCAAGGGCTTCGTGGTCACGGACGCCGGCGCCGCCTATGACCTCTGCACCCACGGCTATGCCGCCGACGTCGCCGACGCCGGTCTGCGCGCCCTCGACGCGGGCGTCGACCTCGAGATGGCGCCGCCCTTCGGCGAATCCGCCTATCGGACGCTGCCCCAGTCGGTGGCAGAGGGCAAGGTGTCGGAAGCCGACATCGACATTGCCGTGCGCCGGGTGCTGGAAGCCAAGGTGCGCATGGGCCTGTTCGACAATCCTTACGTGGACGTCAAGGAGGCCGAGGCCGTGCTCACCCGCCCGGCCCATCGCGACACTGCCCGCCGCGCCGCCGAACGGTCCGCGGTGCTCCTGCGCAACGACGGCGACCTGCTGCCGCTGCCGCGCGATCTTGCGTCCATCGCCGTCATCGGCCCGCTCGCCGATTCGGCCCGCGACACCGTCGGCCCCTGGATCTTCGAACAGGACGACAGCGAGACCGTTACCGTCCTCGCCGGCATCCGCGCCAAGGTCGGTGCGGCCACCCGCGTCGACTATGCGCAGGGCGTGACGCTGCCCGGCCGCTATTTCAAGTCGATCTTCGAGAATGACGAGCACAAGCAGACGCCGCGCCCGATCGTCGACGACACCATCGGCATCCAGCGCGCCGTCGATCTCGCCCGCAAATCCGACGTGGTGGTCCTGGTGCTCGGCGAAGGCCAGGTGCAGATCGGTGAACACGCCTCGCGGTCGTCGCTGGATCTGCCCGGCCGCCAGCAGGAGCTCATGGACGCCGTGATCGGCACCGGCAAGCCGGTCGTGCTGCTGCTGATGGCGGCTCGCCCGCTCGATCTCAAGGGCAGCTACACCCGCGCGCTCATGGGCATCTGGTATCCGGGCTCGCAAGGCGGCGCTGCCGTCGCCAACTTGCTGTTCGGCGACGCCGTGCCGGGCGGCAAGCTGCCCTATACCTGGCCGCGCAACATCGGCCAGATCCCCCTGCATTACGCCCAGCTCAAGTCGCACAAGCCCGATTGGGCGGCCGAGCGCTACTGGAACGAGCCCAACAGCCCGCTCTATCCCTTCGGCTATGGCCTGAGCTATGCCCGCTTCAGCTACGCCAACCTGCGCCTGTCGGCCAGCGCAATCGCCCCCGGCGCCACGCTGACCGTCAGTGTCGACGTCACCAACTCCGGCAAGGTGGGCGCCGACGAGGTGGTCCAGCTCTACATCCACCAGCGTCACGGCTCGTCGGCCCGTCCGGTGCGCCTGCTGAAGGGGTTCCGCCGCATTCCGCTCGCCGCCGGCGAGACGCAGACGGTGTCCTTCCCCCTCGGGCCCGACGAGCTCAGCCACTGGTCGGCGGCGAGCCGCTCGGTCGTGCTCGACGCGACCACCTTCGACGTCTTCGTGGGCGGGGACTCCACGGCTGACCTGACCGCCAGCTTCGACGTTCGCAAGGGCTGACCCGACACAAGCGCGGGGCATCAGGCACGTCTGATGCCCCGTCGCAACCGACCTCACTGGGCCGGCGTGGTCTCGGCCTTCACGCGGCGCTCGAGAAAGCCGAAGGCTTCGTCCATCAGGTGCGGCGTGTGCTGGCCCGGCGAACGGCGGGCGGCTTCCTCCACATAGTCGATCAGTGCCGGCTGGAACTTCGGATGGGCGCAATGGCCGATGATCGCCTTGGCCCGCCGCTTGGGCGAGAGCCCGCGCAGGTCCGCAAGGCCCTGTTCGGTGACGATCACCTGCACGTCATGCTCGGTATGGTCAACGTGGGTGACCATCGGCACGATCGAGGAAATGCTGCCGCCCTTGGCGGTCGACGGCGTCATGAAGAAGGACAGGTAGGCGTTGCGGGCAAAGTCGCCCGAACCGCCGATGCCGTTCATGATGCGCGTGCCGCCGATATGGGTTGAGTTGACGTTGCCATAGATGTCGGCCTCGATCAGGCCGTTCATGGCGATGACGCCGAGCCGGCGGATCACCTCCGGGTGGTTGGAGATTTCCTGCGGTCTCAGCAGCACCCGCTGCCGGTAGAAATCGAGATTGCGCAGGAACTCCGCATAGCCGTCCGGGCTCAGCGACAGCGCCGTTGCCGAGGCAAAGCTGAGCTTGCCCGAGGCCAGCAGCTTCAGCATGCCGTCCTGCAGCACTTCCGTATAGGCCGTCATGCCGGTGAAGGGGCTGTGTTCCAGCCCGTCCATCACCGCATTGGCCACATTGCCGACGCCCGATTGCAGCGGCAGCAGCTCCTTGGGCAGGCGCCCCTTGCCCACCTCATGGCCGAGGAAGTCGATGATATGCTGGGCAATCGCCATCGATGTCTCGTCGGGCGGGGTGAAGGCGGTGTTTCGGTCCGGTGCGTGCGTTTCGACGATGGCCACGATCTTCGACGGGTCGCAGCGCAGATAGGTTTCGCCGATGCGATCGCCGGCCGCCACGATCGGGATCGGCTTGCGGTGCGGCGGCACCTGCGTGCCATAGTAGACGTCGTGCATGCCCTCGAGCCGCGCGTCCTGCCAGCTGTTGACCTCGAGGATCACGTGCTCGGCCTGGTCGAGCCAGGTCTTGTTGTTGCCGATCGACGAGGAGGGGACAAGGCTGCCATCCTCGCGGATGGCGGTAACCTCGACCACGGCATAGTCGAGCTTGCCGAGGAAGCCGAACCAGGCGTGCTGGGCCACATGCGACAGGTGGATGTCGATATATTCCATCTTGCCGGCGTTGATGCGCTCGCGGCAGGTGGGATCGGACTGATAGGGCAGGCGCAACTCGATGCCGTCGACCTTGGCCAGCGCTCCATCCAGTTCCGGCGCCGTCGAGGCCCCGGTCCAGACGCTCACCTTGAACGGCCGGCCGGCCGCATGCTCGGCCTCGATGCGGCTAGCGAGCGCCAGCGGAATCGACTTGGGATAGCCCGAACCGGTGAAACCGCTCATGCCCACCGTCGCGCCCGAGGGGATGAGGGCGGCGGCGGCATCGGCGGACATGATCTTGTCCTGGACGGTGGAGGCGAGAATGTGGGAAGGGGACTTCATCAGGGGGCATCCGGGTCGAGGCTTCGATGCGGCAGTCCTGCAGGCGGCATGGGCGCGAGACGAGGACGTTGGGCACCGGATCTGGCGGCAAGGGCTCCCGCTCCCGCCACCACCTGTGTGGTGCGGGATCAAGAACCCACGGTGAACGGTTCCTGGAGCGCTTTCCGACCTGACGGAATCGTCAGGTCGACAAGAAATCGCTCCAGAGTCAAGAGCTTGAGCAGCCGCTTTTCGATCATGTTGTTTCAACATGATCGGCGGGTGCTCCAGGCGTTTCCAGCGGGACTGTGCCGCCCCGTTCTGTGTTGCGGCGGTGGCTTGCGCCAAGGCCGCATGTTGGCCGTCAAGGTGGACCTTGAGCCGGCTTGCGAGCGGGCTTGCCTTGCGGCCATCATCCGCTCGCACCCGGTGGTCAGTCCGGTGCATGCGGCATGCTGTCGCAGAAAGTGAAGCTCCTCCCGGCGGCGACCGTGGCCAAAGCGCCCGGGCGAATCAAGATCGCCCTTCGGCTAAGCACTCAAACCGAGGGACCAAGCTCCGCTTGTTCGGCATGGTGCGGCGGTGCTAAACGGAGGCAGAAAATCGTTCCTGTTTCGGGGGAGATGCACGTGAAGGAGACGCCGTCCATAGGTCTCGGCACCATCGATGCTGTGCCCTTGCACGAGCTGGTCTATCGCCGCCTCAACCACGCCCTGATGGCCGGGCGCATCCGGCCGGGCCAGAAGCTCACCTCGCGCAAGCTGGCGCAGGAGCTGGGCACCAGCGACATGCCGGTCCGCGCCGCCTTGCAGAAGCTGCAGGCGCTGAAGGCGCTCGAACCCTTGCCCAACGGGTCGCTGGTTCTGCCGGCAATGACGCGCGATCGCTTCGCCGACCTCACCGCCAGCCGCCTCATCTGCGAGCCGGCGGCCACCGAGGCGGCCGTCGCCCGCATCGGCAAGGCCGACCTGCGCAGCCTGCGCAAGAGCTGCGCCGCCCTCACCGACGCGGCCCGCAGCCAGGATGTCGACGAGTATCTGCTGCGCAATCACGAGTACAAGTTCCTCATCTACCGGGCCAGCGGCTCGGAGTCGCTGCTCTTCCTCATCGAGACGCTCTGGCTGCAGGTCGGTCCCTTCCTGCGTCAGCTGGGCACGAGTTTCGCCGCCGGCTTCGGCGAGATCCTCAAGATCGACTTTCACGAGGAAGTCGCCGAGGCGCTGGAGCGCGGTGACGGGCGGGCTGCCGCCGAGGCGATCCGGATGGACATCTCCAAAGGCGCCGAACAGTTGCTGCAAAGCGACGTCTTCGCGCCGCCGCCGGCCCGCTGAGGCTTGCGTTCCAAGCTTGAATTTTGCGATCGCAGATCGTAAAACGCCGTGCCATGACAGCGGGAAATGCACAGTGTTCCGTTGTTCTGGGATGGGTAGAAACACCAGGGATGACCGACGAGCCGGCCCGCGCCCGGCCGGACTGGCGGTTCCGCAAGACGAGTTCGACCATGACCCTTTCCTCGCCTGCGGGCGCATCCATCGACGAGGCTCTGGATTTCCTGGCCCGCTATCCCGACGTCCAGGCGATCGACATCGTCATGACCGACTGCCATGGCATCGGCCGCGGCAAGATCATCCGCCGGCACGAGCTTGAGTCGCTCTATACCTCCGGCCGCTCCATGCCCGCCTCGCTGTTCGGCCAGGATGTCGCCGGCTATGACGTGGAAAGTTCCGGCGTCGTGGTGGCCGACGGCGGTGACAAGCGCTGCTGGCCGCTGCCCGGCACGCTCGGCATGATGCCGCACACCGGCCGTGGCCAGGTGCTGGTCACCATGTATGATGGCGACACGCCCTTCGTCGCCGAGCCGCGTCCCGTCCTGGTGCGCCAGATCGAGCGGGCCTGCGCCGCCGGCTTCGCGCCCAAGGGCGCCTTCGAGCTCGAGTTCTATCTGATCGATCGCGAGCGCGGCGCCGATGGCCGCTATCATCCGGCCCGCTATGCGCTGACCGGCCGCCGCTCGCCCCATCGCAACACCATGGCGGTCGACGAACTCGACGAGATGGCGCCGCTGTTCGAGGCCATCTACGCCGGTGCCGAACATCTCGGCCTGACACTGGAAGCGCTGATCTCCGAATATGCCGTCGGCCAGTATGAGCTGACCATCCGCTATCGCGACCTGCTGTCGGCCGCCGATGACGTGATCATCGCCAAGCGGCTGATCCGGTCCTGCGCCCGCAGGTTCGGCATGGAAGCCTGCTTCATGGCCAAGCCCTTCGGCACCGAGGCCGGCTCGGGCATGCACCTGCATCTGTCGCTCGCCGATTCCGATGGTGCCAATCTCTTCGCCGACCAGGCGGACGGTTCCCTCAGCCCGCTGATGCTGAACGCCATCGCCGGCATCCGCCACACCGTGGCCGACACCATGCTGGTGCTGGCGCCCTTCCTCAACTCCTGGCGCCGCTTCGCCTCCACCTCCTATTCGCCGGCGTCCGACGACTGGGGCATCGAGAACCGCAATGTGGCGCTGCGCGTGCCTGCCACGGGCGCCAAGAGCCGGCATTTCGAGCATCGCGTCGCCGGCGTCGATTCCAACCCCTATCTGGTTGCCGCGGTCACGCTGGCCGGCGCACTGGACGGCATCGAACAGCGGCTCGACCCCGGCGCGCCGCTGGAAGGCGGGCCGCGTGTCGACGGTCGCGCCTCGCTGCCGCGCAGCTGGCTCGACGCCATCGATCTGGCCGAGCGCTCCGAGTTCCTGCGCACCGTGCTGGGTCCGGTCTTCCACAAGGCCTTCGTCGCCATCAAGCGCGCCGAGCATGACCAGCTCGCCATCGAGGTGACCGAGCAGGAATGGACGCTCTACGGCTTCACCGTCTGATCGCCGTTCCGCTCGCGGCCTCGGTCATCGTATAGTCCGGGACAGGGAACCGAATCGGCCGCTGGAAGGCGTGCCGTGCAAGGGAGGAACCATGTCCGAGCTGAGCGTTGCTTTTCCGCCGCATCCCCTTGAGGCCTGCGCTCCGGATACGGTGCGCGTGCGCCTGACCACGTCCGGAAACGGCGCGCGCACCTTCGACATGAGCACCACGGCGCCGCAGCGGGAAGGCGCGCCGCAAGAGCGCCAGCTCTCCGACAAGCCGGGGGACCTGCGCACGCTCACCGGCAGCCTGCTGCTTGACGCCCTGTTCACCCAGGCGATCGACGATGCCCGCCTCAATGCCGTCAGCTCGATCCGCGACGGTGCCTATCGCTATGGCGAGCCGATCCCCTGCGACTGCTTCCAGACCGGCGAGAAATGGACCTATGTCTGGACGCGCGACGTCTCCTACGCCACCGATCTCGGCATCGCCCTTGTCGATCCCGAGCGGGCCGCCACCTCGCTGCTCTACAAGGTCAGCGCCTTCCGGCCTGGGGTGACGCCGCCGGAGGGGCTGCCGGCCGACAGCCTGCAGATCATCCAGGATACCGGTTCGGGTGGCAGCTGGCCGGTTTCCACCGATCGCGTTTCCTGGGCGATCGGCGCCGAACGTCTCCTCACCATGCTCGGGGGCGAAGCGCGCCGCAGCTTTGCCGCCACCGCCTATCTCGCCCTGCGCGGCACGCTCGAAGCCGACCGCGAGGCCGTCTTCGACCCCGCCGACGGGCTTTATGGCGGCGAGCAGTCCTTCCTCGACTGGCGCACCCAGACCTATGCGCCCTATGTGGTCCATGACCTCACCGAGATTGCCCGCGCCAAGGCACTCTCCACCAACGTCTGCCACTATCGCGCCCTGCGCCTCGCCGCCCGCCTCGCGCGCGAGCATGCGGAACCTGCCGTCGCAACCCGCTATGACGGCTGGGCCGAGGCCCTCAAGAGCGCCATCAACACGGTCTTCTGGCTGCCCGAACACAACCTCTATGCCAGCCTGACCACGCCGGACAGCCCGGCCCGGGCGATCGCCAAGTTCGACCTGCTCGGACTGGCGCTGGCCATCCTCTCCGGCATTGCCGACGGGGCGAGGGCGCGTGCGATCCTCGCCGCCTATCCGCAGGCGCTCTTCGGTCCGTCGGTGGTCTATCCGCAGCAGCCCGACACTTTCGTCTATCACAACCGCGCCATCTGGGCCTTCGTCACCGCCTACGGACTGGAAGCGGCCGCGCGCGTGGGCGCCGTCGCTGCGGCCGACGCGGCCTTCGCCTCGCTGACGCGGGCCGCCGCGCTGGCGCTCGACAATGTGGAGAACCAGGAATGGCTGACCGGCCGCACCTGGTATGACGACGGCCCGGCCATCTCCTCGCGCCGCCAGCTGTGGTCCATCGGCGGCTATGTCGGCATGGTCGCGCGCGTCCTGTTCGGCTTCGCCCCCGACGATACCAGCCTCAACCTCACGCCGTTCCTGACCGCCGCCATGCGCGCGGCGCTGCCTGAGGATAGCGCCCTGCTTGAAGGGTTGATTTGGCGCGGCAAACGCCTTTCGATCCGTCTCCAGCTGCCGCCGGCCTCCGCCCTCTCGGGCCATTACCCGCTCGCCGAAATCCACCTCAACGGCGCCGTCGTCTCCGGTCCGATCGCCGAACAGGACCTTCTGGCCGACAACCTGATCGAGGTGCATTTCGGCCCGCTGATCCCGGCCACCGACGCCATTCGCCTGGTGCCGCAAGTGCCGCTCGCTTCCCACGACGATCCACGCGTCTTCTCCCCGCACGAACCTGTCATCACCGATCTCGTCATCACCGACGGCAAGGTGCGCCTCAATTTCGAAGGGCAGATCCCGCAGTCGGGACGACGCGACAAGCTGGTCTTCACGGTGCTGCGCGATGGTCAGCTGGCGGAAAGCGACATCGACGCCAATGTCTGGTTCGATCCCGTGCCGCTGCAAGCCGGCGTCGGTCGGTCCTATCGCGTCATCGCCGCCTTTCCCGAGGGTGGCAACGCCTCGCATGTGTCGCGCCCGGCCATCGTCGAGGCGGGCACCGTCACCGCTTACGGTCTTGCCGGTCTCGTCGTCGGGCCGGACGGCAGCTTGCGCGTTCCCGGCATCGAGGTGGCTGACGCAGGCACCTATGCCCTCGACCTCACCTACGCCAACCACCATTTCCACATCCAGACCGGCGTCACCAATGCGGTCAAGCGGCTGACCATCCGCGACGCCGCCGGGGCGACCGTGGCCTCCGGCATCGTGCAGATGCCGCACCTGCCGCCGATCACCCGCCTCAACCAGTCGACGTCGGTCACCGCCACCCTGCCAGCCGGCCGCTACGAGGTGGAGATTTCCGACTATTTCAACATGAGCTATCTCGTGGCCAACGAGACCTATATCAGCCCCGGCGGCATGACCGGGCCGCTGAACACGGCGGATATGCGCAGTGTCAATCTGCGGCGCGTGAAGTAAGGCGCTGCCGTCGTCCGGCTCAGGCGGCGGCAGCGGCTTCGAGGGCCGCGACGGCTGCCGTCAGTTCGCTCCTGTAATAGCCGCCTTCCAGACAGTGAGAGGCCTGCTCAAGGATCTTGAGCTCGCTGAGGTGCGGCAGCACGGCTGCGATCTCGCGCACATTGGCGAGCGGGGTCACCGGATCGAGCACGCCCGCCACCACGGCGACCGGCAGGGTGAGACGAGTGGCGAGCGGGAAGATGTCATGCTCTGGCCATTCCGCAATGGCGCGCGGCACCTCGCGGGCGAGAATGGCAAGGGCTTCAGGGCCCTGGGCTTTCCGTGCTTCCAGCTGCCGGGCGCCCGAGGTGAAGGGCGATACCAGCAGGAGATGACGGGTGCGGTCGCGGAGATCCGTCGCCGCAAGCCGGGCGGCCGAGTAGCCGCCCATGCTGTGCCCAGCCAGCGCGAAATAGTCCCCCGTCCAGCCGATCTCGTCGGCATGGCCCAGGGCCCAGTCGGCGGCGCGGAGCGCGTCGCGCGTATGGGAGGCGAGCAGAAAGTCCCTTTCCTCGCCGGCGCTGTCATTCCAGGCCGACCCGGTGCAATTGGGCGCCACCACCACATAGCCCTGCGCCACATAGGGGCGGATGATCTTCAGCATGTGCGGCGCGTGCGACAGGCCATTGCGGCCGTGCACCACCAGGGCAAGCTTGTCCCGCGCGCCCTCATCCTGGCGGAACACCTCGACCGACATGCGCGCGTCGGCATCATCGGCTGCATCGGATGCGCCGAAGCGGATCAGCCTGTGCCTCATGCCCTCACCTCCGCCTGCAGATGCGGGCTGGAAAAGCCGAGCCGCCGGAGCCCGCCGAGCACTTCCGGGCAGGACATGAACAGCCGCCACAGCAGCCCGGAGCGGTGGTTCTCGATCATCACCACGATCGGCCCCTGGTCGATGGCAAGATGGCTCTCGGCCACCCAGTTGCGATAGGGCGTGAAGCTGTCGGCAAAGCCGCGCGGCCCGAACAGCCGGCCGTCCATCGCCGTCAGGAAATGCTTGAGCGCCGCCATGGATTCAGCGGGCACGTAAGGAAACGAGCCCAGCGCCGCCGTCGGCGTGATCACCCCATGGTCGTTGGACGGCGAGTGGGCATTGTAGCCCTCGTGATTGTCCGAGGCGGTCAGGCCCCAGCATTCCGGCCCGTAGCCCGCAAAGCCCTTGGGATTGACGATGCAATGGGTGCGATTGATCTTCGCATGCGCCACATTCTGCGCGAAATAGTCGGCATAGGCGTCCGTGAGGCCGCGCGGGTCGAGACCCAGGAAGGAATAGTGGGTGAAGAACAGCGGCCCGCCCCGATCCGGGCCGAGCGCCAGCCGCTCGCCGTAGACCGTCCGGCCATTGGCAAAGTCGCGCCCCTTGGCCCAGGAGCCGTGATAGGTCGAAGGATCGACCGCGTGCGTCGGCGAGGAGGCCGCCAGCACATGGGTGATCAGGCATTCGTTCCAGCCGGTGATGGCGTGGTTCATGGCCCAGCCGAAATTGGGGCTCCAGTGCCACAGCAGCGCCCCGTCGGCCGGCCGCACATGGAAAGCCCAGTCGACCGCCCGCCACAGGTTGTCGATGCGCGCGGCCAGCTCTGGCCGATCCTTGCGGACAGATTGCCGGGCCGTCAGCAACCCCGCCATCAGGAAGGACGTCTCCACGAGATCCGCCCCGTCGTCGCGCGGGGTGAAGGGGATGGTCCGTCCCGTCTCGCCATTGAGGAAATGCGGGTAGACGCCGTGATAGCGATCGGCGCGCTCGAGAAAGCCGACGATGGTGGCGATGCGGTCGAGCACGCCGTCGCGGGGAAGGAAGCCGCGCTCGGCACCGGCGACCATCGCCATGATGCCGAAGCCGGTGCCGCCCGTGGTCACCGTATCCTCAGGCGCATAGCCGAAGGCGTTGTTGTCGCGCTCGCGCGCCATGCCGCTGACCGGATGGCCGTAGTCCCAGAAATAGCTGAGCGTGTTGCGCTGAACGAGGTCCAGAAGGGCCGCGTCGTCGAGCAGTGAGTAATCGCAGTCGCCCATGGCGCCCTCCGTCAGTTCCAGCTGATGCGCACGTGCTGCGTATCGCGTGAGGATCGGCCGACGTGGATGTCATAGTCGCCCGCCTCGCGGATGCGCGTCAGGTCGTCGACCGATGTGGCCACGGAGAAGGCAAGGTCGCCGGCCAGCAGCGTGAAGCTCACTTCGGCGCTTTCGCCCGGCTCCAGCGCTACCTTGGAGAAGCCCTTGAGCTGCTTGACCGGTCGGCTCACCGAAGCCTTGAGGTCATGCACATAGAGCTGCACCACCTCCGCCGTCGGCCGCTTGCCCATGTTGGTGACCGAGACCGACACCGTCAGGCGATCGTCGTCGCCCGCGAGCGCCACCTTGTCGACACGCGGCGGTCCATAGGCCACCGGCGCATAGGTGAGTCCGAAGCCGAAGGGGAACAGGCCGTCGTTGTGCGGCACCTCGTCGGGCATGTCCACATAGCCCGAGGTGAACTTCTGGAAGCGTCCGGGGAAGGGGCGACCGGTCGGCAGGTGGGCATAGGTCACCGGCACCTGGCCCACCGCATAGGGGAAGGTGGCCGGCAGGCGTCCGGTTGGCGACTGCGCGCCGAACAGAACGTCGGCAAGGCCGTGGCCGATCTCCGTGCCGCCGAACCAGGCGACCAGCAGGGCGTCGGCGAGCTCGGCTTCCTCGGTGAGCGCCAGCGGCCGTCCGGTCATCACCACCACCACCAGCGGCTTGCCGACGGCTTTCAGCGCCCGAATGAGCTTTTTCTGCGGCTCGGGGATCAACAGGTCGATGCGCGAGGACGATTCGCCCGAATATTCGCGCGCTTCGCCAACCACCGCCACCACCACATCGGATTGGCCGGCGAGGTCCACGGCCTCCGCCAGCATCTCCTCGGCCGTCCGGTCGTCGATGACAACGGAAAGGTCCTTCCAGTCATGCACGTTGAGCCGGGCGGCCAGCACCCGATCGTCGACGATGTTGGCGCCCTTGGCATGGAGGATTTCGGCCGCACCGGCCGCAGCTTCTCTCAGGCCCTCAAGAATCGGCACCACGGTGGAGGGCGATCCACTCACCGCCCAGGTGCCGTTCATGTTGACCCGGTCGTCGGCCAGTGCGCCGATGAGGGCAATGCGGCCCTTCTTCCCGAGCGGCAGCAGGTCGTGCTCGTTCTTGAGCAGCACCGAGGCGGCGGCGACGGCCTGTCGCGCCACGGCGCGGTTGGCCTCCGTCAACACGCTCTGCGTCGCCCGGCCCCAGGTGATGCGGTGATAGGGATCGTCGAACAGGCCGAGGTCGGCCTTGGCTTCCAGTACGCGCCGGCAGGCCGCGTCGATTTCCGCTTCGTCGATCAGCCCGGCCGCCACCGAGGCGCCGAGCGTATCGAGATAGGCTTCCGCCACCATGTCGCAGTCGACACCGGCCTTCAGCGCCAGCCGCGCCGCTTCGGCCTTGTCGCCGGCCACCGCATGCGCGATCAGCTCCTGCACGCCGGTATAGTCGGCCACCACCAGTCCGCGGAAGCCGAGACCCTGTCGCAGCACCCGCTGGATCAGCGTGGCATTGGCATGCATGGGCGTGCCGTTCAGCGTGTTGAAGGCCGCCATCACCGAACCGGCACCCGCCTTCACGCCCGCAGCGAAGGGCGGCAGGTAGATGTCGTGCAGCGTCGCCGGGCTCATGTCGACGGCGTCATAGTCGCGTCCGCCGACGGCGCCGCCATAGCCGACATAATGCTTGAGGCAGGCCATCACCGAGGTCGGCGCGGAGAGGTCCGATCCCTGGAAACCGCGCACCATGGCCTCGGCATAGCGGGAGGCGAGGACCGGGTCCTCGCCCGGGCTCTCGGCGATGCGGCCCCAGCGCGGCTCTCGGCAGACGTCCACCATCGGTGCGTAGACCTGGTCGATGCCGATCGAGCTTGCTTCCACGGCGGCAATGCGCGCCGTCTCTTCCACCAGCTTCATGTCCCAGGAGGCAGCCAGCGCCAGCGGCAGCGGGAAGATCGTCTTCTGACCGTGGATCACGTCCTCGGCAAACATCAGCGGGATCTTCAATCGCGACTGGGCTGCGAGGTCCTGAAACACCCGCACCGCCTCGGCCGACTTCACCCCGAAGATGGCGCCGATCCGGCCTGTCTTGATCTTGTCGGCCACGTCGGTGTTGACCACCGTGCCGGTCAGCGTCTCGCCGCCGGGCGTGACGAGGTTCAGCTGACCGATTTTCTCGGCCAGTGTCATGCGGCTGAGGAGGTCGTCGATGAAGGCGATGGACTTGGGCATCTTCAGGCGGTCCCTTGCTGCCGGCGACAGAGCCGGCAAGGCTGATTCTGATCGTAATATGTTGATATTGAACTGATTTGCGCGGCGTGTCGCGATCCCTCGTTCATTCCTTGTGGCGCATGGCCATCACGGCGGGGCGGGCGCCGGCCTGCGACACGCGCGGCAGCGGACGCGTCGGCGTGACGATCGGCTCGATGCCGGCGCGGCCGTTTTCGATGTTGAGGATGGCGTTGTAGAAGCTGCGTCCGAGCGCATCGGTCGGCGGCGAGGGCTCGTGCATCACGGCGATGACCATGGCGTCCGGGCAGCGCTGCTTGATCAGGCGGTGGAACTCGTTGCGCGCTTCCGGATCGAGCGCGGCGGTCGCCTCGTCGAGGAACAGCACGTTGGGCTGATGCAGCAGGATGCGCGCCAGCACCACCTTCTGCTTCTGCCCGCCCGACAGCACGTCGTCCCAGCGCCGGCCCTTGCAGAAGGGCTCGCCCATATGCTCGATGAACTCGCCGAGCCCGACCGCATGCAGGATGGCGGCGATCTCCAGGTCGCGATGCGCCACCTCATTTTCCGGCATGCACACCAGCTGCTTCAGGCTCGCCTGCGGCAGGCGCGTGTCCTGGCAGGCGTAGAGCTGGCGCGCGCCCGACGGCATGGTGATGCGCCCGCGCCCATAGGCCCACAGACCGTTCATCGCCTTGATCAGGCAGGATTTGCCCGAGCCCGAGGGACCGCGCACGAACACCCACTGGCCCGGCTTCACGGTGAACTTGGCCACCCGCAGGAAGGGCGCCGCCTCATGGCCGGCAAACATCAGCTCGAGGCCCTGCACGGTCATGCCCTGATCGGCCGGCTGCGTGTCGTAATAGAAGTCGGAAATGCCGGTCTCGCGATAGAAGGCCTGCGAATCCTGCACCCGCTCGATGGCGTCCGCCAGCTGGATCACACGGTCGGCGTTGGCGCGCAGGTTGGCGATGTCGGGCATCACCTGGATCAGCCAGGAGCAGTCGTTGATCAGCTCGCTCGCCAGTTCCGAGCCGGTGATGTAGTTGCGGAAGGAGAGGCCGCCCTGCATGTAGGCCGGCAGGCTGGGCAGGTAGGACACCACCTTCTGCGTCAGGAAGGTATAGAACAGGTTGAACGACAGGAAGCCCGCCGACACCTTGTTCTGCTGCGCCCAGGTCCGGTCGATCGCCGCATAGTGGCGGCGGTGAATGCGCGCCTGCACATATTCGCCGTTGGCCGCAGCCACGGGCAGGACGCGCCGCACCAGCATGGCCAGTTCCGCGCGATAGGTGCCCTCGTTGCGCTGCATGGCAACATTCAGCGCTTCGATCATCTTGCCGATGCGCAGCGCGATCAGCGTCGACAGCGGCACATAGGTCACCGCCAGCACGAACACCAGAAAGGCGCTGGCATAGGTGCCGAGCACGTCGAGCCCCTGAATGGCCACCGAATTGGCAATCAGCATTTCGCCGACGAAATAGACCGAGGTCACCACCGAGAACAGGCCCATGGCCATGCCGAGCGTGTTGCCGGTCATCGCCTTGATGGAATCCTGGATGCGCTGGTCGATGTTGTCGGGAATGTTCGACGGCGCATCGTCTGCGGGGGTGCCTTGCGCCAGCAGGTGATAATAGGCGCGCCGGTCGTTGAGCAGCGCCGTGTTGAACTGCACGTCCAGCCACTCGCGCCATTTGCGATGCAGCGTCGCCGAGAAATAATGGCGCAAGCCGAGGAACACCGACAGTTTCAGCGCCGACAGCCCCACCAGAACCGCGGCGGCCGTCAGGACTTCCTGCACCGCCTGGTCGGCGGGCAGGTCATGAAACCCGGCGATGGACGAGAAGAAGGTGCCGGAGGCCTGCGCCACCCAGACCCCGCTCTTGCTGGCGGCGGCAGACAGGAGAGCAACGGCCAACGTCAGACCCCAGGCTTCCTTCCAATGGTCGGAAATCCAGTATGCCTTCAGCAGCCCCCAGAAGCTGCGCATGGACGAGACCGGGGTTTTCAGCGCGGCTACTCCCGAACGTGCCGCCCTGAACAAGGGCGGACTGAATTGGTAGCGTGATCTTCAAAGTTTAAACAAGCATTTAAGTTGATTTCCTTCGCTTTCTAGACAAAGGAATATGATGAAAATCCCAGTGGGAATCTTCCTGATTTGATTTGACGCAAGAGTTGCTCAGGCATGAGGCGCGCCCAAATGTGCGGCGCACAAATTCGACTTCCGGTATTCTCTGCAATACCGCTTTGCCGATGGAACCCGCACCGATGCCTTTCCCAAGGCCGGCGGCATCTGCTACAAAGATCGTTCAGGAGTCATGGCTGTGATCAGCCCATGGGGAGTGTCGAGATGCGATTGAGTGCCGTTGCATGCCGGGGTCTTGCCGCCTTGGGCCTTGCCCTAGTCCTCTCCGCCTGCATCCCCACCGATCGTCCGCGGCCCTATGCGCACCTGCCGGCGGTCGAGGATCAGAAGAAGGACATTGCTGTCCTCCGCAATCGCGGCGTCATCAACTACGAGACGGCGGCTCGCCGCCAGTTCGAGTTCGAGCGCGCCAATTACGCGCTCACCGACGCCGAACTCGGTCTGTGGCACACGGCCTTCCTGTATGCGCGCCAGTATGATCGGCGGGAGATCACGCTGCAGGACTATCAGGCGCGGATCGCCACCCTCTTCGACGGCTACGCCGTCAAGCCCTGACATCGCCCCGCCGCACGGCGCCGACGAGGGTCGCAAGCACCGCCGCCAGCAGCAGCGGCGTCAGCGACACATGCGTCAGCATGGCGATGGAGCGGGCGATCAGCGGCAGCACGAACAGCGCGGCCAACAGGCTCTTCTGCCAGGGCGCAAAGCCCCTTTCGATCCCGTTCAGCGCAAGGCAGGCGATGGGAACGGCCAGCAGCACCAAGTCATAGTCGAGCACATAGGGCGTCGATAGCGGGATGGCAAAGCCGAGCGCGGCGGCCCTGAGATAGCCGTCTTCGGTCCGCCACCACACGAAGGCCGTCACCACGGCCGCCAGCGCCAGTCCGGCGAACTGAACGGCATAGGCAAGCGGCAGCGGCGCGCCGAGCCCCATGGCCGCCGAGAACAGGCTGACGATCTTCGGCCATCCCGTCGCCCCTTCCTCCAGCACCACCGATTGGGTGAGGCTGAGGGACTGGCGGAAGGCGAGCCAGGTGTCGAGACCGAAGGCAAGCGCCGACGCACTCGCCGTCAGCAGCACCGTCACCGCAGCCGCGGCAATCGCCGTCCAGGCCCGCGCCGCCAGGAGCGCGACGGGAATCAGCAGGCCGAACTGCGGCTTGTAGGCCATCAGGCCGAACAGCACGCCGGAGACGACCGGCCGCCGCTCCAGCGTCATCAGCGCTGCACCGAACAGACCGGTAGTGAGAAAGCCGTTCTGGCCATGGCCGAGATTGGCGAACACGCCTGGAAAGGCCAGCGCCAGCAGAACCCCGTGGCGCAGGCGTCCGACCAGCGCCCGCAGCACCGCCGCATAGCCGGCCAGTGTCGCGGCCATGTAGAGTCCCAGCGCCGGCAGATAGGGCAGGCTCGCCAACAGGGCGGCCAGCGCCAGGAACATCGGCGGATAGTGCCAGCCGAAATATTCGTCATAGGGTACCACGGCCTGTTCCGCCGCCCGGTGCTTCTCCCAGTCGTAGGCGTCGGCGGGGTGGCCCTGCTGCACCAGCACGCCGGCGGCGTAGACGTTGAGGAAATCCGGCCCGAGCGGCTTGCCGGTCATGTCCACATTGCCGTGGCTGAGCGCCAGCCAGCCGATGACGATGGCCACCGTCGCGCCCAGGAAGATGCGGCCATAGACGAGCACGCGTTCGGCCGTCAGCCAGTCGCCGCTGCGGACCCGCGCGAGCAGCGAGACGGGCGGAGTTGGGGCAGGCTGGGCGTTCGGCACGGCGACCTCGGAAACGGTGACTTCGGCCCCGCACCATGCCCGACAAAGGCGAATTCTTCGTCAATGGTCCGCCCGCCGTCCGTCTTTGGTCGATTGCGCCGAATGGGTGATTGGCGGCGCCGATCAGGGGATTTATGTTGCACTGCCGCAAATCGAGGGAGTGCCCCCGTGTCCGATCCGATCGCCGAAGTCCGTCCGCGCCGCAGCGTGCTCTACATGCCCGGCTCCAACGCCCGCGCGCTGGAGAAGGCCAGAACGCTCGCCGCCGATACGCTGATTCTCGATCTTGAGGACTCCGTCGCTCCCGAGGCCAAGGACGAGGCCCGTCGTCTCGTCGGCGAGGCCGTTACCGCCGGTGGCTACGGTCCGCGCGAGATCCTCATCCGCATCAACGGTCTGTCCACTCCCTGGGGCGCTGACGATCTCGCCGCCGCGCTTGCCGCCCGTCCGCAGGGCATCCTGGTGCCGAAGGTGCAGAGCGCGGCCGAACTGGCGCGCCTCAACGAGGTCATCGTCAAGGCCGATCCCGCCGGCCGCATTGCCCTCTGGGCCATGATCGAGACGCCGCTCGCCATTCTAGACATCCGCTCGATCGCCGCTTTTGCCACTGCGCCGGGCTCCCGCCTTGTCGGCTTCGTGCTCGGCACCAACGATCTGTCCAAGGAAACCGGCACCGCCATCGTGCCCGGCCGCGCGCCCATGATGCCCTGGCTGATGCTGGCCATCGCCGCCGCCCGCGCCTTCGGTCTGACGGTGATCGACGGCGTGTTCAACGGTCTCGACGATGACACCGGCTTTCTCGCCGAATGCCGCCAGGCGCGCGAGATGGGCTTTGACGGCAAGACGCTGATCCATCCCCGCCAGATCGACGGCGCCAACGCGACCTTCGTACCCGATCCCGCCGAGATCGCCTGGGCCCGCCGCATCGTCGAGGTCTTCGCCCTGGCCGAAAACGCCGCCAAGGGCGCCCTGCGCATCGACGGAAAGATGGTCGAGCGCCTGCATGCCGACATGGCCGTCAAGCTCCTGCAGCTCGTCGATGCCGTCGAGGCGCGCGCCACAGCCGTTGCCGCTTGACAAGGCCGGGCGAAGGGCGGCAGGACGATCTCCCACCTTCAGCGGAAGATCCGTCCATGAAACTCTATCGCTTCATCACCGGTCCCGACGACGCCACCTTCTGCCACCGCGTCACCGCCGCCCTCAACAAGGGCTGGCAGCTGGCAGGCTCGGCCTCCCTGACCTTCGACGCCGTGCAGGGCCGCACCATCTGCGGCCAGCCGGTGGTCAAGGAAGTCGAGGGTGTCGACTACACCCCCGACATCAAGCTCGGCGAATGGTGAGACCGTCTTCTCCGCCGCTCAGATGGCGGTGAAGCCGTTGTCCACGAACAGCTGAACGCCGTTGACGAAGCTCGCATCGTCGCAGGCGAGGAACAGCGCCGCCTTGGCCACGTCTTCCGGCTCGCCGATGCGGCCCTGCTGGGCCGCGATCGCTGCATCGGACACGTCGACACCCAGTGCCTGCAGCTCCTTCACCTCGCGCAGCCCGTGCGGGGTGCGGATGAAGCCGGGGCAGACGGCATTGCAGCGGATGTTGCGGTCGCGGAACTCCACGGCGATGGCGCGGGCAAACATGTGGCAGGCGCCCTTGGTGGTGTCGTAGAGCACTTCCATCGGCGTCGCCGCCACGGCCGAGATCGACGAGGTGCAGACGATCGACCCGCCGCCCGCCGCGATCATCGACGGCAGCACCGCCTTGGTCATCAGGAACATGGAGCGCACGTTGATGGCGTGCAGCCCGTCCCACTCCTCGACGGTCGTCTCCAGGAACGGCTTGATGACGATGGTGCCGGCGTGGTTGAACAGCACGGTCACCGGCCCGAAGCGCTCGATCACCGCTGCCACTGCGGCGCCCACGGCCGCCTCGTCGGAGACGTCGGCCGCAAAGAAGGCCGCTTCGCCGCCGGCCGCGATGATGTCGGCCACTGTCTGCGCCCCGGCCTGCGCATTGCGGTCGACCACCGCCACCTTGGCGCCTTCGGCCGCAAACAGCAGCGACGACGCCCGCCCCATGCCCGTCGCGCCACCCGATATCAGCGCCACTTTCCCCTGAAGCCTGCCTGCCATGATCCCCTCGCTTTTCTGAACACGACATTTTGCTTCCTCAAACGAAACCGAAATGCCTCGGACTGTCCAGCCCCTTGATTCCTTGGACCACTGCGTGTACGAGCCGCGCTTCCCGCTGCGGAGCCGTCTGGTTTTCCGCTGGTCGTCTCGCCGTTGAACGGGTCCGAATCCCGGCCGGCGCCAACAAAGGTCAGACATGTCTCGCAAGAAAAAAGGTACGGTCCACGGCTGGGTGGTCTTCGACAAGCCCGTGGGCATGACGTCGACCCAGGCCGTCGGCGCCATGAAGCGCATTTTCGGCACCCCCAAGGCCGGCCATGCCGGCACGCTCGACCCGCTCGCCTCGGGCATGCTGCCCATCGCGCTGGGGGAGGCCACCAAGACCGTGCCTTACGTCATGGACGGCGCCAAGGTCTATCGCTTCACCGTTCGCTGGGGCGCCGAGACCACCACGGACGATCTGGAAGGTCCCGTCACCGTCACCTCCGATCATCGCCCGACGCCTGAGGACATCGACGCCATCCTCGACGAGTTCGAGGGCGAGATCGAGCAGACCCCGCCGGCCTTCTCCGCCATCAAGGTGGACGGCGAGCGCGCCTATGACCTTGCCCGCGCCGGCGAGGAAGTGGTGCTCGAAGCCCGCACCATCGTCGTCCATCGCATCGATCTCGTCGATTGCCCCGATGCCGACACTGCCATCTTCGAAACCGAATGCGGCAAGGGCACCTATGTCCGCGCCATGGCCCGCGACATGGGCCGCCGCCTCGGCACCGCCGGCCACGTCATCGACCTGCGCCGCCTTGCGGTCGGCCCCTTCGCTGAAGAGCACATGGTGACCCTCGAGACGCTCGACGCCGCCAAGGCGGGCGAAGATCCCGAGCGGGTGTTCGAACTCCTGGCTCCCGTCGACGCGGCCCTGTCGGAACTGCCCGACATCACCGTCACTGCCGACCAGGCCGTCCGCATCCGCAACGGCAATCCCGTGCTTTTGCGCGGCCGCGACGCGCCGATCGAAGAAGAGGCCATCGCCGTCTATGACCGCGACGGACTGATGGCCATCGGCAAGGTGGAGCATGGCGAACTCAAGCCCGTCAGGCTGATCCTGCCCTCCTGACCGGCAAACAATCGCGCTGGCTTTTCACCCGGCTTTGGAGTAGAGAAGCGCCAACCTGATGACCCAGGTTCACCGACCCGGCTGGACGACATCCCGGCCGGGCCATTTTTGTTTTCTGTCTCAAAGGAGAAATCCGATGTCGATCACTGCCGAGCGCAAGGCCGCGCTGATCAAGGAATATGCCACCGCCGCTTCGGACACCGGTTCGCCGGAAGTTCAGGTCGCGATCCTCTCGGAGCGCATTTCCAACCTGACCGGCCACTTCAAGAGCCACGTGAAGGACAACCATTCCCGCCGCGGCCTTCTGAAGCTGGTCAGCCAGCGTCGTCAGCTTCTGGACTACCTGAAGCGCAAGGACGAAGCGCGCTATGCCGCTCTGATCGCCCGTCTCGGCCTGCGCCGCTGACCAGGGTCGGTTGAAGTCACGGGGTGCCGGCTCGGGTCGGCACCCCGAATACCATCGGCTCCAAGGGGAGCCGCCAATCCGACGGAAGGACCTGCGCCGCAGGCCGTTCCGGACCGGTGCAGGCCACAACGGGGCAGGATTGCCAGGCGCTTTTCGAAGGTTTCAAAAGCGCCTCGCCGTCTTGCCCGTGGATCTCGCGCCGGCAACGAAAAGAAAGATATGACGCATGTTCGATACCCATAAGGTCGAAATCGACTGGGCCGGTCAGAAGCTCACGCTTGAGACGGGCCGCATTGCCCGTCAGGCCGATGGCGCCGTGCTCGCCACGCTGGGCGAGTCTTCCGTGCTCGCCACCGTCGTCTCCGCCAAGGAGCCCAAGCCCGGCCAGGACTTCTTCCCCCTCACCGTCAACTACCAGGAAAAGGCCTTCGCGGCCGGCAAGATCCCGGGTGGCTATTTCAAGCGCGAGGGGCGTCCCTCCGAGCATGAGACGCTGACCTCGCGCCTGATCGACCGCCCGATCCGCCCGCTGTTCCCCGAAGGCTACAAGTGCGACACCCAGGTGATCGTCACCGTGCTCAGCCATGACATGGAGAACGCTCCGGACATCCTCGCCCTGGTCGCCGCCTCCGCCGCGCTGACCATCTCCGGCGTGCCCTTCATGGGCCCGGTGGGCGCTGCCCGCGTCGGCATGATCGACGGTGCCTATGTCCTCAACCCGCCGATCGACAAGATGGTCGATTCCAAGCTCGACCTCGTGGTCGCCGGTACGGGCGACGCCGTGCTGATGGTTGAGTCCGAGGCCCAGGAACTGGACGAAGCCACCATGCTCGGTGCCGTCATGTTCGGCCACAAGGGCTTCCAGCCGGTGATCGACGCCATCATCCGTCTGGCCGAGCGCGCCGCCAAGGAGCCGCGCGAGTTCGTCGCCAACGACGTGTCCGAGATCGAGAAGGCCGTGCTCGACATCGCCGAAGCCGATCTGCGCGCCGCCTACAAGATCACCGTCAAGCAGGACCGCTATGCCGCCGTCGACGCCGCCAAGGCGAAGGTGATGGGCGCCCTGTTCCCGGAAGGCGAAGAGCCGAAGTTCTCCAAGGAAGTCGTCGCCGGCGTGTTCAAGGAACTGCAGGCCAAGATCGTCCGCTGGAACATCCTCGACACCGGCAGCCGCATCGACGGTCGTGACCTGAAGACCGTCCGTCCGATCGTCGCCGAAGTCGGCGTGCTGCCGCGCGCCCATGGCTCGGCCCTGTTCACCCGCGGCGAGACGCAGGCCCTCGTGGTCGCCACCCTCGGCACCGGCGAGGACGAGCAGTTCATCGACCTGCTGGAAGGCACCAAGAAGGAAACCTTCCTGCTGCACTACAACTTCCCGCCCTATTCGGTTGGTGAAACCGGTCGCATGGGCTCGCCCGGCCGCCGCGAAATCGGTCATGGCAAGCTCGCCTGGCGCGCCGTTCACCCGATGCTGCCGAACCATCACGAGTTCCCCTACACCATCCGCGTGGTGTCGGAGATCACCGAGTCCAACGGTTCGTCCTCCATGGCCACCGTCTGCGGCTCCTCGCTCGCCCTGATGGACGCCGGCGTGCCGCTGAAGTCCCCGACCGCTGGTATCGCCATGGGTCTGATCAAGGAGGGCGATCGCTTCGCCGTCCTGTCGGACATCCTGGGTGACGAAGATCACCTCGGCGACATGGACTTCAAGGTGGCCGGTACCGCCAATGGCGTCACCTCGCTGCAGATGGACATCAAGATCACCGGCATCACCGAGGAGATCATGAAGGTCGCCCTCGAGCAGGCCAAGGGCGGTCGCGAGCACATCCTCGGCGAGATGGCCAAGGCCATCACCGGTGCCCGCACCTCGCTCGGCGAGCATGCTCCGCGCATCGAAGTGATGAAGATCCCCGTCGACAAGATCCGTGAAGTCATCGGTTCGGGCGGCAAGGTCATCCGCGAGATCGTCGAGAAGACCGGCGCCAAGATCGACATTCAGGACGACGGCACCGTGAAGTTCGCTTCCAGCGACCTCAAGGCCATCACCGCCGCCATGAACTGGGTGAAGGGCATTGCCGCCGAACCCGAGATCGGCGCCATCTACGAGGGCACGGTCGTCAAGTGCGTCGACTTCGGCGCCTTCGTCAACTTCTTCGGCACCCGCGACGGCCTCGTGCACGTCAGCCAGCTCGCCCCGCAGCGCGTCCAGAATGTCAAGGACGTGGTCAAGGAAGGCGACAAGGTCTGGGTCAAGCTCATGGGCTTCGACGAGCGCGGCAAGGTCCGCCTGTCCATGAAGGTGGTCGACCAGGCCACCGGCCAGGAGATCAAGTCCGAGGAGAAGGCCGAGGGTTGATCCTCGCCTTCCGTTGAATGAACAGGACAGGGCCGGTGTCTCGTGACACCGGCCCTGTTGCCTTGTGGGCTTTCCCTGGACAGGGTCGATCCTGCCCGGAAGCCGCCTTTGCACTTGACAGGCGGCCTCGTCTGCCCCTTGATGCCGCCAGTTCGAACAAGCCTTGGAAGACCGTCGATGAAGCCGTCAGACCTGCCGCACGAGATCCGCTACACCAAGGGCGACGCCGTCCTGTCGGCTGTGGGCGCCACGCTGCTGATCGTGACGGAAATGCTCGGCGCCGTCTTCGCCTTCGCCTGGGCCTTGAGCGGCCTCCTGGGCCTCGGCGAAACCGCCGACCTCATCTTCATGGCGCTCGCCGGCATTCCCGGCCTGTGGCTGTCCTTCCTGCTGACCAAGCGCGTGCTGCGCGTCGAGGCCAAGCTGCGCGAAGTCAACTTCGACTGATCTGTTGGACAAGCTCCAATGAAAAAAGGCGAGGCCCGAAGGTCTCGCCTTTTGTGTTTCTGGCTTTGCTTGTCTGTCCGGAGACAAGAGTCTCAGTTCGGATCGAGCCAGGCGTAGATCTCGTCCGCCCGGCACCCGCCACCGCAGCCCGAACCGGCGCGGCAGCAGCTTTCGCCCGAAACCAGCTGGCGGACACGGCCCTTGGCCGTCCACTGGCCCAGCACCCCGCGGACCGCATCGGGCGCCGCGTCGAAGTGGATGGACATCTCCGTCAGCGAGGCATTGCGGCGCTCGCGCAGAAAGTCCCTGAGACCGGTCATCGTCAGCATGATCGCCTCCTCATTCCGCCGGCATGACCGACAGGCGGCGAACCTGCGACCGGCCGGCCATCCACATGCCGCCCACCGCTGCCGCGAAGGCGAAGGCACAAATGAGCAGCACCCGCGTGGAGCTGGCCGGGTGATCGGCGAAGGTGGCCGCCTGGTAGAAGGACACCGCCGCCACATAGCCGATGCCGGTGTTCCAGGCCACCGACAGCGCCATCCAGCGCGTGCCGACCTCGTGGCGAATGGCACCGAGAGCGGCCACACAAGGGGTATAGAGCAGGATCAGCAGCATGTAGGCGAAGGCACCGGCTGCGCCGTCGAAGCGGGCGGTCATCTCGCTGAACACCCGGTCGTTGACCGAGAGTTCCTGCGCTGCCGCCGCCGTATCGCCCACATAGCCGACGTTGATGCCGAGCGGGTCGAGCAGGCTGCCGCCAAGCGCCGCCAGATTGGTCGGCACGGTCTCGGCTGCGGCCACGAGCTTGTCGGCGAGCGTCGCCGGGGCTTCGTCGCCCGCCGCACTCGCCGCGCCGCCCGCCTGCTCATAGAGCGCGTTCAGCGTGCCGACGACGGCTTCCTTGGCGAAGATGCCGGTGAACAGGCCCACAGCCGCCGGCCAGTTCTCGTCCTTGAGCCCCATGGGCGCAAAGATCGGGATCAACTGCTGGCTTGCCGCCGACAGCAGCGAGTCCTTGGTATTCTGCCGGCCGAACTGGCCGTCCGTGCCGATGGCCGCAAGGCACGTCAACACCATGACGATGGGAACGATCACCCGACCGGCGTTGAAGATGAATTCGCGCAGGCGCTGCCAGGCCTGGATCAGCACGGTGCGCAGCGTCGGGATGTGATAGGGCGGCAGCTCCAGCACGAAGGGGCTGGCCTCACCGGTCAGCAGGGTCGACTTCAGGATGAAGGCGGTCAGCACGGCGAACAGCAGCCCGATCAGATAGAGGCCGAAGACGATGTTCTGCCCCGTTGCCGGGAAGAAGGCGGCGGCAAATAGCGCGAACACCGGCAGGCGGGCGCCGCAGGACATGAAGGGCGCCATCAGCACGGTCATGATGCGATCGCGCCGGCTTTCCAGCGTCCGCGTCGCCATCACCGCCGGCACGTTGCAGCCGAAGCCGACGATCAGCGGCACGAAGGACTTACCCGGCAGGCCGATGGCGCTCATCGCCCGGTCCATCACGAAGGCCGCGCGCGCCATGTAGCCGGAGTCCTCGAGGAAGGAGAGGAACAGGAACAGGCAGGCGATGATCGGAATGAAGGTCGATACCGTCTGCAGGCCGCTGCCGAGGCCCACCAGCACCGCCTCGACGATCACCGGCGCACCGAGCGCCTGCACGCCGCTGCGCACGCTGTCGACGGCAAGGGCGCCCATTGCCTGGTCGAAGAAGTCGACGAAGGCGCCGCCCACCGAGATGGTGAAAAGGAACATCAGATACATGGCGAACAGGAAGATCGGCACGCCAAGGAAGCGGTTGAGCACCACGGCATCGATGATCTGCGACAGCGAGGCCGACAGGCGCTGCGTATGCTTGCAGCAGTCGGTCATGACCGTGCCGATGAAGCGGTAGCGGCCGTCAGCGATGACGATGTCCGCCTCGTCGCCGGTCTCCGCTTCGATCGTCGCGCGCACCGCGGCGATCTCGGCGTCCAGTTGTCCACCCACCAGCGTCTCGGCGGAGTTGTCGCCCTCGATCAGCTTGAGCGCCACCCAGCGCGGATCGGCGCTGTTGCCGACGATGTCCGCGAGCCTGGGTGCCAGCTGGTCGATGGCCGCCTCGATCACCGGCGCCTGAACCGGCCGGGCCACTGGGGCATGCTTGAGGCGCGCCGCCTTGGCGATCGCCTTCTTGAGCTCCTCGCGGCCCTTGTTGCGGCTGGCCACCATCTCCACCACGGGGCAGTCGAGTGCCTGTGACAGCGCCTGCGCGTCGATCTTCATGCCCGCGGCTTCCGCCATGTCGGTCATGTTGAGCACCACGACCATGGGCACCGCGAGCTCGAGGAGCTGGGTGGTCAGGTAGAGATTGCGTTCGAGATTGGAGGCGTCGATGATGTTGACGACCAGATCGGCCTCGCCCGACAGAATGAAGTCTCGCGCCACCTTTTCGTCTTGCGAGGCAGCGCCGGCATTGCCGATCAGATAGACGCCCGGCAGGTCGACGATGTCCCAGGGCAGGCCGCCGAAGGTATAGCGTCCGACCCGCTTTTCAACCGTCACGCCCGGCCAGTTGCCCACCTTCTGCGTGGAGCCGGTCAGCGCGTTGAACAGGGTGGACTTGCCGCAATTGGGATTGCCGGCAACGGCGATCACGGGGCCGATCCGATCCGCGCCGGTGGGCAGTTCGGTTCCGGTGTTGTCGATGGCACAGCACTCTTTCATCACACACGCTCCAGGACCAGGATCGCCGCTTCGTTCTTGCGCAGGGTCAGGGTGAAATTGCGGACGGAAATTTCGATCGGATCACCCAGCGGCGCCCGGCGGCGCACCGCGAACTCCACACCGGGCGTCAGCCCCATGGCCAGCAGCCGCTGGCGGTAGCCCCGATCTCCGGGGGCAAGGCCCGAGATCCGCGCCCGGTCTCCGGGCTTCAGGGCGTCAATCGACACGGTCATTGTCCTGTCATCCATACGCATGAGTGAGGCTGGCGGCGCTCCGTCGGCCTGGCCCGGCACCCTTGCCGGCAGGATCTGCGGACAAACAGCCCTTCAGACCCCTCGTGGAGATCATGTCATCTCGTCTGTTGCAGCCATGATGCAAATCAATCGCAATTGCAATCAGCATTGATCGCTACGGAAGAACTCGCATGGCTGCCCGCCGACGTCTCTCATCCCGTGGCAAGGCGCATGCCAGACTGAACAGTCAGATGAACGGCAGAGAAAAACGCCAACATTTCAGCTTAACCGATTATACGTCGACGCGTTTATACTGATTAATCGTTAAAGATGAAGCGCAGGCTGGATATCGCCATGTGTAGGAAAAGAAGAATTTGAGGTGATGTTGTTGTATATAAAATATACTGTCCGAAGTGAAAAAATGAAAATGCATCGGTTATATAATCACGAAAAGTAGTGATATGTATAGATATGATGATGGTACGGATATAGCAGTCTGCAGTAAGTCTATGAAATTTCCGGAATTTTGTCGGAAAGTTTGCATGTCGGAGAGCCGACAAATCGGCGCCCCAAAAGAAATAAGTACAATCCCGGTATGATCAGCGTGATTTTTGGCTCTGCAAAAAATGCATAGCAGAGCAAACCTAGCATTTGTACGTAATGCTCGTTTGAGTACTTACGACAAAGGTTGGCTCTCAACTTATATATGCCGGCATAACGCCGCGATCTTCATTGCGGTGCGCAAAGTAAACTTTCTGATCCTTTGATCCCAATCAAGGCAAAACGCCAACCGCAGCCGAAATATAGTTTAGCCTCGCGTGAAACCTGGAGAGTCCTCCGCGTTTCCTCCCGAGGGTCGGATGCAGCAGGACGGATGCAGCAAAATGAGCGCAAAATATCCCGGTTCTCAGACGGTCATCAACGGCAACGGCGCCGTGGCCCATGTCATGGGTCATGTCTGCGGTGGCGTTATTGGCTACCCCATCACCCCGTCCACCGAAATCTCGGAGATCTATGAAGGTTTCCGTGCCGGTGGTGGTTGCAACGTCTGGGGTCGCCACCCCTTCTTCTACGAGCCCGAAGGTGAGCACTCCGCTCAGTCGGGCGCGCTCGGCGCTGCGCTGACGGGCGGCAAGTATGTCTCCAACGCGTCCTCGAGCCAGGGCATCCTCTACGGCATCGAGTCCCATTACGTGACCGTGGGCAAGAAGGTCGGCGGCTTCGTGCTGCAGGTGGCCGCCCGCGTCGTCTCCAAGCATTCGCTGAACGTGATGGCCGGCCATGACGACGTCTACGCCCTCCTGCCGTCCGGTTACACCATTCTGTTCGGCTCCAACCCGCAGGAAGCGGCCGACCTTGCCGCCATCTCCTATCGCGTCAGCGCCCTGTCGCTGGTGCCGGTTGCCAATGCCATGGACGGCTTTGCCACCAGCCACATGCTGAGCGAAGCCTATATGCCCGAACCGGCGATGCTGAAGGAATATCTCGGCGATCCCTCGGGCCGCATCAAGTGCCCCACCGTTGCCCAGGAAATCCTGTTCGGTGCCAAGGGCCGCGCCCATCAGCTGCGCCAGTGGCTCACCCGCAGCCGCGGAGAGTTCGTCGCGGCCGACTTTGCCGCCCTCAAGACCTATGTGGACGAGAACGGCGACGCTGTCGAAGCCGACAACGAAGGCAAGCTGGTCGAAGAGACCGCCAAGTGGGTGCCCGAGAAGCTGCGCGCCCAGTGGAAGCGCCAGTGGCTCAATGCCTGGGAGAAGGGCACTCGCCAGCTCGTCCCGGCCTTCGTCGACATCAACAATCCCGGCCTGACCGGCGGCGTGCAGAACCAGCCCGACTTCCAGTCCGGCGCTGCCGACCATCGCACCCACTTCGTTGCCGACGTGCCCCGCTTCGTCAAGCAGGCCATGGATGAGTATGCTGCCCTCACCGGCCGCAGCTACAAGCCCGTCGTCACCTATCGCTGCGAGGACGCCGAAGCCGTTCTCGTCGGCCTCGGTTCGGTTACCGAGGACGTCGAAGCCGTCGTTGACTACCTGCGCTCGCAGGGTCGCAAGGTCGGCTCCATCTCCGTCAAGCTGCTGCAGCCCTTCCCGGAAGCCGAGCTTGTCGAAGCCCTCAAGGGCAAGCGCGCCGTTACGGTGCTCGAACGCTCCGACCAGACCGCGCTGACCAGCTTCGTCACCCAGGCCCTGTTCAAGGCCCGCGAGAACGCCGACGGCGGCCGTCACGAAGGCATCCCGGCCATCGACAAGCTGCCGCAGATCACCACCGCCATCTTCGGCCTTGGTGGTCATGACCTGCAGTCGCGTCACCTGGTCGCCGCCTTCGACAACATGGACAAGGCCAAGAGCGCGCCCTTCGTCTATCTCGGCTCGCAGTTCTTCTCCAAGGCGCCCAACGCCCGTATCGCCGAGCTGCAGGCCAAGATGAAGGCCGCCTATCCGCAGACCGAGTTCATGGCGCTGGAAACCGGCGAGAACCCGCAGCTGCTGCCCAAGGGCGCCTTCCGCATCCGCTTCCACTCGGTCGGCGGCTACGGCACCATCGCCACCGGCAAGCTGCTCACCGACATCCTCGCCGGCGTGCTCGGCCTCTACTCCAAGGCCGCACCCAAATACGGCTCGGAAAAGAGCGGTGCGCCCACCAACTACTACATCACCCTGTCTCCGGAGCCGGTGAAGATCACCAATGCCGAGATCGAGGATGTGGAAATCGTCATCTCGCCTGACCACAAGGTCTTTGCCCACACCAACCCGCTGCGCGGTCTGGTCAAGGGCGGCACCTTCATCATGCAGACGGCGCTGTCGCCGCTCGAAGTCTGGCAGGACCTGCCCGCTGCGGCCCGCAAGCTGATCCGCGATCGCGACATCAACTTCTATGTCATCGACGCCTTCAACGTGGCACGCCGCCACGCCCCGACGCCGGAGCTGGAAACCCGCATGATGGGCATCGCCTTCATCGGCGCGCTCTGCGGCAAGGAGTCCCGCATCACCGACGGTGCCGAAGCCGACGCCATCCTGACCAAGGTGCGCCAGCAGATCACCAAGAAGTTCGGCGGCAAGGGCGACGCCATCGTCGAAGGCAACATGGCGGTGATCCGCGATGGCCTCGAGGCGACGGTTCCCGTTCCCTATGGCGATCCGGAATATCTCGACGCCGAGAGCAACATCGTTGCCCTGCCCAAGCGCTCGGTCGCCATCTCGGCCTCCATGTGCAAGGCCGGCGCCACCTCCTCGCCCACGGGCCTGTTCGACGCCGAATACTATAATGACGTCGTCGCCCAGCCCTTCAAGGACGGCACCATCGGCGAGTCGCCGGTTCTGCCGGGCACGGGTCTGTTCATGCCGGCCGGTAGCGCTGCCATGAAGGACAAGGGCCTGTTCCGTCGCAAGGTCCCGGTGTTCGACGCCGACAAGTGCACGGCCTGCCTTGAATGCACGCTGGTCTGCCCCGACGCCGCCCTGCCGAGCACGGTTCACGAGATTTCCGATCTGGTCACCACCGCGCTGCGCCAAGTCGACCTGACCGAAGCCCGCCGCTCGGCCATCGAAGCCAAGGTTCCGGCCCTCGACGAAGCCATCCGCACCGCCCTGCGCAAGCCGGGCAAGTCGGCGCCCTTCCATGAGCTCTTCACGGAAGCCGCCAAGTCGGTGGCCGCTGACGATGCCGCCCTGTCGCTCGATCTTGCCAAGGTCGGCGAAGCCCTCGCGGTCTTCCCCGTCGCCAAGACCCGTCTGTTCTTCGACCAGATGGAAAAGGCCAAGCCCGGCAACGGCGGCCTCTACTCGGTCGGCGTGGACCCGTGGAAGTGCTCGGGCTGCCTCGAATGCACCACCGTCTGCGGTGCCGGTGCCCTCGGCCAGCGCGAACAGGACGACGAACTGCTCAACATGCTGCAGGCCCGTTTCGAGTTCCTGTCGCTGACGCCGAACACCGCTGCGCGCTTCACCGAGGCCAACAGCCCGGCCAACGCCAAGCGCCTCATCCTCGATCGTGACAACTACTATGCCACGACCGGTGGCCACGGCGCCTGCCGCGGCTGCGGCGAAGTCACGGCGATCCGCCTGCTGATGGCGTCCAACCACGCCATCCACGGCAAGCGCCGCAAGGAGGAAATCACTGCCATCGAGGATCTTGTCGCCAAGCTGAACGACAAGCTGGTCGCAGTGGCTGCCGAGCCGGCCCGCAAGGCCCGCGTCGCCGCCGCGATTGTCCGCCTCGAAAAGCGCCTCTACAATCTCGAAAGCGGCCCGACGGGTGAAGGCCCGGCCTCGGCGGTCATCGCCAACGCCACCGGCTGTTCGTCGGTCTACTCCTCCACCTTCCCCTACACCCAGTATCGCGATCCCTGGGTCAACAGCCTGTTCCAGGACAATCCCGCTGTTGCCAAGGGCATCTTCGAAGGTCTGGCCTCTGACGCCGTGGAAGACTTCAAGGCTTACCGCATTGCCGAGCTGGAACTCGCCGATGCCTACGAGCCCAAGGAACACGACGCCTACTTCCGCACCTTCAACTGGGAGCAGTTCACCGACGACGAGCTCAAACGCATGCCGACGGTGATCTCCATGGGCGGCGACGGTGCGACCTACGACATCGGCTTCGGTGCCGTGTCGCGTCTGCTGTCCACCCACACCCCGGTCAAGGTGGTGGTGCTGAACACCGGTGCCTATTCCAACACCGGTGGCCAGGCCTCGACCTCGAGCCTCACCGGTCAGGACAGCGATCTGGCCCGCGTCGGTTCGGCTCACTCGGGCAAGGGCGACGACCGCAAGGAACTCGGCCTCATCGCCTCCTTCCATCCCAAGGTGATGGTCGTGCAGACCTCCACCGCCATGCAGGGCCACTTCCTGAAGAATGTCATGGCCGCGCTTGCGCACAACTCGTCGCCGGCCGTCATCGACATCTACACGCCTTGCCAGGGTGAACAGGGCATCGGCGACTCCGTGTCGAGCGAGCATTCGCGCCTCGCGGTCGAAAGCCGCACCAGCCCGCTCTTCGTGCATGACCCCGAACGCGGCACCACGCTGCGCCAGTGGTTCTCGCTCGATGGCAACCCGGATGTGGATCAGGACTGGACCACGCTGACGCTCGAATATGACGACGCCAATGGCGAGGCCCAGGAGCTCGAAGTGCCGCTTACCCCGGCCTACTTCGCCCACCAAGAAGGTCGCTTCAAGAAGCAGTTCCAGGCCAAGCCGCTGGCTGATGGCGTGGAGGGCGTCCCCATCGACGAGTATATCGACCTGCCGGCCGACCAGCGCGAGGGCAAGGTGCCCTTCGTCTTCGAAGTGAAGAAGCGCAAGCTGGTTCGCTACGAGGTGGCTCCGGCCATCGTCCGGCTCGTCGAGGAGCGTCGTCGCTACTGGCGCACCCTGCAGTATCTGGCCGGTATCGAAGTCGACAAGCTCGACGAAGAGCATCGCGTCGAGATCGAAGCCCTGCAGACCCGCTATGAAGAGGCCGTGACCGAGCGTGACGACTTCGCCCATCAGGTCGAAACCCTGCGCGAAGGCTCTGGCATCCCGGACGGAGCCGCTGCCGCACCGCAGCGCTGAAGCCTGGCGGAATCAGGACCGGGCGTCCAGCCTCAAGGCTGTCGCTTGGTTCTCCTGAGACAAGAGGAAGGAGCGGCCCAGCCGCTCCTTCTTGCATTTTGGGGATGTGTCACTGCAGGAGAAAGTTGCTTTCTGGCGCACCTGCAAGTTTTGAAATGAATAGCGGCGCAAATGATTGGGGGAGGTCCTCCAAGCATATCGAGGCTTGGCTGGGTTCTGACTGGAAGTAGAGCGTGTAATCTGGATAGACCTCTCCAAGAGAGGCATATACCACTGTAATTGTCATTGCGAAAAGAAATATACTAAAGCATATGAAAAAGAAGATACTTCAGAAATATTCTATTGTACAAAAGGTATTAGTCATAATACCTACAGTAAGTAATGATTATATATTCATTAACGATATGAAATTATCACATGCGTATGTAATGTGGCACTAGGCTTGGTGTACTCAGGGAATATACTGATTTATTGCCTGGTATTTTCTGAAATGCGCACAGCCAAACTGCTGCATCCGGGGCTCCGTTCACGGACAGGAATCATGCTTCGTCTCCTCAGCAGTCTATCGACACGCATTTACGCGATTGTTGTCTTCTCGATCGTCGGTCTCGCGGTTTTCTCTGCCTATGGCCTCAACCAGATCTCCGAGCAGATCCGGGAAGCCCGGCGCGGTGAACTCGCCGCTGTCGTCGATAGCGTGGCCGCGGTCTACACCGCACAGGCCGATCGGGTCTCGCGCGGCGAACTGGAAGCCGGTACGGCCCTTGATACGGCGAACCGCCTTGTTTCGGTGATGAAGTTCAACAATGGCACCGACTACCCCTACGTCTTCGAGGACAGCGGTTCCACCATTTCCCATCCCAATGCCGACTACGTTGGCAACAGCAAGATCTATGGCACCAAGTCTGCCGATGGTCGCTACATCTTCCGCGAGATGATCGACCTTGCCAAACGTGAGACGCAGGCGGTCTACAGCTACGACTGGCCCCGCACCCCCGGGATGCCTCCTGTCGCCAAGATGGCCGTCGTTCGTCATGTTCCGGGTTTTGGCGGGCTGGTGATCGGCGCCGCGACCTTCGTCGATGACATCGAGGGTCTCGTCCGCGCCGAAGCCGTGCGCTACCTCAGTCTTGCGGGGCTGTTCCTCCTTGTGGGCAGCGTCTTTGCCTTCCTCATTGCCCGCTCCCTGACCAAGCCGCTCTGCCGCTTCCAGAAGACGCTCGTCGCGCTTGGACATGGCGACTATGCCGTTGAGGTCGACACGACCATGCGCGGCGAACTTGGCCAGATGGCCGCCAGCCTGCGCAAGCTGCGCGATGGCTTGTCCGCCGGCGTGACCGAGCGCCTGGCCGCCGAGCGCCAGCGCGAGGAGTTCGAGCGGCAGATCGTTGCCAATCGTCTCGCCATTGCCGCCGACTTCGAGCGGACCATCGGCGAACTCGCCACTTCCTTCAACACCTCCTCCGATACCTTGCTCAAGTCGTCGAAGCAGTTGAGCGGTGTTGCGGAAACCGGCGTCTCCACGGCCAACACCGTTTCCGGCGCCGCTGACGAAGCTTCGCGCAATGTGGAGAATGTTGCGGCCGCCGCCGAGCAGTTGGCTTTCTCGGTCGAGGAAATCTCGAAGCAGGTGTCCGAGTCCAACTCGGTGGTCACCGTCGCCGCTGCAGAAGCCGAGCGGACCGAGCGCGACATTCACGCCCTCTCGGACTCGGCCCAGAAGATTGGCGAAGTGGTCGAATTGATCAATTCCATCGCCGAGCAGACCAATCTGCTGGCCCTCAATGCCACCATCGAGGCAGCCCGCGCTGGCGAAGCTGGACGCGGCTTTGCGGTGGTTGCCTCGGAGGTCAAGCAACTGGCGTCCCAGACCGCCAAGGCCACCGAAGACATCGCCACCAAGGTTGGTGACATCCAAAAGGCGACGCGCGAGACGGTGCAGTCCATCGGCAAGATCGTTGGTACCATCGAGTCGATCCGGCATATTTCCGCGACCATCGCCAGCGCCGTCGAGGAGCAGAGCGTCACCACGCAGGAAATCGCGTCCAACACCAAGCTTGCCGCCGAAGGCTCGCAGCTTGTCACCGAGAACATTCATTCTCTCGGCAAGAATGTGGAGACCACGGGCGAAGCCTCGCATGCTCTCGAAGAGCTGTCGGGCACCCTGTCCAAGAAGTCCGCCACCCTCAGTCGGGAAGTCGCCGGCTTTGTCGCCACCTTGCGGTCCGCAAGCTGACCGACCAGTCCCAAGACGCTGAAAGCCAAAAGACCGCCGGCAGTCATGCCTGGCGGTCTTTTCGTTGATCTGTCTGCTGCAAGCGCCCTTGTGCCTTGATGAGCCGGCGCGCGATTTGCTGAAGCGAACTCAGTGAGCTGCACGGCTCCGCGCCAGGGCCTTGGCGTGGACCGGGGCGTTGGCCGGGGCATGCTCCGCTGCCACCGAGCCGTGGCGAACCATCATGGAGGCGAGCGCGGCGAACTGGAACACGGTCACCGAGATGCCGGCCATCACCAGTGCGGACATCATGCTGTGGTCACCGGAGGCGAGCTGAAGCGCGGCGGTCGCAAGTGCGAGGGTTGCCGTCGACAGAAGCAGCCCGAACATGCCGAGGCGCAGGCCGAGCGTGAAACCCAGAACACCGGAAAAGGCCGCGATCATCATCATGTACCGTCATCCCCGTAAGTGCCTGCCAGAAGGGCTCGTCGCCCTGGCCGAAGCGGATGTCTGGGTGCCGGGACAAGCCACAGGAGACGTTGGCTCCAACCGCGCGGTATCTGCCCCTCACCGACAGATCAGACACTGGCATGGCCGCAGTTACGTTTCGCATAAGGAACTGCGTAAACTTTTAGATATGTCGCACTTCCACTGATAAGCGCGAAAAAACAAGGGCCGGAGCATCCGCTCCGGCCCTGCCAGCTGTATCGGAATGCGGCTGCGAACTAGACCATGTGGTCGCGCACGGCGGCAAACAGCAGTGCGGAAATGCCCCAGAAGATCATGGTGCCGAAGAGGAACAGCAGGCTGTTCACCAGCCGCCGCGGCAGCACCGCATCCTGCGGCAGGCTCGGCTCCACGAAGGTTGCCAGATAGCGCTGGTCACGTCCGGCCTCAGCCCTCGAGATCTCGAGCGAGGATAGAGCCGAGACATAGGCTTTCTGGGCGAACTCTTCCTCTGTCATGAGAGCCTGGTAGGTGGAAAGCTGCTTGCTGATGCCTTCGGAGGGCGTAGCCGTTCCGGCCGCACCGTCGCTGATGCCGAACCGCTTCCGCCGCTCTGCGATCTGCGACTTGAGAATATCGATCTTGGACTGCAGGAACTGCCGCGACGGAGCATCCGGCCCCACGAACTTGTCGAGCTGCGCCATTTCCGACTGGGCCGTCAGAAGTTCCTTGTCGAGACCCAGCATCAACTCCTGATGTGCGGCGGCCGTGGCGCTCGGATCAATGGTCTCCTCGGTCGTGCGGAACTGAGCCAGCGCCTCGCGGGCCTTCTTGAGGCGGGCCTCCATGATACCCACCTGTTTCTGGGCGAACACCACGGTATCGTTACGGGCCTGCTCGGAGATGCGGTTGACGAGGTCGCGGCTTTCCTTGACCACGGCCTGTGCAATAGCGATCGAGTCCTGCGGAGTGAACGCGCGAACCTGCACAGCCATGATGCCACTGTAATGGTCGAACTGGGCCGTGACCATTTTCTTCCAGTAGTCCACAAAGCGCTCGACCGGTTCGTCCTTTGCAAAGGTCGCGAGGAAATCGCCCTTCCCAGGCGCATAGATCGCACGGAGATCGACATCCTTGGCGATGCGCTCCACCATTTCGCGTGAGCCGATGAAGTCCTGCAGAATGTAGGAGTCCGCAGTGGTCGATCCGCCGCCGCCGCCCGTTAGAAAGCCGAGCACATCGGCTGCGCCACCTTTTTCTTGGCCTCGAACAGCAAAGCGGGCTTCCGCCACAAACTGGTCGGAAGCGATGAAGAAGAAATAGATGCTTGCAAGCAAGGTTGGCAGAATCACCATGACAAAAAGCGACAACAAAACAGCACGGCGCCGCTGACGCTTGGCCTGCTTGATCGCCTTCTGCACGCTGACATCGGTTTTGGGAAGCTGTGGAACCGCCGCGGGCTTGGCCGGAGCGGGCTTCTGTGGCGCCGAGCTCGGCACAGCTTGCAGGATCGGCTTCGGCTTTGCCTCGACGGGCGGCGCGGCAGGCTTAGCCGCGGCTTCGGCGGTCTTCACGTCCAGCTTCGTCTCCGTCGTCATATCGTTCCCACCCTTGTGTTCAACCAACCCAGCCCAAGACTCGTAGTGCCGCCAACCATCAAACGCTTCAAGCTTAGAAGACCGAGTCGCATCATTCCATCATTTTATTGTAAAGGAAGATTGCCTCATCAAGATCATCATAGAATGTCAGGTGGCCATCATTGAGAATGGCGCCCATGTCACAATATTCTCGGATGGTTCCTTCCGAATGTGAGACCATGATGATGTCCGACCGTCTACGGCGTTCGCTGAAGGCCTCAAGGCATTTGGCCTTGAACCGCTTGTCGCCCACGGCGGTGATCTCGTCGATCAGATAACAGTCAAAATCGATTGCCATTGACAGGCCAAAATTCAGCTTCGCCTTCATGCCGGAAGAATAATTTTGCGCACGCTCAAAGAAATAGTCGCCAAGCTCGGAAAAATCCTGCACGAAACTCGTTACATGAATTGGATCGACGTTGTAGAGGCGCGAGACGAACATGCAGGCATCATGGCCTGTCATTGTCCCTGATATGGCGCCACCAAAGCCGATTGGCCAGGAGATCTTTCCATCTCGCTCGATGGTGCCGAAGTCCGGATCCTCAGCTCCGGAGATCATGCGGATCAGCGTGGACTTGCCGGCACCATTGTGTCCGAGCACGCCGACACTACGGCCGCGTTCGAACTCTGCATTGAGCCCGCGCAGGATCCAGCGGTCGTTGCCGCGCGCCTGATACCTTTTTACGACGTTGCGGAAGCGGATCATAGCTTGCTGAGCACCTTTCCGCGCAACACGCGCTCAAGCAGGAGAGCAAAAAGCAGCAGGGCGGCACTCGTCCAGACGGGCACTCTCATATCAACGAACTGACTTTCGAAGTCTGGATACCAAGCACTTCTGATCTCTTCGGCGGTATGCAACAATGGCTGAAAATAGAGGGCCTGCTGAATTTCCGGAGGCATGTCTCTCGCAAGAAAGAACAGTCCGGCCGTGAAGAAATTAATGCGAACGGCTACAGTAAATATATTGTTCCAAGTTTTGTATAATGAGGATACCACGCTGTTGATAACGCCGAACGAAAACCCACTGATGATGGCACAGCTCATTGGCAGAAAGAAGCGGATGGGATCTTTTGGCGGGGGCACATGTCCGAGGATCACGAAGATGAGCATCAATGCCGAAAAGACGATCAGGTTGATCGCGACCTCTACAACCATCTTGCTGATGTAGAGGTCAAGTACTTTGATCCGCGGGAAGGACAAAAGGCCCTTGTTGCCAGACACAGCATTGCGCACGCTTCCCTCAATCGCCGAGAACAGATTGAGGTTCAACAGCCCGAGCGTCACGAAGGGGGCGAAATCACCCGTGAGTTCCGATGTTCGCTCGCCTCTTACGGCCGCCATCGCAACCGAGACCACGAAGATGTAGGCCACCGGCTGCGAGAAGGCCCAGAAGAAGCCGAGCTTGCGGTCCCCGTATTGGGCGCGCAGTTCGCGCAATACGATCGCCCAGATCGCACTGCCGAAGCGATTGAATGACAACGCCATCGATATTGCCATTACCGGCCTCGTTCAGGTCCCACAACATTCGTGTGTGCGCCGCAGATTGAATCCAAATTGCGGCGCAAATCCAGTCGAAAATGCGATGGAAGACATAGTAGCCCACAACGTTGCGCTGTAGCGCTCCAACTGTCGGATCTGCCTGTCCCGTGTCATCCTGCCGCCGCGATCAGCGCCATCGCTTCGCGCGGGTCAAGCCGCCCGTCGTAGAGGGCGCGGCCGCTGATGGCGCCATCGAGCACGCGGGCTTCTGGCGCCAGCATGGCGCGGATGTCCGCGATGGACGCGAGGCCACCTGAGGCGATCACCGGGATCGACACCGCCTCGGCCAACGCCAGCGTCGCTGGCATGTTCAGGCCCTTCAGTACTCCGTCGCGGTCGATGTCGGTGTAGACGATGGCCGCCACGCCCGCATCCTCGAACTTGCGCGCCATGTCGATGACGCCGAGCTCGGACGCTTCCGCCCAGCCCTCCACCGCCACCTTGCCGCCGCGCGCGTCGATGCCGACGACGATGCGGCCGGGGAAGGCCCTGGCCGCTTCGCGCACCAGATCCGGATTGCGCAGCGCCACCGTGCCGAGGATCACCCGGGCGATGCCCTTGTCGAGCCAGTTCGTGATGGCCGCCATGTCGCGGATGCCGCCGCCGAGCTGCACCTTCATGGCCGGAGACACGGCCGCAAGGATCGCTTCCACCGCGGTGCCATTGACGCTGCGCCCTTCGAAGGCGCCGTTGAGGTCCACTACGTGCAGCCAGGGAAAGCCAAGCGCTGCGAAGTCGCGCGCCTGAGCCGCCGGGTCGGCGTTGTAGACGGTTGCCTGGTCCATGTCGCCGAGCTTGAGGCGCACGCACTGGCCGTCCTTCAGGTCGATCGCGGGATAGAGGATCATGGACGCCACCTCAGGAAATTGCCGATCAGCCCGAGACCGAGCGTCTGGCTCTTCTCGGGGTGGAACTGTGTGCCCACCATGTTGTCGCGCGCGATCATGGCCGTGACGGCGCCGCCATAGTCGGTGGTTGCGAGGAGATGTGCCGGATCGGCGCATTCCAGGTGATAGCTGTGCACGAAATAGGCGTGCAGTCCGTCGCGTCCGGTCTTGAGGCCGGCGAGCAGCGGATGGTCGCCGCGCACATCCAGCGTGTTCCAGCCCATGTGCGGGATCTTCAGCGCCGGATCGCTCGGCGTGATCACGCGGACATCGCCGCCGATCCAGTCGAGCCCGCGCGTCACCGCCTTCTCATGGCCGAAGGTGGACATCAGCTGCATGCCGACGCAGATGCCGAGGAATGGCCGCCCGCCGGCGATCACGACCTCCTCAAGCGCTTCCACCATACCCGTGACGGCATCAAGACCGGCGCGGCAGTCCGCATAGGCGCCAACGCCCGGCAGCAGGACATGATCGGCGGCGCGAACCTGGTCCGGATCGGCAGTGACCAGCACCTCGCCGGCGTATCCGCTCTCCCGCGCCGCCCGCTCGAAGGCCTTGGCGGCGGAGCGCAGGTTGCCCGAACCATAGTCGATGATTGCGACGGTCATGGCCGATCTCCGTTGAAGGGAAACATTCCGATCACCTCGCGTTGGCCGTGGGTGGGCGCCGGGCGCGGCGGGAATGTAGCGGCGCGTACCGGTGTCGCTGGCTGCGGCTGTCGGTCGAGCCAGTCACCGAGGAACCGCCGCTCGGCCGCATCAAGGTCGCCGCCCTCGACAATGCCCGCAAGGGTCCACCCCCGCTGAAGCAGCGTCCAGCCGCGCAGGCTCGCCGCTTCCAGGGCGCCCCACAGCGCAAAGAGGACGCCGAGCACGCTGCCGGTGGCCGGCGAGGTCACAAGTTCGATGCCCTGCAGCACGGCAATCACCAGCAGCCAGCCGCAGAAGACAAGCCACAGACGGTGCCAGAGCAGATAGGCCCAGGGAACCACCAGCGCGGCGAACGAAAAGCCGTCCTTGACGAAGACGAGACGCTCGCCGTCGGCAGGGGCGGACGAGCCAGCCGGAGGCGCGTAGACCGAGTAGATCGCCATCGGGTCCTCCTCAGGGCATCGATCCGGAACCAGGCGGCGGTCTCGCCGAAGCAATCGATGCAGTTTCAGAAAACGGCAGGTCCAGCCGAAGCGGCGCGGGGCGGCTCTGGCTCAGCCCTCAAGCACGCCCTTGGTGGACGGCACCCGCCCGGCCTGCGCCGTGTCGATGGAGACGGCGATCCGAAGCGCGCGCGCCAGTGCCTTGAAGCAGCTCTCGGCGATATGGTGATCGTTGCTGCCATAGAGCGTCTCCACATGCAGCGTCAGGCCCGACTGCATGGCAAAGGCGCGGAACCACTCCTCCACCAGCTGCGTGTCGAAGCTGCCGATCTTCGGCGTGTGGAACTGGGTACGGAACACCAGGAACGGCCGGCCGGAAATGTCGAGCGCGCAGCGCGTAAGCGCTTCGTCCATCGGCAGGTGCACGTCCGCATAGCGGGTGATGCCGCGCTTGTCGCCCAGCGCCTGGCGGAAGCACTGGCCGATGGCAATGCCCACATCCTCCACCGTGTGGTGGTCGTCGATATGCAGGTCGCCCTTGGCTTTCACGGTCAGATCGATCAGCCCGTGGCGGGCGATCTGGGTCAGCATGTGGTCGAAGAAGCCAACGCCGGTCGAAATATCGGAAAGACCGGTCCCGTCCAGGTCGAGGCTGACGGAAATTTCGGTCTCGTTGGTCTTGCGCGAAAGGCTGGCCGTGCGCATGCGCCCTTGGGCTCCCGATGCTTGAAAGTCTCAAGGGGCTTCTAGCAGGGCCAGCCGGCGAAGGAAACAGGAAGAATGCGTCATTCGCCTGTGTCTGCAACCTGAGCAAGCTCGTTGGCAGCCCACGCGCCCGCCTCCCGCACGAGCGGATCGGGATCCCCGGCCAGCCGCTCCGCCGATGGCAGCAGCGCTCGATCTGCGGAGTTGCCGATGGCGATCGCCACATTGCGCAGGAAGCGCGCCCGCCCGATGCGCTTGACCGGCGACCCCGAGAATAGCGCCCGGAAGGCCGCATCGTCGAGCAGCGCCAGTTCGGCAAGCGGCGGCGCCAGAAGATCGGGCCGCGCCTTCAGCTTCATTTCGCGGGCGCTTTGCGCGAACTTGTTCCACGGGCAGGCGGCCAGACAATCGTCGCAGCCGTAGATGCGATTGCCGATGGCACGCCGGAACGCGTCCGGGATCGGTCCGTCATGCTCGATGGTGAGATAGGAGATGCAGCGCCGCGCGTCGATCTGGTAGGGCGCCGGAAAGGCTTGGGTCGGGCAGGCATCTAGACAGGCCCGGCACGAGCCGCAGTGGTCTCTTTCCGGTTCGTCGGCTTCAAGCTCGGCCTGGGTCAGGATGACGCCGAGAAACAGCCACGAGCCGTGCTGGCGCGACACGAGATTGGTATGCTTGCCCTGCCAGCCGAGCCCGGCGCGTGCCGCCAGCGGCTTTTCCATCAGCGGCGCCGTGTCGACGAACACCTTCACCTCGGCTCCGGTATCGCGGGCAATCACGCCGGCCACGTCCTTGAGCCGCCCCTTGAGCACGTCGTGATAGTCGCGATGCCGGGCGTAGACCGAGATGTTGCCCACTTCGGGTCGTGTGAGATTGGCAAGCGTGTCGCCCTCGGGACCGTAATTCATGGCGAGCACGACGGCCGAGCGCGCGTCGGGCCACATGGCCTTGGGATGGACGCGCCGCTCCAGCGTCTCTTCCATCCACCCCATCTCGCCGTGTCGGCCGAGTTCCACGAACTGCCTGAGGCGCAGCCCGTTGTCGTCGAGTCCGGCGAGCCCGGTCACCCCGACGGCGTCAAAGCCGAGATCCGCGGCGCGCCGGCGGAAGGAGGAGCTATCCGTCCGGGGCGCCACGGTCGCGCCCTCAGAAGTCGAGGTTGGCGTAGATGGGCGCCGCCGGCAGGCCCGGAACGCGGTCGGACAGCAGCTGCCGGAAGGCCGGACGCGACTTGACGCGCGCATACCAATGCTTGGCGTTGATGTCCTCGTCCCAGGGCACTTCGGCGAGATAGTCGATCACCGAAAGCTCCGCCGCCGCCGCCAGATCGGCAAAGCTCATGCGCTCGCCGCTCACCCAGTTGCGCGAACCGGCCAGCCAGCCGATGTAATGCAGGTGATGCTTGATGTTGATGCGCGCCACGCGCAGCACCTGGTTGTCGGGCGAACCGCCGCCGAGGGACGCCGGCATTTCCAGCTTGAGAATCTTCTCATGCGCGAAATACTGCGTCACTTCCTCGTGCAGCTTGTGCGAAAACCAGTCGATCAGCCGGCGCATCTCGGCGCGCGCTTCCGGGTGATTCGGCATCAGCCGGTGTTCGCCGAGCGAATAGCCACGCGTCTCGTCCACATATTCCATGATCGGGCCGACGCCGACGATCGGCGGGCCGTCGTTCTCGACCAGGACGGGCACGGTGCCCGCCGGATTGAGCGCCAGGAACTCGGGGCGGCGCTCCCAATCGCGCTCCTGCACCAGCTCCACCTTGGCTTCATGTTCGGCAAGCATCAGGCGGATGAAACGCGATCCGGCGGAAAAGGGGTGGTGATACAGCTTCAGCATGGACGACCTGACACAAAACGAATCACCCGGCCCGGGCATGTCATCGATCTATACGGATCGGGATCCGCGCGGGCTGGCGTAATCTGGGGCAACCGCTCAGGAAATGGCGTTGCAATCCTGGGGGACGCTCGGCTAAGTCCAAGGCGTGACCGACCCGGTGCGACGGTTTTTGCGCCTGACGCACATCAGTCATGATTTGGCCTGCATATAGAGCCAATGGCGGCGGTGAACAAACGGTTTCCAAGCGGGACGATTTTGCCCGCTTTCACAGAATTGGACCAGAAAGCAGCTTCTATGGACATGATGGACTTGCTCAACGCTCTCCTGCTCGGCGTCATCGAGGGGATCACGGAGTTTCTGCCCATTTCCAGCACCGGGCATCTGATCATCGCCGAGCAGTGGCTCGGGCAGCGGTCCGACACCTTCAACATCGTCATTCAGGCTGGCGCGATCCTGGCCGTCACCATCATCTACTGGCAGCGGCTGCTCGGCCTCCTGCTCGGCTGGCGTGATCCGGCCAACCGCGCCTATGCCGCCAAGCTCATCGTTGCCTTCCTGGTCACCGCCGTTCTCGGCCTCATCGCCAAGAAGCTCGGTTTCAAGCTGCCGGAGACCGTGACGCCCATCGCCTGGGCGCTGGTGATCGGCGGCGTCTGGATGATCGCCGCCGAACGTCTGGCCGCCCGCCTGCCGCGCGGCACCGAGGTCAGCTGGCTTGCCGCCATTGTGGTGGGCGTGGCGCAGGTGGTGGCCGGCATTTTCCCCGGCACCTCCCGTTCGGCCTCCACCATCTTCTCGGCCATGCTGGTGGGCACCAACAACCGCGCCGCGGCGACCGAGTTCGCCTTCCTCGTCGGCATTCCCACCATGTACGCCGCCAGTGCCGTTGAACTCCTCGGCACCATCAAGGACGGCACGGCCATGCAGGAAGACTGGCTGGCGCTGATCGTCGCCTTCCTGGCCTCCACCATCACCGCCTTCGTTGCCGTGAAGTGGCTGCTCGGCTACATCCAGTCGCACCGCTTCACCCTGTTCGCCATCTACCGTCTGATCTTCGGCGCCATCCTGCTCGGTGCCGTTGCCGCCGGCTGGCTCGCCTGATCGGCGTCACCTGAGGGTACGAACGACGACGGCCTCCCCGATCGGGCGATCGGGGAGGTCGTTTTGCATCGTTGCGAGGCTGGAAACGTCAGGCCATGCGGTTGCGCCGGTCATACTGACCATGCGGCAGATAGCGGTAGAGATAGGTCGGCAACACTGCGTCGAGCGACTTGGGCTTGATGCCGAAGGCCTCGAAGGTCCGCTTCTCGGCGATGGCGGCGTGCGACACCACGCTCGGCGACTTCAGCAGCTCCACCTGGTCGACCGTCAGCGGGGCGCCCGGCAGCCAGCCGGTCAGGCGCGCCAGCAGCGTGGCCAGCGGGAAGGGCAGGTTGATGAGGGCGCGCTTGCGCCCGGTCTCGCGCAGCACGCGCTCCATGCAGTCGCGCAGGCTGAGTTCGTCCGGACCGCCGAGTTCGTAGACCTTGCCACCGGCCACCTTGCCGTCCACGGCGCGCGCGATCGCTTCGGCCACGTCTTCCACGTACACGGGCTGGAACAGCGTCTTGCCGCCGCCGATCAGCGGCAGCGCCGGCGCAACGGCCGCCATCGAGGCGAAGAGGTTGAAGAATTTGTCCTCCGGCCCGAACACGGCCGACGGCCTGAGTACGATGGCGTTCGGCATCACTTCCAGCACGGCCGCCTCGCCGGCGAACTTGGTCCGGGCGTAGGCGGATGCCGAGTTGGCGTCCGAAGCGGTCGCGGACATGTGCACGAGGGTCGTCACGCCCGAGGCCTTGCAGGCTTCCGCCACGGCGCGTGCGCCGAAGGCCTGCACCGCCGCATGCGTCTGCCGCCCGCTTGCCGTCATGATGCCCACCAGGTTGACCACCGCATCCGAACCGGCCACGGCGTGGTCGACCGACGTCTTGTAGCGCAGGTTGGCCTGCACCGGCGTGATCTGGCCCACGGTGCCGAGCGGCTGCAGGTGGAACGCGAGATCCGGCCGGCGCACGGCGACGCGGACACGGTAGCCGCGTTGGGCCAGCGCCCGCACCACATGGCGGCCGATGAAGCCCGAACCGCCGAAGACAGTCACGAGGCGGGGAGCATCGCTGATCAGGGTCATGGGTCGTTTCGTCCTGTTGAAAAAATGCCGTGCGGGCCTGAGAGCGTAAAAAAAGCCCGCGCTTCCCTGGTGTCTTAAGGCACGGGAGGGGCGTCTGTACAGTCCGGCCGACGTCGTGGTGATCACTTGCTCGACAGAAAATTCACAGGCCGAATGAAAAGCCGGTTGACAAGGCAGTGCCGAGCCCGTAATCAACCGCCCACCAGAAAGCACACCTGCCCAGGTGGCGGAATTGGTAGACGCGCAGGTTTCAGGTACCTGTGCCGCGAGGCGTGAAGGTTCGAGTCCTTTCCTGGGCACCAAGTCTTCTTGGAAACAAGCCGGCTTCCAACCAAACGGTTGGAGCCGGTTTTTTCTTGCCCGGACGGCAGCGATGGCCCCAAGGGGCGCGGCGATCCGCTTTCCGTGGTTTTCCGAGCCTTTTTTGGCGTGTGCCCCTTCGCTGGTAACCTGGACATCAGACCTTTCTGCTTTTCCTCAGGCAACGCAGTGTGAAATGATTCGCACTGGTCGGGCGGGGCAAGGCCCCAAATCGGACAGACTTGCGGCCGCACGTGATTCGAACCGCGCGACCGCCCAGCAAAGCGAGAGCCTTATGACTATTCGACTTCACGACGGTGACCTGTCCAACCTCGATGCCTATGGCGACGTGGTCGCCGTCGACACCGAGACCCTCGGCCTCAATCCGCACCGCGATCGTCTTTGCGTCGTCCAGCTCTCGCCCGGCGACGGCACCGCCGATGTGGTCCAGATCCGCAAGGGCCAGACCTCGGCCCCCAATCTTCAGAAGCTGCTGACCGATCCGGCGCGCGTGAAGATCTTCCATTTCGCCCGCTTCGACGTTGCCGTGCTCCGCAAGACCTTCGGTTTCACCGTCAACCCGCTATTCTGCACCAAGATCGCCTCCAAGCTGACGCGCACCTACACCGATCGTCACGGCCTCAAGGACGTCACGCGCGAGCTGCTCGGCATCGAGATCTCCAAGGTCCAGCAGTCCTCCGACTGGGGTGCCGATCGTCTCACCCAGGCCCAGCTCGAATATGCCGCCTCCGACGTCCTCAACCTGCACGCCCTGCGTCAGCGGTTGAGCGACATGCTGGCGCGCGAGGGCCGCACCGCCATGGCCGAAGCCTGCTTCCAGTTCCTGCCCACGCGGGCCGAACTCGACCTCAGCGGCTGGGCTGAAGAAGATATTTTCGCCCATACGTGAATGTGATGTCTCGGGTATCGGTTGCGATACCCATAGTTTATGATTTCGTCCTAATGTGGCCTGGATTTGTAGCTTCACAGCGGGGCCGGTCCTGCGGCCGCGCGCCGTCACCTGGATTATGTCGAGCATGCCTGCACCGACCACGATGGTCTCCTGGTCAGAGGCTGGCGCCCGCGAGGCGCCGGTCCTGCGGCGTGCGCTCTTCGAACAGGCTGAACGGCAAAGCCGCCGGGTCCGTCGCCTGCGCTGGGCGCTGCCGATCCTCGGCGTCTGCCTGGCGCTCGGCGTGATCGGCCTGTCCGTGGTCTCGCGCATCGGCATCAGCCTCGCCATCGGCGATCTCAAGATCACCTCGGACGGCCTCGCCATGGACGCGCCGCATCTGTCGGGCAGCGACGGCAAGGGCCGCACCTATACGGTGTCCGCCAGGAGCGCGGTTCAGAGCCTCACCGACACGCGCATCATCCGCCTCTCGGGCATCGCCGCGCATGTGACGCGGCCCGATGGCAGTTCGGCCGATTTCTCCGCCGATTCCGGTGTCTATGACGCCGGCTCGCAGATGCTCACCCTCGACCAGAACATCGTCATCCACGGCTCCGACGGCTCTGCGGCCAGCCTGCACAAGGCGGCCATCGATCTGCAGAAGGGAACCGTAACCTCCGACGAACCGGTGGCCTTCTCCTCCAATCTCGGCGAGATCGAAGCGCAGGGCATGGACGTGACCAAGAAGGCGGGCTCGGTGAAATTCGGTGGCGGTGTCCGCATGACCGTCAATCCGGCCGCCGTGCAGGGCGCGGCGCCGCAACAAGACAATTCGCAAAAAACTGAAAGCAACACCAAATGATGAAGCTCGGGACCATTTCCAGGCAGATATCGCTTATTCTGGCGGCCGGTCTGTTGTTGGGCAGCATGGCAGCACCCGGTCTTGCCGAAGAAAAGCAGACCGCCAAGCTGCCGAAGTCCTATCAGGGCTTGGGCATGTCCTCGAACCAGCCGATCCAGTTCGAGGCCGAGTCCCTCGAAGTGCGCGATCAGGAGCACATGGCCGTGTTCAGCGGCCACGTGATCGTCCGCCAGGAACAGACCGTGCTGAAGGCTGATACGCTCAACGTCTATTACCAGGGCTCGGCCGCCGCCCAGGCGACCGGGGGGCAGCCTTCCGACGCTCCGGCCACTCCCGGCCAGGGCAACCAGCAGGTCAAGCGGCTCGAGGCCAACGGCAACGTGCTCGTCACCTCAGGGCAGCAGACCGCCAGCGGCAATGCCGCCGTCTTCGACACCACGCTCAATACTATCGTTCTCACCGGCAATGTGGTCCTGACCCAGGGCGACAACGTGATCCGCGGCGCCCGTCTGGTCATCAACGTCGAGACCAGCCAGGCCAAGATGGAAGGCGGCCGCGTGCAGATGCTGATCACGCCCAAGTCGCTGAACAACAACGGCGGTTGACGCTGCTCCAGCCCTGTGTTTGCTGGAGCGGCGCTCCCCCCTGACAGAGGGGTGAGGCGCGCTGTGGCCACCCTGCCGGCTGAGGGCCAATGTCACGAAGGGTAAGCTGACGAACGTGCTGAAGCAATTTTCCCGAACCGAACACCAGGACATGGCGATCCCCGAGGAAACGGGCGATCTCGCCGTGTTCAATCTGGCCAAGGCCTATGCCAAGCGCCCTGTGGTGCGGGATGTGAGCATGTCCGTCCGCCGCGGTGAGGCCGTCGGCCTGCTCGGCCCCAATGGGGCCGGCAAGACCACGCTTTTCTACATGATCACCGGCCTGATCCCCGCCGACAGCGGCCGCATCTTCATGGATGGCCACGACATCACCGGCTATCCCATGTTCCGCCGCGCCCGTCTCGGCATCGGCTATCTGCCGCAGGAAGCCTCCATCTTTCGCGGCCTGAGCGTCGAGGACAATATCCGCGCCGTGCTGGAACTGGTGGAGAAGAACCGCGACAAGCGCGAAGCCGAGCTGGATGCCTTGCTGGCCGAGTTTCACCTGACCCATCTGCGCAGCCAACCGGCTCTCGCGCTCTCGGGCGGTGAACGGCGCCGTGCCGAAATTGCCCGGGCGCTTGCCACCCGCCCGGCCTTCATGCTGCTGGACGAACCCTTTGCCGGCGTCGATCCGATCGCCGTCGGCGACATCCAGGCCCTCGTGCGCCATCTGACCGCCCGTGGCATCGGCGTGCTGATCACCGATCACAACGTGCGCGAAACCCTCGGCCTGATCGACCGCGCTTATATCCTGCATTCGGGCACGCTGCTGATCGAGGGCACGCCCGACGACATCATCTCCGACCCCGAAGCACGTCGCGTTTACCTCGGCGAACAATTTAGCCTTTGATCATCGCCCCGCCTGGGTTATGAAGCAAGAAGCGGACCAGTCCGCTGTGGTCGTCGTGCGCGGATTGTAAAATCCGCTTGAACAGCGACGGCTTGAGGCGCTCGTGCCGGCTGAATATCTGTCTGACGGGGTAGGGTAGATCAATGGCGCTATCGACCAGACTGGAACTGAGGCAAAGCCAGTCCCTGGTTATGACGCCGCAGCTGATGCAGGCCATCAAGCTGCTTCAGCTCTCCAACATGGACCTCGTCACCTATATCGAGCAGGAACTCGAGCGCAATCCGCTGCTGGAGCGGGTCGATGACGCGCCCGATCCGGAAGCGCCGGCCCCCGCCGAGGCCGAGGAGCGCGACGGCCGCGGCGACGGTCCCGAGACCTCCGAATGGTTCGAAAATGACGGGGCGCCCAGCTCCGAGCGGGTCGAGAATGTGCTCGACACCGATCTCGGCAACGTCTTCCCCGACGACAACGCCTCGTCCGATCGCGGTGCCACCGAGGCCGCCCCCCCCGGGGTCAACGACTGGTCGTCGGTCGGCCGTGGCGGCGAGCATGAGGACTATAACCTCGAAGCCTTCGTCGCCGGCGAGATCAGCCTTTCCGATCATCTGGCCGAACAGCTTGCCGTTGCCATCGTCGATCCGGTCTTGCGCCTGATCGGCCACGACCTCATCGATCAGGTCGACGAAGCCGGCTACCTGCGGGCCGACCTGCCGGCGGTGGCCGAACGGCTCGGCACCGACCTGCAGACCGTCGAGGGCGTGCTCACCACGCTGCAGAGCTTCGAGCCGACCGGCGTCTGCGCCCGCAATCTTGCCGAATGCCTGGCGCTGCAGCTCGCAGAAAAGAATCGCCTCGATCCGGCCATGCAGGCCCTGCTTGACCATCTGGACCTGCTCGCCCGCCGGGACATGTCGCAGCTGCGCCGTCTCTGTGGCGTCGATGACGAAGACCTTGGCGACATGATCAAGGAGATCCTCTGCCTTGATCCCAAGCCGGGCCATGCCTTCGGCTCGACCCAGGTGCAGACCGTGGTGCCCGACGTCATGGTCGTGCCGGCGTCCGATGGCGGCTGGCTGGTCGAGCTCAACACCGACACGCTGCCGCGCGTGCTGGTCAACCAGTCCTATTACCAGGAAGTCTCCAAGGGCGCCCGGGACGAGGAGAAGGCCTATCTCGGCGAATGCTTCCAGTCGGCCAACTGGCTCACCAAGAGCCTCGACCAGCGCGCCAAGACGATTCTGAAGGTGTCCACCGAGATCGTTCGCCAGCAAGACGGTTTCCTTGCCAAGGGCGTCGCCCATCTGCGGCCCTTGAACCTGCGCATGATCGCCGACGCCATCGGCATGCACGAATCCACCGTTTCCCGCGTCACCTCCAACAAATACATGGCGACGCCCCGCGGCATTTTCGAACTCAAGTATTTCTTCACGTCCTCGATCGCCTCTGCCGAAGGCGGAGACGCCCATTCCGCTGAATCGGTGCGCCATCGCATCAAGCAGATGATCGACGCCGAAAGCGTGGATGACGTGCTTTCGGATGATACAATCGTAAAGCTTTTGCGCGATGATGGTGTCGACATCGCGCGCCGAACCGTGGCCAAATACAGGGAGGCCATGCGCATTCCCTCTTCGGTCCAGCGTCGGCGCCTGAAACTGATGGGTGGTGCTTGAACACACTCGGGAGGGGGTTGATCTCGAGCTACCGCCTATCCACATCATGAACAGGGGAGGCATCCTGCGTCCCCGAGAGCGCTTTCCGATCAGGTGGAATCACCTGATCGACAAGAAATCGCTCCAGGTTGACATCTTGAGCAGCCGCTTTTCGATCATGTTGTTTCAACAGGATCGGCGGGTGCTCCAAGGCAGAGTTGGGAGCTTGTTGACTTCCCCTGTCCGCCCTCGTAAAGAGGCGCGCCGTCTGAGTGGCCAATCTTCAAATATGAAGATTGGCAGGGTGGTGCGGGGCAGGGAAGAACCGTCGTCGAGGCGGGAGAAAGCGCCACCGCCCGCGTACGGTCCGGCCAGTTGGGGGACTTGAATTGGCCTAGAGCCTTTCGCCGATCCTGTCGCAAGATCGGGTCGACAAGCGAGGGCTCCAGATTGAGGGACACGAACCTTCGTCCAAGTTGAGCTGCCTCAATGCCGCGCCCCAGGATCTGGGGTGGCTGGAAAGTAGAAGAACACAGGCGCAAGAAACGAGGAATTCTGATGCCGCTTCGCATTTCCGGAAAGAACGTCGACATCGGTCAGGCCCTTCGCGAGCACATCACGGCCCGCACTTCAGAGGAGCTCGGCAAGTATTTCGACGGGACCTACACGGGCCACGTCGTGGTGCAGCGGGAAGGAGCCGGCTATGTGGTCGATTGCTCGCTTCACCTGTCCTCGGGCTCCGTGCTCCAGTCGAGCGGCTTCGCCCACGAAGTCTATCCGGCTGCGGATCAGGCGATCGAGCGCATCGGCAAGCGCCTGCGCCGCTACAAGCGCAAGCTGAAGAACTATCATCCCACGTCTGCCGAATCCGCGCAGAACGGCCTTGATGCCCAGTCTTACGTGCTGGCGGCCGTCGAGGATGAGGAAGTGCCCGACGATTTCGCGCCCACCGTGGTGGCCGAGACCAAGCAGAAGATCGGCACGTCCACCGTCGGTCAGGCTGTGATGGAACTCGACCTCACCGGTACGCCGGTCGTCGTCTTCCGCAACGCCAGCTCCGGCGCCATCAACGTCGTCTATCGCCGCACCGACGGCAATATCGGCTGGATCGATCCGGCCTTGACGGAGATCGCGGGCTGACGGCACGAGAGCCTTCGCTGACCGAATTGCATGATTTGGTCGATATGCGCAGGCTCTGGTACAGGCTCCCTGAGCCGCCGCCTTCCCATCGGGTTGCTGCAACCTGATTGGCGGATGCTCCAGAACGAAAGCCCCAAATGGCGGAAGGCCGGGCAACCGGCCTTTCGTTTGCAAGGGCAGAGAGGCCGCCACAAGCGCGATACACCGCTGCTTTGGCGCTGCAGGATTTGGATATGGATTTGAGCGATCTCCTGGCTGTCGAAGCCGTCAGTTCTCGCCTCAAGGCGGTTTCGAAGAAGCAGACCTTCCAGGACCTGGCGGCCAAGGCTGCCGTTCTCACCGGTCACGGCGAGAAGGAAATTCTGGAAACGCTGCTCCAGCGCGAGAAGCTGGGCTCGACCGGCGTCGGCCATGGCGTCGCCATTCCGCATGGCAAGCTGCCGGGGCTTAAGTCGCTCACCGGCCTCTTCGCGCGCCTCGACCGCCCGATCGATTATGATTCCATCGACGGCGAGCCGGTCGACCTCGTCTTCCTGCTGCTCGCTCCGGAACACGCCGGTGCCGATCATCTGAAGGCGCTCGCCCGCATCGCCCGGGTGCTGCGCGACGGTCACACCGCCTCCAAGCTGCGCGCCGCCGACGATGCCTCGGCCATCTACGCGCTGCTCACCGAACAGACCGCTTCCAACGCTGCCTGAGTCCGCTGCCGTCCTTCCGGCGGCGGCGACCTGGCCAGTCTTGATTTTGCAAACAAATCATGAACAAATGCGAGGCTTGAGGGTCGCGCCTTGCCCGCGATCGCCCATGATTGCCGGATTTCAGCCGATGCCCACGCCGCCCGTAGCCTTCGCGTCCCCCATCGACAGCTTCCTCAACGACGGTCGTCAGTCGGAAAATGCCCGCATGATCCAGCGCGGGGTCGGGCGCATGCTGGTGGGCTTCGGCATGACACCGCTCTATGAGCTGCCGCTCGCCTCCGGACGGCGGGCCGATGTGATCGGCCTCGGTACGGGCGGCGATGTCTGGATTGTCGAGATCAAGTCCTCGCTCGAAGACTTCCGCGCCGATCGCAAATGGCCCGACTACCGCCAGCACTGCGACCGGCTCTATTTTGCCACCCACCCCGGCGTCGCGCTGGATATCTTCCCGGAAGATGCCGGCCTGATCGTCGCCGATGGCTATGGCGCCGCCGTGCTGCGCGAGGCGCCCGATCACCGTCTGGCGCCGGCCACCCGTAAGGCCATCACCTTGCGTTTCGCCCAGTCGGCGGCGCGCCGTCTCCAGCAACTGATGGATCCGGGCCTGCCCGACGCTGGCGCCTTCTGATTTCAGGAGGAAGCGACCCCAACGCGTTGGGGGGCGGTCCAGGCCGGCCCGGCATGGCTGAAGCTCGATCGGCCGAGACCGGCTTGAAACTCCCTGGCGTGCGCGGGGGCGCCCACGCCAGGCGAGGTCTGTGGCAGCCCTTCAGCGCGGGGCGCGCTTGGCGAGGATCCGCTGCAGCGTGCGGCGATGCATGTTGAGGCGGCGGGCCGTCTCCGACACATTGCGCTCGCACAGTTCGAACACCCGCTGGATATGCTCCCAGCGCACGCGATCGGCCGACATCGGGTTCTCGGGCGGCTCGGCCCGCGTTTCCGGCCCGCGCGTCAGCGCCGCGGCCACTTCGTCGGCGTCCGCCGGCTTGGCCAGATAGTCGATGGCGCCCATCTTCACGGCCGTCACGGCGGTGGCGATGTTGCCATAGCCCGTCAGCACGATGGCGCGGGCGTCCGGCCGCTGGCGGCGGAGCTTCTCGATCACGTCGAGACCGTTGCCGTCACCGAGGCGCATGTCCACCACGGCATAATCGGGATTGTGGCTGTCCACCTTGTCCAGACCGTCGGCCACCGTGTCGGCGGTATCGACCGAGAAACCGCGTGCCTCCATGGCCCTGGCCATGCGCTGGAGGAACGGCTTGTCGTCATCGACGATGAGCAGGGACTTGTGGCCTTCCGGCAAAGCAAGAAGCGTTTCCATTGTGGTGCACCTTGTTGTGATGCTTCCACGCGGTGTATCCGGTTGCCGTTTGACCTGTCCGGGAGCTCTCTTGAAACGACCGGGGCGTGATAAACACGCCGAAGGCCGACATCGTCATTGCTGCTGTGGCCTTGGCCCCTCCCAGAACCGCGGCCCCACCCGGGCACAGCCAGATCACGGAAACCTTCGTTGTTTCCACGTCGAGCGTGTGTGTAACAGCGCCAACTATATACCAAACTTGGCATGCGGCAATCCGTCTTACGGATAATTTCTTACGTAAACTCCCGGCACGCATTCTCGAAATATGGTGAATGTGAAAGCTCTCGCTGCTTCTGACAGGTCATTTCACCATGCGGCAATCACTCCTGCGGCATGACCTCCATCGCCGAGCGCGGCCATTCGACGCGAACGACGGCCCCATGCTCCGGTGCGGCGCGGTTGGTGATGGTGAGCCGCGCGCCGGTTCGCTCCAGCAGGGTCTTGGCGATGAAGAAGCCCAGCCCGAGCCCGCCGCCGGTGCTGGTCGAGGCCGCCGCCGTCTTCTGGCGCGTCGTCACATAGGGGTCGCCGATCCGCGCCAGGATCTCCGGCGCAAAGCCCGGGCCGTCGTCGCGGATCACGATGGCCACGCGTTCCTCCGTCCAGGTCGCCGCCACGTCCACCCGCGCATTGGCGAAGTCCATGGCGTTTTCCAGAATGTTGCCAAGGCCATAGAGTATGGCCGGATTGCGCCCGCCCTGCGGCTCGCGCGCCCGGTCGCCGTCGAGCTGGATCACCACGTCCACACCGAAGTCGCGATGCGGCGCCGTCATGTCCTCGATCAGATGGCTGAGCGGCAGCCGGTCGAAATGGGCGGCCATGTCGGTGTTGAGCGAGGTCAGCTTGCGCAGGATCTCCCGGCAGCGCTCGGCCTGCGAGCGCAGCAGCTCGAGGTCTTCCGACAGGCGCGAGTCCGGTCCCACCTCGCGCAGCATCTCCTTGGTCACCAGCGTGATGGTGCCAAGCGGCGTGCCCAGTTCATGCGCCGCGGCCGCCGCGAGACCGTCCAGCTGGTTGAGATGCTGCTCGCGCATCAGCACCATTTCCGTCGCCGCCAGCGCCGCCTGCAGCCGCCGGGCCTCCTCGGCCACGCGGAAGCTGTAGGCAGCTACGAACCCGCCGGCCAGCACCAGCGCCACCCACATGCCCAGAATGTAGTTGGGGGGCAGCGTCAACGTCTGCCCCGACGCCCAGACCAGTGGCTCGAAGGTGACCGCCAGGATGAGCCCCAGCAGGGCCACCAGCACGCCGAGCCCCAGCGTCGCCGCTGCCGACAAGACTGTCGCCGCCACCACCACGGGCGCGATCAGCAGCAGGGCGAAGGGGTTGGACAGGCCGCCGGTGAAATGCAGCAGCGCCGCTAGCTGCAGCCCGTCGAAGCCGAGGAGCGGCAAGGCCTGCTCCTCCGTCAGCCGCTGCGTCGCGGGAAAGCGCAGTCTCAGCCCCACATTGAGCGCCGCCGAGACGCCGGTCAGGCCGAAACAGACGGGCAGGGGCAGCGTGAGGTCGAGTCCCTTCCATCCAATCAGGACTGCGACGAATTGTCCGAGGACAAGCAGCCAGCGCAGACGCACCAGCGTATCCAGCCGCAACCGCTGCTCCGTTGCCGCGTGGGGAAAGGCGACGTCTTGATGCATTGATCCTCCGCGCGGCCGGCTCCGTGAGGTCCGCCCCGCAGCGGTCGTCATCGGCAAGCCGTCGTTCCACCAAAAAAACGTTTCCAGCCAAGGTCCTGACGTGGATCCGTGTCCCCCTGAGGCGATGGTTCCCCACCCGCGAACCGCGCCGTGCATGCCTTGCCCTTCAAGACTAGCGCGTCCCGCCGCATCGGTCGACAGCTGCAAGCGTCGCAGCCCCCGCAACGTGTGGATGAAGGAATTTCATCATTGTGATCGATAACCTTTGACGAAATCCTCTGAAATCGACCATTGTCTTAGGCCCGCCGGTCTTGTGGCTGGTCTGATGGCCGCCTATTCTTGCAGATCAGCTTTGCCTGATCCGGCCTTTGCCGAAGCAGGCCTGGCCGCCGAATGCGTGTGCATGTGACCGGCGAAAGGAAGAACCGTGCCGTTCTACCATCTCTACGAATTCAATCACGCAGCCATGGGGCCGGTCAGGGCGGCTGCGGACATGACGCGGCTCATCTATCAGAACCCGCTCAATCCCTGGTCACAGACGCAGGTCGGCAGGTCCATTGCGGCCGCCTGCGAGGTATTCGAACGCACCACGCGCCGCTATGCCAAGCCGGAGTTCGGCCTTCCCACCACCACCGTCTCGGGCGTCCGTGTCCCGGTGACCGAGAGCGTGGTCTGGTCAAAGCCCTTCTGCAATCTCCTGCATTTCGAGCGTGCGGTTCCCAATCCCGATCGCGTCGATCCCAAGGTGCTCGTGGTCTCGCCCATGTCGGGCCACTATGCCACGCTGCTGCGCGGCACGGTCGAGGCGCTGCTGCCCCGCCACGACGTCTTCATCACCGACTGGATCGACGCCCGTCTGGTGCCCGTCGCCGAAGGCGCCTTCGACCTCGACGACTATATCGATTACATCATCGAGATGATCCACCACATGGGGCCGGACGTGCATGTGGTTGCCGTCTGCCAGCCTTCGGTGCCGGTGCTCGCCGCCGTGTCGCTGATGGAGGCGCGGCAGGACCCGCTGTCGCCGCTCAGCATGACCCTGATGGGCGGACCGATCGACACCCGCTGCAGTCCCACCGCCGTCAACCGCCTCGCCGAGGAAAAGGGCACCGACTGGTTCCGCCGCAACGTCATCATGAAGGTGCCGTTCCCCCATCCCGGCGTCTATCGCGACGTCTACCCGGGCTTCCTGCAGCTGACCGGCTTCATGAGCATGAACCTTGATCGCCACCTCGGCGCCCACAAGGATTTCTTTGTGCAACTGGTGAAGGGCGACGGCGATTCGGCCGAAAAGCACCGGGAGTTCTACGACGAATATCTCGCCGTCATGGATCTGACCGCCGAGTTCTACCTGCAGACCGTCGAAACCGTGTTCATCAGCCATTGCCTGCCGCGCGGCCAGATGACCCATCGCGGCGAACGGGTCGACCCCGGCGCCATCCGCACCTGCGCCCTGTTCACGGTCGAGGGCGAGAAGGACGACATCACCGGCGGTGGCCAGACCGAGGCCGCTCACGCACTCTGCACCGGGCTGCCGGCCGAGATGAAGGTGCACTATACCCAGCCCGACGTCGGCCATTACGGCGTCTTCAACGGCTCGCGCTGGCGCGCCGAGATCTGCCCGCGCCTCAGCGACTTCATCCTCACCCACAACGCGCGCACCCGCACCGCCAAGGGCCGCGTCAAGCCGGTGGTCCGGAAGAAGGCGCCGCTGCCCTCCCAGGCCGTGGTGCATGATCTCAAGCGCCTCACCGGCGTCACGCCGCGCCTTGAAGCCCAGCTGAACCGCGAGGGCATCTTCCTGTTCCAGCAGCTGGCGGAACTCTCGCCCGAACAGGTCGCCGACCTCGACCGCCGCCTGGGTCTCAAGGCCAGGGTGACCTCGGCCTCCTGGGTCGCAGAGGCCCGCCGTTTGGCCGCCGAACTTCAGGCCTGATGCCCTTGCGGGCAAGGCCAGGACGTCCGCCAAAACAAATCCGCCTGCGACGGCTGCCGCAGGCGGATTTCAATTGACGCAAAAACCAGGCTCGATCGCGCTTACAGCGCGGCCTTGATCCAGTTGTTCAGGTCGCTCTTGGGGGCCGCGCCCACCTTCATGGCAACCGGCTGGCCGCCCTTGAAGATGATCAGCGTCGGGATCGAGCGCACGCCATACTTGATGGCGGTGTTGTTGTTCTCGTCGATGTTCAGCTTGGCGATGCTCACCTTGCCGTCCAGCTCGCCGGCGATCTCTTCCAGCGCCGGGGCGATCATGCGGCACGGACCGCACCACTCGGCCCAGAAGTCGACGACGACGGGCGTCGACGATTCCAGCACGTCCGGGCCAAACGACTGATCGGTTACTTTCTTGGTCGCCATGTCTTTATCCTCACGCTCAACAAGACCCGGGTCGCGCAAGGACGTCGGGCTTACGATTGACCGTGAAAGTAGGTGGGCACGGGGCGTCCGTCAAGGCCGGCGCAAGCGGGAACCGATCTACATTTCGTGATATCAAAGTGAAGTAAACGCTATATGCAGAGGGTCGCGCCTATTCCCGCTCGGGTGCGCTTCTCGCGCCGTCTCATTTGTCCACCGGCTTTTCCGCTTCCGACGCAAGATAGGCGGCAAGACTCCGGTCCAGATCGTCGGCCGCGGCCGGATCGAACCGAGCCACCTCCGTCCAGAGAATGCCGGCTGTGATCCGTCGCCCGGGCCACAGATCGGCGAGCACGGCCCGATAGAGCGCCAGCTGCAGCAGATAGGCGTCCGGAATGCGCCTCGGCGGCATGCGGCTGGTCTTGTAGTCGACGATCAGGACTTCGTCCGGCGTCACCGCCATGCGGTCGATCTGGCCTGAGACACTGATCCGGCGCCCGCCCGCACGGATCGTGCCGGATACGGCGGCTTCCGCCCGGCTGCCGGCCGAGAACAGCGCGGTCAGTTCCGGCGCGTCGAGAATGGCGATGACCTGGGCCACGAGGCTTTCGCGCTCCTCTGCGGCTAGGTCCGGCAATTGCCGCTCCACAAAGGCAAGCGCCTGCGCGCGCCGCTCCGTCGGCGCCACCTCCGGCAAGAGCTCGAGCAGGCGATGCAGTGCCGTGCCGCGAACAGAAGCTTCGCTCGGCTGATCCTCCTCCTCCTCCGCCTGCCCCTCGCTCCAGGCCGAGGACGGACGCACGGCGCGCGTCTCCAGCGTCGCATCCACCGGGGTGAAAAGCCAGTCCGGCAGCGCCGCCGGCGGGCTTACGTTCAAGCTCTCCGCGCGCGGTGGGGCCGGTGGCTCTTCCTGTGCCGCCCGCCAGCGCCAGGCCGCAACGCTGCCGTCGGCGGCCATCACCTCTTCGGCCTCGCCCCTCAGGGCCGCGCTCACCAGCCCGTGCCAGCGCTGCTCCGACCCTTTCTCGAAGCGGCGGATGCCCGCCACGATCAACCGGTCACGGGCGCGCGTCAGCCCCACATAGAGCAGCCGGCGATATTCTTCCTCCTGCGCCCGCAGGAAATGCTCGCCGGCCGCCGCCACCGGTTCGGGCTTGGCGCCGGCGGCAGGCCAGATCAGCGGCGCTCTCTCGCCCTCAAGGCGCAGCACGGTCGGCAGATTGTGGCCGCTCGCCGGCGCGTCGCCGGGATCGACCAGAAACACCACCGGCGCCTCCAGGCCCTTGGACCCGTGCACCGTCATCACTCTGACTTCGTCGCGGCTTGCGTCCAGCTCGCGCTTGATCTTCTCCCCGCCCTTCTGCAGGCGATCGATGAAGCCGTGCAGACCGGCCGCCTCCTGGCCCTCATAGGTGATCACCAGCGACAGGAACTCGTCGATCACCTCGTCCGCCTCGCGGCCGAAGCGGGCGCGATAGGTGGCGCGCGCGCCTTCCGGTCCGACGATTCGCGCAAAGAAATCATAGGGCTCGCCGCGATCGCTGTGGCGCATCCAGCCGCTCACGCGCGCCTGCAGCGCTTTTGCGCCCTCAAGGCCGGCGTCCGCCGCCGCCCGCACCGCCGTCCAGAGCCGCCCCTTGCGCCCATGTGCGAGGTCGAGCAACGCGTCGTCGTCGAGCCCGATCAGGGGCGAGCGGGCAACGGTGGCGAGCGCCAGATCGTCATCGGGCAGCAGCGCCACCCGCGCCGCCGCCAGAAGGTCCTGCGTGATGATATGGCCGATCACGTCGAGCCGGTCTGCGCCAGCCACCGCCACACCGCGCAGCTTCAGCGCCCGGTTCACCGCGTCGACGAACGGCCCGCGCTTGCGCACGAGAATCAGCACGTCGCCCGGACGGATGCGCGCGCCCGTGGCCGGCAACCGCTCCTCACGCTGGAACCAGCCGGCGATCTCTCCGGCGATGCGGTTGGCAAGCTGCACCTGCGGGCTGCCGGACGAGGCCTGATCCACCGGCGCATGCCAGTCGTCGCTGCGCGCCTGCTCCTGCCGCTCGATCTCCGGCCAGAGTTCCACCAGCCCCGGTTCGCGGGCGCGCACCGTCTCGTGCACCGTCGGCCCCGCCTCGGTCGACAGGCCCGCATGCGCCATGGGGCTTTGAAACACCTTGTCCACCGCCCCCACCACCGCTGCGGTCGAGCGGAAGGACAAGGTCAGGCTGAGATCATGCACCACCTTGCGGGCGCCGCGCAGCCGGTCGCCGAAGGTGCGGCGTGCGTGGCCGAACAGATGCGGCGCCGCCCCCTGGAAGGAGTAGATCGATTGCTTCTCGTCGCCCACCGCAAAGATGGTGCGGTTGCGCTCTGCCCGGGCGCCCTCGCCGGCGTGGAAGTCGCCGGTCAGCGCCTCGATGATCTGCCACTGGCGCGGGCTGGTGTCCTGCGCCTCGTCCACCAGCACATGGTCGAGGCCTTCGTCCAGCTTGTATTGCACCCAGGCCGCCGCGTCCGAGCGCGACAGCAGCGCCGCCGCCCGTTCGATCAGGTCGTTGAAGTCGAGCGCGCCGCGCCGCGCCTTGTTGGCCTGGATGAGGCCGATCATGCGGTCTGCCACCAGCGCCAGCGCCGCCGTCCGCTCCACCGTGTCGAGAATCGTCAACAGCTGCTCGAGTTCCACAAGCCGCTGGGCCTCGCGGGCAAAGCGCTCGTTGGCGTCCGGCAGATGCTTCTCCACCTCCTTGGTGAAGGCGCGTTTCTTGGGTTCCAGGTCCTTGGTCAGGAAGATCGCGCGCCAGATCAGCCGCCGCGCCGCGTCGCTCGGTGCCACCAAGGCCGCCCGGAAGCCGTTGGCCATGTCCTGCATGGTCTTGGAGGCCCGGTCGAGCACGTCGATCAGCGGGCTGAGCGTTGTTCCGGGGAAGCCCGGCGCGGCCGCATAGCTCGCCAACACCCCCGAGCACGTGACGCCCGCCGGTGCCCCGAGCCTTGCGGGCAGGGCGGCGAGCGCCGTTGCAAGGTCGCCCTCGGCGCGGATCCAGTCGCCGAAGGCCTCCCGTTCGGCGATCATCGCCTTCAGCACCCCGTCCAGCCCCTGGTCGGAGACGAGCCGCACCATCGTGCGGAACGCCCGCGCCAGCGCCCCCTCGGGATCGGCGGCAACCGTGGCCGTCAGCTCGGATTTCGCCTCCGCATAGAGGTCTGCGGCGGCCACATCGTCCAGCACGGTGAAGCGGCCGTCGAGATTGGCCTCCAACGCGAAGCGTTGCAGCAGCGCCTCGGCGAAGGCGTGGATGGTCTGCACCTTGAGTCCGCCCGGCGTCTCCAGCGCCCGGGCAAACAGCTGCCGCGCCTGTTCGAGGCGCGCGCCGTCCGCCCGTCCCTCCTCGATGTCGGTGACGACCTTGGCCAGCGTCGCGTCGTCCAGCGTCGCCCAGCGACCGAGTTCCTCGAACACGCGATTGGCCATCTCCGCCGCCGCCGCCTTGGTGAAGGTCAGGCAGAGGATGCGGCCTGGATCGGCGCCATCCAGCAGCAGCCGGATCACCCGTCGCGTCAGAACGAAGGTCTTGCCCGAGCCGGCATTGGCCGACACGAAGGCCGAGGCCCGCGGATCGGTGGCGCGCGCCTGGTTCTCGCGCGTATGCTGGGGGATCTTCATGCCTCGCCATCCCCCTCGTCGGCAGCGATCTGCCATTCCTGCACGCGCGCCAGATGATCATAGTCGCCCGACACCGCCTGCTTGAACGGCCGCGCCCGTGAGAGGTAGCCGCGCGCCGGATCGTCATAGGCGGCGATGAGGCTTGTCAGGCGCGATTCTGCCTCGGCGATGGTCTCGGCCAGGGTGGCGCTGCGCGTCCCCTTCTTGTCCTCGTGGCCGGTATAGACCCGCGTCTCGTCGCGACCGCCGATGCCGCTCAGCACCACGTGGATCAACTCGGCCGTCTCGCGCGGTCCCAGCATCCCGAAGCCGCCATGGCCGGCAATCACCGCTTCCAGCGGCAGCTGCGGCGTCAGTTGGGCGGCGATCTGCGCCGCCGTCGGCGCCGCACCGGTCTTGAAGTCGATGATGCTGACCCGCCCGTCCGTCTCCACGTCGATGCGGTCGGCGCGCCCGGTCAGGGTGAACTCGCCGGCGGGCGCCGCAAAGGTCAGCTGCCCCTTGATCTCCGGATGCCGGGCAAGCGGCGCCCGCACGGCCTCGAAGCAGGTCACGAAATAGTCCGCGATCGCTTCAAAGCGCGGCCACCACTGGGCATGCATCTCGGGATAATCGCCGAGCAGGCGGGCAAAATGGCTCCGGCCGATCTCGATCAGCGCCGCCACGGCCCGCCCGTCATGGGCGCCACTCCAGGTGGACGCGAATTCGGCGAGAATGCCGTGCAGCAGCGTGCCGCGCGTGCCGAAGTCGGGCAACTCGCCGAGATCGTCGAGCGGCTTCAGCTGAAGAATGCGCCGGGCATAGACGGCGTAAGGGTCGCGGATCAGCGTCTCGATCTCGGTCACCGACAATTGCCGTGGCCGTGCCGCCACCGGTGGCGTCGGATTGGGCCGTTCGGCCAGCGCCGCGCGTGGTCGATCGTCGATGGCCCGTGCCCAGGCCACATAGCAAGCCCCGGCGGCGACGAGCCTGTCCGCGCGGTCCGTGCCGATCAGCCCGATCAGCCGCTGCAGGAAGCGGCTCGGCACCGTCGGTGCCCCGTCCTTGCGCGTCGAGCGCACGATCACCACGTCCGGCGTGCCGAGCGCTTCGACGAAATCATGGGCGCTGAGGCCGATGCGCACTTCCGGCGCCTGCATGCCGAGCCCGGTTCGCATCGGTCGCGACAGCCAGGGCCCCGTATCGATCGCCTGTGGCCAGGTGCCCTCGTTGAGCCCGGCCAGCACCAGCCGGTCGACGCGCAGAAGGCGCGCTTCCAGGGGACCGGTGATGGTCACGCGCGAATGCCGGCTCGGCGTCCGCACCAGTTCGTCGCCGATCATCGCCTTCAGCGTCGCCGACCAGTCCCGTCCCGGCAGCGGCAAGTCGGCGTCGGGCGAGGCGAGATAGCGCTCGCAGAGCCGCTTGAACCCGTCCTCGGCGCGGCCCACCCGTCGTTCCTCGCCCTGGGGCGCTGCGGTCAGCACCTCCAGTGCCGCCCGTTCGGCCGCGATAAACTGCGACAGCGGCGCCGTGCCGCTCTGCACCAGCGCTTCCAGCGGCTGCAAGGCCTCCACCAGCCGGCGAATCAGGATCTGCGCATCCTCGACCCCGTCACCCGCCTCCAGCCGCCCGGCCGCTTCCTGCAAGGCCGTGCCGCCACGCCCGAGGCGTGGTCCGCGCAACAGGCGCAACTCGATCAGCCGCCCGGCGGCCCGCACCCGGCCGGCCTCCAGGCCGAAGCGCGTCTCCGGATGGGCGAGCAGGCTCGCAAGCTTGACCGGCGGATAGCCCTCCTCGACGATCTCCGCGATCAACAGCGCCAGCGCGCCATAGGCCGATTGCGACAGCGGCATGCCCGCCGTATCCGCCGCCTCGATGCCGAAGCGGGCAAGTTCGGCGATCACCCGCCGCGCCGTGGTGCGGTCGGGCGTCACCAGCATCACCCGCGTGTCGGGCTGTTCCAGTGTTTCCCTGAGCGCGATCGCCGCCGCCAGCGCCTCTTCCGCTTCATTGGCGGCCAGCGCCAGCCGCACCCCTGCAAAGGCCGCATCCGTGGCGCCGGGGTCGGCGTCGAGCGCGTGAAGATAGTCGGGCCAGAGATGCGTCGCATCCGCCGGCACCAGCGCCTTGAACAGCGTGTCGATGCGGCGCGCCATGGGGTCGGGCGGCGCGGTGAGTTCCGTCACCTCGCGCCGGTCGACGCCGAGGCGGGCGAGGAGACGGCTCATGGTGTGCTGGCAATGCGGCGGGTCCATGGAAAAGCGGGCGAACAGCGCGTCATCGCTTGAAAGATCGAGGCCGGGCAGCACCACCGCCCCTTCGGGCAGGCTCAGCACCGCCGCCATCAGGCGCGCAGTGGCGTCCACCGAACCGGTGGAGCCGGCCACGGCCACCGGCCCGCGCGTACCCTTGGCCATGGCGGCGATGGCCGCATCGATCATTGCCGCCTGGAAATCACCCTGGCCGATGCGTCCGCGCTCGGCCATCAGCGCCGGCAGCGTTTGCGTGGCAATGTCGAGGAAGGTCAGCGACATCTGCCACCAGGCCGCATAGTCGTCCGGCACCAGCGTGGCGAGCCGGCCCCAGTCCACGCCCTCCAGCGCCGCCTGATCCATCAGGGCCAGGAGATCGTCGGCCAGACGAAAGGCGTCGGCGGTGGAGTTGGGAACCTTCAGCGCCTGTCCCGACGGCGTCAGATGCCGGTCGGTGGCCACCAGTTCGCGCCAGCGCCGCACCAGCTGCACCAGCAGCAGCTTGCGGTCGGCGTCGCTCATCACCGGCGGCAGATCGAGCGCCAGCGGTTCGAGAAGGCCGCCGCTGCCCAGCGCTTCGCCCGCGTCGGCAATGGCCCTGAGGCGCGGCAGGATCACCGCGCCGCCGCCGAAGGCCTCGCGCAACGCCGCCGAGAGCCCGGCCACGGCCCGCTGCGTCGGCAGGAAGATCGTCACGTCGGCCAGCGCCAGCGGATCGTCGCGATAGCGCCGGCCGGGGAACAGCCGTCCGTCCAGCAGAGCCTCGGCCAGCGTCGGCAGGAAGGGCGCCGCCGGATGGATGGTGAGGACGTTGACGGCCCGGCCCATGATCTCAGGCTGCCGACAGGAGGATCGACCGTTCCGCTTCGCCGATCGCCTCGGGCGTGCCCACATGCAGCCAGATCCCGTCCATGCGCAGCCCGTGCAGGCGGCCCTTGGCGATCAGGTCGTCGAAGATGCGGTTGAGCGAGAAGGGTTCGGCCTTGTAGCCTTCGAACACCTTCGGCGACAGGATTGCCGCGCCGGCATAGACGAAGGGCGCCACGGTCCGCTCGCCGCGGCGGCGCAGGCAGCCGTCCACGTCCATCTCGAAGTCGCCGACGCCGTCATAGCCCACCGCGCTCACCGTCGGGGCCAGCATCAGCAGCGCGTCCATGCGCGTCTCGTCCCAATGGTCCGCCAGCACGTCGAGATTGGCGCGCGGCCCCTCGATCCAGATGGAATCCGAGTTGAGGTGGAAGAAGGGCTCGTCGCCGAAATGGGCAAGGGCCTTCACCACGCCGCCGCCGGTGTCGAGCAGCCGTTCGCGCTCGTCGGAGATAGTCACCTGGAGATCGCGCCGCTTGACCACGTGCACTTCCACGAGATCGGCAAGATAGTGCACGTTCACCACCACTTCCCGCACGGACGCGGCGGCCAGCCGGTCGAACACGCGGTCGATCAGCGCCCGCCCCAGCACCTCCACCAGAGGCTTCGGCGTCGTTGCCGTGATCGGACGCATGCGTTTGCCGCGGCCAGCGGCGAGAACCATGGCGCGGGACGGACGAAGGCGAGCGGACGCGGATTTTGTCATGGCGGTCAAGCAAACTCGGTCAGGATGATGGCAGGTCGAGCCGTTCATACCAGAGCTTGAGCCTGCCGAGAACCGGGTGAACAAGGGCATTTTCGAGATTGCGCCGAACACGCGGCACGAAGCGCAGATGCGCCGTCCGGCCCGTCCGCTCGGCATATTGCACGAAGCGCCCGAGGATCTTGGCGTTGCGCTGCGCGCCCAGCACCGTCACCCGCGCGAGAAAAGCTTCGCTGTCGAAACTCGGGTCCCGATGCCTCGCCCGCGCGCAATAGGCGGCGCTCATCGCGGCCACCAGATCGCCCGGCAGGTCGACGCGCGCGTCGGTCAGCAGCGAGGCGAGGTCATAGGCCGGCGAGCCTAGCAGGGCATCCTGGAAATCGATGAGCCCGATCGGGTCCGCCGCGCCGTCCTGCCAGAGGATGTTCGGCGAATGATAGTCGCGCAGCACCAGATGGCTCTGGTCGTCGTCGAAGGGATGCAGAAGCTCCCGCCAGATCTGCGCCCATTCCGCCCGCGCCTCGGCGGCCAGCGGCGCGCGGCTGAGCGAGGGCACATAGACGTCGGCAAAGAGGTCGACCTCGGTGGTCAGCGCCCGCAGGTCATAGACTGGCATGGTCCAGCGGCCGCCGCGGTCGGATTGCACGATCGGCGGCCAGGGCTCGGCGGCAAGATCGGCAAGCCGCTCCGCCGACGCCACATAGCGCGCTGCGTCCGGCACCCCATCCGTCACGATGGCGTCGCTGCCGAGATCCTCGAGCAGCATCAACCGCCGCTCCCGGTCCTCGCCCAGGATGACCGGCGTGCGGAAGCCCCGCCGGCGCAGCGTATCGCCGATGGCCGCGAAGGCTTCGAGGCTGTCGGTCACATGCACGATGTCTTCATAGCGATCGCCGTCGGCCCGCTTCATGAAGGCACGCCAGGCGGGCCATTTCATCACGATGGCCGATCGCGATCCGTCGCTGACCCGCTCATAGGAGCGGGCCGAGGCGTCGCCATGCACGTGGCTGCGCGTCACCTCGCCGAGCCCGGCCTCGGTCAGCAGCGCGCGCACCGCCAGCGTCTCGGCGATCCGCCCGCCCCAGCTCTCCTGCGGAGCGGTCAGGTGGAACACCCGCCCTTCCGGTCCGTCGCCGTCGGCAATGGTGATGTCGAGCCGGTTGGCCGGCAGCTCGTCCTCGGCCCTCTCGGGCCATTCGATCAGCGACAGCGCCGTGTTCAGCGCGTCATCGAAGCCGATTTCCAGCAGTTCGCCGGGGTCGGAGAGACGATAGAGGTCGAAATGGGCGACCGGCAGCCGCGCCGTCTCATAGGTCTGCACCAGCGTGAAGGTGGGGCTCGGCACTTCAAGCTCGGGATCGCCGGCCAGCGCGCGGATCAGCGCGCGGGCGAAGGCGCTCTTGCCCATGCCGAGATCGCCGTTGAGCGCGATCACGTCGCCGACCGCACAGACCGCCGCAAGATCGGCCGCCAGGCGGCGCGTACCCGCCTCGTCGGCCACGCGCAGGGTGAAGCTGCTGACGGCGCTCATCGGCGCCTCATTCGGCCGCTTCGGCCAGCGCCGGATTGAGCGGCAGCCGGCAGGTCACCTTGGTGCCGCGCCCGACGGCCGAGGCGATCTCCACGGTGCCGTGATGCAGCTCGACGAAGCTCTTGACGATCGGCAGGCCGAGGCCCGGGCCGCGCCGGCGGCTGCCGTTGTTGCGGCTCTCGAAGCGGTCGAAGGCCGTCTCGATATATTCTTCCGAAATGCCCGCGCCCTGATCGCGCACCTCGAAGACGATCTCCGTTTCGGTGCGCCGGCAGGTCAGCGCCACGTCGGCGCCATTGGGCGAGAAGGCCACGGCATTGGAAAGCAGATTGTAGAGCACCTGGCGAATGCGCTTCTCGTCGGCGAGGATCGTGCCCGTCTCCGCCGGCACGTCGACCAGCAAGCGGATCTGCGCTTCGCTGATGCGGTCGCGCAAGCCATTCGCCGCTGCCTCCACCGTGGCGCGCACGTCCACTTCGCTGAGCTCCAGCTCCATGATGCCGGCGTCGATGGTGGCAAGATCGAGAATGTCGTTGATGATCGCCAGCAGCGACGACGACGAGTTCATGATGTAGCCGGTATATTCGCGCTGCTTGGAATTGAGCGGCCCGGCATTGTCGTCGGCCAGCAGCTGCGCAAAGCCGATGATATTGGTCAGCGGCGAACGCAGTTCATAGGACACATGCTGGATGAAGGCGTTCTTCAGCTGATCGGCTTCTTCCAGCGCATCATTCTTCTCCATCAGCGCCCGCTCGACATTGACCGAGTCGGTGACGTTGACGAAGGTCACCAGCGTCGCGCCATCGGGCAGCGGCACGGTGGTGAAGTCGATCACGCCGCCATCGCGCCGGTCGAGCCGGCCGGTGTGGCGCGTGCGCTTGTCGGCGAGACCGGTGACGGCAATGCGCACATTGTCCCAGGCCTCGCGGTCGCCATGGGCGGCCAGGCAGCTGGCCACCACGTCGTTGATATGCGGCCGCCCCGCCAGGAACTGCGCGGTCAGCAGCCACAGGCTGCCGAAGGCCGGATTGTAGAGCCTGAGCCGCCCGTCCGAACCGAACACCGCCACGCCTTCCGACAGGTGGTCGAGCGTCTCGCCCTGCACGCGGGTCAGCGCGTTATACTTGCTCTCCAGCACCAGCCGTTCGGTGACATTCTCATAGACATAGGTGATGCCGCCCTGCGGATGCGGGTTGGCGATCACGCGCAGCGTCTGGCCGGTCGGCAGGTGCCACCAGCTCTCGCGCGCTTCCAGCGCCTGGTAGGACGCCAGCATTTCCTTCTTCCACGACCGGAAATCGGCCTGCTCGGGCAGCTTGCGCGCCGCACGCAGCTGGTCGAGCACGGCGCCGTCGTCGGGGCCGGTCTCGAGGAAGGCGGTGTCGAGGTCGAACAGGGAGCGATAGGCGGCGTTGTAGAACTTGAGCCGCTTGTCCGGCCCGAAGATGGCGACGGCGGTGGCCAGCTGGTCCAGCGTGCGCGCGTGGCTCTGGATGGTGCGGCGCAGTTCCACCTGCACCTTCTCAAGCTCGGAGACATCGGTGGCAATGCCGGCGCTGCCATTGTTGCCGGCCACATCCACCACGTCGAACACCCGGCGGGCACCGCCGACGACCACCGAGAGCCTGCGTTCGAACAGCGGCGATTCCGTGCGGCTCGCCTGCACGGCGGTCCGGCCGGCGCTGTCGAGCAGTTCCATCGCGCCGGCGATCACCTGCGCCGGGCTCGTCGCCTCGACGGCGCGGGCATAGGCCAGATTGGCCCAGCTGAGCCGCCCGTCGGCGTCGCGAGCCCAGACCGGCATGGCGAGATTGTCGATCAGCCGCTGGAAGGTTTCCAGCACGTCGCCCTGGCGGCGGAATTTCTCGGTCAGCTCCACGAACTGCTGCCGCTCGCGGCTGAGATTGCGGAAGCGGATGAAGCAGCGCGAACCGTTGACGCGGCCCACCGCCTCGATGCTCACCTTGTCCTGCGTCGTCAGCACTTCGGTGAAGCTTTCCCCGCGCTGGCGCAGGGTCTCGCTGCGGGCTTCCAGCCGCTGGGCCGACGCGGTGTCGAGCCATTGACCGAAGGCGAGGAAGGCCGAAGGCGCGCGCGGCACGCCGGCGGCTTCCGGCAGATTGCCGAGCACGCGCGGTGCTTCGTCCGGGGCACCCCACATGACGATGCGCTGATCGTCGGCGTTGAGGGCAGCTTCCGCCCGATCGGCGGCGAGCTTCAGGTCGGCATTCTCGCGCAGCAGGCGGGCGCGATCATCCTCGGCGCTGCGGCGGGCGCGGATCAGCGCGGCGGCGCTGACCACGGCGATGCAGATGGCACCGACGAAGGTGGAAAGGGCAGCGACCTGCAAGGGCTCGAAATAGACGGAACCGTTCGGATCGATCTTGATGGCCTGGGCAAGGGCGGAACCCGACGCGATCGGCGACAGCATCGTGGCCGAAGCCAGTGCCATCAGGCCGAATCGTCCTCGAATCGGTTTCCGCTTCCGGCAGAACTCCGGCATTCTCGATCCTCTTAGCCGCTTGAAGAAACGAAGGCGGACACCACTCATGTCCCGACATCAGGTCGGCGCGACCCCCGTGCCAGCCCGAATCACCTCAAAATAACGCCTTTCGAATCCCGTCAAAAGAGTCGGGCAACCGCTGAGTCCGGCTTGAACAGAATAATTGTACAGAAGAGTCCACTGTACTTTGTTTGTTCTGTGCAAATGTCACACATTTGCAGGAACTGACTATCCAGCCTCGGTTTTCACCGAGCTGAAAAGTAAATCGGCCGGCCCCGAATGCAGGGCCGGCCGATCGCCTGTCGATTTTCCGCGCTCAGCGCCGCTCAGTAGCGATACTGAGCCGACTTGAACGGGCCGCTGTCCTTGACGCCGATATAGTCGGCCTGTTCGGCCGTCAGCTTGGTCAGCGTGGCGCCGAGCTTGGCCAGATGCAGCTCCGCCACCTTCTCGTCGAGGTGCTTGGGCAGCACGTAGACCTTCTTGTCGTAGCTCGAACCCTTGGTCCACAGCTCGATCTGGGCCAGCGTCTGGTTGGAGAAGGAGGCGCTCATCACGAAGCTCGGATGACCGGTGGCATTGCCCAGATTCACGAGGCGGCCTTCCGACAGCAGGATGATCTTCTTGCCGTCGGGGAACTCGACGAGATCCACCTGCGGCTTGACGTTCTTCCACTTGTAGTTCCTGAGCGCCGAGACCTGGATCTCATTGTCGAAATGGCCGATGTTGCAGACGATGGCCATGTTCTTGAGCTTGCGCATGTCCTCGATGGTGACGACATCCTTGTTGCCCGTGCAGGTCACCACGATGTCGGCGCGCGGGGCGGCGTCGGCCAGCGTCACCACCTCGAAGCCGTCCATGGCCGCCTGCAGCGCGCAGATCGGGTCGACTTCGGTCACGAGCACGCGGGCGCCCGAACCGTGCAGCGACTGGGCCGAACCCTTGCCGACGTCGCCATAGCCGCAGACGATCGCCACCTTGCCGGCCATCATCACGTCGGTACCGCGACGGATGGCGTCCACCAGCGATTCACGGCAGCCATACTTGTTGTCGAACTTCGACTTGGTGACGCTGTCGTTGACGTTGATCGCCGGCCAGGGCAGTTCGCCGCGCGCTTCCATCTGATAGAGGCGCATCACGCCCGTGGTGGTCTCTTCCGACACGCCGCGGATGTTGGCCTTGGCGCGCGAATAGAAGGTCGGGTCCTTGGCAAGGCGCGTCTTGATGATGGCGAAGAGCTCTTCCTCTTCTTCCGAACCCGGATTGGACAGAACCGACGGATCGGTCTCGGCCTTGGCGCCCAGCGTGACGAGGAGCGTGGCATCGCCGCCGTCGTCGAGGATCATGTTGGCGGTCTCGCCATTGCCCCAGTCGAGGATGCGGTCGGTATAGGTCCAGTATTCGCGCAGCGTCTCGCCCTTGACGGCGAACACGGGGATGCCCGCAGCGGCGATGGCGGCGGCGGCATGGTCCTGCGTCGAGAAGATGTTGCACGAGGCCCAGCGGATGTCGGCGCCGAGCGCCTTCAGCGTCTCGATCAGCACGGCGGTCTGGATGGTCATGTGCAGCGAGCCGGCGATGCGCGCGCCCTTGAGCGGCTGGGCGGCGGCATATTCGGCGCGCACGGCCATCAGGCCGGGCATCTCGATCTCGGCGATGTCGAGTTCGGTGCGGCCCCAGTCGGCCAGCGCGATATCCTTGACGATGTAGTCGGTGAAGGCCATGAGCCGGATCTCCATATGTGAAACCGCTGGCGGAGAACCGGCGCAATACCGCCCCGTCTCCGCGTCTGGCCCCCCTTATAGAAGAGACCGGTTACGAAGACAATAAGGATATAAAGACATCTTTATATCACCATGTCGGTCACACGGTGTCGTCGTCCTCGCCCTTGGCTTCGGGGCCAAGATCCTGCGCCACCTCAGGCGAATGCAGCAGGTTGTCGATGCGGGCGCTTTCCTCGAAGCGGTCGTCGTAGCGGAAGGTGAGTTCCGGTGCGAACTTGAGATTGATCTTGTGCGCCACCTGGCCCCGCAGCCAGCGCTTGTTGCGCTCCATCGCCTTCTCGGCCGCCTTGGGATCGCCGCCGCCGAGCGGGGTGATGTAGACGGTGGCGTTCCTGAGATCGGGGCTGACGCGCACTTCCGGCACGGTGATCATCAGCCGGATCACCTCGTCGTCGAAGATCTCGCCGCGCGACAGGAGTTCGGCCAGCGCATGGCGGATCAGTTCGCCGACGCGCAGCTGGCGCTGGGACGGGGCACGGGCTTCGCCCGGAGCATTGGAACGGTGTGACATTTTCTTGTTTCCTCAGGAACGGCTTTGGCGGGACGCGTCGTCGAGTACGGCGGCATAGGCGACCATGGCGTTCCTGTCCTCGAACAGGGCGAGCGGCAGGATAGCGCCTTCGGTCGGCTGCGTCATCACGAACACATGGGTTGGGGTGAGGTGGACGGCGCCGATCATCTCGTCGGCGACATGCAATTGGAAAGCGGCAAGCCGGAAGGACAGATGGTCGTCCCAGAACTCCACTTCGGCCTGGCCGATCGGGCATCGGGCGATCGCCTGCTGCTCGTCGGCCCACAGGATGAGGCGATTGAGGCCATAGGCGGCCGCAAGCGCGGCGGCCATGCCGCCCCACCAGGGGCCATCGGGCTGGTCGGCCAACAGCGTGGAGGCAAGGAACACCGCCAGCAGGCCGAGCCCATAGGGCAGGGCACCGCGCCAACCTTGCTTGCGCCGCCCGGTCACCGCAAAGAAGGCGCGCCAATCGTCCGGTCCGATGGAGCAGATCGCTGTGCGCATCGGGGCGTTCGGTGCGGTGTAACGCGCCTGCCGTACGGCTTTCAGGGTCTGCGCTGCCTGACCGAAGAAAGCGTCAGCGTCGTCGGTCGTGGCAAAGGCCCGCTCGGGCACGAAATGCAGTACACCGGCCCTGGTGGTGAACAGGATGAAGCCGCCCTTGCGCTCCACCGACTGCACCGCCAGCCAATCGAACCGCGTCTCCCCGCCATCCTCGTAGATGGCCACGTCGTCTTCGTTGAGAACCACGCGGCGCCTGGTCAGCAGAGCCGCAGCAATGGGACGCCGCGCCTTGATCGCGCCCCGGAAGTTGCCGGTCAGCGCGCCGGCGGCCATGGCTGGAAACAGGAAAATCCACCCGACGAGGTCCTGCCCGGTCAGCTCCTGGGCATAGATCTTGATCGCCATGAACACGAGGACCATCAGCACCGCGCCGGCCAGCGTCAGGCGCAGCCGCTCGTAGCGCCCCCAATGGCGCGCGCCCCAGCGCGGCGGGTTCATCACCGCCGTCAAGGCTGCGACGTCCTTGCGGGTCGGCGTGAAGTCGACAAAGTCGGTCATTTCGCCGCCATCGAGGCCCGAAGAGGTCACGGCCGGTCTATCGGACATGCGGCAGATCCGGCTTGGTCCTTGCCTTGATATAGGCGATCAGAGCCGCCCGGTCGGTTCCGGGCGGCAGGGCACGCAGCGGCAGGCCGAGACCTTGGCGTGGGCCGATCGCCAGGACAACAGTGCTGCGGTATTCGATCAGTCGCTGCAGCCGGGGCCAATCGATGTGCGAGGACGCGCCTTCGGTGCTGATGTTGATGCCGCCGTCATCAAGTTCGATCCCATAGTCCTGATCCGCAAACGGAACGCTGCGGTAGGCAAGGAAGCCCATGACAGCGGACGGCCCCTCCGGCCAGAGCATGGCGATGGCAATGACGACCAACAGGGCGGCAAACGACATGGGCATGGTGCCACCCAGCGCGTCCGGCAGCAGCATCTCGGGGTGTTCGGTGAGCGGCATGCCGGCGAACCAGCCGGCGGCTGCCAGCAGGCACAGCACGGCAATCAGCCAGAGCGCCAGCCTTTTCAGGCGCTTGGCGAGCGGTTGTTTGACCAGGGCGCAGGAGAGGGCGACATAATCGCGGCGCGTGAATTGATAGCTGATTTGCAACGACATCGAAGTCTCGTGGCTTCTGGGTCGTCGTTCGACCCGACCTCAATCAGGCCTGAGCCCTGGGGAACCCCAAGCAAGACTGCGAAGGGGCTTTGCGTCCGGAAATGCCTGCATTCAGAAAGTTGGTGCATCCGGCAGCGGCTAGGCTGCCGGATGCAATTCCATTACAGCGTACGGGCGATTTCCTCGACGCGGAAGCACTCGATCACGTCGCCCGAGCGCATGTCCTGATAGGCCTCGAAGTTCATGCCGCAATCCTGGCCAGCGTGAACTTCCTTCACGTCGTCCTTGAAGCGCTTGAGCGTGCCGAGCTTGCCTTCGTGGATCACCACGTTGTCGCGGATGAGGCGCACCGAGGCACCGCGCTCCACCACACCTTCGGTGACACGGCAACCGGCGACCTTGCCAACCTTGGAAATGTTGAAGATTTCCAGGATCTCGGCATTGCCGAGGAAGGTCTCGCGCCGCTCGGGCGTCAGCAGGCCGCTCATCGCCGCCTTCACGTCATCCACGAGGTTGTAGATGATGTTGTAATAGCGGATCTCGATGCCATCGCGTTCGGCCGCATCGCGCGCCTGCTTGTTGGCGCGGACGTTGAAGCCGATGATCGCCGCGTCCGAAGCCGCAGCCAGGGTCACGTCGGACTCGGTCACGCCACCGACGCCGCCATGGATGATGCGGGCGGCCACTTCGTCGTTGCCCAGCTTTTCAAGGCTGGCGATGATGGCTTCCAGCGAACCCTGCACGTCGGTCTTGACGACCAGCGGGAACTCCTTGCGACCGGCGGTCTGCAGCTTGCTCATCATCTGCTCGAGCGAGCCGCGGGCACCCGCCACGCGCTTGTTGAGATTCTCGCGCTTCTGACGCTCGCGATATTCGGTGATCTCGCGGGCACGGGCTTCGTTCTCGACCACGGCGACACGATCGCCGGCGTCGGGCGTGCCCTGGAAGCCGAGCACTTCCACCGGCAGCGACGGACCGGCGTCATCCACATTGCGACCGCGGTCGTTGAGGAGCGCGCGCACGCGGCCCCACTGCGAACCGGCCACGATGATGTCGCCGACCTTGAGCGTACCGCGCTCCACCAGAACCGAGGCCACGGGGCCGCGACCCTTGTCGAGCTTGGCTTCGATGACGATACCCTCGGCAGCCCGGTCCGGGTTGGCCTTGAGTTCGAGCACTTCGGCCTGCAGCAGGATGCCTTCGAGCAGCTTGTCGAGATTGGTGCGGGCCTTGGCCGACACTTCCACCTCGAGCACGTCGCCGCCCATGGATTCCACCTGGACCTCGTAGCGCAGCAGTTCGTTGCGCACGCGTTCCGGATTGGCGTCGTGCTTGTCGATCTTGTTGATGGCAACGATGATCGGCACGCCGGCCGCCTTGGCATGGCTGATGGCTTCCACCGTCTGCGGCATGACGCCGTCGTCGGCCGCCACCACCAGGATGACGATGTCGGTCACCTTGGCACCGCGCGCACGCATCGCCGAGAAGGCGGCATGGCCCGGGGTGTCGATGAAGGTGATCTTCTGGCCGTTCTGCTCGACCTGATAGGCACCGATATGCTGGGTGATGCCGCCCGCTTCGCCGGCCACCACATTGGCGTGGCGGATGGCGTCGAGCAGCGAGGTCTTGCCGTGGTCGACGTGGCCCATGATGGTCACCACCGGCGGACGCGACACGGTGTCGGCAGCCACGTCGGGAGCGGCGAACAGGCCCTCTTCGACGTCCGATTCCGACACGCGCTTGACCGAATGGCCCATTTCCACCGCGATCAGCTCGGCGGTGTCGGCGTCGATCACGTCGTTGATCTTAAGCATCTGGCCCTGCTTCATCAGCAGGCGGATGACGTCAACGGCGCGCTCGGCCATGCGGTTGGCCAGTTCCTGAATGGTAATGGCTTCCGGCAGGATGACTTCGCGCAGCACCTTCTCGCGCGGACCGGACTGCTGGCCGCGTCTTTCCTTTTCGCGGCGGCGCTTCAGCGCAGCCAGCGAACGGGAGCGCTCGCCCTCGTCGTCCGACAAGGCGGTGGTGATGGTCAGGCGACCCTTGCGACGATCGTCTTCGCCGGCGCGCTTGACCGGAGCCGGCGGCGGCGTGCGGACCTTCTTGGCGGCGGCCGTGAGCACGCGACCGCGCGGACTGTCGTCCTCGTCCTCGGCAACGACCTTGCCCTTGGGGGCGGCGGGCGTCTCGGCGATCGGACGCTTGGGTGCGGTGGACGGAGCGGCAGCGGTCTGCGGCTTGTCGGCGGTACCGGCCTTGGGCGCTTCCGCCGGGGCGGCCGGCTTGGCGGCTTCCAGCTTGGCGTTGGCTTCGGCTTCGGCCTTGAGGCGCGCTTCCTCGATCGCGCGCTGGGCGGCCTCTTCGGCCTCCTGCTTGGCGCGCGCTTCGGCTTCGGCCTTGAGACGGATCTCTTCCTCGGCGCGGCGCTTGGCCTCTTCCTCGGCGCGACGGCGCTCATCGGCCTCGCGGGCCATGGCTTCCACCAGCGCCGCCTGGCGGGCAGCGGTCTCTTCCTGGCTCAGCGAGCGCAGCACCATGCCACCCGGACCCGGGCGACGATCCTGCGGACGCGGCGTCTGCGAGGGCGTGTCGCGGCGCGGCTTCAGGCTTTCGGCGATGGCTTTCTGTACAGGCGCCGCGGCGGCCGAAGGCGCAGCCGCTTCCGGCGCATGCCCTTCTCCGTGTCCGCGTGACTTCTTCTTCTCGACGACGACGGTCTTCGTCCGCCCATGGCTGAAGCTCTGCTTCACCGCGCCCTGCTCGACGGTCCGTCGCGGAGAGAGGCTCAGCGTCTTCTTCTGTCCCGTGGACAGGTTCTTGTCGTCGGTGTTCTTCGTATCGCTCATACCGTGCTCAATCCTCGCCGGCCGCGTGGCAGACGTCCAAGCGGGACGCTCTTGCCAAAGGCCTATCGTATCCGCGAACCTTATCGAAGGTTCGCCGTCCAGTCCGTCTCCGGCATCCCGCCCCTGTATCGGGCCAGTGCGGCAGCGCATTTGAGGAAGCTGGCGCTCGCCCCGCCGGCGAGCAGTGCAGCATGTATCACATTTGCGCCACCCAATGCCAAATCCAATTCGCGACCGGCGAACATTCCTTCGATCACCGGCGGGCCGGAAATCGGAGGCTGTTGCCTTATTGCCGCATTGTCGGACGCGTCGACTTCGTAATCGTCCGCATCCTCGTCAAAATCCGCTTCAAGGCGGCCCCGGCGTCTCACCGCCTGACCCACCTTGCGCTTGCCGTCATCCGCCGCTTCTGCCGCGTGGATCACCGCCACAACCTTGCCGCCCATGATGGCGTCGGTCACCTGGCCGAAGCCCGTCACCACCGCTCCGGCCTTGCGCGCCATCGACAGGGCCGACAGCGTCGCGGTGAGCAGCAGCTTGTCCACCAGGTCCGGCAGATCCGGCGCCGCCACGGCCTCGGTCTTGAACCCGCGGGCGAAGGCCTTGCGCTTCACCGCTTCCTCGACCCGATCGCGGCGGCAGGTCACCCACACGCCGCGGCCGGGCAGCTTGCCCTTGAGGTCCGGGACCACCGCTCCGTCGGGCGCCCGCACGAAGCGGATCAGCCCTTCCGGCGGTTGCGCCTCGCGCGTCACCACGCAGGTGCGTTCCATCTCGTCCGACTTCGGAGCCTTGTCCTTCATTCAGATCCGGCTCCCGCAAGCCTGGGCCGGCGCAACGTCGAGGAGGCTCAGGCCTCCTCGCTGTCCGCCTCGACCTCTTCGACTTCTTCTTCCTGAACCGGCGCCTCGATCCAGCCGGCGGCAACGCGCGCGGCCATCACGATGGCTTCGGCGTCCACACGGCTGAGGTCGAGATCGCTCAGAATACCCTTGGTGCGCAGGGTCTCGCCACCCTTGCGCTCGGTCCAGCCGACCAGATCGTCGGTGGCGCAGCCGGCGAGATCCTCGACCGTCTTCACGCCATCCTTGCCAAGCGCCACCATCATGGCGGTGGTCACGCCGGGGATCTCGCGCAGTTCGTCGGCAACGCCGAGCTTGATGCGCTCCTCGTCGAGCTCACGCTCCTTGGCGTCGAGGAATTCCTGCGCACGCGCCTGGATTTCCTCGGCGGTGTCCTCGTCGAAGCCTTCGATCGAGGCGATCTCGTCGCGGTCCACCATCGCCAGCTCTTCCACCGAGCCGAAGCCTTCGGTGGCGAGCAGCTGGCCGACGACCTCGTCGACGTTCAACGCGTTCATGAACAGCTCGGTGCGCTCGTTGAATTCCTTCTGGCGGCGCTCGCTCTCTTCCTGCTCGGTCATGATGTCGATGGCCCAGCCGGTCAGCTGGCTGGCCAGACGCACGTTCTGGCCGCGGCGGCCGATGGCCAGCGACAGCTGCTCGTCGGGCACCACCACCTCGATGCGCTCGGCATCCTCGTCCAGCACCACCTTGGCCACTTCGGCCGGCTGCAGCGCATTGACGATGAAGGTGGCCGCGTCGGGCGACCAGGGAATGATGTCGATCTTCTCGCCCTGCAGCTCCTGCACCACCGCTTGAACGCGGCTGCCGCGCATGCCGACGCAGGCGCCGACCGGATCGATGGAGGAGTCCTTGGAGATCACGGCGATCTTGGCGCGCGAGCCCGGATCGCGGGCCACCGACTTCACCTCGATGATGCCGTCATAGATCTCGGGAACTTCCGAGGCGAACAGCTTGGCCATGAACAGCGGATGGGTGCGGCTCAGGAACACCTGCGGCCCGCGCTGCTCGCGACGCACGTCGTGGATGATGGCGCGGATGCGGTCGCCATAGCGGAAGGCTTCGCGCGGGATCAGCTCGTCACGGCGGCAGATGGCTTCGCCACGACCGAGGTCGACGATCACGTTGCCATATTCGACGCGCTTGACCACGCCGTTGACCACTTCGCCGATGCGGTCCTTGAACTCGTCGAACTGGCGGTCACGCTCGGCCTCGCGCACCTTCTGCACGATCACCTGCTTGGCCGACTGGGCGGCGATGCGACCGAAGTCGATCGGCGGCAGCGGCTCGGAGATGAAGTCGCCGAGGCGGGCGGCCGGGTTGCGGTTGGTCGCTTCAACGAGGTCAATCTCGGTCGAGTAGTTCTCGACCTTCTCGACCACCTGCAACAGGCGCTGCAGACGAATTTCACCGGTGCGCGGATTGATCTCGGCGCGCACGTCGGTTTCCGAACCATAGCGCGAACGCGCTGCCTTCTGGATGGCGTCTTCCATCGCGGCTATGACGATCTGGCGATCGATCACCTTCTCGCGGGCAACCGCGTCGGCGATCTGCAGAAGTTCCAGCCGGTTCGCACTGACTGCCATGACTTCAATCTCCTACCCGTTGGGGTCCTTTTCACACGGCGCTCCCGCCGTGGGGTCAGTTCTTGCCTGCCTTGAGCGATTCGCGGATCAAGGCATCGTTGAGAACGAGGCGAGCCTCGGAAAGCGTGTCGAGCGGGAACCAGATCTCCTGCGTCCCGTCTTCGAGCGGCTGCAACAGGCGCATGCCGCCGGTATTGTCCTTGGTGCCCAGCAGCCAGCCGCGGAAGCGCTTGCGACCGATGAGCGGCACCGACAGTTCCAGCTTGGTCTCAAACCCGGTCCAGCGGTCGAAGTCGGAGCGGCGCACCAGCACCCGATCCATGCCCGGCGAGGAGACTTCCAGATGGTAGGCCTTGCCGATCGGATCATCGACGTCCAGGAGCGGCGACACCACCTTGCTCACCACCTCGCAGTCGTCGACGCTCATGGTGCCGTCGGCCTTCTCGGCGAAGATGTGCAGCGTCATGCCGCTGTTGCCGGAGGTGCGCACGCGCACCAGGCGGTAGCCGAGATCGAGCAGCGCCGGCTCGATGATGGTGGCCACGCGCGCCTCCACTCCGGTCTCGGCCACAAGGCGCGGCTCGTCCAGCGTGGTTTCGACGGGGCTGCCCATCAGGGGCGGCAAGGGCATCTGGTCTTCGGCAGTCATCGGGTCACTTCGTCACGTCTTCGCCAGGGTACAGGTAATAAAAAAGAGCGGGACCTTTCGGACCCACTCCCAACCCGCACTTAAGCGCATCAGAATTGTTGGCTCCCATATAGGCCGCTTTTTCGCGGAAATCAATGGGCGCCGTCACAATCAGTTCCGCCGGAAGGTGAGGTAGGCCGAGCCTCGGCCCTCCCGCCGCGCCTTGGCTTCGTAGCGCGTGCTCGGCCAGCCGGCCCAGGGCTCGCGCCAGTCGGACGGCCCGCTCGCCGTCCAGGCAAAGGCCGGATTGGCTCGCACATGCTCGAGCGTCCAGTCCACGTAAGTGTCGATGTCGGAGGCGAAATGAAACTCGCCGCCCGCCTTCAGCACCCGGGCAAAGCGCGCCACGTTGTCGGCGCCGACAAAGCGCCGCTTCCAGTGCCGCTTCTTCGGCCAGGGGTCCGGATAGAGCAGCGCAACCCGGTCGAGGCTGGCGTCCGGCAGCCAGTCGAGAAGCTTCACTGCATCATCGCCATAGAGGCGGATGTTGCTGAGGCCATGCCGCTCGATCGACGACACCGCCTTGGAGAGCCCGTTGAGGAAGGGTTCGACGCCGATGAAGCCCACGTCCGGTCGCTCGAGCGCGCGGTGGATCATGTGCTCGCCGCCGCCGAAGCCGATCTCCAGCCGGATCTCCCTGGGCGCATGGCCGAACAGGTCCGACAGCGCGGCCGGCGCCGGTTGTCCAAGGTCGAGCGACAGCTCGGGCAGGCGGGCGTCCATGCGCGCGGCCTGCGTCTGGCGGATGGTCTTGCCCTTGCGGCGGCCGAAGAAGGCGGCCTGGCGCATTTCGGGGGCGGATGTGGTCTCGTCGTTCATGGCTCGCAAATAAAGACAGTCCCCGGCCTTGTTCAAGCCGGGGACTGCAAAATACTTCCCGATGGAGCCCGCAAGCGTTCAGGCGGGCGACCTCCGGTCGGGGCGTCTCCGTCAGGGCCGGCTGGGCCGGATCTGACGGAACGGGGGAAAGCGCGTCAGCCGAGGGCGCCCTTCAGCGCGTCCACCAGATCCAGCGCTTCCCAGGAGAAGCCGCCGTCCGCTTCCGCCGCCCGGCCGAAATGGCCGTAGGACGAGGTGCGCGCATAGATCGGCTTGTTGAGGCCGAGGCGTTCGCGGATGCCGCGCGGGCTGAGGCGCACGAAATCGCGGTCCGAGAGCACCTTCTCGATCTTGGCGGGGTCCACCTTGCCGGTGTCATGCAGATCCACGTAGATCGACAGCGGATCGGAGACGCCGATGGCATAGGACACCTGGATGGTGCAACGGTCGGCGAGATCGGCCGCCACGATGTTCTTGGCCAGCCAGCGCGCCGCATAGGCGGCCGAGCGGTCCACCTTGGTCGGGTCCTTGCCGGAGAAGGCGCCGCCGCCATGCGGGGCCGCACCGCCGTAGGTGTCCACGATGATCTTGCGGCCGGTCAGGCCCGCGTCGCCGTCGGGGCCGCCGATGACGAACTTGCCTGTGGGGTTGACGTGCCAGACGGTCTCGTCGGTCACCCAGCCCTTCGGCAGCGTGTCGAGGATATAGGGACGGACGAGATCGGCCACGTCGGTCGAGGTCATCGAGGCGTCGAGATGCTGCGTCGACAGCACGATCGAGGTCGCCCGCACCGGCTTGCCGCCTTCATAGGCGAGCGTCACCTGGCTCTTGGCGTCGGGGCCGAGGCGCGGCTCCTCGCCGGACTTGCGCACTTCGGCAAGACGCTTGAGGATGCGATGGGCGTAGTAGATCGGCGCCGGCATCAGATCCGGCGTCTCGCGGCAGGCATAACCGAACATGATGCCCTGGTCGCCCGCGCCTTCGTCCTTGTTGCCGGCAGCGTCCACGCCCTGGGCGATGTCCGACGACTGTTCGTGCAGCAGGATCTCGATCTTGGCCGTCTCCCAGTGGAAGCCGTCCTGATGATAGCCGATGTCGCGGATCGCCTGCCGCGTCAGATGCTCGATAAGCTCGTTGTTGACCGAGGACGGACCGCGCGTCTCGCCGGCGATCACCACGCGATTGGTGGTGGCCAGTGTCTCCGCAGCGACGCGAGCCTGCGGCTCGGCGGCGAGGAAAGCGTCAACGATGGTGTCGGAGATCCGGTCGCACACCTTGTCGGGGTGGCCTTCGGACACGGATTCAGAGGTGAAGAGATAATTCTGCCGGGACATTAGGGTTGACCCCTCTAAGTAATTGCTACGCACGTGTGGATACGGCGGTTTCATGTCGCTTCGGCGACATTGAACGCCCTCTTTTGGCAAGCTGCATAAAGAAGTGCAAGCCGATCCGTTCGTGTGCCGGCCTCCGGCGGGAAATTTTGTCCTCTGCCATGGCTGTCCGGCGCATTGCCCAAACGCAAGAAGGCTCCGGTGGTGTGCCGGAGCCTTCTGCATGTCTCACGCCCCTCGACGGGGGAACGGGCTGAACTCAGCTCTCGGGTTCCTCGGCCGCCAGGGTCTGGACGAGGTCGACGATGCGCCGACGCACGCGAGCGTCCTTGATGCGGACGAAGGACTTGTTCAGCGACAGGCCCTCGGTGGAGGACAGGAAGTCGACCACATAGGAGTGGCTGTTGTTCTCTGCGAAACCGGCAGCTTCTTCGGGCGTACCCGGAGCATCTTCGAAGAAGAAGGAGACGGGAACCTTGAGGACCGTGGCAATATGCTGCAGACGGCTGGCCCCGACGCGATTGGTACCCTTCTCGTATTTCTGGATCTGTTGGAACGTGATGCCCAGGGCTTCGCCAAGTTTCTCCTGGCTCATGCCGAGCATCATGCGGCGCAGACGGACCCTGCCGCCCACGTGAATGTCGATCGGGTTCGGAGATTTTTTGCTGGCCATGATTTTTATACTCGTGTTGCGGAAAGGAGCCTGCGTCGTTCTTAGGCACTGCTCGGACAGCGCCGCGACTGTGGACAGCCTGTGATTTAACGGCTGCGTCTGCGCGCGGGGATTGTTGGCCTTCGAACGAGAAGTTGTCAACTCCCCTTCATTCGTTTTCTGCGTCCAAGGACCAGTAGAATTATGGAAAAGGCAACAAAAGACAGCTGGAACGCTAATGGCCTCCGCGTAAATGGCGAGTCAGGATGTTCCGAAGGAACCAACCCGTCCAGTACACCCTCGGTTCCGGTTGGTATTTGTGCAACTATACGTCCATACGCATCAATTATGGCTGAAATGCCGGTATTGGCTGCACGCAGCACAGGCAGCCCCTCTTCAATTGCTCTCAGTCGCACTTGATCAAGGTGCTGATAGGGACCCGCTGTGTTTCCAAACCAGCCGTCGTTGGTTACATTCAACAGATAATCCGGACGCTTGGACATTGAAGCATCAAGGACTTCTCCGGAAAAGATTGCCTCGTAACAGATGACGGCAACGAAGGATGGCAGACCCGGCGGTGCGATCAGATTCCGCGTCGGTCCGGCCGAAAATCCACCGATGCCCTTGAACAAATCGGACAATCCCAGGCGCTTGGCAAGCGATTCCAGCGGCAAGTATTCGCCAAATGGAACGAGATGAATCTTGTCATATGCATCCAGAATGTTTCCGCGGTCGTCGATCAAGTATACAGAATTGTAAAAGTGGCGTCCGTCTTCACTCCGGTCGATGCGTGGGGCGCCGGTCACCAGCACTGTTCCAGGCTGTAACAGTTCTGCAATACGGCCGAGAGCTTCGGGTTCCTCTGTCAAAAAGAACGGAAGGGCGGTCTCCGGCCAGATGATCTGACGAAAGCTTACCGCGCCGAGTGTTTCTGGATCTGTACGCGAATCGGAGAGGGCAATCAGCTTGTCCAGGGTTCCCTGCCGGAACTCCGGCGACCATTTCTGGCTCTGGTCGATATTTGGCTGGACAATCCTGACGCGTATATTCTCGATTGTGCTTTTTCCTGTGGGTGCCGCGTGCGACAACCTGTACAAGCCGAAGCTGACATCGGCGCCGACCGCCAGCACGGCCAGAGTCAGGAGAAAGCGGCGCAGCAGGATCTGGCCCCGGTCCTCGTCCCCCATGAGGGCCGGTGCGGCGCAGACCGCGATCACCGCGAAGGTGAGGCCATAGACGCCGGCTACCGCGGCCGCCTGGGCCGTCACGTCGGTGAAGGTCACCGCCTGTCCGAACAGGTTCCAGGGAAAGCCGGTGAAGATGTGGCCGCGCAGCCATTCCGAGCTGCCCAATCCGAGTGCCAGTGCCAGGATGCGGGTCGGTCCGTCCGGCCAGATCATCCGGGCCGCCAGCACGCCGAGCATGGGGAACAGGGCGAGGCCGGCGGGCAGGGCAATCACCGCCAGCGGCATCAGCGGCAGCAGCGCCGCATTGCCTTCGGCCAGAAAGGCGTCGCCGATCCAGTAGAGCCCCGCCAGGAAATAGCCGAAGCCGAACCACCAGCCGATGGCCGCCGCCGGCCGCAGATGTCTGAGGCCGCGTCGACCGGGCGCTACCGATCCGTCGATCAGGAACACCAGGACTGGAAAGGTCAGGAACAGAATCGGCAGGAAATGGATCGGCGCCATGGCCAGCGCCGACGCGGCACCCGCAGCAAAGGCGACAAGACAGCGCCGCCATCCCCAAACAAGCACAAGACGGTGTGCAATCGATCGAAACATCCGGCCACCCTGTCTGCCCGAATCAGCATGTTGCCATCATGGACAGGGCTTGCCAAAAGTCACGAGCCAATCAGGCTGGCGGGGCCTCGGTGGTTTCGGTAGCCGGCGGCTGCAGGCCTACGATCCTGACGGTCTTGATCCGGCGGGGATCGGCGTCGAGCACCTCGATCTCCCAGCCCGGCAGGTCTTCCGACGTCACCACCTCGCCCCGTGCGGGAATGCGGCCGAGAATGGCGAACAGCAGGCCGCCGAGCGTGTCCACTTCCTCGTCATAGTCCTCGACCTTGAAGGCCGGCCCGACCATCTTGATCACGTCTTCAAGATCGGCGCGGGCGTCCGCCAGATAGACGTTGTCCTGGATGAGGCGCACCATCGGGCTGTCATGCTCGTCGTGCTCGTCCTCGATCTCGCCGACGATGGTCTCCACGATGTCTTCGATCGAAACGAGACCGTCGGTACCGCCATATTCGTCGATCACCAGCGCCATCTGGATGCGCGTCGCCTGCATTTTCTGCAGAAGATCGGTCGCCGGCATTGACGGCGGCACGAACAGCACCGTGCGAACCAGTTTGGATTGTTCAAGCGTCACGCTGAGGTCGACGTTGGACACGTCCATGCCATCGGCGGCGTGCACCTCGTGGCTGCCCGCCGGCAGGGGGCGGCGCGACTTGCCGGTAATGTGGGCGATCAGGTCCTTGATGTGCACCATGCCGATGGCGTCATCCAGCGTCTCGCGATAGACGGGCATGCGCGAATGGCCGGAGGCCTCGAACAGGCCGAGCAGCTCGGCCAGCGTCGTTTCCACCTCGACGGCGGCAATGTCGGCGCGCGGCACCATCACGTCGGCGACGCGCGTTTCGCGCAGGCGCAGGATGTTGCGGATCAAGAGCCGCTCTTCGGGCGAGAAAGCCGCGTCGAGCGCGTCTTCCTGGCTGAGGGCCGCCTCCAGGTTTTGCCGGAGCGTGGCCGAAGTCTTGAAGCCGAAGGCTTCCCGGACGCGGCTGAGCCAGCTCGATCCGGAGGAAATATTGCCACTGTCGTTCGCGGCCGTGCCATGCGAGCCGGCCGCGGATGTACTCTGGCTGTCTATGTCGCTCATCGTCCTGTTTCCGCAGCTTCCGCGCCGCGGTTGCCGGCGCCGTCCCTGCTCATGTCTTGTTCCCCCATCCCCAGCGGCCCGGCCCGGTCATCGGCCCTCAGGCATAGGGATCGGGAATTCCGAGGCGCGCGAGAACGGCTGTTTCCAGCCCTTCCATCTCCTCGGCTTCCTCGTCGGTGATGTGATCATACCCGACGAGATGCAGAAATCCATGCACGATCATATGGGCGAAGTGATTGTCGAAAGGCAAGTCGCCTTCGATCGCCTCGCGCGCCACCGTCTCGTGCGCCACCACGATGTCGCCCAGCAGCGGGCCATAGGCGTCGCTGTCGGGGTCATCCTGCGGGAAGGACAGCACGTTGGTCGGGCTGTCCTTGCCCCGGTGATCGCGATTGAGCAGGCGGATCGACGCGTCGTCGGTCAGCACCACCGACAACTCGGCATCCGCCGTGATCGCCGCGTCGCAATCCTCGACCGCCGCCTTCACGGCCCGGTCGATCCGCGCCAGCCAGTCATCGCCCTCGCCCCAGAGGCGCGATTCCACCAGCACGTCGATCTGCACTGTCGGCTGCCCGCTCATGACCGTCCCTCACGCGTCTCGCGCGTCGCAAGCCGATGGCGGCTGTCGTCGTCATAGGCCTTGACGATCTTGGCCACCAGTTCGTGGCGCACCACGTCCTCATGGGTGAAGCGCACCTGCACGATGCCGGGGGTGTCCTCAAGAATGCGCGAAGCCTCGACAAGGCCCGACACCTGTCCCGCCGGCAGGTCGATCTGCGAGGGGTCGCCGGTGATGAACATCTTCGAGCCGTCGCCCAGGCGCGTCAGCACCATCTTCATCTGCATCGACGTGGTATTCTGCGCCTCGTCGAGGATGATGGCGGCGTTCGCCAGCGTCCGGCCGCGCATGAAGGCGAGCGGCGCGATCTCGATGGCGCCGGAGGTGAGCCCCCGCTCCACCCGCTCGGGCGGCATCATGTCATAGAGCGCGTCATAGAGCGGCCTGAGATAGGGATCGATCTTCTCGCGCATGTCGCCGGGCAGGAAGCCGAGCCGCTCGCCCGCCTCCACCGCCGGACGCGACAGGATCAGGCGCGCCACATCTCCCCGTTCCAGCATGGCCGCCGCGTGCGCCACGGCCAGATAGGTCTTGCCCGTGCCGGCCGGCCCGAGGCCGAACACCAGCGTCGAGCGATCCATGGCGCGGATATAGGCGTCTTGCGCCGGATTGCGGGCAATCACCGTCTTGCGCCGCGTCGAGATCTGCGCAAGCTGCAGCCGCGTCTTCGGCTCCAGCGTCGGCAGCGGCAGTTGCGAGCCGACGGCGAGCGCCATGCGAATCGCCCCTTCCACGTCGGCGCCCGTCAGCTCCTGACCCGTCTGCAGCCGCTCATAGAGCGCGTTCAGCACGTCGCGGGCGCGGGCGCAGGCCTCGTGCGGGCCGCGGATCGTCACCTGGTTGCCGCGCGCGGTGGCATCCACGCCGAGCTTCTGCTCGATCAGCGCCAGGTTCTGGTCGAACTGCCCATAGAGATGTCCAATCAGCCTGTTGTCGTCGAAGACCAGCACCACATGGGTCATGTCCGAGGCGTATGTCATTGAAACTCCTGAGCGTGAGCGGACCGCGTGGGTGTAAGGCGCCTCATGCAAGACGCCGTTCCGTCGCCGCCGGTTCGCCGACAAGGCTGCCGAACAGCGAGAAGGCTCCGGTGCCCTCGATCACCACATCCGCCATCTGGCCGATGAGATGCGACGGCGCCATGACATTGACAGGCTGAAGATAGGGCGAGCGGCCAACGATCTGGCCTGGCAGGCGCCCTTCCTTCTCGAACAACACGGGCAGGGTGCGCCCGATGAGGCTGTGGGAAAAGTCCTTGAGCTGGGCGTCCAGCAGCGCCTGCAGGCGATGCAGCCGCTCGGTCTTCACCGCTTCGGGCACCTGGTCGGCTTCCGTTGCCGCCGGCGTGCCGGGACGCGGCGAATACTTGAACGAATAGCAGGCGGCATAGTTCACCTGCCGCACCAGCTCCATCGTCGCCTCGAAGTCCGCCTCGGTCTCGCCGGGGAAGCCGACGATGAAATCGCCGGAGACGGCAAGATCGGGCCGCGCCGCGCGGATCTTTCCGATCAGCTCCACATATTCGGACGCCGTGTGGCGGCGGTTCATGGCGGCAAGGATGCGATCCGAACCCGACTGCACCGGCAGGTGCAGATAGGGCATCAGCTTGGGATTGGTCGCATGCGCCGCGATCAGCGCGTCGTCCATGTCGCGCGGATGGCTGGTGGTGTAGCGGATGCGCCAGAGGTCGGGAATGTCGGAGAGGCGGCGCAGCAACTCGGAGAGCGTCCACATCTCCCCGTCGGCGCCGAGGCCGTGATAGGCGTTGACATTCTGGCCGAGCAGCGTGATCTCGCGCACGCCGGCCGCCACCAGGGCTTCCGCTTCGCTGAAGATCTTCTCCACCGGCCGCGACACTTCCGAGCCGCGCGTATAGGGCACCACGCAGAAGCTGCAGAACTTGTCGCAGCCCTCCTGCACCGTCAGGAAGGCGGTGATCCCGCGCGCGCGCGTCACCTCGGCCTTGGCCGCCGGCAGGTGGTCGAACTTGTCTTCCAGCGGAAAGTCGGTTTCCACCACCTTCGGGCTGCGCGGCGCCTTGAACGGGGCGGTCGCCTCGGGCTCGGACGGCCGCTCGCCCTTGCGCACGCGTTCGATCAGCTCGGGCAGGCGGTGATAGGTCTGCGGGCCGAACACCATGTCCACGGCCGGCGCGCGGCGGATGATCTCCTCGCCCTCGGCCTGGGCGACGCAGCCGGCGACGGCCACCAGCGTCTCCTTGCCCTGGGCCGCCCGCTCGCCCTTGGCCACGCGGATGCGCCCGAGTTCGGAATAGACCTTCTCGGCCGCCTTCTCGCGGATGTGGCAGGTGTTGAGGATGATCAGGTCGGCATTGTCGGCGTCGTCGGTCGGCGTGTAGCCGAGGGGGGCAAGCGTGTCCGACATGCGTTCGCTGTCATACACGTTCATCTGGCAGCCATAGGTCTTGATGAATACCGTCTTGTTGCCCGTCACCGCGTCTCACACTTTCAAGCTTGGGCCGTTGCCCTGTTCCAGTTAAGTGCATCTAGATCAAATGCGCCACTTGAGCAAAGCGGTTTTCCAACATTTTCGTTGGTGGCGCGACGATCAGAGCGCTTGTCAGCGGCGGTCTTGCTGCGGCAAGCTTGCCGCCCGATCAAATTGTCCTTGTCGTGCAGGAAGTTGTCCCATGCCCATCTATGAACTCGACGGTATCGCCCCGCAATTGCCCGAGGCCGGCAGCTATTGGGTCGCACCCGACGCGCATGTGATCGGCAAGGTCAAGCTCGGGGTGGACGTCGGCGTCTGGTTCGGCGCCGTGCTGCGCGGCGACAACGAGCTCATCACCATCGGCGACCGCACCAACATCCAGGAAGGCACCACCGTCCACACCGATCCGGGCTTCCCTGCCACCGTCGGCGCCGGCTGCACCATCGGCCATCAGGTGATCCTGCATGGCTGCACCGTGGGTGACAACACGCTCATCGGCATGGGGGCCACCATCCTGAACGGCGCGAAGATCGGCAACAACTGTCTGGTCGGCGCCAACGCCCTCGTCACCGAAGGCAAGGAGTTCCCCGATGGTTCGCTGATCGTCGGCGCCCCCGCCAAGGCGGTTCGCCAGCTCGACGAAGCCGCCATCGCCCGCCTCACCCGCTCGGCGGACAATTACGCCAAGAATTTCAAACGCTTCGCCAAGGGGCTGAAGCGCATCGACTGACGGTGAACACACTACACGACACAATGCAGGACAGTGTGACGAGTAGCGGGGAACTGTGGGCAATTTCGCGCTGGCGATGGAACGAACGCAACCTAATCCTTTGTATTCCTGCACAATACATCGCTTGTCATGGTCCGCGAAGGCGGACCATCCACGCAGTCATTACAAAAATGTCCGAAGGTCCTTGCCAGCAATTGGAAAGACGCAAACGCCATCGACGCTGCGCAGTCCATCGCCAAGCCGCACGTCCTGACATCCTTCGAAGTCACAAACCCGTCTGCCGTCCATGTGGTCAGGCCATCGGATGTCCCCAACCCCAACTGGCTGGTGCCCGGAACGCCCACCGCCGGTCAGCAGTAGTTGATGCAGATGAGAAATTCGAAATTTCGTCAACGAGCCAATGCGTCAGCATTCTGGCAAGTTGGCATGAAAGGCACGTCCTGCAATGTCGGGTCGTCAGCGCCGCCGCCCTCAATCCAGCTGATAGACGGCATCCACCACATTGCCCTTGCCCAGATAGCGCAGGCGGTGGAACGAGAAGCGGTCGGCGATGAAGATGCCGCGGCCGTTGGGCCGGGTCATGTCCGGCTCGGATCCCAGGAAGGCGAGCGCATCGAAGCCGGGGCCGTCATCGGCGACCCTGAGGCGGATGCTGCGGCGTGTCCGGTGGAACTCCACCCGGGCATAACGGTCGCGGAAGGCGGGATCCCCGAGCCGCCGCTCGATCTCTTCCGAGAGCTGCCCACTGAGCAGCAGGTCCGATTTTTCCGCGAAGCTGATCTCGAGATTGCCATGCTCGATGGCATTGGCCAGCAGTTCCCAAATGCCGGTCGAGACCTTCTCGGGGTCCGGGTATTGCGTGGCGAGCATGGTGGCGAGGCGTTCCGCCTCGGCCATGGTCTGGATTTCGAAGACGGAGGAGATCATGCGCCCGACCCCGGATTTGTGCCGCGCCACATAGTCGAGAATGGCCGACGACCGGTCGTCGGTGGCCAGTGAGGTGGCGACCTTTCGCGTTCTCACGCTCATGCTGCGTCACCTCTCTGCTGCCTTGCGAGTCGCCGGATCACAACCACTGTCAGGTCGTCCTCGGGCTTTTCGTCCGATCGCTCGTAGAGGCCGGTCACGATGCGCGAGACCACTTCGGCGGCAGGCAGTCCGGCATAACCTTGCAGCGTCTGTCGCAGGCTGTCCGGCGTGTAGATCGACTCCGGCGGATCGGGCGTTTCGATCAGCGCGTCGGAATAGAGCAGCAACTGGCTGTCGACAGGAAATGCACACTTGTGAGCCTCGAAGTCGGCGTCCAGACTGACACCGAGCGGCAAGCCGGAGCATTCCAGAGTTTTGCACTGGCCGTCAGCATGGCAGAGCAGCATCGGGGGGGCTGCCGCCGAAGCAAAGCGCAATTCGCCCGCCTCCACGTCGATCAGGCCGCAGAATATGGTGGCAAACTGGCCGAGCGGCAGCGTATTGCACAAGAAGACGTTCACTCTGCGCAAAAACTCGTCCGGCTCCACGGCGGTATTCATGTCGCGGTCGAGGAAGGTGTGCAGACGGAAGGTGTTCAGCGCCGCACTGACCCCGTGGCCCGAGAAGTCGGCTGCGAAAAAGGCCACAACGCCGGTACCGAAGTCTATGACGTTCCAGATATCGCCGCCGAGCCCTTGCGATGCCTTGTAGTATTGTCCGATGTCGAGGGCGTAGTCGCGCTCGATCTGCTCTATGGCTTCGCTGGACGGCAGGATCGAATGCTGCATCGAGCGCGCGGACGCCAGTTCCATCTCCATGTGCCGGCGAAACTCCAGCAGGTTGTCGAGCAGTCGTCGTCGTTCCAGATGCACCTTCACGCGCGCAATCAGCTCCAGCGTGTTGATGGGCTTCATGATCAGGTCGGTGGCACCGGAGGCGAAGGCGTCCACCGATCCCTCGCTCTTGCCCAGTCCCGTTTCCGCCAGGATCGGAATGTCGCGATAGCTCTCATGCGACCGGATCCACCGGCAGAGTTCGAAGCCGTCCACCGTCGGCATCAGCAGGTCGGTGATGATGAGATCGGGCGCGCGGGCGAGAATGGCCTCCATCGCCTCCTGGCCGTCCGTCGCGGAGACAACGTTGACAAAGCCGTGCCGGCGTAATGTCGACACGATCACCGTCAGCATGGTCGGGCTGTCGTCGACCACGAGAATGCGCGCGTCGTCGGTGGCGGGGCTAAGGCCGGGATCGCGCAGCTCGCGAGACGATAGCTTCAGGTTGGGAAGGGCGAGGTGCATGGAACCCTCCCGTCATTCGAGCTGCAGCAGCTTGTCGAACCGTCCGAGCTGCAGCAGGCTCTTCACATGGCCTTGCGCATTGCGCAGCGTCAGCGACCAGCCGCCCTTCTTGGCACCATCGAGCGCGATCAGGAACATGCCGAGGCCGGCCGAGTCGATCGACTGCAGTTCCGACAATTCGAACACGCAACTGCTCGGCTTGGCCCGTGCGATATCCTCGATCAGCGTCCGAAAGGCGGGATGGTCGGCAAAGGACAGGCGCTCGGCCAGATGGGCGGTGAAGGTGGAACCCGTGTGTTCCGTTGAAAGTCGCACTTGTGGGTCTCCTGTGTCGGGGTGTCCGTGCCGGCGCGTGGCGCGCGGAAGCTAGAAAAGTTCGATGTCGTCGCCAGCGTTCGTCGGCGGCGGTGGCGCCGTGCTCGCGGCGGGCAGGAAGTCATGGGCGAGCTTCAGGTCGTCGATCAGCCGCCGCTTCATGTCGCCCAGCGTCACCCGGTCGAGGAGGCGCGCGATCCACGCCCGCTCCGCCGTCTCGTCCGGCGAAAAGTCGCCCAGAGCCGGAAGGTGGGTGGTCGCCAGTTCGGTCTGCGATTGCTTGAGATCGTCCAGCACCTTGCACACCGCGTCCAGATGCTGCGTCGCCCGGTCCTGGAACTGCATGGCGATGATGGTGGCGCTCATGTCGTTGGCAATGTCGCCCGAAGCGTCGGCGGCCCGCGCCAGGATCGTGGCCGTCTCGCTTGCCTGCGTTACCATCGCCTCCATCAGGCGGGTGATGCGCGAGTTGGCCTCGAGATTCTGCTCGGACATGTCGATGGTGGCGATCTCTCTCAGGATCGAATAGCTGTGCTGCAGGCCCGCACCGATCTTGCGGATCTGGTTCTTGAGCCCCTCGGACAGCTCGTCCACCGAACTGGAGAGGATGCGCACTTCGTCGGCCACCACGGCAAAGCCAGCGCCGAACTCCCCGGCCCGCGCCGCCTCGATCTTGGCGTTGAGCGCCAGGAGGCGGGTCTGCCGGTTGATCTGGTCGATGCGCGTGACCGAGCCTTCCACTGTCTTGAGGTCGGCGAACACGTCGTCGAGCGTATAGACCATGGAGACGCCGCGCGACGACAGGTAGATGATCTTCTCGATCAGCTCCGACAGCGTCTCACCCAGGCTGGCGGCGATGGCGTCGATCGGCACCGACTCGCCGTGGAACTCCACGCGATTGGCCGTCTCCGACAGATGCCGCACCGTCTCCACCTGTTCGCGCGAGCGCGTGGCGATATTCTGGATGCGGCCGCTGATCCCCTCGATGCTGCCCTGCATCTCCGTGGAGACCTGGCTCACCTCCTGGATGATCGACCCGAGCGTCCGCTGCTGGAACTCGGACAGTCCGAGCCAGCGCGAAAGCAGTCCAAGCGCCTCAGAGCGGGCATCTTGAGAAATCATGTTGGCTGTGATCGGTTCTGGCTGTGTGCTCATAATATACTCTAGGCATGGCTGCATTTATTTAGTGTTGAGGCGCAACCATCATCTTGTCGCAATCTGCCTGTAACAAAATGTTGCTGTCCTGTTGTTTTTTACTATGTGAGAAGTGCGCGGTCAGATAGTCCGGAATTGTTTCGAGGGACATCTGCATCGAAGCTGCTCCATTTTCAAAGGCCGCCTTTGGCATGCCGTAGACCACCGAGCTTGCCTCGTCCTGGCCGATGCACAGCGCGCCCGCGAGGCGCATTTCGAGCAGACCCGCCGCACCGTCGCGTCCCATGCCGGTGAGCAGGATGCCCAGGGCATCGGCAGGCGCCAGGCGGGAGACCGAACGGAACAGCACGTCCACCGAGGGGCAATGGCCCGACACCCGCTCTTCCCCGCCCAGCACGCAGACCCGTCGCGGCCCGCTGCGCCCGACCTCGAACTGCCGGCCGCCGGGCGCGATATAGACCGTGCCCGGCCGCAAGGGCTCGCCGTCCTCGGCTTCCTTGACCTTGAGCGCGCATTGCTCGTCGAGCCGCTCGGCGAAATGCCGCGTGAAATGCGGCGGCATGTGCTGCACGATGACGATCGGCGGCATCTCCGCCGGCAGCGGCGCGATGATGTGGCTCACCGCCTCCACACCGCCGGTCGAAGCGCCGATGGCGATCAGCGTCACCGGCCTGTCCGGACCTGACGGCGTCATTCTGGTCGACACCTGATGCTGCCGGGTGAGCCGGTGCACATTGGCCACCGCCGCCGCCTTCACCTTGGTGATGATCTCCTCGCGCTGCCGCTCGATGTCGCGGCCGCTGCCCGACGGCTTGGCCACGCAGTCGACGGCCCCCAGTTGCAGCGCGGTCAGCGTCGCCCGTGCGCCGGATTGCGTCAGCGTCGAGATCATCACCACCGGCATCGGCCGCAGCGTCATGATCTTTTCCAGAAAGGCGATGCCGTTCATGCCGGGCATCTCCACGTCCAGCGTGATTACGTCCGGGGTCAGCCGCTTGATCATTTCGCGCGCCGCATAGGGGTCGGCCGCCGCTCCGATCACCTCGATCTCCGGATCGCTGCCGAGCAGGCGTGAGAGCAGTTCGCGCATCAGAGCGCTGTCGTCGACGATCAGGACACGGAGGCGGGCAGCGGTCATGGTCTTTCCTCTCAGAACAGATCGATCTCGCCCTCGACCGGCAGGCGCGCCAGCTTCGAGACATATTGCCTTTCCTCCGCCACCACGGAACGATCGGCTTCGGATTTCAGCAAGAGCCGCCGCACCACGCCGGTTGCGGGGAAGAAATGGATCCGTCGTCCGTGCCGTCCCCCGAGATCGGTCGAACCGATCCTGAGGCCCTCGGCCCTGAGATACTCGATGGCAAAGCGTGAGTTGTGGCTGCCCACCATGGTGCTGCCGTCATTGAAATTGGCGCCGCCAAACAGCTTGATGTCCAGCTCGTGCCGTTGGCAGCCGCTTTTCAGCACCTCGTTGATCAGCGCTTCCATGGCATAGTTGCCATAGCGCATGGAGGCGTTGACGCCGTTCCACTCGCCCGACCCGCTCTCGGGCAGCATGAAGTGGTTGAGCCCGCCGAAGCCGGTGCGCGGATTGCGCACGCAGGCCGACACGCACGAGCCCAGCACCGTCACGATCATCTCGTCAGGCTCGGCGGTGACGTAATAGTCGCCCGGCGCCACGCGCACGCTCCAGGCGTTGAAGCGATTGTCGAACAGCCGGCTGAAGTTGCCGCTGTGGCCGCTCCCCTTGGGGGCGCGCGAGGGATGGGCGGCAGACGCGCGATGCAGGGTCATGTCATCCCTCCTTCTGATAGGTCGTCGGCCCCTTGAGGCGCAGGGACCGGCCCGTGTCGAGCAGCGTCTCCGAATGGCCGATGTAGAGCCACCCGCCCGGCGCCAGCAGCTCCTGAAAGCGCGACACCAGCCGCGCCTTGGTCGGATTGTCGAAATAGATCATCACGTTGCGGCAGAAGATGGCGTCGAACGGCCCCTTCATCGGCCAGTCGGTCAGAAGGTTCAGCTGTTTGAAGGTCACCCGCGCGGCCACCTCGGGGCGGACGCGCTAACTGCTGCCGTCGCGTTCGAAATGCTTGAACAGCCGGGCCTTCTCGATCTCGGCAACCGCCGACGCCGAGTAGACCCCGGCCTGTCCGCGGGCGACCACCGAACTGTCGAGATCGGTCGCCAGGATCTTGGCGTCGCAACGGGCGCCGGCATCGACCCCTTCGGCCAGCAGCATGGCAATCGTGTAGGGTTCCTCGCCGGTCGAGCAGCCGGCCGACCAGATGCGAAGCCGGCTCTGCCGCCGCTGCACCGCTGGCGCGATCACCGTGTCGCGCAAATGCGTGAAGTGATGTTCCTCGCGGAAGAACTTGGTGAGGTTGGTCGTGAGCGCGTTGATCAGGAACTCGACTTCGTTCACGCCCTCGTCGCTCGAGTAGAAGTCGCAATACTCGGCGAAACTGCCGATGCCCAGCTCGCGCAGGCGCCGGGCGAGACGCGAGTAGACCATGTTCATCTTGTGATCGCCCAGCACGATGCCGGTGCGTGCGTGCATGAAGGCCGCCAGCTTGCGAAAGTCCTTGAGATTGAACGGGAATTCCCGGTTCTGATGGGTCTCGGCAGCCGCTGCGGCCATTCTGTCAGCTCATCGGTTCTTGGGGGGAAGCGAAGGGGGAGGGAAAGGCGCGGGAGACAGTCCCCCGCGCCTTGCTTTGCTGGCTCAGAACTCCTTCCAGTCCGCGTCGGAATCGAAGGCTGCGTGCAGCTCGGCCTGCATCTTGGCCGGCGAGCGCCCGCCGTTCGCCACCTTCTTCACCGGCGCGCGATGCGCCGGGGCGGCGGCTTTTGCAGCCTGCGGCTTGGCCTGCGGGGCGCTGGGGCGCGCCGACCGGGCGGCCTGCGGTGCGGCCTCTTCCACGGTGAAGGCCGACATGCGCCGATGCATGTCCTCGGCCTGCTCCTGCAGCATGCGCGTTGCCGACGCGTTTTCCTCGACCAGGGCCGAGTTCTGCTGCGTCATCTCGTCCATCTGGCTGACGGCCTTGTTGATTTCCTCGACGCCCGCCGACTGTTCGCGGCTGGCCGAGGCGATGTCGGAGACGATGTCCGCCACCTTCTTGATCGAGCCGACGATCTCGGTGAGCGCGCTGCCGGCGTCATTGACCAGCTTGACGCCGTCCTTGACCTGAACGCCGCTCTCCACGATCAGGGCCTTGATGTCCTTGGCCGCGCCGGAGGAGCGCTGCGCCAGCGACCGCACTTCGGAGGCCACCACGGCGAAGCCCTTGCCGGCATCGCCGGCGCGGGCCGCTTCCACGGCCGCATTCAGGGCCAGGAGGTTGGTCTGGAAGGCAATCTCGTCGATCACCGAGATGATGTCGGAGATCTTCTGCGACGACCCCTCGATGCGGCTCATGGCATTGACCGCCTTGGCCACCACCTCGCCGCCTTCGGTCGCAACCCCGCGGGCAGATGCCGCCAGCTGGTTGGCCTGCTGGGCATTGTCGGCATTCTGCTTCACCGTTGCCGCCATCTCTTCCATGGAAGCTGCGGTTTCCTCGAGGTTGGAGGCCTGCTGCTCGGTCCGCTGCGACAGGTCCGTCGTGCCCGAGGAGATTTCCGCCACCGCGTTGGAAATGGTGGTCGCCGTGTCCATCATCTCCGCCACCACGCTCGACATGGTGTCGAGCAGCGAGTTGATGCCCTCGCACATGGACCCGATCTCGCCGGACTTGCCTTCGAGCGGAATGCGCTGGGTCAGGTCGTTCTCCTTGGCCGCCTCGATCACCTGCTGCGACTGGCGCACGGCGTCCTGCAGGGCTTGGGCGTTGCGCACCTGTTCGGTGACGTCGGTGGCATATTTCACCACCTTGAACGGCTTGCCGTTCATGTCGAGGATCGGGTTGTAGGAGGCCTGGATCCAGATCTCCTTGCCGCCCTTGCCGATGCGCTTGTACTGCCCGGCGTCATATTCGCCGCGACCAAGCTTGTCCCAGAACATCCTGTAGTCAGGGCTCTGGCGATAGGCTGCGTCCACGAACATCGAATGATGCTGGCCGCGAATTTCCCCGAGCGTATAGCCGAGCGCAGAGAGGAAATTCTCGTTGGCGTCGATCACCTTGCCGTCGAGGCTGAAGGAGATGACCGCCTGCGCCTTGGAGATGGCCGACATCTGCCCTTCATAGTCGGCAAACTTCATCTTCTGCTCGGTGATGTCGGTGGCGAACTTGACCACCTTGTAGGGCTTGCCGTCCACATCCAGAATCGGGTTGTAGGAGGCTTCCAGCCACAGTTCCTTGCCGCCCTTGCCGATGCGCTTGTATTGACCGGCATCGAACTCGCCGCGGCCGAGCTTTTCCCAGAACAGCCGGTAGTCGGCGCTCTGGCGGTAGGACGGATCGACGAACAGCGAGTGATGCTGGCCGCGGATCTCGCTCAGGGAATATCCGACGGCATTGAGGAAATGCTCGTTGGCGTCGAGGATGCGGCCGTCGAGGGTGAACTCGATCACGGCCTGGGCCTTGTGAATGGCCGCCATCTGCCCTTCGAAGTCGGCAAACTTCATCTTCTGGGCGGTGATGTCGGTGGCATACTTGACCACCTTGTAGGGCTTGCCGTCGAGACCCATGATCGGGTTGTAGGAGGCTTCCAGCCAGATTTCCTTGCCACCCTTGCCGATGCGCTTGTACTGGCCCGAGTCGAACTCGCCACGGGCAAGCTTCTCCCAGAACAGCCGGTAGTCGGCGGTCTGGCGATAGACGGGGTCGACGAACAGCTGGTGATGCTGACCGCGCACTTCATCGAGTGTGTAGCCCACCGCATTGAGGAAATGGGCGTTGGCGTCGAGAATGCGGCCGTCGAGGCCGAACTCGATCACCGCCTGCGCCTTGTGGATGGCATCCACCTGGCCTTTGAAGTTGGCGGTGAGCTCGGCGATCTTGAGGCCGTTGTCGCGGAACACGGCGACGGCGCTGGCGATCTGCCCCACTTCGTCCTTGCGGTCGGTCCCGGAGACTTCGGTCGAGAAGTCACCATTGCGGATCTTGCCCATTACCTCGATGACACGCGCAAAACCGCGTGTGGTCTGCAGGGCGATGACGCCGCCGAGCGCAATTGCCGCCAGGAAGATGGCGCCGACGATGGCCAGCATCTGCCACATGCGCGCATTGATGCCGCTGATGCGGTCGTTGAGCATGCGCGCCATGTTGACGGCGCTGTCTTCCCAGAGGGCGGCCGAGGCCGAGCCGAGTTCGGCGCGCGCCACCTGCATGTCCGAGAGGTTGAGCGATGTGGGCGCTGCGCCGCCTTCGAGCTTGGTGACCAGGTCGAGCACGGCGCTCTGGAAATGTCCGGCCGCATCGGCGAAAGCCGTGCGCGAGGACTTCATGGCATCCGCCAGCTTGCCGTCGGCATTGCCGCGGAAGGCTGCGTCGAGGTTGGCCAGCAGGCTCGACTCGGCGTCTTCATAAAGCGCGATCTGGGCCCGGAGCGCGCCGACGTCCGCCGGCGTCACGTTGGACTGCACGCTGAGCTTCAGGAGAGAGCCCCGCAGCAGAGCCGTATGCTGGGCGAGATCGAGCTGGCCCGTCATCATGTTGGTCATGATGTAGAAGGTGTCGAGCTGCGGGTCGATGGTGAGCTGCGAGCCGTCGGCAATGGCGCTCATCAGGCCGCTCGCCTCGGAGATCAGCGGCGCCACGTCCTGGTCGGCCGGGATCGACGCATTCGGCCAGTTCAGCCGGTTGAGCTCGGCCAGGAAGCTGCTCGCCTTGGCACCGCTCTTGAAACTGTCGTCATAGGTGGCGCTGAGCGCCGCCAGATTGGGCGCGTCCTGCAGGAAGGTGGCCGGCGTTGCCCTGTTGTCGCCGACCGCGCGGGTGACGGAAATGGTCGACTGCCAGACGCCGCGGGCATAGTCGATGCCCGACAGCTCGCTGCGCGCCATGACGGCGTCCTGGGTGGACTGGGAAATGAACAGCCAGGCGAGCAGGCTGACCGGGATGACCATGAGCGCGAGGATCAGGCCGATCTTCGTGCCCAGCTTGAGCGAATTCAGGGACATGGGAGCGTTGCCTCGCAAGGGTTACGCAGCGATCGCCGGCAGGCCGGCAGACGGTGTCTGGTTGAAGAGATTTTCAAGGCTGAGCAGGACGACCATGCTCTCGCCGACCGGAATGATGCCGCTGAGGAAGGCCGAATCGACGGTCTGTTCCATGTCGGGCACCGGTCGGATGTCCACGGCATTGACAGTGAGAATGTCCGAGACGGCGTCCACCAGCAGGCCGACGATGCGGTCGTCGACGCTGACGATGATCACCACATGCGTCGCCGTCGCCTGGGTCAGGCCCCGGCCGAAGCGGCAGCGCAAGTCGAAGATCGGCACGATCGTGCCGCGCAGATTGAGAACGCCCAGCATGTAGTTCTGCTGGTTCGGCAGCACGGTGGTCGCCGTCCAGCCCTTGATCTCTCGAACCGCCATGATGTCGATGGCAAACTCCTCGTCACCGACGCGAAAGCTGATGAATTGCCGCGTCGCCGGGCTTGACGGTCCCGCGGTGGTCTCCGGGTTTTGCTGGTCCTGTGGGTCTGCCATGGGGATCTCCTTGGCGGGTCAGGCGACGTTGGCCAGCTCGTCCGTGAGGGACGAGGGGGCGTCAGTGTTGGGGAGTGGGGTTGGATGCGGCCGGTCGGCCAGCCGCGTCAGCTGCTCGATGTCGACGATCAGTGCCACGCGGCCGTTGCCGAGGATCGTGGCGCCGGAGATGCCGGCCACCGGATCGAAATTGTCCTGCAGGCTCTTGATCACCACCTGTTGCTGGCCGATCAGCTCGTCCACCACGACGCCGATCTTGGTGCCGTTGGCCTGTTCCACCAGCACCACCAGCCCGTTCCACGGCTCGCCGACGGCCTGCGGCACGCCGAACACCCGGGCAAGATGCACCAGGCGGACGAACTCGCCGCGGATCGAGGCCACCTCATAGCCGCCGGTCAGCGCCCGGATCTGGCCGCGTTCGGGGCGGATGCTCTCCACGATCGAGGTCAGCGGCAGGATGTATTTTTCCTCGCCCACCGCCACGATCATGCCGTCCAGCACCGCCAGCGTCAGCGGGATCACCAGCGTGAAGCGCGTGCCCTTGCCGAGTGTCGACTGCACCTGCACGCGGCCGCCGAGATTGATGATGTTGCGCCGGACCACGTCCATGCCGACGCCGCGGCCCGACACGTCGGTCACGGCGGCTGCCGTCGAGAAGCCCGGCGAGAAGATCAGCTCGTCGATCTCCTCGCCCGTCGGCTTGGCATTGGCCGAGACGATGCCCCGCTCGATCGCCTTGCGCAGCAGCCGCTCGCGATCGATGCCGGCGCCATCGTCCTCCACATGGATCAGGATGTTGCTGCCCACGTGTTGCGCCGAGAGGTGGATGGTGCCGTCCGGCGACTTGCCGGCAGCGATCCGCTCCTCGGTCGATTCGATGCCATGGTCCACCGCGTTGCGGATCATGTGTGTCAGCGGGTCGGCCAGTTCCTCGATGACGGTCTTGTCCACCTCGGTCTGCTCGCCGGACATTTCCAGATGCACCGTCTTGCCGAGCTTGGCCGACACCTCGCGCACCAGGCGCGGCATGCGGGCGAAGATGGATTTCACCGGCTGCATGCGGATGGCCATCACGCATTCCTGCAGCTCGCGCGTCAGCACGGCGAGGTCTTCAAAGCCCTGCAGCGTCTTGTGCCCGCCCTGGCCGACGTCATTCTCGTTGAACTGCTGCGCCAGCATGGCCTGGGTGATCACCAGCTCGCCCACCATGTTCACCAGCCGGTCGACGCGGGCCAGCTCGACCCGGATCGACGAGGCAACGCTCGCCTTCTGTTCGGCCTTTCCCTCCGGATGGGGCGCGGCGCGCTCGACCGTCGGCGCGGCCACTGGCACCGCTACCGCCGCCGGCGCAATCGTGACGGCCTGCGGCACCGCCTCCGGCGTCGCTTCCACCGCATCGGCCAGCGGCTCGATGATCAGCTCGCACTCGTCCTCGACGAATTCGAACACCTCGGCGATCGCCGCGCGCGGCTTGTCGGTGCGGAGCGTCATCGTCCAGCTCAGATAGGCCTCGTCGGTCTTGAGACCGGCGAGATCGGGCAGCCGCGAAGTGTCGCAGGCGATCTCGAGCGTCCCGAGCGTCTTCAGCTCGCGGATCAGATAGAGCGGTTCGTTGGCATGGCGGAACAGTTCGCTGTCCGGCCGGAACACGATGCGATAGCCTTGCGGCCCCGTCGGCGCCGCATCGGCCTTCGCTGCCGGCACCGGCGACGCTCCGCCGCTTGCGCCATCCATAAGGCTCTCAAGTTCGTCGCGCACATCCGCGCCGAAGGCCTCATCGGCGGTCTTGCCCTCGCGCACCGTATCCACCAGCGCCGCCAGCACGTCGCCGGCGGAGATCAGGCAGGGCAGGGTGCGTTCGTCGAGTTCGGCCTTGCCGTCGCGCAGCCGGTCCAGCAGAGCCTCGAACGTATGGGCAAAGCGTACCAGTCCGGTGTAGTTGAACGCACCCGCGCCGGCCTTGATCGAATGGACAGCCCGGAAGATGGCGTTGAGGCCTTCCACATCCTGCGTATAGGGATGCAGAGCCCCAAGCCTCTCCTCGAGGTCCACCAACAGTTCGGCGCATTCCTCGAAGAAGGTCTTGCGGAACTGGGCCAGTTCGTCGGATCCGAAGTTGGAACCGCTCATGGACGTCTCCCGATCAGGCTGGGCAAACCTTGTTGACGACTTGCAGCAGCTTGTCGGGGGCGAAGGGCTTGACGATCCAGCCGGTGGCGCCTGCCGCCTTGCCTGCCGCCTTCTTGTCCTCGCCCGACTCCGTCGTCAGGATCAGGATCGGCGTCGCGGCATGCGAGGGCTGCGAGCGGACGCGCTTGACCAGCGTCACCCCGTCCATGTTCGGCATGTTGATGTCGGTGATGATGAGGTCCACCTTGCCCGACTGCAGCACCGTCAGGGCGCGGACGCCATCCTCGGCCTCCACCACTTCGAAGCCCGCGCCTTTCAGGGTGTAGCTGACCATGTCGCGCATGGTCTTGGAGTCATCGACGGTAAGAATGCGCTTGGCCATCAGGCTCTGCTCCAGCTTGAAAGTTCCGATTGAAGTCCGAGGTCATCGAAGGCGGTCGTCAGCACCACGGACGGCTGAACCAGCCTGAGCCGTCCGCCGACGGCGCCCAGACTGCGTGCCAGCGCCACCAGAAGCTGTGCGCCCTGGGTGCCGATCCGCGTCACCGCATGCCCGTCGCAGACGAGTTCCGTCACCGGCTCGATCAGCGCTTCCATCTGGTCGCGCAGATCGGCGGCCGCGGCGCCGTCGAAGTTGGCCGGCAGCAGGATCGCCTCGGCGCTATCCGTCTCATCCCCTGTGGGCATGGTCCCCGTCCCTTGTTCACGGAGTCTCTATTCGTTGATTCAACGACTCCATGACGTGATATTTCGGCACACATTGGTTACTCAAGGATAAACCAATAAGTATTTCCGATATCTCCTGGGGTGATTAGGGGATTGTATCTTAGTAGTTAGAAGTGACAGGTTAGTAGAGAGTTCTGTTAATACGTTTATATGGAGTCATTAATTGATGGAGGAATTACGAGTTGATATAAATTGCGAGGAATTATGTGATGCATGCACGTATTTTGGGAGTCGCTTTGCGCTTTTCGGCAAGTCCTTGTCGAAACTGTCAGGGCGAGCAGGATCGCGCGCTCCGGCGGCGGTGCAGGAACGGGAAGCGTAGAACGGGGGTTATAAGTAGAAACGCTTATTTGGTGGGGGCGGCGCTGATGAGGGCTTTGGCCAGTCGTATTTCCTGAGTCTCACTCGATGGAATTCCCATCCGGATCAGGGTCGGGTCGTGCGAAAACGGACGCACCAACACACCCGCGGAGAGCAACTTCAACAAGATCGATTCCATTTGCGGATGTTTCACGAGGCGAAACAGGTGGGTACCGCCGACGGTTTCGAGGTCCGCCGCCAGCAGGATCTGGTCCAGCCGCGTCCCCGCCGCTGCAAGTTTGTCCCGGCAGTCCGTGAGCCAGTCCTGATCCCCAAGCGCTCTGGCGCCGATCGTCATCGCCGGTCCCGACACCGGCCAGGGGCCAAGCCGCGCCCTCAGCGCGCTCACCAGATCCGGTTGGCCCACGGCGAAACTGAGACGCAACCCGGCGAGGCCATAGGCCTTGCCGAAGGAACGGAGCACCAGCGCATTGTCCGGTCGCTGCAGGCTGAACAGGCTTGCCTCCGGCGTGAAGTCCATGAAGGCCTCGTCGACCACCATGCGTCCGCCATACTCCCCAAGCCGCTCCGCCATCGCCAGGAGCGCCGATGGCGCGATCAGCCGCCCATCGGGGTTGTTGGGGTTCACCACCACCAGCACGTCCGGCCGGCCGACGGCATCGAGATCGCCGACGACCCGCACCTCCGCCCCGGATACGCGCCAGCTGCGCTCGTGTTCGCTATAGGTCGGCCCCAGGATCTCCACCACCGTGGCGCCGAAGAGCTGCGGCAGGTGCGACAGCACGGGCTGCGATCCGCTTGCCGCCGCAATGCCGTCGCCGGCCTGAAGCCCATAGGCTTTGCGCGCTGCCTGAAGCAGTGTCGCCAACGCCCCGGCATCCGGCAAGCGCGTCCACACCTCGGCGGAAAGGTCCTCAACCGGATAGCCATAGGGGCTGATGCCGGTGGAGAGATCGATCCACGGCTCCGGTGCCTGAGGATAGAGCGCCCGGGCGCTTGCAAGATTGCCGCCGTGGGTCAATAAGTCGGCAAGATCGATCTCTTTGCTGGGCGGCGAACTTGCCATTGATTGTGACCTGGTCTCTGCTTCTGGTACTGGCGGCCATCCTGATCGATGCCGCCGTCGGCTATCCCTATGCGATCTATCGCCTGATCGGTCATCCGGTAACCTGGATGGGCCGCGTCATCTCCTGGCTGGACACGCTGTTCAATAGTCCCAAGGCGCCGGATCCCGCAAGGCGACTGATGGGGGTGCTGGCCGCCGTCCTCAACGTTGGCATCGCCGCCGCCGCCGGTCTCGGCCTGTCGGAGCTCTTGCGGGGCCAGCCCTGGTGGCTGGCACTGCCCATCCTCGCCATTCTTGCCTCGTCACTCGTTGCCATCCGCAGCCTCTATGATCACGTTGCCGCGGTGCGCGACGCCTTGCGCAAGCGTGGCCTCGTCGCCGGCCGTCAGGCTGTCGGGCAGATCGTCGGTCGCAATGTCGATAGCCTCGATCAGGCCGGCGTCTGCCGCGCCGCCATCGAGAGCCTTGCCGAAAGCCTCTGCGACGGTGTGGTGGCGCCGCTGTTCTGGATGGGCCTTCTCGGCCTGCCGGGCGCCGCCGCCTACAAGGCCATCAACACCGCCGATTCCATGATCGGCCATCGCAGCGAACGCTACCTCGCCTTCGGCTGGGCTTCGGCCCGCCTTGACGACCTGGCCAACTTCCTGCCGGCCCGGCTGTCGGGCTATCTCATCGTCCTCTCGGCCGCCGCCGTCGCCAAGGCCTCGCCGCGCAAGGCGCTGGAAGTGATGCATCGCGATGCCCGCAAGCACAAATCCCCCAACGCCGGATGGCCGGAAGCCGCCATGGCCGGCGCGCTCGGCCTGCGCCTCAACGGCCCGAAGTCCTATGGCGAGGAGCAGATCGACGACGTCTGGCTCGGCAGCGGTCGACCGATCGCCACCCCCGACGACATCCATCGTGCCCTGCAAGTCTATGCCCACGCCGTTCTGCTGCTGTGGATCTTCACCGCGCTGATTGCGCTGCTCCTGCTCATGGCGACGCGCTGATCGCCAGCAGCCGCTCGCAGTCCACATGCGTGGCGAGATGATCGGCCAGCCGGTCGAGCACGGCGTCCACGCGCCGCTCGTAGTCAAGGTCCGACGTCTCGGCCCCGATCCAGCTCAGCAACCGCCGCCGCTGGGCGTCATCTCCAAACAGGCCGTGGCAATAGGTGCCGACGATGCGACCGGTTTCCGACTGCGCCCCCTCGATCGTCCCGTCGATCCGCGCAAACGGCCGCTCGCGATCGGGGCCGCTCGTCTCGCCCACATGCATCTCGTAGCCGGCAAAAGGTGTCCCGTCGGGCAGCGACACGCCGAGCACCGGCGACAGCCGCTTGGTCCCGCCCATGCGCGTCACCACGTCGAGAAGTCCCAGCCCGGCGACGGCGGCAATATCCCCTTCCAGGTGGTCGGGATCTTCGATCCGCCGTCCCAGCATCTGATAGCCGCCGCACAGCCCCAGCACCTTGCCGCCGGCGCGCGCATGCGCCTTGATGTCCACGTCCCAGCCCTCGGCCTGAAGCGCGAGGAAATCGGCAATGGTGGATTTCGATCCCGGCAGCAGGATCAGCGCGGCATCGCGCGGCAGCGGCCGTCCGGGCTCCACCATGTCGACGGTGACGCCGGCCTCCTGCCGGAGCGGGTCGAGATCGTCGAAATTGGAGATGCGCGGCAGCACCGGCACGGCGATCTTCACTCGCCCTCCGCTGGAGGTCAGCGAGCGCAGGGCCACGGCATCCTCCGCCGGCAGCAGCGCCGCCTCGGCGAAATGCGGGATCACCCCGAGCGAGGGCCAGCCCGTGTGCGCCTCGATCGTTCTCAGTCCCTCGTCGAACAGGCGCACGTCGCCGCGAAAGCGGTTGATCAGGAAGGCCTTGATGCGGGCGGAATCGTCCTGCGATATCACGGCTCGCGTGCCCACCAGGCTGGCGATCACACCGCCCCGATCGATGTCGCCGATCAGCACCACCGGCGTCTCCGTGGCGGTGGCAAAGCCCATGTTGGCGATGTCGCCGGCGCGCAGGTTCACCTCCGCCGGCGATCCCGCGCCTTCCACCAGCACCAGTTCAGCCCCGTCGGACACGCGCGCGAAACTCTCCAGCACCGCCGCCATCAGTCCGGGCTTCATCGCCTGATAGTCACGCGCCTTGGCGTTGCCCAGCACCTTGCCCTGCACCACCACCTGCGCGCCGATTTCCGACTGCGGCTTCAGCAGGATCGGGTTCATGTGCACCGACGCCGCCACGCCGGCGGCCCGCGCCTGCAGCGCCTGCGCCCGGCCGATCTCGCCGCCGTCCGGCGTTGCCGCCGCATTGTTGGACATGTTCTGCGGCTTGAAGGGACGTACCTTGAGGCCCTGTCGGGCAAACAGCCGGCAGAGCCCGGCGACGATCAGCGACTTGCCGACGTCCGAACCCGTTCCCTGGATCATCAACCGACGTGTCATCAGAACTCGATTCCCGCCTGCGCCTTCACCCCGGCGCCGAAGTGATGCTTCACCTGGGTCATCTCGGTCACGAGATCGGCCATGGCGACGAGCTCCGGCTTGGCGTTGCGGCCGGTCACCACCACATGCAGATCGTCCCGTCGCCCACCCAGCGCCGCGAGCACCCTGTCGAGCGGCAGGTGCTCATAGCGCAGGGAGATGTTGAGCTCGTCGAGCACCAGAAGGCGCACGCCCGGATCGGCCATCAGCTCGGTGGCCTTCTCCCAGGCCCGCTCGGCCGCCGCCACGTCCCGAGTCTTGTCCTGCGTCTCCCAGGTGAACCCTTCGCCCAGCGTATGCCAGCTGACGCCGGGGAAGGTCTCAAGTACCTTGCGCTCGCCGGTCACCCAGCCCCCCTTGCCGAACTGGACGACGCCCACCCGCCAGCCGTTGCCGAGCGCCCTCAGCACCAGCCCGAAGGCGGCGGTGGACTTGCCCTTGCCGGGGCCGGTGTGCACCATCAGCAGGCCCTTGCTCTCGACGGTCTTCGAGGCCACTTCCGCGTCCTGAACCGCCTTGCGCTTGGCCATCTTGGCGCGGTGTTTCTCGGCGTCCTGCTCGCTCAAGGTGACACTCCGATCTCATGCGACATAACCGCGACATTGGCGCCGGTCCCGACGAGGGCGCGGGCGACCAAACCGTGACATTCACGCCGCCTCAGAGCATCCGCCGATCATGTTGAAGCAACATGGTCGAAAAGCGGATGCTCAAGTTATTGAATCTGGAGCGATTTCTGATCGAGCTGACGATCTCGTCAGGTCGGAAAGCGCTCTAGTGTGCCTCATCCCAGTTCTGCGCCGCCCTTGCGTCCACCTGGAGCGGCACGCTGAGGGTGATCACCGGATCGCAGGCCTTTTCCATCACCTGCCGCACCACGGGAATGGTGGCTTCCACCTCCGCATCGGGCACCTCGAAGATCAACTCGTCATGCACCTGCAGCAGCATCAATGCGGAAAGTCCTGCTGTCTCAAGGGCTTGATCCATGCGCGCCATGGCCCGGCGAATGATGTCGGCCGCCGATCCCTGGATCGGTGCGTTGATCGCCGCCCGCTCCATGAAGGCCCGCATCGACGGATTGGGCGAGCCGATCTCCGGATAATGCGCCTTGCGCCCGAAGATCGTTTCCACATAGCCCTTGTCGCGCGCTGTCTTCTTGGTGGACTCCATGTAATCCTTGATGCCGGGGAATCGCTCGAAATATTTCCGGATATAGGCGCCGGCCTCTTCTCTGGAAATACTCAACTGGTTGGCAAGGCCGAAGGCGGATATACCATAGATGATACCGAAGTTGATCGCCTTGGCCCGGCGCCGGACCATGGGGTCCATGCCCGCGATCGGCACGCCGAACATCTCCGATGCCGTCATGGCGTGAATGTCGAGGCCATCGGCAAAGGCTTGTCGCAGCTGCGGAATTTCCGCCACATGCGCCAGGACGCGCAGCTCGATCTGGCTATAGTCGGCCGAGATCAGCTTGCGTCCCGCCGGGGCCACGAAGGCGGTGCGGATCTTGCGCCCCTCTTCTGTGCGCACCGGAATATTCTGAAGATTAGGCTCTGAGGACGAAAGTCTTCCCGTCGTGGTCGAGGCGAGCGAGTAAGATGTATGCACCCGTCCCGTCACCGGATGGATATAGCCCGGCAGCGCGTCCGTATAGGTGGATTTGAGTTTTGAAAGTTGCCGCCAATCCAGAATTCTTCTGGGCAGTTCGTGGCCCTGATCGGCCAGTTCCTCAAGAATATCGGCTCCCGTCGCCCAGGCGCCGGTCTTAGTTTTCTTGGCGCCAGGCAGTCCAAGCTTGCCGAACAGGATGTCGCCGATCTGCTTGGGGCTGCCGATATTGAAGCTCTCGCCGGCAAGACCTTGGATGTCTGCCTCTATGCTTCCCATGCCTTGCGCGAAATCTCCGGAGAGCCGCGCCAGAATCTGCCGATTGACCTCGACGCCGCGCATTTCCATCTTCGAGATGATCTCGACCATCGGTCGCTCGAGCGTCTCGTAAAGCGCAGTCATTCCCTCCGCCACCAGACGCGGCTTCAGGATCATCCAAAGACGAAGCGTGACGTCCGCATCTTCGGCCGCATAGCGGGTGGCGCGGTCGATGTCGACGAAATCAAAGGTGATCGCGCCCTTGCCGGAACCGGCTACCTCCTTGTAGGCAATGGGTTTATGGCCGAGGAAAACCTCGCTCATCTCGTCCATGCCATGGCCCATGCGCCCGGCGTCAAGCGCATAGGAGATCAGCATCGTGTCGTCATAGGGGGCGACCGTGATGCCGATATTCTTGAGGATCACCCAGTCATACTTGACGTTCTGGCCGATCTTCAGGATCGAGGCGTCTTCAAGCACGGGTTTGACTGTGGCGACGAAGTCTTTCAGCGAGATCTGTCCGGGCACCAACCCGCCACCGAGGAGATCGCCGGCTCCGGACTTGTGCGACAGCGGCACATAGCAAGCCTTGCCCGGATGCACCGAGAAGGACGCCCCCGCAATCTCCGCCCGCATGGGGTCCAGCGATGTCGTCTCGGTATCAAAGGCAAGCCGCCCTGCCTCCCGCGCTTCCGCCATCCAGGCTTGCAGGCGGTTGAGATCGGTTACAGTCTCGTAAGCGGTGTGATCGATGGGAAGGGCGCGAATCCGGTCCGCCTCAGCGGTCGCCAACCCTTGCGGCGTGCCCACCCCGGTCGCCGCCAGAGACGGCGCAGCTGCGGCAGAACCCTTTGAAATATCTGCAGGATTGTCGGCAGCGGCGGACGCCTCCGCTATGGCCGGCGCGGCCCCTGTGCTGCCATCGCCCCCCTCGGACGCAGGAGGCCAGTGGGTGACCGTAACCGTTGTCGGGGTCACTTTCGACGGGTCCACACCCGTGGTGTCGGCCACGCGGCGTGTGATCGCGTTGAACTCCATCGCCTTGGTGAAGGCGATCAGCTTCTCCCCATCGGCGTCCCGAACCCCGAGACTTTCGATCGGGTGGTCCACCGGCACATCCCGCTTCAATGTGACCAGCCGATGCGATATCCGCGCCTGCTCGGCAAACGCGATCAGGTTCTCCCGCCGCTTCTGCTGCTTGATCGAAGGCGCATTGGCGAGCAGGTTTTCGAGATCGCCGAAGTCGGCGATCAACTGTGCCGCCGTCTTGAGACCGATACCGGGAACGCCGGGCACGTTGTCGACCGAGTCGCCGGCAAGCGATTGCACTTCAACGACCTTTTCGGGTGGGACGCCGAATTTCTCGACCACTTCGTCCGGACCGATGCGCTTGTCCTTCATGGTGTCGAGCAGCGTTACGCGCGGCCCGACCAGCTGCATCAGGTCCTTGTCGGAGGAGACGATGGTCACATCCGCCCCCGCCGCGGTCGCCTGTTCGGCATAGGTGGCGATCAGATCGTCCGCCTCGAAGCCGAGCTGTTCCACACAAGCCACGTTGAAGGCATGCACCGCCTGGCGGATCAAGCCGAACTGCGGCCTCAGATCGGCCGGCGGCTCCGGCCGCTGCGCCTTGTAGAGCGGATAGATCTCGTTGCGGAACGTTACCGACGATGCGTCGAAGATCACCGCCAGATGCGTCGGCCGCACGCCCGCCGCCGAATGCTCTGCCTCTTTCAGCAAGCGCCACAACATGTTGCAGAATCCCGACACCGCGCCGATCGGCACTCCGTCCGATTTGCGCGTGAGCGGTGGCAGCGCGTGGTAGGCGCGAAAGATGTAGCCGGAACCGTCGATCAGGAACACATGATCGCCGGGGCGAACGGGGCGTGAAGAGGAAGCTGAACTGGACATGGCCGGACTATGCCCCGCGATTGCTGCGATGGAAAGGGCGAGCCCTTATCCAAGCACGGTTGTCCGACGGATTCCGGCAGCAAGCCCCGACTTTCGGCGGGGATGACAAGGCGCCGCCGCTCTCCTTAAGAATTGCTGCAACAGCGAAAGCGCTCCGAGGGCCACATGAAGACCAACAGCGGCAACTTCTTCGAGGATTTCAAGGTCGGGCAGATCCTGCACCACGCAACGCCACGCACCGTGACGGATGGCGACGTTGCGCTCTACCAGGCGCTCTACGGCAGCCGGTTTGCTGTCCAGTCGTCGTCCGCCTTCGCGCGCGCCGTCGGCTATCGTCAGGCGCCGCTTGATGATTTGCTCACCTTCCATGTGGTCTTCGGCAAGACCGTTCCCGACATTTCCCTGAATGCCGTCGCCAATCTCGGTTATGCCGCCTGCCGCTTCCTGGCCCCGGTATTCCCCGGCGACACGCTCAACACCGTCTCCGAAGTGATCGGCGTCAAGGAAAACTCCAACGGCAAGACCGGCGTTGTCTATGTCCGCTCCACCGGCTCCAAGGATGACGGAACCGAGGTGCTCGACTATGTGCGCTGGGTGATGGTGCGCAAGCGCGACGAAGCCAGTCCGGCGCCCATGCCCGTCGTTCCAGTTCTGCCGACGGCCCTTGGCCCCGAGGCGCTGTGCTCCGGCCTTCCGCCCATTCATCCGCGCGGCTGGGATGATCGTCTGGCCGGTTCGGTGCATCGCTGGGGCGATTATCAGGTGGGGGAACGGATCGATCATGTCGACGGCGTGACCATCGAGGAAGCCGAGCACATGCTGGCGACCCGCCTGTACCAGAACACCGCCAAGGTGCATTTCAACCAGTTTGCCGAGGGTCAAGGGCGCTACGGTCGCCGCCTCGTCTACGGCGGCCATATCATTTCCATCGCGCGTGCCTTGAGTTTCAATGGCTTGGCAAGTGCCTTCCACGTGACCGCCATCAATGGCGGCCGCCACGTCAACCCCAGTTTTGCCGGCGACACCATCTTTGCCTGGTCAGAGATCCTCGACAAGGCGGATATCCCGGGGCGCGACGATGTCGGTGCCCTGCGGGTGCGCATGGTCGCCACCAAGGATCGGCCTTGTGCCGACTTCCCCGACAAGGACGAGGCCAGCAACTATCTCGACAAGGTCGTGCTCGACCTCGATCTCTGGCTGGCGCTCCCGCGCTGATCGCGCGGCGCCAGACGGGTCTTCGGCGGACCGGAGTCCGCCGGAGCCCTCAGGTTCATCAAGCTGCGGTCAGCGTGGCGAGGAAATTGTCCACCTCTCGGGAAAGGTCCTTGGAGTTGCCGAGAAGCGCCGACGACGCGTTCCGCACCTGCAGGGCCACGTGGCTGGATTGTTCGGCAGCCACCGACACGCCGCCGATGTTGGACGCGACGGCCGACGCACCTTGCGAGGCCATCTGAATGCTGCGGGAAATCTCCTGTGTCGCTGATGCCTGCTGCTCCACGCCCGTGGCAATGGCACGCGCGATTTCACTCAGCTCGTCGATGATGCCGGAAATCGAGCCGATGGCGGTCGCGCTGTCGGATGTGGCCGATTGGATCCCGGCAATCTGCTGGCCGATCTCACTGGTGGCCTTCGCCGTCTGCGATGCGAGCCCCTTCACTTCGGCGGCAACGACCGCGAAGCCCTTGCCGGCTTCCCCGGCCCGCGCCGCTTCGATGGTCGCATTGAGTGCCAGCAGGTTGGTCTGCTCTGCAATCTCCTGAATCAGGCCGACGATGGCACCGATCTTCTGCGAGGCTTCGGACAGAGAGCGAACCTTGGCAACTGTCTCCGTGGCGGCTACCACCGCCGCTGCTGCGCGGGCCGACGACAGATCGACCTGGCTGGATATTTCCTGCACGGAGTAGCTGAGCTCCTCCGTCGCCGACGCGACGGCCTGAATGGACGAGGATGCCTCTTCCGATGCCGATGATACCGATGTCGCCTGGATCGATGTTTCCTCGGCCGAGCCGGCCATGACATTGGCGGCTTGCTCAAGTTCATTGGCGTTCAGCGAGACATTCTCCACGATGCCGCCGACCGCAGTGCGGAAATGCGCTGCGATGGATTGCAGGGACGCGCGCTTTTCGACGAGCGCGCGAGCCTCCTGCTCCTGCTGCTCGTCCTCAAGGCGCAGCTTGGCGATGGCATTGTCCTTGAACACCGTCAGCGCCCGAGCAATCGCGCCCAGTTCGTCCTTGCGGTTCAGACCAATGATCTGAACATCGAGATTGCCATCCGCCAGCGCCAGCATCTCGCCAACCGACCGGCTGAGGCCGCGTGAAATGCTGAAGCCGATGTAAACGGAAAGAAGAACGGCTGCGAGGGCGATCAAGCCCGCAAATCCTGCCAATTCCCACAATCTGGTGGTCAGCGCCGAAATGCGCGCATCGAGGATGACCACCAACTGCTTGTTGGTTGTATGCCAGAGCTTGTCCGAGGCCTGGATGAGCGCGCGGCGCGACTCGCCAAGCGGCGCGATCAGCGATGCGACGTCTGTGGGAGAGGCGGAAAAGGCGGACTGCATCTTCTCTATCTTGTTCAGATAGTCGGTCGCAGCCGACCGGAAGGCCTCGAGATCGGGCGTGATGGCGGCGCGCTGATCGTGGCCGCTGTCATAGGAGAACACCGAATCCATCGAGGCATAGGTCCCCTCGACAGCCGCAGTGAGCTGTCCGGCGTGGATGGCTATGGCCTGCTTGGTCTCGTCGGAGGCCGAAGCTCCGATCTCATTGGTATGATCAAAGAGTTCCGAGGACTGGTTCACCACCATGGGCAGCTTTATGACAACGATGTCCATGGCATAGAAGCTGTCGAGATCCGGATCGAGGATGAGGTTCGATTCGTTGCCGACCGTTGTGATCAGATCAGACAGCGAAGAAAAGGCAGCCTCGGCGGGCGGCGTGATGCTTTTGACATCTGACGGCACCTGAGCCAGGGCATCAAGCACGGCCTTGGACTGGGCTTCTGCGCGAAGGTCCGCAGCCAGTTCCTTGCTGCTGTCCGCAAAGGCGGCGGTCGGCATGTCGCTTCCCGTGCCGCTGACCCGTTCGGCAAGGGACGGCAGCAGCGGCCAGACGGTGGCGAGGTAACGGGTCCCCAGTCGCTCCTTCTCAGCAAAGGCAATGTCCTTGTTGCTCTGCATCACGAAGACGTAGGCGAGGACAATGATCGGTATAATCAGCAGTCCAACGATCAGCCCAATCTTGCTGGAAACCTTCATTTGGCACCCCATCCGGCAGTGGATCGATTGCGATAGCGCACATCGATTGCTTCCAATGTTAACGAAGATAGCCATGCTTCTGTAAACATAAGCATAAAGGTCAATGGCGTTTTGTGGTATTCTGTTATGTTTTTTGACGATGGTGCCCGATGAGTTGACTTTGAATGGAAAAATCGGCGCGCGACGTTTTCGGTCAAGCTGTGGCGTGAGGGGGGAGCCCGAGCGAGGTGCCCTTCGGTCCGGACCGATATCAGCGCTGTGTCAGCTCTTGGCAGAGCATGTGCCGGACGGCGTCTTCCGCTGCCTGCGCCACGCGCTTGCGGTCCCCGCCACGCTCGAAGATGATCGGCTCGCCGAAGCGTACGGTCATGTCGAAGGCGGCCTCGGACAGGATGGTGCCCATGTGCGGCATCAAGTCCTCGCCGCCGATCCAGGCCAGAAGCGGCCGCCAGATCCGCCCAAGCGGCATTCCGTGCAGATGGGTATAGGCGATGGCAACCGGCTGCACGGTCACCCGTTCATGCGACGTGCCTTCAAGCGCGGCCCGCGCCGCACCGAACAGCGCTGACCGAAACGGTAGGACGCAGTTGCCGTCCGACGTCGTTCCCTCGGCGAACAGCACCAGCACTTCGCCGCCCAGCAGACGGTCGGCAATGGCCGCCGCCTGTTCGCCGGTCTTGCCGCGCCGGTCGCGCTCGACGAAGACCGAGCGCTGCAGCCGGGCAAGCCAGCCGAAGATCGGCCAGCCGGCCACGTCGCTCTTGGCGATGAAGGCCAGTGGCATCAGGGAGCTCAAGGCGAGAATGTCCACCCAGGAGCCGTGATTGGAGGCCAGCAGCAGCGGCCTGTCGGCAGCCACGGTGCCCTTCATGTGCACCCGGATGCCGAGGCAGGCCAGCAGCCCCTTGTGGAAAAGAGTCTGGACGCGACCGGCCAGCGACCAGCCGAAATGCCGGGCGGGCAGATAGATCGCAATCATGCAAAGCGCAGGCAGAGCGAAGCCGCTGAAAAGCACCACGGCCCGCAAACGCGCAAAGCTCACTGTCCGGGCTCCTCGCCCTTCGCGGTCTTCAGGGGGATGCCATAGAGTTCCAGGCGATGATCGACCAGCTTGTAGCCGAGCCGCCGCGCGATCTCTTCCTGCAACGCCTCGATTTCCGGGCTATGGAACTCCACCACTTCACCTGTCCTGAGATTGATCAGATGATCGTGGTGCTCTTCCGGCTGCAACTCGTAGCGCGACCGGCCGTCACGGAAGTCGTGGCGGGTGATGATGCCGGCGTCCTCGAACAGCTTCACGGTCCGGTAGACGGTGGAGATCGAAATGTTGCTGTCGATGGCCGAGGCCCGGCGGTAGACTTCCTCGACATCGGGATGGTCGTCGGCCCGTTCCAGCACCCGTGCGATGATCCGACGCTGCTCGGTCATGCGCATGCCGTGGGAGACGCAAGCCTCCTCAAGCGTTTCCTGCTTTGCCTCCTCGGCCATGGGACGGTCTCCCGATCGCGTCATCACTCTTGCAGATATTTCCAGTCCTCCGGCCAAACACCGGGAGAAGCTGGAAGCCTCGGAGCCCATCACCCGTCCAGGTTGGCTCCGCTGCCTTTCCCCTATGGGTTATGTGAGATCGGCGCGCATGACAAGAGCGTTGGAAGTGGTTCCGACGCCGGTGGCATAATAGTTCTTGCGCCGGCCAACCTCCTGGAACCCCAGGCGACGATAGAGGGCCAGCGCCGGCACATTGCCCTCGTCCACTTCCAGGAACACGGCGCCGATGCGATCGAAATAGAGCCGCCGCATGGCGTCTTCCATCAGCTTGCGCCCGAGGCCCTTGCCGCGCTGGCGCGGGTGGACGGCGATGGTCAGCACTTCCGCTTCGTCGCCAGCGGCCCGGATCAGGGCAAAGCCCACCGGGCGGCGGCTGCCGAACGGCGACCCGCGCTTGGCAACCACGGCGCGGACGCGACTGTCGGAGAGCAGCGATTCGATCTCCGCCGCTGCCCACCCCTTGTGGAAGGACGAGGCGTGGATCTCCGCGAGATCATCGGCGTCCGCCATCTTGGCGGCTTCGAGAACGGGAGGATAGGGATCGAACCAGATCATTGCAGCAGTCCCACCATGGGCAATTGGGGTTTGGCGTCGGGTGGACGGATGTAGAAGGGCTTGGGCGGGCTGGACTCCGGCTCAGCTGCGGCGGCAAGTCGCGCAAGCATCAGCGGGTCGAGCCCGTCGGCCGGGTCGGTCGGTGGCACGCGTCGTCCTGAGATCGCCGCCTGATGGGCGAGGATCGGCGCGCCGGAGCCGACCATCACGGCGACTGCGTCGCCGACCGTCGCCCAGACGGTTTCGGCATCTGCGGCAAAGGGGGCCATGAGCACGGCGCCCTTGCGGTCATGGAGTGCGGCGTAGAGTTCGCCCCGCCGCGCGTCGAGGGCAGCCAGGATGTGTCCCTCCGCCGGTTCGGTCAGCGACCGGGCCAGAATGGCAAGGCTGTCGACCCCGACCACGGGGATGCCGAGGGCCAGACCCAGCCCACGCGCCGCGGCGACCGCGATGCGGATACCCGTGAAACTGCCCGGTCCGACATTGACGCCGATGCGATCGAGCGCGCTGAGCGGAAGACCCGCCTCGGCCAGCGCGCGTTCCACCATCGGCATCAATCGCTCGGCGTGACCACGCTCCATGCGCTCGACGATCACATGCTCCACGCCGTTGCCGGAGAGGGCAACCGCGGTGCGATCGAGAGCAGTGTCGAGGGCGAGGGTCAGCATCAGCTTGCTTTAGTGGTTCGTCGGTTCACTGTCGAGGCGACATTTCGCCGGCTGGATTGATGAGCCGCATGGGTGAATTTGCCAAGAAATTATGAAGAACTAAGGACAACAACTGGTTAATGAATGGGCGGTCGCACGTCCGTTCCGGCGAAGATGAGGATTGAATGCCGCGCCCAGTCGCGGCAAAATCCGGGGCGCGTAAGCAAGAGTGAGGTTTGTCGTGTCGTTTGATCCGTGGTCAGGCAGTCTCAAGGATCTCGACCAGAGGTCGCGGGATATCTTCCGCCGTGTCGTCGACAGCTATCTCGAAACCGGCGAGCCGGTGGGCAGCCGCAATATCTCGCGCCTCCTTTCGGCACCGCTGTCGCCAGCGTCGGTGCGCAACGTGCTGTCCGACCTCGAGCGGGCTGGCCTGATCTATGCGCCGCACACCTCCGCCGGTCGCATGCCGACCGACCAGGGCCTGCGCTTCTTCGTCGACGCCTTGCTCGAGATCGGCGACGTCACGTCGCAGGACCGGGTCGAGATCGAAGCGCGCCTGCGGTCCACCGGCAACTCTGCCTCCATGGAGAACGTCCTCACCGAGGCGAGCCAGATGCTCTCGGGCCTGACGCGGGGCGCCGGCGTTGTGATGACGCCCAAGAGCGACATGCGGCTCAAGCACGTGGAATTCGTCCGGATCGAACCCACGCGCGGCATTGTCGTGTTGGTGGGGGAGAACGGCGTTGTCGAGAACCGCCTGATCGATCTGCCGCCGGGGCTTCCGGTCTCGGCGCTTGTGGAGGCGACCAACTTCCTCAATGCCCGTATCCGCAGCCAGACCCTTGCCGAAACGCGTGCCGATGTGGAAGCGCGGCTGGCCGCCCAGAAGGACGAACTTGACGAGCTCACCGCCCGCGTCGTCGACGCCGGCCTCGCCACCTGGTCCGCGCTGGAAGACAATCGCCCGCAGACCCTGATCGTACGCGGCCGCGCCAATCTGCTCGACGACGTCCGTGCCGCCGAGGATATCGAACGCATCCGCTCGCTGTTCGAAGAACTTGAGACATCGCAGGATCTTATCCATCTGCTCGGCCTCGCCGATGCCGGAGAGGGCGTGCGCATTTTCATCGGTTCGGAGAACAAGCTGTTCGGCCTGTCCGGCTCGTCCCTCGTGGTTTCCCCCTATCGGGACTCCGAGGCGCGGGTGATCGGCGTGGTCGGCGTCATCGGTCCGACACGGCTCAACTATGCGCGCGTCGTGCCCATGGTCGACTATACCGCCAGGATCGTGAGCCGAATGCTGGGCTGACAAGCGCGATTTGCGCGATCAAGGCTTGATTTTCTGCGCCCGAACCCTCAAATCCCGGTCACGTTTGCAAGCGGGCCCGCGTGGCCCGCGGAAGACCCATGAGGAAGTGATGTCTGACGAAGTGACGAGCGAAACTGCCGGACCCGCCCAGCCGGAACTCGATCCGGTGGTCGACCAGGGGCTCCAGCGCATCGCCGCCCTGGAAAAGGAAACGGCCGATCTCAAGGACCAACTGCTCAGGACGTTGGCCGAGATGGAAAATCTGCGCCGCCGCACCGAGCGCGAGATCGCCGATGCGCGCGTCTATGCGGTCACCAACTTTGCCAAGGATATTGTCAATGTCGGCGACAATCTCGCCCGTGCCGTTGGTGCGGTCGATGCGGACGCCCGCGCCGGTGCCGGCGAATCACTGACGGCGCTGCTCGATGGCGTCGAGATGACCGAGCGCGAGCTGGTCAAGACGCTGGAAAAGCATGGCGTCCGCAAGCTCGACCCCAAGGGCGAGAAGTTCGACCCCAACTTCCATCAGGCCATGTTCGAAGTGCCCGACACCACGGTGCCGAGCGGTACCGTCGTGCAGGTGGTGCAGGCCGGCTTCAAGATCGGTGATCGCGTGCTGCGTCCGGCGCTGGTCGGTGTCGGTCGCGGCGGTCCGAAGCCGGGCGCTGCGGACGTGCCGCCGCAGGATGGCCAGCGCCTCGACAAGACCGTTTGACGCTGGTGCCGGCCGCCATGGGAAACGGCGGTCGGCTTTCAGCTCTCAGATGCCTTACGCCCTTGACGCAGCAGGGAAATGTACAATGTGTACAATTGACTGCCGTCTCGGGTAGAGGTGTCATCCTGAAGGGCTCGGGGCGGTGGCCCCTGGCCAAGTGATTATTCAAATAAGCGTTTTCACGTAATTTTCCTTGCACACTCCCGCGGAACCATCCTATTGTCCGAACGTCCGGGGAGGGGTTGCCACCCGTGTCGAATGAGCCGGAACGGACTACTGTGCTGCCTGTGCCGGTAGTGGCTCATGTCGATGCCGAGGTGTTGCGAGCGCGCTGGAATAGCCCTCGCTCCAAGTCGTGGCCCCGATGGGCCATATCGCAACGCCTGACGCATCTTCCGGTAATTCTCTTGAGTTTCAGCGGATTAAGACTCCGTTATCGTACAAACTGTATACAAGTGACTATGCTTGGCTTTGGGCACGCCTCCATGTGGAGATACGAGGCTGTTCTTGGGAAAGCGCCGATAGTGTCTGTCGCTTGGAGGGGGCTGGTCGTGGCTTTGGGCTGCGGTCGGTTATGGCAGGGTGACGCGGGATGGTCGTACGTTCGTCGAGTTTGCAGCATGAAGTGTCTGGCAGGGAGACGCCCTTTGCCAGCGGCATTGCCTTCAAGTTTCTCTCAGTGATCGGCCTTGCGGTGGCAGTGATGGGGCTTGGCACCATGATTGCCCTCTATCAGTTCCGCTCGAGCCTTCTGGATGGCCAGGCCAGCGCCTTGCGCATGGAAGCGCGCGTTGTGGCCCAGATGGCGGCCCCGGCCATGGGGGGCGCATCGTCCACATCCCTGGCCGCGCCGGCACCCAACTCCAACGCGTTGGTGATGCTGTTCGACGCGGCCGGCAAGCCCGTCGGAGCGAGCAGCAAGCTGCCCTCCAAAGACGTTGACGGCGCGGACCTTGGGTCCCAGCTCCTCTCCTCCGGTGCCAATGGACACGACCTTTTCTTCGAAATGCCGGATGCGCACGGTGGAACGGTGCTGATGGCGGGCCACGCCTTGGCGCTTGCCGGCGGTGCCGGCTTCGCACTGGTGGCCGAGCCCGCCAGCGGCGTCAACGCCACCGTCCTGCGCATCGCTGTCTTCCTGTCGCTGATCTGCGGACCGCTGATGCTCGGCTTTGTCTACTACGCCTGGCATCTCGGCAACGGCGTCAGCCGCTCTCTGGGATCGCTGACCAAGGTTGTCGGCGAGCTTGCCGCCGGCAATGTGGACGTTGTGGTCAGTGGGCAGGAGCGGTCCGACGAAGTGGGGCTGATTGCCCGCTCCATCGGCGTGTTCCATCTTTCCATGGCCGAGAATGCCCGCCTGAAGGCGATCGAGGAAGAGCGCGCCGAACAGCAGCACGAGCGCGCTCTGCGCTTCGAGCGCACCGTGGCCTCCTTCCGCAAGGAAGTGGCCCAGGTCGTCGGCTTCGTGAAGTCCAGCGCTTCGGGTCTTACGGCCACGGCCGATGAGTTGTCCCGCACGTCCGAGGCCTCTCGCTCTTCGGCGCGTCAGGCGGAGGCCACCGCTGAGCGCGACAGCGAGCATGTGACCACGGTGGCCCACTCGACGCAGGAGCTCGATCACTCGGTCAACGAAGTCCGCGAGCAACTGGAAGCGGCAAGCCGACTGACCACCGACGGCGCCCGGCAAGGGCGGTCCGCCCGGCAGGGGGTCGAGAAGCTCGCCGGCAGTGCCGAACGCATCGGCAGCGCCATCGACCTCATTCGGGCCATCGCCAGCCAGACCAATCTTCTGGCGCTCAATGCCACCATCGAAGCGGCCCGCGCCGGCGAAATGGGCAAGGGCTTTGCCGTCGTGGCCAATGAGGTGAAGGCGCTTGCCGGCCAGACCGCCAAGGCCACCGACGAAATCGCCGCCTATGTCACGGAAATCCAGGGCGCCACGGCAAGCGTCGTGTCCGAGATCGGCGCCATCACAGGCACGCTCGATACCATCGAGAACTCCACCTCCTCCGTGACAAACGCCATGGAGCAGCAGTCGCAGACCACCGCCGAGATTTCTCGTCGCGCCATTGCGGTCGCTTCGGGTGTCGAGGAGCTGCAGGACACCATCGCCGGCGTCGCCGGTGCGGCTGAGCAGACCGCCTCCGTGGCGTCCAGCGTCAACGAGATGGCCAAGGACCTCCTTGACGCCGCCTCGACGCTGGATGAATGCATCAGCGAGTTCGTGCGCGACGTCGCCGCCTGACCGACACCTTCATCCGCAAAGCAAAACGGCCAGATCCCGCCCTGGGATCTGGCCGTTTCTCATGTGGAACTATTGAAGCGCGACCTCAGTCATCCATCTTGAGCGCGGCGATGAAGGCTTCCTGCGGAATCTCCACCTTGCCGAACTGCCGCATGCGCTTCTTGCCTTCCTTCTGCTTGTCCAGAAGCTTGCGCTTGCGTGTCACGTCGCCGCCGTAGCACTTGGCCAGCACGTCCTTGCGCAGGGCGCGCACCGTTTCGCGGGCGATGATCTTGCCGCCGATCGCCGCCTGGATCGGGATGACGAACATGTGCTGCGGGATCAGGTCCTTGAGCTTCTCGCACATGCCGCGCCCGCGCCGGTCGGCCTGGCTGCGGTGCACCAGCACCGACAGGGCATCCACCGGTTCGGAGTTGACCAGGATCTGCATCTTCACGAGGTCACCCTCGCGATAGTCGGTCAGCGTGTAGTCGAAGGAGGCATAGCCCTTGGAGATGGACTTCAGCCGATCATAGAAGTCGAACACCACCTCGTTGAGCGGCAGGTCATACTGCACCATGGCGCGCGCGCCGACGTAGCTCAGATTGACCTGCAGGCCGCGCCGCTCCTGGCAAAGCTTGAGGATCGGCCCGAGATACTCGTCCGGCGTCATGATATTGGCGCGGATCCAGGGCTCCTCGATCCGCTCGATCTTGGTCACTTCCGGCATGTCGGCCGGATTGTGCAGCTCGATCTCCGTGCCGTCGGTCAGCGCCATCTTGTAGACCACCGACGGCGCCGTGGCGATCAGGTCGAGATTGAACTCGCGTTCGAGCCGTTCCTGGATGATTTCCAGATGCAGCAGGCCGAGGAAGCCGCAGCGGAAGCCGAAGCCGAGGGCGGCGGAGGTCTCCATCTCATAGGAGAAGCTGGCGTCGTTGAGGCGCAGCTTGCCCACTGCCGAGCGCAGATCCTCGAAGTTGGCCGCGTCCACCGGGAACAGGCCGCAGAACACCACCGGCTGGGCCGGACGGAAGCCCGGCAGCGGTTCGGCGCAGGGACGTCGATCGTCGGTGATGGTGTCACCGACGGCCGTGTCGGCCACTTCCTTGATCGACGCGGTGATCACGCCGACTTCACCGGTCTTCAGCTCGTCGCACAGCACGAGCTTGGGCGACATGTAGCCGACGCGCTCGATGTCATAGACTGCGCCCGTCCGCATCATCTTGACGCGCTGGCCCTTTTTCAGGGTACCGTCGATGATGCGCACCAGCACCATGACGCCGAGATAGGCGTCATACCAGCTGTCCACCAGCATGGCCTTGAGCGGCGCATCCGGATCGCCCTTGGGCGGCGGCAGGCGCGTGACGATGGCCTCGAGAACGCCCTCGATGTTGAGGCCGGTCTTGGCGGAGATGCGCACCGCTTCCGAAGCGTCGATGCCGATCACGTCCTCGATCTGCTGCTGGATGCGCTCGGGCTCGGCGGCCGGCAGATCCACCTTGTTGAGAATGGGGACGATCTCGTGATTGTTGTCGATGGCCTGATAGACATTGGCAAGCGTCTGCGCTTCGACGCCCTGCGAGGCGTCGACCACCAGGAGCGAGCCCTCGCAGGCCGCCAGCGACCGGCTGACCTCATAAGCGAAGTCCACGTGTCCCGGCGTGTCCATCAGATTGAGCGTATAGGTCTCGCCATCCTGAGCCTGATAGGCGAGGCGCACGGTCTGCGCCTTGATGGTGATTCCGCGCTCGCGCTCGATATCCATGGAATCGAGGATCTGCTCCTTCATGTCACGTGCCGCCACCGCGCCCGTCGTCTGGATCAGACGATCGGCGAGCGTCGATTTGCCGTGGTCGATGTGAGCGATGATCGCGAAGTTGCGAATATGGGAAAGGGGCTGGTTCGTCATGGGGCGCTAGATATCATCGCCAGCGACAACCGCCAAGCAGGCATGCGGGCGCAAGACGCGGTTTTGGCGGAAAAATAAGGGTGCGGCCTGGCGTCTCGCAGGAATTGTCGGGGATATGGGCTTTCGTGCCTGCGGTCTGCCGACCGGGGTGGCCATGCCGGCGCCTGGGGCGGAGTGAGTGGTTCTACTTAGCGCAATTATTTAGTCCAAGTGGCGAAGGAATAGGTATAATTCAGAACTTAAGCATATTATGCATTTCACAGGCGCGTCGTCGTCAAGGCTGCGCCGCAATTGCGCTCCAAGGGAGCGTGAAGCCCTTGCACTGCTTTCGACGCTGCGCAATGGTGAACAAGATGAACTGATTGTGCGGCTCTCGTTTTGAGGCTGCACCACACCAGATTGGTCGTATGACCAATTCGGCCAGCAGTGCGGCCCTCGCGGGCCTCATGGCGATATCCACGGGCGTCAGGTGGGCAGACCGAGCCACGCGGATAAACGCGCTCCGACCCGAGAGGGTAACAGACGAGCCGCTGCATGACCTATCGAACCTGATGCATTTTCCGGCTCACGGCCGGCCCCCATGACGGGAGCAATGCATCGCAATGCCGGCGAAGGGAATACCGGCCTTCGGCTGGCGTAATAGACGTGAAGGGGTTGCCGGGGGTAGATATGCCGCTTTCCAACAAATTGGCCGCACTGGCGTTGGCCATATCAGACGCTTCTATTTCAACATCCGACGATCTCGCGCCCACCGCGATCGCCGCCCTCATTTCCATCAAGAACAGCGAGCCGCTCTCCATCGGTGACATCGCGACCGTGACGGGGCTGACGCACTCCGCCGCCGTTCGTCTTGTCGACCGGCTGGAAAAGGATTGGCTTGTCCGTCGCCAGCGCCGCGTGGGCCGGGAAGTACTGGTCGAGATCACGACCAGAGGTCGCCGCCGTGCGCAACAACTTCAGGAAGCGCGCGAAAGCGCCGCAAAAACCTTCCTGTCGGCGCTTGAGCAGCGGGAACAGGATCAACTGGCTGAACTGATCGACAAGGTCATTCACCAGAAGGCCCATGAAGGGCTCAACGTGCTGCGCTTTTGCCGCATGTGCAAGGTCGGTCAGTGCAACTGCGGCCTGCATCAGGATGAAGCACCGGCCACTGACCACGCGTGAGAGGAACTGCAGGCTCGCCGCGTCCCGGCGAGCCTCAGGGCTTGCGATAGGTCCATACGCGCGCCGGCGGCAGGTTCATCAGAATCCAGTCGCTGACTTCGAGCGACCACGCGCCATCCTTGGCCGGAACCGGCGGCACCAGCGCGTAGGAAAACTGCACGAAGGGCCGGCCCGACGGCAGAATGTCCATGGCCTGGCCAATCAGGTCCTGCCGGTTGAGCGGCGGCCGCGTGAACAGCGGCAGGCTGGAGACCACAGCCGAGACCTCGGTAATCCCATGCAGATGCAAGGTCGTCTTGAGACTGTAGGCGTCGCCGACGATCACGTTGACGCCATGGAAGCGGCTGCGGATATGGGTGGCGAAGTCCGGATTATACTCGATGGCGACCAGCTTCTCCGGCGGCACACCATGCTTGAGCAGCGCGGCCGTCACCGAACCGGTGCCCGGTCCCAGTTCAACCACCACTCCGGGCCAGGCCGGATCGATACCGGCGGCCATGGCACGCGCCAGCGCCCGACCCGACGGGCTGACCGCGCCGGTGGTCAGCGGCTTGGAAGCCCAGGTCTTCAGGAATTTCAGGTCTTCGGCATATGCGCTCTTGAGACGGCGGGCTTCGGCGAGGGCCTCGTCACGGAACCGATGAACAAACATGGCCACTCCCAAACGCTTGACGGAACGTTGAACTGTTAATCAAAGGTATACGCAAGCGGGCACAGAATTCAATGTGCCCATGGCGGGATTAAGGCAGCATGGTTATGATCACGGGAAAACTCAGTGGAGCGGTGGCCCTCTTCGCAGACAGCGAGCCGAGCGGCGTGGCCTATCGCGACATCGTCGCAGTGCCCGATCTCGGCCTGCGCCTCTCCGTTCGCCAACTCGCCTCCGGCACCTATCGACGCCTGGTCATCGACCAGGCGACCGTGATTCTCGTCACATCCGGCACCAAGCAACTCGGTCTTGATGACGAAACCTTGGTCCTGGAAGCCGGCGATGTGGCGCTGATAGCGCCCGGTGCCTGTCTCACCGTCACCAATCTGACGGCGCCGCGCGGTGGCTATGCCGCCGAAGTCCTGTCGCTCGAAGCCGAAGTTGTCGCGGCCTATGCCGAGGCACCCACGGGCCGCGAGCTGCCGCTGGCCTTGCGCCACGCTCCGGCAGACGGCTTTGCCGAAGCCTTCCTGCGGGCGCGGGCCGAGCTTGCCAACGACGCCCTGCCTCTGGCCGTCCGGCGACATATGCTGGGCGAGGTCCTGCTTCGCCTGGGCAGTGCGGCGACGGTTCTGCAGCGCCGCAGCCGCGAGGAAGCGCTGGAGATGCGCATCCGTCGTCTCGTGGCCACCGACGTCGCGCGTGACTGGTCGGCGGCCGACATGGCCCGCGCGCTGGCGGTCAGCGAAGCCACCATGCGCCGGCGCCTCGGGGCGATCGGTACCACGCTCACGGAAATCGTCACCGACGTGCGCATGTCCTTTGCCTTGACGCTGCTGCAATCCACCGATCGCTCCGTCACCACCATCGCCTTCGACGTGGGTTACGCCTCGCCCTCGCGCTTTGCCGCCCGCTTCCGGGCGCGCTTCGGTGCCGCACCGCTGGATTTGCGCGGTGGGCGGTTTGAGCGGATCGGCACCGATCCTGAGCGGCTTGAGCCGGCCGCGGCGGAGTGAACCTCTTAGGATCTCCCTGTTCCGGCCCACCTCAGGGCCTGCAAGGGAGATTTGAATGCGTCTTTCTCTATCCGCCCTCACGGCTGTTGCACTGATGGCCGGTGCCGGCCTGGCCCAGGCTGCCGATTTCACCCTGACCAGCCCTGATATCGCCGAGGGCAAGGTTCTCTCCGTGGCGCAGGTCGCCCACGGCTTCGGTTGTTCGGGGGAGGGCAAGTCGCCGGCGTTGAGCTGGTCCGGCGCCCCCGAGGGCACGAAGAGCTTCGTCGTCACCGCCTATGATCCGGATGCACCGACGGGGTCGGGCTTCTGGCACTGGGTGATGTTCAACATCCCCGCGTCCGTCACCAGCCTGCCCGGGGGCATTACGCCCGATGCCGGCGCCCCTGCGGGGGCCGTGCAGAGCAAGGCCGATGCCGGCTATCCCGCCTTCGTCGGTGCCTGCCCGCCGCCGGGCCAGACCCATCGCTACATCTTCACGGTTACCGCGCTCAAGGCGGACAAGCTCGACCTCGACCAGAACGCCTCCGGCGCCATGGTCGGCTTCATGGCTGGCATGAACGCGCTCGGCAAGGCCAGCATCACCGCCACCTACGGCCAGTGATCGTCAGCGCGTGAACCAAAAGCGAAGGGCCGGCGTCTGCGAGGCGCCGGCCCTTTCCTGTCTTCAGTCAGCTCGGCGGTCAGTTGCCGAGATTGTCCCAGAAATCCTTCACCCGGGCAAAGAAGCCTTCGGATTCCGGATTGTTGTTGGCGCCCGACGATTCGCGCTCGAACTCTTCCAGCAACTCGCGCTGCCGGCGGGTGAGGTTCTGCGGCGTCTCGACGATGATGTTGATATACATGTCGCCCTGGTCGCGCGAGCGCAGCACCGGCATGCCCTTCTGGCGAAGGCGGAACTGCTTGCCGGTCTGCGAGCCGTCGGGCACGCGCACCTTGGTCTTGCCGCCGTCGATGGTCGGCACCTCGAACTCGCCGCCCAGCGCCGCCGTCGTCATGGAAATCGGCACGCGGCAATAGAGATCGGCGCCTTCCCGCTGGAAGAAGGTATGCGGCTTCAGCGAAATGAAGATGTAGAGATCGCCCGACGGACCGCCGCGCGTGCCCGCCTCGCCCTCGCCGGACAGGCGGATGCGAGTCCCATCCTCGATGCCGGCAGGAATGTTGACCGAGAGCGTCCGCTCCTGGTTGGTCCGCCCCGTGCCGCCGCAATTGTCGCAAGGATGCGCAATGGTCTCGCCGCGACCGCCGCAGGTCATGCAGGTCCGCTCGATGGTGAAGAAGCCCTGGCTTGCCCGCACCTTGCCCGATCCGCCGCAGGTCCGACAGGTGGCCGGCTGGGTGCCGGGCTTGGCACCCGAGCCCGAACACTTGGTGCAGGTGATCGAGGTGGGAACGCGGATCTCCACCGTCTTGCCCGCATAGGCTTCCTCAAGCGTGACGTCGAGATTGTAGCGCAGGTCGGCGCCGCGCTCGCGACCACCGGAGCGTCCGCCGCCGCCACCGCGCCGACCGCCACCCATGAACTCGCCGAAGATGTCATCGAAGATGTCCGACATGGACGCGCCGCCGAAGCCACCGCCGCCGAAACCGCCACCCCCGCCGCCATTTTCAAAGGCGGCATGGCCGAAGCGGTCATAGGCCGCCTTCTTCTGCGGATCCTTCAGGACCTCATAGGCCTCGTTGACTTCCTTGAACTTGGCCTCCGACGTGGCATCACCCGGATTCTTGTCCGGATGCAGCTGCATGGCGAGCTTGCGAAAGGCGCTTTTGAGCGCCTTCTCGTCCGCGTCGCGGGAGACACCAAGAACTTCGTAATAGTCGCGTTTGGCCATGTGTTACCTGACTGAACCTGATCCGCGCGACAATGGCGGAAAAAGAGAGGCATGCAAATACTGAAAAAGCTCCCCCGACGGGGCCGGGAGAGCTTTGAGTGCGCAAGAAGACGATCAACCGTTCTTCTTGTCGTCCTTGACTTCCTCGAAGTCGGCGTCGAGCACGTCGTCACCTTCGGTGCCCGGCTTGGCGCCTTCGGCCTGCTGCGAGGCATACATGGCTTCGCCGAGCTTCATGGCCGCCTGGGCCAGAGCGTTGGTCTTGGCCTTGATGTCCTCGGCGTCGTTCGAATCGATCACCGCCTTGAGGTCGGTGATGGCGCTCTCGATCACCGACTTGTCGGAGGCCGAGACCTTGTCGCCATAGTCGGCCAGCGACTTTTCGGTCGAGTGGATCAGCGACTCGGCGTGGTTCTTGGCTTCCACCGCCTCGCGGCGCGCCTTGTCGGCGGCAGCATTGGCTTCGGCGTCCTTCACCATCTTGTCGATGTCGGCATCACTGAGGCCACCCGAGGCCTGGATGCGGATCTGCTGTTCCTTGCCCGTGCCCTTGTCCTTGGCCGAAACCTGGACGATGCCGTTGGCGTCGATGTCGAAGGTCACTTCGATCTGCGGCACGCCGCGCGGCGCCGGCGGCAGGCCGACGAGATCGAACTGGCCGAGCATCTTGTTGTCGGCGGCCATTTCGCGTTCGCCCTGGAACACGCGGATGGTCACGGCCGACTGGCTGTCCTCGGCGGTCGAGAACACCTGGCTCTTCTTGGTCGGGATCGTGGTGTTGCGGTCGATCAGGCGGGTGAACACGCCGCCCAGCGTCTCGATGCCCAGCGACAGCGGGGTAACATCGAGCAGCAGCACGTCCTTGACTTCACCGGCCAGCACGCCGGCCTGGATGGCGGCGCCGATGGCCACCACTTCGTCCGGGTTCACGCCCTTGTGCGGCTCGCGGCCGAAGAACTGCTTCACGATCTCCTGGATCTTCGGCATGCGCGTCATGCCGCCGACCAGCACCACTTCGTCGATCTGACCGGCGTTGAGGCCGGCGTCCTTGAGAGCGGCCTTGCACGGATCGATGGTCTTCTGCACCAGATCGTCCACCAGCGCCTCGAACTTGGCGCGGGTGAGCTTCAGCGCCAGATGCTTCGGGCCCTTGGCGTCGGCGGTGATGAAGGGCAGGTTGATCTCGGTCTGCGAGGAGCTCGACAGTTCGATCTTGGCCTTTTCGGCCGCTTCCTTGAGGCGCTGCAGGGCGAGCTTGTCGCCGCGCAGGTCGATGCCCTGTTCCTTCTTGAACTCGTCGGCCAGATAGCTGACCAGACGCATGTCGAAGTCTTCACCGCCGAGGAAGGTGTCGCCGTTGGTGGACTTCACTTCGAACACGCCGTCGCCGATCTCGAGGATCGAGATGTCGAAGGTGCCGCCGCCGAGGTCGTAGACGGCGATGGTCTTGGAATGGTCCGACTTGTCGAGGCCATAGGCGAGCGCGGCCGCCGTCGGCTCGTTGATGATGCGCAGCACTTCAAGGCCGGCGATCTTGCCCGCGTCCTTGGTGGCCTGACGCTGGGCGTCGTTGAAATAGGCGGGAACGGTGATGACGGCCTGCGTCACGGTCTGGCCGAGATAGGCCTCGGCGGTTTCCTTCATCTTGATGAGCGTGAAGGCCGAGATCTGCGAGGGCGAATACTTCTTGCCTTCGCTCGCCACCCAGGCGTCGCCATTGTCACCCTTGACGATGGAATAGGGGACCAGCTTCTTGTCCTTCTCCACCATCGGATCGTCGAACCGGCGGCCGATGAGGCGCTTCACGGCGAAGATGGTGTTCTCGGGATTGGTGACGGCCTGGCGCTTGGCCGGCTGGCCGACGAGGCGCTCGTCACCATCGGCAAAGGCGACGATCGACGGGGTCGTGCGCGCGCCTTCGGAGTTCTCGATCACCTTTGCATTCTTGCCATCCATGATGGCGACGCAAGAGTTGGTCGTGCCGAGGTCAATTCCAATTACCTTGCCCATGTCTCTCTCCATCGAGGCAGACTGTCCGAACCCTCCCTGAGAGGCATTCGGCTGATGCCGTCAGCCGGCCAGTCCCCGTAATGTCCTGTGATTTTGCGAGACCGATGTCCCGAATTCCGCCGGTATATAGGTGCCGCGCTTTCACAGCGCAAGACTTTCGCAGCTTATCGTGAGGGCAGAATGCGGGAAATCCCGCTTCGGCCGGTCTCGCCTCGTCCGCTTGTGCCTGAAGCTGCGGCCAAAGCCGGTTCGCTCTCTGGTGGCGTTCACCGAAAAGATACCGCAATTGCGAATACCATCAGCCCCTTACCCCCTGCGTTAACCCTTGTCGGCTAGCTTTTGCCTGCCAGACGGCGCGGGACGGTTGTCCTGCGACGGACACATGTCGAGTTGGCCACCGGCCATATGTAGCGGACGTGAAACCATGCAGACGGAAATGCCGAACGCGGAGCGCACCGGGGTGCTCGCACCCCTCAAGAAACTTTCGGTGGTCGTGCCGACCTTCAACGAGCGCAAGAACATTGCTCGCCTGGTCGCAGCCGTCGGCGACGTGCTCGGTGATCTGCCTTGGGAAATGATCGTGGTCGACGATGACAGCCCCGACGGCACCTATGAAGAGGTTCGACGCCTTGCCATGGGCGATCCGCGTGTGCGCTGCATCCGTCGTGTCGGTCGCAAGGGCCTGTCGTCGGCCGTCGTCGAGGGCGCCATGGCCGCCAGCGCCCCTGTGATCGCCGTCATGGATGCCGATTTCCAGCATGATGAAACCATCCTGCGCAAGATGTACGACAGCCTGCTGGACGAGGATGCCGAGCTGGTGGTTGCCACCCGCTATAGCGAAGGCGGCACCGTCGGCGACTGGAACGCTGCCCGCGCCGGCATGAGCTCCTTTGCCACCTGGGCCGGCCAGTTCCTCGCCGGTCACCAGACCTCCGATCCCATGAGCGGCTTCTTCATGCTGCGCCGCTCGCTGTTCGACGAGGTCGTCCACAATCTGTCGCAGGAAGGCTACAAGATCCTTCTCGACATCATCGCTTCCGCCGGCCGCCCCCTGCGCGTCGCCGAAGTGCCCTATACCTTCCGCAACCGCCTGGAGGGTGAGAGCAAGATCTCCCCGATGGTGATCGCGCAATATGCCTTCCTCCTGGTCGAGAAGCTGTCCAAGGACATGGTTCCGGCCCGCTTCGTGCTCTTCTGCCTGGTCGGCGGTCTCGGCCTGATCGTCCACATGCTGGCGCTCGGCATCTGGGAGCGAACGGGTCTCGCCTTCGTCGACGCGCAGATCGCCGCCACCGGCGTCGCCATGCTGTTCAACTTCATGCTCAACAACGAGTTCACCTATCGGGAACGTCGCCTCAAGGGTTCGGCGCGCCTCAAGGGTGGCGTCGTCTTCGGTCTCGTCTGCTCCATCGGTGCGCTGGCCAATCTCGGCGTTGCCGAAATGGCCCTCAATGCCACCGACAATTGGGTTCTTGCCGGCGTATCCGGTGCCCTGATGGGCGGCGTGTTCAACTTCGCAGTGTCCGACAATGTCGTCTGGCTGCGCAAGCGTCGCCGGGCCAAGCTCGTCGAGCCGGCCGTCAACGGCGCCGTGCCTGCCTGATTTCAAGAGATTGCCGACGGGGCAAGACCATATGTCATCGCTGAATTCGGCTTCTTCATCGGCAGCCCCGACGCTTCGCTCGTCGGGGCTGCCGGCTTTTGTCCTGGCCGTCCTCGCCGTCGCCTTCTATGTCACGCGCCCCACCAAGGACGACATCAGCTGGCTGATCGTCACCGCTGAGGCTCTCTGGGACGGCAAGCGCCTCTACGTCGACATCATCGAGACCAACCCGCCGCTGTCGGTGCTGCTCTATCTGCCCGCCGTCGCCCTTGAGCGGCTGTTCGGCCTTCGGGCGGAAATCGGCACCATCCTCATGACGGCGCTGATCGGATGGGGCGTGACCTCTGCCGCAACGCGGCGCCTCGCCGCCGCGGGGCTTCTCGCATCGCCTCTCGCCTTCGAGCTGGCCGCCGCCGTCATCTTCATCTGGTTGCCGCTCGGCGCCTTCGGCCAGAAGGACCATGTGGCGGCCATGATTGCCTTGCCCTTCCTGTGCGATCTCGCCGTCATGGCGGAGGGCCACCGCAAGGGCGAACGCCGTATTCCCTGGGTCTGGACCGGCGTCCTCGCCGGCCTTGCCGTGGCGATCAAGCCGCAATTTGGTCTGGCGGTGGCGCTGCCGTCCCTCGTGCTCTGCCTGGTCGACCGCAACTGGCGCCTCCTGATCAATCGCGCCTCGATCGCCGCCGGCTGCACCTTCGTCGCCTTCCAGGCCATGGTCTACGCGTTCTTTCCCGCCTTCTTCCACGATGTCCTGCCCATGCTGCTGGGCCTCTACGCCCCCATGCGCCAGGACCTGAAGACGCTCGTCATCGCCGACATGGGGATGATGGTCCCCATCCTGCTCGTCATCGCCGGGCTGGCCCTCGGACGCGGCAGCCGCCAGCCGCTGCCGATCGCGCTGATGCTCGCCGCTGTCGGCTTCTTCGCCGCCTTCCTCATCCAGGGCAAGGGCTGGCCCTATCAGCTCTACCCGGCTCTGGCCTATGCCTTCCTGCCCGGCCTCGGCCTCGCCTTGCCGGCGCTCTGGCGTCTGGACCGCCCGAGGTCCCGCACCGTCGGCCTGACGGTCGCTCTGGCCCTGATCCTCGGCGCCCGCTGGATGACGCTGACCTGGATCGACTATTCCGACCTCACCGCCGCCATCCGCGCCACCGGCATCGCCACCCCCCGGATCCTCAACATCGCGGCGTCGCACGGCATCGGGCATCCCTCCACCCGTGACGCGGGCGGCATCTGGGTCGGCACCTTGATGAGCCGGCTGATCTCCGTGCAGGTGATGAACACCCGCTCAAGCCGCCCGCCGGAACAGCGCGATGATGCCCTTCTCGATCATTGGGAGGCCTATGATCGCGCCTCGTTGCGCTCCGACCTTGCGACACGCGCGCCGGACATGCTCCTGATCGAGCGCGGTCCGGATTTCGATTGGCTCGCCTGGGCCCGGCAGGATGCTGAGACGGCTCGCCTGCTCGACGGTTTCGTCTTCGCGTCCCGCGTCCCCGATCATGAAGCCGACGGGTTTGTCGAACTCTTCGTACGCAAGGCCGACAAACCTGCCGGCTGATCCTCAAGATTTCCGTGTGCTTTCCGTGCTAATATCCCGTCACCGAACAGAAGCCGGACCGTCACGCAGCTGTCATTGCACCGACATGTAGCTGCCGAAATACCCTGTCACATTGCGTTTACCGAACACGACTGGCAAGGTGAGAAAGCCGCATGTCCCTGATCCAGACTTCCGCTACCGCTCTGACGCAAGCCTTTGCGCCGATGAAGCGCTCCAGGATGAAGGAGCCGCTCGGTCGCATCGGCGCACTGGAAGTGCGTCTTGCCGTCTCCAAGTCCGAGATCCGCGCGGCCCAGGCTCTGCGTTACAAGGTCTTCTATGAGGAGATGGGCGCCATCGCCGACGCCAAGACGCTTCTGCGCCGGCGCGACAAGGACGGTTTCGACAAGTATTGCGATCATCTGCTGGTGCTCGACCATGACGAGATCGAGATCCGCCCCTTCCGCAAGGCGCGCCCGCGCATCGTCGGCACCTATCGCCTGCTGCGCCAGGAAGTGGCCGAGGCGCACAAGGGCTTCTACACCGCCGGCGAGTTCGACATCGCCCCCATGCTGGAGCGTCACCACGGTTTCAACTTTCTGGAACTCGGACGCTCCTGCGTGCTGAAGCCCTATCGCACCAAGCGCACCGTCGAACTACTCTGGCACGGCATCTGGGCCTATGCGCTCAAGCATGGCGTCGACGCCATGATGGGCTGCGCGTCCTTCGAGGGCACCGATCTTGATCGTCTGGCCCTGCCGCTGTCCTTCCTGCACCACCACGCGCCGGCTCCGTCGGAATGGCTGGTGGAAGCGCTCCCCGAGCGGGCTGCGTCGATGAACCGCCTGCCGATCGAGGCGGTGGACATGAAGAAGGCGCTCGCCGAAATGCCGCCGCTCATCAAGGGCTATCTGCGCCTTGGCGCCATGATCGGCCGCGGGGCTGTGGTCGACCATCAATTCGGCACCACCGACGTGCTGATCGTGCTGCCGGTGGATCGCATTTCCGACCGCTACGTCAAGCACTACGGCGCCGATGCGGGCCGTTACGCCGCCTGACCGGGTCCCGCAGGCGCAAAGACGAGCCGTGAGTAGCCGAAGTAATTGGTGAACATGGCAACGCCGGACCCGAAGGCCACGCCGATCACCGGCTGCAAGCCGGGGATCAGGTAGATGGCTGCGGCATAGACGGCGTAATTGAGGGCTATGGACGCGAGCGACACGGCGAGATAGGCCGCGCGCTCCCGGCCGCGGCGCGCGTCCGACGCCCCGGTCTTGAACGTGAAGCGCCGGTTCAGCGCATAGGTCACGGCAATGGCCGCAGCCACGGCCAGAACGCGGGCGAGATACGGGCTCAGCCCCAGATAGACCAACGCTTCGGTGATCCCGGCATCGACAACGAAACCGGTGCCGCCGACGGTGGCAAAGCGAATGATGCGGCCGAGCGACATCACGACGCCTGTCGGATCTCGGCTGGCCGGTCTTCGTCCCGCCGCGCCAGCTTGGCAATGGCTCTCAGCGCGGCAATGTCCACGTCGAGATCCTCCTCGACCCTGTCCTGGCCGCGCCGGTCGAGTGCCGGTACATTGAGGAACAGGATGCGCTTGTGCTCGACGCGCGAGCGCGCCAGGCTGTCGAGCACCAGGCCGATGGTGCCGAACAGCGCGGAGATGATCATCAGGCCCATGGAGAGCACGGCGGTGGGCAGACGCGGCACCAGACCGGTCTCCACATAGGTGATCAGCAGCGGGATCGACAGCAGCACGGCGGCACTGGCGAACAGGCCAGCCAGCGCGCCATAGAACACCGACGGTCGCGTTTCCTTCAGCAGCATCATGAACATCATCAGGATGCGGAAGCCGTCGCGGAAGGTGCGCAGCTTGGAGGCCGAGCCCTCGACGCGCCGGCCATAGTCCAGGGGAATCTCGATGATCGGAATGCGCAGCTGGCTCGCATGCACGCTCATCTCCGTCTCGATCTCGAAGCCGGTGGAGACGGCGGGGAAGCTCTTGACGAAGCGGCGCGTGAAGGCGCGATAGCCCGAGAAGATGTCGGAAAAGTCCGGCCCGAACAGGCCGCGATAGAGACGGTTGAACAGGAGATTGCCGACGGCATGGCCCTTGCGCCCGGCGTCCTGCGTCACGTCGCGCCGCGTGCCCACCGCCATGTCGACGCGCTCGGTAACCAGGGCCCGGATCAGATCGACCGCATCGGCCGGGTCATAGGTGCCGTCGCCGTCCGCCATCACATAGACGTCCGCATCGATGTCGGCGAACATGCGCCGCACCACATTGCCCTTGCCCTGTCGCGTCTCGCGGATCACCTCGGCGCCGGCGCGCCTTGCTTCGACGGCGGTCATGTCCTTGGAATTATTGTCGAAGACCACGATTCGGGCGCCCGGCAGCGCGGCGGCGAAGCCTTGCACCACCTTGGCGATGGTGGCCCCCTCGTTGTAGCAGGGCAGCACGACGGCAATGTCGAGGCCCGGGAAGGGCGAGGAGGATTGGGACGCGAGGGACATGGAACGAGACGCCTCTTGTACACGGAATTATTCACGCATTTCAGCGAATGCGCCGCATGTCCTTTACCTTTTCTCCATCCTGTTAAGGCCAAGCTAATGCCGCCCTTGAGACCGCATAGTGCTGCGTTCTGATTACGGTCTTGGTCAATGAATTCGAAACAACCCGCCCTGCCTCAAGCCTTCGAAATTGCGCGTCCCCATGTGCCCCCGGCGTTTCTGGTCGCGCTGGTGGTGATTGGCTATGCCATTCTGCTGGCCGTTCCCGCCTGGCTTGCCAGCGTGCACGATGGCTGGAGCGATCCCGATGCCATGATGCGCATGACCGAGGTGCGGGAGCTTCTGGCCGGGCAGGGCTGGTACAACATGAACGAGGCGCGGCTGATGCCGCCGCTCGGCATGATCTCCCATTGGTCGCGCTACATCGACGCGCCGCTGGCCGGCATGATTCTCGCGCTCGAGCCCTTTGTCGGTCGCAGCCAGGCCGAGCTCCTGACGCTGAACCTCTGGCCGCCTTTCCTGTTCCTGCCCTTCGCTGCCGGCGTGATCGCCGTGGCGCGCCGCTTCGGCGGCTGGACCGCCGCCGGCTGTGCCCTGCTGCTCACGGCGCTGTCGCCGCAGGTGACGGCACTGTTCAAGCCGGGCGATATCGATCATCACAATGTGCAGGCGATCCTGCTGGTCTGGTTGCTCGCCGGTCTCGTGCGGGCTGACCTGTCGCTTCGCTGGGCAGCTTTCGCTGGTGCCATGGCCGCCAGCAGCCTTGCCATCGGCATGGAAACGCTGCTGGCCGTGGTCCTGGCCGCCGGAGGTCTTGCCATCGCCTGGGTGCACAATGGCGACCGTTGGCGCCGCGCCCTCGCCACTTTCGGCCTCAGCCTGGCTGTGGTCACCACGGTGCATTTCTTCGCCAACGTCGGCCCGGATCGCTGGCTGGCCGGCGCCTGCGATAATCTGTCGATCGTCTATGTGATGCTGGCAGGCCTAGGCGGCTTTGGCACCGCCGTGATCGGTCTGGTGTTCCGTGGCCGCAATGACGGCGTGCCCGGCATGCTCATGCGCGGCGGCGCGCTGGCGAGCCTTGCCTGCCTGCTGATAACCTTGACCGCCGTCTTCTACCCCGCCTGCCTGCACGGCCCCTATGGTCAGGTCGATCCGCGCCTCGGTCCCATCTGGCTCGATCACGTGTCGGAGGCGCAGAGCATCGCCCAGACGCTGGTCAACCAGCCCTGGCTGATCCCGCCGCTCTATCTGACGATCTTCCTTGCGATCCTCTTCAGCCTCAACGCCCTGCGCCGCATGCCGGGCGAAGAACGCTATGCCTATGGCATCGTGCTCTCCATCGTCGTCGGCTCGCTGGCCATCGGCCTCATCCAGTTGCGCGCGCTGGTGGGCGCACAGGTGGTCGCGTCGGCCTCGGTGGGGGTCGCTGCCTCGCTTGTCTTTTCGCGAACAGCCGGCCGCAACGACAGCAGCGCCGTTCTCTCCCGCTGGAGCTGGCTGCTGACGGCGCCCATGCTGTGGTATATCGCGGTCATCCCCCTCGAAAAGCTCATGAACAAGACGAGCCCCGGTGCGGTCGACCAGGCCGAAGCCAGCTGCCAGGCCGTGATGGGCACCGCGCTGGAAACCCTGCCCAAGGGCTTGGTAGTCTCCACCTCCAACTTCGGCTCATTCCTGCTCTACCGCACCGAACACGCCGTCCTCTCGGCCCCCTATCACCGGGATGCCGCCGGTATCCTGGCCGCGCAGGCGATCTTCGCCTCGCCCGATGGCGCGGCGGAGACGGCGAGCGTCGGCGGTACCTATCTGGCCGTCTGCTTGTCCGATCCGGAGCTGACGATGATTGCCAAGGACAGCCCCAGCAGCCTCGCGGCCTCCCTGATCGCCGGCAAGGCACCGGCCTGGCTCGAACCGCTGACGGTGGCGGACGGCACTGCCGTCTATCGCGTGCGCGGTGCCGCCGCAGGCTCTGCCGACGTCACGGGCTCACTCCCCGCCCTCGGCCTGCGCGACAGCCTGTTCGATTGACCGAAGCCTTCTGGTTAATCGAGCGTTAATGCGGATCGGCGCAAGATGCGCCCGAGCTGCCGTCGATCGGGTTGACCCGATCCGCTCGGCGATGGCTCCCGTATCGCTGCAAAGGCCCATCGATCATGCATGCCCCCATTCGCGCCGCCCTCCTTGCCCTCGCCATGCTGGTGACGGCCGGGCCGACGGAAGCCGGTGATCGCCCGGCCAAGGAAATCTTCGGCGCACTCGACAAGCCCGTTCCGCTCGCCGCCCGCTCCATCGGCACCTATGCCAAGGGCTGCCTCGCCGGTGCCGTGGCACTGCCGATCAACGGCCCGACCTGGCAGGTGATGCGCCTCAGCCGCAATCGAAACTGGGGCAATCCCTATCTGGTGAACTTCCTGGAAAAGCTGGCCAACAAGGCGCCCGCGGTCGGCTGGAACGGCCTTCTGGTCGGCGATATGGCCCAGCCGCGCGGCGGCCCGATGCTGACCGGTCACGCCAGCCACCAGATCGGCCTCGACGCCGACATCTGGCTGACGCAGATGCCTCCCCGCACGCTCTCCGCCGACGAGCGCGAGAAACTCAGCGCCGTCTCCATGCTGGCGCCCGACACGCTGACCGTCGATCCCGCCAAGTTCACACCCGCCCAGTTCAACATCATCAAGCTGGCGGCGCAGCAGCCCGAGGTCGAGCGCATCTTCGTCAATCGCGCCATCAAGAAGGCGCTCTGTGAAGAAGCCACCGGCAATCGCGCCTGGCTCACCAAGGTGCGTCCCTGGTGGGGCCACGACTTTCACTTCCACGTGCGCATTGCCTGCCCGAAGGATTCGCCCAACTGCCGCGAGCAGGATCCGCCTCCCAAGGGGGATGGCTGCGGCGCCGAACTTCAGAGCTGGTACGCACCGCCGCCCAAGCCGACGAAGCCGGTGAAGCCCACGCCTCCGCCGCCCCCCATCACGCTGAAGGACCTGCCGCCCGAGTGCAGCCAGGTCGCCTTGATGCCGTGAGCGGGCCGAGCATCTGAACATGAAACGGGGGCCACTTGGGCCCCCGATCTGTTTGATATGGACGGCAACAGCCTCAGCCTCTGAGGACCGCCCCGGTCGCCTTGGCCACGGCGGCGACGATCGCCTTGCTCACCGTCTCGATGTCCTCGTCGGTCAGCGTCTTGTCGGCGGGCGACAGCGTCACCTCGATGGCGAGCGACTTCTTGCCTGGCTCCACATGCTCGCCGCGATAGACGTCGAACACGCGCGCGTCGGCGATCAGCTTCTTGTCGGCGCCAAGCGCCGCCTTGACGATCTTGCCTGCTTCCACGCCGTCGTCGACCACGAAGGCGAAGTCACGGCTCACCGGCATGAAGGCCGACAGGTTCAGCGCCGGCTTGGCCTTGGACGCCTTGGCCTTGCCCACCGGAATGCGGTCGAGCGTGATCTCCATGGCCACCAGCGGCCCGTCCACCTTCAGCGCTTCGAGCACGGCGGGGTGCAGTTCGCCGAAATGGCCGAGCACGGTCTGCGGTCCCAGCTGGATGGTGCCCGAGCGCCCCGGATGGAACCAGGCCGGCGCATTGCGCGTGATCTGTGCCTTCGACGTGTCGAAGCCGAGCGCCTCCAGCAGCGCCACGGCATCGGCCTTGGCGTCATGGACCGAAACGGCCTTGGCATTGCCTGACCAATGACGGCCGGAGCCGTCGATGGTGGCCGTACCCTGACGCACGGCGGTCGCCACGATGGTCTGGTCCTGCGGCCGGTCGCCGGCGAACACCTGTCCCACCTCGAAGATGGCGATGTTCGAGAGGCCGCGGTCCACGTTGCGCTGTACCGCCGCGGCAAGGCCGGGGATCAGCGAGGGGCGCATGTCGCTCATGTCCGCCGAGATCGGATTGGCAAGCCGCACTGCCGCAGCCCCACCGCCGAAGGCAGTCGCCTGGGCCTCCGACACGAAGGACCAGGTCACGGCCTCCACGAGACCGCGCGTCGCCAGCGCGCGCTTGGCGCGGCGGGTGCGGATCTGCAGCGGCGTCAGCACCTTGGCACCCACCGAGGCAAGGCGCGGCAGCGGCGTCGGCTTCACCTGGTCGAGCCCGGCGATGCGCACCACTTCCTCCACGAGATCGGCCTTGCCATGCACGTCCGGACGCCAGGACGGCACCGACACTTCGCGCGTCTCGCCAAGGCCCTGCACGCCGAAGCCCAGCGCTTCCAGCGTCGTGGTGATGGCGCCCTCGCTGAGCGTCAAGCCCGACAGACGCTTCACCTCATGCAGCGGGAAGTCGATGACGAGATTGCGCAGCGGCTCCTTGCCGGCCACCACCAGTTCGGAGGCTTCACCGCCGCACAGATCGATCACCATCTGCGTCGCCAGCTCGAGGCCGGCCACCACGAAGGCGGGATCGATGCCGCGTTCGAAGCGATAGCGGGCGTCGGAGTTGAGACCGAGCTTGCGACCGGTGCGCGCCGTACGATTCGGATCGAAATAGGCGCTCTCGATCAACACGTTGACCGTGTTCTCCGACGAGCCCGAGGTCTCGCCCCCCATGACGCCGCCGAGGCCGAGCACGCCGCTGTCGTCGGCGATGACGCACATGGTCTCGTCGATCGCATAGGTCTTGCCGTCGAGCGCCGCGAGGCTCTCGCCGCTCTTGCCGAGGCGCGCGTGGATCGGGCCCGTGACCTTGTCGGCGTCATAGACATGCAGCGGCCGGCCGCGGTCGTAGGTGATGTAATTGGTGATGTCGACCAGCGCGTTGATGGGCCTGAGGCCGATGGCCTTCAGCCGGTCCTGCAGCCATTGCGGCGACGGACCGTTCTTGACGCCTTTCACCACCCGGCCGGCGAACACCGGACAGGGCGACGTGTCGCCGTCGAACCGCAACTCAATGGCTGTCGGCGAGGCGAATTTCGCGACCGCCGGCTTCAGCGGATCGGCCTTGAGACGGCCAAGCCCGCGCGCCGCCAGATCGCGCGCCACGCCGCGCACGCCCAGGCAGTCCGGACGGTTGGGGGTGATGGAAATGTCGATCACCGGGTCCGACCCGCCTCGATAGTCGGCAAAAGACATGCCGAGCGGTGCATCCTCGGGCAGCTCGATGATGCCGTTGTGCTCGTCCGACAGCAGAAGTTCGCGCTCCGAGCACATCATGCCCCGGCTCTCGACGCCACGGATGGTGCCGACTTCCAGCACGGTCCCGTTTACCGGAATGGTCACGCCGGGCAGGGCGAACACGCCCTTGAGGCCGGCCCGCGCGTTCGGCGCGCCGCAGACCACCTGCACCAGATTGCCGTCGCCGGCATCCACCGCCAGAAGCTTCAGCTTGTCGGCATTGGGATGCTTGTCGGCCGTGACGATCCTGGCAATGCGGAACGGCTTCAGCGGCGCCATGGGATCGCTGACGCTTTCCACCTCAAGCCCCACCATGGTCAGCGCCTCGACCACATCGTCGAGCGAAGCTTCGGTGTCGAGGTGGTCTTTCAGCCACGAGAGAGTGAATTTCATTTTGTCTCGTCCTTTGCCGGGTCAGGCATATGTCCTGCGGCGTTGAGCCGGTGAAGTCTGTGGCATCCCCGCGTCGCTCCGTGGATAGAGCCAAAAGCGCGGTCGCTCAATTTAGTGGAGGATTGCCTTGCGGGTTGCAGTGCCGTCCTCAACAGTCCTCATTTGCGTTCCCTCCCCCCTTGCGGGGGAGGGACAGGGAGAGGGGTTTCGAGCGGAGCGAGATCGGACACATATCGAGGCAAGTATTGGCCAATGGCATGCAGCACACCTTCCATCGCTTCAAATATGTCCTCATTGCTAATCCGCAAAATGCGAAATCCTTCACCCTCCAGATAGGTCGACCTTGTCAGGTCTCTGAGTGTATTCGTCGGGTATTGATGGCTCGGACCGTCCACTTCAATGATCAAACGCTCATCGAAACAAACGAAATCCGCGATGTAGCCATCAACCGGCACTTGACGGCGAAACCTGTATTCAAAAAAACGCTTTGCTCTGAGTTCTTCCCAAAGCCGGTCTTCCGCACTCGTCTGGTCTCGTCTGAGACGTCTGGCCTGTGCCCTTGTTCGAGGTGCAGTAATGCGATGCGGCATGGCGATCGTGCCTTCACAGTCTCGCTGATACCCCTCTCTCCAACTCTCCCCCGCAAGGGGGGAGAGGGCGCGTCTTGATTCCAAGCATCACCTGCAAGCAGGGGTGCCGAACAATCTTCAGCTCGAAAGTCCCCCGAACAGGCTCGGCAGGTCCAGCGGGCGGAAACCGTAGTGGTTCAGCCAGCGCACGTCGGCGTCGAAGAAGGCGCGCAGGTCGGGCATGCCATATTTCAGCATGGCGATGCGGTCGATGCCCATGCCCCAGGCAAAGCCCTGGAACTCGTCCGGATCGAGGCCGACGGCGCGGATGACATTGGGATGCACCATGCCGCAGCCGAGGATCTCCAGCCAGTCGTCGCCCTCGCCGATGCGGATCTCGCCCCCCGAGCGCTTGCAGCCCACGTCCACTTCCATGGACGGTTCGGTGAAGGGGAAGAAGGACGGGCGGAAGCGCGTCTTCACTTCATCCACCTCGAAGAAGGCCTTGAGGAACTCCTCGAGGATCCACTTGAGATGGCCGAAATGGCTCGTCCTGTCGATCACCAGACCTTCGACCTGATGGAACATCGGCGTATGCGTGGCGTCGCTGTCGCAGCGATAGGTGCGGCCCGGCGCAATGATGCGGATCGGCGGCTTCTGCGCTTCCATGGTCCGCACCTGCACCGGCGAGGTGTGGGTGCGCAGCAACAGGCGCGAGCCATCTTCCTTCGGATTGAAGAAGAAGGTGTCGTGCATCTCGCGAGCCGGATGGTCGGCCGGGAAGTTCAGCGAGGTGAAGTTATAGTGGTCCGTCTCGATGTCGGGACCTTCCGCCACCGAGAAGCCCATGTCGGCGAAGATGGCGGTGATCTCGTCGATCACCTGGCTCACCGGGTGGATGCGACCGGCGGTCAGCGGGTCGGTGCGGCCGGAGAGCGTGATGTCCACCGTCTCGCGCTTCAGGCGGGCCTCCAGGGCGGCGGCCTTCAGCACCGACTTGCGCGTGGAGAGAGCCGAAGTGACGCGATCGCGCGTTTCGTTGACAGCCGCGCCATAGGACTTGCGGTCCTCCGGCGGCAGCGAGCCGAGCGTCTTCAGCAGCGCCGAGAGGGAGCCCTGCTTGCCGAGCGCGGCAACGCGCACCGTTTCCAGCGCCGCCTCGTCGGCAGCGGCGTCGATCTCGCGGAGGATCGAGGCTTCGAGGTCGAGAATGTCGGACATGACGCCTGTTCTGACTTTGGTGAAGAAAAAGACCGGCGGGTTCTATCGCGATTTTGCCGCAAATGCCACGCCGGAAACGAAAAAGGGGCGACGCACCGATCGTGCGCCGCCCCAACTTTCATCAGCGGCCGATCGGTGATCGGCCTAGACCATTGCATCAAGCAGCGGCCTGGGCCTTCTCGACGATGGCCTTAAACGATGCCGGCTCGCTGATGGCGAGGTCGGACAGCACCTTGCGGTCGATCGCAATACCGGCCTTGGCCATGAGATCGATGAAGCGGGCATAGGTCAGCTCGCCACCGGTCACATCACGGACAGCGGCGTTGATGCGCTGGATCCACAGAGCGCGGAAGTTGCGCTTCTTGGCGCGACGGTCACGCGTCGCATACTGCATCGCGCGATCGACAGCGGCCTTCGCCGTCTTGATGGTATTCTTGCGACGGCCCCGATAGCCCTTGGCGGCCTCGAGAACCTTCTTGTGCTTGGCATGGGACGTAACGCCCCGCTTAACGCGCGCCATGTGTCAGTCTCCTGAAATTGAGTGCCTGTCTGATCGCGCGGATCAAGCGTAGGGCAGGAAGTTCTTCTTGATGATGATCGCATCCGGCTCGCTCAGCACGGTCGTGCCGCGGGCCTGACGGATGAACTTGGTCGTCCGCTTGATCATGCCGTGACGCTTGCCAGCCTGGCCAGCCTTGACATGACCCGAGGCGGTCACCTTGAAGCGCTTCTTTGCGCCTGACTTCGTCTTCATCTTGGGCATTTTGCTCGTTTCCGAGGTTGGCGGGAAATCGGCCGAGGCCGTGATCCCGGGTATCTTGATTTTCGGAAAAACAAACCGGCATCAGGCCGCGAGGGCCGTCCGTCCGGTCCGATTGTCCGGGTTGAGCTTGCAAGATCGCCACGGCATGCCCTTGGACATGGCAAGCCATCTCCACGCCGGGCGACCTGAAGTGCTCGGGCTTTTAGCCGAGACAGGACGCAAAGGCAAGGCAGGACTCTGCTTTTTTGCGCTTCAACTGCCGCGAATGCGCCGTTGCCTTCAATTTTAGCGGTTTGCTTGACCGTCCGGTTGCATCCGCGCGTCTAGGCTCTGCCCGATTGATTGCTGTTTCGTCAACGAGGGTGTCATGTTTGCGCTGAAGCCGCTCCTCCGGTCCGTCGCCGCCTTGCTCTGGCTCTCGTCCGGCCTGTGGACGGCGAGCGCCTTTGCCGGCGACCTCTTCACCGATGCCGGCAGCAAGGCCTCGAGCGCCGCCTCCGTCGCCAGTGCCAAGGTCGATCATGCCGTGGCCGAGCGCGTCGTTGCCATTGATCCTGACTATCTCGCGGCGACGCTTGTCCCGGCTGGCATGGACGACAAGAGCGGACGCGCCGCGGCGGCCAAGGCACTGACCTCAGGCTATGCCAGCCTGACCCTCTTCCCCGGCACGACGGTCAAGCTCAAGCGGCGCGACGTCGCCGAAGCCTATGGCGGCGGCTACGCCTGGTCCGGCACGCCGACCGACGACGGCTTCGGCGCGGCTGATCTCGTCGTTGTCGGCGGCAAGGTGTCCGGCCTCGTCAACTACAAGGGCATGACTTACTCCATCGATCCGGTCGACGGCTCGGCGCGTTTGCACCGCATCGCCCGCCTCGATCTCGAGGGCATGAAGGAAGACAAGATCCTCAACGCCCCCATGACGCCCTTCGTCCCCAACAAGACGTCCACCGGCGGAACGGTGCAGGGGATCACCACCGTCACGGTTCTGATCGGCTATACGCCGGAGGTGCTGGCGGCCTACAAGACGGCGTCCAGAATCAACGCGCAGGCCAATCTCGCCGTCTCCATGGCCAACACCGCCTTCGCCAACTCCAAAATGAATGTCCGCTTCTCGCTGGTCGGCGTCCGCGCCGTGAGCGGATATTCCGACCGCGCGGCGGCAAGCTACAATCAGGTGCTCGAGGATCTCACCAACGTCACCGCGCCCTTCGCCAGCCTCGGCGCTGCGCGCAAGTCGCTGAAGGCCGATCTCGTCTCGCTCTTCGTCAGTCGTCAGGAATATTGCGGCCTCGGCTGGGTTGGACCGTCGGTTGCCACCTATGGCACCTCCGTGGTGACAGCGAGCTGCGTCAGCTACAACACGCTCGCGCACGAGGCCGGTCACAATCTCGGCGCCTTGCATGATCGCTACGTGTCGCCCAAGGCGCCCGCATCCGCCTATGGCTACGGCTATGTCAACCTGCAGGCGCGGCTGCGCACCATCATGGCCTATGACAATGCCTGTCAGGTCAAGGGCTTCTCCTGCGCCCGCGTGCCCTATTTCTCCACCCCGCGCATCCGCTATGCCGGCAAGGCCATCGGCAGCGCGGCAGGTAACGGCGACGCGGCCGACAATGCCCGCTACATCCAGCAAAACGCAGCCAAGATCGCTGCCTACTACTGACCGTCCGCCGACCATAGTCCGTTAAAACCAAAAACCCCGGCAGCCATGTGGCTCCGGGGCTTTTTGCATCACTTGAGCACTCACGGATCATGTAGTTTCAGCATGATCGGCGGATGCTCCAGGCGCCGGCGCTCACTTGGGCGCCAGCACCATGACCATCTGGCGGCCTTCAAGGCGCGGATCGCTCTCCACCTTGGCGATGGCAGCGGTCTCTTCCTTCACCTGAAGCAGAAGCTTGTAGCCGAGGTCCTGGTGGGCCATTTCGCGACCACGGAAGCGCAGGGTCACCTTGACCTTGTCGCCTTCCTCGAAGAAGCGAAGCATGCTCTTCATCTTCACTTCGTAGTCATGCGTGTCGATATTCGGCCGAAGCTTGACTTCCTTGATCTCGACGATCTTCTGGTTCTTGCGCGCTTCGGAAGCCTTCTTCTGGGCTTCGTACTTGTACTTACCGAAATCCAGGATCTTGCAGACCGGCGGCGTCGAGTTCGGAGAGATCTCCACGAGATCGAGACCGGCTTCAGCGGCCGCTGCCAGCGCGTCGTTGATAGTGACAACGCCGAGGTTCTCACCACTATCGCCGATCAGCTGTACCTGCGGGACACGGATTTCACGATTGATGCGCGGACCTTCCTTGGTGGGCGCTGCGGCTCGAAACGGACGGCGAATGGCTTTCAACTCCTCTGATATTGATCCTTGGGCCCCGGGTGTCAAAAAGGCATGACGTCCCCGAACAGACATTGTTCGACCAGACAATCACGCGAACTTGCTGACGGAGAGCGCGGCACACCGGCGGCCTGTCGTCTCCTTCCCGGTGCGCGTGGCAAACGACGCGGGCAAACCGATCGGGAACGACGGCCCGAAAATCGTTGTGTTGCGAGCAAAAGTCAAGGTCTACGCTGTTTATTTGCGCGCGCTTTGGTCTAAAGAAAGCGGCAGGCGCCACCACGACCGGCGCAGCCATGCCAAAGGGAGCCTCCAACGGATGACCTCGCGGTCCTTCAGCCTTGAAATGCCCGACGACGGGCGCAAGATCGCCGGTCTCGCTGAGACCGGTGCCGGTCCCTCCCTGGTCTGGCTCGGCGGCTTCCGCTCGGACATGACCGGCTCCAAGGCCGAGGCTCTGGCCGCGCACGGTCGGGCCACCGGCCGTCCCGTCGTCCGCTTCGACTATTCCGGCCACGGCATTTCCGACGGCCCCTTCTCCGCCGGCCGCATCAGCCGCTGGGCTGCCGAGGCGCGTGCCGTGATCGATGCCGAAGCCCCTGGCGACAAGATCCTGATCGGCTCCTCCATGGGCGGCTGGATCTCGCTGCTGCTGGCCCACCGTGGGCTCCCCGGCCTCAAGGGGCTTGTGCTGATCGCGCCGGCGCCCGATTTCACAGAGCGCCTGATGCTGCCGTCCCTCTCCGGCGCCATGCGCCACACGCTGGCGGAGACCGGCGAGATCACCCTGCCCGACGACTACGGCTCTGATCCGACCCGCCTGTCGCAAGCTTTCTTCGACGACGCCCGCAGCTGCCTGCTGCTCGATGCGCCGCTGCGGCTCGGCGTGCCCGTGCACATCCTGCAGGGAACCGACGACCGCTCCGTGCCGCCGGCGCATGCCCACCTGCTGGTCAGCCGCCTCGCCGAGGACGACGTCACGCTCACCCTCGTCAAGGGCGGCGACCATCGCCTGTCGCGCCCGGACGACCTCACGCTGATGCTCGCCAGCATCGATCGCATGGTGCAAAGCGCGGAATCCTGAAAATGTTCTCATACGCGTTTTTTCCAGCGTGCGCTTTGACGCCAATGGATTATCACTCAGCGCAGGCATGCTATAGGACGCCCGTGCGTGTGAACGTTCTCATGCCAGGCGTCATCGAAAGATGAGGCCTGGTGGTCCGCTTTCGAATGTCTCGAGCCCCCAACGCAATCGAGACATTCGAAATGTTTACAATGAGCCGATGCGTCAGCATCTTGGGCGAATTGGTATCGCATCTGGGGAAGAGACATGACCGACATGAAGCTCGTGGTCACCGGTGCCGGCGGCCGCATGGGCCGGACCCTCATCCGCACCGTCGCCGAAACGCCGGGCGTGCGTCTGCACGCCGCCATCGACCGGGACGGCGCCGCGGCCATCGGACAGGATGCCGGCCTTCTCGCCGGCGTCGGCGAGCTCGGCGTGCCCGTCACCACCGATGCCCTCAAGGCCGTCGTCGACGCCGAGGGCATCCTCGACTTCACCGCTCCGGCCGCCACGCTGCATTTTGCCGAACTGGCCGCCCAGGCGCGCATCGTCCACGTCATCGGCACCACCGGCTGCTCGGAGGCCGACGAGGCGGCCATCGATGCGGCCGCGCGCCATGCCACCATCGTCAAGTCGGGCAACATGAGCGTCGGCGTCAACCTGCTCGCCACCCTGGTCGAGCGCGCCGCCCGCGCCCTTGGCCCCGATTTCGACGCCGAAATCCTCGAAATGCATCACCGCCTCAAGGTCGATGCGCCCTCCGGCACCGCGCTCCTGCTCGGTGAGGCGGTGGCGCGCGGTCGCAACATCGACCTCAAGGACAAGTCCGTCCGCAGCCGCGATGGCCACACCGGCGCCCGCGTCGAGGGCACCGTGGGCTTTGCCACCTTGCGCGGCGGTTCGGTGGTCGGGGATCATACGGTGATGTTTGCCGGCGCCGGCGAGCGTATCGAACTGCGGCACATTGCCGAAGACCGTTCCCTCTTTGCCAAGGGTGCGGTGCGCGCCGCCCTCTGGGCGCGCGGCCGCAAGCCCGGCCGCTTCACCATGGCCGACGTCCTTGGCCTCAATGACTGATTTGAACTGAACCCCTAACGCTGACTCAAAAGCTGGAGACCTCCCCCATGAGCCGCACTCTCGTCCTTGTCCGCCACGGCCAGTCCGAGTGGAACCTTTTGAACCTCTTCACCGGCTGGAAGGACCCCGATCTGACGGCCCAGGGCGTCAAGGAAGCCACCGCTGCCGGCACGCGCCTTGCCGGCCTCGGCCTCAAGTTCGACATCGCCTATACCTCGGCGCTCACCCGCGCCCAGCACACCTGCCGCCTGATCCTCGGCGAGGTTGGCCAGTCGGACCTCGAGACCATCCGCGACCAGGCCCTCAACGAGCGCGACTATGGCGAGCTCACCGGCCTCAACAAGGACGACGCCCGCGCCAAGTGGGGCGAGGAGCAGGTCCACATCTGGCGCCGCTCCTTCGACATTCCCCCTCCGGGCGGTGAAAGCCTGCTCAACACCGCCGAGCGCACGCTGCCCTATTTCAAGGCCCAGATCCTGCCGCGCGTCCTGAAAGGCGAAACCGTCCTCGTCGCCGCCCACGGCAACTCGCTGCGCTCCATCATCATGGATCTGGAAAAGCTCACCGGCGACGAAATCGTCGCCCGCGAACTCAACACCGGCGAACCCATCGTCTACGAGCTGAACGCCGACGGCTCGGTGGGGAGCAAGAAGGTTCTGGCCGCCTGATCGGCGTGACGGGTTGGATGAATGCGATAGCCGCCCCGGTTCGGAAACGAGCCGGGGCGGTTTGCGTTTGGGGGGAAGGTAGGGGCGAGGAAGGTCGGTGACTGTTTCCGCGTAGCGGTAACTGTCACCTTCTGTAAGGCTGGAAACAAAGCAAAATGCGTCTCTAACAACGCATCTAGTTGTGACCGCGAGTTTTAGCCTTTTCGCTGGTCGAAAGTCCGATTTGGGGCTGGAAGGGGACTGGTAGGTTTCGGGTTAACGACTGGAGAAGCTGTCATGGGCTGCAAAGGCGCCTGAAGCGAATAGAGAGCCTTATGAAACACCTTCATGGTCGAATGCGGTGCAGACGAAAAAGTTTGTCGAAGAAATCCGTGATCCTCGCCTCGGTGCCGTCACCGACCAGTTCATTTGCGCCGAACCGATAGACCTCGTATCCGGCAAGGCGCAGCTCGCGGTCGGCCGACACCATGTCGGCATAGACCTTCAATGACGGAAGGTCGTTTTCCGAGAAGTGATGCTTGCCGTCGACCTCGATCACGATGCGCTGACGGTTGGGAAGCAGCATCAGGAAGTCCATTCGCTGACGCGGTAGCGGAAGCCGATGGCGCAGGGTTTTCACCACGGCAGGATCATAGTGAAGGTAAACCTGCGGCAGGAGCGCGGGCAGCGCCTCGCCGAGGGCGGACCGGTAGGCTTTGAAGTAGGTCGCGAAAAGCTTGTGCTCGGCGTCCGAGGCCAGGGATTCCTGGAGACGAGCTCCAAGTTTCGCTGCATCACCCCCCGACGCAACCTCACCCCACCAGGAAACGAGCTCCGACCACAGAAGACCGCTCGCGCCGATCGGCCGGTCGTAGACCAGGCAACTCTCTTCGCCAGACAGAATGACGATGTCGTTGTTGATCGCGTCGGCAAAGCCGATCTCCGGCTTCGGTCCTCGCGAGGCAAAGATCAAATTCTTGGGCCGACCGCCGACACCACGCACGACAGGACGGAAGCCGAAGATGGGGTGACCGGAAAGCTCGCCTTCCGGCACGAGTTCGTATCCGTCGCGCACGAGAATCTTGTTGAGGGCGATGACCGTTCCCGCCTGATCGTCCCCTGACCGGGAAAGCGGATGAACGGCTTCTTCGAGCAATGCACCGAACCTGGCTTTGGAGCAATCAAAGGCGCCGATTTCACCGAATAGCTGTTCTACCGACCAATCGCCCGGATGCCGATCCATATGCCGGTCGATTTGGTCGCGCAGGCTTTGTCCGCGGCTTCCGAGGAAATCGTCAATCGGTGTGGAAAGGACGAAATGGCGCCCCACGACTTCCACTGTGCCGCGCTCACCGGCGAGATCATCTCCGAGGGCGCGCGCGACGTCTCGTCGTGTAATGTGAGTTAGAGGCGGGTCGTTTGCCTCGAGTACCTTGTGGCCCGCTTCATCGAGGGCGATGTCGCGACGATCCTCACCAAATTTCAGCGCAAGCTGCGCCAATTGCTCCTGCGTCAGGTTCGCCAGCGCTTGTTCGATACGCTGCCGCTTTGACAAGCTCTCCTCGAAGGGTACGACCAGCCCTGCGACCCGCAGTGGCTCCTCGCTGAGCTGTGCGTGGCTCATGCCCTGAAGGAGGCCGGCGACGAGCCCATAGAGGTCAGCCGTCACGGTTTGTTCCCTTCAGGATCACGCGCACGAATGCGAACATGCGGGAGAAAAGGTAGTCGACCTGATCGAGAGAGGTCAGCGCTTCCTGCGTCGTCTCAGAATGACGAATGCGAAAGCTATTCCCGATTCTGGTCAGTTCAACGGCTTCGCGCCCGAGCGCTTGGCGAAAACCGGAGCCCGGCGCGGCGACACGATCGAGCAATGCATCGGCCTGCACGCGCTTGTTGGCCCCCGGCTCCAGCGTCTTCAGCCGCTCAAGCGCATCCCACAGCTTTTCCAGCGCATCGCGGCGATCGTCGGGCTTTGGCGAGAGAATTCGCTGTCGTGCGGCTTCAAGTAGCCCGTCGGTCTCCGCATTGCCGGTGTGAAACAAGGCCCATCCAATAGTATTGGCGATCGCCTGCGGAAGAACGCGTTGGGCCTGTCCGGTCGCTGTGAGCTCATAGGCGACGGCATTCCGGCGAAATAGGAGGTTCACGTCCGCCATAAATCGCGCGAGGCCGGCGTCTCGATCCCAACTCAAGTGATGGTGACGGTAGTATGAATGATAAGCGCCCTGAAATGGCTCACCCACGGCGCTGGCGCAGAACTCGAGCAGATCGAGGATCACCGGCGTGTCAGGCACTCTACTCGGGGAGAGTGGCCATTCGATCCACGGCACCTCGGCGCCCAGCACCTGGCGGAAGGCCTGATCGTCACACCCGCACGGCCCCTTTCCGTCGGGACACTGTTCCGGAAAGCGCAGGCCAAATGAGCCGTTGCCAATTCCCATCTGTATCAAACTGTAGAGGCCAGCCGACAAGCGCTCATCGATGACATCTATTGTTGGAGGCCGTGTTCCATATTCACGATCCGTAAAATAGGTCGACATTTTTCACCAATGATATTTTGCTAATTAGCAAAGACTATAGCTCCTTTGCCGCAGTTGCTTTATAGCACCGGACGGACAGTCTTTCATCCCAACGTTTCTGCCGAAGATGAGGACCGTCAGCTTTTACGCGATGGACAATTCACACTGAACGACTGAAACGGGGCTCAAAACAGTCATACCTGTCCGGCCCATGAGTATGTAAGTTCGCTGCGTGCCCCCTGGCCCACAAGAAATCTTATCCCCCTCGCTCCCACCACCCTTACACTCCCCCTCATCCGCGGCCGGCGGGGAGGTGTCAGGATCCAGCACCGAGCATCTGGCCGGGGACCGGTCCCGCGCCTGCCGACTGGCGGCAGTCCCGGGCGAGCCTGACCTCGGTACCACTGCCCCGCACTACGACGGGGTGCCCTGAAGCAGGAGGGCGATAGGGGTGTCGGGTGGGTCCAGAGCGACGGAGGCGGCACTGATGGCGATGAGTCACGCAGCCCGTCCTTACGTAACCGGGACCGCCCGGCTCCGGCCGATGGGCCAACGTCTTTCCCCGCGCGCCCCCAGGGCGTTGCGGCAGACGGTGGTTCGGGAGGTGTCCCCTCGGGGATGCAGACCAAAGCCGGGACAGCCCTGAAGACGTACCGTTTAAAATCGGGGGCGCGAGCTCCCGGACAGGCTTCGTACACACCGGACGGGAGCGCGGGCGACCGCTATCCTACTCCAAACCTTACCGCGGCCCCGCCGCGCTCCCGTCCCCGCATTGCGTGGGGAGATGACGAAAGCAAAGCTCCGGTGGCCTCGGCCTCGCGGAGGTGAAGGTGTTTGTGGGGGCTGGATGGGCGGAGGCACGCGGCAGCCGGGGAATACCCCCCTCTCCAACTCTCCCCCTCAAGGGGGGAGAGAGTGCCGATTGGTTCCACGCAGAACCTTGGAAGGAATGTGGGTGGAAACCTTGAAGGATGGGCGGTGGTCAGCTCGTTAAGCTCTCTCCCCCCTTGAGGGGGAGAGTTGGAGAGGGGGGAGAGGGGGAGAGGGGGAGAGGGGGGTAGGCCAACGGCATGACAAGGTGCCGGCAAACGTCCTTTGAGCGGGCCGTCTCATGCCTCACCTCGCCAACGCCAACCTCGCCCCCAGCGCCGCGAAGGCTGCGGCGAAGCTGTAGCGCAGTCCGGCAAGGATCGCGGGTCTCGCCAGAACATGCCGGCGGACGGCGGCGGCGAAGATGCCGTAGAGGGCGAAGACCGCGAAGGTCATGGCCATGAAGGTTGCGCTGAGTTCCAGCATGGTGGCAAGGGCGCCAGGTCCGCCGCCGTCGACGAACTGCGGCAGGAAGGCGAAGAAGAACAGGGTGAGCTTGGGATTGAGGAGGTTGAGAAGGATGCCCCTGACGATGATCCGCCCCGCCGATCGGGTCGGCGCCGAGGTCTCCACGGAGAGCGCGCTGCGGTCGCGAACGGTCATCCAGGCCATATAGAGGAGATAGGCCACACCGAGATATTTCAGCGTCGCAAAAGCCACGGCGCTGGCGTGCAGCAGCGCGGCAAGCCCGGTGATCGCGGCCAGAAGATGCGGCACGATGCCGAGCGTGCAGCCAAAGGCGGCGATCAGGCTCGACCGGGCGCCGCGCGTCAGACCTTCGCTCAGCGTATAGAGCACGCCGGTGCCCGGGGAGGCGACCACGAGAAACGCCAACCCCAGGAACTCCGGCGTGATCGCTGTCACGATTGCCCGCCGAGCTGCGCGGCGAGACCCGTCTCCCAGCCCAATATGGCCTTCTTGCGGGTGAGGCCCCAGTGGTAGCCGCACAGGTCGCCCTGGCGGCCGAGCACGCGGTGGCAGGGCACGACGAAGGAGAGGGGGTTCTTGCCGACGGCGGTGCCGACGGCGCGGGCGGCATTGGGATTGCCGATGTGCCGGGCGATGTCGGAATAGGTGGTGGCCTTGCCGAGCGGGATCTTCAGCAGCGTCTCCCACACCCGCACCTCGAAGTCCGAGCCGATGAAGATCAGCCGGATCGGCCGGTCGGCGGACCAGTCGGCGGGCTTGAAGGCCTGCGAGGCATAGGGTGCGGTGACGACGGGGTCGTGCACATAGGCCGCCGCCGGCCAGCGCGCCTTCATGTCGTCGAGCGCCTTGTCCTCCTCGCCGGGGTCGGCGAAGGCGATGCCGGCAAGGCCGCGGTCGGTGGCCATCAGCAGCGCCGTACCGAAGGGCGAGGGATGGAAGCCATAGGCGATGGTCACCCCGCCGCCCCGCGCCTTGTAGGCACCCGGGCTCATGGCCTCGTGGGTGACGAACAGATCATGCAGCCGCCCCGGCCCCGACAAGCCCACCTCATAGGCGGTGTCGAGAATGGAGGAGGATTGATCCAGCATGCGCCGCGCCTCATCCAGCGTCAGCGCCTGCACGAAGGCTTTCGGCGTCAGCCCGGCCCAGCGGGTGAACAGGCGATGCAGATGGTTCTGGTCGGTGCCGACGGCCGCCGCGATGGTCTCCAGCTCCGGCTGGTCGCGCCAGTTCTCCGAGATGAACTGGATGGTGTCGCGGACGAGCACATAGTCGGCCCCGTCCCGGTCGAGCGGCACGGGTTCGCTCATCTTGAATTCCTTGTGCAGCCAGCTCGCCGATTGGGGCGGGCGGCTCAGGTTGTCGGTGCGGGCAATGGCGTCCATGGAAAGCTCCTCGGCGATCATGGCCCCAAGTTAGGAAGCCGAAGTCGATTCAACCACCCGATTCTCGCACGCCGCTTCAAGCCGGCGCAAAAAAATCCGTCCGCCCAGCCCGCACCTCCGCCAATGCACGCGAGAAGGCATCAAGAAAGCTCTCGAGTTCGCTGGCGCCGAGAAAGGTGCCGATCCGGTGCACCACACCCTGCGAGGCAAGCCCGACCGACAGGAGATCGCCATCATGGTCGCGCTCCACATGGAGCCGCACCCAGCGCGGATTGAAGACTTGCGATCGGCTATCCCCGCGGGCGTCGACCTTGGTAAACTCGATCCGGTCGAGGGAAAGCCTGATCTCTTCATGCGCCCGCGCGTCGGCGAAGTTGCGCCGGAAGGCCAGATAGATCAGAAAGACGTCGAGACCGAAAAAGCCGAACACCGGCCAGGCACCGATCGCCAGAAAGAAGCTGCCACAGCCGAAGGACAGGACAGCGAGCCCCGCCATCAGCGCGGCAAAGCCCCGCCTGTCGAGCGAGCGATGCGGCCTGAGCTGCGCGGTGAACACCGGCGGATCGACAAGAGGGAATTCTGGGCTCATGAAGTCCAGTATTGGGGAACATGTCCGAGCAAAAGTCAAAGCCCAAAAACGACAAGCCGGCCGGCGCCCGCCCGGCGCGCCCGCGCAAGCCGAAGCTCCGCTATTCGCCCGCCGAGGTCGAGGCCATCTTCGATCTGTTCGAGCGGGCCAATCCCGAGCCCAAGGGCGAGCTTGAGCACGTCAACGCCTTCACGCTGCTGGTGGCGGTGGTGCTCTCGGCCCAGGCCACCGACGCCGGTGTCAACAGGGCAACCCGCGCCCTCTTCGCGGTGGCCGACACGCCGGCCAAGATGCTGGCGCTGGGCGAGGAGGCGGTGCGCGAGCATATCAAGACCATCGGCCTCTATCGCAACAAGGCCAAGAATGTCGTTGCGCTCTCGGACGCGCTGGTGCGCGAGCATGGCGGCGAGGTGCCCCACGATCGCGCTGCCCTCGAAGCGCTGCCCGGCGTCGGCCGCAAGACCGCCAATGTGGTCCTGAACATCGCCTTCGGCGAGCCGACCTTTGCCGTCGATACCCACATTTTCCGCATCGGCAACCGGCTTGGGATCGCGCCCGGCAAGACGCCGCTGGCGGTGGAGGAGGCCTTCACCGCCATCATCCCCCAGCGTTTCATGCAGCACGCCCACCACTGGCTGATCCTGCACGGGCGCTATGTGTGCAAGGCGCGCAAGCCCGAATGCGGCCGCTGCATCATCGCCGATCTGTGCAAGGCGGAGGAAAAAAGCCTGCCGCTGCCATAATGAAAAAGGAGCGCGCCAGCGCCCGTAAAGGAAAGACAACAAGAAAGGAGCGCGCCAGCGCCCGTAAAGGGAAAGACAACAAGAAAGGGGCGCCAAAAGCGCCCCTCGCAAACTCTCGATACGCTCTTTGAAAAGTCAGGAAACCGCGCGCACTTCCTGCACTTCCGGCAGGAAATGCTTGAGCAGGTTCTGGATGCCGTGCCTGAGCGTCGCTGTCGACGACGGGCAGCCGGCGCAGGCGCCGCGCATGTTGAGGTAGACCACACCGTCCTTGAAGGAGCGGAAGGTGATGTCGCCGCCGTCGGCCGCCACGGCCGGGCGCACGCGCGTCTCGAGAAGTTCCTTGATCGTCTCGACCGTCTCGCTGTCCTTGGGGTCGAAGTCCTCGGCGCTGGCCGCCGCTTCGCCGCCCGACAGGATCGGCGCGCCGGACATGAAATGCTCCATGATGGCGCCGAGCACGGCGGGCTTCAGCCGCGTCCAGTCCGGGTCCGACTTGGTGACGGTGACGAAGTCATAGCCGAAGAAAACGCCGGTGATCCCGGGGATCGTGAACAGGGCGGAGGCAAGCGGAGATCCTTGCGCTTCCTCGACCGACAGGAATTCCCGCGGATTGCCGTCAAGAACGGTGCGTCCGGGCAGGAACTTGAGGGTCGCCGGGTTCGGGGTGGCTTCGGTCTGAATGAACATCGCTTGTCTCCGTGGGGCCTCAGTCAGCCGGACACAAGGTGTCCACGCCGCCTCACTGCCTCCTGATCCGTTTTGTCGCCGTAGCGTCGGGCTATCGCAGCCTCGCACAGACGGCAGCAGGTAGCCTGATTGGAACTTTTCTAAGCTACATACATAAAGACTAAAGCTGAAGATGCAAATGAACAATTGGTGAGGGCACGCATGTCGTCCACGGACGAGCGAATGCGATCGCCCTCAGTTCGATGGAAAATCAGACCACGGCCACGATGTCGTCATCGCTCAGGTTGCCCGGCACGATGGTCACCGGAATGGCAAAGCCGATGCCGGACTTGGCGGCGACCGCCGAGACCAGCGGTCCCGGTCCCTCGTTCCCCACGCCGGCGGCGAGCACCAGAATGGAAATGTCCCGGTCTTCCTCGATCACCGCATTGATGGCGTCCGGCGCCTTGCCCTCGCGGATGACCAGTTCGGGATCGATTGCGGCGAAGGCCCGGGCGCGTTCAGCGCGGCGGGCCAGGCTCTCCTCGGCCTTGTCCATGGCCTCGGCCCGCATCATCTCCTCCACCCCGCGCCAATGCTGGAAGTCACCGGGCGGGATAACATAGAGCATCACCAGCCCGCCACCGGAACGCGCGGCACGCGAAGCGGCATAGATGACAGCCCGATCGCATTCGGGCGTATCATCGACCACGCAGAGAAATTTTCTCCGGTGGCCCTCTTCACGGGAAAGACGTTTTGAAACCATGGGCCGAATCTAGCGCCGAAACGACAACGGCGGCAAGATGCCGCCGCAGTCTATCCCAAGGCAAGGTCTCGTTCAGGACTTGCGCGACCTGAGGAAGCCGACGATGTCCTTGACCTCGCCCATCACCTTGGCGGCGATGGCACCGGCCCGCTCCGAACCGTCGGCCAGCACGGCGTCGATGTGACCGGGGTCTTCCATCAGCTCGCGCATCCGCGTGTTGATGGGCGACAGCACGGAGACCGCGAGATCGGCCAGTGCCGGCTTGAACACCGAGAACTGCGAACCGCCGAACTCTCCGAGCACGTCGGCGCGGCTCTTGCTCGCAAGCGCCGCGTAGATCGTCACCAGATTGTCCGCGTCAGGACGTTCCTTGAGACCATCGACCTCGGACGGCAGCGGCTCGGAATCGGTCCGGGCCTTGCGCACCTTCTGGGCGATGGCGTCCTGGTCGTCGGTCAGGTTGATGCGCGAATAGTCAGACGGATCGGACTTCGACATCTTCTTGGTGCCGTCGCGCAGACTCATCACCCGCGGTGCCGGACCCTGCGTCAGCGGCTCGGGCTGCGGGAAATAGCCAAGTTCGCCGTCGTGGCCGTTGGAAACGATCGACGCCTTGAAGTCGTTGTTGAACTTCTGGGCGATGTCGCGGGCCAGTTCCAGATGCTGCTTCTGGTCTTCGCCCACCGGCACATGCGTTGCGCGATAGACCAGAATGTCGGCGGCCATCAGTGTCGGATAGGCGAACAGGCCCACGGACGCGTTTTCCTTGTCCTTGCCGGCCTTTTCCTTGAACTGCGTCATGCGATTGAGCCAGCCCATGCGGGCGACGCAGTTGAACACCCAGGCCAGTTCCGCATGCTCGGGAACCTGGCTCTGATTGAAGACGATATGCTTGACCGGGTCGATACCGGCGGCAAGGAAGGCAGCAGTCACTTCGCGGATCTGCTTCTTGAGCTCGAAGGGATCCTGCCAGACGGTGATCGCATGCTGGTCCACGACGCAATAGATGCAGTCATGGGTCGCCTGCATTTCAACGAAACGCTTGATGGCGCCGAGATAGTTGCCGAGATGCAGATTGCCGGTCGGCTGAACACCGGAAAAGACGAGAGGCACAAAGGACATCGGTTTGGACCCGGATGATTGGGAACCCCACCCCGGAGTGCCGCCGTTGGGACCGGCGGAACCGGGACGGCTCCTCAGATATGCCCGACAGTGGGCGGCGTGTTATGAATGAGCGTCCGGCAAGTTTCAAGGCAGCACCTGACGGAGGGTCAACGCTTCAGCACCGCCTTGGCATAGCGTTTCACGTCCACCGCACCGGTCAGCATGGCTGCGAGCCCGTAGACCAGCATGCCGCCGAGGCACAGGGCGAGCAGCGCGCCACCTGCCTCCAGCTCATGCCGCGAAGCGAGACGATCGGCCAGAAAGCGATCGCCGAGGACGAGGGCCCCGCCCATGGCGAGGCTGGCGACGCCCAGCAGCACAAGGCGCCGCACGAGGAGGCTGTCCACCACGAAATGTCCGCGCTTGATCAGCACCGCCACCAGCATCAGCGCATTGACCCAGGCGGCCAGCGAGGTCGCGGCGGCAATGCCCACATGGCCGATGAAGGGAAACAGCGCCAGCGAGGCCACCACATTCACGGCCACGGAGATGCCACCCTGTACCGTCGGCGTCTTGGTATCCTCGCGGGCATAGAAGCTCGGCTGGAACACCTTGATGGCCACGAAGGCCGGCAGGCCCACCGAGAAGGCGATCAGGGCATTGGCGGTGGCTGTCGTGTCCGCCGCCGTGAAGGCGCCACGCTGAAACAGCACCTGCATGATGGTATGGGCGATGGCGATCAGCGCCACCGTCGCCGGCATGGTCAGCGCCATGGCAAATTCCAGCGCCCGGTTCTGGGTGTGGAACACATTCTCCGGCGTGTCCGTGCGCACCCGGCGTGTGAGATCCGGCAGCAGGACGACACCGATGGCCACCCCGATCACTCCGAGTGGCAGCTGATAGATGCGGTCGGCAAAATAGAGCCAGGACACGGCGCTCGCCTGCATCGAGGCGATGATCGTGCCCACCACGATGTTGATCTGGGTGATGCCGCCGGAAATGACGCCGGGAATGCCGAGATTGACGAACCGCTTCACGTTGTCGCCATAGCCCGGTCGGGTCAGCGAAACCGGAAAGCCGATGAACACGAGCGATCCACCGACGGCCACCAGCTGGGCAAAGCCGGAGATGAACACGGCCCAGGACAGCGTATAGGCCGCCTGCGGCGTTCCGGCCCAGTTCTGCCACCAGATCATCGCCAGCGCTGCCACCAGCACGATGTTGAGCAGGCTTGGCGCAAAGGCGGCGACGGCGAAACGGCCGAAGGATTGCAGCATGCCCGCCGCCATCGCCGTCAGCGACATGCAGGCGAGATAGGGGAACATGATGCGCGTCATCGTCTCGGCGGCGGCGAACTTCTCCGGCTCCTTGATGAAGCCGGGCGCCAGAATCCCCACCAGCCAGGGAGCGGCAAGTTCCGCGATGATGGTCACCACGGTCAAGGACAGGAGAAAGATGGAAAGAATGTCTTCGGCAAGCTTGCGCGCCGCCGGCTTGCCGCCGTCAGCCAGAGCCCGGCCGAACAGCGGCACGAAAGCGGCGGAGAAGGCACCTTCGGCAAACAGGCGCCGGAACAGGTTGGGCAGGCGAAAGGCGACGAAGAAGGCATCGGCGATCGGCCCGGAGCCAAGCATGTTGGCCATGAAGACGTCGCGGGCAAAACCCAGCAGCCGCGACGACAGCGTGGCTCCGCCCACCGTGACGAAGTTCTTGACCAGACTCATGCCGTCAGCCTGCCTTCTTGGAGGGAGCATCGCCAGCTTCGGCGGCAGCCTGTGTCAGACGCCGCCGGATGGAGGCCTGCTTCTGCCCGGAATGGACCTTCAGATTGGTGAGATCGGTGACATAGAACACGTCCACCGCCCGCTCGCCGAAGGTGGCGATATGGGCGGAGGCGATGTTGAGATTGAGGTCGCTGAGCGTGGTCGTGATGTCGTAGAGCAGGCCCGGCCGGTCAAGGCAGGACACTTCCACCACCGAGAACTTGTCCGAGATCGTGTTGTCGAAGGTCACTTCCGTCGGCAACACGAAGGCCTTGGAGAGCTTCTTCTGCGCCACTCGGCGCGCGATCATCTCGGGCAGTTCCTCGCGGCCTTCCAGCGTCGCCTCGATCAGCTTGCAGATGCGCTCGGCACGTCTGAGTTCATCGGCATCCTCGGGAAACTCGCGGTTGATCAGGATGGTATCGAGCGCGAGCCCGTCGGTCGTGGTGTAGATCTGCGCGTCGACGATGTTGACGCCCGATGCCGCACAGGCACCGGTAATGGTGGAGAGCAGGCGCGGATGGTCGGGCGCCACCACCACCAGCTCCGTGATCGCTTCGAACTTCTTGGTGCGGAAACTGGTGGCGAGCCGCCGTCCCTCGGCGTCCGTGCGCTTCAGCAGCTCGGCATGCAGCAGCTTTTCGGGCAGGTCGACACGCAGCCAATAGGGCGCATAGTGCCGCTTGAGATAGGTCTCCACCTCCTCGCCGGACCAGCCCGACAACTGGGCCGCCAACTCGGACTTGGCGCTCGCCACGCGCTGGTCGCGCGACAGCTGCGAGTGTCCGCCCAGGAGGAAGGGCTCGGTCTCGTAATAGAGCGTGCGCAGCAACTGTCCCTTCCAGCCGTTCCACACGCCCGGACCCACGGCACGGATATCGGCCACGGTCAGGATCAGCAGCATGCGCAGCCGATCGATGGTCTGCACCACCGCGGCAAAGTCGCGAATGGTCTTGCGGTCGGAAAGATCGCGCGACTGGGCGATGATCGACATGGTCAGGTGCTGTTCCACCAGCCAGGCGATCTGATCGGTCTCATTGGCCGAAAAGCCGAAGCGCGGGCCGAGGCGGCGGGCAATCCTGGCACCGGCAATCGAATGATCTTCCGGTCGCCCCTTGGCGATGTCGTGCAGGAACAGCGCGAAATAGAGAACCTTGCGGTTCTGCACATGGCGGAAAAGCTCGGTGGCGAGCGGATGGTCGTTGCCACCTTCGCCGCGTTCGACCTGCGCAAGCAGCCCGATCGCCCGGAGCGTATGCTCGTCGACGGTATAGTGGTGATACATGTTGAACTGCATCATCGCCACGACCTTGCCGAAGTCGGCGACAAAGCGGCCGAGAACGCCGGTCTCGTTCATCGAGCGCAGCACCGTCTCGGCGTGCTTCTTCGACGTGAGGACGTCGAGAAACAGCTGGTTGGCCTCTTCATTGTCGCGAAGATCGCCGTCGATATGCCGCAGCGAGCGGGTGATCAGCTTCAGTGCATCGGGATGGAAGTCGAGGTTGCTCTTGTCGGCCACCGCGAAGATGCGCAACAGGTTGACCGGGTCCTTCTCGAAGATGGTCTCGTCGGCGACCGACAGGCGATCGTTTTCGATGACGAACTGCGGCGTCTCCGGCAGGCTCTTCTTGCGCCGGCGCAGCGTATGGCGCAGCACGCGGTCGAGCATGGGCATGGGCTTGGCGTGGTTCTCCTCCAGCGCCGCGCAGAAGATGCGCGTCAGGTCGCCCACGTCCTTGGCCACGAGGAAATAGTGCTTCATGAAGCGCTCGACCGGCTCGAGGCCGGGATGCGACTGATAGCCGAGGAGATTGGCAATCTCCCGCTGATTGTCGAACCCCAATCGGTCGTCCGCGCGGTTGGTCACGAAATGCAGGTTGCAGCGCACTGCCCAGAGGAAATCCTCGCACTTGTGAAAGCGCGTCAGCTCCTTGCGCGAGAACACCCCGTGCTTGACCAACTCGTCGGTGGTCGACGTCTCGTAGAAATATTTGGAGATCCAGAACAGCGTGTGCAGGTCGCGCAAGCCGCCCTTGCCTTCCTTGACATTCGGCTCCACCAGATAGCGCGACGTGCCCTGGCGCCGATGCCGCTCATCGCGTTCGGCAAGCTTGGCCAGGATGAACTCCGGCCCGGTGCCACGCACCACTTCCGCCTGGAAGCGCTGGAGCATGTCGCCATAGAGCGCCTTGTCGCCCCAGATCCAGCGCGCTTCCAGCATCGCGGTGCGGATCGTCATGTCCGAGCGGGCAAGCCGAACGCATTCGTCCACCCGGCGCGTGGCATGGCCGACCTTGAAGCCCAGATCCCACAGAAAATAGAGGAGATACTCGACAACACTCTCGCCCCAAGGCGTCTGCTTGTAGGGCAGCAGGAACAGCAGGTCGATGTCGGACGCCGGCGCCAGCGTGCCGCGCCCATATCCGCCCACGGCAGCAATCGACATGCGCTCGGACGAGGAAGCGTTGGTCACCTTGAACACATGGCTGACCGCGTGGTCGTAGATGATGCGGATGAAGCTGTCCATCATCTGCGACAGGCGGATGGCGCAGCCGATGCCGTTGCGATCTGCCGCCAGCAGCGCACGGGCCTTGGCGCGCCCTTCGAGATTGGTCTGCTTGAGGACACCAAGGATATCGGCCCGCGGATCCACGTCCGGGCCGCTCGCCTTGCACATGCGCTTGATTTGCGATCGGAGGGCGGCCTCGTCGATCAACGGGGTGATGTCAGGCGTCTTCGTCATCGAGTAACCTTGGGTCTGCAGCAGTCCAGAGCGGCTATATCGGATATTGCTTGAAGAATAATGCAAAAAAGAAAGCTTTTTTGCCTTCACTCTTGTCAGGTCTGCCCTTTTTCCATGCGCGCCCGGATGGACTTGAGCCGGTAGAGCGCATCCTGGGCAGCCCGCGGGGTCATCTCGTCGGGCTGCAACCCGTCCAGCAGCGTCAGCAGTTCCTGCTCCACCGGATCCGCTTGCGTTGGTTCGGCAACGGTCTTGCGCCGCGCCACCGAGAACAGCGGCAAGTCGTCGAGGACGCCAGCGGTATTCGTTCCGCCCGTCTTTTCGAGCTCGGTGAGGACCGAGCGCGCGCGATCCACCACCGCTCGCGGCAACCCGGCAAGCTTGGCCACCTGAATGCCATAGGAGCGGTCGGCGGCGCCCGGCACGATCTCGTGCAGGAAGATGACGTCGCCCTTCCATTCCTTGACCTTCACCGTGGCGTTGACGATCCGCGGCATGCGCTCCGACAGCGCTGTCAGCTCATGATAGTGGGTGGCAAACAGGGCACGCGACCGATTGGCCTCGTGCAGATGCTCGATGGTCGCCCAGGCGATGGAGAGGCCGTCGAAGGTGGCGGTGCCGCGCCCGATCTCGTCGAGCACCACGAAGGAGCGCGGTCCCGCCTGATTGAGGATGGCGGCCGTTTCGATCATCTCGACCATGAACGTGGACCGGCCGCGTGCCAGATCGTCGGCCGCGCCCACACGGCTGAACAGGCGGTCGACCACGCCGATATGGGCGGTTCGTGCCGGAACGAACGAGCCGATCTGCGCCATGATGGCGATGACCGCGTTCTGGCGCAGGAAGGTCGACTTACCCGCCATGTTGGGGCCGGTAACAATCCAGAGCTTGCCGGCACTGTCGCCGCCGACGTCACAGCCATTGGCCACGAAGCTCTGGCCCTCTTCCCGCAGCATCTGCTCGACCACCGGATGGCGCCCGCCGTCGATGTGGAAGGCAAGGCTGTCGTCGACCTTCGGCCGCATGTAGCCTTCGGCTGTCGCCAGTTCGGCGAGGGATGTGGCCACATCGAGCGCCGCCAGCATGTCGGCGGCCCGCTTGATGGTCTCACCGGCCGCAATGATGTCTGCGGACAGGCTGGCGAAGATCGACAGCTCGATGGCCAGCGCCCGTTCCGCCGCCGAGGCAATCCGGCCCTCTAGTTCGCCAAGTTCGGTCGTCGAAAAGCGAACGGCATTGGCCAGCGTCTGGCGGTGGATGAACGTCCGGTTGAGCGGCTCGGACATCATCGCGGCGGCGTTGGCCGGGGAGACCTCGACGAAATAGCCGAGCACGCCATTGTGGCGGACCTTGAGGCTCTTGATTTCGGCAAGGTCGGCATAGGTCTGCTGCAGGGCTGCGATTACCTGACGGCTCTCGTCCCGCAAGGCGCGGGCGTCGTCGAGGTCGGCGTGGACACCACGCCGCACGAAACCGCCGTCGCGCTTGAGCAGCGGCAACTCGTCGTCGATGGTGGCGTTGATATGTTGGCCAAGCGCGACCGGTGCGCTCTTCAGCCCGTCAACGATGCGGGCGATCTCGGAGCCTGCCGCCGCGATCCCGTCCAGATCCTCGGCAAGCCGGGCGGCCACCGACAATCCCGCGGCGACCGCCGCCAGATCCCGTGGTCCGCCGCGGTCGAGCGTGATCCGTGTGAGCGCACGCGCCATGTCCGGAGCGCCGGCAAGATCGGCGCGAAGACGCGCGCGAAGCGTCGTCTCTGCGACGAAATAGTCAACCGCATCAAGGCGATCGCGGATTTGCAGCGGGTCGGTCAGCGGGCTCGCCACCCGGTCCGCCATCAGGCGGGCACCGGCACCGGTCACCGTCCGGTCGATCGCGGCCAGCAGGCTGCCGCGCCGTTCGCCCGAGAGCGTGCGGGTCAGTTCGAGATTGGCGCGGGTCGCGGCATCGATCGCCATGGCGCCGCCGATGGTCTCGCGTGCCGGAGCGTCCAGCGGCGGGCGGCTGCCGACCTGCGTCTTCTCCACATAGGCGACGATGGCCGCCGCCGCGGTGGTTTCCAGGCGCGAAAAGGTTCCGAAGGCATCAAGGGAGCGGACGCCGTAGAAGGTGGTCAGCCGATGTTCGGCGGTGGCGCCGTCGAAGAAGGCGCGGGGCAGGGGAACGACCGCCGAGCTGGAGGCCTTCCAGGTGCGCCGAAGGTCATCCTCGTCGAAGAGATTGTCAGGGACCAGCAATTCGCGCGGTTCGATGCGGGCGAGGAGGGCGGCGATGCCGGCGGTTGCGGTTTCGGCCAGGCGGAACACGCCGGTGGACATGTCTGCCCAGGCAACGGCAAAGAGATCGCCGGCCCCGTCCGAACCCTTTTGCCGGGCAACCGCCGCCAGGAAGTTGGAACGGCGGGCGTCGAGCAGGTTGTCTTCGGTCAGAGTGCCCGGCGTCACCAGGCGGACAACGTCCCGGCGCACCACGGATTTTGAGCCGCGCTTTCGAGCTTCTGCTGGATTTTCAAGCTGTTCGCAGACGGCGACCCGGTGGCCGAGGGCGATGAGGCGCTGCAGATAGTCATCGGCGGCGTGCACCGGAACGCCGCACAGCGGCACGTCGCGGCCCATGTATTTGCCACGCTTGGTCAGAGTGATGCCGAGAGCCCGGGACGCAATTTCTGCGTCCTCGAAGAACATCTCGTAGAAATCGCCCATGCGATAGAACAACAGGCAGTCAGGATTGGCTGCCTTGATCTCGATGAATTGCGCCATGGCCGGGGTGACGTAGCCGGCGTCGGTCTCGTCTTCGGGGAGTGCTATGTCGGTCATGGGGGCGGACGCTATCAAATGCCCGCCGGCAATTCACTTGGCTTCAGTCGAGAAAGCCGTGGATAGCGGCAAAATTCGGAGAAAAGGCTGGCGCCAATGTCACCCGGCGCCCGATGGGCGCGGCGCCAATGTCGCAACTTCGTCGCCCAAAGGGGAGGTGCATGTCACCGTCCTTCCGAGGACGACGACAAGAGGCGCCATCGGCCCGGAACGACCGGGCCGAACGCCGATGTCGCCCCGCACCAGGGGGCGTCAGAGACCGCCATACCGCTTGGCGTGATCGCGATGGCTGCCGATGTCCTGCGAGACGAGATGGTCCCAGATCTCCTGCGCGCTCTCGGCAAAGTGGACGAGGCCGATGTCCTCCTCGCGGATCATGCCGTAGTCGGCGAGTGCCTGGAAGTTGATGACCTTGGTCCAATAGGCCTTGTCGACGAGCACCACGGGGATGCGGGTTGCCTTGTGGGTCTGGCCGAGCGTCAGGAGCTCGAACAGCTCATCGAAGGTGCCGAAGCCGCCCGGGAACACCACCAGCGCATTGGCGCGCATGGCCAGATGCATCTTGCGCATCGCAAAGTAATGAAAGCGGAAGGTCAGCTGCGGCGTCGTATAGGCGTTGGGCTCCTGCTCATGCGGCAGGGTGATGTTGAAGCCGATGGTCGGGGCTCCGGCGTCACGGGCTCCCCGGTTGGCCGCCTCCATGATGCCCGGACCGCCGCCCGTGGCGATGACATTCTCAAGGTAGCCATCCGTGCGGGTCAGCGATCCTCCCTGTTCGGAGGCAATACGGCCGAAGTCGCGCGCGGTGTTGTACCAGCGGGCGTGCAGGTCCGTGCCATCCTCGTGAACACGTGCCGAGCCGAAGACCACGATCGTCGAGCGGATGCCCCAGGACTTCAGCGTCTGCTCGGCCTTGCTGTACTCAAGCAGGAAACGGACGCCGCGCATGCTGTCCGACAGCAGGAATTCACTGTCTATGGCGGGGAGTACATAAGACTTGGATGCCTTTTGGGCGATATTGTCGTGCCGCTCGGTCATTTGCTGATCCATGCGCCCACTTTGGGCGCCTTTCTTCTCTGATTTTGGCAAGGTCACTCTAGTGCGGTGGGGTTAACGCGTGGCGAAGAGTTTGGAGCATCCAATGATGCCGCCGTTTGCGTCCCTCCAACAGCTTGCAGTCAGATCTGGCAGGACAGGCACTATCTCGCATGCGTTTGGCAACCGAACTACCGGTGGGTCTGGAAACGAAACAACGCGTCATTGCAGATTAAGTGAGAAGAAACGACAAGGGATGGTGATTGTTGCTAAAGGTAATAAATCGACCGAGTCCGGGAACATTGTTCGCTGAGTTCAACTTCGCTCCCGACCAAGATCTGCCGATCCGGCATCTTAACCATATTATCCATCCAAATGTGCCCTTTGCGACTTCAGCTGAAGTCTTGGCGTCTGTACATGACATCCAAAATATGCGTCCAGCCGACCTTAAGTGAAATAACGGCAAAAAGTCCGAAAAAATGTAAGTTAAATTTTGTTGACTTTGGCAATATTTGGTATGGAAGACTGATTAAAATATACAATTTGAATTATGCTGTGGCTCATTTTGGTTAAAACAGCCCCTTTTCCGAAAATAATAGATTCAAATTCCGTGGATTATACATTTGTGCTTTCAGATAACTTTGCCTGAGCCATAATTTCCGAGGGTCGTTTACTTATTGTTAAATATTTTAGTCGAAGAGTTATCCCAAAGTCAGAAATTGTCGGTGTACGAAGCCAGAAGGGCTGAGGTCGACATATTCGCGCTGGGGATACGATCGTGAGCAAATCCGTTTCCGGTACCGCAACAACTACGACGAATGAATCGATCATCGGTGGCAACTCGATAGATCTCATCACAATCAGTGATGCTGTTACTGGTGCCCAAATCGATCTTGCCGGCGGAAATGACAGACTCACCTTTGCCAATCCTGCAACGGCGACCGTCTACAATGTAGAAACAATTGTCGGAAGCTCCGGCAACGACAAGATTACACTTGGTGCCTCGGTCACGGGAATCAGTGTCAATCTGGGCTCGGGCAGCGATACGCTGATTCTCTCGGCCGCTTCGACCGTTACCGCAGCCAGCGTTGCCACGCTCACGGGCAGCTCCGGCAACGACAAGGTCACGATCAACTCCCAGGTCACTGGCGGCTACTACAATCTCGGTGCAGGCACCGACACGCTGATCCTCGGCAACTTCATCAACACCATCACCGTTGCCAATGCCGAGAGCATCGTCGGCGGCACGACCAACAACATCATCACCCTCGACAGCGCCTACACCGGCGGCACGATCAATCTCGCGGCCGGCCTCGACAAGCTGACGACCGATAACCTCGGTGCCACCGCGACCCTTGCCAACGTCGAAACCATCATGGGCGGCACTGGCCTGGACGTCATCACGCTGAGCACCCAGGCCAAGGGCATCACCGTCGATCTCGGCGGCTCGACCGACTCCCTGACCTTCGGCAACTTCGCCAACACCGCGACGGTTTCGAACGTCGCGACCATCACTGGCGGTACCGGTGCCGACGTTGTCACCATCGGCAATGGCTTCACCGGCGGCGCCGTCAATCTTGGCGCCGGCTCCGACAAGCTCGTGCTTGCCAATGCCCTGAACACCGTCACGCTTTCCAACGTCGAAACGGTTGTCGGCGGCACGACCAACGACCTCATCACGGTCAGCGCTGCGCTGACCGGCGGCTCGATCGACCTCGGTACCGGCTCCGGCGACAAGGTGACCTTCACCTCTGGCGCGACGGCTACCGTCAACAACGCTGAAACCATCCTCGGCTCGACCAGCCTGGACAAGGTGACGCTGAGCACCATCGCCACCGGTGTGATCGTCGACCTGGGTGCCGGCTCCACCGATCAGCTGACCCTCGGAAACTTCCTGAACACCGTTTCGGTGACCAACGTCGAAACGGTTACGGGCGGAACCACCAACGACCTCGTGACCTTCACCAGTGCCGTGACCGGTGCGACCGTGTCGCTGGGTACGGGCCTCGACAAGATCATTCTCGACAATGCAGGCGCGACCCTCACGGTCGCCGCCGTCGAAACGATCCTCGGTGGCACGGGTATCGACCTCGTGACCTTCAGCGCCGCAGCAACCGGTGCGACCGTCGACCTCGGCGGTGACGCCGACAAGGTGACCCTCGGCAACTTCGCCAACTCGCTGACCATTTCCAACGTCGCCACCATCGTCGGCGGCACGGGCATCGACCAGGTGGTTCTCGGTGCGGCCTTTACCGGCGGCAACATCAACCTCGGCACCGGCAACGACAAGCTGACGCTGGCCGCCGGTTCCAACACCGTGACGGTCACCAACGTCGAGACGATCAACGGCGCTTCCGGCGTCGATCTGGTCACCATTTCGGCCGCAACGACGGGTGCCACCATTGACCTTGGCGGGGGCAACGACAGTCTGACCTTCTCGGCCGGCGGCACTGCCACGGTCACCAACGTCGAGACCTTTGTCGGCAGCTCCTCGGTTGAGTCCATCAAGCTTGGTGCGCAGGTAACCGGTCTTTCCATCGACCTCGCCGGCGGCGCCGATGTGCTGACTCTGGCGAACGGCGTGAACACCGTTACCATCAGCAACATCGAGTCCGTGACCGGTGGCACCACCAACGACACGATCGTTGTCAGCAACAACTTCACCGGTGGCCTGATCAGCCTGGGTGCCGGTGCCGACAAGGTGACATTCGCTGGCACCAACTCGACCGCAACGCTGAACTCCGTGGAAACCGTCGTTGGCGGTAGCGGCTCGGAGCTCGTCACGTTCGCTGCTGCTGCGACCGGCGTCTCGATTGACCTCGGCGGCGGCGGTGACAAGGTCACCTTCGGCAACTTCGCCAACAGCGCGACCGTTGCCAATGTCGCGACCATCGTTGGCGGCACGGGTATCGATCAGATCATCCTCGGCGCCGGCACGACCGGCAGCAACATTGATCTTGGCACCGGCAACGACAAGGTGACCTTCACCTCCGGTGGCACGGCGACCCTCACCGGCGTCGAAACGATCATCGGCAGCACCGGCTCCGACATCGTGACCGTGACCAATGCGATCACCGGCATGTCCATCGATCTGGCTGCCGGTGCTGACGCGCTGACCTTTGGTGGCGCAACCACGGCTACCCTTGCCAACGTCGAGACCGTGACCGGTTCGTCGTCTGCCGACAAGATCGTCGTCTCGAGCCAGGCGACCGGCCTGACCATCGACCTGGGCGCGGGTATCGACCAGCTGGTTCTCGGCAACACCATCAACACGGTGACGATGGCCAACATCGAAACCGTCACCGGTGGCACGACCAACAACATCATCGTCGTCAGCGCAGCCTACACGGGCGGCAACATCAACCTCGGTGCCGGTCTCGACAGCGTAACCTTCGCCGATGCCGGCAGCACCTCGACCCTGACGGCGGTGGAAACCGTAACCGGCGGCACGGGCATCGACGTCGTGACCTTCGGCGCGGCGGTGACCGGATCGACCGTCAACCTCGGCACGGGCACCGACAAGGTGACGCTGGGCAACTTCAACAACACTGTGACCATCGGCAGTGCCGAAAGCATCCTCGGTGGCTCCAGCAGCGACGTGATCACGCTGACCGGTACCAACACCGGTAGCGCCATCGATCTCGGCGCCGGCAACGACAGCCTGACCTTCGGTGCCACCGGTGGCACCTTGACTGCCTACAACATCGAAACCCTCATCGGCCTTTCGGGCAATGACAGCCTGACGCTGGGTGCGGCCACCACCGGCATGAACATCAACCTCAGCGGTGGTTCGGACTCCTTCACCTTCGCCGCCGGTGGCGGCACGGTGACGCTGTCCTATGTCGAGACCATCACCGGCGGTGCCGGTGTTGACATCGTCACCCTTGCGACAGCTTCGACCGGCACCACCATCGATCTCGGTGGCTCGGCAGACTCGGTGACCTTCGGCGACTTCGTGAACACCGCCACCATCTCCAACGTGGCGACCATCACCGGCGGCAACACCAACGACGTCGTCGTGCTGGGCGGCGCCTATGCGGGCGGCACCATCAGCCTCGGTACGGGCAACGATTCGCTGACGACGGCCAATGCCGGCGCAACGGTCACCCTGTCCGAAATCGAAACGATCACCGGTGGCTCCGGTACCGATCTTCTGACGCTGTCGGGGACCTACACCGGCGGCACCATCGATCTCGGCGCCGGCTCCGACAAGTTGATCACCACGGGGGCGACGACGGCCACCGTCAGCCATGCCGAGACGATCGTCGGCGGCGCGAGCAATGATCTGCTCACCTACAGCGGTCAGATCACCGGCATGAACATCGACCTCGGCGGCGGCGCCGACGGCTTCGTGCTCGACAATCAGATCAACACGATCACCATCAGCGCCTTCGAAACGCTGACCGGTGGCAGCACCAACGACATCGTGACGCTCGGCACGGGCGTGACCGGCGCAGCCATCAGCCTCGGTGCTGGCAACGACATGGTCACCTTCGGCGCTTCGGGTGGCACCGTGACCCTGACCTCGGTCGAGTCCGTTGTCGGCGCCGCCGGCACCGACCTCGTGACCTTCGCCGACCAGATCACCGGCCAGGCGATCAATCTTGCCGCTGGCAGCGACCAGATCACCTTCGGCAACTTCATCAACACCGCCACGCTGACCAATGTCGAAACCATCATCGGTGGCACCACCAATGACACCATCACCATTGGCAACGCCCAGGATGGCGGCTTCATCGACCTCGGCGATGGCAACGACAGCCTGACGCTGAACTTCGGTGGCGCCACCCTGACCGTGGCGAGCGCCGAGACCATCAACGGCGGCAACGGCACCGACGTGCTGACCCTGTCGGGGACCTATACCGGCGGCACGATCAACCTGAGCTTCGGCAACGACCAGGTGACCACCGACGGCAACGTCACCGTGACCCTGACCGACGTCGAGACCGTGATCGGCGGAACCGGTTCTGATGCCATCACCATGGCCACGCAGATCACCGGCAGCACCATCGACCTCGGCGCTGGCATCGACAGCCTGGTGCTCGGCAACTTCGACAACACGGTCACCATCGACCATGCGGAAACCGTGACCACCGGCAGCGGTGAAGACTATGTGGTCTTCTCTGCCGCCAACACCGGCAGCACGGTGGATCTTGGCGCCGGCAACGACGTCCTCGACCTGTCCGACAACGGCGCGACGCTGACCGTTGCCAACATCGAGACCATCCTCGGCGGTACGGGCAGCGACCTGCTCACCTACACCGCTCAGGTCACCGGCGGCGAACTGTCGCTTGGCGCCGGCACCGACAGCGTGACGCTCGGCAACTACGACAACACGCTGACCATCGCCAATGCCGAGACCATCACCGGCGGCACCGACTCCGACACCATCAAGATCTCCGCGGCCTATACCGGCGGCACGATCGATCTGGGCGGCGGTGACGACACGCTGACCTTCTCGAACGCCGGCGGCACCGCCACGGTGCTCAACACCCTGACCGTCATCGGCGGCTCGGGCACGGAAGACATCACCCTGAGCGGCACGCTCACCGGCACCATCGTCGACCTCGGCGCGGGTACCGACAGCCTGACGACCGTCGGCGACACCACCATCACCGTCTCCAATGTCGAGACCATGACCGGTGGCGCGGGTGTCGACGTGGTGACCTACGCGACCCAGATCACCGGCGCGACCGTCGACCTCGGCGGCGGCGCGGACAGCCTGATCCTCGGCGACTACACCAACACCGTGTCGGTTGCCGGCATCGAAACCGTCACCGGCGGCACCGGCACCGACCGTGTCGTCATCGTCGGCGCCACCACGGGCGGCACCTATGACCTCGGCGCGGGCAATGACAGCCTGGTGTTCCTCTCCGGCGGTACCGTGACGATCGCCAACATCGAAACCGTCATCGGCGGTTCGTTCGACGACTCGATCACGCTGAGCTCGCAGATCACCGGCGGTTCCTACAACCTGGCCGGCGGTTCGGACACCATCACCCTCGCCAACGCCTCCAACACGGTGACGCTCGCCAACATCGAGACCGTCATCGGCGGCAGCGGCATCGACAAGGTGACAATCTCCAACGCCTTCACCGGCGGTCACATCGATCTCGGCAACGGCGATGACGTTCTGACCTTCGCCGGCTCCGGCTCGACGGCCACTGTCGCCGACACGCGCAGCATCATCGGCGGCGCGGGCTCCGACGTGATCACCATCGACGGCACCTACACCGGCGAATACATCGACCTCGGCGTCGGTTCGGACAAGCTCGTCACCACGGGCGATACCACCGCGACCATCCTCAACGTCGAAACCCTCACCGGCGCGACCGGCTCTGACGTCATCACCTTCGGGGCGGTGGCGGCGGGCGTCGAAATCGACCTCGGCGGCGGCGACGATACGGTGACGCTCGGCAACTACACCAACACGCTGACCTTCACCAATGTCGAGACCCTGACGGGCGGTACCGACACTGACCTCGTGACGCTGAGCACCGGCATGACCGGCGGCGTCGTCGATCTCGGCGCGGGCACCGACTCCTTCACCTTCGGCACCGACGGCGGCACGCTGACGATCAACAACGTGGAAACCATCGTCGGCAACACCGGCGGCGACCGCGTGACGATCACGGCACAGGTCACCGGCGCCACCATCGAACTTGGCACCGGCACCGACACGCTGACGCTCGCCAACCAGGTGAACACGCTGACCATCAGCAACATCGAGACCATCACCGGCGGCAACACCAACGATCTGGTGACGGTCAAGGGTGCGCTCGACGGGTCCTACATCGACCTCGGTGGCGGCAATGACGTGCTCACCTTCTCGAGCCTCGGCGCGACCGCAACCGTTGCCAACACCCGCAGCATCGTCGGCGGCTCGGGCACGGAAGCCATCACCATCGACGGCGTCTACACCGGCGAGTACATCAACCTCGGCAGCGGTGCCGACAGCGTCACCTTCAACAACGCCGGCACCGCCACGCTGGTGGGTGTCGAGACCGTCACCGGCAGCACCGGCTCCGACGCGATCACCATGGGGGCTCAGGCCACCGGGACCACGATCGACCTCGGTACGGGCATCGATACCCTGACGCTCGCCAATGCCACCAACACCCTGTCGGTGGGCGGCGTCGAAACGCTGACCGGCGGCACGGGCATCGACGTCGTCACGCTCATCAACGGCGTGACCGGCGCAACGATCGACCTGGGCACCGGCTCGGACATCCTGGCCATCAGCAGCGCTGGCGCCACGGTGACCGTCTCCAACGTGGAGTCGGTGCTCGGCAACTCCGGTGCCGACGTCCTGACCTTCGCCGCTCAGATCACCGGCCTGACCGTCGACCTCGCCGGCGGTGCCGACGGACTGACGCTCGGCAACTTCGACAACACCGTGACCGTCGCCAATATCGAGACGGTTACCGGCGGCACGGGCAGCGATCTCGTCTCCACCAGCGGCGGTGTCTCCGGCACCTTCGACCTCGGTGCAGGCGCTGACGCCATCACCACCGATGACGCAGGCGCGACGCTCACTGTCTCCAACGTCGAGACCATCACCGGTGCGGCGGGTTCGGATGTCATCGAGCTGGCCAATGTCGCAACGGGTCTGACCATCGACCTCGGGGCCGGCATCGACACGCTCACCTTCGACGCGGCGTCTACATTGACCGTTTCGAATGTCGAGAACATCACCGGCAGCACGGCCGACGACAATGTGACGTTCAACTCCCAGATCCTCGAAGGCGAGATCGATCTGGGTACGGGCGCCAACATCCTGACGCTCGGCAACTACGACAACACCGTCTCCGTCAGCAACGTCATCTCGCTGACCGGCGGCTCGGCCACCGACACCATCGTGGTGACCGATGCGGCCACCGGCATGGTGGTTGACCTCGGCACGGGTGCCGACCGTCTGACGATCGGCGGTTCCGGCGCGACGATCTCCGCCACTGGCGTGGAAATCATCACCGGCAGCGGCTCTTCGGATGCCATCATCCTCACGGGTCAGGCGACCGAAACCACCGTTGATCTCGGCGGCGGGACAGACGCCCTGACCCTGGCCTCGGCCAGCGGCAACTCGGTGACCATCACGGCCATCGAAACCGTGACCGGTGCCGGCGGCGTCGACTATCTCTACGTCGAAGGTGCCTATACGGGCGGTGAGATCGATCTCGCCGGCGGCGGCGACAAGGTGCTGTTCAGCACCGGGTCGACGGCAACGCTGAGTTCGGTTGAAACCATCACCGGTGTGGCTGGCACCAACGTGGTCACCCTTGGCAGCGTGATCACCGGCAGCACCATCAACCTCGGTGCCGGCAACGACAGCGTCACCACCACCAACACGACCACTGCGACGCTCTACAACGTCGAAACGATCACCGGCGGCGCAAGCTCCGACGTCCTGACGCTCGGCACCTTGTTCAGCGGCAGCATCGATCTCGGCGGCGGTCGCGACAGCCTGAGCTTCGGCAACTTCTCGAACACGGTCACCGTGATCAATGTCGAAACCGTCAATGGCGGGACCGGCGTGGATCTGCTGACGCTCGGGTCGGGCACCACCGGTGCCACGGTCGATCTGGGCGCCGGCAACGACAGGGTCACCTTCGATGCGTCCGGTGGCACGGCCTCCATCGTCAACGTGGAAACCGTGACCGGCGGTGCCGCAACGGACGTGGTGGTCTTCACCAGCCAGGTCACTGGCGTCACGGTGGACCTGAACGGCGGCTCTGACGACAAGGTCACCTTCCGCAACTTCGTCAATACGGCGACGCTGGTCGACGTCGAGACGATCATCGGTGGTGCGACCAATGACGTGATCACCCTCGGCTCCGGCTACACCGCAGGTACGGTGTCGCTGGGCTCCGGTCTCGACGCCCTGATCACCACTTCCAGCGGCGGCTCGGTCACCGTGACCGTGGCCGGTGCAGAGACCATCACCGGCGACACCGGTGTGGATGTCGTGGTGACCTCGGGCACGCTGACCGGCGTAACCATCAACCTCGGCACGGGCAACGACTCGCTGACGACCACCGGCGACACCACGGCCACGGTAACGGGCGTGGAAACCATCACTGGCGGCACCGGCAATGACGTGATCACCATGGGTGGCCAGATCGCCATGGCGATCGACCTCGGTGCAGGCTATGACGCGCTCACCCTGGTGGCCGGCGGCAACACGCTCACCGCGACGGGTATCGAAACGATCACCGGCAACTCCGGCGCAGATCTCGTGACCTTCTCGGGTGCTGTGAGCCAGAGCTATCTGGACCTCGCCGGCGGCAACGACGTCATCACGCTCGCAGCGGCGGGTGGCACCATCACGGTTGCCAACGTCGAGACCGTGACGGGTGGCGCGGGCGACGATCTCGTGACCATCGCCAACGTGGCCGACGGTACCGTCAACTATGACCTTGGCGCCGGCAGCGACGGTGTGAAGTTCGGTGACTTCGCCAACACGGCGACCCTCACCGCAGTTGAAACCATCACCGGCGGCACCTCGACCGACTTTATCTACCTCGGCGCGGCCTACACCGGCGGCTCGATCGACCTCGGCGACAGCAATGACAAGCTGTTCTTCAACGGGACCGGTACAGCCACCGTGGCCAACACCGAAACAATCACCGGCGCGGCGGGCACTCAGGTGGTCGTCATGTCCGGCACGGTGACCGGTGCCGTCGTCGATCTGGCGGGTGGCAACGACACATTCGGATCGGCTGGCGATACCACCGCCACGCTGTCCAACGTGGAAACCATCAGCGCAGGTGGCGGCGATGACACGCTGACGATTGCCACATCCTTCGACGGAACCATCAACACCGGTGCCGGTGACGACAAGATCATCCTGGCGGCCAGCGGCAACACCCTGACCACCACCGGCCTCGAAACCCTCGTCGGCGGCAGCGGCAATGACATCCTCGTCATTGGCGCGGCGGGCGACACCATCACCATCTCGGCAGTCGAGACGGTGACCGGCGGAACGGGCTCCGACGTCATCACGGTCGCCGACCAGTCGGTGAACATGGTGATCAGCCTGGGGGCAGGCACGGATGCGGTTGTCTTTGGCAACTTCGCCAATGACGCGACCGTCAGCGGTGCGGAAACCATCACGGGCGGTACCTCGACCGACCAGATCACCCTGGGCGCAGCCTATACCGGCGGCACCATCGACCTCGGGGCGGGTGGCGACACCCTGATCACCGCGGCTGCCGGTGCAACGGCAACGGTCGCCGGCGTGGAAACCATCACCGGTGGTGCGGGTGTCGATGTGATCACCCTCTCGGGTACGGTCAACGGCGCGATCATCGACCTGGCCGGTGGCAACGACAGCGTGAGCACCAACGGTGTGACCACGGCGACCCTCTCCAACGTGGAGACGATCACCGCCGGTACCTTCACCGACGTGATCACCCTGGGTACTCAGATCGACGGTACCATCGACCTCAACGGCGGCATGGACTCCCTGACGCTGGCAGCCGGCGGCAACACGGCCACCGTGACTTCGGTTGAAACCCTCGCCGGCGGCGGCGGTGTCGACCTGGTCGTGGTAACCGATGCCCTGACCCTCGGGACGATCAATCTGGCGGCCGGTGCCGACAGCCTGACCTTCTCGGCCGGCGGTACCTACTCGGTCTCCAACACCGAGACGATCATCGGCAGCGGCGCGAGCGAAGTGATCACCCTGGCCACGCAGGCCGACGGGCTGACCATCTCGCTGGCTGGTGGCACCGACGGCGTGACCTTCGGCAACTTCACCAACACGGCGACGTTGACCGCGGTGGAAACCGTGACCGGCGGCACGGGCGTGGATCTCGTGACCATCGCCACGGGCTATACGGGCGGCAACATCGACCTCGGGGCCGGTGCCGACGGGCTGACCTTCGCTGGTACGGCGACGGCCACGGTGGCCAACGCCGAAACCATCACCGGCGCGGCCGGCACCCAGGTCCTCATCCTGGCCGGCACCGTCACCGGTGCGGAAATCGACCTGGCGGCGGGCAGCGACTCGATCTCGTGGAACGGCAACACCACCGCCACGCTGTCGAACATCGAGACCATCAGTGCCGGCACCGGTTCGGATGCCATCACGCTGGGTGCGGTGTTCCAGAGCGGCAGCATCGATCTGTCCTCGGGCAACGATACGCTGACGCTGGCGACTGGCACCAACACGGTCACGGTCTCCAACATCGAGACGGTGATCGGCGTGGGCGGTGACGACTCGATCGTGATCGGGACCAGCACCTTCCGCGGTGCCATCAGCCTGGCGGCGGGCAGCGACACGCTGACCCTCGGTTCAGGCGGCAACACGGCGACGGTATCCAGCGTCGAAACGATTACCGGTGGCGCCGGTTCGGACATCGTCATCTACTCGACGATCGCGTCCGGCACGACCATCGACCTGGCTGGCGGGTCCGACAGCGTGACCTTCGGCAACTTCGCCAACACGGCGACGGTGTCGAATGTCGAGACCATCACCGGCGGTACCGGCAGTGATCTCGTGACGCTCGGTGCGGCCTACGCCGGCGGCAACATCAACCTCGGCTCGGGCAACGACCAGCTGGCCTTCGCGGCAGCGGGCGGTACGGCGACCGTCTCCTACGTGGAGACCATCACCGGCGGCGCGGGCAAGGATGTGGTGACGCTCGGTGTGTCTTCGAGCGGCTTGACCATCGATCTCGCCGGCGGCGCGGACAGCTTGGTGCTGACCTATGCCTCGACGCTGACCGTGGCCAATGTCGAGACGGTGACGGGCAGCTCCTTCTCCGACATGATCGTGGTCACCAATGCGGCGGGCGTGACAATGTCCCTCGGCGGCGGCGACGACATCGTGCGGGGAGGCAACGGGGCCGACACGATCACCGGCGGCTCGGGCCAGGACCAGTTCGTCTTCACGGCGGTGGCCCAGTCCAGCACCTCGGCGGCCGACACCATCACGGACTTCGTGGCAGGTCTCGACAAGCTGGTGTTCACGGGCCTGGTGAACGGGTCGTTCAACTGGCTCGGCAGCAACTCGACCTTCACGGGCGACAGCACCAACACCGAGGCCTACATGAGCGGCAACGTGCTCTATGTGGACGTTGATGCCGACGGCTCGGCCGACATGCAGATCACCCTGACCGGTGTGACGGCCTCCGATCTTTCGGCCAGTGACTTCACCTGGAACTGACGCTGACCTAGACAATTCATGACGCAAGGCCGGGGGAGCGATCCTCCGGCCTTGTGATTTCATGGGATAGCGCACCGCGAGGAGCCGGTGATTCCCTCAAGGGCCGGAAAGCCGTTATACTGCAAGGCGAATCAAGTCTTCGCGAGGTTGGCACGTGATTGAAGTTCCGGTTTCATGGGGTGAGATGATCGACAAGATCACGATCCTCGAGATCAAGGCCGCCCGCATGTCGGACTCGGCCAAGGTGGAAAACGTCCGCAAGGAACTGGATCTGCTGAACGGCAAGCTCGGGCCGGCACGTGGCAATGCCGTGGTCGCGGGGCTGACCGACAAGCTGCGCGACGTCAATGCGGCGCTGTGGGACATCGAGGACGAGATCCGCGATTGCGAGCGCGAGCAGGATTTCGGCCCAAGGTTCATCGCCTTGGCGCGATCGGTCTATTTCACCAACGACAAGCGTGCCGATCTCAAGCGCGAGATCAATCTCGAGCTCTCTTCGGGCATTGTCGAAGAAAAGTCCTACAAGCCCTACGCGCCGACCTGAGCCCGCGACCCTGAACCCTTGGGGAAGTCGATTGGCACCCGCAACAAACGCAGCACCCCTGATGGCAGACGGACAGACGAGCGAACCGACGCTGGCACAATTGCGGGCCTGCCTCAGCGCCGGGCGCATCGAAGAAGGTCTGGCGGGGCTCGAACAGCTGCGCGCGGCCGGTTCGACCGACCCGATGCTGCCCCAGACCTATGCAACGGCGCTGCATCTTGCCGGTCGCAACCTTGAAGCCGCTGCCGCTTTTGAAGTGGCGGCCGCCGCGGACACCGGATCATCCGTGTTGCGCCAGAACATGGTGATGGCGCTCCTGGCGGTGGATCGGGTGGAGGATGCCATTCGCATCGGCCGCGAAGCCGTGGCACTCAACCGGCAGAACATGGGGGCTTGGCGCAACCTCAACCTCGCGCTCTGCCGTGCCGAACGGTTCGACGAGGCGCTCAAGGCCGCCGAGACGGCGCGCGGCATCAACCCCAACGACGGGGCGTCCTGGGCGCAAAGCGGCCATATCCTGACCATGCTCGGCCGGTTCGAGGACGCGGAGACGGCGCTGCGCACGGCGATCCGCCTCGACCCCAAGGGGCACGAGGGGCACTACAACCTCGGCGTCGTGCTGCAGGAGATGAGCCGCGAGGCGGAAGCGGCGCGCGAATATGAGATCGTTCTCGCCGCCGTTCCCGACCACAAGGGCGCGCGGATCAATCTGGGCGTCGCCCTGCGCAACATCGGCCGCGTGGACGAGGCGCGCAAGGTATGGCAGCAGTCGGTGCTGCCCGCATCCGAATGGCCGGAACTGGCCTACAACATGGCCTGCGCCGAACTGCTCGCCGGCAACTGGGTCGATTCCTGGGACGGCTACGAGCTGCGCCTTGCGACCCTGCCGCCCTCGCCGGTGACGACCCATTCGGACGCGCCGGTCTGGGATGGCACGCCAGCGCCGGGGCGGCGGCTCCTCGTCATCCACGAACAGGGACTGGGCGACACCATCCAGTTCGCCCGCTTCCTGCCGGAAATCGCCGGGCGGGTGGGACGGGTGATCCTGGTCTGCCAGTCGCGCCTGCATGGCCTGCTGTCGACCATGCCGCTGTTCCAGCCGAATGCGGCGCCGGGCGCGGAGCTGGTCCGGCAAGGCGAAACGCCGCCCGAACACGATCTCCAGATCTCGCTGCTATCGATCCCGCGGCTGATCGGCCTCGACCACAGGACGCTAAGCGCGACGGCACCCTATATCGCCTGCGACGGCGAACGGGCGCAGCGCTGGGGCGAACGGCTGGCAAAGCGGGAGGCAACCGCGCGCCGGCCCTTCCGCATCGGGCTGTCCTGGCAGGGCAATCCAAAGGCGCCGGTGGAACGCGGGCGCTCGCTGCCGCTGGCGAGCTTCGCCCCGCTCGCCCGCTTCGGGCGCGAGATCGCCCCCTATGCGCTGCAGCGCGGCACCGGCGCCGAGCAGGCCGCTCCGGGGGGACTGGACGTCGGCCGCTTCGCAGAAGATTTCGACGCGGGCACGGACGGCTTCCTCGATACCGCCGCCGTCATGGCCAATCTCGACCTCGTCATCACCTCCGACACGGCGGTCGCCCATGTGGCGGGCGCGCTCGGACGACCGGTCTGGCTGCTGCTCAAGCGCGTGCCCGACTGGCGCTGGGGCCTCGAGGGCGGCTTGACGCCCTGGTATCCGACCATGCGGCTCTTCCGCCAACGGACCCCAGGCGACTGGACCGGGGTGATCGCCGAGGTGGAACGCGAGCTCGACGCGCTCCTCGCCTTGCGCCGCCTGCCGCCGCTGCCGGCCTCCGTCAACGGCGAGGCGCTGTTCCGGCAGGCCTTCGAGGCCAACCAGCAGCGCCGCTATGCCGAGGCGATCGGCGATTATCACAAGCTGCTGTCGACCTATCCCAACAACGGGCGTATCCTGAACCTTTACGCCATGGCGCAGTTCGAGGCGGGATCGCGCAGCCGCGCCGCCGCCGAAGCCGCGCTCGCCTCGGCCCTGCGCTCGGTGGCGACCGCATCGCGTGAACCCGACTATTGGAGCAACCTCGCCGTCGTGCTCGACCGGCTCGGCCAGCGCGAGGACAGCAAGCGCGCCCTGACCCACGCCCTGGCAATCAATCCGCGCCATGCCCCGTCACAGCTGGCCATGGCCAATCGCGAGATCGCCGCCGGTGACGCCGCCTCCGCGCTGCGCCGTGCCGATCAGGTGATGTCGGACAATCCCGATTTCTCCACCGCCTTGTCGGTGCGCGGCGCCGCTCTGCTCAAGCTCGGCGAGACCGCCAAGGCCGAGCTCGCCCTGCGCCAGGCGGTGCATCGCGAGCCGGACAATGTGCGCTTTCTGGTGCAATGGGGCGCCATTCTCGCCCAGCAGGAAGACCACAAGGCCGCCGCCAAGGCCTGGGACCGGGCGCTGGTGGCCGATCCGCGCTGTGCCGACGCCTACAGCAATCTCGGCGTCGACGAACGCAATCGGGGCGAAGTCGGCGTCGCCTTCCATTTCCTGCGCACGGCGGTCAAGGTCGACCCCAACCACGCCGAGGCCTTTTCCAATCTGGGCATCACCGCGCTGGAAGCGGGCAAGGAAGACGAGGCCATCGCGGCCTTCCGCCACGCCATCGAGCTGCGGCCCGACTATGCTGACGCGCATATGGCGCTCGGCATGGCGCTGATGAACCGCGGTCACTATGCCGAAGGCCTGCCCCACTATGAATGGCGATTGCGGATCGAGAAGCTGGGTCTCGCCAAGAGCCGCCCGCGCCTGCCGCTGTGGCAGGGCGAGGATCCGCGCGGCAAGTCCTTCATGCTGGTGGCCGAACAGGGCTTCGGTGACGGCTTCCAGTTCGCCCGTTACGCCCGCGTGCTGAAACAGCTGGGCGCCTCCCGCGTGGTGATCGGCTGTCGCGGCAAGGTGGCCGCGCTGATGGCGCGCATGGACGGCGTCGATGGTGTGGTCTCGGAGGGGCAATCGGTTCCGCCCCTCGACTACAGTGTCTTCATGATGAGCCTGCCGCTCCATCTCGGCACGCGCGTCGAGACCATCCCGAGCTTCCCCGCCTATCTCAAGGCCGATCCGGACAAGGTGGTGCACTGGGCCGGGCGCCTCGCCAAGCGGGAGGGGTTCCGCGTCGGCATCGTCTGGCAAGGCAACCCCGATCCGCAGGTCGACCGTGGTCGCAGCTTCCCGCTGGCGGCCATGGAGCCGTTGGCCCGCATCCCCGGCGTACGCCTGATTGCCCTGCAGAGGGGGCCGGGTGAGGAGCAGATCGCGGCACTGCGCGGCAAGTTCGAGGTGGAGACGCTCGGCGGCGAGTTCGACAACGGCCCGGACGCCTTTGCCGACACCGCCGCCGTGATGATGAACCTCGATCTCGTCATCACCTCCGACACCGCTGTCGCCCATCTCGCCGGCGCGCTCGGACGGCCCACCTGGGTGGTGCTGCGCGCCAATCCCGAATGGCGCTGGCTGCGTGGCCGGTCGGACAGCCCGTGGTATCCCTCCACTCGCCTGTTCCGCCGGGTCGAGGGCGAGGCCGAAGACGCGCCTTTCGAAGGGGTGATGAGCCGGGTGTCCGGGGCGCTCGCCAGTCTCGTTGCCGGCAACCGCGCCGAACTCTACCGCACCGAGTTGCCGGACGTGGCCGTTGCGCCGAAGCTGTCGCTGGAAGCTCGCTTCAAGGCGGCGCTGGCCGACCATGTGAAGGGCAATGCCCTTGCCGCCTGCCACGAATATGCGGAACTGCTGATCGACCATCCGCGTCTGGCAGAGGCCTTCCATATGCTGGGGGCCGCGGCCCTCGGCGAGTTCAACTACAATCGCGCCCTGATCCTGATGCGCGAGGCTGACGCGGTCGGCCTCAAGACCTCGGAGTTCCGCACCAACTACGCCATCGCCCTGCGCCATACCGGACGACAGGCCGAGGCCGAAGCGCTGTTGCGCCGAACGCTTGAAGACCGGCCGACGGCCGAGGCCCTGATGACGCTCGGCAATCTGGTGCGCGACGACGGCAAGTTCGAGGAAGCGGTGGATCTCTACCGCCGGTCCATCGAACTCAGGCCGGAACTCTCCAAGGCCCATCGCGGCCTCGGCAATGCGCTGAAGGATCTCAACCGCTGCGAGGAGTCGCTCGCCGCCTTCGAGGCCGCCTGCAAGCTGACGCCCAGTGATCCCGAACTGCTGCTGGACCAGGCGCACGCGCTGCTGCTGGCGGGGCGCTATGGCGAAGGCTTCGAGAAATATGAAGTGCGCTGGCGCGCCATGGAAATGTTGCCGCGCCATTTCGACGTGCCGCGCTGGCACGGCGAGGACTATCGCGGCCGGACGCTGCTGGTGCACGGCGAGCAGGGCATCGGCGACCAGATCCAGTTTGCCCGCTATCTGCCGCTTGCGGCGCGCCTGGGCGGCCGCATGCTGGTGGAAGTGCGCGCGCCCCTGGTCGATCTTGTCCGCCGCATGGACTTTGGTGCCACGCCGGTCGAGGTGGTGGAACAGGGACGTCGTCTCCCCGCCCATGATCTCGAAGTGCCGATGATGAGCCTGCCGGCGGTGTTCCATTCGGAGCTGGACAGCCTGCCGCCGCCGCCCGACTTCAACGTCGATGGCCTGCGCATCAACGCCTGGCGCCAGAGCCTCGGCGGACGGGGCAAGCTGCGTGTCGGCCTGATCTGGCAGGGCAATCCCAAGGCGCGCGCCGACGTCGGCCGCTCACCGCCTCTCTCGGCGCTCGCCCCGCTGTTCGAGCTTGACGGGCTGCATTTCATCAGCCTGCAACACCGCGACGGCATGGATCAGCTGCGCGGCTTTCCCTACGCCGATCGCATCGAAGTGGTGGCCGAACGTCTCGGCGGCTTTGCCGAGACGGCAGCGGCCATGCGGGCCATGGACGTGATCGTGTCGTCCTGCACCTCATCGGCGCATCTGGCGGGCTCGCTCGGCATGCCCACCTTCATCATGCTGCGCTCCAATGCCGACTGGCGCTGGCTGACCGATCGCAACGACAGTCCGTGGTATCCCACCGTGCGCCTGTTCCGGCAGACGAGCTATGGGGATTGGGGCCCGGTGGTTGCCGCCGTCAAGGCGGCGCTGGCGGACAAGGTCAAGCGGTCATGAGCCAGCTGTCGGTTGTCGCATCGCTGATCGAACGCGGCTTTGCTGCGCATAACGCGCACAAGTTCGTCGATGCCATCGCCCTCTATGAGGTGGCGCTGGCGCGCGAGCCCGGCAATGTGTCTGCCCTCAATCTCTGTGCTTCCGCCTATCGCTCCAACGGCGATCTCAACAAGGCCCTGCAACTGCTCGACCGGGCCGTGGCGCTGGAGCCTCAGCGGTCGGACGTCCGCTTCAATCAGGGCAATGCGCTGACGGCGGCGGCCCGCTATTCCGAGGCCATCGCCGCCTATGCGATCGCGCGTGCGGGTGAACCCGGCAATGCCGAGATCGTTGCCAACATCGGGGTCGCCCACGGCAAGGCTGGTGACTACAAGGCGGCCATCGCCGCCTATGAGGCGGCGCTCGCCATCGATCCGGGCCATCGCACCGCCCGCCACAACTATGGCAACGCGCTGGCCGAAGAGGGCCGCTTTGCCGAGGCCATGGCGGTGCTGCGCTCGCTGGCGGAGGCCGAACAGGATTTCGCCGAGGCGCGCTACAATCTCTCGCTGCTGCTGTTGCGCATGGGCGACTATGGCAACGGCTTTGCGGAATATGAGTGGCGCTGGAAGGCGACGGGGTTCCCGGCCCAGCCGCGCCATACCGAGATTGCCGACTGGGACGGTCGGCCCTTCCCGGGCAAGACGCTGCTCCTGCATGCCGAGCAGGGGCTCGGCGACAGCCTGCAGTTCCTGCGCTTTGCGGCCATGGTCAAGTCGCTTGGCGGCGACGTGGTGTTGCAGGTGCCGAGACCACTGGTCCGCCTTGCCCGCACGGTTTCAGGTGTCGATCGGGTGGTCAGCGAGGACAAGGACATCGGCCCTGTCGATCTGCAGACACCGCTCCTCGGTTTGCCGCACCGTCTGCATCTGACCCTGGGTTCGGTCGGCATGCCCTCACCCTATCTTGCGGCGGAGCCGGCTCTGGTCAGCCGCTGGCGCGAACGCCTGCAGCTGGGCAATGACGGTCGAAAGGCCATCGGCTTCGTCTGGCGCGGCAACCCGAAATCGCCGGCCGACCGCGGCCGCAGCCTGTCGGGCGCCGGCGATCTTCGCCCCTTTGCCCGCTTGGACAACGTCCGCCTGATCGCCCTGCAAAAGCTAGGCGCCGACGAGATCGAGAAGGCCGATACGCCCTCTGGCTGGAAGGTGGCGGGTCTGCCCTTCACCCTCGAATATCCGGGACCGGAGTTTGACGCGGGTCTCGACGGGTTCGTCGACACGGCGGCGGTGATGCAAGCCGTCGATCTCGTGGTGTCAGTATGCACCGCGCCGCTGCATCTGGCCGGCGCGCTCGGTCGCCCGGCCATCGGTCTCATCAAGGCGGTGCCCGACTGGCGCTGGCTGTTGGGACGGGCAGACAGCCCCTGGTATCCGTCAATACGGCTTTGCCGCCAGCGTGAGGCTGGCCTGTTCGCCCCGGTGATCGACGAGGCGACGCGCGAGGCAAGCCGGCGGCTGTTTCATCGGGACTATGTCTGACCGCTGAGGGAGCGGGGAACGCTGCGCCATCAAATCAAAAAGGGCACACAAGGTCCCGCCATGCGGCGGCCCCTCATGTGCCCTTGAAGGCCTCTGCGCCGGACGGTGTCACTGTTCCTTCTGGACGATGAAGCTCCAGTAGGTGTCCGGACCGGCGGGGATGTTGAAGTTGATGTCGGAAATGGTGACGCGCCGGTAGCCGGAGCGGCGCAACAGCTCGATCCACATGGACTTGCCAAGCACGCTGTAGTGGTTGGGGTTGGTCTGGTGGCGGGCGGCGGTGTCGGGGGCGGGCACTTCCATGTAGAGGATGCCGCCGGGCTTCAGGACGCGGGCCGTCTCGCGCAGGCTGAACAGCGGAAACACGCTGTGCTCGAGCACATGCCGGCACCAGACCACATCGAAGCTGGCGTCGTCGAACTCGAGGAAGGACAGGTCCATTTCCACGGCATTGAATCCCTTGGACTTGCAGATCTCCACGTCCTCGCCGATGGCGATGCCGATGGCATCCATCTTGTCGGCGGCGAAATGCTTGAGGGCCACGCCCTGGCCGCAGCCCACATCGAGGATCCTGGTGCCTTCGGCGAGCGGATAGGTCTGCTTGACCCGTTCCCAGGCTGCCGCGGTGATCTGGTCATGCATGCCCGAGGGGATCTCGGGGTAGACATCGCTCCACAGCGACTTCAGAAAGGCGTCGAAGCGCTGGTATTTTGCGGCAAGCGTCTGTTCCACGGGCTGGATGCGGGCCGCTTCGTCAGCACGCAGAGCATTGGCTGTCATGACTTCTACCCTCGCCGTCGCGGGAAGCGCATACGGGTTCCCTCAGGGAAAACCTAGAGGCGCATGGTAAATATTGTCTTAACTGTTCCGCTGCGGAACAGGACCTTAATAGTTTGACAGGATCTTCTTCATGGCGTCGGCGGTGCGCGACCAGGTGAAGCCGGCGAGCTTGCCCGCGCCGCGATCGCCACGCCGGCGGGCGTCGTTACGGTCGCGATAGGCCCGTTCGAGACAGTCGACGATCTCGTCGACGGAGGAGTTGCCCCAGCCCTTGACGTCACCGACCCCGGCGCCGGCACCGGCCACATCCGCCTGATGCTCGAGGGCATAGCAATTGTTGCCGTCGATCAGGTCGAGATGGCCGGTGTTGGCCGACAGGATCGTGGGCACGCCGCAGGCCATGCATTCCATGGCCACCAGATTGGTGCCGCCCTCGCTGCGGTTGGGGAAGAGGGCGATGTCCATCTCGCGCAGCACCGGCGGCATCAGCGCGTTGGGCACGGCGCCGAGGTCGAGGAACTGGTGCGGCGCGATGTCGTTGGCCGCGGCCCAGGCCGGGAAGTCGGTCTTGCCCTCGTCGGTGAAGGTCATCGGCGCGGCGACGCCGGAGTTGTCGACGCTCCTGGCCAGTTGCGGCCAGGGGCTGTGCCAGGCGGCGACCAGGAGCGCATCCGGATGGCGCTTGGCAAAGCGCGAGAAGGCGGTGACCACGAGGTCCTGCCCCTTGCGCAGTTCCAGCTTGCCGCCGGTGAACACGGTGAAACGGTCCGGCAGCACCCCCTGGCGCTGGGCCGGGTGGAACAGCGTCTGATCGATGCCCTGGATCACCGTGGTGACATTGGTGAGGCCATAGGCCCTGAGGATCTGTTCGTTCCAGGTGGAGCCGGCGACGATCAGCGGGAAGGCGCGGGCGCGCTCAAGCGTCGCCTCGTCGAGCTGCGGCAGTTCGAAGAACACCACGCCGAGGGTGGGGCTGCCCGTGAGCCCGACGTTGAAGGCGCCGCCGGTGGTCTTGAAGTCGTTGCCGAGCGCCGAGAGGATCGGCACGTCGGTCTTGATCTGCTTGCCCGCATGGGCGCGCAGGCTTTCGACGAACTCGCCCGAGACGCGCAGGAAGTTGCTGAGGGCCAGCTGCCGGACGGGATCGACGGCAATCTGCGACGGCGGAATGGGGAAGGAGCAGAGCGGTTCGATGGACGGATCGCGCGACCAGTTGAGGGCGAGGTTGAGGCCGTAGACGCCCCAGCCGAAGAAACTCGAAATGCCCCAGTGGATGACGACCCGACGCCGCATGATGCCGATTCCCCTTCACCGGCACCGACGCCGGTAACCTTCTTTAACAATTGATTGACGCCAATTCGTAAAAGAACCGTTTACGGCTCGCGTTTTACAACAGTTCGTTAACCGGGCGTTTACCATAACGGGGTTTTGTGAGGTCTAGTGTGCGGAACTGCGTCGGGCGGGTGGTGACATGGAATTGAACCAAGGCGGGACAGACGTGCGGCCCGAGAGCGGGGCGGCCTTTTCAGCGCTGGTGCTGGCCGGTCGTCGCCTCGGGATTGCCCTGTCCGCCGAACAGATCCGCCGCGAATATGGCAAGGCCGATGCCGAGCCGACGCTGGCCGACCTCGCCTTCATCGCCGGCAAGGAAGGGCTGATCGCCAAGCCCATGCGGCTCGGCTGGAAGGCGCTGACGGGCATTCAGGAGAACACGTCCGTTCTGATCGCGCTGCGCGACGGCACGATCCTGTCGGTCGAGCGCTTCGTCAAAGACGGCGCGACGCCGACCGTTCTGGTGCGCAATCCCGCCGATGCCAACGCCCAGCCGATCGCCCTCGACCAGGTCCGCCTCGCCTCCGCCTGGGATGGCGCAGCGCTGCTGATCAAGCGCGGCAAGCAGGCGGAAGAGGAGACCGACACCTTCGGCTTCCTCTGGATGATCCGGCAGGTGATGCACGAGGGCAAGATCTTCCGCGACATCGTCGTCGCCGCGCTGGCGTTGTCGCTGCTCGCCCTGGTGCCGCCGGTGCTCTATCTCGTGGTGATCGACCGCGTGCTGGTGCATCACCGCGTTTCCACACTGTTCGTGCTGGCCATTGCCGTGGCCGTGGTGCTGGTCTTCGACACGCTGATCGGCTACCTGCGCCGCACCATGACGGCGATCGCCACTGCCAAGGTGGACGCCCGCGTCAGCCTGCAGATCTTCGAGAAGATGACGCGGCTGCCGATCGACTTCTTCGAGCGCAACTCCACCGGCGTCATCGCCCACAAGCTGGGCGAAGCGCGCCGCGTGCGCACCTTCATCACCGGCCAGCTGCTCGGCGCCGTGCTGGACACCACCTCGCTGCTGATCCTGATCCCCGCGATGTTCTTCCTGAACGCCGCGCTGACCATGTATGTGCTGACCATCGCCGTGCTGATGGCCATTGTCATCATGGTCTACATGGGCCCGATCAAGCGCGCCTACGCCGCCGTCATCACCTCCGAACACCGCAAGACGGCGCTGCTGATCGAGACGGTGCACGGCATGCGCACCGTCAAGTCGCTGGCCCTCGAGGGGCGCAAGCGGCGCGAATGGGACAGCCGCGTCGCCGAGTCCGTCGCCGCCCAGACCGATCTGCTGACGCTGGCCAACCAGCCGCAGACCCTGCTGGCGCCGCTCGAGAAGCTGATCTACTCGGGCTCGCTGCTGATGGGCGCCTATCTCGCGGTCACCGAGCAGCAGACCATCTTGTCGGGCACGCTCGTCGCCTTCACCATGGTGGCGACCCGGGCGACTTCGCCCATCGTGCAGCTTGCCCACATGATGCAGCAGTTCGAGGAAGCCCGCGGCGCCATTCGCGAAGTGGCCTCCGTGGTCAATGCCGCGCCCGAGCCGCGCCGCGAGAACGGCGTGCGCCCCGAATTCCACGGCCGCGTGCAGTTCGACGACGTGCGCTTCTGCTATCCCGGCGCCTCCACCCCGGCGCTCAACGGCGTCAGCTTCACGGTCGATTCCGGTACTGTCGTTGGCGTGATGGGGCGTTCCGGCTCCGGCAAGACCACCGTCACCCGCCTGCTGCAGGGCCTGCATGCCCAGTATGAGGGCCTGATCAAGATCGACGGCGTCGACCTGCGCGAGATCGACCTCTATCACCTGCGCTCCAACATGGGCGTGGTGCTGCAGGACAGCTTCCTGTTCCGTGGCACCATCCGCGAGAACATCGTGGTCGGCAAGGCCGACGCGACGCCCGAGGAAATGGTGCGCGCCGCCCGCATGGCCGGGGCCGAAGAATTCATCGAGCGCCTGCCGCGCGGCTACGAGACCATGATCGAGGAACACGCCGCCAACCTGTCCGGTGGCCAGAAGCAGCGCCTCGCCATCGCCCGCGCCCTGATCTCCGATCCGCCGATCCTGGTGTTCGACGAGGCCACCAGCGCGCTTGATCCCGAGAGCGAGGCGATCATCAACGAGAACCTGCGCCGCATCGCCATCGGCCGCACCGTGATCGTCATCTCGCACCGCCTGGCTTCTCTGGTCGACTGCGACCAGATCCTGGTGCTCGACAAGGGCCGCCTCAAGGACCACGGCCGTCACGCCGAACTTCTGACCCGCTGCGACGACTATCGTCACCTCTGGATGCAGCAGAACCGTCATCTTTCCAACGGAGCGAGCCATGACCGCCCAGGCTTCAATGCTGTCGCCAACGGCTGAGCTCGCCGCGCTGAGGGCGACGGTGGACTTCGGTTCGGACACGGCTGAAATCCTGAATGCGCGCGTGCCGATCGTGGCGCGCCTGACGCTGGTGACGCTGGCCGCCATGGTCGCGGCCGCCATTGCGCTCGCCACGCTGTTGCCGGTCGAGCGGGTGGTCAGCGCCCGCGGTCGCGTCAGCGCCGAGGCGCCGCGCATCATGGTTCAGCCGCTGGAAACCTCCATCGTCAGGGCGATCAACGTGCGGGCCGGCCAGACGGTCAAGGCCGGTGACGTGCTGGCAACGCTCGATCCGACTTTCTCGACCGCCGACGTCTCCGCCCTGAAGCGCGAAGTGGCGAGCCTGCAGGCGGAGATCGCCCGTCTGACGGCGGAAGTCGCCGGCAAGCCCTATGCGCCCACAAGCAACGACCTGTTCTCGACGCTGCAGCAGAAGATCTACAACTCGCGCGTCTCGCAGTTCCAGTCCGCCATAGCCACCTATAACGGCAAGATCGCCTCGCAACAGTCGACCATCGACAAGACCGAGCAGGAACTGGCGCTCTATCGCCAGCGCCTCGGCATCGTCAGCGAAGTCGAGGGGATGAAGAGTGAACTGGCCGGTCGCAAGATCGTGGCGCGCACCGACCTCCTCTCGGTCACCGACACGCGTGTGGAAGTGCAGCGCGGCATTGCCAGCGCCGAAGGCGTTCTCGACAGCGCACGCCATGAGCTGGAGGCTCTCAATGCCCAGCTCGACAACTTCAAGCAAAAGTGGCAGTCCGATTCCATCAGCCTGCTGGTCGACCGTCAGGGCGCGCTGGACAGCGCCCGCGAGCAACTGACCAAGGCCGACAAGCGGGCCGACCTGATCTCCATGCGCGCGCCGCAGGACGCGGTGGTGCTGCAGGTGGCCGACATCTCCATCGGCTCGGTGGTGGAATCGGCCCAGAAGATGTTCGTGCTCGTGCCCTCAGATTCGCCGCTCGAAGTGGACGCGGAGATCAGCACGCTCGACCAGGGCTTCGTGAAGGTGGGCCAGCAGGTGGAACTCAAGCTGGACGCCTGGCCTTATTCGCAGCATGGCTCGGCCTATGGCACGGTGCGCGGCATCAGCCCGGACAGCTTTGCCGTCGACCAGTCCGGCAGCGCCGGCGCCCGCTCGGTCTACATGGCCAAGATCGACATCACCTCGTCCGACCTCAAGAAAGTCCCGCACGACTTTCATCTGGTGCCCGGCATGACGCTGACCGCCGACATCGTGATCGGCGATCACACATTGTCCGAATATCTGCTCGACCGGGCGCTGCCGACCATGACGGAGGGCTTCCGCGAACCATGACCGGACTCCTGAGCGCCCTGCCTGACGCATTGCGCCGGTCGGCAGCGGACCGGCTCCTGCGGCGCGCGCGCAAGCTCAGGGAGGCCGGCGACATGGTCGCGGCCATGGCGCTCTTCGCGGACGCCGCCGGCAAGGGATCGGCGGAGGCAGCCTTCGAGATCGGTCGTCTCTACGAGACCGGCCAGGGCGTGGTGGCGGAAGTGAGCGACGCCCGACTCTGGTATCGCCGCGCGGCCGACGGCGGGCACGCCGAGGCCATGGCCCGTCTGGCCCCGCTGCTGCTCCTTGAATCCACGCCGCAGATGCGCAGCCGGCAGAAGCTCTCCACCCTGTTTCCCAATGCCGTCGATCTCAAGGCTGAGCCGGAAGCGGCGCGCGCCTATGCCATCGGTGCGGCCGAGGCCGGGGTCGAGGACGGTCTGGCGCTGGCCGGCTATTTCCACGCTGCCGGTATCGGCGGTCCCGTCGATCATGCGGCAGCCGAGCGCTACTATCGCCCCGCCGCCGACCGCGGCCACGTGGAAGCCTGCCTCGGCATGGGCACGCTGCTGGCGGGCGGACACCTCGGGGAGGCCGATTTTGTCGGCGCCCGCCGCTATTACGAGACGGCCGCCAAGGCCGGCAATCTGACGGCGAAATATTACCTCGGCCTGCAGGCCGTCCAAGGCCTGGGCGGTGTGGTGGACGATCGGCGCGCCTTCGACCTTTTCGCCGAAGCCGCCCATGGCGGCAATGTGCTTGCCATGCGGCAGCTGGGCCTGATGTATCTCACCGGCCGCGCGCCGGTGCCCGACACCGTCTCCGGTGCCGACTGGCTGCGCAAGGCCGCGCAAAAGGGCGATCGTCCCTCCTGCCGGGAGCTCGCGCGTCGCTATCGCCTCGGTGACGGCGTGCAGCGGGATCCGACCCGCGCCATGCTCTGGCTCGAAAGGGCCGCAACCGCCGGCGACCGGGACGCCCAGTTCGAACTCGGCGCTGCCTATGCCGCCGGTGGCGACGTGGCGCAGGACTTCGCTCTCGCCGCCCGCTGGTCGGAACTTGCGGCGCGCAACGGCCACAGCATCGCCAAGGTCAATCTCGGCCGCCTGCGCATGCGGGGCCTGGGCAGCAGCCGCGACCCCGGCGACGCCCTGCAATGGCTGAACGCGGCTCTGGCCGACGGCGAGACCGCCGCCCTGGCCGCCCTCGGCGAACTCTACGCCTTCTGGCAGTCGCCGCCCGATCACGCGGCGGCGCGTCAGGTTCTGGGCCGGGGCGCCGCCCTCAACGATGCGCGCTGTCGTGAAATCCTGGCCGAACTCGACCGTGTCGAGGCGGCCAGCAAGCAATAAGACACTTATCGGGAGATCATCCGTGCAGGCCACAACCTCCGTCAGCCACCCCCGTCGCATTCTGGTGACCGGCGGTGCCGGCTTCATCGGCTCCTTCCTGATCGAGCGCCTGCTGGCGCGGGGCGACGAAGTGCTCTGCGTCGACAACTACTTCACCGGCACGCGCAAGAACATCGCCCACCTGCTCGATCATCCCATGCTGGAAGTCATGCGCCATGACGTGACCTTCCCGCTCTATGTGGAAGTCGACCAGATCTTCAATCTGGCCTGCCCGGCCTCGCCGGTGCACTATCAGTTCGACCCGGTGCAGACCACCAAGACCTCGGTGCACGGCGCCATCAACATGCTTGGCCTTGCCAAGCGCACCAAGGCCAAGTTCTTCCAGGCTTCGACCTCGGAAGTCTATGGCGATCCGGTGGTGCATCCGCAGACGGAAAGCTATTGGGGCAATGTGAACCCCATCGGTCTGCGCGCCTGTTATGACGAGGGCAAGCGCTGCGCCGAGACGCTGTGCTTCGACTACCACCGTCAGCACAAGGTGCGCATCAAGGTGGCGCGCATCTTCAACACCTACGGCCCGCGCATGCATCCCAACGACGGACGCGTGGTGTCCAATTTCATCGTGCAGGCGCTGAAGGGCGACCCGATCACCCTGTTCGGCGACGGCAGCCAGACGCGCTCCTTCTGCTATGTGGACGATCTGGTGGACGCCTTCCTGATGTTCATGGAAAACACGCCGGACGAGTTCGTCGGCCCGATGAATCTGGGCAATCCTGGCGAGTTCACCATCCGTCAGCTGGCGGAACTGGTGGTGGAACTGACCGGATCGAAGTCGAAGATCGAATATCGCCCGCTGCCGCAGGACGATCCCAAGCAGCGCAAGCCCGACATTTCGCTCGCCAAGGGCATGATCGGCTGGGAGCCGAAGGTGCCGCTGCGCGACGGGCTGAGCCGCACCATCGACTATTTCCGCCACGTGGTCGCCAAGGGCTGAACCACCTGGACGATCACGGCTCCCGCAGGGCTTCCATCGCCATGACGGCGGCGGAGGCCCGGTTCTCGACGCCGAGCTTCACGTAGATCTGTTCCAGATGCTTGTTCACCGTGCGCGGGCTGAGGTCGAGGATGTCGCCGATATCCTTGTTGGCCTTGCCGTGCCCGATCCAGACCAGCACCTCGGCCTCCCGCTGGGTCAGGCCGAAGCGCAGTTTCAGGATCTCCTCGGGCGTGTCGGAGGCGGCGCGCGTCAGGCGGAACAGCAGTTCCTCCGCTCCGGCCGAGCCGAGATAGGCAAGCTTCAGCCCCTGCAGGCCGGCAGCGGCCAGATCGAGCGAGGCCGGCGTGACGGTAGTGGTGGCGCCGGCGATCAGATGCGACAGCGCCGGCGAGATCTCGACCATCGGTTGGCCGCCGGTCTCCTCGATGAGGCGCGTTGCCTGCGGCGTCAGCCAGCGCAAGGCGCCGTCGCGGCCGAAGGCGATGAGATGCCGGCCGGCGGCATCCAGCGCGATGCGGGCGCTGAGGCTGGCGCGGGCGTTGGCGAGGTGGACGCGGATGCGGGCACGCAACTCGTCGAGATTGATCGGCTTGGTGAGATAATCGACGCCGCCCGATTCCAGCCCCTTCACCACATGTTCGGTGTCCGAAAGGCCGGTCATGAAGATCACCGGCACGTGTGCCGCCGGACCGCCGGCCTTGAGGCGCCGGCAGGTTTCAAAGCCGTCAAGCCCGGGCATGACCGCGTCCATCAGGATCACGTCGGGCACCGCCCGCTCGACGATGGCGAGCGCAGCCGCGCCCGACGTGGCGACCAGCGCGGTGATGCCCGCCGCCTCCAGCGCTTCGGTGAGAAAGCCGAGAGCTTCAGGGCTGTCGTCGACGATCAGGACAACGTCGCGTGGCTGGGTCATGGCTCGCTCATCTCCGTCAGCAGGGCGGCATAGCCGGCGAAATCAAAGGCGCGGACGTGTTCGCGCAGGCGATCGACGAGCGGCTGGTTGTCCGGATCGTCGGCGAGGGCGGCGAGCTTGGCCTCGATGCCGCGCACATGGCCGATGGCGCCGAGCGACAACAGTTCGGCCACGTGAGCGGCGCCGGGACTGCGGACGGGCGCCGCCCCATCGCTCGCCGATGCATCGTCGGCGCTGTCGTCTTCATCGAAGAAGTCGATCTTGAGGTGGCTGCCGATCTTGTCGATGAGATCGACGACGGCGAAGGGCTTGGCGAGGAGATCGTCATGGCCGAGGTCGGACGAGGGCATGGCACCGTCGCCGATATTGGCCGAGAGCATGATGATCGGCTGCGTGAGCCCGCGCGCCCTGAGGGCGCTCACCAGTTCCCAGCCGTTCATGCCGGGCATGGAAATGTCGACAAAGAAGAGGTCGGGGGTGGCTGTGTCCAGGCGGTCGAGGCAGTCGGCGCCATCCGTCGCGGTCAGCACGGTGAAGTCCAGAGGCCGCAAGAGCTCGATCATCAGCTCGCGGTGGTCGGTATTGTCGTCGACGACGAGGATGGTCTTGCGCGCGCCCCGGTAGCCGGCGATGCGACGCTCGGCGGCCAGCGCACTGGCCCCTTCCACCGCACCGAGCATCAGGCGGACGCGGAAGGTGGAACCGGCGCCGGGCGCCGACTGCATGGTGAGTTCGCCGCCCATGGTCTCCGACAGGAGACGCGTGATGGTGAGGCCGAGCCCCAGACCGGGCACCGCCTGCGTCTGCCGGCCGCGTTCGAAGGGCTGGAAGATGGTCTCGTGATCCTCCGCGGCGATGCCGGGGCCGGTGTCGCGCACGGTGAAGGTGGCGACCTGGCTGCGATAGTCGACGGCAAGCGTCACCGAACCCTGACCGGTGAACTTGATGGCGTTGGACAGGAGATTGACCAGGATCTGCCGGAGCCGCTTCTCGTCGGTGCGGACCACCTGCGGCAGGTTGGCGCTGCGGGTGTGATGAAAGTCGAGGCCCTTGGCCTGCGCCTGCAGGCGGAACATGCCGACGATCTGGTCGAGAAAGTCGTGCAGCCGCACGGCGCTCATGCGGACCTGCAGCCGCCCCGCCTCGATCTTGGAAATGTCGAGAAGGCCGTCGATCAGGCCGCTGAGATGTTCGGCGGAGCGGCGGATCACCTGCACGCTGCGCTGCCGTTCCGGCGCGATGGCCTGATCGCGCTCGAGGATCTGCGCATAGCCGAGCACGGCGTTGAGCGGAGTCCTGAGTTCGTGGCTGAGACCCACCACATAACGGCTCTTGGCCAGATTGGCCGCTTCCGCCTTCTCCTTGGCCTTCTGAAGGGCGGCGTCGGTCTTGCGGTGGGCGGAGATCTCCTGCAGCAGCAGCGAGGTTTGCCGCGCGCTCTCCTCTTCAGCGACGCGGCGCGAATCGCGCGCCAGCGTGAAGAACCATACGACGATGCCGATCATCACCATGAAGATGAAGAACAGCACCGCCAATACGCGCGCCAGCGTCACCGCGTCGGTGCCACTGGCAACACTCGCCTGCCGGTAGACGAACAGCATGATCAGGCCGACACATGCCGACCAGAAGGCGAGGTCGAGGCAGTAGCGGCCGACGCGCGAGGTGACGACGGCGAGCAGACGCGACGGCAGCAGCTTCTCGGCGGCAAAGCCGATCTGCCGATCGAGCCGGGCGTGCGGCTTGCAGGTGTCGTGACAGCGGGCGTCGAGCGAGCAGCAAAGCGAGCAGATCGGTGCCGCGTAGGCCGGGCAATAGGACATGTCCTCCGGCTCGAAGTCGTGCTGGCAGACCGAACAGGTCAGCGATGGCTTGAGGCGCCAGGACGCGCGGGCCTTGCGGGCGAGATAGTAGCGCCCCCCCGTGCCCCAGGCGATCAGCGGCGCGAAGACAAAGGCCGCCGCAAGCGCCATGAAGGGCGCAAAGGCCTGGGGAATAGCGCCGATCACCCCGAAATGGGCGATGATGCCGAGCGCTGACGCCGCCGCCATGGCGCCAACCCCCACCGGGTTGACGTCATACAGATGCGCCCGCTTGAACTCGATCCCCGGCGGCGAGAAGCCGAGCGGCTTGTTGATCAGAAGATCGGCCGAGATGGTCGCCACCCAGGACACGGCGACGATGGCGAAGACCCCGAGCGTCTGCTCAAGCGCCCGGTAGATGCCAAGCTCCATCAGCAGCAGCGCAATGGCGACGTTGAAGATCAGCCAGACCACGCGGCCGGGATGGCTGTGCGTGAGGCGGGAAAAGAAGTTCGACCAAGCGAGCGACCCGGCATAGGCATTCATCACGTTGATCTTGAGCTGCGAGATCACCACGAAGGCGGCGGTCAGCAGATAGGCCATTTCGCGCGTCGGCAGCACATAGCCGAAGGCGATGCCATACATCTGCGCCGGCTCGGCGGCATGCTCGTGCGGCACCCCGGCATTGAGCGCCAGCACGGCGAGGAAGGAGCCGGCCACCATCTTCGGCGCGCCGAGCACCACCCAGCCAGGTCCGGCCAGGAACACCGCCATCAGCCAGCTGCGCCGCCGCGACGCCTTGCGCTCCGGCAGGAAGCGCAGGAAGTCCACCTGTTCGCCGATCTGGGGGATCAGCGCCAGGATTACCGCCGCCGCGGCACCGAAATGCAGGAGGTTGAAGCCCGTATCCCCCGGGCTCGACGCGGCGAACTGCTCCTGCCCGACAAAGTGAAACCAGGACTCGAACGTGCCCCAGTCGGCAAAGGCGATGAAGACGAAGGGCAGGATGTTCAGCACGATCCAGAAGGGCTGGGTCAACAGCTGGAACCGGCTGATCCAGGTGACGCCATGGGTCACCAGCGGGATGACCACCACGGTGGACACCACATAGCTCAGCCACAGGGGAATGCCGAGCGCCAGTTCCAGCGCCGTCGACATGATCGACGCCTCGATGGCGAACAGGATGAAGGTGAAGCTGGCATAGACGAGCGACGTGATCGTGGAGCCGATGTAGCCGAAGCCTGCGCCTCGGGTCAGCAGGTCGATGTCGACGCCATGGCGTGAAGCGTAGCGCGCGATCGGCCAGCCGGTCACCAGCATGATGACGCAGACCACCGCAATGGCCGCGAGCGCGTTCGGCGTGCCGTAGGACAGCGTGATGGCGCCGCCGATCGCCTCCAGTGCCAGGAAGGAAATGGCGCCGATGGCCGTCTGGGCGATGCGGTCGGTGCTCCACTTGCGCGCCGACTTGGCCGTGAAGCGCAGCGCATAGTCCTCAAGCGTCTGGTTGGCCACCCATCGATTATAGTCGCGGCGAACCGGAAGGATGCGTTGGCGGGCCGTTGCGGGCATGGATGTCGGACCGTGCCTTCATTTTGCGCGGCCTGCTCAGGAACGCGCCAATTTTCGGGATCGCCAGGCGCGCGCCGAGAGGAAATTGCGGCAAGACCATGACGGATGGATTGGTTGGCCTCTGAGTGTGCACGGTTCATGCCGCTTTCCTCGCCAGCGACTGAAGGGCGCACCGGCCGTTACGTCAATCGACGTATAGGCGATTTTCCCCCCTCGAAAGACAGTCGCGCCAAGGCGTCGCCGGGGATTTTGTACGGCGCGTCTCCAACCAAAATGGGGAACTCAACATGTCCATGACTTTCACGCGCAGGACTTTCGGCTTGCTCGCCTTCGCTGGCGCCCTCTCCGCCTCGACCATGCTGGCCCACGCAGAAGACACCATCAAGGTCGGCGTGCTTCACTCGCTGTCCGGCACCATGGCCATCTCGGAAACCACGCTGAAGGACACTGTGCTGTTCCTCATCGACGAGCAGAACAAGAAGGGCGGCGTGCTCGGCAAGAAGCTCGAGGCCGTCGTGGTCGATCCCGCCTCCAACTGGCCGCTGTTCGCCGAAAAGGCCCGCGAGCTGATCTCCAAGGACAAGGTGTCGGTGGTGTTCGGCTGCTGGACCTCGGTGTCGCGCAAGTCCGTGCTGCCGGTGTTCAAGGAACTCAACTCCATCCTCTTCTATCCTGTGCAGTATGAGGGCGAAGAGTCCGAGCGCAACGTGTTCTACACCGGCGCCGCCCCCAACCAGCAGGCCATCCCCGCCGTCGACTATCTGATGAAGGAAGAAGGCGTGAAGCGCTGGGTGCTCGAAGGCACCGACTATGTCTACCCGCGCACCACCAACAAGATCCTCGAAGCCTATCTGAAGGCCAAGGGCGTGCCGGCCGAAGACATCATCGTCAACTACACGCCGTTCGGCTTCGCCGACTGGCAGACGGAAGTCTCCAAGATCAAGGCCTTCGGCGCCGAGGGCAAGAAGACCGCCGTGGTCTCCACCATCAACGGCGACGCCAACGTGCCCTTCTACAAGGAACTCGGCAACCAGGGCATCAAGGCCGAGGACATCCCGGTCGTCGCCTTCTCGGTCGGTGAAGAAGAACTCGCCGGCATGGACACCAAGCCGCTGGTCGGCCATCTCGCCGCCTGGAACTATTTCGAGAGCGTCGACACGCCCGAGAATGCCGAGTTCATCGACGCCTGGCACAAGTATATCGGCAACGACAAGCGCACCACCAACGACCCGATGGAAGCCACCTACATCGGCTTCAATGCCTGGGTGAAGGCGGTCGAGGCGGCTGGCACCACCGACACCGATCCGGTGATTGACGCCCTGCCGGGCACCACCGTGCCGAACCTCTCGGGCGGTTACGCCACCATCATGCCGAACCACCACATCACCAAGCCGGTGCTGATCGGCGAGATCCAGGACGACGGCCAGTTCGACATCGTCAGCCAGACCGCCCCTGTGGTCGGCGACGAATGGTCCGACTATCTCGAAGGCTCCAAGGACCTGATCTCGGATTGGCGCAAGCCGATGAACTGCGGCAACTTCAACGTTGTCACCGGCAAGTGCGGTGGCGCCGGCTGATCTGCCGATGGCGCGGGGACCGGCGTTCTTCGGTCCCTGCTGCTGCGAAAGAGAGACGGGAGGCGCGGCTCGCCGCGCCTCTCCTTCGGGCTCAAGTTCTGGATCGGGGCTCCCCATGCGCATGCTTCGCTGTCTTGCGACGCTCTTCCTCCTGATGATGACCGTGCTGCCGCTGAAAGCGGCCACCGCGATCGCCGATGCCGATCTCACGGCGCTGGTCAACGCGCTGGGCGCCGGCGACTTCGACGCGACGGAGCAGGCCATTGCGGCCTTGGCGGCCTCGGGAGATGACCGCGTCGCCGGCATCCTCGACAAGCTCGGCAACGGCGAGCTGGTGACGCGCAAGGCCGACAAGGCCGTGTTCATCGGCGAGAAGGCCGACAAGGATTTCAAGCTGACCGATCCTGTAACCGGAGCCGACGCGGGCATCGTGCCCAAGGCGACCGTGGACAAGCTCAAGGTCAACAACAAGCTGCGCCGCGCCATCGCCACGGCGGTCGGCACGCTGACGCTGCGCAATGCCGATCCGAAGGTGCGCCTCGCCGCCGCCGAAGCGGTGATGAAGTCGCAGGACGCCGCCGCCATCCCGGCGCTCGACGCGGCCATCGGGGCGGAAACCGATGCAGCAGTGAAGACGGCGATGATCTCTGCGCGCGCCGCCGCTGTCCTTGCCTCGGATCTTCCCGACAGCGAGAAGGCCAAGGCCGTCGATACCATTGCCGATCTGGGCACCCGCGACGCTCTGGGCATGATCGCACCCTATGCCGGTCAGGCCGGCCCGATCGGTGATGCGGTGAAGGCGGCCACCACGGCCATCAATGCCAAGCTGGCGCTGTGGGACGCCGGTCAGAACATCTGGTACGGCCTGTCGCTCGGCTCGGTGCTGCTGCTCGCCGCCATCGGGCTCGCCATCACCTTCGGCGTGATGGGCATCATCAATATGGCCCATGGCGAAATGGTCATGCTGGGCGCCTATGCCACCTTCGGCGTGCAGGAGCTGATCCGCAACAACGCCCCGGAACTGTTCGACTATTCGCTGCTGATCGCCCTGCCGGTGGCCTTCGTCACGGCGGGCGGCGTCGGCATCCTCATCGAGCGCAGCATCATTCGCTGGCTCTACGGGCGGCCGCTCGAAACGCTGCTGGCCACCTGGGGCGTGTCGCTGATCCTGCAGCAGGCGGTGCGCACGATCTTTGGCGCCAACAACCGGGAAGTGGGCAATCCTTCGTGGATGTCGGGCGCCTTCACCATCGGCGAAATGCAGGTCACCTGGTCGCGCCTGTGGATCATCGCCTTTGCCGCCGTGGTCTTCCTGTCGCTGATCGGCGTCCTCAAGAAGACGGCGCTCGGCCTGCAGATGCGGGCGGTGACGGCCAACCGCCCCATGGCCAGCGCCATGGGCATCCGCACTCCCTTCATCGACGCGCTGACCTTCGGCCTCGGCTCGGGCATTGCCGGCCTGGCCGGCGTGGCACTGAGCCAGATCGACAATGTCTCGCCCAACCTCGGTCGCGGCTACATCATCGACAGCTTCATGGTCGTGGTGTTCGGCGGTGTCGGCAATCTGTGGGGCACGCTGGTGGGCGCCATGACGCTGGGCGTCGCCAACAAGTTCCTGGAGCCCTATGCCGGCGCCGTGCTCGGCAAGATTCTGCTGCTGGTCTTCATCATCCTGTTCATCCAGAAGCGCCCGCGCGGCCTGTTCGCCCTCAAGGGACGAGCGGTGGAAGCGTAATGGCGGCAACTGAGGCAAGAAACGTGAGCGCAGCGAACCGGCTCCAAGGGCGCCCGCGCAGCGAAAGCCAAGGCCGGAGGCCGCCGGCGACTGAGGAACAAATATGCTAACCTATTGGCTTACCAACGGTTTCGATAGAAAAGCCCAAATCGTGACGGCCGTGCTCGTGGCGCTCGCGATTGTGGTGCCGCTCGGCAGCCTCCTGCCGCCTGACGACAGCGTCCTGCACATCTCCACCTATCAGGTGACGCTGTTCGGCAAGTATCTCACCTATGCGCTGCTGGCGCTGGCGGTGGATCTGGTGTGGGGCTATTGCGGCATCCTTTCGCTCGGCCATGGCGCCTTCTTCGCCCTCGGAGGATACGCCTGCGGCATGTATCTGATGCGCCAGATCGGCACGCGCGGCGTCTATGCCGATCCGGTGCTGCCCGACTTCATGGTGTTCCTGAACTGGAAGGACCTGCCCTGGTTCTGGTACGGCTTCGACATGGCCTGGTTCGCCTTCCTGATGGTGATCCTGGTGCCCGGCCTGCTCGCCTTCGTCTTCGGCTGGTTCGCCTTCCGAAGCCGCGTCACCGGCGTCTATCTGTCCATCATCACCCAGGCCATGACCTATGCGCTGCTGCTGGCCTTCTTCCGCAATGACATGGGCTTTGGCGGCAACAACGGCCTGACCGACTTCAAGGACATCCTGGGCTATTCCATCCAGTCGCCGGGGACGCGCGCCGGCCTGTTCGCCGCCTCGGCGCTGTTCCTCGCCTTCTTCTTCGTGGTCGCCTCGGCACTCACGCGCTCCAAGCTTGGCAAGGTGCTGGTGGCGGTGCGCGACGCGGAAAGCCGCACGCGCTTCATCGGCTACCGGGTGGAACACTACAAGCTGTTCGTCTGGACGCTGAGTGCGGTGATGGCGGGCGTCGCCGGTGCGCTCTATGTGCCGCAGGTCGGTATCATCAATCCCTCCGAGTTCGATCCCGCCGCCTCGATCGAAGCGGTGATCTGGGTGGCCGTGGGCGGACGCGGCACCCTGGTCGGCGCGCTCATCGGCGCCGTGGTGGTGAACTTCGGCAAGACCTGGTTCACCGGCATGCTGCCCGAGTTGTGGCTCTTCGCCCTCGGCGGCCTGTTCGTGATCGTAACACTGTTCCTGCCGACGGGGATTGTCGGGCTGTTCGCGCGGCTGAAGAGCCTGCGCAAGCCGCCAGTCGCCCCGGTCGCGGTCGCCAACCAGAGCGGAGGCGCATCATGAGCGAGAAAGCCGAGGGCTCCATCCTCTATCTCGATGAAGTCTCTGTTTCCTTTGATGGTTTCAGGGCGATCAACAAGCTGTCGCTGGTGCTGGAACCGGGCGAGATGCGCGCGATCATCGGGCCCAACGGCGCCGGCAAGACCACGATGATGGACATCATCACCGGCAAGACCCGACCCGATTCCGGTGACGTGCTCTATGACGGCAAGGTGGATCTGACCACGCTGGACGAAGCGGGGATCGCGCGGCTGGGCATCGGCCGGAAATTCCAGAAACCGACGGTTTTTGAAAGCCATACGGTGGAGGACAATATCGAGCTGGCGCTGAAGGCCAGGCGCGGCACCTGGGCGACGCTGTTCCACCGGCGTAGCCGGTCCGAACAGGTCCGCATTGACGAACTGCTTCAAACCATTCGCCTTTCCGACAAGCGGGACCTGCTGGCGGCCAAGCTGAGCCACGGCCAGAAGCAATGGCTGGAGATCGGCATGCTGCTCGCCCAGGAGCCGCGCCTGCTGCTCGTCGACGAGCCGGCGGCCGGCATGACGGACGCGGAGACGGCCGAAACCGCCATTCTTCTCAAGGAGATAGCCAAGACGCAGAGCGTGGTGGTGGTGGAGCATGACATGACCTTCGTGAGGGATCTCGGGGTCAAGGTCACGGTTCTCCATGAAGGCAGCGTGTTGGCCGAGGGGCCGCTCGATCAGGTCTCGGCCAATCCCAAGGTCATCGAAGTCTATCTCGGGCGCTGACGCCGACATCCAAGAGGAACAGACGATGCTGAGCGTCGAAAATGTCGATCTCTACTATGGTGCGGCGCAGGCCTTGCGCAGCGTGTCGATGACCGCAGAGCCGGGCAAGGTGACCTGCGTCATGGGCCGCAACGGCGTCGGCAAGACCTCGCTGATGCGGTCCATCGTCGGGCTGCAGTCGATCGCCGCCGGCAAGATCCTGTGGGAAGGCAAGGACATAGCTGGCCTCAAGCCCTATGAACGTGCCCGCCGCGGTGTCGCCGTGGTGCCGCAGGGGCGCGAGGTGTTCCCCCTCCTGACCGTGCAGGAAAACCTCGAGACCGGTTATGCGCCGCTTGCCCGCAAGGACAAGTATATCCCGGATACCATCTTCGATCTGTTTCCGGTGCTGAAGGATATGCTGCGCCGCCGCGGCGGTGATCTCTCGGGTGGACAGCAACAGCAGCTCGCCATAGGTAGAGCTCTTGTAACGCGCCCGCGTCTCCTCGTATTGGATGAGCCGACCGAAGGTATACAGCCTTCGATCATCAAGGACATCGGTCGCGCCATCAAGTTCCTGCGTGATCAGGGTGACATGGCGATCGTTCTGGTGGAGCAGTATTTCGAATTCGCCAAGGATCTGGCCGACCTGTTCATCGTGATGGATCGCGGCGAAGTCGTGATCTCCGGCACCAAGGACTCGATGAACGAGGAGGAGGTGCGGCAGAGGATTGCAGTATAAAGCGTGAATCATGCATGTAACTACATGGCGCCTTTGTCGCAATCGCTTTGACAAAGGTCGCGCTTGCGTCGCGCCAGACCCGATGCGATGTCGCACTTAAGACACATCCGCCTCGACGGGGGCGAGCCGTCCCGGCGGGGTGTCTTGGCAGGGGGGCAAGAGAGTCTCGTACGCGTCGTACCGGCGCCCCAACGACCCCGCCGTTGCTGGTGGGCGATCATGTTGCTCAGCAGAGTCCGCAAGGACGGTCGTGATCAACGCGGCTAGTTTCGTGCTGCGGGGGTGTGCCAATAGATACTTCTATCGACGTGCCGCACATCGATGCGGAAAAATGCGCAATCAAAGACAACCATTGATATTAGTCTTGAACATGAAGCCGCTATCCCCTATCGGCACGGCTGGCGTGGGCACGCCAAGCTCGCGCCTGTAGTTGGAAGGGGTGTTTGGGATGCGTTTGTTTGCATGTGTGGCGATTTTCGCTGGCCTGGTTGCTCCGGCGATGGCCGATGAAGTTTTGCCGATCAAGCTGAAGGCCGGCCAGGGGTTTGCCGATCCGTTCTTTACCTACACGGCCTCGGGCTGTGGTTCGGCCGGTGCCTCCCGCGTGGAACTGGTCGAAGCCCCCAAGCACGGCAAGGTGACCTTCCGCTACGAAGACATCGTCAAGCAGGGCAAGCCCTGTGGTGGCCACACATTCCGCGCCAACGTGATGCACTTCAAGCCGGACGCCGGGTTCAAGGGCACCGACCGCCTGGTCTTGAAGTTCGGTCACTTCACCGATACCGACCAGATGAGCATGGTCTGGGACAAGGTGACCTATGATCTGAGCTTCCAGTAAGCCTGATCGCCGATGCCGCCCTGCGGCGGTGGCATCGGCCTATCCGGCGTCTGACCCGGCGTTGGGAGTATCCAGCGGCTCCGCCTGTTCCCGGTGGGCGGCCCTGCCTTTGGGCACGGCATTTATCCGACCGTCAAAGCAAAGGGCACGGTCAGGTGCCCCAGAGACTTCGGACTGTTGCCAGCCCGGGCAAGGGCGGGATGACCGCCTGGCATTGGCCATGAAGCGCTTCGCGACGCGACAATCTCCTTGGCGCGTCCGCGCGAAAATGGAATGCCGCGGTTGGAATATTCCGCGGGAATTTGGAATGAAAATTTCGAAATACACTCAAGCCAAGCAGATGAATGAGTGTCGGCGTAGAATACGTGCCAATATCTTCCGATTTTACCATATATTTAAACATACACTATAGCCACGAATGAGATTTCCCTGCTGGTTGGGGAGCGGCTGAGTTCAAATCGTAGCGTTCTGCGGGAAGAGGAGCCCCGGAACGGATACGCTCGCTGCCCCGGGCCGGCCGCCAAATCGACGTCGGAGGATGCGAATGGCTCGCCTGAATTTCTTTCTCGATCGACCCACGGGCTTCAAGATCGGCGCAGGTATAACCGTGATGGTGGTGCTTGCCGGCCTTATCGGAACGGCCAGCCTGCAAGGCGTCGAAGAACTGGCGCGCACGGTCGACCGCTCGTCCGGCGCGACCGGCATTCTGGTGAAGATCAACAGCGCGGTGCAGGACGTCAATCGCTTCCTGGTGGAGAATGATCCCGGCGCCATCACGTCGGCACTCTCCAACCTGAACGAGGCCGACGGCGACCTTTCGGCGACCGGCTCTGCGGATACGGCGACGGTCGAGAATCTCAAGACCACGGTGAAGGGCTTTTCCGGGGCCGTTTCCAGCCTTGACGGGGCGGCAAAGACGATTTCGGACGCTCGCACCAGCCAGGCGGACCTGTTCGCGCGGGTGATGGACGCCGCTTCGAAGAGCCAGGCGGACGCCGAACAGGCCTGGAAGGATGCTGTCGCCTCCGCATCGGCGGCGCAGACCGAAGCCGGTGCCGTTCAGAACATGATCGGCGCTGTCGGCGTGATCACCGCCAATACGGCGCGGTCCCAGCTGATGCTCGAGAACGCGGTGAAGGGGAACGCCAAGCTGATCATGCAGGCCAAGATGACGGCCTCGACGCTGAAGGGCCAGATCGCCCTGCTGCAGAAGGACGGGCCGGACACCATCAAGGCCGCCGCTGACGACATGCAGGCCACGCTCGACAAGGTGACCGCCGCTTTCGCCGCTCTGCCGGCCGATCCGCTGGCAGGCCTGGCTCCCGGCGGTCGTGTCGCCGCCCTCGACGCCATATCCGCCGATATCGAGACGATTGCCGGCAGCAATGCCAAGCTCGGCTTCTCCCTGAAAAAGGCCCTCGACGAAGCCAACCTCGCGGCCAAGCGATCCACCTTCGCCGCCGATCAGGCGCGCGAGAATGCTGCAGTTGGCCAGCAGTTGGCCGAACGCGCGCTGGAACTGAAAGGCGACGTGGCGGCCTTCGAACTCACCCGTTCCGACAAGGATGAGGCTCAGGTCCGCGCCACGCTCGACGCGGCCGGAGCCCTGGTGAAGAAGCTCACCGGCGCCGGCGCGAAGAATGTTGCCGACGATCTCGCCGCCTATCACGAGAGCTTCGCCAACATGGTCACGGCCATCAGGTCCTTCGATCAGGCTGTGGCCTCGGCACGCACCTTCGCCAGCCAGACCGCGACAGCCATCGGCAGCATGATCGCCGATCAGGCGTCGATTGCCAGCCTGCAGAAGTCCCGTTCCTGGAATGTGGTGGTGCTGGTGACGGTGGTGATCATCCTGGCGGCCGTGGGCATCGGCTTCCTGCTGACCAGGTCGATCGCCCGCCCGATCGCCTTCATCACCGACGCCATGCTGCGCCTGTCCGGCGGCGCGACCGACATCGTGTTGCAGGGCAAGACGCGCAACGACGAGATCGGCAAGATGTTCGACGCCGTCGGGGTGTTCCGCGACAATGCCGTCGAGCGCATGCGGCTCCTGGAACGAACCGGCGCGGAAGAGCGCCGGCAGACGGCGCGTGCCGAACGCGTTCAGTCGCTGATCGCCACCTTCCGCCAGCGCTCGGAAATGCTGGTGCGCACGGTCAACCGGACGGCCGATGATCTTCAGAGCACCGCGCGCCAGCTTACCGACGTTGCCGCCTCTGCGGCCGAGCAGGCCACGGCGGCCACGGCGGCCACCGACAACAGCCTGCAGGGCGTGACCACCGTTGCTTCCTCCGCCGAGGAACTGAGCGCATCCATCGGCGAGATCGGCCGGCAGGTGAGTTCGGCGTCCACCGTCGTCACCAATGCCAGCACCTCGGCCGCCACCATGAACACCCGCATCGTTGAATTGTCGCAATGCGCCGGTGAGATCGGCACCGTGGTCGGCCTCATCAAGGCAATCGCCGACCAGACCAATCTTCTCGCCCTCAACGCCACCATCGAGGCGGCCCGCGCCGGCGAGGCCGGCAAGGGCTTTGCCGTCGTGGCGGGTGAAGTGAAGTCGCTCGCCTCGCAGACGGCGCGGGCGACCGACGAGATCGCCAAGCAGATCGAGGCCATCCAGCGGGTGACCGACCAGACGGCCGACGCCGTGCGCGACATTGTCGAGCGGATGCGGTCGGCCGATCAGGCCACGGCCGCCATCGCCTCGTCGGTGGTGGAGCAGGAAGCGGCGACGGCCGAGATCTCGCGCAGCGTCCAGGTGGCGGCCCATAACTCCGAAGGCGCCAGCCGAGCCACATCGTCGCTGATGTCGGAAGTGGAAATCGCCGCGGAATCGGCCCGCGCCGTGCTTGAGGCCTCGCGGAGCGTCATCCAGGACTCGGCCCAGCTCAACGCGGCCATCGAAGAGTTCCTTACCGAAGTGGCGGCCATGTAGGCTGCCGCTCACGTCCCCCGCGGCTTGGCCCTGCGGGTGGCTTCGGCACTGACCGGATCGTCGGGCCAGGGGTGCTTGGGATAGCGCCCCTTGAGATCCTTGGCCACATCCTTCCAGGACCCGCGCCAGAAGCCGGGCAGGTCGCGCGTGGTCTGGATCGGGCGGTGCGCCGGCGACAGCAAAACGAGCGTCAAGGGCACCTTGCCGCCGGCGACCGAGGGATGCCGGTCGAGCCCGAACAGCTCCTGCACGCGGATCTCGATGGACGGGCCGGCTTCGGCGGCATAGTCGACGGGCACACGGCTGCCGGTCGGGGCCTCGAAATGGCTGGGCATCAGCCGGTCCATCTCCAGACGCTGGCCATAGGGCAACAGGCGGTCGAGTGCGTTGCCGAGCAGGGCGGCGTCGAGATCGTCGAGCCGGGTCACGCCTTGCGCAAACGGGGCCAGCCAGTCGTCGAGCGAGGCGGCCAGAGCCGCGTCGGAGAGATCCGGCCAACCGTCAGAAAATGTATGATGCAGGAATGTCGAGCGTTCGCGCAGGCGGACCTGATCCTTCGACCAGCCGAGCCGATCGACGCCGATACGGCTGACGCCGGAGAGGAGCGCGGCCACGGTCTGGGGCGTATCGGGCGCGGTCACCGGCTCCTCGGCGAGCATGAGAGCGCCGAGGCTGCGGCTGCGGCGGGCGCGCACCGAACGCGAGGCAGCGTCGAAAGTCACCAGGTCCGAGGCACGGATATGGCCGGCGAACAGCGTCTCGATCTCCTCGCGGCTGATGGCAGCGCCCAGGCGGATACGCGCCCGCTCGGCCTTGCCGGTGAGGTCGGCGACGACGATGAAGGGCGCTTTCGCAAGGCCGTCATGCGCCTCGACCAGACCGCCGCGCCCGTTGGCGAGACGGAAGGCGCCGGGCGCACCGCGCGCCTGGGCGACACGGTCGGGATAGGCGAGAGCGAGCAGGGCACCGGGGGAGAGGGAGCTGGTCGACGGCTGTGTGGCGGAAGGCGGGTTACCCCTCTCTCCAACTCTCCCCCGCAAGGGGGGAGAGGGCGGGGTAGCGATTCCGCCAACATCTGGAGACGCGTGGGGCGCGCTGACGCCGTCCGGTGAGGGCTGCCGCACCATTCTGGCCCAGCGGCTGGCCATGGCGCGGGCGTCGGTGGCGCGCTGGGAGCGGTCGGAGCGATAGCGGTCGAGGCGCGCTTCGAGGTCGGTGCTGTCGCCGCCGAGGCCCTGTTCGGTGATCAGCACGGCAATGTCGGCGGCGAGACGCTCGGCACTGAGGTCGGCGGCGCGATGCACCATGTGGGCGAGGCGCGGCGGCAGCGGCAGACGCACGAGCGCCTTGCCTTCGGCCGTGATGCGGCCGGCGTCGTCAAGGGCATCGAGCGACTTCAAGAGACCGACCGCCTCGTCCCAGGCGGGCTTGGGCGGCGGATCGAGAAAGGCGAGCGTGGCCGGATCGGTGATGCCGGAGGCGGCGAGATCCAGCACCAGCGGCGACAGGTCCGCTTCCAGGATTTCCGGCGTCGAGAAGGGCTGGAGGGCGGCGGTCTGCCCCTCGCTCCACAGGCGCCAGCAGATGCCGGGCTCGGTGCGGCCGGCGCGGCCGCGCCGCTGGTCGGCGGCGGCCCGCGAGACGCGCACGGTTTCGAGCCGGGTGAGGCCGGTGTCGGGCTCGTAGCGGGGGACGCGCGCCAGTCCGCCGTCGATGACGAGGCGCACGCCGTCGATGGTCAGCGACGTCTCGGCGATGGCAGTGGCGAGCACGAGCTTGCGGTCGGCCCCGCGACAGGGACGGATGGCGGCATCCTGCTCGGCGGGACTGAGCGTGCCGTAGAGCGGGGCGATGCGCACGCCGGGAAGGCGCCCCTCGAGGCGTTCGGCGACGCGGCGGATCTCGGCCTGCCCCGGCAGGAAGGCCAGCGCCGACCCGGCTTCCTCGCGCAGCGCGCGGGCGATGACGTCGGCCATCTGGTCCTCGAAGCGGGCGAGCGGATCGCGATCCACATGCCGCGTCTCCACCGGAAAGGCGCGGCCCTCGGAAGCGACGACCGGCGCGTCGCCCATCAGCGTGGCGACACGGGCGCCGTCGAGCGTGGCGCTCATCACGATGAGGCGGAGGTCCTCGCGCAGCGCCGCGGCGGCGTCGAGGGCCAGGGCAAGGCCGAGGTCGCCGTCGAGCGAGCGTTCGTGGAACTCGTCGAACAGCACCGCGGCGACGCCGTCGAGCGAGGGGTCGTCCACCACCATGCGGGTGAAGACGCCCTCGGTGATCACTTCGATGACGGTGCGGGCGGAGACGCGGGCATCCATGCGCACGCGATAGCCGACGGTGCCGCCCACCTCTTCACCGAGGCTCGACGCCATGCGGGCAGCGGCGGCGCGGGCGGCAATGCGGCGCGGCTCGATCAGAAGGATGCGCCCGCCGTCGCGCCAGGGCGCGTCGAGGAGCGCCAGCGGCACGCGCGTGGTCTTGCCGGCGCCGGGCGGGGCGACCAGCACGACGCGGGAACTGTCGGCGAGCGTTTGGAGAAGCTCGGGCAGCACCGCGTCGATCGGCAACCGGTCGTCGAAGGCCTTTGGCATCCGCGCTCCGGCTTAGCGAAGGGCCGACAGAAGCGCGCTGTCCGGCCAGCCGTCCGCCGGCAGGCCGGCCTTGATCTGGAAGGCGCGGACCGCGAGGCGGGTCTTCAGCCCGAGCTTGCCGTCGATCGGGCCGGGGTCCATCCCCTGGCCGGCCAGGGCCTTCTGGATGAAGGCGATGTCCGGGGCGCCCAGCGCCTCGACGACGCCATTGCCCTTGCCCACCGGCGGCGCGCCGGCGAGGCGGGTGGCGAAATAGGCGGCGGTGGTGGAATAGACGAGCGACTCGTTCCAGCCGAGATAGACGTCGAAATTGTGATAGGCGAGGAACGCGGGGCCATAGCGGCCCATGGGCAGATAGAGCGCGGCGTCGCCGGCCGGGATCGACCCGTTGGCGCCGGTGATCCCCATGTTCTGCCACTCGGAGACCGGCTTCTTGATCTCGAGATCAGCCTGGTCCCAGGGCAGTTCGCCGGGGATATTCACTTCGACGAGCCAGGGCTGGCCGGCGGCCCATCCGAGCGAATGCAGGTAATTGGCGGTGGAGGCGAGCACGTCGGCCGAGCTCTTGATCAGGTCGCGCCGACCGTCACCGTCGAAGTCGACGGCATATTTCACATAGTTGGACGGCAGGAACTGGGTCTGGCCAAGTTCGCCCGCCCAGGCGCCCTTCATCTGCTCGGGCGTCAGGTCGCCGCGCGCGACGATTTGCAGGGCGTCCACCAGCTCGTTCTGGAACATCACCGGGCGGCGGCAGTCATAGGCCAGCGTCGCCAGCGACTGGAGCGTCGGGAAGGTGCCGGTGTTGGCGCCGAAATCGCTCTCGAGGCCCCAGACGGCGACGATCACCGGCGCGGGCACGCCATATTGCTGCTCGATGCGGGCGAAGAGGTCGGCGTTCTTGGCGATCTTCTGCGCGCCCACCTGCAGGCGGTTGGAATTGACCATGCGGCCGGCGAACTGGGCGAAGGTCTGCGAGAACACGCCCTGGCCGCGGTCCTTCTTGATCACCGCCGGATCGAAGCTGACGCCGGCAAGCGCGCTGTCCACCACACTCTGGGCGACGCCGGCCTTGGTGAGGTCGCCCTTGTAGCCGGCGAGCCAGCCATCGAAGCCGTCGCCCTTGGCCGAACAGGTGGCGGCGGCAGCGGCGGAGGGCAGGAGGAGGGCGGCGATCAGCGGCAGATGCAAGGCGGATTTCATGAGCGGTCTCCGGAATATCTTCAAAGGGCAAGGCTTTGGCGGTTCAACATGGCAAAGTCGCGGCATTCTGGGCTCAGACGAGATCCTGAACGACCTCCTCGGTCGGCGCCTTGCGGCGCTCGACGATGAACAGGCCGGCGCCGATGATGATGGCGGCGCCGATCATCATCGGCAGCTTGGGGACATCGTGGAAGATCAGCCAGCCGAACAGCAAGGCCCAGAGCAGCAGCGTATACTGGATCGGCGCAATGAGTGCGGCGGGGGCGAGCTTCATCGAGCGATTGATGCACATGTGCGCCGACATGGAGATGACACCGAGCGCCGACAGCATCACCCAGTCCATGAGGCTCGGCGTCACCCAGCCGAAGGGCAACGACATCAGCCCGAGGATCAGCGCACCGATCACCTGCCAGAACACCAGTGTGGTGTCGGGCGTGGCGCGCAACTGACGGCTCTGCACGATCATCATGGCATAGCAGAGCGAGCCGCCGATGGAGATCAGCGCCGGCCAGCTGAGCGAGCCGGAGGTGGGGCGCAGCACGAAGAGCACGCCGACGAAACCGACGCCGATGGCCAGCCACTGGCGCAGGCTGACCTGTTCCTTGAGCAGGAAGGGGGAGACGGCGGCCACATAGATCGGGCCGGCCAGATAGAAGGTCATCACGTCGGCGAGCGGCAGGTAGGCCGCGGCCGTGTAGAAGAAGATGATTTCCAGCGACGACAGCACCACGCGGAACACCTGCGTGCGCGGTCGCTCCACCTGGACAAGCCGGCGCGGGCCGCTGGCCAGGACGAAGGGAAGCAGCACGGCAAGCGCGGCGATCGAGCGGGTGAGCACAACCTGGCCCGGCGAATAGGTGGCCACCAGCCATTTGCCCATCACGTCGTTGACGGCGAACATGAAGTCGCCGAACAGCATCATGAAGACACCAAGGCCGACCGTTGAAGCGGCGCGGCGTGCAGTCAAGCCAGACACGAATAACTCCATCTGCCGGACTTCATCGCACCTGCGTGGAGATACCGGCCGAACCGCCAAGTACGGTTCCTGAACGGGAAGCGCCATCCATAGCGGAAGCGAACTGATTTGACGAGCCGCGAGGCGGCAGAATCTCCGCCCTTAGCCCAATGTTCATCTTTCATGGATCAAAACTGAACAACGACAGATGGCATCATCGCGGTCCGTCTGTTCCTCTTGCCGCACTCACGAGAGACAATGTCGAGCTACCGCATCCTGCTGCACATCCGAGCCTCGGGAGGAGGGGGAGCCGAACGCGTGTTCGCCACCCTCGCCAACGGCTTCGTGCGGCGCGGCCATGCGGTGACGCTGGCGGTGGACGAACTGGTCGACGCCGACAAGCTCGACCCGCGCGTCGATCTCGTCGACCTCGGGCGCAATCATGTGAAGGGCGTGCTCAAGCTGGCGCGGCTGATCCGGCGCGGCCGCTACGACATACTCGCCGCCGGTGTCGCTGTCTCGAACGTCAAGCTGACGCTGGCCAAGCTGCTGGCGCCGTCGACGGCGCCGCTGGTGCTGTCCTATCACGGCTTCCGCGAATATCGCACGGGCAAGCTGTCGGCGGCCGCCTATTACGGCATGCCGCTGTTGCGCCTGATCGCAGCCCGGTTCATCTGCGTCTCCAACGGGCTGATGCGCGCCCTGATCGAGGAATGGCACGCTCCGGCCGATCGAACCATCCGCATCTACAATCCGGTGCCGCTGCCGGCCCACCACGTGAACGCGGAGGAGGTCAATGCGCGTCCGCCCGTGATCGGCGCCGTCGGGCGCCTCAGCGCGGAAAAGGGCATGGACGTCCTGGTCTCCGCCCTGAGGCTGATGCGGACGCCGGACGTGCGCTTGCTGATCGGCGGCGAAGGACCGGAGCGCGACAAGCTCGAAAAGCTGATCGCCGAGCTGGGCCTTCAGGACCGTGTGACCCTGGCCGGCCAGGTGGATGGACCCGGGGCGATCTATGACAAGGTCCGCGTGGCCGCGGTTCCCTCGCGCACGGAAGCCTTCGGCATGACGGCGGTGGAAGCACTGGCCCATGGCCTGCCGGTGGTCGCCAGCGATTGCGACGGACCGGCGGAGATCCTCGGCGACGGCCGTTTCGGCCTGGTGGTGCCGGTGGACGATCCGGTGTCGCTGGCCTCAGGTCTCGACCTGATGCTGTCGCGCCCGCATGATCCGGCGCTCGGCATCTGGCGCGCCGGACAGTTCTCCGATGAAATCGGCCTCGACCAGTGGGAAGCCGCCTTCGAGGCAGTGATCAGGCGCTGATTGCCAGCGATCCGCCATGGCTGCCGCGCGCGGCGCGGCCAAGGCCCTGATGCCGCTCGAACAGCTTGGGCATCTGCACCGCCACCGAATAGGGGCGCACCTTCTCCCGGATCGCGTCCGGTGCGAGACGGCTGGCGCGGATCTGCTCCCACAGGGCGGCGAAGCCGTCGGCGAGCGCATCGGCAGCCGCATCCCGGTCCTCCGGACGCTCGACCAGGAAGCCGGAGACGCCGGGCACCACGAGCGGGTCATATTGCGGCAGGCGGATACCGCCGAGCGGGCGACCGCTCGACAGCAGTTCCAGCAGATAGCAGGGCATGCCCTCGAAATAGGAGGTCAGCACACCTGCATGGCAGTTGCGCATGATCTCCGAGACACCGGCGGCGGTCTGGAAGCCGTGGCGGACGGTGAAGGGCTCGATGGCGGCAAACTCCGCGTCGCGATGCGGGTCGGACGTGCCGATATAGTGGAACTCGAACTTGCCGCCGAGGCGCGCGTGCAGGCGCGCCATGGTGGAGAACATCAGCGGCGGATCCTTGAAGGCGTCGAGACGGCCGGCGAAGACCACGCGGAACACGTCGTCGGCCGGGAAGGGCGCCGCCGGGAACTTCTCGGTGTCGACCGACACCGTCAGCATCTCCGCCTTGGCGGCGATCTTCGGCATCTCCCGCTCATAGCGAGCGATGATGTTGGGATTGACCGCGACGACGCGATCGGCAAGCCGCAAGGCCAGCTCCTCGTTGAGCCGGTGGATCCACCAGAAGCGCTTGATCAGGCTGTCCATCTTGTCGCCCTTGGAACCCTCGCCGTGCACGAGCTGCACGACCGGATGGCCAAGCGCCTTGGCGAGCATGGCGAACTCGAAGCGTTCGATTTCGGTGGAGGCCGTTTCACCCCTGGACAGGCGGCGGATGGTGAGGAAGTGGCGCAGCGCGCCGAGGGCAAAGCGCAGGGTGACCGACTGGGTCAGCTTCTTGGCGGCCGAATGGATGTTGTCGTCGGGAATGTGCACCACCGGCAGGAAGTCGATGGTGCGCCCGCCCACATCGAGCTTGATCACCTTGCCGATCTCAAGATCGCCGCGCTCGTCCATGCCGACCATCAGCACGGAGAAGTCCTCCGGATGGCGGTTCAGCATCAGGCGGACATGGGTCTCGATGCCGCCGACCTTGGCGCCGCGCGGATCGATCGGATGCAAAAGCGTAAGACGATGCGTCATGGGCGCCTCGCACAGAAAGGGAAAGGGTCTGAAATGGCCCGTGGCGCTGTGGCGCCACGGCGAGACATCAGGTCCGGTCGGCCGGCTTGGTCTGGCTCTTGCCGCCCTGCACAACCCAGCGGAAGCCGCGACGCACATGATAGCGCGCCAGATAGAGGGCCGACAGCGCATAGCGCTTGGTAAGGCGCTTGGGATTGTTGACCAGACGCCACAGCCACTCAAGGCCGGATTCCTGCATGAACTGCGGGGCACGCTTCTGCCCGCCGCCGATGAAATCCAGCGCCGCGCCGATGCAGACGAAGTTCACGCCCGGCGCCCATTGGGTGGCGAAGTTGGCGAAGGTTTCCTGCTTGGGAGCGCCCAGCGCCACCAGACAGATCTTCGCACCGGAGGCGGCAATCCGCTCAGCCGAGGCGCGGGAGTCCGAGCCGAAGGGAGCAAAGCCGAAGGGCGGCGATTCCATGGCGGCGATGTTGAGGCCCGGAAACTCTTTCGTGAGCGCCGTGGCGGCGGCTTCGAGGATCGCCATGCTGGAGCCGAAGAAATGCAGGGCCACTCCGGCCTCAGCCGCGGCCGCGCAGAGCGGGCGCACCAGATCGGCCCCGGTGACGCGGACGATGCGGGCACCCTGGGCGCGGGCCATGCGAACCACCGGTTCGCCGTCCGCCGTCACATAGGTGGCGCGGTCATAGGCGACGCGGAACGCAAGATCCCTCTCAAGCTTGACCAGATGATCGAGATTGAGGGTGAAGGTGGTGCCGCCGCGCCCGCCCAGGGCATCATCGATCAACCGGGCAACCAGGTCAGCCTGGGTGCCGATGTTGATGCGCGTGTGGTCGACCACGGCAATCGGTTCAGGCCCGGTTGCGATCCCGGATGTGATGCTCCCCTGGGGGAGAGATGACGGCAATGAGCTCACAGCTAGTCCTGACATCTTTTTGATTATACGCCCGAATTTCGAACGTTCCCTGTCGGTTGAGCAAGTGGTGTGCCATTGATCACCGTCGTTACGCCCGCCGCTCCGTGAAGCGTTAACAGGGAGTAAACGACCGAGGAGGCCTTCGTGTCTTTGCTGGAGCTTTCATAGACTTACCGCCATTCAAGTGGCGTTTATCGGTTCGCTCAAATTGTAATGAAATGCAGATTTGTTCCCGAAGCGGTGCTTCAGGCCGAGCTTCGAACAGCAAGTTAAGACAATTTTAACTGTCGGGGTGCCGGCAAGGCACACATGCTCTCTAAAGATGTGGAAGGGCCGCCCGCCGTGGCCTGCGGCCTGCATCGAGTGTGCCGTAACCGGAAAAGGCGGGCTTCCCAAGGCCTCTTTCTCTCGCCAGGGATGTCCTTCGGCGCAGTCGACGGCGAGACCTGTTTCATTCCCGGACAAGGGGCATGCGCGCGTCGGTGGTCGGCGGAAGCGTCAGCCTTCCGCCTGTCCATATGGCGTTCCGGGGTGTCTGCCGCCTTGGGCGAGACGGTCCCGCTTTCAGGCGGAGAGGCGCATCAGGCGCTCGATCAGGGCCTGGCGGTCGCCCTCGGCGGCGCTGTTCCAGCGCGCAATGTTGCGGGCTGCGGCCTGGCGGGCCTCGCTGAAGACATCGGGCTTGAGGACGAGGGCGGCAATGGCTGCTGCGGCGTCGGAAGGCGACGCCGGATCCACATGCAGGCCGGAGCCGCCGAGCACTTCGGAGAACACCGGCTTGATCGGTGCGACGATGGGCAGTCCGGCATATTGCGCTTCGAGGAGCGGCAAGCCGAGCCCCTCGTCGTGGCTGGTGGAGAGAAAGACATGCGCCTCGGTGAGCAGTTCGCGGACCCGCTCGGCCGACTGGTAGCCATGCACGACGACGCCGGGCAGGCCGGCGAGCCGCTCGGCTTCCCCGCCCCAGCCTGGCCGGCCGACCAGATTGAGCCGGGCGTCAAAGCCGTGGGTATCGCGAAGCCGGCGGACGATCTCGGCTGCGGCGGCGAGGTTCTTGCGCGGTTCGATGGTGCCGACGGCGATGAGATCGAGGCGTCCCCCCGGCGAGACCTGGCGATTGGCCCGGGCGGCGATTTCCTCGACGCCGAACACGTCGCGGACGACCGGGCGATAGAGACTGATCTCGGCGTCGGCACGGCAGAAGCGACGGAGTTCTTCGCGCGTTGCCTCCGAGTTCACCAGGAACCAGGGCAGGTGCGTCACGGCATAGCGGAAGGCCGGGGCCATGTAGTGGGCGGCGCGCCAGTTGAGGTCCTGCGGCCGCGTGATCAGGAAGCAGTCGTGGATATAGGGGATGACGCGGGCGCGACCGAACAGCGACAGCGGGATGGACGGCGGAAAGCCCGGACAGAGCACGAGGGCGCCGCGTTCGCCGAGGACACGCGCCGTCAGGCCGAACTGCTGGGCCAGCATCATCCTTGCCGTGGAGCCGCCGCGCACCGGCACCAGCGTCAGCGGCGCAAGCGAATCGGGCGAGAAGAGCTCGAGCGTGATCCGCTCAAGGCCGGTGACCGTTCGGCCGAGATGGGTATGGTCGACGTAGAGCGTGGCAGGCATGGATGCTTCCGCAAATGGAGGTCAGGCGGCCTTGGTGCGATGGGAGGCCCGGCTGTCGCGACCGCTCACCAGCACAAGGCCGGTGAACACGTCCAGCGCATCAGCCAGATCGGACACCATGGCGCCGGCCTCGGGATCGTCCTCAATGACGCGGTCGGCCACAAGGATGACCGCGTCGGCGTCCGCAGCCAGGGCTTCGATGAGGGACTGCGCCGGGCCGGTGCCGCAATGGACGATCACGCGGCCGTAGTCGGCGCCGAGATCGGCGATGAAGCGCCCAACGGCCTCCGCTTGCGCGGACTGAGAGCCGATGGCTCCCGTGCCGACCACCGTGATGTCCTGTCCCTCGGGATAGAGGGCGATGTCGGCCGCCGACGCGGTGCCGGACTGCACTTCGGCAATGCCGGGCAAGGGACGATCGCTCCAGGCGGCGGCAACGGGCAGCGCAGCGGTGGCATCGACGAGCAGAAGGCCGGCCTCGACCGGCAGGCTGGCAAGGCCATAGGCGATCGCCGTGGCGGCTTCGCCCTCTCCGATGCCGACGACCAGCAGCATGCGGGCGTGTCCGGCGGCGCGTTCGACGCGTCGGATCAGGCGGGCGCAATCGGCCAGCGCCTCGGTGCGCGGCGTGCCGTCTTCGGCCTCGACGGCGCTGACGATCAGGGCGCGATGATCTTCGCGACTGTGGCGCGCCGTCCGCATCAGCGGCGCGGCGACGGTGAACTCGGCCAGCACCGGGACGTCGGAGGGGGACGACAGGGCGGCCGCCATGGGCGGTGCCTCGCGGGACGGCAGGTCGTCGTCTTCGGGCTCGGCGGCATCGAGCTTCGGCCCCTGCGCGCGGGCCTCGGCGTCATTGACGGGTACGCGCACCAGATAGCGGCGGCCCCGATAGAGCGCCATCGACAGGGCGATGCCCAGGCCGGCCATGCCGGCCAGCGCGAGCACGATCGGCTTGCGCGGCGCATAAGGATAGAGCGGACGGCTGGCGGGGACGATCACCCGGGCGTCGGAGATCTGCGTGTGCGCCTGCAGGCCGATTTCCTCGGTGCGGGCCACGTAGTTCTTGTACATGTCATTGCGCAACGTCGCGTCATTCTGCAGCTCGTTGAGCAGGATATTGGCCTCGCCGGCGTCGGCGACCACCGCACCGGCGCGATCGACGGCCATCTTGGCGGCGGCTTCCGCCGTCTTGGCGGCTTCCACTTCGTTGGCAGCGCTGGCCGCCATGGAGCGCAGCTCGTCGGCGATCTGCGCCTCGGCGCGAGCAAGATCGGCCTTGGCGGCCAGCATGCGCGGATGGCTGGGACCGAGGGCCTGACTCAAGTCGCTGACGCTGCGCGCGGCCAGCGCCTTCTCGATCTTGAGGCGGCTAATCACTGTGGAGCTGAGGCTGTCGAGCAGGCTGTCGGAGGTGTCGCCGGCGCGAAGCGCCTTCTGGATGCTGTCGAGACGCGACTTGGCCTGCTGCGTCTTGACGGTCGCAGCCACATAGGCGTCGTTGAGCTGGCGCAGCGTGTCCTCGTCCACTGACCGGCCGTTGGCCGAGACGATGCCGTGGTCGCGCTTGTAAGCTTCCAGCTTCTCCTGCGCCGCCCGCGCCTTGGACCGGAGGTCGTCGAGCTGGGTGTTGATCAGCTTGCTCGCCTCGCGCACGGCGTTGGCCTTGGCCACGACCATGCTGTCGATGAAGGCGTCCGCAACGGCCTGGGCGATGAGCGTGGCGCGACCGGGATCGTGGGCGAAGGCGTTGATGTTGAGCACATAGGTCTGGTCGGCGCGCTCGACGCCGATGGACTCGGCAAGCTTGAGCAGCGCGCTGTCGCGCGTGCCGCCGAACTCGGGATCCTTGTCGAGATGCAGCTTCTCGACCACCGCCTCCAGCGTGGCCGAGGAGGTCACAAGATCGGCCTGCGTGCTGATCCAGACGGTGTCGATGCCCTGCACGGGCTGCACCACGTCGGCACCGGCGGTGATCTGCTTGTCGCGCGGGTCCAGCAACACGCGCGCCGTCGACTGCCAGGTCTTGGGCGTCACCAGGAGGAAGCCGACGCCGGCGGCGATGAAGAGGGCGGTGATCAGGCCGATCAGCAGCCACTGCCGCAGCAGGATGGCGAACAACATGCCGAGGTCGACGTCGCCGCTCTCCGAGACAGCCAGCGGAGCGACCGACGGCCGGGTGACCGCATCGACCGGTGCGCGCTGTGCCTCGACGCCGCGGGCGGCGCGTTTGAATAAGCCTCGGGACATGGATCTCGCCGTTTGTTTTCCGCCTGTTAACTATGATCTTCCGCGCTTAAGGAAGCGTGAACGCTGTCAGGCGAAATCCTGCCTGAAGTGCCCCGGAATCTCAGGCGGAGTTAACCCGCGCCGGTCATTCTCGCCGGAGACAGAGAGGCTGGAGCCCCCGCCGATCAGGTGAACTCACTCGATCGGAAAGCGCTCGAGGCTGAAGGCTGGATGAGGGTGACCAAACGGTGCAGCGGCAAGGCGTTTCGATGACAGGCGGTCGCTCCATCCACGGCGGCTGGATCGAAGGGGATGCGGTCTTCGGGCCGTCTGTCGACCCGCGCGCATTCCGGCCAGACGAGGACCACAAGCCCCGATGCTGATCCGCCAGACCCTGCTCTATCTGCCTGCGCAGTTTCTGTCGCCGGTGGCGCAGTTCCTGTCCATGATGGTGTGGACCTGGTGGCTGGCGCCCGAAGCCATGGCTGCCTTCGCGCTGGTGACGGCGACGCAGGAACTGGCCTACATGTTCGCCCGCTCGTGGTTCTCGTTCTACACGCTGCGCTTCCTGCCGTTGCCGGAGGATCACGAGGGCCGCCGCCGCTATCTCGGCACCGAGACGACGCTGATGCTGCTGCTGGCCCTGCCGGAAATCGGCGCCGCCGCCTTCGGCATCGGCTTCTTCAACGGTTCGTCCGACCCGCTGACGCTGTTCGGCATCGTCGCGCTCTATTACGTCTCGCGCGGCCTCAACAATCACTATGCCGAGCGCGCCCGGGCGCAGAATGCCATTCTCGCCTATACGATCTTCCAGACCTGCGGACCGCTCGGCGGCCTGTTCGGCGGCATGGTGGTGGTGCATTACTGGGGGGCAAGCGCCGAACACCTGCTGCTCGCCTATGGCCTCCTGCAGGTGCTGGGCACGCTGGTGGCCCTGCCGATGATCGGCTTCTCGCTGCATCCGCGCCGGCCCGACATGGCCATTCTGAAGGCTGCCTTCGCCAATGGCGGGCCGATGCTGGTCATCAACTGCATGGGCTGGGTGGCCGAGAACAACATCCGCTATATCGTCGACGCCATCGCCGGCGCTGCCGCCTTCGGCCTGTTGTCGGTGGGCTGGGGCATCGGCCGTCGCTGTGCTTCCGTGGCCGCCATGCTGGTGGCCGCTGCCGCCTTTCCGCTGGCCGCGCGCATGCTGAACGCCGGCGACCGGACCGGCGCCTATCGCCAGCTGACCATCAACGCCGCCCTGCTGACGGCTGTCCTGTTCCCGGCCATGGTGGGCCTCGCCCTGGTGGGCGACCGTCTCGTCGATCTCGCGGTGGCCGAGGTCTATCGCGAGGTGACCAAGTCGGTGCTGGTGCTGGCAGCCGTCGGCGGCACCGTGCGCTTCTACCATCTGCATGTGACCGACCAGGTGCTACTGCTGGAGCGCAAGTATTTCCTGATCGGCGTGATCGACGCGGTGGAAATCGTCGCCACCGTCGCACTGTCGATCCTCGGCTTTTATGAGGCCGGCCTGCCCGGCGTGGTGGCCGGATCGCTGGCTGGCTCCGTGCTGACGCTCGCCTATTCGTCCTATCTGGCGGTGAGCGGACCGGGCTTCCGCTTCCCGGTGCTCGACACGGCGAAAATTGCCTTTGCAACGGCGGTGATGGCGTTCGCGGTGCGCGCGTTGCCGGTGAGCCCCACCGCGCTCGGCCTTGGCATCTCCATCGGCATCGGCGGACTGACCTACGCACTGACGCTGGCCATCGTTTACTTTCCCATCCTCAAGCCTATGATGGTGGCCCGCTTCTCCCGCCATGCGAACGGATTGTCATGACGATCACCAACGAGTTTCTCGAAGAGCTGCTTGCGCAGGAAGAGCGCCTGCAGTTCCCCCGCTTCGACAATGAGACCGCCATTGCGCTGGGCTTTTCGCTGATCGAACTCGGTCGCCAGCGCGGCCTGTCGATCACTGTCGACATCGTGCGCGCCGGCCAGCAGCTGTTCCATGCGGCGCTGCCGGGCACGGCCGCCGACAATGACCAGTGGATCATCCGCAAGAACAACGTGGTGATGCGCTGCGGCCATTCCTCCTTCTACATGGGGCGGCGGGCAGCCTTCCGGGGCGTCTCCTTCCACGAGAGCATGCTGCTCGATCCGCTTGCCTACGCGCCGCACGGCGGCGCCTTCCCGATCCGCGTGATCGGCACCGGCCTTGTGGGCACCGTCACCGTGTCGGGTCTGCCGCAGGAGGAGGATCACAAGCTGGTGGTCGAAGCGCTGACAGCCTTCCTCGCCAGCTTCAAGTGACCGGCCGCACGGCGTCACCTGACGGTCGCAAGCGGACAAACAGACGACCAGAGGCCCGGAAAACCTATTTCCGGGCTCGACTTTGCCGCAGGTCGGGATAAATAACGGATCAACGGCCTGATGAGGCCGACCTGCCGGATAGCAAGGGACGCATCGTGGAAATCAAGTGGCTCGAGGACTTCGTCAGCCTGGCCAACACGCGCAGTTTCTCCAAATCTGCGATCGAGCGCAACGTCACGCAATCGGCCTTCAGCCGCCGCATCCAGCAGCTGGAACAATGGCTCGGCGTGCCGCTTGTCGACCGGTCCACCTATCCGACGACGCTGACCCCCGAGGGGCGGCATTTCCGCGAGACGGCCGATGAGGTGCTGCGCCTCATCTATGTGGAGCGGACCCAGCTGCGATCGGGCCGCGCCCAGGGACAGGGGGCGATCACCTTCTCCACCCTGCACACCCTGTCGATCAACTTCTTCCCCTATTGGCTGAAGGGCGTCGAGGAAGGCTATGGCGCGCTCAACGTGCGCCTGATCACCGACAACTTCCACGACACCATCCGCCTCCTGGCGGAAGGCGAATGCGACTTCCTGCTCTCCTACGAGCATCCGCGCATTCCCGTGCTGCTCGATCCCGAACGCTTCCCGGGCCTCGATCTTGGCGGCGACCGGATGATCCCGGTATCGGCCCCGGTGGAAGGCGGCAAGCCGCGCTTCCAGCTGACCGGCCCCAAGGACAAGCCGGTGCCCTTCCTGACCTATGCGCCGGAAACCTTCCTCGGCAAGCTCGTCAGCATCATCCTGACCGACCAGGGCGACGCGCTCAACCTGACGCCGATCTACGAGAACCCCATGGCCGAGGCGATCAAGACCATGGCCATCACCGGTCGTGGCGTCGCCTTCGTGCCGGAGAGCGCCGTGCGCACCGAGCTCGAAACCGGACGCCTCGTGATCATCGACCCCACCGTCTCGGTGGACATGCGCATCCGCATGTACCGCTCGATGGACAAGGTGCGACCCCGCGTCGAAAAGCTCTGGAAATATCTCAAGGAACAGCGCGCCACCGCGGCGGCGTGAGGCTGGCCCCACGCCGCAGCGTCTGGCAGGTCACGGCTTGCCGTAACGACCTTCGATCAGCGCAAACAGGGCGCGGATGGTCTGCGCCTCGCCGCCTTCGGGCTGCGCCGGCTTGGCCGAGGGCACCCAGGCGAAGATGTCGCCGTGCATCCAGGTCTTCGCTCGCTCGACAAAGCGGCCGAGGAACAGCGCGGCCGTCATCGAACCGGCAAAACCGCCGGAGGTGACGTTGTTGAGATCGGCAACCTTGGACTTCAGCCAGTCGTCATAGGGCGCCCACAGCGGCATGCGCCACAGCGGGTCGGCCACTGCCGCCGAGGCGGTGGCAAGTTCGGCGGCAAAGGCGTCGTCGCGGGTATAGACCGGCGGCAGATCGGGACCGAGCGCGACGCGTGCGGCTCCGGTCAAGGTTGCCAGATCGATGAGGAGATCGGGCGCCTCCTCGTCGGCGAAGGCCAGGGCGTCGGCGAGAATCAGCCGGCCCTCGGCGTCGGTGTCGCCGATCTCGACGGTCAGCCCCTTGCGCGAGCGGAACACGTCGCCGGGGCGATAGGAGGCGCCGGAGACGGCATTCTCGACGATCGGCAACACCACGCGCAGGCGCACAGGCAGGTGGCTTTCCATGATCAGCCGCGCAAGGCCGAGGATGTTGGCGGCCCCGCCCATGTCCTTCTTCATCAGCGTCATGTAGTTGCCGGTCTTGATGTTGAGACCGCCGGTGTCGAACACCACGCCCTTGCCGACCAGGCTGATCTTCGGGGCATCGGTAGAGCCGGACGTGCCATCCCAGACGAAGGTGATGAGGCGCGGCGCGCGCGGCGAGCCGGAGCCGACCGCATGGATCAGCGGCAGGTTGGCCGAGAGAAGGCCATCGCCCACATGCTCCTCGATCGTAGCGCCATGGGTTTCCGCCAGCGCCCGCGCAACGGAGGCGAGCTCTTCCGGGCCGAGGGCATTGGCCGGGGTGTTGACGAGATCGCGCACCATGCAGACGGTCCGGACCTGCCGCTTGATCGCCTCAAGGTCACGATCGGCCGGCAGGACGAGGCGCACGACGCTGTCCTTCGGCTTCACATAGCGCTCGAAACGATAGGCGCCGAGGCCGAAGGCGAGATAGGTGAGGTCATCGACCGCCGTTGCAAAATGATAGACGCCGGCCGGCAGCGCCGTTGCAAGCTTGCCTGCCAGCATCGGCTGCGGCGCCGCGCCCGCCTTGCCGAGGCCGAAGACCACGGCACCCAGCCGGCCATCGGGGCCGGGGACGAGCAGCAGGCTGCCGGTAGCGCCGGTGAAGGCATTGGCCCTGGCCCAGCCTTCCGCGCCGAGCGCGGCAAGGCACGCGGCGAGAGTTTCCTCGGAAACGCAATGGACGGGCACGGAGGCAAGCGACGAATCGGCGGCGATGAAACAGGCTGGCACGACGAACTCCTTGGCGGTTGAGCCACGGACTTTAGGCAGGCAATGCGGCAGGAGCAAGCCGGCGGAAGGCAGGGGCAGTTCGGAGCGGATGGGCGCATTAACCCGGCGTTAGGGTTAACAGATTATCAAAAGTACCAGTGTTGCCGGGGCAGAAGCCCGGTTCGTTCTGACAGAGGCCCAGACATGAAGTCCACGCTCTCCATTGCCCGTCCGTCTCGTCTCGGCCGGCTGGTGCTGCCGCTTCTCGCCGCTCTCGCCTTGTCCGGATGCATGACGTCGAAGCCGCCCCTCGCCACCCATGGCGACGTCTCCGTGACCGGCTCGATCGACAAGTTGAGCGACGGGCAGATCGCCAGCGCCACGCAGGCCTGGGGCCAGCGCTACGACGCCAACCCGACCGATCGAAACACGATCCTGAACTACGCTGCCGCGCTGCGGCTCAACAACCAGTCCGATCAGGCCGTGGCGGTCTTGAGCAAGGGCGTGCTGGCCAATCCCGACGACCAGGACATGTCCGCCGCCTATGGCAAGGCGCTGGCGAGCGCCGGCGATTTCGATCAGGCGCTCAGGGTGATCCGTCAGGCCCAGCGGCCAGAGCGTCCCGACTGGAAGCTCTATTCGGCGGAAGGCGCCATTCTCGACCAGACCGGCGAGACCGTGGCCGCGCGCGAGGTCTACCAGAAGGCGCTGCAGATCGCCCCGAACGAACCGTCGATCCTCAACAATCTTGGCCTCAGCCATCTGCTGGTCGGCGAAGTGGACGACGCCGAGAAGCTGTTGCGCCAGGCTGTGGTCCAGCCGACGGCGACGAGCCGCATGCGCCAGAACCTGGCGCTGGTGCTTGGCCTCAAGGGCAAGTTCCAGGAAGCCGAGGCCATCGCCCGGCAGGAGATCGATCCGGCTCAGGCCGACGCCAACGTCGCCTATCTCAAGGCCATGATGGCGCAGACCAACACCTGGAAAGAAGTCAAGAAGAGCTGAAGGCCCCGCCTGAGTCTGGCCGGGGCCGCATCGACCCCGGCTCTTTGCGCCGGCGCTAGTGGAGCGACTTTGACATTTGAGTCCCGCATGGCATCGGCCTCGCGCTCAAATGTCGGAATCGAGCCACTAGAAGCCCAGCCGCTCGCGCATCCGCTGCATGTAGGCGACCAGCGTCGGACGCGCCGCCGTGGCCCGCTGCAAGGCGGTGGGGAAGGCCGGGGACAGGGCTGCGCCGACCATGCCGAAGATCGAGGCGTCCACACCCGACGGGCGATCGCCCAAGAGGAAGGGCTTGTCGCCGAGAAGCGTCACCAGAGCGTCGAGATCGCTTTCGGCCATCATCAGCCGCGTGGCGTCGTCATGCCGCCCGACGCCCTGGGCGTGCAGGAGCTTGCGCACCTTGCGCCGGCCGAGGTCGGGCACGAAGAGATTGACCGGAGCGGGAATGACGCTCTTGAGATAGGCGCGCATCACCGGCCAGCCGGCCTCATCGATCCAGCGCGCATGGACGATCAGGAAATAGAATCGCTCCTCCAGCATCTCCTCGACCGCGTGGGCGATGGCGCGATCGCGCGCGTCATAGCCGGCATAGAAGTCGAAGCCGTGCCGCTTGGTGATATGCCGGCCGATCAGGTCGCTGTCCGATACGGTGACGCCATCGTCGACGATATATGGCATCTTGCCGGTCGGCGACTTGCGCATGACGGCAAGGCCGGTGGCCGTCTCATAAGCGAGGCCCGCGAGCCGCAGCTGCGCATGCGTCTTCACGACAAAGGGGCTGGTGTCGGGCAACTCGCCGAAGGGGCCGAAGCCGCAAAGCGTGATCATCGTGGTTCTCCGTGTCGGGGCGTGCGCGCTCAAGCGTTGAGGGGCGGCGCATAGTCGGCGGGATCGACCGTTTCAGGGCGACCGTCGAGGGTGAGGCTCGTCCGCCGCGGTGCCGTCTCGGCGATCACCTTGCCGCCACGGATCACCGTGAGGCGCGTCGGCTTCTGGCGGATTGCCTCGATGGCGTCGCGCGCCTGCAGGATGACGAGATGCGCCGCCTTGCCCACTTCAAGGCCATAGTCCTCGATGCCGATGGCGCGGGCCGAGTTGACGGTGACGCAGTCAAAGGCAGTGCGCATGGCCGAGAGCGAGGTCATCTGGCCCACATGCACCGCCATGTGGGCGACTTCGAGCATGTCGGCCGAGCCCATGGAGTACCACGGATCCATCATGCAATCCTGCCCGAAGGCGACGTTGACGCCGCCGGCGAGCAGCTCGGGCACGCGCGTCATGCCGCGCCGCTTGGGATAGGTGTCGTGGCGGCCCTGCAGGGTGATGTTGATCAGCGGGTTGGCGACGGCGTGCACACCGGCCTCGGCCATCAGGGGGATCAGCTTGGAGACATAGTAATTGTCCATGGAATGCATGGAGGTGAGATGGCTGCCGACGATGCGGCCCTGCAGCCCGAGACGGATGGCCTCGGCAGCCAGCGTCTCCACATGGCGCGACAGGGGATCATCGCTCTCGTCGCAGTGGAGATCGACCCTGAGGCCGCGCTCGGCGGCGATCTCGCAGAGGCGCCGGACGGAGAGGGCGCCGTCGGACATGGTCCGCTCGAAATGCGGAATGCCGCCGACCACGTCGACGCCCATGTCCAGCGACTTGAGGAGGTTGCGTTCGGCGTTCGGCGAGCGATAGAGCCCGTCCTGCGGGAAGGCGACCAGCTGCAGGTCGATATAGGGCGCAACGCGGCGCTTGACTTCCAATAGCGCCTCGACGGCGAGCAGGCGGTCGTCGCAGATGTCCACGTGGCTGCGGATGTGCAGCAGGCCCTGCGCCACGGCGAGATCGCAATAGCGCAAGGCGCGTTCGATCACTGCCTCCTGCGTCAGGATCGGCTTGAGCTCGCCCCAGAGCGCAATGCCCTCAAGGAGCGTGCCGGAGCGATTGAGCCGGGGCAGGCCGAGCGACAGCGTCGCGTCCATGTGGAAATGCGGGTCGACGAAGGGCGGGCTGACCAGCCGACCGGCCGCATCGATGACCTTGGCGGCGTCGGCAGCCATGGACGGAGCGATCTCCACGATCCGGCCGCCCTTGACGGCAATGTCGAGGCCGGTGCGGCCGTCGGGCAGGTTGGCATTGCGGATCAGGAGGTCGAGCATCGCGTGCGGTCCGTGATTGTTGGTATCAACAGCATCGGACCCGGAAAATCGAATTCGCGCAAGAGGCTTCGTGGGCCGCGCGCCTCAGGCGGCCGCCGGCGCACAGAGCGCGACCATGCCGGCGGTGGCAAAGGTGATCAGCGGTTCGACGATCACGTCGAGATGGCGCGCGTCCAGCCGGCCGGAAATCAGCTCGTCGATGCGCCCGACGCCGGAGTAGCATGAGGCCAGCAGCACCAGCGTGTAGCGGAACCCTTGCCGGAGCGTTGCAGGGTCGGCCTTGGGATAGGCGCGCGACATCGCCTCGACGAACAGTTTGCGCGCTTCGTCAAGATACAGTTCCACCAAGTGGCTGCGCCGGTCGGACTGGCAGAACTGCGCCATCAGGCGCGCATAGGACACCCAGCCGTCGTCGCCCAGCGTGGCCAGTTCCACATAGGGACGGATGAAGGCCGACATCAGGTCCTTGACCGAGGCGGCCGGAATTCGGCTCGACAGCGCGGAGAGCACCTCGCGCCGCCGGACGTTGATGATGCCAAGCCGACGGGCGATCACCGCATCGAGAAGGTGGTGCTTGCTGGAATAGCACTGGGCCACATCGTCGGGATTGAGACCGGCGTGGTGGGCGATGACGTGATCGGAAACCCCTTCGATCCCCAAGTCGGCAAACAGGGTTTCAGCTACATCGAGCAGCCTCTCGGTCTTGGCGGACAGCGACTCCACGGCAGTGTCTCCATCGGGGCCTTCGACCGATCTGATGGCCCAGCGTGGACGAGTTTGTGCAGGGCAAAAAGCTGAGACCGGAAGCCCGGTTTTCGAAGCATTTTCTTCTTATGGCACAAACGCTTGCGGGCCCAGATGCGTGGTCGGACCACCAAGTCAGAAAATCAATAGCGGATTCGCTACCCTCATAAAACCATGTCACTTCTCGCAATGCATACGTGTCGTTCATGGGGGGAAACGCGTAGTTCTGCGGCGCCTTGGACGCTGCGAGCTGCCATGCTTCAGATGCGAAGCTCATTTGCGACTATTGCAATGCTGACATGAGGGCATGCGAGAGTGCAAAGCGAATATGGAAGGAAAGGCCAGGCAAGCTTTTGAAAGAAAGCCGAAAAATCTTTGCTCTGCGCCGGAGTATGGTCAGGCGTACCTTGGTTTGGCTTTCACCGGCTTTCGCCGCACATACCTAATCTCCCCTACCATCGAGATCAAATCGCAGCCGGTCGAACCTCATTATTACAGCCTTGTTCATGGCCTGAAGCTTAGTATCTGGAAGCGCCCAGAAAAGAGACCCGATGATGGCATCGCACGCCCAACTCATCCTTGTGATCAATTGCGGCTCGTCGTCGCTGAAATTCGCCCTTTATTCCACAGATCAGCGCGGACCCCTGCTGTCCGGCCTTGCCGAGTGCCTCGGTCAGGCGGACGCGTCCATGCGCATCGACGCCGATGGCGCGCGGGTGAAGACATCGCTCGACGGCGCCAATCATGCTGGCGCCCTGGCGGCGCTGACGCGCGAGCTTGATGCGCGCGGCTTGCTCAAGGGCATTGCCGCCGTCGGCCATCGCGTGGTGCATGGCGGCGAACGTTTCACCGCCTCCGCCCTGATCACCCCCGACGTCATCGCTGGCATCGAAGCCTGCGTTCCCCTGGCGCCGCTGCACAATCCGGCCAATCTGATCGGCATCAAGGCCGCCATCGCTGCCCTGCCGGGCGTGCGCCAGGTGGCTGTCTTCGATACCGCCTTCCATCAGACCATGCCGAAGGCCGCCTATCTCTATGCCCTGCCGCTGGCCTATTATCGCGACCTCGGCGTGCGTCGCTACGGCTTCCACGGCACCTCCCATCGCTACGTTGCCGCCGAAGCGGTGCGTGAGCTCGGGCTCGATCCCCTCGACCATGGCATCGTCATTGCCCATCTCGGCAATGGCGCCTCGGCGACCGCCGTGCTCAACGGCCGCTCGGTCGACACCACCATGGGCCTGACCCCGCTTGAAGGTCTGGTGATGGGGACCCGCGCCGGCGACGTGGATTTCGGCGCACTGCTTTACATCGCCCGCCGCACCGGCGTCGATCTCGACGGCCTCGATACGCTGCTCAACCGAAAGAGCGGCCTGCTCGGCCTGTCGGAACTCTCCAACGACTGCCGCACGCTCGTTGCCGCCGCTGAGGAAGGCAACCAGCAGGCTGCAGACGCGCTCGACGTCTTCGTGCACCGTCTGGCCCGCCACATCGGCGGTCTCGCCACGTCGCTTCCCCGCCTTGATGCGGTGATATTCACCGGCGGCATCGGCGAGAACTCGGCGCCGATCCGCGCCAAGACGCTCGGACGGCTGAAGAGCCTGGGCATTGAACTCGACGCTGACGCCAACGCCGGCATCTTCGGCGGCAAGCGCGGCCTAATCAGCACCGGCCGCACCCCGGCCGCCCTGGTGGTTCCCACCGACGAGGAATGGATGATTGCGGAAGACACCGCGGACCTCGCCGGCCTGAAGGCCGAAATGGCCGCACAGTGACAGGATCGACCGTGTCATGACTCCAAAGCCTGAATATCGCACCATTTTCCTGGCTCCGACCTCAAGCCAGCTCGGCATTTCGTCCGTGGCCCTCGGCCTTGTGCGGGCCTTCCAGCGGGAAGGCTATGACGTGGGCTTCGCCAAGCCCGTTGCCGACCCCGAAGCCTATCCGGACGGTCTCGACCGTTCGGTGCATTTCGCCCGGACCTTGCTCGGCCTCGACACGCCCGATCCGATCCCGGCCGCTCGGGCCGAGGAACTGATCCGCTCCGGCAACCTGTTCACGCTGCTTGAAGAAGTGGTGGCGCTGGTGGAGCAGGCGCGCGGTGACCGTTCGATCGTGGTGGTCGAAGGGCTGCTGCCGTCGACCACCCATCCGCTTGCCGCCGACATCGACATCGCCATCGGTCGCTCCCTGTCGGCAGAGATCGTTGCGGTGGTGCCCGGTCTCGACGCCACCGTGCAGAGCGTGGCCGACTCGGTCGCCGATGCGGCCCATCGCTTCGGCGGCCCCGACGCCCGCCCCTTTGCCGGTGTGGTGGTGGCGCGCGTGCGCGGCCTGCTCAAGGTCGCGGAAATGCTGCGCGAACTGAGCGCGGCCAAGCTCGGCATTCCCGTCCTTGCCGTGACGCCGGATGATCCGGCCCTGAACGCCCCGCGTCTCGTGGATGTGGCCGACGACCTCGGGTTCTCCATCGTCCGCCGCGGCGACATTGAGAAGGCGCGCGTGCGCGACATCGTCATCGCCGCCGGCGCGCCGGAACGGCTGGTGACGGCCCTCAAGCCCGGTTCGCTGGTGGTCGCCCCTGGCGACCGTTCCGACCAGATCATCACCACGACGCTGGCGCGAGCCGGCGGCATGCCGATCGCCGGCCTGCTGCTCACCTGCGATGCCCCGATGGCCCCGACCATCGAGGAGTTCCTGGCGCCGCGCTTCGGCGATCTGCCGGTGCTGCGCACCCAGCTGCAGACCTATGACGTCGCCATCCGCCTGCACGCCATGGATCGCCGCGTGCGCCACGAGGACCGCGACCGCATGGAGCGCCTCGTCGACCACGTGGCCGATCATCTCGACGTCAACGGCATCATCTCCGGCTCGCTCCGGCCCAACAACGGGCTGATGACGCCGCCCATGTTCCGCCATCGCCTGATCCAGGAAGCCCGGCGCGCCAACCGCCGCATCGTGCTGCCCGAGGGCGACGAGCCGCGTACGCTGCGCGCCGCAGCGATCTGCATGGAAAAGGGCATCGCCCATTGCATCCTGCTCGCCTCGCCCGAGCGCGTGGCAGAAGTGGCGACCACCCATGGCATCGACTTGCCGGATGGCCTGACCATCGTCGATCCCGCCTCGATCCGCGACAAGTATGTCGACCGCATGGTCGAGCTCAGGAAGTCCAAGGGGCTGACCAAGCCCCAGGCCGAACAGCAGCTCGAGGACACCGTGGTGCTCGGCACCATGATGCTGGCGGTCGGCGATGTGGATGGCCTCGTGTCGGGTGCCGTGCATACCACCGCGTCGACCGTGCGCCCGGCGCTGCAGCTGATCCGCACGGCCGAGGGCTCGTCCATCGTCTCCTCGGTGTTCTTCATGCTGATGCCGGATCAGGTGCTGGTCTACGGCGACTGCGCCATCAATCCCGACCCGACGGCGACGGAGCTTGCCGAGATCGCCATCCAGTCGGCGGAGAGCGCGCGGTCCTTCGGCATGGAGCCCTGCGTTGCCATGATCTCCTACTCGACCGGCTCGTCCGGTACGGGCAATGACGTGGACAAGGTGCGCGAGGCCACCCGGCTCGTGCGCGAACGCCGGCCGGACATCCTGGTCGACGGCCCGATCCAGTATGACGCGGCCAGCGTCGAGAGCGTCGGCCAGCAGAAGGCGCCGGGCTCGCCCGTGGCCGGTCACGCCAACGTCTTCGTCTTCCCCGACCTCAACACCGGCAACACCACCTACAAGGCGGTGCAGCGTTCGGCCAACGTGGTGTCGGTCGGTCCGATGCTGCAGGGCCTGCGCAAGCCGGTCAACGACCTCTCGCGCGGCGCGCTGGTGGACGACATCGTCTACACCATCGCCCTGACCGCCATCCAGGCGGCCGCCGAAGGCGCGTCGCCGGTCATCGAAGGCGTATCGCTCGCGGCCGTGTCGGCCTGACAGCCCGCTGAACAGACAAGAACCCCGCCGTCCTCACGGGCGGCGGGGTTCCTTTTTCCAAAGGCAGGTGCGGCGAGGCCGCAACCCAATGCGCCAGGATGCTGACGCATCGGCTCACTGAAGACATTTCGAATGTCTCATCTGCATCAACGGCATGAGACATTCGAAAGCGGGATGCCGAGAGTCACTTTCAATGACACTCGGCATCAGGCCCATTCGCCCTTGCGCATGACCGCTTCGGTGGAGCCATCGGCGTTGACGCCGTCGACGTCCACTTCGCCCGAACCGATCATCCAGTCGATGTGGATGATCGAGTTGTTGGCGCCGCGCGCGGCGAGATCGTCGGGCGAAAGCCCCTTGCCGCCGTCCCGGAAGCACTTGGAGTAGGCCTGGCCGAGCGCGATGTGGCTGGAGGCATTCTCGTCATAGAGCGTGTTGTAGAAAAGGAGGCCCGAGGCGGAGATGGGCGAGCCATGCGGCACCAGGGCCACCTCGCCGAGCCGGCGGGCGCCCTCGTCGCTGTCCAGCACCTTGTTGAGCACATCGAGCCCCTTGGTGGCCGACGCTTCGACGATGCGGCCACCGTCGAACTTCACGGCGATGTCGGTGATCAGCGTGCCGTTGTAGCTGAGCGGCTTGGTGGAGCGCACGAAGCCATCCACCCGCAGCTTGTGCGGCGTGGTGAACACTTCCTCGGTGGGAATGTTGGCGTTGCAGGTGATGCCGTTGTTGGCCGTGCCCGAGCCGCCGCACCATTCGTGATCGTCGGCAAGACCGACGGTGAGGTCGGTGCCCGGCCCGGTGAAGCGCAGGGCCGAGAAGCGCTTGCCGTTGAGGAAGCCCATGCGGGCGTGCAGCTCGGCATTATGGGCGGCCCAGGCGGCGATCGGGTCGGGCGTGTCGATGCGCGAGGCGGCGAAGATGGCATCCCAGAGGCGCGTGACGGCCTTTTCCGCGGAAATGTCGGGGAACATCAGCTGGGCCCAGTCGGGCGTTGCGGCAGAGACGATCGACCAGTTGATGTCGAAGTTGACGATCGGCATCATCGCCGGCTTGTAGGCGGCCGATTGCGCCTTGTTGGCGCGCGACACCTTCTCGGGATCCTGCGACGACAGCAGCATGGGATTGGCGCCGGAAATGGCGAGGCGGGCGGCGCCGGCATTGTAGGCCTTGGCCATGCCCTCGTAGAGCCAGCCGGCGGCCTTGTCGAAGCTGTCGTCAGGCGCATGGGCGAAGCGGGCGAGCGTCATGGCGTCGTCCGACAGGATCGTCGTGACGAGGCTCGCGCCGGCCTTGTAGGCATGCGCGGTGATCAGGCGGGCGAGCGGCAGCGCATCGGTCGGCGAGGTCATCACAAGCTCCTGGCCTGGCGTGAGACCAAGTCCGACCTTCACGGCCACTTCGGCCAGCTTGTCGAGACGGGTGCTGAAATCGGTCATTGCGGGGGCTCCGGACACTTGAGAAGGATTCGCAGGCGATCGTAGCCGGGAATGCGGGCGTGCGGCAATGCTTGCCGGACCACCTCCGGGGGCGGTTCGGTCGACAATGGCCGGCGAGCACGCGATCTTGATGGGCGGGAGGGCGAAGCCGCTGCGTCAGGCCGCGCCGGAACGGTGGCTGTCCGACATCTGCGGCAGGCCCATGCGTACGCAGTTGCGGCCGTCGCCCTTGGCGCGATAGAGCGCCGCGTCGGCCTGGGCGATCAGGTCCGACAGGCTGGTCAGGCCGCGGGCCGGCTCGCAGCTGGCGACGCCGATGCTGATGGTCAGCTGGGTATTGCCATCGAAGCCGAAGCTGCTGACGGCAAGACGCATGTGTTCCGCCATGGCAACCGACTGGACGAGCGAGCTTTCGGGCAGCAGCACGACAAACTCCTCGCCGCCCCAGCGCGAGGCAAAGTCGACGTCGCGCAGATGGTCGGAGAGGATGCCGGCAACGGCGATCAGCATCTTGTCGCCGGTGATGTGCCCCAAGGTGTCGTTGATGCGCTTGAAATGATCGATGTCGATCATCAGGACGGACAGTGTCGCCCCCTTCTGCTGGGCGGCGCGATATTCGTTGTGGGCGATGGTCTCGAAGTGCCGGCGGTTCCACAGGCCGGTCAATCCGTCCGTCTGGCTCAGACGGCGCAGGTCCGTTTCCAGGCGATGCCGGGCGGTGATGTTCGAGGCGACCCAGAGAACGGCGTCCTCGCCGCCGACCTGGAAGGGGAGCGCCTTGATGCGCGCCTCGAACCAGAGCGTCTCGGCCGGGCCGACACCATTCAACCTGTTGATGTCATGGCTGGAAAGCGGATACTCGATGATATGCAGATGCCCGACCGCAAGCGTATGCTCGACTTCGGAAATCAGCCACACGGCCTGATCGTGCGGCATGAACTCGCGAACATTGAGGCCGATCAGCGCCGAACCGTCGTGATAGTAGCGGCTGTCGCGGCCGCCATAGACAGCCGCGTAGAGACCCGAGCGCGTGATCACGAACGCGGGGTCCGGCAAAGACATCAAAATGGTCTCGAGATCCCCAGAATCGAACATTTGCAGGGCCCCGGTACCAACGCTGGGCAAGCTGGACAAGCCTGCTCCAGGGGTGGCAGCTCAAGTTAACGAATCTGGGGCCTTCACCTGCCAAATCTTGCAACGTGGCCTGCGAAGGACCTTGTCGACACTGCCCGCTATGATAGTTCCATTCGCCTAAGCAACGATTAACTTTTCTGCGCCGCGGGCGAACATCTCGGGCTGATCATGTCTGGGCTTCAGTCCTTGTTGAGGCGATGGTGTCAGGCGATCCCTGGTCAGGCAACAATATGCAGGTTGCAGCGCATGGCGGGAACTCTGTAGCGTTGGTTGTATCCTTGATTGAAGTTGTTAGCGAATACGCAATAACTTCATCAACCCCTGTTTGTTTTGACGAGGGTCAAGAAGAAGGGCCTCGCCCCGTTGCCGGGGGAGGCCCTTCGTTAACCTTTGAAGCTCAGCTAGACGCTTACTTCTCGATCAGGCTCACGTCGCGCACCGCACCCTTGGCGGCCGAGGTGGCCATGGCGGCATAGGCGCGAAGCGCCGCCGAGACCTTGCGGGGACGCGGCTTGGCCGGCTTCCAGCCGTCGCGGCCCTTGGCTTCCATGGCCTTGCGGCGTTCGGCGAAGACGCTGTCGGGCAGGTCGACGCGGATGACGCGGTTGGGGATGTCGATGACGACCGGATCGCCTTCCTCGACGAGACCGATCAGGCCGCCTTCGGCCGCTTCCGGCGAGACGTGACCGATCGAGAGCCCCGACGTGCCGCCCGAGAAGCGGCCGTCGGTGATCAGGGCGCAGGCCTTGCCGAGGCCCTTCGACTTCAGATAGCTGGTCGGATAGAGCATTTCCTGCATGCCCGGACCGCCGCGCGGGCCCTCATAGCGGATCAGCACCACGTCGCCGGCCTTGATCTCGCCCGAGAGGATCGCCTTCACCGAGGCGTCCTGGCTCTCGAAGATGCGGGCGGGACCGGAGAACTTCAGGATGCTGTCGTCGACGCCGGCGGTCTTGACGATGCAGCCGTCGACCGCAAGGTTGCCGAACAGCACGGCGAGACCGCCGTCCTTGGAGAAGGCGTGCTCGGCCGAGCGGATCACGCCCGTCTCGCGATCGGTGTCGAGGCTGTCCCAACGGCGGTTCTGGCTGAAGGCCACTTCCGTGCGCACGCCACCGGGGGCGGCCATGTAGAACTCGCGCACGCTGTCGGAGTTGCTGCGCGAGACATCCCAATGGTCGATGGCCGCGCGCATGGAGGCGGCGTGGACGCAATTGGTGGTGCCGTCGAACAGGCCGGCCCGCTCGAGCTGGCCGAGGATGGCCATGATGCCGCCGGCGCGGTGCACGTCTTCCATGTGAACGGTGGACACCGACGGCGCCACCTTGCACAGCACCGGCACGCGGCGGCTCAGACGGTCGATGTCGGCCATGGTGAAGTCTACGCCCGCCTCGTGGGCGGCGGCCAGCAGGTGCAGCACGGTGTTGGTCGACCCGCCCATGGCGATGTCGAGCGTCATGGCGTTCTCGAAGGCCGTCAACGTGGCGATCGAGCGCGGCAGCACGCTTTCGTCATTCTGCTCGTAATAGCGACGGGCGAGGTCGACGATCAGGTGGCCGGCCTCGACGAACAGGCGCTGACGGTCGGCATGGGTGGCGAGCATGGAGCCGTTGCCGGGCAGGCTGAGGCCGAGCGCTTCGGTCAGGCAGTTCATGGAATTGGCGGTGAACATGCCCGAGCAGGAGCCGCAGGTCGGGCAGGCGTTCTGCTCGATCGACTGCACGTCGGCGTCGGAGATCTTGTCATCGGCTGCGGCGACCATGGCATCGACCAGGTCGAGCTTGCGGGCACCGGTCGACAGGATCACCTTGCCCGCTTCCATCGGCCCGCCGGAGACGAAGACGGCGGGGATGTTGAGGCGCAGGGCGGCGTTGAGCATGCCCGGGGTGATCTTGTCGCAATTGGAGATGCAGACCATGGCGTCGGCGCAATGGGCGTTGACCATGTATTCGACGCTGTCGGCGATCAGGTCGCGCGAAGGCAGCGAATAGAGCATGCCGTCGTGGCCCATGGCGATGCCGTCGTCGACGGCGATCGTGTTGAACTCCTTGGCGACGCCACCGGCCTTCTCGATCTCACGGGCCACCAGCTGGCCGAGATCCTTCAGATGCACATGGCCGGGCACGAACTGGGTGAAGGAGTTGACGACGGCAATGATCGGCTTGCCGAAATCGCCGTCCTTCATGCCGGTGGCGCGCCAGAGGCCGCGCGCGCCGGCCATGTTGCGGCCGTGGGTGGAGGTGCGGGAACGATAGGCAGGCATGGGCTCGTCCGTCCGTGTCGAGAGTAAGGACGCTTGATATACGTCCGCGGACGGCCAAGGAAAAGCGGATTTGCAGGACTTGCGGTACGCCTGAACGCGGTTTTGATCAGGCGGCCCGCACCGAATTCAGGAAATTGGCCACCTCTGACTTCAGCGTGCGGCAAATCTCGTTGAGCGAGCCGGCTGAAGCCGAGAGATCGGCGGTCGCGGTGGCGGCGCTCTCATTGGCCTCGGTCACCTCGACGATGTCGCGCGCGACAAGGCTGGTTCCCTGGGCGGCAAGCTGCACGTTGGCAGAGATTTCGCGCGTTGCCGTGCCTTGCTGGTCCACCGAGAAGGAAATGGTGCCGGCAATCTCGGTGAGGTTTTCGATGACCTTCGAGATTTCGTTGACCGCCTGCACCGACCCCTGGGTCGAGTTCTGGATGTCCGAAATCTGCTGGCCGATGGTGGACGTCGCCTTGGCGGTCTGGTCGGCCAGCTGCTTGACCTCGGCGGCGACGACGGCAAAGCCCTTGCCGGCTTCCCCGGCACGCGCGGCTTCGATCGTGGCATTGAGGGCGAGAAGGTTGGTCTGGCCGGCGATGTTGTTGATGAGTTCCACCACGTCGCCGATCTTCTGGGCGGCATGCGACAGCTCGCCGATCCGGGCAGCCGTCTTGCGGACGTCGGCGGCGGCAGAACCGGCCGCTTGGGCCGCACTGGCAGCCTGGCGGGAGATCTCGCCGATGGAGCTGGTCAGCTCCTCAGTCGCTGCTGCAACGGCCTGCACGTTGCTGGAGGCTTCCTCCGAGCCGTGGGTCACGCTGTCGGCCTTCTCGTGCGCCGTCCGGTTTGCAACCGAAAGGTCCGCCGCCAGACGCGTCATCACCCCCGCCGAAGACACCACGCGTTCGGTGATCACGCCGATGCTGGCCTCGAACGTCTGGGCAAGCTCGTTCCGCGCCTGCTGGCCGGCCCGTCGGCTGGCTTCGAAATAGACGCCGATGGCAAAGTTCATGTCGAGCAGGATCGCCTGCGATAGGGCCTGCATCAGTGTGGTGCGCTTGTCCGCCGCGCCGGACCGGTCGAAGAGCGAGCCGGCGAAATCCTTGTTGATCCGCCCGATCAGTGCCGAGAGCAGGAAGCTGTAGCCCCCGATGTACCAGCTCGGCTCCAGGCCGATGCGATTGTGCGCCTCGCCGATTCGGGTGACCGAAGCAATGTAGCTCTCATCGAACTTGCCGTCGGTGATGACGCCCCAATGCTTGAGCTGGGCGGCCTTGGCGTGGGCGATATGCTCGGCCGAGTGGAAGAAGCGGCGCGTCTGCTCCACGCCGGCCACATGGGCGTAGAAGGCTTCCAGAGCCTCCGGAAGCACGCCCATGATGTAGGCCTTGTTTTCCCTCAGCGTGGCCGTAACGGCAGGGCCGATCTGAAAGAAGGCAAGCTCATTCGCCGTGGAAGCGTAGAACCGTTGGGGTGTGGCGGCCATGAAGGTCTCCTGCAGGTCGAGGCAGACGCGGATTTATTGTGGCATTCGTATATAATCGAAGGTTTCCAACTCGTTAAAATTGCCTATTTCCTTCGCCCTTACGCGTTAAAATTAGTGATCTGTGCATGGAATGAGCGATTTTACACCCGGTAGCGAAAAGTGCGTAGGCGTTGTCTCGTTTCTATACCTGTGTTCCTGTCAATAATCCTGATGACGTGTCCTTTGTGTTTGAATATTTATGCGGAATGATGCTTTGCCATCTTTCTTTTATGTAAGAAGTCTGGTGCTTCCCGGAGAACTCCGGGGTGGCGCGGCAAGAAATGCCGCTCGGCAAAAGTGTAGGAGTGAGGGTTGACCTGATTCGCGCTTGCAGCCAGGTCCCGGCGAAGTGGCTTGCTTTGACTGCGGCCAGGAAATTTCGGCTGCTTGTGCCGATACTTGTGGCCAATAACCTGCCGCTTGGCGCGCATTTTCGGGTGGGAAGGCATGGAGATTGCATGTTCTGCCGATGTCTTGTGTCTTGTCAGTCGGCACTGAACCTGCGACCCGCGCTGCGTGAAAGGCTTCGTCGGCGATCGCCGGGAGGGAGGCCACCTGCAAGGCGTTGCCATGGGGGAGAGAGGCATGTCCCTGACCGTTTCGCCGCTGAATACCCCGGTCATCTCGCCGGACGCCAAAGACGGAGCGGCTGACACCGCGGGCGATGCCCTGGCCTTCCTCACCGAACTTGATCTTGCCGAGCTCACCGAGGCGACGGGCGCTCATCTGGCGGGTGGACGTGTGTTGACGCACAGCGGCCGTCCGGCCGACGCGGCAACCACCGCTCTGTTCCAGGGGATTGCCGCCGTCCGGCAGGCGGAGGCACTGACCGGGACTTCGACCGGGGTTCTCAGCGAATACAGCCTGTTGCAGGTGAAAAAGGGCGCCTATGGCGATCTGCCCGACATCGATCCTGATCAGGTTGATCGCCTCCTCGGCGAAATCCGCAGGGACACGCAGCTGGAGCACCAGAGCGTCGGCAAGGACGAGTTCCTGAAGTGGATGAAGCAATCGCCGGAAGAGCGGGCGCTGGAGGCCTGGCTGGCCCGTCACAAGCTCACGCTCGACCAGTTCAAGGCCTTGCCGAAGGAAGAGCAGCAGGCACTGCTGGACAAATTCAAGGATGACATGAAGAAAGAGCAAGAAGCCAAGTATGGTGTCGGCATGACGATCGATGCCTTGACCTGAGAGACACCAATGCCTGCCTTGCATGACCTGATCATTCGCGCTGCCCATGTGGTGACCGTTGACGCCGGGATGTCCGTGATTGCCGACGGCGCCATCGCCGTGGACGGCGGACGCATCACGGCCGTCGGGTCGGCCGGAGACATCGGCAGCAACGCCCACGAAGTGATCGACGCGCCGGACCGCATCCTGATGCCCGGCCTCATCAACATGCATTGCCACGCCGCCGACGGCCTGTTCCGCGGCCTCGTCGAGGATCTGCCGCTGGAGCCCTGGCTGCAGACGGTGTGGAAGGCGGAAGGCGCCATTCTGAACCGCACGACCTGCCGGCTTGGCTCGGAGCTTGGGCTGGCCGAGTTGCTGCTCTCTGGCGTCACGTCCGTGATGGACATGTTCTGGTTTCCCGAGGAAACCGTGGCGGCGGCGCGGTCGCTCGGCATGCGGATCGCCGCCGGCGGCATCTTCTTCGACTATCCGGGCATGGACGGCAAGCTGGTCGATCGCCGGAAAGCCGACGCGGAAGCCTTCTTCGCAAGCCACCCCGCCGACGGCTTCGTCTTCTCCGGCACGCTGCCGCACGGCACCTATACTGTCGGCCCCGAGCAACTGACGGTCGCCGGAGCCCTTGCCCGTGCCAATGAAGGCTTCTTCTGCACCCATGCCGCCGAAACGCTTGCGGAGCAGGCGACGGTGACCGAGCGCTACGGCCGGCGCGTCATCGAGCACCTTGATGCGCTGGACCTTCTGGGACCGCGCAGCGTGCTCGCCCATTGCGTTCATCTCTCCGACGGGGAGATCGATCTGCTCGCAAAGAGCGGCACCCATGTGGTGCACAATCCCACGAGCAACCTCAAGCTTGCCTCGGGCTTTGCGCGCATTCCCGACATGCTCAAGGTCGGCATCAACCTGACGCTCGGCACCGATGGCGCCATTTCCGGCAATGATCTCGACATGTGGCTGGCCATGCGCCTCGCGGCGACCTTGCACAAGGCGACCAGCGGCGACGCGGCGGCGGTGTCCACTGCCGAGACGCTGCGCATGGCGACGATCAACGGCGCCAGGGCCCTCGGTGCTGCCGATCGACTTGGCTCGCTCGAAGTCGGCAAGGAGGCCGATTTCCTGCTGCTCGCCATGGACAGGCTGCACGCGGTGCCGCTGTTCGATCCGATGACGCACGTGGTCTATTCCGCCAACCGCTCCGACGTCACCGACGTGTTCGTTGCCGGAAGACAGGTGGTCCGGGACGGGCGCCTCGTCACCTGCGACGTCGACAGGTTGGTGGCCGACGTGCGGGCGCTGGCTCCGGCCATCGCCGCGAGTATTCGCAGCTGATCCTGCCCTTGATCCGCTCTTCGTGCGCCAGAGCAGCGCCAAAGCCTTCGGCATTTTGCGAAAATCAGGTGCAACTGGTTAGCCGCAAAAAAATCCTGCTGCTCAAATGATGATCAATGTATCGTGTTATCGGTCTCAATGTCATTTTTTCCTATTGTCACACAGACTTGATAGATGAAGTCTGTGAATGTGAGCCGATTCGCTTGACGATATGTGCCAGTATACAGATCGGGTGCTTCGGCTGGATTTGCTGAGATAAGTATAAGAACGGAGATTGTGGCCTGACGCGGCCATGTGCCGACGAAGTCAGCAAGCCGGTGTTCAAGACACGCCAATTGGACGAGGAGTGAAAACATGTCAGATCTCGAAGACAAGATCCGTGCCCGCGCCCATGAAATCTGGGTGTCGGAAGGTTGCCCCGATGGCTGCGCCGAGCAGCATTGGCTGTCGGCCCAGGCCATGATCATGGAAGAAATGGCCGAGGCCGTCGTCGCCCGCAAGCCGGCCAAGACCCGTGCTCCGCGCGCCAAGAAGACGCCGACCCTCAAGGTGGTGTCGAGCCAGGACGCGGCCTGACCGTCCGGATCGGCTTCGGCTGATCGCAGACGAACGGGTGACCCGGGATGCATGGAACCGTGACGCAAGCGTCGCGGGCCGTGATGGTTGTCTCGCCTCAAGCGTCCAGGGACTTGCGAAAGTGGCCCTGATATCGAGCTTCCGGTGTCAGGCCTTATCCACCGGCTCGCCGCGCGGGGTGTTGCGTGGCAGGACTTCGGTCCCTATGGTCGCCACCCGATTCAACCCGGACCGACCGGAGCCAGCATGACCGACGCAGCCGACGTTCGCACCCGCATTTCCGCCCGGATCGCCGCCGAGATCGGCTGTCGCCCGGCCCAGGTCGACGCGGCCGTCGGCCTGCTGGACGAGGGCGCCACGGTGCCCTTCGTGGCACGTTACCGCAAGGAAGTCACCGGCGGCCTCGATGACACCCAGCTGCGCAAGCTCGACGAGCGTCTGAGCTATCTGCGCGAGCTGGAAGCCCGCCGCGCCGCTGTGCTGACGTCCATCGACGGGCAGGGCAAGCTGACGCCGGAGCTGGCCGCCAAGATCGCCGGCGCCGATACCAAGGCCGAGATCGAGGATCTCTACGCACCCTACAAGCCCAAGCGCCGCACCAAGGGCGAGATCGCCAAGGAAAAGGGTCTGGAGCCGCTGGCCGACGCGCTGTTCACCAGCCGTCACCTCAGCCCGCAGGAAGCCGCGGCCGCCTATATCAACGAGCAGGTGCCGGACATCAAGGCCGCGCTCGACGGCGCCCGCGACATCCTGACCGAACGCTTCGCCGAGCATGCCGAACTGGTCGGCCGCCTGCGCCATTACATGCAGGACCGCGCCCAGCTGAAGGCCACCGTGGTGGCCGGCAAGGAAGCGGCCGGCGAGAAGTTCGCCGACTATTTCGATCATCGCGAACGCTGGACCAATGTCCCGAGCCACCGCGCGCTCGCCATGCTGCGCGGTCGCAATGAGGACGTGCTGTCGCTGGAGCTCGAGCTTGACGCCGACGATCCGGCACCGGTCAAGCCGGTGGAGCGGATGATCGCCGAGACCTTCTCCATCAACATCCCCGCCAAGCTGTCGGCGGAAGGCTTCCTGTTCGACGTCTGCCGCTGGACCTGGCGGGTGAAGCTGCAGCTGTCGCTGTCGCTCGACCTCATGAACTCCATGCGCGAGCGGGCCGAGGAAGAGGCCATCCGCGTCTTCGCCGACAATCTGAAGGACCTGCTGCTGGCCGCTCCCGCCGGCTCGCGCGCCACCATGGGCCTCGATCCCGGCATCCGCACCGGCGTCAAGGTGGCGGTGGTCGACGGCACCGGCAAGCTGCTGGCGACGTCCACGGTCTATCCCTTCCAGCCGCGCAACGACATCCAGGGCGCAATGGCGGAGATCGCCTCGCTGATCCGCAAGCACAAGGTGGAGCTGATCGCCATCGGCAACGGTACCGCCAGCCGCGAGACCGACCGCATGGTGGCCGCGCTGCTCGGCGACCTGCCGCCGCCCAAGCCCATCAAGGTTGTGGTGAGCGAAGCGGGCGCCTCGGTCTATTCGGCCTCCGAACTGGCGGCGCTGGAGTTCCCCGGTCTCGACGTGTCCCTGCGTGGCGCCGTGTCGATCGCCCGCCGCCTGCAGGACCCGCTGGCCGAACTCGTCAAGATCGAGCCGAAGTCCATCGGCGTCGGCCAGTATCAGCATGACGTCGACCAGTCGCGATTGGCCAAGGCGCTGGACGCGGTGGTGGAAGACGCGGTGAACGCCGTCGGTGTCGACCTCAACACCGCCTCCGCCTCGCTGCTGGCACGCGTCTCCGGTCTCGGGGCCTCGCTGGCCGAGGCCATCGTTGCCCACCGCGACGCCAACGGCCCGTTCCGCAATCGCAAGGACATCACCAAGGTGCCGCGCCTCGGTGCCAAGACCTTCGAGCTTGCGGCCGGCTTCCTGCGCATCCGCGACGGCGACGAGCCGCTCGATGCCTCTTCGGTACATCCGGAAGCCTATGGTCTTGCCAAGAAGATCATCGCCGCCTGCGGGCGCGACATCCGCTCGTTGATGGGCGATACTGTGACGCTGAAGGGCCTGTCGCCGGCCGCCTTCGTCGACGACCGCTTCGGCCTTCCGACCGTACGCGACATTCTGGGCGAACTGGAAAAGCCCGGCCGCGACCCGCGGCCCGAGTTCAAGACCGCCAGCTTTGCCGAGGGCGTCGAGGAAATCTCCGACCTGAAACCCGGCATGGTGCTCGAAGGCACGGTGACCAATGTGGCCGCCTTCGGCGCCTTCGTCGACATCGGCGTGCACCAGGACGGCCTCGTTCACGTGAGCCAGCTTGCCGATCGCTTCGTCAAGGACCCGCGCGACGTGGTCAAGGCCGGCGACGTGGTGAAGGTGCGCGTGGTCGAGGTGGACGCCAAGCGCAAGCGCATCGCGCTCTCCATGCGCAAGGACGACGGCCAGGGCGCGCAAGGCGGTCGCCCCGCCGGTGGCGGCAGGACCGCCGGTGATAATCGCGATGGCCAGAACAATCGCCGGTCGTCGCCGCCGCCGCAAGCCGGCGGTGGCGCCATGGCAGCCGCTCTGGCCGCCGCGCTCAAGCGCAAGTGAACCGAGGCGGCGAGGACCGCAGGGCGGGGCCGGTTGCTTGAACCGGCCCTGATTTGAATACGCGTTGCTTCGCATTGCGTAACTGATTGCTTGATCAGTGTTTTTAGGACGCGTTAACCACATTGGTATAAACCGTCGGCACCGTGCCACGCACGAATGCTGATTCCGGTGGTTCCCGATGAAGTTCCGTCATCTTCGCCTTCCCACGGTCTTTGCCGTCAGTGTTTCGCTTCTTTTCATGGTTGTCGTCGGGCTGTTCACCACGGTGGTCGCCTTTGCCCTGCGGGGTGAAGCCGAGCGCAACGCGGTCAGCCGTGCAGAGGTGGCCGGCAATGCCACCTCCGCTGCTGTCCGGGGCTTCTTTGCCGACTCGCTCGCCCGTGCCGAAAGCCTGGCTCACGCTGTCGAAGCACAGAACGGAACCAGCAACGACCGCGCCGCCATCGACCGGGCGGTGGCCCGCGTGGTGGAGACGGCACCAGCGAGCTATTTTGGCGGCTGGGTGGTGCTGAGGCCGGGGGAAATGGGCGGCGCGTCGTCGCCCAAGTCTGTCGACGGCACCGATAGCGTCGGCATCTTCTCGCCTTACTGGGTGCGCGAGAGTGGCAAGGCCAAGCGCAACAACGACCTGACCACCTATGATACATCGGGCGAGTATACCCAGGACTATTATGCGCGCGCCGAGAAGGCCGGAAAGCCGACGGTGATCCCGCCCTATGTGGACACCAGCAACGGCGTGTTGATGGCCTCGACGGCTGCGCCCGTCCTGCGCGACGGCAAGGTGGTCGGTGTTGCGGGCTTCGATCTGTCGCTGGCGGAATTCTCCAAGATCGTCACAAGCTTCAATCCTTTTGCTTCCGGTGAGATCTCCGTGGTTGCCGACGGCACCGTGGTGGGCTCCAACAAGGCCGAACTGGTGGGCAAGCCCACGGACCTCGGATCGGCCGGGGCGAGCGCCCGTGCGGAAATGCTGGCCGACACGCTCGATCTCAAGCTGCCGGTGGCACTCGATCCCGCCGGCACGGTGTGGACGCTGCACCTCGCTGTCCCGCGCGCCGAACTGATGGCCGAAGCCGACGCCACCATCCGCTGGCTGGCCTTCGGCGGCATCGTCGCCTGCCTGATCGGCATCGGAGCCGGCTGGTGGATCGGCCGGGCGGTCGCCCGCCCGGTGGTGCGTGTCGCCGCCGGCATGGAGGCGCTGGCCGAGGGCACGCTGTCCAATGCCCCCGCTGTTGCAAGCTCCTTCGAGGAGATCCAGCGCATGAGTGCCTGCCTGCAGCGCTTCCGTGCCGATGCCGACCGCCGTGCCCAGCTCGAAGACGAATCCGAGCGTGAGCAGGCGGCCAAGCTGGCGCTGAACGCGCGGCTGGACGAGATGCTGCGTCGCTTCCATGGCAATGCCACCGACGCCTTTGCACGGACGACCCAGTCCATGGATGCCATGCTGGGAGCGTCAGGGGATCTGGACGCTGCGGCCCGCACCGCCGACGGCGAGGCGCGCCGCGTCACCGAGACCACCGGCGAGACGGCCGCCATCGTCCGCTCCCTGGCCGAGGCGGCCGCACGGCTTGAGCATTCGATCCGCGAGATCCGTGACGAAGTGGTCGCCACCTCGGGCGTGGTCGAGCATTCCAAGACGGAGGCCGACAGCTCGGCCCGCGAGATCAAGGACTTGAACGACGCG